>NZ_QUMW01000009.1 GCF_003387165.1 Jeotgalicoccus halotolerans
CGCCCATCGGTCGTACTGAATTCAGTAATATCTGTCACCAGTTTCTGCATGGGTTTGGCTGCGTGAAATTCACGATTGAGTATATTCGCAGCGATATAGTCGGGTTTGACTGTTTTATATCTGCGTTTCTTTCGTCGAATCACCGATTTCAAATTCATCATCTTCATCAGTCGATACACATGTTTGTGATTCACCTTAGCCTGTCTGAAATGATTCAGGTATATCGTCATTCGACGATAGCCATAAATGCCATCTAACGCATTATATGTCTCTAACATCATGGTCATCAATGATTGATCTCTATTTTCATACTGTGCAGGTTTTCGATGCAGCCATTTATAATAGCTCGCTCTGGAAATCCCCAGCACCTGGCAAAGATGAACAATCGGATATTTATGTTTTAACGCTTCGACCGTTTGGTACGACGCTTTTTGGCGGATTCTTGTTTGATCAACTCTCTTTCCATTTGTTCCTGCTTTTTTAGCGTCTCAACTTCCATTTCTAACCACTGATTTCGGATTCTGAGCGCTTCAATCTCAGCTTTCAACTGTTCTTCACCCGTCTGAGCTTCCGTCGTCTTCTTCTTACCTCGATTGTCTTCGAGTGCTTTCGGTCCAAATTGTTTATACTTTCTCGTCCATGAATAGACGTTAGTGTAGCTGACCTTAAATTTTTCTGCAGCGTCTTTATAAGATAGTTGGTGATTGATGACATACTCCACAATCTCGATCCGTTCTTCGTATGTTGTCTTTCTACTTTTCATTTGATAGACCTCCGGTTTTGGAGAATACGTTCGATTCTCTTTGCCTTCAGTATATCGCATCGCCCAGTTTCTAATCGTATGATCACTCGGAATATTATATTTAACAGAGAGACCTTTGTAGGACAAATTACTATTGAAGTATTCTTGAACCACTTGATGTTTGAATGCTTTTGAATAGTTACGATTCTTTTGTGGTCTCAGTAATCCAGTCGTCCCATGCTTCAAGTATTTATCTAGATAGAGTCGGAAGGTTGATTCGTTTAAATCTAGCTCATAATCTTCACGGAGTGCTCGAAATGAAGTGCCATCTAAATATAACTCGATGTATTCAATCAGTTCATTCGTTGAATACCTTATGTTTGATTTCAAGAGAAAACTCCCCCTAAAGTAGTTTACTTTTTTAAGTGTCTACTTTAGGGGGAGCATATCACTTTGAAGATATCCCGGATTTTCATATTTATATAATAAAGTGAAATTAATTAGCGAAGAACTGCTCTTTTTGGCTTTCGTGTTTATCGAGCATAATCTGATGATTTGGTATGCCTTGTTTAAGCAGCAGATCGACATTCTGTTTCAGGAACTCATCGCTGCCGACCACATAAAATAGGGCATCCTTATCTTCTGTCAGTTTTTCTGCCTCTTCATAGTACTCATCGCGTGTACTGACGAAGTGCGCAGTCAGATTTTTATCTGCTGAAGATTGGAATATATCAGGAAATAAATAATTTTTAGATGAATCAATATTTAACGAGTGAATTTTAGCGACATTGTCATTATCATTCAGATAATCCAGAACCAGCGGTCTAAAAGTCGCCAGGCCGACGCCTGAAGAAAGCATATAAATATTTTTACCTTCACGCTTTAAAGGTACATTTGTATGTGTTTTAAATATTGCTGCTTTATCTCCAATGGACAATTCATTTAAAATCTGTTTAAACTTCGAAGCATCTTTTCTGATGCGGGTAGTAATGCCAATCGTGTTTTCGTCTTTCAAGGTAGAAATTGACATATGTCTGATTAAGCTTCTATCCGGCTTTTCTCCAGTGTTAAAACCTTCAAAAGCAAGGTGTATGTGCGACCCTTCTTCCCAGGTATAATCTTCAGGACATTCGAAAACAAAAGTTTTCACTTCGGGCGATTCATTAACAACATCTATCAGTTTACTCCAGTAAATTTGCATAAATATATTCTCCTTAAGGCTGTTATTTATGTATATCATGTATCTGTATTATATATTAACTGATAATTATTCTCAATTAAAAGGATTTTGATGAAAGCTGAAGGAGAAGTGGATGGACAAGTACGACGGCGAAACGACACCGTACTCGCAAATAAAAAACAAAAAAAACTGTACGGCACGAAGCTGTCCAGTTTAAAAAATATATTGAATAAGACTATTCTCTAATTTTTGTCTCTCCGTCATCTTTATATCCCCAGTCAGTTTCGCGTCCTGCTGTAAGGATTGAAGTCAGAAAGGCTATACAAACCATTAAAATAAGAAATGCTTTCATTATTGATTTGCCCCCAGTACTTATATTAATTACATTTATTATAAACCATTCTGCAAAGATTAAAAAGGTTTTGTTGTAAAAAAGGTATTTTCTCTTTATTATTCTCTGTTTCTTTTTATGATTACGTTATTTTAATTGCTGTTTGGGGTAAGATAAATATAATATAAGATTAAACTACAAGGCAACGATTATTGGAGGATAAAAATTATGGCAATGAATTTTAAAATATTTGAAACGAAAGAACTTGCGGACATTTTTGCTGCGGATTTGCTGCGTAAGCAGATTCACAACAATCCGGAAAGCATTTTAGCGCTGGATGTTAATGAAGATTTATCACCAGTGTATGAAAAATTTGTCGGTGAATTGAAAAATCATCCTGCAGACTTATCTGAAATTCAGCTGTATTCAGTAGGCAGAGGCGGTCTGGATATTTTTAAAAACCTTGATATTCCTTCATCACAACTAAATGAAGGCGGAACAGCCGATGATCTTGATGACAAAGGCAAGAAGAAAGTGAATGTCGCACTTCTCAATTTAAATTCAAATAAAAAAGTCGGCTTTAACAATGACAATGATGAATTATTTAAAGCAAAAGAGCTCTTTATCTATGCAACAGGAGGAGATAAGGAGGAGGTTGTCAGAAGTCTTTATGATGCCAATCTCTCAGGCAGCAGCATACTCAGCAATATTAAAAACCATCGCATGGTGACTGTCATAATCGACAAAGATGCGGCAGGCAGATTAGACCATGACATAGTAGAATATTACTCTTATAAGTTTGCATAGTTTTTTCTTAATGAATCCTTTCGCAATATAGTATAGACTAGTAATGAATACTATATTTCGGAGGGATTTTTATATGTCATTTAGAATTGAACACGATACGATTGGTGAAATTAAGGTGCCTGCGGATAAGTACTGGGCAGCGCAAACAGAAAGAAGCCGTCAGAACTTTCCTGTAGGCAAAGAAAAAATGCCGATTGAAGTTATCGTAGCATTTGCTCACTTAAAGAAAGCGACTGCGATTGTCAACAGTGATTTAGGAAAGCTTTCTCCTGTGAAAAAAGATGCGATTGTATTTGCATGTGAAAAAATAATTAAACGCGAACTGGATGATCATTTCCCGCTTGTTGTCTGGCAGACGGGCAGCGGAACTCAAAGCAATATGAACGTTAACGAAGTAGTCAGCTATGTTGCTAACGAGTATCTTAAAGATCAGGGCAGTGATGAAATTGTTCATCCGAACGACGATGTCAACAAGTCACAAAGCTCTAATGATACATATCCTACTGCGATGTATGTGGCGCTGAGCCAGGCAGTTGAACATCAGCTTCTGCCTGCACTTGAAAAACTGCATGGTACTTTTGAAGAAAAACAGGAACAATTTAAGGATATTATTAAGATTGGCCGTACGCATCTTCAGGATGCTACACCGCTTACTTTAGGGCAGGAAATCAGCGGCTGGTCATATATGCTGGAAAAATCAAAAGAAATAATTAATCAGTCTAAAAAACAGCTCAGCAACCTTGCAATTGGAGGGACGGCTGTTGGTACTGGAATTAATGCTCACCCTGAATTTGGCAGCAGAGTTGCCGACCAGCTTTCCGAACAAACGGGCCTGCCGTTTATCTCATCACCTAATAAATTCCATGCATTGACGTCTTACGATGAGGTAGTATATGTGCACGGTTCATTAAAAGCACTCGCTGCAGATCTGATGAAGATTGCAAACGATGTGAGATGGCTCGCTTCAGGCCCGCGTGCGGGTCTTGCAGAAATTGAAATTCCGGCAAATGAACCGGGCTCATCAATTATGCCGGGCAAAGTAAATCCGACTCAGTCTGAAATGCTGACTATGGTTGTAGCTCAAGTGTTCGGGAACGATACTGCTGTAGGGTTTGGAGCTTCACAGGGTAACTTCGAACTCAACGTGTTCAAGCCGGTTATTTTATATAATACACTGCAGTCTATTTACCTGCTGGCTGACGGAATGAACAGTTTCAATGATAACTGTGCTGCTGGAATTGAACCGATTCAGGAAAACATTGATAAGTATTTAAATAACTCTCTAATGCTTGTAACAGCATTAAACCCTCATATCGGTTATGAAAATGCTGCTAAAATTGCTAAAAACGCACATGACAAAGGAATCACTTTAAAAGAGTCTGCGCTTGATTCAGGATTGCTGACAGAAGAACAGTATGATAAATGGATTAAACCGGAAGACATGATTCACTCTAAAGAGTAGGAGTTTTTCGATGAACAAAATAAGCTTAATAGATATCGGATCCAACACGATTCGACTTGTACTTTTTGAATACACCAAGACACACGGCTTAAAAGAAATTAGAAATATTAAAACACCTGCACGTTTAGCTCAGTATATTGATGAAGATGGCTACATGGCAGAAGAAGGGATTGCAGCTTTATTAAAAATCCTGAACAGTTTTAAACAAATTTCGGAAAAATATCATATAACTAAGATTTTCCCGGTGGCCACAGCAGCCATCAGACAATCTAAAAACCGCGAGGATATTATCGGGCGCATTAAATCAGAACTTGATTTGGATGCGGTCATTATCAGCGGCGAAGAGGAAGCAACGCTTGGATATGAAGCGGCTGTCCACACAATCAGTTATTACGATGCCGTGACAATCGATATCGGTGGGGGAAGTACAGAGCTTACTTTTTACGAGGATAAAGAAATCATCTATCGTACGAGTTTATCGTTTGGGGTTGTTACGCTCAGTAAAATGTTTTTTGAAGGTAAAAAACATAATGACAAAGCGGCGATTAAACAGACTAAGCAATTTGTGGAAACTGAGCTGAAAAAAGTGAACTGGCTGCGTGACCGCCGTGTGCCGATTTTGGCAATCGGCGGAAGTGCGCGTAACATAGCGCGTATTCATCAGTCGATGATCAGTTATCCGATAGCTGGTGTTCACGGCTATACTATGGTGCGCAATGATTTACAGGATGTATATAAGCTGTTGAAAAATACGGACACTGAAAACCTGGATGATATCGACGGCCTGAGTAAAGACCGCGCTGATATTATTCTGCCGAGTATCATTGTTTTCAGAACACTGCTTAATATTGTAGATGCCAAGGAATTCAAGTTCAGCCGCAAGGGGCTGCGCGAAGGTATGGCTATGCGCATTTTCAGTAAGGAATATCCTGTTGCTTTTAATAAGTACAGAGTATTTGAAGATTCGATAGAACAGCTGGCCAATGACTTTAATCTGGATCCGACTGATACAGATAAAAGAACAGAAATTGTTGACCGTCTTTACCATGAACTTGAGCGCCTGAATATTTTATCGCTGTCGCGTACAAATAAAATGATTATGAAACATGCTGCTGGGATATATTATTTAGGTGACTTTATCGACAGGGATGCATCGAGTCAGCATACCTACTATTTAATCTCCAACAGCAATATTAACGGCATCGGACATCGTGACCGCGTCAGACTTGCACTGATAGCCAGTTATAAAAATAAAACACTGCTTGACTTTTATGCGAAGGAAACCGGCTGGTTTAATGATGAAGAACTGGATGAAATTCAGGCACTCGGTTCGCTCGTTAAATTTGCGAATGCCCTGAACATTTCCAATACGGAAATTGTCGAGAATTTACAATTATCGAAATCCGGAGATGCCTTCAGATTGACCATTCAGTACAATGGAGACCCGATTGCAGAAGAATATCATGCAGTCCGTCAGAAAAAGCATATTCAAAAAATTCTCGGCGGAGATTTGCGGATAGAATTTACAGAATCTTAATATTTACACGCTATAATTATGAGAGCAGGAGGATTATAAATGGCTTATAAATTAAACGATAAATCTTATTACAATAACCGCGAACTAAGCTGGTTGCGATTTAATTACAGAGTATTAGCAGAAGCAGGCGACACGCGTAATCCTCTTCTCGAACGATTGAAATTTATAGCGATAACGAGCTCTAATCTGGATGAATTTTTTATGGTTAGGGTAGCTGGTTTAAAGGACCAGGTTAAGATGAATTATGCCGAGCCTGATACTAAGACTGGTATGACTCCGGAAGAACAGCTGTCCGGAATCGGTGAGCTGAACCGTGAAAACTGCCGTATTCAATACGAAATGTATCACGAACTGATGGAGGAACTGGAAAAGCTGAATGTGTTCCTAAAAAGACCGCATCAGCTTCACCAGTCATTGCAGGATAAACTGGAAAAACTGTTTGATGAAGAAATATTACCGGCTTTAACACCGCTCGGAATCGATGCATATCGTCCGTTTCCTAAGCTGATGAACAAAAAAATTAACTTATTCGTAGACTTATCGAATGAACTGGGCAAACAGACTGCGATTGTGCAGCTGCCGACAGTGATAAAAAGATTTTATGAATTATCACACGAAGGCAAGACCTATTTTGTTCTGGCGGAAGATATTATTGAAGAATATGTGTATAAACTTTTTAACGGTTATCAGATTGACAGAACATTCCCGTTCAGAATTACAAGAAATGCCGACTTAACGATACATGAAGAAGGCGCTGCCGATTTATTAATCGAAATCGAGCGTTTCTTAAAAGAACGTACTAAAGGTGCCGCGGTTCGTCTTGAAATCGACCGGAGCCGTGACATTACCATTAACGGATCTTTCCTCGAGGAGCAGCTTTCACTGCATCCTGAAGATGTTTATCGTTTTGACGGACCTTTGGATTTAACGTTTCTGTTCGAAATGACGGATAAATTAAAGTACAGATTTCCAAAGCTTTTATTTAAACCGTTTTTCCCGCAGCAGCCGAAATTTTTGGGGAACCGTAATGTGTATGAAGCAGCGCTGAAAGAAGATATATTCTTTCATCATCCCTACGAATCGTTCCAGCCGATTATTGAATTTGTGCAGCAGGCAGCAACAGATAAAAACGTCTTGGCGATTAAACAGACCCTTTACCGGGTATCCAGTGATTCGCCGATTATCGAATCATTAAAATTGGCGGCTGAAAACGGCAAACAGGTTACAGTGCTTGTTGAACTGAAAGCGCGATTTGATGAAGAAAATAATGTGCACTGGGCGAAAGAACTGGAAGACGCCGGCTGTCATGTTATATACGGCATGAACTACCTGAAAACGCACAGTAAAATTACACTGGTTGTAAAGAAGGTCAATAAAAAAATTGTTAAGTTTGTTCATCTGGGAACGGGAAACTATAACGATTCCACAGCCAAACTTTATACCGATATGGGAATTATTACCACAGATCCGCGTATCGGAGATGATGCTGTAAACTTCTTTAACTATTTAAGCGGTTATTCGCTTAAACCTGAATACAAGGAACTGCATGTCGCGCCATTTGAAATCAGGGATATGTTTGCTGAACGGATTGACCTTGAAATTGAAAGTCATAAAAAATACGGCAACGGTTATATTTTTGCGAAGATGAACTCTTTAACGGATAAGAGAATAATCGATAAACTGCTGCAGGCCTCTCAGGAAGGCATAAAAGTGGATCTTGTGATTCGCGGAATATGCTGTATGAAGCCGGGAATTAAAGATGTCAGCGACAACATACGCGTTATTAGCGTTGTCGGCAGATTTTTAGAACACTCGAGAATTTATTACTTTTATCATAATGGTGATAAGAAAATGTTCTTATCGTCAGCAGATATGATGACGAGAAATATGATCAAACGTGTGGAAATTTTATTCCCCATCAACGATCCGAGAATTGTAGAAGAACTGATCGAAGTGAATGAATTATTCTTAAGAGATAACGTGAAAGCACGTGTGCAGCTGCCGGACGGTACATATGAATATGTTAAAAATGATCTGCCGACTTTGAGCGTTCAGGATGAACTCATGAAACGCGCTGTTGAAAACAGTGAGCAGAAGAAAACTGAATTACTGCAGGAACACAGCAACATACTGGAACGAATTAAAAGCCGGTTCAGGAAATAAGTTGTTTGATTTGCGGATTGTGAATTAGTACAGCACCCAAAATGGGTGCTGTTTTTTTCGTTTGAGTGTTGATGGTGGGAAATTGTTGGTTTGATAAAATTCGTGGAGTTGTTTGTAAGTACGCTGTTGATCTGATAACGTTTATAGAACGGTTTTCTGTATGACTTTGAAAAATAAAGTCCAAACGATTATACATTCGTCAGTGACTTGGGAAACCAAACGCATTTGATTACCCATGTAATTTCAACATGGTAAACTAACAGCCGTTAAGTCTCCATGTCACTCTAACATGGCAGTAAAATTACTAGACCAGCCAAATATTCACTAGAATCAAAAAACTGTCTCATCAATTTTTTGATGAGACAGTTTCGCTATATTATACATCTAGCGTTACACTGATTTCTTCGCCTGTAATCGGATGGTTAAATGAAACTTTGTAGCCGTACAGATGAAGATAGGGCGACGGCGGTCCGCCGTACAGTTTGTCCCCGACAAGCGGGGCGTTTAAGTGTTTCATATGCGCACGGATTTGATGTGTTCGGCCCGTTTCCAGTTCGATTGTCAGTTCTTCATATTTGTCTGTTACTTTCTTGCTAATAATATGCGTCACAGCGTCTTTGCCTGTTCTCGTGACATGGAAAATATTCGTGTGCGGCTTTTTACCAAGCGGCGCCTTAATTTTCTGTGCAGTAATTTTACTGTTTTTCTTCACGTGCCCCATGTAAATCCGTTTAATTTTATTTTCACTAAGCATATAGTCGAGCATTTTCTTCATATATGCATTTTTTGCCATCAGTACAAGTCCTGTTGTATCCACATCCAAACGGTGAACTGGTTCAATATATTCGCTCGCAACTGTATTAATCACGTCGTTTACGAGTGTGTTGTGCTCACCGGGTTCATTCGGATGAACTTTCTGGCCAGGCGGTTTTGATGCGACAAGCAGGTTCTCATCCTCGAAAAGAATAGCTGCCTGCATAGAGCTCTTCTTATAACTGCTCGCTTCACTGAAATCAGGCAGTGTGACTGTATCTCCTGTTTTAAGTTCAGTTTTTACCGGCTGAACTTCATCGTTAATAACGATATCTTTCGACATGCGTAGCCAGTGCATTTCCTTTTTAGGAATATGAAGTGCAATCAGAGCTTCTTCCAGAGTAGATCCATCGAATTTCTCAGGTACGGTAAATTTCATATTATTCTCCCGCAGCTGCTGTCATAAATTCTTCGAAGCCTTCAGCTGATCCCGGATTTCCTTCTAAGCGTTCAACTTCCTGGCCGTCTTCAAAGTAAATAAGTGTCGGTGTAGAGTTAATGTTCCACGTTGCCCACGCGTCTTCATATTCAAGCACGTTAAGCTGAGTTACTTCACCATCGACGCTGTCAAGAGCTTCAGATAGAAGCGGTGTGGCCTCCATACAATGTGGACATGTAGGGCTCCAGAAGTAGACGAATTCGCCTTCGCCTGAATTTACTATTTCTTCAACTTCAGCCGGTGTTTTGTTAGCCTGATAATTTTCATCATCCAGCAGGTCGATTGTCGCTCCTGTCAGTTCGTCCGGTTCTTTATCCGTGTAAGGATAGTACCCTTCAGTAATATCTTTTTCCTCGTTGTTCATAAATATAAATACTCCTACAAATACAACGACGATTAAACCAATAATGCCGTAAAAAATCTTGTTGCCCATAATTAATAGCTCCTATTCTTTAATCTTTTTTAATGAAAAATGATAAAATGAAAATAATGATAAATGCAGTCAGTGCAAGCAGGGGAATGGTAATAAAACCAGCCCAATTTATATATTGTACTGTACAGGATACACCCATACAAGCATTGGCGCTCTCGCCGAGGGCCGGAATTTTCTGCAGTGCGTAGTGGTAGGTGGAAACCAGTATCCCAATACCGCTCATTGCACGGACGTATAATCTTACGTTAGCATCGTTTTTAATAAGGCCGATAAACGACAGCAGTACAAGCGGGTACATTAAAATACGCTGGTACCAGCACATCTCGCACGGTTCATACAATCTGATTTCACTGAAGTATAAAGAACCCAGCATAGCAATTAATGACACGATAAAAATCATTTGCATGTACAGTTTGTTACTTTTCATATCAGCGCTTGTCCTTTCATTTTAGTTTTGTAACTTACTTTTATATTATAAGTGTTAACAGCTATATTAAGTGTAACAAATTTCTTACAATTTATTAAAAGGGATGATAACAGTGAAAAGTAAGTTACAGCTTTTAAAAGATATTGCTGAGTTCTTAAATACGGAAACCCACCGCCAGTCGATGATTGACGGGGCATTGAAAATGCTCATCGACCATTCAAATTTTAAAACCGGCTGGATATTTTTTATTAATGAAGACGGCAGGCATGAACTGAGCGCACATTATCAGCTACCGCCTACTTTGCAGTATAACGGTCATACATATCTGTGCAATGACAAATGCTGGTGCGTCAATAAATTTAATAAAGGAGAATTGTCGAATGCGACGAATATCGTAGCCTGTTCGAGGCTCGAAAAGGCTGCGCGGGAAATGCCTGATGAAAATAATAATATTACACATCACGCTACAGTGCCGCTGATTTCCGGTGTGGAATCTTTCGGTTTATTAAATGTGGCGACACCTTACAGTACTGAGTTTCAAAAGGATGAGCTGGATCTTCTGGAGTCGGTGGCCTTTCAGCTCGGTTCTACACTGAAACGGCTGGATTTAACGACACGGGAAAAAGAAAATATGATTATCAAAGAACGTCAGCGGCTCGCACGCGAACTTCACGATTCGGTTAACCAGATGCTGTTTTCTATCGGTATTACATCTCATGCGGCGAAGGCTTTAAAGGACAGCGAGCAGAGCAGTCTGGCCTTTGAAAGAATAGAAAATACATCGAAATATGCAATGAAAGAGATGAAGGCGCTGATTTGGCAATTAAAACCAATCGGTCTCGAGAACGGTATAATCGAAGCGGTCAATCATTACGCTAAAATTCTCGATTTGAATATAGAAATTACAGTGAATGGTTTTTATAATATACCGGACGAGACAGAAATTGAATTGTACCGTATCGTTCAAGAGGGACTTAATAATATCAGAAAACACGCGGGGACAAAAAATGCAGAAGTACTGCTGGAATTTACTGATGAAGAGCTGAGGCTTGTAATCAGTGACAAGGGCAGGGGTTTTATTCCGGCAGAAAAAACAGGTGTCAGCCATGGGCTGACAAACATGCATGAACGCGTACATAAAATGGGCGGTTCCTTTGAAATTCAGTCCCGCCAAGGGCTCGGAACTGTGTTAATTACACGTATAAAACTTGGAGGCAATTAAATGTATAATATAATTCTTACTGACGACCATCAGGTTGTAAGAGAAGGCATGAAATTTTTATTATCAACAACATCTGACATTAATGTAGTTGAAGATTTTGACAGCGGCCGGGAGACGCTTGAATATCTGGAAGATAATCATGACAAGATTAATCTCGTGCTAATCGATCTCGTCATGCCTGAAATGGATGGGATTGAGCTGACTGCTTTATTGAAAGAAAAGTATAAACACATTAAGGTGCTGGTCCTTTCAAGTTATACGAGCGAGGAATACATTCGTCCTGTCTTCCGTGCCGGAGCGGACGGTTATATTATTAAGGAGATGGATGTGGAAGAACTGATTCAGTCGATAAAAAACGTTATAGAAGGTGACAGGGTTGTACATCCTGACATTTTAAAAGTTATCGATAAAACAGGCAATCTGCCGCATGAACGGAATATACTGTCGAGAAGAGAGACTGAAGTGCTGAAGGAAATTGTTAAAGGCCAGTCTAACAAGGAAATCAGCGAGGCGCTATTTGTCAGCGAGAAAACTGTTAAAACCCATGTGAGTCATATCTTAAATAAACTGGAAGTGTCAGACCGGACTCAGGCTGTCATTTATGCAATAAAATTCAACATTATTGATTTTTAGTGTAAAATGATAAAAATTATTCATCCTGTGAAAGCGATTAACCATGCGATTTAGAGCGGTTCATCCATAATCTTTACTTTAATTTTATAGACAAATCTCCATTTAGCAAAGTATACTTGAATACATATTCAGGAATTATTAGCTAAGGGGGATATACATGAAAGTAGGAAATAAACTCACACTCTATATTGTAATCGCTTTAATTGCGGGGATTGCAGTAGGGTCAATATTTAATACAATGGCGGACGCTGCATGGGTCCAATGGATTGATCAGTACGTATTTAATGTGCTCGGGCAAATATTCTTAAATCTTATCTTTATGGTAGTTGTACCGGTCGTATTCATTTCGATTGTACTCGGAGTTGTAAGTGTCGGGGATCCGAAAACACTCGGACTTATCGGTATTAAAACAATGGTTTTCTACCTGATAACAACTGCAATTGCAATTTCACTGGCTATTGGAGTTGCATTGATACTTGAGCCTGGTGAAGGACAGGCTGACTTATTGAATACCGAGGAAGTGTCGGAATACCGATCGACAGAACTTGAAGGCGGCGATACACAGCTTGCGATGGAAACAACATTTGATCAGACATTAATTAATATTATTCCTGATAATTTATTTGTTGCACTGGCTGATCAGAACATGCTTCAAATTATTGCTTTTGCAATTTTTATCGGCGTCGGGTTAATTGCCGTTAAAGAGAAAGCAGGCGGAATCATTACATTATTCGAACAAGCTAACGAAGTAATAATGTGGATTGTTCTGGCAATTATGAAATACTTTGCTGCACTCGGTGCATTTGGCCTTGTAGCAACTGCATTTACACAGGCTGGCTTCGGCGCTATTCAGCAGCTGGGTATGTACTTTATCTGTGTGCTGCTGGCATTGTTCATTCATTTTGCCTTAGTATATGGTTCGGCAGTCCAGTTCCTCGGCAAGAAGAGTTTTGTCTGGTTTATTAAGAACTTTGCACCTGCACTGTCAGTAGCATTCAGTACGTCATCTTCAAGTGCTGTATTGCCTGTATCACTTGAAACAGCGCAGAACAAACTTGGAATCCGTAAAAGTATCTCAAGTTTCGTACAGCCGCTTGGTGCAACTGTGAATATGGATGGTACCGCAATTATGCAGGGGGTAGCGACAGTATTTATCGCTCAGCTGTCAGGTATCGATTTAACAATCGGACAAATGGCTACTGTCGTCATTATTGCGACAATTGCAAGTATCGGAACAGCAGGAGTACCGGGTGTCGGTCTCGTAATGCTCGCGATGGTATTAACTGCAGTAGGACTTGATCCGGCAGCAATTGGTATTATTCTCGGTATCGACAGACTTCTGGATATGACGCGTACGGCAGTTAATATTACTGGTGATGCAACGATTGCACTTGTTATCGATCATCAGCAGAATGTTAAGGAAGGCAAGTTCATTAAAGGCAAGAGTAAATATGTTGATGGTGAAATCGTCAATAAGTAATTAAAATCAAGGAAGTATGAAGGCAGTGTTGCACTGTTTCTCATACTTCCTTTTATTTATTTAAAGTAGAATGAAAAAATTTGTTCAATAGTGAATAATTAGTGAATTTTTTCATAATCTCTTTAATTTGTAATCACTATCATTTACAATGTATATCAGGTTAAATTGATATACAAGCATGATTGATTAACTTTTAATCGCGGTGCTGTGAAGGGACGATTTTAATGGATAAGCAGGAATTTACAGAGATTCTACAGTCGAAGTTCAAGATAGTTCGAACGGAGGCTGGATACACCCAGGATGCTATGAGCCACACCATTGGATTATCCAAAAAAACGCTGGTACAAATAGAAAAAGAGCGAATATTACCCAACTGGACAACATGTATCTCGCTTTGTGCACTGTTTAGAGATAGTGAAGTACTGACGAATATTTTTGGCGGAGATCCACTGGAACTTACGCAGGTCTTATCAAGAGGCTCAGCAATATACCCAAATTATGAAAAAGAAAATATATATTGGGAAACGCTTGAATCAAATAATGGCTACAAGTTTGAATTCAACAAAACGAATTCAATTTATAGAGTGTTAAATGCAGATAACCAGCCGGTTCATGCATCATATATTGAAAGAGAAATAAGAACTTACTTCGAACGTAAAAGCAATCGATAAATTTCAGCACCCGCGAGGGTGCTTTTTCTTTTATTTCTATAAAAAGTAATATATAGTTATTAAGTTGAATAAGGGGTGAAATAATAATGAATCCAATCATTCAGATTATGATGATGGCGCTGATTGGTGCGCTGATCGGCGGTCTGACAAATACGATTGCAATTAAAATGCTTTTCAGGCCGTATGAAGCAAAATACCTGTTCGGCAAACGGCTGCCGTTCACACCGGGAGTAATCCCTCTCCGGCGGGATGAGGCCTCGACGAAACTTGGTGAAATTATAACAGGGCATCTGTTAACACCGGAAGTTTTCGAAGAGAAATTAAAAAGTCCGGAAACTGATAAATTAATAATGCATTTTATAGACAGGCAGATAGAAACGATTGAAACCGAACGGCTGACTCCGGATTATTTCCTGGAACGTCTGTCGCCGGGTCTGACAGAAAAAATCGTTACTTCATTTAATGAAGAAATACGTGCAAAAGTCTCTGAAGAAGGACGGAAATTGTACGTCAGAACGATAAATGATATCATGCCAGAAGATGCGCTCCATGCGATTGATAATAAAGTATCTCATCTTGCTTATGATATTAACGATAAACTCGTACAGTATATTTCTTCTGACAAAGGATTTCATGACATTTACACAATGGTTGATGAGTTCACTGAAAAAAGAGGCCGTCTTGCCCGCAGTTTAAAATACGTGATGACAAAAGAATCGATGACTGAACGCGTTCAGACTGAACTGCTGAAACTGATTCAGCAGGAGAAGATGATTAATATCGAAACACGGGTCATAGAAGATGAGTATAATAAACTGAAGCAGAGCGGATTATCTGAACTAGTGACGAACTCAGATCTCGATAATATCTTAAACAGTATTATAGAAGTAATGCAGCAGAAAATTGATATTAGAAAAATATTAAATACACCGATTACAGACTTCAACAAAGACCTTTTTATCCGTTTCAAAGAAAAAGGCAAATACAAACTGAAGGATAACTTTATCGAGTATTCGGGCAAGAACATGAGTAAGATAATGAATAAACTGCAGCTTGCGGAAGTTATTAAAAAACAGATTGACAGTTTTGAGCTGGCGAAGCTGGAATCTCTCGTCATGGATGTTGCAAATAAAGAATTCAAAATGATTATGCTGCTCGGCTACGTACTCGGGGGAATTGTTGGGATTGCCCAGGGCATATTAGTATTGTTTTTCTAAATAGTAAATTTGTGTTAATGTAACACTATCAAACTAAAAGGAGTTTTATATTAATGGTTAATGTATACGATCAGGCGAATGCACTTGAAAGTGCACTGCGCGAATCAGAAGAATTTCAGCAAATGAAGGAACTTTACAGCAAGGTTAACGAAGATGCTGAATCAAAAAAATTGTTTGATGATTTCAGAGATATTCAAATGACATTACAGCAAAAACAAATGCAGGGTGAAGAACTTTTAGAAGAAGAAATTCAAAAAGCTCAAAACTCGGCACAGGAAATTGAAAATGATGAAAACATTAAAGGTTTAATGGAAGCTGAACAGAAAATGAGCCAGCTGATCCAGGACTTAAACCGTGTTATCATGAAGCCTATCGAAGAGCTTTATGAAATTAACAATCAATAAACAGAAAAATTAGTTGAGAGGCCGTGCCGGCCTCTCTTTTTTGTTATAATGTTGAAGAATAGAGTTTTTTCTGAAGGAATGGTGAATCTAATGGTTAAATTTATCCATGCGGCAGATTTGCACCTGGACAGTCCGTTTAAATCCCGGTCAAAGATGCCGAGCAATATACTGGAAATTTTAATGACAAGTACATATAAAAGTGTCACCCGGATGATTGATTTTGCAATTAAAGAGGGTGTGGATTTCCTCCTTATCTCAGGGGATGTATTCGATCAGTCGAACCGTTCTTTGAAGTCTGAAATATTCCTTAAAAAAGAATTTAACAGATTAAAAGAAAAAGGCATCTTCGTTTATATGATCCACGGAAACCACGATCCAATTTCCTCCGGCTTTAAAACGACGTGGCCGAATAATGTGTCCGTCTTTAAAGAGAATGTTGAAACTTATGAAATGCTGAGCTCGAAGGGTGAACGGATTTATCTGCACGGTTTCAGCTATCTGCTGGACGAATCCTATGAAAACAAACTGGATGAGTACCCGACAAATACAGATAACCGGGGTATTCATATCGGAATGCTGCATGGAACATATGCAAAAACAAAGTACGATGCTAAGCGCTATACAGAATTTAATCTGGAAGCACTGAACAGCAAACTGTACCATTATTGGGCGCTCGGTCATATTCATATCCGGTCGCAGCTGGCGGATTTACCGCAGGTTCATTATTCAGGCAACATCCAGGGGCGTCATAAAAATGAAACCGGCGAAAAGGGTTTTCTCCTTGTCGAAGGGGACGACGTTTCTTTATCGGCAAACTTTGTTCCTGTACAGGAAGTGGTTTTTGAAAATCTTGAACTGGATACAAATTCACTGAGGAAAGAAGAGCTGTATCAGCAGATTGTTGAATTCAAACAGAGTCTGAGAGAGAAGAGCAAGTACATTGTTAATCTTCAGCTGAACTATGACGGAGAAGATGAAATTTCTCAAAGCGACTATAATGAACTGATCGAACTGCTCCAGGAAGATGAAGTGAATATTTCTGAATTCGTCTGGATTGATAATATTAATGTCTCATATAATAATGAAGAGCAGATAGCATTGCTGAAAGATATTAAAACGAGTTACTCAGATAATGAAGAGTTATTCAGAAGTGCGGTTAATACGATGTATATGGATCCGAACATTAACCGTTATCTGCCGCCAATCAGTGAAGTATCGCCGGGCGAACTTCTAAAGATGGGTGAAGATCGTCTAAAAATGTTGATGAGGAAGTAGTGAAATTATGAAAATCCTATCAGTAAATATATACGGCTACGGTAAAATAATTAAACAGGAATTTAATACAAATCAGGATTTCATTCAGATATTCGGTGAAAATGAAGCCGGCAAGTCGACAATGATGTCCTTTATTCATTCTGTGCTGTTCGGTTTTCCAACGAAAAAGGAACAGGAGCCGCGCCGTGAACCTCGTATGCATAACCTTTACGGCGGCAGGCTGACAGTAAAATTTAAAGATGAACCGGAACCCGTGGAAATAGAAAGACTAAAAGGAAAAGTCCAGGGCGATGTGAAGGTGTACTTTAAAGATGGTACAACTAAAGGTGAGGAATGGCTCACTAAAAAAATGAATTATATAGACAAACGTACATACCGTTCTATATTTTCGTTCGATGTGCTCGGTCTTCAGGATATTCACAAAAATATGACTGAAGACAAGCTGCAGGAATATCTGCTCCGTGCAGGAGCGCTCGGCTCCCACGAATACGATGAGATGCTGAATGCCATCGACAAAGAACTTAAAATGCTGTACAAGAGAAACGGCATTAACCCGGTTATTAATACAGAGCTTCAGGATTTGAATGATTTAAGCGAAAAAATCCGCGGGCTTGAAAAACATGAAGAAGAATATAAAACATTTATTAATGAGCAGGTTAAAACGCTCGAAAGCTTAAATTCCAAAAAACATGCACTGAATCAGATGGAAATGATCCGCAAGCAGAAAATGAAAGAAGTCATGTATCATAAAGATATTAAAGACTGGAAGGCGCTTGAGAGCAAGCTTAATATCGAACCGGTCAACTTCCCGGAGCGGGGAATCGAACGTTACGAATCACTGCGTAACCATGTTAAACAGACGGCCAAAGATATCGGTCTCCGTCAGGAGAAACTTAAAACACTGATTGCTGAAATACAGCATGTGAAGCTCCCTGATAAAAATATGATCAGCTATCTTGAAGCACTGCAAAAAGAAGAACCTGAAATTAAACAGCAGAACATGGAAGCTGTACGTTTATCAAACTCGGCAGTAAATCTTGAAAATGAGATTTTAAATCTGCAGAAAGACATCGGCTGGCAGGAAGAACATCCGGATGTCGATGATTCGAATATCGTGCGTGAATCCGTGCAGTCACTGCTGTCAAAGTACGATGAAATTATGCTGGAAGAACAGTATTTAATTCGTGAGATTGATCATTTGAGAGCAGATATTAAACAGCTTGATGCCGAAATTGAAGAGTCGGAACGCAATCAGATTGACGATGGCAGAATGAAAAAGAAACGCGAAGTGCTGGACCGTGAATTCGAACTGGTTGAAAAGAAACGGATGTATCAACTGATTGAAAAAGATTACGAACGCGAAAAACGCGAGCGTGACAGAGTAAAGAACTGGCAGGCAGCGCTGATTATTTCAATCAGTATTATCGCAATAGCGATCGGTGTTATGTTTATTATCAACAACAGCTACTTATACGGCGGACTTTCGCTTGCTGTGGGTGCGGCAGCGCTGTTTATACTGGTTATTACGAATAATCGCGAACAGGATACGCTGAAGACCGATTATCAGCAGGAAGTTGACACGCTGCAGGATGAAATTAATGCCCTCAAAAACGAATATGATATCGACTTTGATATCGATGATGCTAAAGATCTTCGGCAGGAATTAAAAGGCCTGCGCGCGAAGCGCAATTCATTTTCAGTTAAACTGGATGATCTGAAAGAAACGCTGTCAGTAAACGAAGCGAATCAGGATCATTTAAACACTCAGCTTGCTGAAGTGAAACATAATTTGAAAGTGAATCCCGAACTTGACGATAAATATATCGTCGATGCAATATACACAATACGCCAGATTAAACAGAAGCGTCATCAGATTAACAGAGAACAGCAGGAACTAGATAATATTACTAAAAATCTAAATGATTTTGACACACGTGTAAGTGAAGAAGTGAGTGCCTTAGGTATTCATTACAAGCAAACTTCCATCTTCCATGAAGCAGGTCAGCTGTCGTCGAAACTCCAAAAAGATGAGGCGATGTATTACAGCCTCAGAGAACAGGCGGACCTTCTGGAAAATGAAATTACAGTACTGGAAGAGCGGAATGCAGCATCGCAGCGTGAGCTGAATCAGCTTCTGGATTATGTGGAGGCGGACGACGAGGAAGAATATTACTATTACGCGAGAAAACACAGCGAGTATATAAACAATGTCAACCGCTTTAAAGAACTAAGCGACAAACTGGATGAAGAACACTTCGACTATGACCTCAGAAACGAGCTGTCGGGTCGTCTCTTAGCAGATTTGAAAGCGGATGAAGATAATATCGGTGCCCAGCTTGATAATCTGAATGAACAGATTCAGCTGGAACAAGAGGCACTGGTTAAAATCAACAATGAAATCAAGCTTCTGGAAAGTGACGGCAAGCTGAGTGAACTGAACCACCTCTACGGTATGCGTAAAGGCGTCGTGCAGAGCCTGGCTGAAGAATATATGTCCCTGACATACATCCGCATCTTAATTGAAACGCATATTAAAGCCATCAAAGATGAGCGACTGCCGATAGTAATAGAAGAGGCGAGGGAAACATTTGAATTTGTAACGAAAGGCCGTTATATTAATGTCATCTACAGTGACGAAGGCATTTTCGTGAAACATAAAAATGGACAGGTATTCCATCCGCTTGAACTGTCACAGTCGACCAAGGAAATGCTTTACATCAGCTTGCGTTTAAGCCTTATCAGAGCACTAAAAGGCTACTATCAGCTGCCGATTATTATCGACGATGCATTCGTCCATTTCGACAGCGAGCGTACGAAAACGATACTTGATTACTTTAGAAGTAAGTCAGATGACCAGGTACTGTACTTTACATGTAATTTAAATACGAGTATTCCATCTGCTCAAACAATCAAACTAAAAGAAAAAACGAAGTAGGAGGGTTCAGTAATGAATAATATTTCATCATTACAGCCTGGAGATTCAGTGGATACATTCTTCTTAATTAAACGCAGCCAGCAGGGTGTCACAACTCAGGGCAAACCGTACATGACAATCGTGCTGCAGGATAAAACAGGAGAAGTCGAAGCGAAACACTGGAATGTTACGCAGAAAGATATCGATGTACTGTTGCCGGAGACACTTATTAAAGTTAAAGGTGATATTATCGATTACCGCGGCAAAAAGCAGATGAAAATTGCAAACTTCCGTCTTGTGACACCTGAGGACGGGCTGGAAGCGAAAGATTTCGTAGAAAAAGCACCGATTGACGGCGATGAACTGTACGATAAAATTTTAGACTACTGCCTGAAAATCGAAAACGGCAGTCTGCAGCGCATTACGCGCCAGCTGCTGACTAAATACCGCAAAGAATTCTCGTACTACCCGGCAGCGATGACAAACCACCACGACTTTGTGTCAGGACTCGCATATCATGTATATTATATGCTCCGTGTAGCTGATTCTTTATGCGAAATTTACCCGACGCTTAACAGAAGTCTGTTATTCAGCGGAATTATTCTGCATGATATTGGCAAGGTTAAAGAATTGAGCGGCCCGATTGGTACGACATATACTAATGAAGGAAACTTGATCGGCCACATCGTGATTGCAACAGAGGAAATTACGAAAGTCGCAGATCAGCTTAACATTGAAGGCGAAGAAGTCATGATACTGAAACACTTAATTCTGAGCCATCATGGCAAACTTGAATATGGTTCGCCGAAAGTTCCGATGATTAAAGAAGCGGAAATTCTGCACTTTATCGATAACATTGATGCACGTATTATGATGATGGACAAACATATTGATAAGGCGGATAAGGGTAAATTCACAGATAGAATCTTCCCGCTTGAATCACGCAACTTTTATCGCCCGGAAAACTTTTAATATAGTTACTAATTGGTAGATCCTCGCAGAAATGCGGGGATTTTTTGTTTGATGGAATTGTATACTGGGGCCTCGGATTCACAACAGGGGAATGCCGTTGTAAACCGGAAGGGCTGGATTCACAACAGGGGAATGCCGTTGTAAACCGGAAGGGCTGGATTCACAACAGGGAAGTACCGTTGTAAACCGGGCCCCCCAGATTCACAACAAGGGAATGCCGTTGTAAACCTGAGGTTTCGCCTTTGAATCTTTGATGGAACCCGACGGTGAAACAGTGTCGTACTTCAGCAACAAAAAGACGCAAAGCCACAGGCTTTGCGTCAAGTAATATTCAGTATTATTCAGAGTCTTCTTCAGTATCTGCTGATTCTTCATTTTCTGATTCTTCTTCAGCATTTTCTTCAGTTGGAGCGCCTTCTGATTCTTCTTCAGCTGCAGCGTCTTCCTGCTGTGCGTTTTCCAGTGCTTCATCAGCGTTCAGGAATGTTTCTTCAATGTAAGATTGTATTTCTTCGTTTTCAAACGACACGTTGTATTCCTCTAAAAGATCACGGTAACCCTGCAGTGCCTGGCTTGGATCTTCCTGGATTTTCTGGTTTACAAGCTGTGTTTTGATAGTGTCTAATTCTTCTTTAGGAGTGTCTTCAAGAGACACATCTTCGTTAAGAATGATATGGTAGCCGAATTGTGATTCGACAGGCTCTGAAATCTCGCCCGGCTCAAGTTCGAATAGTGCTGTTTCAAATTCTTCAACCATCTGTCCTTTGCTTACATAGCCGAGTTCACCATTTTGCTGGGCACTGCCTGTATCGTCTGAGTTCTCAGACGCGAGTTCACCGAAGTCAGCGCCGTCATCAAGCTGTTTTTTTAAGTCATCAGCTTTTGTTTTTGCTTCTTCTTTAGTCATTGCCGCTTCGTCCTCTTCACCTTCAGCGTCTTCAGCATCTTCTTCGCCTTCTTCGCCTTCTTCAGCGAAAGATACGAGGATGTGAGATGATTTTCTCACGCTGTCGAATGCTTCTTCATCAGTGATTTCAAAGTAATCAGCAAAGTATAAGTCGTTTAATGCATTAGATACGCGCTGCTGCTTGTATGTATCGACAGTCATTCCCGGCTGTGATTGCTGGAGCATCATTGCGAAGTTTTCCTCGCCGCCGTACTGTTCAATTTCAGCATCGATCTGTTCATTAAGTTCATCCATATTTAGTTCTTCACTGTATTTATCAGTTAAAACTTTATCCAGTACTAATTGGAAGGTCTGGTTTGCGACCTGATTTGTTCCAATCTGGTTCAGAACGTCATCAGCTGTAACATCTCCTGCGTCACTCGTAGCGAGAACGCTGCCGAATTCTACATCGCCTTCTTCTGTTGAAGCCGAATCTGTATTTTCTTCGCCATCATTGCTGCACGCAGCGAGACTTACTAAACCTAAACCTAATAAAATTGGTGCTAATTTCTTCTTCATTCTCAAATTTCTCCTCCCGGTTGCATATACAAGGCATAATATATCATATAAAAAGGACAGTGCACAAACTTAAACACACCGTCCTGTAAAAATATTCTGTTTTTTAACCAGCTAGTTATTGTTGCTGTCTTCTTTTTTGTCTTCGCCTTTAGCTTCTGACATCGCAGCTTCAGCTTTATTGGAAATATTTTCAATATTGCCCTGGAGCCTTTCGATGTTCGGATTGATGTCCGCCTGGAAGTTTGAAATCATCGATTTTACCTCGTCACCAAGAGTGGAGAAGACCTCGCTTGATTCATGTTTCGTTTTAAGGAAAGAGTTTTTAATTTCTTCTCCTTCGATTTTAAGCTGGTCCATCTGCATTTTTAAATCACCGGAACCTCTTTTTAATGACTGCTGCAGTTCTTTCCCTGATTTAGGTGCATTTAAAAAGGATATGAGCATGCCGCCTGTAATTCCGACTGCGAATCCTACACCGATATTTTTAAGTTTCATATTCATTCACATCCTTTATCTCAAATATAATATACCCTGCTTTAATCTTAATTATTCATTTAATTTATTTTTAATTGCCGCTTCAAGATCGGAACGGATTTCAGGTGTGTTGTTCTCATCTTCAACACTGACCCATTTATATCCGAAGCCGTCGTGTTCTTCTTTGTAGCGCGGAATAATATGGAAGTGAAGGTGAAATACCGACTGCGAAGCATACGCGCCGTTATTCTGTACAACGTTTAAACCGGCAGGCTGAAACGCATCTCTGACTGCGGTTGAAACTTTAGTAATTACACTCATGAGTTTCGCGCCTGTTTCCTCATCAAGGTCGAAGATATTTTCAATCGGCTGTTTAGGTACGACTAATGTATGGCCTTTAACGATCGGGAAGGCATCCATAAATGCGATAACATCGTCATCTTCATATACAATGTTAGCGGGTATCTCTCTGTCGATAATTTTTTCAAAAATTGTCTTATTCATCTCAATATCCTCCATTAAAAACTTATGATATAGTTTTACTTAAGTATCAGTATACAAATAATTAGAATTATTTAAAAGGAAGTCAGACGATGGTATTAGAAATTAATCAGCTTACAGGCGGGTATTCAAAAGAGCCCGTTATTCACGATATCTCTTTTAATATAAAGTCCGGTGAAATTATCGGACTGATCGGTTTAAACGGCGCAGGCAAAAGTACGACGATTAAACACATTCTCGGCCTGCTCAGGCCGCACAGCGGTAATATTAAGGTAATGGATACTGCGATTGAAACGGATGTTGAAGCCTACAGAAGACATATGGGCTACATTCCGGAAGCGCCGATTCTCTATGAGGAACTCACACTCCGGGAACATATCAATATGACGGCGATGGCTTACGGCTTGACTCCAAAAGAAGTGGAGTCGAGAAAAGAGCCGCTCCTGAAACGCTTCCGTCTCGAGGATAAGGAAGATACTTTTCCGAGCCACTTTTCAAAAGGGATGAAGCAGAAAGTCATGCTGATTTGTGCATTTATCGTAGAACCGGATCTCTATATTATCGATGAGCCGTTCTTAGGGCTCGATCCGCTCGGTATTGAATCATTGATTGAACTGATGATTTCAGAACGCGATAAAAACCGGTCCATTTTAATGAGCACACATATTCTAGCGACAGCAGAACGCTACTGTGACCGGTACATCATTATCGACCAGGGGCGTAAAATCGCAGACGGTACACTGAATGAGCTGCGTCAGCAGACAGGGCTCTCTGAAGGCACACTGGATGATGTATATATCCAGCTGACTGGCGGGAAACGTCATGAGCAGTAAACTGTTTAACACACGTATGGAGGAAGATATAAAAATAAGGAGCTATTACGGCAAATTTATTTTTAACAGTCACTTCCTTGTATTCTTAATGATCGCGGGCGGTGTGCTACTGTATACGCTGCTCGGCTTAAGAGAAACTCTCAGTCCAAGTATTTACATCGACACACTGTGTGCGCTCTTAATGGCAGCAGTCCTGCAGCCGAAGTACCGTACACTCTTAAAGGAAGCGGATATGCTGTTTCTGCCGCCGTATGAAAAAAGAATGACGGCCTACTTTAAGCGTGCGGATATTTACAGCCTGTCACTCGGTCTTGCCTTGCCGGCAGTTACATCAGTAGCAGTGCTGATTCTCCTTTCAATCGGTCACAATTTAACATCGATTGTCCTATTTTTTTTAATGGCTGTTTTGTTATATTTCAGTGCCTTTAATATCAGACGTCTCTCAGTTAATACGGACTGGAAAAAGTGGGCTGTCACAGCAGTCTTAATTATTATTAATTTTGTCTCGCTGATGCTGGTGCTGATTCAGCCTTACCTTATTACTTTAGGGCTTCTGTTCATCATTATATTCACCGTCATAATGAAGAAGAGTTCTTTTAAAACATTGTCTTGGCTGAATTATGTGCAATACGAAAAAGAAGCGCTTCAGCAGTATTACCAGACGGTCAGTATGTTTACAAATGTTAAACGCATCGATAAGGCGTTTAAGAGAAGACGATTTCTCGATATACTGCTGTGGGAGCCGAAGGCGGAGAAATTCAATAAGAAATATATGTACGAATATTTATTTTACCGTTCTTTTATGCGCGATCATGATCTGCCGATGATTGTGCTCCGCATCATTATTTTATTCTTTATTACCATGTTCTGGATTGGCAATTTGTATGTATCGTTAATCTTCAGCCTGTTCGGTATTTACTTAATCGTGCTTCAGATGTCGCAAATCTATACAGCGCAGGCTTATCTCCTGTGGCCGAAAGTATGGCCGGTATCGAGAACTTATATCCAGGACAGCTATATCAGATATTCACACAAAGTCGTATTTGTAATTACACTGCTGTTTGCTGTTATGTTTACAATCACGCATCCTGACAAACTCTACTATGTGCTGGCTTTCCCGGTTTGGGGCTATATTCTTAACCGTGTTTTATCGAAAGCCATCTATAAAAAAGAAAGAGAACTCAGCGATTAGTCGCCGAGTTCTTCTTTTTCTTCTTCAGTATATTCATTGTCATCAATATTGTAGTAAGTTTTCGATGATAAAAAGTCGCCGAACAGTGATTCTTCATTGCGGAATTTCTTTAAGGCATCGGATGTTAAGTATTTTTTATAAACATCAGTATGTTTAAAGTCATTGTAGATACTCATATCTGCCCATTTAATCAGCACGATATAATTCTCATCACTAATATTCAGACCTGTTCTGAAAGAAACCACACCGTTCGCTGCTTTTAATTCTTCAGAAAGATCGCTTAAGTGACCTCTCAGGGAATAAGTGCCGTCTCCTGCAGCAGGTATATAAAACATAGATAATGGTAGCTCTTCATCAAGAGAACCCTGTTCATTCAATATTTTATAAGTCATATTCGCCGAGAAAATCGATTTTTCATTACTATCTTCATAATACAAAATTGCTTCCGGACCTCTTGCACTGATAGATACATGAGGATTATTTTTCTGCAGGGAAGAAAGATAATCAAGCGTTCCCGTAGTTGCGTGTAAATACACTGTGCTTCACCTCTTGTTTTGATATGTTAATCAGTATATACCTGAAATAACAGAATGTTAAACAAATCTCAAATAGAACGATTTTTTGACAACTTGACCGTAATTAATAATTGTTCTAAAGAATATGATAAAATGTATAATGTATGAACATATAAATATTAGGGGGTACCACTGTGTTTAATGATACACTCATTCGAGCAGCACGCGGAGAAAAGACAGAACATACACCAGTTTGGTTTATGAGACAGGTCGGGCGTTCGCAGCCGGAATATAACAAAGTTAAAGAAAAGTATTCTTTAATCGAAATTACAAAACAGCCTGAACTCACTGCTTATCTCACGGCTACACCTGTAGACAACTATAATGTCGATGCGGCAGTACTTTATAAAGATATAATTACACCGCTTGCACCAATCGGTATTGATGTAGAAATCAAAGCCGGAGTAGGACCGGTAATACATAACCCTGTCCGTACTGAAAAAGACGTTGAAAATCTTGGAGAACTGGATCCGTTTAAGGATTTAGACTATGTATACAAAGCAATTCAGATTTTAACGCAGGAAAAATTGAATGTTCCGCTTATCGGCTTCTGCGGTGCACCATTTACTGTTGCGAGCTATATGATTGAGGGCGGTCCTTCTAAAAACTACCACCGTACGAAAACAATGATGTATTCGAACCCGGACTTATGGTTCAAATTAATGGATAAGCTGGTTGAAACGAGCATTACCTACCTGACTGCGCAAATTAAAGCAGGTGCAAGCGTGATTCAGATTTTTGATTCATGGGGCGGTGCGCTTAATAAAGCGGACTATAACTATTACCTTGCACCGGGCATGAAGAGAATTATCAGTGCAGTTAAAGCGCAAAATGTACCGGTTATTATTTTCGGTGTCGGAGCGAGCCACCTGGCAACAGAGTGGGACAAGCTCGGCAGTGACGTGCTCGGACTCGACTGGAGAATGTCGATTACTGAGGCGCGTGACTTAGGGATTACGAAAGCGCTGCAGGGTAACCTTGACCCGGCACTCCTGCTTTCGGACTGGTCAATTATAGAAGAACGCGCGAAGAAAATCGTTGAAGAAGGAAACAGAACAGGTCACATCTTTAACCTTGGCCACGGCGTCTTCCCTGAAGTCAGCCCGGACGTTTTAAAACGATTGACAGAATTAGTACACACACACAGTAAAGGATTGTGATTTTAAATGGCAGAGAAAAAAGCACTATTAGTAATGGCATACGGTACGCCGTATAAAGAATCGGATATCGAGCCGTACTATACGCATATTAGACACGGCAGAAAGCCGAGTGAAGAAGCACTTCAGGATTTAAAAGACCGCTATGAAGCAATCGGCGGTATTTCTCCTCTGGCGGATACGACAGAACGCCAGGCGAAAGCTTTAGTTGATGCTTTAAACGAACAGAGCGATGATGAATTTGAACTGTTTATCGGTTTAAAACATATTCATCCTTTTATCGAAGACTCTGTGAAAGCAATCAGTGAAGCGGGTATTAAAGAAATATACAGCGTGGTGCTTGCACCGCATTATTCAAACTTCTCTGTCGGTTCATATAATAAACGTGCGGAAGAAGAAGCGGAAAAATACGGCCTTACAGTTAAATCGGTAGAATCATTTTATGAGCAGAAGCCGTTTATCGATTTCTGGGTTGATGCATTGGAAACAACTTTCGACCAGGAAATCCCTGCCGACGAAGCGGATAAAACTGCGATTGTAGTCAGCGCGCACAGCTTGCCGGAGAAAATTAAGGAGCATAACGATCCTTACCCGGATCAGCTTGTGGAAACTAAAGATTTAATTAAAGCACGCTTTGACAAAGGCCATTATTTTGTTGGCTGGCAGTCGGAAGGCAACACACCGGATCCATGGCTTGGACCGGATGTTCAGGACTTAACACGCGAACTGTACAACAAACATGGTTTCAAGCACTTTGTGTACATTCCGCTCGGTTTTGTGTGTGAGCACCTGGAAGTGTTATACGATAACGACTATGAATGTAAAGTGGTAACGGATGAAATCGGTGCGGTATATCACAGACCGGCAATGCCGAATACAGATTCACGTTTCATTCAGGCTATGGTGAACGAATTAATTAAATTGTAATAAGAGAGGCGTTAAGAGTGAAAAGAGTAGCGATAGTAGGTGCAGGAATTACAGGGTTGTCTGCCATGCATTATCTGCTGAAAGAAGGCAGCGGCATGACAGTTGATTTATACGAAGCGTCGGACCGCGCCGGCGGCAAAGTCAATACTCATATCCGGGACGGCTATACGATAGAGCTCGGACCTGAGTCTTATTTAGCGCGTAAAGAAGTCATGACAGAACTCGCTTATGAAGTGGGACTTGGTGACACTCTGGTCCGCAACCAGACGGGGCAGGCGTATATCTATGCAAAAAATAAACTGTCACCGGTGCCAAAAGGCACGATGCTCGGTGTACCTATGGAGCTGTCTCCGCTCTTAACGACAGAATTAGTATCCTGGACGGGAAAATTGCGGGCAGGACTCGATTTTCTAAAACCTGCCATGCCGTTATATAAAGATATTTCAGTAGGAGAATTTTTCCGTGCGCGTTTCGGGGATGATCTTCTGGAACATATGATCGAACCGCTCTTAGCAGGGGTTTACGGTACAGATATCGACAAACTCAGCTTAATGTCGACGTATCCTAACTTCAAAGAGACCGAAGAAGAATACGGCAGCCTGATGAAAGGCCTGATGGCTGAGAAAAAAGATAGGCCCGCAGCTCCGAAGAAGAAAACTGGTGCTTTTCTTCAGTTTAAAGACGGATTGCAGTCGTTTATCGACCGGCTGGTCAGCGAAAACGAAAAACGCGGCGGCCAGATTCACTTTAACTTCGATGTCACTGCGATTGAAAAAACTGAAGACGGCTACGACCTTACAGCTGACGGCGGCACGCATCATTACGATGAGGTCATCGTCACGACACCGCACTTCCAGTACAAGCGCTGGTTTAAAGATAAAGAATTTGAGTACTTCAAGCATATGGAAGCAACGAGTGTTGCGACAGTTGTAATGGCCTTTGATGCCGAACAGGTGAAAAATACGATTGAAGGTACTGGATTCGTAATCAGCCGCAATATGGATACATCGATTACTGCGTGTACATGGACGAATAAGAAGTGGGAACACTCGACACCTGAAGGCAAGGCACTGCTGCGCGCTTATGTAGGGCGCCCCGGTGACTTTATCGTCCATGAGAAGTCGGATGAAGACATCGTCCGTCTGGCACGAGAGGACCTCGATAAAATTATGGATCTCGACGGGGAACCAGAATTCACGATTGTAACGCGGATGATGAATGCGATGCCGAATTATTTTGTCGGACATAAGTATATTATTGATGATATTCAAAAATACGCAGCAGAAAACTATCCGGGACTGCACTTAATCGGTGCCTCGCATTATGCAGTCGGACTGCCGGATTGTGTGCAGACCGCAAAAGATACTGCAGAAAAAATATTAAATAAGTAAAAATATGATTTTAAGACCTGCTTCCTTTATAATGGAGGCAGGTCTTTTATTATGTACCAGGGGGAAAATACAATGAAGTTTATTTCAAACAACGACATCAAAGATCCGATGATTAATCTGGCGATGGAGGAATATATACTAAGAGAAATTCCGACGGATGACTCTTACTTTCTTTTCTATGTAAACCAGCCGTCGATCATTATCGGAAAAAATCAGAATACAATTGAAGAAATTAACGAACCGTACATTAGAGAACACGGCATTAAAGTAGTAAGACGCGTGTCGGGCGGAGGAGCAGTATATCATGACGAAGGCAACCTGAACTTCAGCTTCATTACAGAAGACGACGGTGACAGCTTCCACAACTTTAAAAAATTCACGCAGCCGATTGTTGAAGCCTTAAAAGAAATGGGTGTGGATGCTGAACTGTCGGGGCGGAATGATATTGAGATTGAAGGCGGGAAGAAAGTTTCGGGGAACGCGATGTTTACACAAAAAGGACGTATGTTCTCGCACGGCACTTTAATGCTTGAGAGTGATATTTCAGAAGTACAGAATGCCTTGAAAGTAAACCCGAAAAAAATCCAGTCCAAAGGAATTAAATCGGTCAGTGCGCGTGTTGGAAACATTAATGACTACTTAGATGAAAAAATAGATATAGAAGAATTTAAAGAGAGAATACTTGCGAATATATTCGGCGGACTGGAAAACGTTGAGGAATATAAACTGACAGACGATGACTGGGCGAAGATTAACAAGCTGTCTGAAGAAAAATATCAGACATGGGCATGGAACTACGGCAAAAACCCTAAATATAACTACGATAACTCTCACAAATACGATGCAGGCTTGCTTGACGTGAGATTGGAAGTTAAAGGCGGCCGCATCGAACATGCGAAAATCTTCGGCGACTTCTTCGGCGTAGGAGAGGTAGTGGATATAGAAAATCTGCTGATCGGTGTGGAACACAACCGGGAGCATATTGCTGAGGCAATTAAAGATGTGGATATTAGTCACTATTTAGGACGGATTACGAGAGAAGAATTTTTAGATTTAATTTCATAAGAGAGATTTGGAGGGGCCGGCGCTGGGAAGCACCGGCTCCTTATATTTGTGAGAATTGTTGAAAGTATAAAATAAGATGGAATATATGAATTTCTTATCAGTAATAGTATCATTTGTCATGATATAATGACGGAAATTAAAATTAATAGATTTTAAATTTGATTAGTGTAATTAAGTCTAAAATATTGATAATTAATTGTATTTAAAGTGATTAGGAGACATGAAATGATGATTATTAAAGAATACGATTTAAATTGGTCAACTTTTGAGATAGTCAATAATAATACAACGCAAGCATTTGAGAATATGTGTCGACTACTGTTTCAGCAACAATTTCTTAGCAAAGATACGATTCTAAACTCAAAACCAAATCATCCAGGAATAGAAGTCTCTCCTGTTGAACACTCAGACACAGGAAATATTATAAGTTTCCAATCGAAATATTTCAAATATCGTACTGATTATAGTCAGATTAAAAGTTCGATGGATCAAGTAATTAAACATTATTCTGAAGATTTAGATACAGTCTATCTATATAGTAATACTGAAATTAATAAAGATGCAAAATCTTTTATTAAAATAGTAGAATTATTAGAAGAACATGGCATAACTATTGAATTAATTACAAATAACGCTATATTAGATTCGATACGAGATAAACCTATTATAACCACACAATTTTTTAATAAAAATTTTCTTGATAAATCATGGTTTGTACAACAAAGAAAGATAAGTTTAGATATTATGGAGATGAGATATAATAATCTTTTTAATATAACAACTGAAACAGAAAATCTTTTTAACTACTTTCTTATGAATAATAAGACAGTGGAATTGATTAACAAAAAATTAGAAACCGCTATAGATACATTAGAAAGTCTATTATACAGAGTAGAAGATTATAATCATTTGATTGAAAGAATAATATATAAAGTAGAAACATTAGCAGTCAATACTTCTAATGTTTTAGAATGCTTAGAGTGGAATCATGAATTAGTATCATTTTTTGAAGCTGATTTAAAAGATATCAGTAAGAAAATTGAAGGTCTTGAAGCGTCGGATTCAAGAGAGAAAAATAGAAATAAGATATTCAATCTTAAAGAAATATTACTATTTCCAGATCTATTAACCATCACAGAAAAAGAAAGAAGTCTTATACAGAATAAATCGCTTATTATAAAAGGGGCAATGGGTACTGGTAAAAGCCAACTTTTATCAGAAAAATTGAATCAATTAATAAATCAAGATGAGCATGCTATTATGCTACCTGGGCAAGCATTTTTGGGAACAGATAACATTGAGAAACAAGTAATGAGCTTTTTAAAATTATCTTTTGAATTCGATGAGTTACTATCTATTTTTGAAAGCATCGGTGAGGTAAGTAAAAAATATACGTATATTTTTATAGATGCAATAAATGAAAGTGAAAGTACAAAAATTTGGAGTAATGGCTTACAAGCTTTAATTGATAAGATAAATAATTTTGAAAATATACGTCTAGCAATATCTATACGTAATGGTTTTGAAGATATCTTATTTAGCAAATCTGTGCAAGATAATATTATAGACAAAAACATTACTGAAATTGAGCATCATGGTTTTTATAATAATAGTATTATTGCAATAAAAGAATTTTTGAACCACAATAATATTCCTTTCTCTCCATCATATTATTTTGACTCTAATATGATTAACCCACTTTTCTTAACGATGTTTTGCAAAGTATATGATGGAAATCAAGTGAATTTTACTGATTTATTAAAGAGGTATATTGAATATGTTGATCGAGAAGTACAAGATAAGATAGGATCCGGTGGAACAATATCTATAATAGAAAAAATAATAAATGAAATTGCAGCTATTCATTTAAAAAACGATAAACTGAGTATAAGCGAAGAAGAAATACTACAATTAAAATTCTGGGATATATATGGTTTAGCCCAACAAAAATTATTATTGATATCTATTCTTAAACGTAATGGAATATTATTACAAGTACCTTCTCAAGGAGAACTTCATTATCGATTCGGATATAATCTGTTAGAAGAATTTATATATGCTAAGACGATTATAGATAAGTATGATGATCAAGATGATTTGAGAAAATACTTACACGATGAATTGTTGGCTATAGAAGATGAAAAGATAATGAATTACAAAAATATAAATATTTTTGTAATCACTACAGCATTGTATAGAGAGAAATTTAATGAAGAGTGTATTGATGTAATAATGAATTTAAAGGATAATGACGAAAAAAAATATATCATTACTAAATTTATAGAGTCTTTTTCTTTAAGAAATTCTGAAGATGTTGAAATTGATATTTTTAGGAAATATCTTAAAATTGCTGAAGTGGAATCTGATGTAGTATTTGATATATTAATCGAGAATAGTCTCAAAATAAATCACGAACTTAATTCAGAATACCTACATTCAATATTATTTAAATTACCTTTAGCAGACAGAGATTATATATGGACGATATATATTAATAACTTAAGTGATAATTTCAGACTTATTCAACTTATTGAGTACTATAGTGAAAGTACAAAAAGTGTTGAACTGCTTAATGAAAAACAAGTGGATTTGTTAGTAACTTTATTTTCATGGACTTTAACATCTTCTAATAGATATATTAGAGATAAAGCAACGAAAGCTATAATTGAAATACTAAAAGAATATATAAATCTATGTTTGCCATTATTAAAACAGTTTGAGAAAGTAAACGATCCTTACGTTTATCAAAGAATTTATAGTGTTGTATATGGAGTGTGTATGAAGAGTCAACAAATGACGAAGGAAAAACATAAAGAAATAGGATTGTATGTATATGGAGAAATTTTTGACAAAGATTTAGTGTATCCCGATATTTTGTGTAGAGACTACGCTAGACAAATTATAGAAAGATATATTTACTTGTATCCTGATAATAGTTTGAATATAGACCTAACCAAGTTGAGACCACCGTATAAATCAACACCAATCCCAATCATTGTAAAAGAGGTTGATAAGAATAAACTTAAAGAAGGAATGAACCTTATAGCATCTTCAATGGCTCCTGACAAATCTCAAATGATGTATGGAGATTTTGGAAGATATGAATTTCAATCTGCATTAAGCAATTTCGAAGATATTGATGTGAATCATTTGTACAAGTATGCTTTAGAAATAATTAAAGAAATTGGTTACGAAGATGATTTATTCAAACATTATGATTCTTCATTAACTAGAAGAGATTTTTCAAGACATAATCATCAAAAAACAGAAAGAATCGGTAAGAAGTATCAGTGGATTGCTATGTATCAAATACTCGCCCAAGTATCTGATACTTATAAATTAGAGAACTATTGGGATGAAAATTTGACATATAATGGACCTTGGATTCCCTATGTTAGAGATTTTGATCCTACACTGAATCTAAACAATATGGAACCAACAGATATTCCAATATTTAATGAATTTATAAATGATGATAACAAATTTATACAAAATGACTATAGTGATAAAAATATAAAACTATGGACAGAGAAAAAAGATGATTCATTTGAGAAAAATCACGAAGAACTATTAATTACAGACAGTGACGATAATGAATGGATAGTCTTGTATCAACATCAAGAGTATACTAAAAAAGATAAATATATCCATGATGATTATAGAACGAGAAAAAATACACAAATAATATGGACAATTTCACAAGCTTATCTTGTTCCGACAAAAGATTTAAATAGTCTAAAACAACACTTAGATACAAAAAATTTCATGGGGAGATGGTTTCCAGAGGGTTATTCTTCAAAATATGAATTATTTAACCGTGAATATTCTTGGGCTCCAGGTATAAAAGATCTTGTTAGTGAATCGTGGATTGAATATGAAAAAGATACAGGAAAGTTTGAATCTAAAGAAGATACTTTCATGAAACCATATTTTAATTCTGATGATGAATTTATTTTGGAAGAAGTTACTGAAACAGTAACAGAACCAATAAAGAAAAAAGTCGCTGATATATTGCCAACTTCATTACATTTTTTGTGGGAACAACAATATGATGCTTCACAGAAAGAGAGTACGAATTTCACAATACCAAGTGCTTATTTGATTAATAAACTAGGTTTAGAACAAAGGGAGATAGATGGTTATTACTATAATAACAATAATGAATTAGTCGCTTTTGATCGAGAGCTCTCAAAAAAAGGGACTGGATTAGTAATTAGAAAGACTGCTTTAGAATATTTATTAGAAGAGAAAGATTTAAGTGTATTTTGGACTTGTATTGGAGAAAAACAATTTATAAAAGGAGAAATTACAGGACAAGAATACTCTGAATGGAGTGGATTTCATTATTTAGAGAATAATGAAATTATAGGTCAGATGGACAAGTATTCAAATGATAATTAATTTCTTATAAGTAGAAATTTCTTCGATATACAAAGTGCCCGACCATATCATGGCCGAGCGCTTTGTATTATGTACTCCATTTACAGTTCTTTCAGTAAATTAGTGTACTTTATGAATTTCTCTTCGTCTTTCTCGATGAGTGATTCTTCTATTTTTGCTCTATATAATTGTACATTAAAATGATACATGGATTCTTGCAAAACAAGATCTGCTGATAAGTCATTAATTGTGTTGATGAAGCCTCTTAATTGATTTGCAGGATAAACTGGTCTGCCCATATGAAATTACCCCTCTCGAAACTATCTTTAACCAGATTATATACCACATTCTCATTTAGGTCAATGATAATGAGAATCGTAAAATTGTTTTTTTTCTGATAATTAACTTTTATCACCTCATATTAAACAATAGACAACATTATATATTAATAGTTAACATTTTAATCATTCTGTGTTATATTGATTGTAATGAAGAATACAGGGAGGGAAAGTATGAGCCGGCAGCATTATATTATTAATGATGAAACGATGTATATTGTAGCTAAGTCACTCGGTCGCTATACAGAAAGTCTGATAGGGGAACTTTACGGAGAACCTATTGAATGCCTTTCTATACCTAATAAAGTTTTGGAGCACAACTGTAAATATCATTTTCAAACTTACGCATCACGCAAAGATTTAACGAGAAGTTTATCTGGTATACGTTCTAAGCATCCAATTATTTTAGACTTATTCGGTTCATATATATATTTCTGCACACATTCAGACCGGGTTAATGAAAACTGCTGGTTTAATCTACGATACATCGACAGTTATTATGATTATAATGGTAATACAAAAATTAAATTTGAAAATAATGAAGAAATGGAAATAGACATTTCCTACAGCTCTTTTAATAATCAGTATCTAAATGCTGTTAAATTGCATTATAAATTTAATCTGGCTAAAGAAAAAACTTACCGCAAAGATGAAGCTTCGAAATTTTCTTATGAACAACAGCATCAGGAAATGCAGTATATTAACGAAGCTGCGAGAGAAACCTATTTAAAATACATGCGAGGTATTGATCAAATCAATAAAATCTGACTATGATAATAGAAAAGGGATAGTTATTTATCAATGTTGTAAATTTAACTTAATAAATATTAAAATACTGTTGATTTAGTTAATATTCGTTGCTATAATGAATAATGTTCGATTGAAACATACATACTATTCCACAGTAGCTCAGTGGTAGAGCTATCGGCTGTTAACCGATCGGTCGTAGGTTCGAGTCCTACCTGTGGAGCCATATGGAGATGTACTCAAGTGGCTGAAGAGGTGCCCCTGCTAAGGGCATAGGTCGCATTGCGCGGCGCGAGAGTTCAAATCTCTCCATCTCCGCTATACAAGGCTTAACCCTAGTGGTTGAGCCTTTTCTTTTTGTGTTGACCCCCGTTTGACCCCTTTCTGACCCCTTAAAGGTCTAAAATGGCATCTTTTTCTGTGCTCGGATACAAGTGACCATATATTTTTTCTATCGTAATTGATGAAGAATGTCCTAAGCGTTTTGCTAAAGTTTCACGATCCATCCTTAACCGGTTAATACAATCAGAAGCATGTGAATGTCGAAACTCATGTGTCTTAATTCTTTTTAAATCAATTTCATCCATTATCTTATCGTACCTTTTCGGTATTGTGCTTTCCCCATACGATTTATAGAAATTACCAAACACTACATAATCATCTTTATATTCCTTTTCACTTTTGTACCATATTTTATATTCATGTAATAAATTAATCACATGTTTTGGGATATATACTTTTCGGATAGATGTTTTAGTTTTTGGTGTATGCACCTTGCCGTTGTAATTCGTCTTGTTAATATCGACATAGCCATCAATCAGGTTTACATCATTCCAGGTAAGCGCGCGAAGTTCTCCGTGTCGCAGTCCACTAAAGAAGAGTAGGCGGTAGTATGTCTTAATTAGAATGTCGTCCACTTGATTATAGAAGTATTCAAATTCATTCAAGGTCCAGTAATCCCAACTCGGTGTTTCGTCATTTTCGATATTCCCTGCCAGTGCTGCAACATTCTTCTTCAAGTCATAGAACTTTACTCCGTGATTTAAGATGCTGCTCAGCGCCGTGTGTACATCCTGGATATAGCCTTTCTTCAACGGTTTATCTCTGAACATCTTATTTGTCATGTGGTCGTGAAAGTTCAATATATCTTTCGTACTCATACGGTAGACGTTCATCTTCTTAAAGTACGGATCTAGATGATTATTGACATAGTTCTTTATCGTCTTAATACTAGATGGTTTTCTCCGCTTGGAATACCACTCAATATAATGTTCAGACAGGACTGTAAACGATAGGTAGTCTGACGATTCTCCTTCCTGCAGCTTGATGAAAAACTCATCTTCCCACTTTCTAGCTTTACCCCGTGTCGGGAGATTCCGCTTTGTCTTATACTTTCTATCTCCGAACTCATCGATATAACTTAATTTCACATACCACGTACCATTACTTGCTTCATAGACAGGCATTGTATTCCCTCCTAAAATTGCAGTTGCAAGACTTCCGCGCGACTCTTTAACATCTGTAATCTTTTTATCGCGACTTCCTCAGACACGTTAAATTCCTTCATTAAATCGATTGGTTCATACCATCCATTCTTAATGATTAAATTCTCCGGTAATTGTAAGAGTAGGGCGAACTTCTCAGCTTCTGCTTCCTGCAGCTGGTTAAACGTTTGCGGCATCTCCTTTTGATTGGTCGCATGTAAAAACATATGACCGGCTTCATGACAGAACGCTTTAAACATCTCATGTCGTTTATCAAACTTTAAACCGATAATATCGACACCGGCTTTCTGAACATAAAAGTTAGATTGATGATTATATAAAATATGGACATCGAACATATAAGAGAGATGTTCTACTGATAAATCCGTTACATCTAATATTGATAATTCAACGATTTCATTTACTTTATCTTCAATTCTCATGTAAAAACCCCTTAAATTAGAACATATGTTCGGTTTGAAGTTTAAAAAAGTGCTGACCACCTTGAATATGTTCATTCTTCCAGTGGTCAGCTGGTGTATTACTTATTGTAGATTTATGATTCCTGTTTCAGTACCGAACATTCCGGACTGAACTTGCAATTGCTTGCTTTGACTGTCTATGACACTTTGAGTTATATCATACACAATCAATGCATCTCGTGAAGATCCAGGATTTATTTCTTCTGCGAGTAGTCCTAAATTATCTGGGCTAATCGCTTGGTTAGCTGTCATTGATGCAGTGCCGTCTGGTTCAAATACTGTTTCGCCATCGACTATCTTGAAGTAACTATCCATGAGCGTTACTGCCTCATTTTGGTTGTTTGTCACGGAGACATCTAAGATTAGATAAGTATCGTTTGCATTTGAAGCTATAACGTCACCTACGCTATCTTGTTGATACATATCATTTACAGTAAAATCAATATCATCAACAGTTAATGTTTCGCCGATGCCAACTGTTTCAACAGCTTCGTCCTCTTCAACTACCTCTTCATCTTCTTCTGCAGATTCTTCTTGTTCGCCGCTTTCCGTTTCCACTTCTTCTGCAGGCTCTTCTGATTCTTTGGTAGCTTCTTCTGGAGTCGTATTAGTAGCGTTATCCCCACCACCTAATAGCGCACCACAAGCGCCTAATAGAATGAGTACACCGAAAATGATTAATACCCATTTGAGACAACCGCCCCGTTTCTTCTGTTGCTTACGTTCTTCTTCTGACATTCAAAATCCCCCTCTAATTCTAATATATGTAATTGCAATCTATAAATAATAGGGCATAGCCCCAATTACTTATCTTTATTCTTCTGCTTGTATGCTAAAAACTCAATCTTATCGTTTATCTCTTTAATCAGTTCCTGTTTTACATCATCAGGCAGGGCATCAAACGCTTCTTTATCCTCAAACATGAAAGCGTCGAAGTCGTCGGATGGATCATTGGCAACATCGCTTTTACCTAATAAGTAATCAGTAGTCACATCGTAGAGCTCGGATATTTCTACTAACATATCATTATCAGGCTTACGATGACCGTATTCATAGCCGGAGTAAGTGCTCGTAGCTATATTTAAACGTCTCGCTGCTTCAGTCTTAGACCAGCCTTTGCGTTCCCTTAATGAGATTAATCGGTTTACATCCATATTCATGCTCTCTTTCATATGTGAATTTATGCTAATTGTAGCCTTTTAATGCGTTAAGAGAAATATATTTTTCAAAAAGCGTAATAAAAGTGTTGACTTACGCGAAATGCGTCAGTATAATACTAATCAAGAGTTACGCATTACGCATTAAAATTTAGTCGGCGATATGATGAATGACTAGCGAGAGTGAGCGATGATATGAGCCACGCATCAATACATTAAGTCATTGCGATGAATCATTCATGATATGGACGACTAAATGGAAGGAGGGGTTTAAATGGCTCATAGACTAGAAGAAATACGCAAGTCTAAAGGTATCACGCAGACACACGTTGCATTGAAGTTAGGGTACAAAACATCGTCCTACTACAACAGCATCGAAAAGGATAAGAATTACGTGCCGAAGTTAGACATGGCATATAAGTTATCAGAAATTCTTAACGAACCATTGGAAGAATTGTTTCCCAATGAAAAAATTTTAGCTTAAATTTACGCATTTCGCGTTAATTAGGAGGAATGACATGAATCAATTAGCAGAAATACAAATTGAAAACAAAGAAGATTTCGGTCTTGTCGTAAGCAGCAGAGTGGTAGCGGAGCAAATTGGTAAGAGACATGGCGACGTTATAAACCAAATTAGAAGAATTTTAACCGACGAGAATGTTCGTTCGTTGATTATTGATAATGAATACCGAGATAAAAAAGGTGAGCTAAGAACAGAGTACCTACTTACTAAAGATGGTTTCACATTGTACATGTTCAATATTCAGGGGCACAACGATTTCAAAATGAATTACATCAACAAATTTAACGAAATGGAAGACCACATCAAGAATCAAACGCTCAAACTTCCGACTACTTATAAAGAAGCGTTACTCGAATTAGTTGCTAAAGAGGAAGAGAACGAAAGGTTAAGACTCGAAACTGAAATCAGCAGGCAACGCATTAGTGAAATGAAGCCTAAAGCGAGCTACTACGACAACATTTTACAAAACAAGAGCTTAGTTACAATCGGACAAATTGCAAAAGATTATGGAATGTCAGCACAAGCGCTCAACAAGTTACTGCACGATCTAAAAGTTCAATACAAACAATCTGGTCAATGGTTGCTTTACTCGAAACACCACAGTAAAGGTTTAACACATTCGGACACGACAGAGATTGAACATAAAGATGGTAGTACATCGGTAAGAATGCATACCAAGTGGACACAGAACGGAAGGTTATTCCTGTATGAATTACTCAAACAACACAATATCTTACCAATGATTGAACAGGAGGTTTCTTAAATGGAAGAAGTTAAGTTTTGGCAAAGAGCTTGGGAAATTGGTTTTATAACCGGCAAATCGAAAGCAATGGATGAATATGTTGAACATATTTCAGATGTAATGAATGAAATGGAATTAGCAGAAGAGCCTGCAGTACTTGACTTAGTGAATAAGGTTATATTCCGTTTAAAAATTGATAGCCACAGTAATAAAACGCAAGGACTTTCTTTAACAGAAACAATGCTCGGAGAAAAATACAGCGAAGGCAATATCGATAAAGAAATGCTTTCTAAATTAATAAAAGATAACAAGTGAAGAAACTCAATGCGGAAAGAGTATCACTCTTTTGAGGAAGTACTAACCAACGACCAATTGGTTAGCACTAGATGAGTTATCAGTTATGCGACTAACTTAATTAACTCTATACACAGTATACGAGTTATCCGAATCAACAATCAATCTATATAAATTGTCAGGAGGACAACAGATGTCAACAATAATTGCCAAATACAGACAACGAAACAACTTAACACAGCAGCAGGTAGCCAATCAGCTACACGTAGACAAATCCTACATCAGCCGTGTAGAGAGTGGTCAGAAGCCAATGACACAAACAATGTGCAGCGCCGCACTATCCAATGCATCAGATGCCAATCTATTAAACGATGTGGCTTACGAAATGACAGGCGGACACACATTGCCAACACCATCAGATCGTGTCTATGACGGACATCGCATGTCCTATGTATTCCGGATTCAAAAGGAAATCGATGAGTTTATGGAAGTGCTACACCGCAATCGATTAGACAAACAGCCAGAGCATCTGACACAAGATGAAAAAGAAGGACTGCATCACATGATTTCAGAGTTACAAGATGTCCTGTTTGAAGGCACGGGATTTGTAAATCGGCTGATGCAAGATTATCAGATTAAACCGCAACAGCTGAATCAGAATCGGGATGCGAAGTTGCGAATGGAAAGGAGAATATAAATGTCTTTACTCATTGAGTATATGCACTTTATCGCGATAACTAAAGAACACGACGAACCGCAAAAGTTATCTTTACCAATAGAAATGGCGGAAACGATTAATGAGCAATTCAAAAACTTCCCGGACGGTGTGCCAGTCACTACAGGAAAAAGAACAATGACAGTACAAGCATTGATTATCGGCACTCAATCTTTTTGGAAAAAACCGCTGATGTTAGTGCCGAATAATGGCGAGGAGGATTGACCATGAAAAAATTCTACCAACTGTACATTGCACGGAACGAAGCAGGAGAGTCCACAGCGGATGTTGGGAAGTTAATTGGACTAAGTAAAGCATCGTACTGGAATCGAGAAAACGCAATAACAAATTTTGATCTAGCAGAAGCATTTATTCTGGCACAGCACTATGGCAAAACAATTGAAGAATTGTTTCCGGAAATGGTGCATATGCTACAGAAGAAAGAGGTGTCGTGAATGCCGACAATTAGAGAATGGAAAGTATTACTCATCTCAGCAGCAGTGCTTATTTCGGTATATCTACCAATTTTCCTTTATCTAACAAGCGAAGCTTATCTTGAGAACGATCCGATGTACAACGAAATTTACGGACTAAATGAGGAGTGAAGTCATGTTTGCGACTAACTTATTTTTCGCAGAAGAAAATTCTAATCTACAAATAAAAATTGAAGAACTCGAAGGCGAAAAAGAAGTGCTTCGTGAAGAAAATGAAGTACTTGAACAAATGAACGCTGAGTTAGTAAAAGAAATAGAAACGCTGAAGAAAAAAATAATAGAGGACTTGAAAGATAGAGTGCCCAAAGAAATGCAAAAACGACCGGTTGGCAGACCAGTCGTAAAGAAAAAATACCTTAAACCAATTCTACCACAGGAGGATAAATCATGGCAGAGCTAGTTAATATAAAAGATTTAACACGTGAAGAATGGCTACAAGAGCGCATGACAGGTATCGGTGGAAGCGACGCTGGGACAATACTTGGAGTGAACAAATGGAAGTCTAAAACACAGTTGTTCTTTGAAAAAACGAATCCGGAGATGATTCAAGAAATCAGTAATGATGCGATTCATTTCGGGAACGTTTTAGAAGACGTTGTGGCAGAAGAATTTGCAGCTCGTACCGGTAAAAAAGTGCGTAGAGATAACAGAATGCTTAGACATCCTGATCATCATTTTATGATGGCTAACCTGGACCGTGTTGTTGTCGGCGAGAAAGCATTACTCGAATGTAAAACCACCTCACAGTACAACGTAGAGCAATGGGAAGACGATAACGTGCCGGCACAGTATTTGTGTCAGATTCAACATTACATGGCTGTCACAGGCTTTGAGAAGGCATATATCGCTGTTTTAATTGGTGGCCAATCATTTATATGGAAAGAAATTGAAAGAGACGATGAACTCATTCAAATTATCATTGATGCTGAAAAAGACTTTTGGGAGAACAATGTTCAAGCAAACGTTATTCCAGAGATTGATGGCAGTGAAGCCACATCGGACTTCATTAATCATATATATCAAGATATTGATAATGAAGAGATTGAGTTGGGTTCAGAAGCCGATACGTTGATGAAAGCAATAGAAAGTATCAAAGAAGATATTAAAGAAAAACAGCAACTGCAAAAGAAATATGAGAATCAGTTGAAAGATTCACTTGGACATAATGCAGCAGGCAAAACAGAAGCATATATTGCGACATGGAAACAGCAGACTCGCCGCAGCATAGATAAAAAAGCACTGGAAGAAAAGTACGGTAAAGATGTGATTGATCAGTTCTATAAAGAATCGGAATACCGAGTATTAAGAATTAAACAAATCAAGGAGGAACAATAATTATGGCAACAAATGAAACTTTAAAGCAACAGGTAGCAACGCAGAAACAAAACGAAGTATCACAAGGTAACAAACCAAAAACAATCGGTGACTATATCGACCAAATGGCACCGGCAATGGCACAGGCACTTCCGCAGCACATGAGCATTGAACGTATGACAAGAATGGCGACAACGGTTATTAGAACGACACCACAGCTAAAAGAAGCCGATGTATCGAGCTTACTTGGTGCAGTGATGCAATCCGCACAACTCGGTCTTGAACCAGGACCAATGGGTCACTGCTACTTCTTACCATTCAGAAACAATAAGAAGGGCACGACAGACGTTACGTTTATTATCGGTTACCGAGGGATGATTGATTTAGCGAGACGATCCGGTCATATCCAATCGATTTATGCGCATGCAGTCTACGAAAATGATGAATTTGATTATCAGCTCGGTTTGCACAGTGATTTGAAACATGTACCGACAGAAGATGACAGAGGAGCATTCAAAGGCGCTTATGCAGTCGCTCACTTTAAAGACGGTGGTTATCAATTCGAATATATGCCGAAGTCAGAAATTGAAAAACGCAGAGCAAGAAGTAAAGCAGGAAACAGTAAGTATTCTCCATGGGCAACAGATTATGAAGAAATGGCGAAGAAAACAGTGATCCGTTACATGTGGAAATACCTTCCGGTCTCAGTAGAAATGCAAACAGCAGTATCGCATGACGAAGGTGTAGGTAGAAGCATTAAGGATATTACTCCTGACGATGATAGCTACGTAGATATGCCAGAAGTTGTCGCAGATTATCCACAGAATGAGGAGGGCTCAGTAGATGAATCAAATTAATTTAATCGGAAATTTAACAGCTGATCCGACACTCACTGTAAGTCAAAGTAATTTATCAATTGTAAGTTTCAACATTGGAGTGCAGAGACCATTTAAGGACAAGCAGTCAGGGGAGTATCAATCAGACTTCCCTCGCTGCAAAGCGTTTGGAAAAACAGCGGAAATCATTAGCGAACATTTTAAAAAGGGTTCGAAAATCGGATTAACCGGTTCAGTACAGACGGGGAGTTACGAAGATAAAGACGGCAAAAAGGTTTATACCACTGATGTAATCGTCAACCAAGTCACATTTGTAGAGCGTAAAAACCAGCAGAATAACAGCTATAAACAAGCTTATGGAAACAATCAGCCTCAGCAAGCGCGAGGAAATCCACCGGTTGAACCGAATCCATTTGAAAATGGTGGACCAGTAGATGTGAATGATGATGATCTTCCATTTTAAGAAAGGGTGTAGAGTATGGCAGAAAAGAATAAACGTTATTTTTGGCTGAAGTTAAAAGATGACTTCTTCAGTCAGAAAGAAATAAAAATGTTGAGAAGAATTGCAGGCGGCGACACCTACACAATTATCTATCTTAAAATGTTGCTGCTTAGCTTGAAAAATGACGGAAAAATTTATTTCGATGGTATCGCAGAGAACTTTGTAGAAGAAATCGCATTAGATATCGATGAAGATACAGAGAACACTCAGATCACGTTCAATTACTTGGCACAAAAAGGATTAATAGAGTTTTCAGATGCAGAACTTGAAATGACGAATATAGCATCGATGATCGGTTCTGAAACAGATGCTGCAAGGCGAAAAAGAAAACAGCGGACACGTAAAAAAGCGCTGCTTTGTGACAATGTCACGACAAAGTCACAACTAGGTCACACAGAGATAGAGATAGAGAAAGAGTTAGATATAGAGCAAGAGGAAGAAGAGATACCTGCTGCGGCTCGTGATGAAATGGAATCTTATTTCGGTTCACTTACTCAATTTATGTACGAAGACTTAGAGTTCTATAAAGATAAATTCGATGAACCGAACGAAATAATTATCGAAGCAATTGATATTTGCAGACAACGCAGCGCTAAACATTGGAACTATGCAAAGAGCATCATTCAGAGTTGGCGCAATCATAACTTGAAAACATTAGATGCAGTTCGTAAACATGAAGCGAAGAGCAAACTTAATAACTATAAGCCAACTAACCAAGAAGTCGACCTTAATACTGACTATGAAAAAAGTTTAACTGAAAAACTCGGATTTTAGAGGAGGGCTGATATGGAACAAATCAAAAAGATGATGCACGAGAACAAAATCAAGCATTCCGAAGTCGAATACACCGGTGAGAAGTGCGACGGCTGCGGTAGAGATTTGAAAATTGTGCAGATCACTTTCGCAGACGGTGAAGTGAAAGAGAATGAATCCGGATGTATATGTGACCGCATCAAGTTTGTAAACGACCAACAGAAAAAGATAAAAGCTGATGCTTTTGCGAAAGCGAGTATTATGCATGGCGATTACAAAGAAAAGACATTCGATAATTACCAGGCGAATAGCGATGAGCAAGTGCAGGCAGCGAAAAAGATGCGGTACTATGCAAATCATTTTGACGACATGTTATCAGAATCAAATTGTTTATTAGTACAAGGAACCTTTGGAACAGGCAAAACACACCTCGCAGCTGCAGTCCGCAATCAGTTAAGAGCGCAAGACTATCAAGTGTTATTCATATCGCTGCCGGACTATGTAGATAAGTTGAAACAAGGCTTTAAAGACTTAAACCAAGTCCATCCGATTTTCAAATTTGCAAAAGAAGCTGATTTACTGATTTTAGATGATGTCGGCGCAAATCGAATGAGCGAATGGGAAGTGTCAGAGCTATTTAGATTAGTCGATGCACGACGAAATAAATGCACTATCTATACTACAAATTTAACGAGCGAACAATTCAGATCATCGCAAGCATTGTATCGAGTCTTTTCTCGAATGATGGAAAAAGCAAAAGCCATTGTTATAGATGGTGACGACTACCGCATGAAAGGGGTTAAGTAATGCCACACACACTAGAAAAACCAGTCGAGGTCGCCGTTTCTCCGGAAATGGCACTCGCTGATAAGTTATTGAATCGAGAAACCATCGTAAAAGACGATATAAGCGCATTGAATATGTTTGGGGACAAATACATTCAAATGTTATTAAAGACACCACAATCGCATGTTAGGGCGAAATTAGCGGAAGTATTGGCGCATCTTTGGAGGGATGACAATGACAGGCTTACGAGATTTGACCGAAAGACAAAAACAAATTGCTGAAGAAAATGGCATTAAAACTAAAACGTTAAGCAGCAGATTAAGTAAAGGGTGGCCGATAGAAGAAGCTATATCTATGCAGCCGCATGAACGGTATTCCAGAGTTAATCGAAAACGCACCATCTACGGTGTGGAACTTTCGGAGGATGATATAAAGACTGCAAGGCGGAATGGCATCGCAAATAAAACACTGCAAGGAAGATTTAAGCAGGGATGGACGAAAGAACGTGCGATTAATACACCAGTTCGGAAATCCAGTCATGTATATGGACCGGCACCAAAGCCAGAAATCGAGGGCGAGGAATTACTTCAAATTATTGGCCGCATTAAATACATGAGGATGCAGGAAAAAGATTTCCCGATGCCGATTCCAAAGCCGCTGCTGAACAAACTAAAACAAACCGGGCGGACATTGGAAGATGTTCGCGCTGTGAAGTGTTAGGAGGGGTGTCATGAAAGTATATGAAGCCTATGAGGGCGATACGTTTATCGCTACTGGCACGATTAAAGACATTGCAGCAGCGTTGGGAGTGTCGGTATCAAGCGCGCGCGCTATGGCGAATCGAGGACATTCGAAGTATACCGTTATCGAAATTGGCACACGCCGACAGATATATGCGTACTATCTCGATGATGAATTTATTACAGAAGGCACGATGCATCAGATTGCGGAAGTGACCGGGGAGCAATTAGTTACTTTAAACTTTTTAAGTTCTAATGCAGCGAAGAAGCGAAACTTAACGAAAACATTAATCAAACTGGAGGGCGAAACGATGATAGTAAAACGCACACATGGAGCTAAATTTGCACCTGTACCCACGAATGACGAGCGAAAAGAAGCGATTAAAGTATTTAAGAATGTACCAGTGAAACCTGCGGAGTGGAGACCGAGTGAATACGCAAAATCTTTATTTGAGCATAGTTTTGCGAAATGGAGAGCTTAAATATGACGACTAAACTCAACCTATATGACCATCGCATCGAGCCAATAGGTACAGCGACATTCATTAAGGCTAAAAATGGTTATGAAGTGGTGTACAACGACGATGTACATTACGGGAACACAACGCTCACGAAAGAAGAGTTGCCGGCTTACCTGTCGTCTATGGGATTAAATTCGATGAGCGGTAAACAGACTAGTCTGATGGATTTTATATGAAACGCTGCGAAGAGTGCAATCAGTTTAAAGACGAGTTACCGTTTCTTTACGACTACAACGACGAAGATATGAAGCCGATAGAAGAACGTAGAACGTGTAAAGAGTGCTGGCGAGTATTGAGACGGCAAGTACGAACTATCAGCAATGGACCGATGGTAAAACGGAATGGCATACGGTATTTAAGTGTGACGGTCGTAGGGCAGCCGCTAAGTGGTCAATTAGAATTATTTTAGGAGGAGTGATATGCATTGGTCATCATTTATAAAGATTACTCCAAAGAAGAATATGACAAAGAATATAATCGGATACTCTTCGGCGATAAAAAAGTGCCGCCAAAAGAGGGAGACAGATACACGAAGTATGTATACGTGAGCAGAGATGGAAAGCTCCGCTCTATAGATGTTGCGAGAAATATACGCGAATACGGCTGCGGTTTCTTCGGACCGACAGATTACGATAACTTTTGGAATTGGTTTGACGAACACGAAAGACATTATCTGGAGAAGGGTTTCGAAGTGGAATATCAACAGCCATCATTATTTTAGGAGTGAGAACCATGCAGCAACTAGATATTTTTTCAGTCGAGCAGCCAGTTACTAAAACAGGTTTCAAATATCGTCGCAGATTGTACAACGATAAAGATCAGTACCTGTACACCGTCATACCTACTGCTGACGGCTACACGTTAAACAGGGTGCAGTCGTTAGCAGAGAATATAGGACTAATGAAGGTAACGCATGAAGAGTATCGGAAATTCAAAGCTGAATGTGGATTGGTCGAGAAAATACCGAAAGATGTGGAGGGGCGGTTGAAATAAAAAAGAGGCTGAGAATTTCTTTGATCGGATTAATCAGCCTCATTACATCATCGAGAAAGATGAAAAAACACCTTTCCAAATTAATATACGGGAGTAAATATCTTTCTTCAAGATAGTAAGTTAAAAATTTATCCGACAAGCTAAATGGCAATCAAAAAGGAGAGTGAAAAGCTATGAAAGTAATCACTGGTGGCAGGGTGAGCGGTAAGACATATCAAGCGATTAAGTACGCATCTGAAAATTGGCTGTATATCCTCGTGAGAAATCGACAGGAAGCGACAGAAATATTTCAGATGGCGAATAAATTTGGTTTTGGCATACCTTATCCAGTGACCGTCGAGGAACTAAAAAGAGGCGACGGAAAAGGTACATCTCTTGAACGCAACGGAATCATCGTTGATAACGCACTATCAGTATTACAAGAGTTACTACCTGTACGGATTAATATGGCGACGGTAGAAATGGAGGCTGATAGCGATGAGTTATGAAAAAGATTTTAAAATAACTTTTTATAACCAAGAAGACAACGAAGAGTTATCTGACCAATACAGTGAACTCTTGATGATTAATCGGGATGGAGAAGTATTTGAGTTAGTTCATAACGGGCGAGGAGAATATAGTCCGTCATACGAAGGAGATTGGATAGGTTATAAGATTAAAGGGAGTTCCAAAACTGACGAGTACGAAGCGAAGGCAAAGGCGTTTGACGAAATAAGAGAAGCCCGAAAAGAGATTCTCGTAGATGTTCATGAAAGAGGATTCAACATTCCTGCAGACCAAGATAAATTCACATTGCAGTCTGAAAATATCATCAACAAATACGAAAGCGGTGAATCCAATGACTAACTACCTAAACCAAATCGAATCAGACTTATACAAACTGTATTCTATTACAAACGGCAGCGGTGAAGTAGTTGAAATGGTTACAGAACTGACGGAGAAATATGAGAAGGCGAAGGCTTGGGATAGAACACAAGAGTTGCTTAAAGAGTGTACACAACAAACACCTGGTGATGATTATGAAGTCGATTGGCATGAATTTGAAATGAAGATTGACGATATTATTAATAAACACGAAAGCGGTGAATCGGATGCTTAAAAATGACGAGGTGGACTACTGCACTAAATGCACGGTTAAACCGATTGTGAAAGAACATATGTGTGAGAAATGCTACACGGAGCATAACGAATGGCTGAGAGATTTGGTATCAGGAACAACGACTGTCAAAGACGGGATAATAATTGATGCCGACGGCTACTACACGATTTATGAGAGTGGGGAGAGGGGATGATAGAAATTAAGTTTTTTGAAAAGCATACAGGAAAACCTATCGGAATGCACGAGCGTTCTTTAAGTGTAGAAGCAGATGGGAGCGTGATGGAAGTGACTGAGGGCTTCAGTGGAGTAATTTTAAGTAATCCCGCCGATGTGGTTTACAAAATAATAAATGATGGAGAAACGAAAGTATACAAATGCACTTGTGGAGCTAGGTATTGGTCAATGGATAACTACAAAGAACATTTAATGAATTGCTTTAAAGCATGACCGCCTACACATGGCTCACCCTGTTACTGGAAACAGCACCGTATATTCTTGGTGCAGGGTGTGTGGTGTTGGTGATACTAATTTATAAATTGTGGAGGATGAAATGATGAGAGAGATTAAATTTAGAGCTTTTAAACACGCGGGCACTCCGGAAATGTTTAACGATGTACAGGTAATTGACTTTGAGAGTGGCACAGCACATTTAGGTTACAGCTTATCTAATTTCACAGAACGAACAGATAAAGAAAGACTAGACAATCTTATTTTAATGCAATACACAGGTCTTAAAGATAAAAACGGAGTGGAGATTTATGAAGGGGATATTGTTGATTTCAACGGAGAATACGAAGTTTGTTACGGGCAACACGGTGTGCCGTCGGTGGAGGAACAAGAATATATCGACCACGCTTATGGTTTTTACTTCAAAGCACAACACGATTTGAAAGATATCATGCCGTTCGGACTGGATATACCTCTTAATAGAACTTATGTAAATGAGTGCAAAATCATCGGAAACATTCACGAAAATCCCGAACTCCTCGGTGATAACCAATGACATTCACATTCAAAATACTACTTGCAGCACTAGCGTATTACGTTACGACAGTTATATTGATGAGGAGGAAGAAGAAATGAATACACTATTAAACAAGGCGGACTTAATCTATTTACTGACACAACAAAACAAACTGGATGCAGCGATGCGTAAAGAATTAGGCATCAGTGAATCAGATTGGATGTCAACAATGGCAATGGAGCACAGTATCGCCTTAAACGTAGAACTACATGAATTTATAAACGCCTGCTTCAAGTCGTGGAAATATTGGAAGCGCAAAGATATGAATATGGATGATGTGCTGGATGAAGCGATTGATGTCATTCACTTCTGTATGTTGCGACTGAACAAATCAACAGCAAAGACTGAATTTATCGCAGGTAATGTAGAAAGTGAGCTTCAAGACAAACGACAACTTCAAGACCGCGCAGCTGTAAAAAGAGTGATATATCACTTATCAAATGGCGTTATGTCAGCTGAAAACATACTTGTCTATGTATTATCGATACTCGATTACTACGGATTTACGGGGCAGGATATTATCAATCAGTACAACAAGAAGAATGCAGTCAACTTTCAGAGACTTGCGAGCGGATATTAATCATGACGGCGACTACAGATGGTTCGGAAGAACAGACTATCGTAGATAAAGTGAAAGAGATACTCGGGAGGTAATTATATTTGATCGAATTCAAAGTAGAGGGACGTCCAGTACCACAGCCCCGTCCAAGAGTGTATCGAACAGCTACCGGTAAATCGAAAGCAGTCAATTCAAGACAAAGTATAAACTATAAACGCATCGTAAAGTATGCAGCACTCAGCGAGATGAACAAGCAACAATTAACCATGACTGACCGACCATTAGCCATGAGCCTGACGTTTGTTTTCGCTCCGCCTAAGTCATACACCAAAAAGAAATTAGAAGCTGTGAAGAGCGGTGAATTGAGATATACGAAGAAGCCCGACTTAGATAATTTGGCTAAAGCGATACTTGATGCATGCAACAACACAGTGTACAAAGATGATTCACAAATAATCACACTAAGCATTAATAAAGAATACGGACACACTGACCATGTGGCTGTCGAAATAACACAATTATAATAACGGGGTGTAGATGAATTATGAATTATGCGACTAACGAAGTTTATTCAGCGGATAAAGTGATGGAGTTAATAAACAGCTACCCGTACTATATCAAGCGTATTACAGCGTTGCGAAAAGAATATCAAGATGAGGTAGGCGGCGGCAATATCGGGCAATATGGTATTGAAGCAACGCTACCAAAACCGCAGGGTGGAAATACAGATCCCGTATTTAACGAAATGAAACGTCTGATGAAAATGGACCAGGAACTGACTCGTTTAGAGAACAAAACTCGGTATATCCAAAACCGATGGAACCGTATCACTGATGAGAGATTAGCGACAATATTAAATCTCAGATTGAGTGGATACATTTATAAAGAAATAGCTGAAAGAGTGGGATTATCAGAGCCGAGAGTGAATCAGCTTATGAAAGAAATATGCAAGGAGTTTAGCTATTAAGAAATTTAAGAAACTTAATTTACTTAATTAGTTAGGTGCTAATGGAAAAATGACTGTACAATATGAGGTAGGTCGGGACGGCGAAGCTCAACGACCAAGTGACTGACTCCGGCATGAGTCCTCCTCCTAATATAAAGAACGTAAGGCATCGCTAACGCGGTGTCTTTTTTGTTGCCTGAATACTGACGAGCAGACTTTCACTTCCCTCTTTGTATAGAAGTTGCCGTCAGTATTGAGTTAATAAAAATAAATGAAGTGAATAACGTGAAAGTCGGTGGTATATGAGATGAACGAGAAGCAAAAAAGATTTGTAGATGAGTACATCATTCATGCAAATGTTTATCGAGCTGCGATTAATGCTGGATATAGTGAAAATTATGCTAGAACTAATGCAAGTAAATTGTTAGCGAAAGATAGTATTAAAGATTATAAAGACAAACGCTTAGAGGAAATGAAGAATAAACGCACAGCAGATGCTCAAGAGGTAATGGAATATCTTACATCAGTTATGCGCGGTGAGATGAAAGATGAAACATTGTTAGTTGTTCCGACTGGTGACTTCGAAAGTGAAGTACAACGACATGATCAGCGAGCAGATACATCTCAGCGTACTAAGGCTGCTGAATTACTTGGTAAACGTTATGCAATGTGGACTGAAAAGACAGAAATCGAACACTCCGGAGCTGTGCAGTTTGTAGATGATATAGAATGACAACTGCGATCAAAATATCAGAGCTGTTACCGAAAGCATTCCATCCAGTCTGGAAAGCATCATTTGATCCGTCAAAGTTAAATGTCGTATGTAAAGGCGGACGTGGTTCAGGGAAGTCGTCAGATATTGCACACATCATCGTACAAATGTTGATGCGCTATCCAATCAATGCTGTTGGTATTCGTAAGATTGACAATACGATTGAACTTTCGATATTTGAGCAGATTAAGTGGGCGATATCAGAACAAAGAGTGTCACACCTGTTTAAGGTTAATAAATCGCCGATGAGAGTCACGTACTTACCCCGTGGTAATTACATGGTATTTAGAGGTGCTAAAGAGCCTGAACGTATTAAGTCCCTCAAATCAGCCGAGTTTCCGTTTGCGATTGCCTGGTTGGAAGAATTAGCGGAATTCCTAACTGAAGATGAAGTTACGACCATTACGAACTCCCTCTTACGCGGAGAGTTGCCGGATGGTCTTTTTTATAAGTTCTTTTCGTCTTATAACCCGCCAAAGCGTAAACAGAGCTGGGTGAACAAGAAATACGAATCAGCATTCATCGCAGACAATACATTCGTACATCATTCAACGTACTTGGACAATCCGTTTATCAGTAAGCAATTTATTGAAGAGGCAGAGGCAACTAAGGCTCGTAATGAGCGTAAGTACCGACATGAGTATATGGGTGAAGCGATTGGTTCCGGTGTTGTGCCGTTCGATAATCTGGAGTTCAGGGCTATTACGGATGAAGAAGTTAAGGTATTTGATAATTATCGCTTTGCAGTCGACTTTGGTTACGCTGCTGACCCATTAGCATTCGTTGTATGGCATTACGACAAAAAGAAAAACACGATATATGCAATTGATGAGATATACGAGGTTAAGATGAGTAACCGTGAGTTTGCTAAGAAAGTAATAGAAATAGGTTATCAGAATGAACGCATACTTGCCGATAGCGCGGAGCCTAAATCTATTGATGAGTTAAGGCGAGAGCATGGTTTAAAACGTGTTAAAGGTGCCAAAAAGGGCAAAGACAGCGTGGAGTTCGGCGAGAAGTGGCTTGATGATTTAGATGCGATAGTAATTGACCCGAAACGCACACCGAAGATAGCTTATGAATTCGAAAATATAGATTATCAAACGGATAAAGACGGTAATGTGAAACCTAGATTGCAAGATGTTGATAATCACGCTATAGATGCTACACGCTATGCTTTTTCTGAAGACATGAAGCAAACAACGATGAGCATACTGAAATAAGGAGGTACTCGAATGGACCCATTTACGAAGCCGCACGGCGAGATATTAACAGACAGTATTAAAGTTGAAGATGAAACGCAAGAAGAAATGATATTGAGATTGATTACTGAACATGATAGAAATATAGCGATTTATCAAACAGGACAGCGGTATTACGACGGTGACCCTGATATTAAGAGTGAAGATCCTCCGAAAGACACAAACGGGCAAACGGATGAGTTGAAACCCGATTGGCGATTTGACCACAATCCGCATGCTAACCTAGTCGATCAGAAAGTCGGTTACATTGTCGGAGAATCTCCTAACTATCAACACAAAGAAGAGAAAGTAACAGAAGTTATCGAAAAACACTTAGGCTATGACTTTGACGATGATTTAAACGATATACTCACTGCTGCATCAAATAAAGGTGTGGAGTGGTTGCATCCATATGTGGATGAAGAAGGTAACTTTAATACACTTGAAATCCCCGCTGAACAGATTGTACCTGTATGGAAAGACCGTAAACAACGTGTACTGCATGCAGTAATCCGACATTATACAGTCGGCGATGAATTGCGCGTGGAGTACTGGACAGCCGAACGGGTGTGGTATTACATCTCAAAAGACGGTGAATTGCAGCTGGGTTGGTACCACGGCATCAATGAAAACAATCCAACAACACACTTAGACGGTGAAAGTTGGGGCAGGGTGCCTTTCATACCATTCAAGAACAACTCGCAGTCAGTGAGTGATATCTGGCGATACAAGACGTTTATAGATGCGATGAATAGACGGTCATCTGATACGCAGAACATGTTCGATGAATCAACGGAGCTTATCTATATCTTGAGAGGATATGAGGGTGAGAATCTCGGAGAGTTCATGCGGAATCTAAAATTCTACAAAGCAATTAACGTTTCTGAAGATGGTGGTGTCGATACTATCCGTGTAGAAGTGCCTGTTACATCATCAAACGAATGGCTAGAGAAGCTTAGAGAATATGTTTATGAGTACGGTCGTGGTGTTGATTTTAATAAGAACGAACTCGGCAATAGTCCTTCTGGGATTGCATTGAGATTCCTGTATACCGGCTTGGATTTAAAGACTAAACAATTGGCTAGAAAAACGATACCGGCAATTAAGCAGCTGTTATGGTTCGTATTTGAATACGAGGATATGGATGGGAATATTGCTGATGAAGTCGATGTCACATTCAACTATAACCGTATGGTGAATGAGTTAGAACAATCTCAAATAGCGAGTATGTCACAAACTGTTATTAGTGATGATACAGTGATGGCGAACCATCCATGGGTAGACGATCTGGAAAAAGAAAAAGAGCGATTAGCTGCAGAAGATGGCCGCGTTGATTCCGAACTTCCAATAAAGGGAGTTGAGGGCGATGAACTGGAATGATTTAGGACGGCAAATTGATGCACTAATTGGTATGGCTGAAAACAGTGTACATCAGCGGTTTCAGACACGTATTAATGAGATTATCAGTATGTATGACTCATTAGTAAATAACTATGCAGATGAGGACAGCCTAGAAGCCTTGAACAAATACAATCGTTTGAACAAGGCGATTAAGCAGCTTGAACAGGATATAACGAGTGATTATTCAGCTTTATATAAAACAATTGCATATGCACAAGCACTGGCATTTATCCATTCGACAGTGGGTAGTGTTTTTTTATTGTCTGGATTAACAGGATTGGCACCGGTGCTTGCATTCCCAAAGTTACTGGAGTTAAGGAAGTTACTGAAACAGGACACCGAAGAATACGACTTGCTGAACACATTATCGCATCATAGAAACGATATGCTGCGGGAGCTGAAAGGTACGCTGAATTCAAGCGTAAATGACAATATCAATCCATCGGCCACTAAGAAGAAATTAAAACGCATTGCGGAGAAGTACACAACTAGAGTGCAGCGTGTATCAACGTATGAAATAGGGCGCGCCGAAGCACTAGCAGAAGTTCAACTTGGCGAACGATACGATACCGCAGTAAATGAATTAAAAGATAAACCAAATAAAGCGCCAAAAGGCTTCAAGTTTGACGATAAGGAACGGGGTAAACGTTTTGTCGATGAAGGCAGTCGTTTAAAGCGCATATGGGTGTCTCAGCGTGATTTAAGAGTCCGTACAACACATATTGTCTTAGACGGTCAAGTATCCGACCATGAAGGCTTATTTTATTCGAAAGCGACTGCATCATACGGCAAAGGTCCTCGTTTGATGGTAGGTATCAATGCTATGCAGGAGAACATGGGATGCCGGTGTTCTGTAGGGTACAGAGTAAACGGTATTGAACTGGACCAGTTAGACGACGAGACTATGAGTGCGGATCAACGTGAAGTATATGAAAAAACTTCATTCGACCATTACCAAGATTGGCTGCAGTTTCATGAAGATGATATTGCACCAGATTATTACAATCAATTATCTAAGAAAATGATGTGGTATAAGAATCCGACTCCGACAACGGAAGAACGCACGGAGCATAACTTAATGACTGATGCGAAACGTTTCCGGAAGATGGTCGAGCGAGGATTTCATAAGAAGACAGACGGGAGCTGGGGATATTGAGTATGGATAAAGAAGTATTGCAAGAAGGCATGACCGAACAAGCTAATGGAGTGATATCCATCATGAAAGCACATGATTTATCAGCGAGATATGTATCTGACGGTTATCACACTTTTGATGAACTTTATTATCACAGAATGATTTTATTTAGTTTGTTGTGTAAAACTAATCGTGATAAGGCTTGGAAGTCTTGGTTACATGATGACGGTACGATGTTCGATGACAGCTTTATCGTTGGTATAGAGACATCGGAAGGACAATACACATATCATTACGGCAAAGAATATTGGGATGAGTTTAATGTGAAAGAACTAGAAAAAGCACCGGAGTACGACGGCCATAAGCCGGAAGATATTACCCGTCTATTGTCTTTAATATGAAATTTAACGAACCCACCGTATTCTTCGGTTCTATCGCCCTTGTGTACGTCTTAATAGCAATCCATATGTTAAGTGTAGGCAGACCTGTAATGGCTCTCCTGTGCTTATTTGTGTTGGTTTTATGCGTGATGATTATAAAGGTTTCTGACGAATAACCACACGAAAGGATGTGATGCTTTATTGTTACAGCATTGAAAATCTAATCGGAGGTGGTCCAAATGAGTGTTTGGGTATCTTGATGGCTATACATTAGCTGATTTAAACAGATGAATAAATAATATGATCCCGTCCTGGACATGACGTTAAAAGGTCTATTTTTCATGCCCGCACAAGCGATATTGTGCAAACCCATGCTGGACGTGCCAGCGTAATAAAAACTGTAAAGGATTGATTATAAATGAAACGTGAATTTTTAAGAGGTTTAGGAATCGATGAAGAGCATATCCCGAAAATTTTAGACGAGCATCACGACAGTTTAAAAGAATACAAAGATTCAGCGAGCAAAGTCACTGATTTAGAAGCTCAACTCAATACTGCAAACGAAGAGTTATCTAATCGTGATAAGCAAATCGAAGAACTAAAATCTTCTACAACTGACAATGAAGCGTTACAAAAACAGCTAGACGACTACAAAGCCAATAACGATAAGTATGAAGAAACGTTAAGTAAGGTGAAACTCGAAAGCGCGATTAAGTTAGCTGTGGCTAAGGATGCGAATGATGCCAACGATGTGCTGGCTTTACTCGATAAAGAAGGTCTGGAACTCGACGGCGACACAGTGAAAGGTCTTGACGACAAACTCACTGCACTGCGAGAAAGCAAACCTTATTTATTTGAAAGTAATAAGAAGACAGGCAGAACACCATCTGAGGGTGGAGCGCCACCGAAAATGACGAAATCTGACATATTGAATATTCAAGACCCTAAAGAGCGACAAAATGCAATTAAGCAAAACATGAATTTATTTAACTAAAAGGAGAATGCTAAATGAAAAACAAACAAAAGAAATTCGTTCCGGAGACATTCGTACCGAAATTTAAATTAAATATTCAACACTTCGCATCACCGAATTACCCGGAGGATAACTTACAAACAGTACCTTCACTGGACAACTTTAAAGAGAAATCAGTCGATTACGTACACCGCTTTGAACAGTCGCTGAAAGATTTTCAAGAGGCTATCGGCATTTCACGTTTAATGCCTGTTCAGACAGGTATGACGATTGAGTTACTTGGTAAGCCGACAGTTAACTTAGCGGACGGTAACGTGGCAGAGGGTGACTTAATTCCATTATCTGACGTTGTACCAGCTGTAATTAGCACTAAAAAGCTAACACTTAAAAAATACCGTAAAGCTACTTCAGGTGAAGCAATTCAGACTTATGGTGCAAACGATGCAGTACAGTACACAGATGATGCGCTGATTAAAGATGTCCAGAAAGGTATTCGTACAGACTTATTTGATCTCGTACAATCTGGTGAAGCGCAAACGAACCTAAACGCTGCAAACGGTCTACAAGGTGCACTTGCAACGTCTTGGGGTGCATTACAAACTGTATTCGAAGATGACACAATTCGCGTTATCGTATTCGCTCATCCGATGGACGTAGCACAGGCGATTGCGGATAAGCAGTTAACACTCGAAACGGCTTTCGGACTGAACTACTACACAGACGCAACAGGTACAGTGGTATTCACTTCGACACAAGTCACACGCGGTTCTGTATATTCAACTGCCGCTGAAAACTTAGTCATTGCGTATATTCCTGCAGGAACTTCAGACTTAGGAGTAACATTTGGACTGACTTCAGATGACACTGGATTCATTGGAATGAAACACTTCTTAGGTAACGACACATTAACACAACAAACACTTATCGTTTCAGGTGTGCTAATGTTCCCTGAACGTCTTGACGGCGTGGTACAAGTCCCTTTAGCGGCATCGGAACCAACGACGGGGGAGTAATCGCTGCACAAACCGTGCAGAATCTCAATGATTACACTGTCGCAGAATTGAAAACGATGCTTGACGAACAAGGTATTGAATACAGTTCGAGTGCGAGAAAAGCCGATTTAATCGGACTATTGGAAGAGTAAGGCGGTGCTTTTTAAATGGATGTAAACAAAGTCAAAATCATAAACAAGTGGAAGCTTGATGACAAATCTAAAGATGAAAGCATCGAGTTACTCATCCCACATTATGCAGGGGTGGCTTCTGAATACTGTAACCAAGTGTTTATTGAGCCTTATCCACTCACTGTGCAAGAATTTATCGCTAAGATGATTGAATATCACAATCCGGGCTTATCAAGCCGTAATATGGGTAGTGTAAGTTATTCGTGGGATAACGACTATGAGGAAAAGCTATACAAACTTATCAAACCTTATCGAAAGGTATCGTGGGGTGGTAAGTAATGTTTTTAGAAGAATATCCTCACACTTTAAGAGTCGTCCGTTCTGAAACAGTCGTTGATAAGACAGTTTATCCGTGGAAAGAGACTATAAAAGAATCAGAACACACGATTCAAGGCTTCATGGACACACCGACATCTTCACAGCAAATTAATTACCACAACTTAAATATCACATTAGATCGAGTGCTTTATATTCCGTTTGATACGGATATTACTCGGTCTGATGTGTTTTTTTATGGTGATGTGAAGTATAAGTTCAAAGGTGACTTGCAGGATCAGGGCGGCCAAAATGAAGTGTTAAGCGCTCCAGTCGAAAGGGCGTGATGATGTGGCTCGAACAAATAGAATCGTTGTTGATTTAGAAGAGTGGTCAAACGATGTAAAGGATTGGGCAGAGCGTGGTATCGAAACGACTACAGAAATCGCATATAACGAATCTAGGCGGCGTATAGCGGTGGATACGGGTGATACTCGTGATTCTATCGAATCAACATACAGAGGCTTTAACGGTACTGTATTAGTGGGGTCTCCCATTGCGATTTACCTTGAATATGGCACAGGAATCCATGCGACTGGCCCAGGAGGTTCACGAGCTAAGAAAATACCATGGACATACTACAAAGACGGTCAATTCTTCACAACTTACGGCATGGTCGCTCAGCCGTTTTGGAGACCGACAATGGATATTACTGAACAATACTTTAAAAACTACTTTAGGGGGTGATGCAGGTGCAACGATATAAATCAGCTGAACAAGATTTAGCACGGTCAGTAATGAATAATCTATTGCAGTCTCCAATGATGGAGAAAGTGGACGGCAATATTTATGACAGGCAGCAAGACGGTATCGGCTATGACGAAAACATGAACAAGATTACACCATTCACATATATTATTGTCGGAGAATGTAGTGTATCGAGAGCGTATTCCAGTGCATCGCATACGGAAGAAATCTCACTCACATTGCATCTGTATCATCGCTCCGGTAAGTATACAACGGCAGACATGACTCGCGGCTTACTGACCGATTTAGAACACTACGCGACGGCTAATCCGGTCATGCAATATTACGAAATTAAAAGAATCCGACTGATTAATAAACAGACGATTCCAGATATAGATTTAGAAACATCACACGGCATATTGCAATTGCGGTATGTCGTTAAACATTTAACAAGGAGATGAAGTAAATGGCAGTAGATAAATGGACATTACTCGGTATTCCGACAAGCGTTCCCACAGCACAAGCGACAGCTGAAAATTATGTCATGACAGGCACAAGTGAATTTTCTCATGAGATTGAAAACGAATTAAGAGAATCAATCAAAGGTAATCGTAAAGATTGGAGTGGGGGCGTTGTCGAAGAAACTATCTCGGTCACTTTCCCTTACGACCCAACATTTACAGCAGACAGAGATTTTAAAGATGCATGTAAATACGGTAGACAGATGCGTTTTTGGATTATCGATAACACTTTAGTCGGGACAGGAGAAACTGCAAAACATAACTCAACTTTCGCTTATGTAATCCCTGAGTCACGCTCATTATCTGTTGATGATGAATCCGACACAATTGAAGTATCTCTTAAAGTGAAACTTAACTCGGCAGATGGTGAAGAGCCGAAACTACCAGATGAAATTTTAGATCCATCACTCGCAGGACAAGTGGCATACGAAACAATCGGAGCTGCAACAGGCGATTTGGAAAATGCAACGACACAAGAAGTTTAATAACAGGGTGGCTTTTGCCACTCTTTTTTATTTATCTATTTTGAATTGGAAGGAAGATTTTTATGACTGAAGCGATTAAGGAATTAAGAATTAATGACAATATATATAAAGCAAAAGGTACTTATTTATTTGGTAAAACGGCTGAAAAGTACGCTAAAAATGAATTGAATGAAGAAACAGGTAAAGAACAAAAAGGTGACGGAGTGACATCTATCTTTATGGGGCTTATGCAGCAAGACCCTGATGCTCTTGTTAAGTTCTGGCATTGTGGGACATCACATTATAAGAAAGAAGCGCCATCTTTAGAAGATATTGCTGAAGCGATTGAAGATATTGCGGATGAATCAGACTTACATCCTTATTTTGTTGGAGCTTTACGCTTACTCAATGAGGGCGGGTACTACAAGGGAAAGCTACAGACACTATGGTTCATGATGCATCGTTCTTACTCGAAGCTGAAAGGCGAAGAGAAAGAGAAACAGAAGGATTCAATCGAAATGTTCAAGGAACTGTACGAGGAAATCACGGGCAATCCGCCGTACGAAAGCAAGGCTTAGATTTTGATTATGTGATTGAAAAGACAATCCAGTTAATCGGCTATATTTCTGTTCAAGAGTTAGAATTACTGACTCCGCACGAATGGGAGCAAATGATTAAAGGTGCCAGGCACCGCCGATTAGACGGCCTGGAAGATATGCGTACACAATCCATTATGTTCGCTCAATTAAACCACGGAAAAAACGTTAAAGCTATCAGTAAAAAGCTTGATGAAGAACGTGTGCTGATCAATCAAACGAAATCGTCTTATGAATTTGATAAAGAACAAAAACGCAAACATGAACGTGCAAAACGCATGGTCAGACAACGAGCATTGCAACGTTGGTTAGATAATAAAAATTCAAAATAGATAAGTAAGAAAGGAGTGGAGCGATGGATAACATCAGTCGATTTATTGCAGAAATTCAAGCGAATATACGTAATTTTGAGCGTAATGTTAAGAAAGCGCAAGCGATGGCTACAGCATTACCTAACGAAATCGAAACTGAAGTTGATGCTGATATTAGTAAGTTCCGCCGGGGACTACTACAAGCGGAAGCACTCGCGCGACGTTTTTCGGCAAAAAACATAGTAAAAAACGTGGTTGTCAGAGTAGATAGAGCTCGGAATAACCTAAGAAGATTCGTCGATGATGTTGATCGAATGAACGACAATTTCCAAAACGAGCTCATGCGACTTGCAAAGATGATTTCTGCAGTCGGGATTGTACTGGGTAATGTCATACGTGGAGGATTACTTGCATCATTTAGTGCTCTAATTCCGATTATCGCAAGCTTAACTTCAGCAATTATGGCACTCGGTAATGCTTTAGGTGTGACGGTCGGTAACATACTTGGATTTGTGGGTGCGTTAGGTGTAGCGGGTTTAGGCGCGGCTGCTTACGGAGGCTTAGTCGCTTCTGTACTGGCGCGTTACAATGATGAAGCCTTTGAAGCAACAGAGTCATCCAGCGCTTTCACACGAGCCTTAGACAGTATTAAATCGGCATGGAGTGGCATTGTAGACCAGAATATCGACAGGATATTTATGCAGATGGGACAAGCTATCTATGGGGCGCAGTTTGCACTGGAAGGCTTAACACCATTTATCAACGATGTGGTTCAATCCATGACGGGTATGACGAATAAATTTAAAGAGTTCATGAAAGAATCGCCAACGATGCTGCGTTTCTACGACAACATGAGTACGAAAGGCTCAACGGTATTCGATAGTGTCATTAACGGATTGGGGCAGTTTGGTAAAGGCTTAGTTGATATGGTCAACGCCGGCATGCCATTGATTGAAAATGTCGCTGGTGCATTCGAGGATATGGGCACGAAGTTTGCGGACTGGTCGGCTCGTATGGCAGAAAATGACGGTTTTAAAGCATTTACGGATTATGTGAATGAAAATATGCCGAAGATTAGTTCTATTTTTGGCGATGCCTTTCACGGTATTATTGATTTATTCGCTGCTTTTGGAGAGAACAGTTCGCTTGTTTTAGATGGATTAGTCGATATGATGGAGCGATTCAGAGAATGGTCGGCCACAATTAAAGAATCGGACGGGTTCCAGAAATTCATTGATTACATTCAAACGAATGGACCAACGGTTGTTGGACTGATCGGGAACATTGTCATGATGGTAGTGAACTTTGCAGTTGCTATGGCTCCAATCGCACAAGTTGTCCTCGAGGTTGTTAATGCGATTATTGCCTGGACGGCGGAGCTGTTTAAAACGAATCCAATAGTGGCGCAAGTTATTGGGGTCATTACGACATTGGCAGGTATATTTATGATGCTCGTGCCAACGATATTAGTCGTAACCAAAGTCTTGCTGCCCTTCATCGGTATGCTGATTAGATTGTTCACTCAATCTGCACTGGTTAAAGGTGCTATTTCCTTGTTGGGCGCAGCATTATCATTCTTAGGTGGTCCTGTCAGCATTGTTATTGCTGCGATTACAGCGCTTGTTGCGATATTTGTTATGGCTTATCAGGAACTTGAATGGTTCCGAAACATTGTAAACACGGCCTGGACGTTTATCTCGACATTTATACAAGAACGTGTTGCCCTGATTATTGAAACGTTCAATCAATTCAGAGAGCAGGGGCAAGGGATTTTTGAAGCGTTGTGGAATACGATTGTCACAATAATTTCTGAAGGTCTCGCACAAACGTACAATTCTATTATTCAATGGGTAACTAGTGTTATCGCTGCGATTGTTGCTTGGGGCATACAGTTAACTTCAACAGTAACATCTGCTTTAACTCAATTCGCTTTAACAATAGCAATGAAACTTATTGAGGCTAAGAATAACTTCGTTACATGGATAGCTTCAACTATAGCGAGCATTGTTGCATTTGGAGCAAGCATAATCAGCAGTATCATTTCAACAATGACATCTTTTGTATCATCAATCATTAGTGGTACAGCAAGTGCGCTAAGTGCAATAGTTAGTTTTATTGCATCGGGGATCAGTTCAATTGTTTCTTTCGGAGCGAGTATTGTTTCAACGATTATTAGTGCGATGGCGAGCTTTGTTAGTTCAATTATTTCCGGCACAGTAAGTGCGCTATCTGCGATTTCATCATTTGTATCGTCAGCAATTAGTTCGATAGTAAGTTTTGTATCGAATTTAATTAGCAATATTACTTCCGGAATGAGTAGTTTTGTAAGTAGCATAGCATCTGGCACATCAAGTGCACTATCGACTTTTGCATCATTCATTTCCTCTGCGATAAGTAGCATAGTGAGCTTCGTGTCACAAATTGTGTCGAACATCACTTCAGGAATGTCGCAATTCGTTTCCGCTATCGTTTCTGGTGGTGCAAGTGCAGTAAGTGCAGTGGTATCTATGGGGAGTCAAATAGTATCTTCTGTAACTGGATTTGTCGGTGATATGGTGAGTGCAGGTGCTGATTTAATTCGAGGGCTGATAAACGGTATCAAAAATATGGCAGGCGCTGCGGTAGATGCTGCCAAATCTGTTGTAGGAGATGCCATAGCAGGTGCTAAAAACTTACTCGGCATTAACTCTCCATCCCGTGTATTCCGTTCATTCGGTGAGTACACTATGCAAGGATTAGAAATCGGTATAAACCGTATGGCAAGTCGAGCAGTCGGTGCAGTAACCGATGTGGCTAAAGATATGACGAACTCATTTGCGCCTGATTTAACGACGACTGCTGATATAGATAGTCAGATTGGCTCGATTGATAGAAATATCAGACATAGCGTGCAAGATGATATAGATCGCGGTATTGAAATTAATCAGAATGCCAACATCAACTTAAATCTCGGTAACCGCTCATACAGGGCATTTGCTGAAGATATTAATCACGAGAACACAAGAGTTACAAACTTAGAAGAATCGTATTTAGGAGGTGCGTATTAATGTTTGAAGTTGAATATGAGGGTCCAGGGCAGGAGACGGGTGAGCTGATAATCAGTTCGCCTTTTTCATTGCTTGTAGATGGTCGGAATATCGACAGTTATTACTCAAATAACGATTTGCGAGTAGAAACAATTAATGTCTATGGACGGCAAACAAATGAATATGATATTCAAACAACGACTCCTGCTAAATACAATGGTCAAATGGTGCTAGGCAAGCGTATGAAGGCGAAAAGTATTCAGGTAGTGTTATTTATCGAAGCAGAAGAAATGGGGCTAATTCAAGCGTTTATGAGTGATTTAAACAATCGTTTAAGAAATGCGAATACTATTGCTTTCAAAGATGAGCCGGATTTAACGTATTATGCTGAATTCGAGAGCGCAGACGTACCGCAGGAGGGCTTGAAGCAAGAGGTCACATTAAACTTCTTATGGCATGATCCGATGAAGTACAAAATTGAGAAACGCATTGATTATGTGAATGCACAACGCTTAGTAATTGATTCTGTAGAGCCTGTACATCCCGTGATTGAATTGCAATTTGAAACAGGGATTAAAACTTGGTCGATGCGCAACACATCCACAGGAATGAATATAAACTATGAACATGAGTTGATATCCGATCGTTATCAAATGGATTTAGAAGAATTATATCTAACACGAAGCGCAAATGAAGTTGATGCAATGGATGGTTTAAAACTGGATTCTGACTTTGAAGAATTCACAGTTAAGAACGGCGACCAAATCGTCGTCACTCCGACTCCGCAAAGCATCACGATACGTTACAGAGGTGTCAGCCTATGATTTATCTATTTGACAGAACGAAAAAACTACAAAAGATTATCCCAAGAAAGCATATAAATAGCGCAAAACCCACAGTGGTACGCAACGGCATTTACCAACTTGCCGTTGAAGTGCCACTTTTTTATGAAACTAAACAAGGTACGCATTACAATTATCAAAAATCAGTCAGCAAAGCAGAATTTGCCGGGCACTACGATGATAAAGGCAGATTCCAACTGTATAAAATATACTCACGCAACATTACTGCAAATGAGCAAGGCGAGTTTCTACTATTCGATGGTGTGCATATCTTCTTCGATGAAGCGAAAGCTATGGGGAATATTCATGACAGACGATTCAGGGATAGCGAAGCAAAAGCGCCTGCTGATGCTGCATTTAACTCAATTGGTTGGACTGTCATTGATTATGATGTGACTGATAGACATGATATTAACTTTTATCGCGCGAGTATTACGGATGCCTGGAATGATTTAATTTCCACATATGGCGTTGAATTTGATTACGAGCTGCAGTTTGACGGCCGTAAGATTATTAGTAAAAACATCATCATGAAGAAACAAATCGGGCGATGGACTGGTCAGCGTTTTGCTTATGGTACGAATGTGCTTACGCTTACTCAAGAACAAGATGAGTCAGAAGTGTATACTGCTGCGGTGGGTCGTGGACGCGGTGAAGAATCTGGCGATGGCTTTGGTCCGCGTTTAGAATTCGGAGACATCGCTTGGAGTAAGGACGGTATTACTAAACCAGTTGGACAGAATTATATTGAGCTTCCTTCTGCAACTGCAGAATACGGTTTTATTGAAGATGGTGTTGTGAAACCTCGTATTGCACCGGAAGTAATATTCGAGGATATCGAAGATAAAATCAAACTAGCTGATGCAACGTATTACTGGCTGCTTGAAAACTGTCTGCCTAAAGCGACGTGGAAAACAGAAGTGGCACGGATTGGTAATCTTAAACTTGGTGATACAGTCGGTGTTCTGTATAAAGCCGCGGGCATTATTAAGCGCGCTCGTGTTGAGAAGATTGAATATAACCTACTTGATCCGGAGCTTAGCAAACTCACGTTAGGTGACTTCCATCATTTTGAGAACCGCCAGATGAAACGGATTAATGCTCAAATTAAACGGTTAGGTAGAGATTCCAATGACCGAATCACTCGTATTAAAAATGAATGGAATGCTTGGATTGATAATCAGTTCACTGCTGCAATGAATCAATTTGAACAAAACTTAATCGACCAACAAGCAGAAATCGAAGCTGACCGTGAGAACATGACGAATCTCATCGAAGGTACGCGCACTGAATTTACCGACAATCTAAACGCAGAAATCACGCAGACGAAGGAATACGCTGAACAGCAAGCGCAGGAGAAAGCGGAGGAAGTACGCACAGACTTAGAAACGGTCACAAGTGGACACCAAGAAATGCTTGACAGCTTGAAAGATAACGTAATGAACATCGATGATTTTATCGGACCGCGCGACAGAACGTTGCAATCTATATTAGATATCCAGAGGGAAGAACTGGAACAGAAGATTGAAATATACAATCGTCGATACCCGAACTTAGTTATCGGTACGACACTAGAGAATATAGAGGGATTCGAGCCGTGGTCTGACACACAATTTGAATTACGGACAAACGAAAGTCTGAATTACATTCGGACGTACGTTGAATCAAGTCGCTTTACTTGGGGGTATCACTATCCAGATACTGTTTATTTAGAGCAAGGTAAAACATACACATTGGCATTTGATTTTAGGAGTGACGTTATTAAAGATTTGGACTACACGTATTTCATGGGTCCTTATTCAAATGTACCACTTGACACTGCTCTTTTAAGAGGATTTATGGCAGATGGTGAGTGGCACAGATATTACATCACTTTCAATTGGATTAATACAACTCGACAAGCAAGACTTTTGATAGGCACAAACCGTGAAAGAGGTGACACTTCATCAGGTTGGTTTGACACACGTCAAATTCATGTATACGAGGGCGATGCGCACGATATACCGTGGTCGCCATCACCTTCAGATAACTCACAAATTGTTAGTCAACTACTTTTTGAAATGCGTCAACTCGAAGATGGGATGAGTACACTCGCAACTAAAACTGAAGTGGATCTATTGACGGGGAATGTAACGCAACTCACTAACGAATACCAATCTACATCGGAGCAAGTAAGTAGTAAGTTGCAAAATCTTGATGATGTACTCGGTGTAAACGGTAGTCATTTCACGCAAATCGCTGAACAAGTGCAGTCTAAAGTGTGGTTGAACGATGTCACGGACATTAACCCAAACTTAATTCCTTTTGCAGATGTAAGTGAAGGAGAAAACTTGGAGCGATGGAAACCACCGTCATTCATTAATGTGAACTCCCGTTGGGTAGATGAGTTTAGGGAATACGTCGTCCGTTCAACGTTGTCAGGAACGGTTCTTGGCGTTCAGTCAGAAACATTTGAAGTGGTTAGCGGAGAAGATTTAACACTATCATTTATTGGTAGGACATCGACAAACTGGAACTCCAGCCCAGACTTCAGATACACCTATCTAATTAATGAAAACGGCACAAACCAATTTTTAGGTAGTGCAACAGGTCATGAAGTCATCGATGCTTCAAGAAGACGAAGTACATGGAAGTTCAAAGCGAGCTTTACAGGAAGGGCAAGAGTATTAATCGGGACTTACCGATTATCTGCTAACACCGATGCTCGGTTTAGCTTCAAAGAGCCTAAATTAGAGCGTGGCAATGTACGCACACCGTTCCTTAACGCTTTCAGTAACATTGAACAACTCGCTAATAAAATTGCATTGCAGGTGCAGGAAATAGACGGGGAATATTTATCGCAATCTGACGTTGCGATTCAACCTGACTACGTTCAAATCGGCGCACAACGTATTGGCGGAGAAACAATCGGTGCGGTGTTGCGTGTCAGTCCAACGGGAATTGATATGGTCGCTGAAGCCATGCGATTAAGTGGCGACTTATACGTTGATGGAGATATTACAGCATTGGCAATACAAGCAATAGAAGGTAACTTTGCTCGCCTTTTCGCTAATCAATTAACAGCTAATGTGATTACAGCAGACCACATTCAAGTGGGTACAGTATTAATCGACAAAATGTTTGCTACTTCGGCTAGAATCGACCAACTCATCACGAAAACACACTTCGTCAACGAAATGCACACATTGACGTTGAACGTTGTGGATTTAAACGCTTCACAAATACGAACTCGATTATTATCCGCAAACACAATCGAAGCATCATGGATAAAATCCGGCACAGCATTACTCGACAGAGTATTTTCGTCTACAGCGATGTTCGAGCGGATGATGGCTAAAAGTGCGTTTGTAACAACATTAAGTACAGTTACACTCGACTTACACGAGCTGACGATATGGCGACCAGACGGTGTACCGTTCGTGATGAACGGTATGGAACGCTTCGGGCATCCGGTCCCTGTAGTACGCTACATCGACGATGAAGTTGAAACCGATGATAAAACGTACTGGACTAACAGCAGGGGAGCGCAAGTTGTGGGTATTGCTTACGGTGACCATGCAGGACGTTACTATAATTTAGTTGTTGGAATGGGATTACGTTGGGATAGCGATTATGCTACACAGTATTGTAACGTTCAAATCAGAACGGTCAATTCTCCAACTGGAGTGAATATTCCTGTTTTCAACAAAGAAATCACTGCTAGGCGAAGCGACGGACTGCAATGGCACACATTAAGCGTGCCGTTAGGTCGTCCGACTTACGGAGCAATGACTTTTCAAATTGAAATATTCAGACGCGGAGAGAATGTATACGCGCCGGTGGAAATGCGTTACGCACGTTCATGGATTAGTGCTTAGAGACTTACAAACGTAGGTCTCTTTTTTATATAAAATTGGAGGGTTTAATTATGAAATTAGAAATATTAAACGGCACACTATATGCAATCGCAGAATATTTACCGAACTTAAAGTTAAACGGGCGAGCAAACCGCGCTAGACAGCGGCTGCTTAAAAAGGTTGTCGAGAAGTTCCAAGAATTGCAATCGGATGCACAGGAATTGAAAACGGAATACCCCGACAACGCAGACAAGCAGAATGAGGGATTCGTTGAGTTATACAAAGAAAACGCAATTCTCGACATGACGGAAAACGAACACTTAATGCCGTCACTGTACGATGCGTTGCTTGATTATCCACATGAGATAAGCGTTGAGAGAAATAACGGCAACCCGTCTGATGCGAGCATACACGATTATTTAATCGATGTGTTGGAAGCAGAGATTGATAATAACGGCGCAGAAGCCGATAACGAAAATACAGAATTAGTGGAGGAGAAATAATTATGACATTAACAGGTAAAGAAACAAACTACTACATTGCACGTTACAACAACTCAAGCGACGAACATTCAGTTCTAAGATTTAACAGTTACAACGGTCTATTTTCGGCGGTAAACGACTTTGAACAAGCAACGAAGTATAAGACGTTTGACGAAGTTAAGCAGTTAGTTAATATTCACAATATGATGGCGAACCTTACAAACCAAGCGTATGAGTATTACGCAATGAAGCATGACACCGAATCCTTTCGATTAGACGAGAATGGCGACATTGTGACTGAAGAAGAACCGGTAGAAGAACAGCCCACGGAATAACCGTAGGCTTTTATTATGCAGAAAGGGGTGAGCGTTTGCCTGCGTCATTAGAAGGTCATGAAAAACGACTATCAAGATTAGAAAGAAAAGATGAACATTACGAAGAACGTTTTTCACGGCTTCATAAGAAGATCGATGAAAACGAAAAGAAATCCGAAGAAGAAACAAAGAGAATATTTGATGTATTGGACGAAATCAAAACTGGACAACACTCACAAGAGTTGGTTAATCAAAAAATGAACTTTACGTTGGACAGTATAAACAGAGAACGTGAGATTGACAAAGAAGCAAAAAAAGAGAACAGGCAAGATATGAAAAAATTAAAATATTGGATGCTTGGGCTAATCGGAACGCTCGGCACTTCCCTACTGGTGGCTCTTATACGAACATGGCTAGGAATATGAAAGGTGGTGAGTTCAAACGATGCAAACAGCTAGCGAATTTATCATTTTAGGCGCAAGTTTCTGGCAGTGCTTCTGGTTGGGTATTTGTAAATAACGCATGAGGGGCGAAAGCTCCTCTATTTTTATTGGAGGTGAACTATTAATGGAACGTGAACAACATACAGTTAGCGACAGAAAAGTTAAGCACGAAGTGAAAAGCGACAAAATAAAAGGTTTAATCCACCAGATACTCGGCATACTGTTGGCATTTTCAGCGTTTGCAGGTGTCGCGGGGTTTGGTATGGAATGGCTCGATGAAGAACTCATTAACTCATTCGGTGTATTACTTTACGCAATAGCCGGTTTTGGTTACACAGCATATACGATTTACAAAAACCATTTCAGTGGTAGAAAAGCGCAAAAACAAAACGAAGAACTAAAGAGAAAAGGTTTGAAATAAGCATCTTAACAGAAATGTTGAGGTGCTATTTTTATGCCCAAATTTAATAAGGAGTGATAGGTATGGTAGAGAAAACTCAAGCAGAAAAAGAACGTGACGATGTATTTACTAGAAATCAAAAATTCGGCGGTGTCGGTGAAGATATTAAGCCAGTGGAAAAACCGGAAAAAGCAGACGAAACACAATTCAAAGGCTTCAAACCCGATGAGGAGGTTAAATAATGGCATATAAAATTGTAAATAATATGTTGCCCACAAGTAAGTACGGCATTAAAGCGCCATACGCAATGAATCCGTTATATATTACTGTCCACAATACAGGAAACACGGCATCCGCACGTAATGAAGCAGCGTACCATAACAATAATAATGCACAGGTCAGCTATCATGTAGCTATAGACGATAAAGAGGCGGTACAACTCATTCCGTTCAATCGCACAGCCTGGCACGCAGGTGATGGTATGGGTAATGGTAATATGCGATCAATCGGCATTGAAATCTGTTACTCAATGGATAATGGATATTCAGGCGCTAAATCAGCCAGGTATAAAGCAGCAGAGGAAAACGCAGCACTATATATCGCTTATGTGCTTAAACAGTACGGTTGGGGAATGGACAGACTGAAACGTCACTACGACTGGAGCGGTAAAGACTGTCCACATAAAATGCACGCAACGAACAGTTATCAAGCGTTTAGAAACCGTGTACAAGCGCATTTAAATGCACTGAATAGCAATAGTAGCAAACCGGTTTCGAAGCCTGCCAGCAAGCCTAAACCGTCAAAAAAACCTACAAGCAGCAAGAAGTCAACGGCGACTATTGTGAATGAAGTAATAGCCGGTAAGTGGGGCACTGGAAATGCTCGATTCAACGCTTTGAGAAAGGCGGGATATAACCCTACGACTATTCAGAACGCTGTCAATAAGAAATTAGGCGCAAGTCCTTCTAAGTCAGCTAAAAAGTCTATTGATACTGTTGCACGTGAAGTCATTGCTGGTAAGTGGGGCAACGGTAACGCTCGCTTCAACGCGCTTAAAAAGGCTGGATACAACGCAAACGCAGTCCAGAAACGAGTTAATCAGTTACTATAAAACACGTCACTAAGCACTCGCGAAATTACAGACACAATATATGGCTTGAACAACCATAATAAAATTAAATAATTCAACTACAAAACCCCTCGAACACATTACTGGAATGGTGTGTAAGAGGGGTGTTTTTAATATGTATATCTTTATTTAGTGACTTAATATAAATTGTATTAAGTCATTTATGAAAGAAATATCTTCTTTAAAGTTTCTAGCTGAAGATATAATAACTAATATATACATTAGTTTCTCTTCCACACTTTTCTCTCTTAAATCTTCTCCTGCGACATCTATTAACTCCTTTCCTCTTTTATCTTCAAATACCTTCTCAATAAGGTTTAATTTACTATGATTATTAATATCAGATGTGTATATTGCAATAATATTATTTATAAAATCATCGTTCTCTGAATCAACCACGCGCAAAACATCATTCTGATGTTCATATTTACCATCATCTGGCATAACATTCCTTAAGCAATTAGGACAAGTTACAGTAATACCGCTTATTTCAATTGTAGAATTTTCAAGAAAAATAGGCATAGAGAACACGGATGAACATTCAGGACAAACTGCTGGGATATTTGGCATTAAATAATAACCTCCTCATTCAATAATCTAATCATATATTATTTCATAAGCTTTTAACATATATGATTTATATTTCAAATACACAGGTATTGCTCAAATAATGAACTTTATGTTAATATATTACGCTCATATCTATGAATTTACACATTTTTAGTCTACTATTATGAGTGAAGAAGAAAAAGAGAGGAGGGCAAGTATATGGTATGGACTCCTAAAGCAAGAATGGAAAAATTAAGATGGTTACTCATGGAGCGAGAGACATCTAACTATCGTAACTTACAAATTCAGAAATTTTTATTTTTCAATGAAATGTTTAATAAATTACATGGAAAACAATATGATATAAGCAGTCTAAGAGCATATGAAAACGGCCCTGTATTTAGTAACACTTATGGAGATCTCATTCATGAAGAAGATGAATTTTACGATGAATTGAAAAAGGTTGAAATCAACCTTACTCCAGAGGAAATCGACAATATGAAAAGGTCTGAGTGTATAATTAAAACACTCACTGATTATGAACTATCAGAATTAACGCACCACTTAGATTTATGGAAGAGCAAAGAAGAGCGTATCGCCAATGGTGAAAGACAAATACCTATAGAGGACTCCGACATATCTGAACAAGATATGAAAAAAATATCTCAATTATATGATTTGTATGAAGGTATGGATGATAAAGAAATCATAGAAATTAGTGATAAAAGGTACGTTATTTCAAAAGAAGATATGTCTAAACTAACAAATGAACACACGGAAGTTCTTGATAAACTCAGTGTGCATGAAAATTTAATTAATCCAGTGTATGTATCAATTGAGGATGGAGTGTTAATGATTGATTAAAGAAAGAGATGTTACAACGTTAAAAATGCCATTCCCTGATATAAGCTCGGGATTAGCGTTATCTGCGCATATGTATATTTGTTATGAATCAGGTGAAAGCAAAAAAATGTTTAAAGTCCAATCATTAAAACCACGTCACCTTATGAATATGCCAGCTAATAATTGCATAATTGAAGAAAAAGATATTCAAAGAAATCCATTTAACAAAAAGTCTATAATAGATTTAGACAAATATTTTCTCCTGGAAAGAGTGAGAATTAAAGAGTGGGTTCTCGCTAAAACCAGAAGAGATATCTGCTCTGATCTATATAATAAGATACGAGAAGAAACAGAAGATTTATCAATCTGTCACGAACAAAAAATGAATGTAGATGAAATCGTAACACTTAATAAAGCTGTGAGTAAGATATAATAATAAGCCCTCCAAAAGAGGGCTATTTTAATCTTTACATACAGAACATACGTTCGCTATAATTACCCTAAAAGGTGATTCTATGAACGTATCTAAACTAGCTGACATCAATATTCCACAAGGCAGAGGCATGATTAAGTGGGCGCCATTTGCCACGATGCCGGAACAGTTTGAAAATGTGAGCAGAATGAAAGTGGAACAAGTACATGTGCCTAAACCTAATCTGACAGATGAATTGCAGCAGGATATGGAGTTGAAGTTGCGTGAATTGTTAGGACAAAACGTCATATTGCGGTACTGGCAGAGCGGTTACGAGTACCAGGTAGAATGTGTCATCGAGAGCTTGGACGATTGGAGCAGGGTGGTTACTGTGCGTAAAGAGGACAGTTTTATGTTTGTTCAATTTGAACATATTTATAGTGTGGATGAGTATGATTATATGAGTGATTTAGACTGCCTATATTCATAAATTTAGACTAAACATGGTATAATATAGACGTGCAGTTCTCCGGTATTAATGAGACGAGAGAACTAATTGTGATGTTATATTGTAGCTTCAAACTGGACGGTGTGGAAAGCCGTCCTTTTATTATGCTAAAATTAAATCAGTGCTTAACATGGTGTTATCTATTCTGCAAAATAGCGCACAAAAAATCCGCCTTTCTACTATAATAAGTAGTGGGCGGTATTAAAATAGATATTTGAAGTGGGTAAACACTCGCTTGCAATTTTCACAACGGATATCTGTCTGTAAATCTCGTTGACGTATTTTCGTGCTATACTTATGATTGCATTGAGTGCATTGGACGTTTTCTTTCAGTAACGGATCAAATCGATAATTTTCTAAAAAGTATATGATTTTCATGTGTATCCTTTCGCAATCAGTTTAATTTGAGTATAGCATTTTCTGACCCCGTATCTGATAAAATATTTATAAATTACGTTTGTCACACATTAACAGGATAATGTAACCCCTTGATTTAACTGGATAATATTTATATAGAAATTAAGGAAAAACGAGATTTGAGATTCTCTCCATCTCCGCTTATATAAGCTCAACCCCAAAAGGGGTTGAGCTTTTTTGTATGAATATTTCTAATGCTGATAAAATATATCTTAAATCGAACATAATTTAATCAATTGGATATATAGAATTTAACTTGTCGGTATGAGCTTAAACACTTTTTCCAGAGATATATCGTATTTATTTGCGAGTATAGAGACGTTTCCGAGAACATCCCCGAGCTCTCAAATTAATTCATTTCTGTTTTCAGTGTATGACTCAGCTTCTTCATCGGGTCTATCTCGACCGATTTCCAAAGCGCGAATGGCTCTGGCGACCTCTCCGGTTCCCTCAGCAAGAAAACCAATTCGCATAAAAATATCTAAATCAGATCATCCTCTGCTTTTATAATATTTTTCCACACAATGTTGAAATTCAGTAGCGTTCATATATATTCCCCCTGTTTAATAGTCGAGTGCTATTAAAGCAATGAGAGTGAGAAATACAACTTGTAAAATAATTAACTCTTCAATAGGAGTTATTGTCGAAAGAGGAGTACATAATTACATAAGGAACTTCATTTTTTGGTGTAGTTTTCTATTTTGGTTTAAAATATGCATGTAAAAAGGGTCTGCAGTAAGTGTGAAATTAGGAGTTGTAGATTGCTTAGTATTAATCAGATTAGTAACACTATACAAAATTATTAAATCAATTAAGTATAGCTGTTGCTTCAAATTTTTAACTTTCGAAAAAGAACAAACGTTTGTTCTAAATATTTATAATATTATATAATTGAATAGAAGCCCAATCTTAAGAAGACTGAGCTTTTATTTTTGTAAGTAATTTACTTAGAAAAACCAAATCGTTCATTCAAAAAGTTCATTTCTTCAACGTTTTTGAATAAAGTCGAGCTGTCTTGCAGAGCTAATAAATAGTTAAGAATGTCAATAATCATAACTGTAGAAACATGCGAGTTTGAGTATGAATTTGCTTCTACATTTGTAATCAATAAGATACTCGCATTATTACTTATATCTGTTGAGTGATTATCTGTAATAGCAATCTGTTTTATATTTTTTTCTTTCACATATTGACTAAGGTTTCCCATTCTTGAAGAATAGGTGGGGATAGAGATGAAAATTACTAAATCTTCATTATTCATTCCGCGAATATAATCTAATGCTTCAAGTGTTTCTCCATTAAAAAGAGTAGATTTTGCATAAAACTCATTTATGTGTACATTCAACATATGTGCAGGACCGTATGAGTTCTTTCGAGCAACAATTAATATCTTTCGAGCATTTTTAATTGCTTCTTTAAACTCTACAAATGTTTCGAGTTTATTGTTATAAGCTGTTTGGTTTAAGTTAGAAACAGACTGATTATAAACAATAGAAACAGCATCATCATTAGTTTGTTTATTCTCAGTATTAATATTTTGTGTTTTTGGCATAGCTAGTCTTTTTTTAACTATATCTTGAATAACTTTCTGAAGATCTGGAAATCCACTATATCCAAGGTCTTGAGAAAACCTAACCACAACAGATTCACTGACATTCGCAGATTTTGCAACTTTGCTTGCGGTAGTAAAAGCTGCTTCGAGCCAATTATCTAAAATATAGTATGCAACTCTTTTTTTTGCCTCGCTGGCAGATTCTATAGAATCTTGAATTTGTGTGAATATAGACATATTAAAAGCCTCGTTTTCTATGGGATTTACGATTAGTAGTATATTTGAAAATGATTACTAAGAATATTGTTGAATATTACATATTCTTCTTCCTGTTTCTAAAAAGTTTTGATTATAGATAGAAGATGCGAGATTAATGACCAATTCCATCGTAGGTACATTGATATTTTTTCTTCTAGCTAAATAGTATAAAGGAACTAAGCTCATTGGAATATCTTCTAAAATATAACGTGAGTTTATACTCTCTGGAGCAACAATATCTTGATACTCAGTATTATATCGTATTCTATCATATAGCTCAGTATCGTCTCTTCCGTATTTGTCTTCCAACCATTCGTAAACTCCTATTACATCTATATCATATGCTTTACTTATTAAAAGTCTTTCATAGTCTAGTTTCTCAATAAATTTTGCAATAGAAGGACTGATACCTTCTTGGTAAAAGTTATATGAATCAGCATTATCTATACGAGATAGATTAAACAAGAAAAGTGTTGGGTGCAACATAGCTCCGATATTACTAAAGCTTGTAACTAATACGTTATTATATACAACAAAATAGGGGAGTATACTATTTAAATCTTTTACCACTTGAGGAGCTTTTTCTTTAGGTATAGTAGCAAGACCTACACTTTTTTTTGTACCATAGATTGTAATCTCAGTTGGAGCTTCTTTCCTACATGCAAACAATAAAGTTTCCGTTTCTCCAATAATATTGTTTTTGTCATATAACTCAAAAACTCTTTTAAATTGAATGGCTCCGCCTGTACGACCAGGATGTAAAACAATTGTTTGACTATCGATATATTTAACAACTTCTTTACTTAAGTCTTTATGTGCGAAAGAAGGGGTAATTATAAAAATATACTCACTTCCTTCAAGAGCAACTTGTAAATTATCTGTAACTAAATCAATGATGTAATCGATATTGTTATACGTAATAATATTATTGTTTAAAATTATGGGATCAATAACCTCTTTAAATTTATCATACAAGTTTACTGTATGACCCCTTTCTTTCAATTTTGCTGAAAAAGCTAATCCTCCATTACCGGCCCCAATTATTGTAAATTTCATATTATCTCTCCTTGCAATTTTAATTCTTAAAAAGCAATATTTATTGCTAAAATTGTATAATTAAATAAATCACTTGTCAAATAAAAGTCAGAAAATTCTATAATAAACAATAATAATTGTTGATTAGCAAGAATAATTGTGTTAAATTGACTTTAATAATAATTAGGAGGAAGAGAAATGAATAATTCAATATTGTTTTTAAATCAGGAATCAATTATCAAAAGTGGCGGGGACGATATCAAACAAGCAATAGAAGTAATGGAAGAAGTTTATTCTTTACATAATAAAAAAGATTATGTATTGCCGCCTAAAACTGTTTTAAGATGGGGAGATTTTGATTCAGAGAGCACCAGGGGGAGAGTTAATTCTATGCCGGCATCAATTGGAGGCGCTTTCAATAGTGTGGGTATTAAATGGATAGGGAGCTCACCTACTAATCCGGAAAAATATAATTTACCAAGAGCTTCAGCGATAATAGTTTTAAATGATTATGAAACATTTATACCCAAAGCAGTTATGGATGGAATGTTAATTAGTGCATTAAGAACTGGAGCTAATTCAGGTGTAGCAGCTAAATATTTAGCTAAAAAGGATTCAAAAACTGTTGGTTTAGTTGGCGCAGGTGCTCAAAGTAAAACACAATTATTAGCATTGAATCAAGTATTACCTAAATTAGAAAACGTAAAAATTTTCGATTTAAATGTAGATCGCGCAGAGGCCTTTAGTAAAGAAATGAGCGAGAGACTTAATTTGAAAGTTGAAACTGTTAATTCAGCTGAGAAAGCGGTAAAAGGATCAGATGTATTTGTAACTGCAACTGTTACTAAGGAACCTATAATTAAGGCAGAATGGATTGAAAAAGGAATGCTTTACTTACATGTCGGGAGTCATGAAAGTCATTTTGATGTAATTCATAAAGCAGATAAAATTGTAGTGGATGATTGGGAAGAATTAAAGCATAGAGGAGTAGAAACTTTACCTATTATGTTTGAACAAGGTGAATTTGACCCTGAAAATATTTATGGCCAAATCGGTGAAATTGTAAATAATATAAAAAAAGGCCGAGAAAATGATGAAGAATTCATTTATTTTAACAGTGTTGGTATGGGCATACAAGACGTAGCTTTAGCTTCAGTAATTTATGAAAATGCAATGAATAAAAATATAGGTAAAGAACTAGAATTATTTTAACTAAAGAATAAAGGGGGGAAACCATGATACCAACTGATGCTATTGATTCAGGTATTTTAAACAGTTTGTTATTTTATATAATGGTAATGGGACTATTATTAGTAGTAGCTGTATTCATTCGTATAAAGTTAAAGGTTTTCAAAAAATATTTTATCCCTGCTTCTTTAATAGCGGGTGTATTAGGGATAATATTTGGACCATTTGGAATTGGTATATTCTCTGAAGAGATGGTGAGTGCATGGGGTGCATTGGCAGGTATATTAATTTCAATAGTATTTGCACCAATGCTGCTTGGGGTTAAAAAGAGTGAAAATAAAGGGAAATCTAAGTTAATGATTAGACATCTTATTTTTAGTTACACAGCAAGTTTATTACAAATAGGAGTACCTCTTCTAGCAGCAAGCCTATTAATATTACCATTCTTCGATGTGCCCGAAATTTTTGCAACTATTATAGAGGTTGGATGGGCAGGTGGTCATGGAACAGCGGCTGGTATGTTCGAAGTTTATGATGCACTTGGTTGGGACGAAGGTGGATCTTTAGCAGTAACGACTGCTACGATAGGTATAGTATTCGGTATAGTATCTGGAATAATTATGATCAATATAGCAGTTAAGAAAGGTTATAGTGCTGTTATAAAAGATCAAAAAGATATTTCAACTGAAGATACTGAGGATATTATTCCTGTTGATAAACAAACAGCAAACTCAGTTGAAACTGTGAATCCAGACATGATTGAAAGTACAGCTTTTCATATAGGTTTAATTGGAATCGCTATCATTTTAGGTTGGTTCATGCAACAAGTTTTGAATATATTTGTAACCGGTATTCCACTGTTTCCACTTGCTATGATTGGTGGTTTAATAGTTAATGCGGTAATAATGAGAACGAAGTACAGTATTACTGTAGATAAAAAAACTTTGAATCGTATTCAAGGAGTAGCTTTAGATTTTCTTATATTAGGAGCTGTAGCTTCGATACAAATTCCTGTTGTAGTAGAGTTTGCGCTACCACTTATAATATTAACGGTAGTCACTGTCGGTTTAATGATGTGGTATTTCTACTATCTTGGTCCAAGATTCTTTCCTAAAGAATGGTTCGAAAATGCTATAGTTCATTATGGAGCTTATTCTGGTGTCACAGCAATAGGATTAATGCTATTAAGGACGGCAGATCCTAAAATGGAGACTGAGGCTGGACAAGGTTTTGCATTAAGAGCGCCTTTATATAGTCCGTTTTTAGGTGGCGGACTTCTTACAGCAATTATACCGCTATTGGTATTAAATAGTAGTGGGGTCATTATAGGGCTTAGTGCATTGGCAATAGTAGCTATATTATTATTAATTAGTCATTCACTTGGTTTGGTTAAGTTATTTGGCTCAAGAGAAAATTTTAACTAAATAAGAAAATCTGTGTAATAAAGAAACAACTTACCTCATTAAATCAACAATAAATGTAATGATTTTCTAAAGTGGAAATAGAAATTTACTTTAGAGAATTGAGTACAAAATTGTTTATTGTTTAATGAGGTTTTATACTTTTAAATGAATTTTTTATATAGAATAAATTAGTTAGTATCTCGTAATCATCTTTTTAATATCTTAAACTTAAAATACATAGTATAATATTTTAAGAAGAATGGAGTGATTGAGATAAAGAAGCTGATTGAGACAGTTAAGTCAGAGCATTGGGATATTGTAGTATCGACTGAAACAACATTAACTTTCACAACAGGACGCATTGAGTATACTATTACCAAGCGGCCATTAAAAGGTTATAAGTTTACAGAACTGTCGACCCACAGCGATAATGAGACTGTACACATTTTTGAAAGTCCTGAAGACTTAATTATTTATATTAATGAAAATAAAGCGTCCTGGGAGGAGAAGGTAATTCCTTTCGAACTAGGAGATGCTTAGTTTTTAGGCAGGATAGAATAATGTTCTTAATTTATAAAGCAACAAATATTTATTTCATAAAAAAACCGCTCTCTGTTTTATAAAGCAGAGGGCGGTTTTGTCTAACTATTCAGGTTCAATTGTATATCTTACTTTTTCGCTTTTTAATCTCTTAGAAGGTGAAAATTCCAGCTCAAACTCTGATGGTTCCCCCTTGATTTCAAAAGCCCGCTGACCGTTCGCGGTTTCGCCGTCTGCTACCCGGTTCATTAACTTTTCAACTGGATATGTATTAGTTTTAACACCATCCACGTACAAGTCGATGTCGACTCCTAGAGAATAGTCTTTGCCTGAATTGTTTTCAACTGTCAGATCGACGATTAATATAGCATCCGGGTTTGTGTTTGCCGAGCGGTTTATTTTATCAGCATAATAGGTATCGTCGACCGTCAGAGAGATACCTTCGATTGTTGACGTTTCTCCAATATTAAGATTTTCTTCAACTGCTTCAGCTTCAACTTCTCCTGATTCACCTCGATTGAATGCTCCGCATGCGGTCAGGAAGAACAAAGCAATAATACTTCCAAACAAAATATTCTTCTTCAATAATTACACCTGCCTTTAATAAGTTACTATACTTTTATCATGCTGTATAAGATCTCAATCATCAACGTCTCATCTTAGCTTTTTAATACTTTTATGTTTTTCTACACTAATAAAAAAATGAAGTTTTGCACTGGGCATATGTAAAAATAAAAAACCGCCTGAATGAGGCGGCTGTATATTATACATTTCTTCTATCTGTTCTGTCTACTCTGGGTGCGTTGATTAAGCCTAAGAACTTAAGGCTGTACAAGGCTGAAAGTCCTACTAGTACATACACGATTTTAGACAGTAATTCATCTTGTCCGCCAAAAATTGTTGCTACTAAATCAAACTCAAAAAGTCCAACCAGCAGCCAGTTCAATCCGCCAACGATTAAAAGGATCAGAGCAATATTATCTAATGCTTTCATAGTATCCTCCCGTATTGAGACATACTAAATAATTCCCTCAGGAAAATACTTCAAACCAAAAAATAGAAAATATTTCATATAAATGTGAAAAGTTAATTTTAGATTCGTTAATTCAAATACTCGTTATTACTAAATATATTCCTGTGAATATCAAAATCACATAAGTAATATTTAAAAATACCTTCTGGGTAATCTTTTTAAATACCAGCCGCCCGAGGGCTACACCTATGAAAAGGGCCAGCAAGGCAAGAGCGGATGATACCCATATTTCTGAATTTGTTTCGCCGAATGTTATCTGCATAATCAAACTGATGGTATAGGCAAATAAATAGAAGGCGAGCGTTGTGCTGCGCAGCACAGTTTTGTCTACCCGCGCACCAGAAAAGTACAGTAGCAGCGGAGGTCCGGGCACACCGATGCTTGTAGTCAGGAGACCTGACAGACCGCCTGCTGCCGTATCTTTGAATCCTGTTCTCTTTACAGTAAGATTGCTGATTAAAAGCATAGTTAATATCAGTACGATAATTCCAACGCCGAATTTAATCAGTGCTGTTTCCATAAACAGGTATACAAAGATGCCAGCAAGGAGCCCCGTTGGACTGCCGTAAACAAGCCTCTTAAGCAGCGTGAAATCAATTTCATTTCTTATGCTGTAAATCATTACAGACGATAAACAGATCGAAAGTATAATGTTAATTTGAATAGCTTCGTGAAATGGAAACACGAGCAGCAGAAAGGGTGTGCCGACGATTGAAAATCCATATCCGGTACTCGTCTGCAGAGATGAAGCAACGATAACAATTAAAAATAAAATCAGCAGTTCTTCAGACAAAGGGAATCACCAGCCCTTTTTAAATTAGTTAATCAACTGAAATTCCAGCTCATTCCATATTAACAAAAGGTTTGCCGAAGTCGAGTTCCCCTTTAATTTTCGTAATATTAATATCTTTTCCTCGCAGCCATTGCTTAAAATCAAAAATCACCGGCTTTCTGTCCAATCCGATAACAAACAGCGCTTTTAACTCTTTCGGCAGATAGACAGACGTATGAATCGTTCCAGCGGAAGCATCGTACTTAGTTGAGGCAATGCCTTCATTAAAACTGTTCATGATTTTAAAAGCTTCATATGCGCTGTTTGTCTTTTCCTGCTTGTCTATTATATTTCTCTCACGCTGGAGAGATTCTTCCTGTCTGTAGCGGTTTTCTTCGTGCAGCATATGGAAGTGATTCGTGCAGACGTTAGACTGCCTGACAGCGACATTTCTCGGTGATGCTTCTATTACGTAAGGTATGTTTCTTTTATCCTGTACAACGTAGCTGAAGGAATGGCGATGGGGGATTTCTTTCAAGAGAGCGGCTGCCTCACTGGTATCAGCACAAGTCTCTAAAATCAGTCTAGCAATCATGCTGCACATAAAGCCGTCCCCGGATTTTTTAGTATGGGTGAAGTTATAACCGATAACGAGACCTTTTTCATTCATGCCGTCAATCCGTCCGGTTATTTGCATAGTCGGTCCCATAAAAGCATAGCCTCTGTCTGTAGGCTGATAAAAAATATATCTGCCTTCATATCCACGGGGATGGCTGTCGTAATTTCGTACGAAAAAATCATTGCCTGCAAAAATCGAACAGCCGCTCCGTGTCAGTTCCAAATAATAGCCGCCGAACTTTTTTAATGCTTCTTTTATATCGAGGGACAGGGCATCAGCGAGTCCGCGAATTTCATCCAGTATTTGAGGTGCAAACTCTTTTAAAAACTTTATAGACGTCTCAGTATTAACGACAAAGTGGCGTTTCTCTCTCGGGCGCCATTGACGTTCCCGATTTGGTAAAATAGGAGAATCTCTCAGCTGTTCTCCCTGGAAGTATCCGAAATCGTAATGACTGCCTCTGAATTGGAATACATCGCTGTAATAGGGTTTCATATAACTCTTACCCCTTTCTTCATAGTAAGATAAGTGTATTATGAAAGCTTATCCAGCTGAAAGTTTAATGCCTGAACATAATTTCTGAAATCCGTCACTACTTTTATATTAGTTTTCTGTTAAAATAATGAAGGCTTAAATTTAATTCTGTATAGAAAATATTATTTACATAAGTTTAAGAAAAAATATAAATTTGGTGAAGAAAATGAACCATGGAAAAGGTGAAGGTAAATTGATTACATTAGCAGGAACAATTGGCGCAGGGAAGACAGAGTGGGGGAAAGTTATAGCGAGACATTTTGAAGTCGAACTGCTGGAAGAAAAAGTAGACGGCAATCCCTTTCTGGCGAAATACTACGAAGACCCGGAAAGATACAGCTTCCATCTGCAGGTATTCTTCCTGAATCACAGATTCAAAGCAATTAAGAAAGCAATGGCTCACCCCAATTCTGTTTTAGACCGTTCCATTTATGAAGATGCGATGATCTTTGCGAGACTGCAGTATGAAAACGGCTCGATGGATGAAGCGGAATATGAAACCTACCTCGATTTACACGAGAATATGATGGAAGAACTTAATGATTTATATAAACAGCAGGTGCTGTTCAAAAAATCACCGGATTTGATGGTCATGGTCCACGGTTCATTTGATGAAGTGATGAAAAGAATTAAAAGACGGGGTAGAGACTTTGAGCAAATTGAAGGCAATCCCGGTTTATATAAATATTATCAGGATCTTTACAATCTGTATGAAAATGAATTTATCACTGAATACAAAAACAAGGAAATATCTCCTGTCTATGTAATTGATATCGATAAGATGGATTTATTTAAGCCGCAAGATGTGGAAGCGGTTGTTAAAGGCATCGAAGAAACTTTGAAAAGAGACAGAGGATTCGTTCATCCGGAAGAGCTGGAGTAAGTTTTAAGGATAAATAAAAAAGATTCTTATAAATAGTTGACATTTACACAAAAGCACTGTAGTATATAAAAGGTAGTTATTAATCAACAAATATTTTAATTGTTTCATTCGTTTGAAAAACTCTTAAAATTTTTACATTAACAATTGCAAATATTTAAGTGCAAAAGCACTAGGAGGTTTTTTCTATGAACGAAGGAACAGTAAAATGGTTTAACTCAGAAAAAGGATTTGGATTCATCGAACAGGAAGCTGGAGACGATGTATTCGTACATTTCTCAGCAATCCAAGCTGATGGTTACAAAACTTTAGAAGAAGGACAAAAAGTTAACTTTGAAATCGAAGAAGGACAACGTGGCCCACAAGCTACTAACGTCACTGCGATATAATATAAAACTTTCAAGAGACAGCCGAGGCTGTCTCTTTTTTTGTGCTTAAATATCCTGATAATCGGCATGATGAGCACGTTTCTTTAGTTCTTCGATGAATAAAGACTTATTCTCGGGAGAAATTCTTAAACTGCCGAAAGCAATGCTCCTCGAATGGATCTCGATGCCGTCTTTAGAAGTCATCATCCGGTAACCAGAGATGAAGTTTGAAGTCGGATGCACTTTGAAAATATCTCTGTAAGGGATTTTGCTGCCGAAAATTACAGATTTTGCATGCAGATAATCATCGTGAAAAGTATATCGGGTATTAAAAGTCATCAGTATAAGCAGAAGAATTATTGGGATAATAACAATAAGAAGCAGAATGATGGTTGAAAAGGATGCAGATGCACCTAAAAAGAATGCAAAAGCCCCAGCTAATGCTATAACAGCAATACAGATAATCATCATAATACTGAAGGATAAATCAATCTTTGATTTAAAAGTCATAGAGAATCCTCTTTTCTTGAGTGGTTACTGCCATTGTAAACAAGTAAATTAAAAAAGCCATACCCTGGGTCTGGGTATGGCTTTTATAAATGTGTAAACATAGATTAAAGTAGCTGAAAATGATTTTTTATTAATAAGAGGGGGCCTATTAATTTCTAACTGATAATCATTTTCAATTACTAATATACAATCTTAATGAGAATGAGTCAACCCTAATTGAGAATCTCTTTCAATTATTTGTGACTATTCTGTGTCTGCATTCTGATGTGGTTGCCGGAAGGGTCCACTGCCAATGTATAGCCATCTTCTTTTTCAGCAGTAAAACCGAGGGCTTTAAGTCTTGATACTGCTTCATTCAGAGCTTCGTCGGAAGGGTAGACTACAGTATAATAATCGAGACCGATACTTCCTTTTTCGGGGGCAGGAGCGCCGAGCCCATTCCAGATGTTAGCTGCGATATGGTGATGGTATTTCTCACTGCTCATAAATAGTGCCTGTCCGCCAAAGTTCAGGATGACTTCAAATCCAAGTCCTTCTGTATAAAACTCATCAGTTTTTTGAAGTTCACTGACGTGAAGATGAACGTGTCCCATTATAGTATCTTTTGGCAATCCTTTAAAGTCCTCGGGGTCCGGTCTGTTTTTAAGAAGATCTTGTGCGTTCAGCGGTTCAGTCACCATATGCACCTGGTTATCATTCCAAATCCAGTGTTCTGGTTCTCTGTCTATATATATTTCGATTCCGTTGCCGTCCGGATCATCCAGATAAAGTGCTTCACTTACATGATGATCTGCTGAGCCTAAAGGTATTTGCTTTGCCGCAAGATGCATTGTCATTAAGGCAAGGTCTTCTCTTTCAGGGAGAAGGAGGGCAAAGTGGTACAAGCCTGCAGAACGGGGATGTGTGCGTTCTTTGTCTGTCTGGTTTAAAATAAGCAGTACATTTTCACCGTCAGCAGTTAATTCAGCACTTGTTTCGTTCTGGTTAAGGACTTGAAAGCCGATTGTTTCAGTGTAGAACTTTAATGAACGTTCTAAATCCTTTATATTTAATGATACTTTTTCTACATAAGTTGCATTTCCATTATGGAAGGTCATATTGTATTCTCCTTTTCGGTAACTTTATGTAACTAAGTATATATTAATCATCAAGTAATAGCAAGTAATAGATTTTACTTTTATTAGATGCTTTTTTGTGATATTATATTTTAATAAGGAGTGATATAAATGTCTCAAAATGAAATGTGCCCCCGCTTTGAAAAAGCGGTGAATATATTAAGTCAAAGATGGACTGCGCTGCTTATTTACCAGATGCTGGACGGTAATTCGAGATTCGGAGAAATTCAGGCGGCAACGGGTGTCAGCGGTAAAGTGCTGTCGGATCGTTTGAAAAGTATGGAACAAGAAGGTCTTATCAATCGCGAAGTCATTCCAGAAACGCCTGTAGTTATCCAGTATTCTTTAACGGAAAAAGGTTTGTCACTTGAACCTGTGTTAAGGGATATTGAAAAATGGTCTCAAAACTGGATTGAAACAGAAGGCAAAGTAGAAGCTTAAAAAATTAAAACTGGGAATCCGATTCGGGATTCCCAGTTTTTTTATTCTGACCAGATTCCGAGTCCTTCACTTTTAGCTTCATCTTCGGCCTCTTTCAGCAAATCTTCGTATTTGTCATTAGGCGGATGTACATACTCCGCAGTGGCGAGACCTTCTCTCACAAGAATTTCATTGACCATTTCGCCATCGGCATATACATAAGCTAAATAACGGTCATAGTGATCCTGTTTTTCTTCATCAAATTCTACAGTTATTGTATCAGCATTATCCAATAGTTCCTGTGTTCTTTCGAACGCTTCTTCTGCATAAGGTTCATCATGTTCACCGTTTCTTCCGATTTCAGGCGTATTGATAATTAGGTATCTGAAGCTTTCGGACTTTCCGTTGTAATTAAATCGCGTCGTATCACCGTCGATATGCTGGTCGACTGTTACCTCGTTATCTGCAGAAACTTCTTCATTATCTTCACCGGCAAAATTATCATTATATACTGTGACTCCGATAAATAGTAAAAGTATTACAATCATTCCCGGAAGGCCCAGTTTTCTCAAATGTCTCGGCCGGACAAATTTATTGTTCTTCCTGTTGTTTTCTGATGCCATTATCGCTCATCCTTTTATAGTAAATACTACTTCTATATTATAGTTTTTATCTTGTTAAAACAATTATAAAATCAGCGTTGACCTTGACGCTGCGTCATAGTTTATACTCAAATTTAAGAGGTGAGGAAATGAAAATTAAAGAACTGGCTGAGCTTTCAGGCGTGAGTGTCAGAACGCTGCATCACTATGATGCGATTGGACTGCTGACACCAGAAACTGATGCTGTGAACGGCTACCGCAACTATTCAGATGAAGATATATCAAGACTGCAGCAGATTCTATTTTTCAGGCAGTTGAATTTTAAGCTGGGGCAGATCAAAGATATATTGGACAGCCCGTACTATATTAAAAGAGAAGCGCTTCAAATGCAAAAAGCTATTATCTTAAAAGAACACGCGAGGTTAGAAAGTATTGTAAAACTGATAGACAAGACAATCAAAGAAGAAAAAGGAGAAATAATTATGACAAATGAAGAGAAATTTGAAGGTTTAGATTTTTCACAAAATCCCTATGAAGATGAGGCGAGAGAAAAGTGGGGGAGTCAAGCTGTTGAGGAGTCAAAACAGAAACTCAAAAAAATGGGCGCAAAAGACACTGAACAGAAGTTTAACAGCATCTATACTGAACTATCGAAAGTGAGACATATGGAAGTAGATTCAAAAGAAGCGCAGGCACTTATCCACGAATGGTATGAATACTTAAATGAAATAGGAGAGTATACTCCTAAGATGTTTAAAGAGCTTGGAGATATGTATACAGAAGATGAAAGGTTTAAACAAAACATCGATAAATTTGGAGAAGGACTGGCTGAGTTCATGCAGCAGGCAATGACTGTATATTATGAAAATCATAAAAAATAATCCCTGAGGAGGGATTATTTTTTATTTGTATGGTCTGATATCAGTATCCAGATTATCCGTTGCCGGTCCTTCAATCACTTTGCCTGTGTAATTAAACCTTGAGCCGTGGCAGGGACAATCCCATGTTTTATCATCATTGTTCCAGTTTAAACTGCAGCCCATGTGGGTGCATCGGTTAGATACGACATAATAAATATCGCCGTCGCGGTAGACACCTTTTTTCACCGGGCCGTCTTTTGCAACAGTCCCTTCACCCTGATCGAGCTCGAGCGTATCGAAATCTGGATGAGATTCCGTCATACTTTTTATTTCCGACTCCGCAACATGCATCGGATTTGTTAAGTGCTGCTTTAACTGCTGGAAAGTTCCTTTTTTACGGTTAGGGTCGAGCATTTCTCTATACATATTATTTTTACCCTCTGCCAAGTCGCTGATTATCATCGAAGACAGAACACCATTTGCCATACCGTATTTGTTAAATCCTGATGCGACAAAATAGTTTTCATTCTTTTTGTTAAAATAACCGATAAAAGGCAGGGAATCCGCGGTCATTAAATCCTGAGCCTGGTAAGCATATAAGGTTTTTTCATTTACAGTTTTCTGTCCTGCGTAATGCTCCAGTTCGTCGAGCTGCTTGTCCATATCTTTTTGCTCGTAAGAACCGTGACTGAGACCGCCGAACAGGAGGAGAGGCAAGGCATTGCTCTTATCCACGATATTCCTGATTGACAGTCCGGCGCCGTCGTAACCGCTGAGCGAGATATTTTCCGGTATCGGAGTCGATGTTTCCGCGACGAGGCCGTAGCCGTAACTGATTTTAAAACTGTTAAAGTAGAAGTTTTCAAGATCGAGAAATGGAAAATGAGTTGCAATAATCAGGTAATCAAAAGTTATTTTGTAATTATCACCTGTTGAAAGGGTATTGCCGTCAGTACTTTTAGCACGTGTATGTTCATATATAGTTACGTTAAGGCCCTGCAGCACTTCGATGATTCCTTTTAGAAACTTAAGAGGATGGAATTCAGCCTGGTTTTTCATAACGAGTCTTCCCGCTGTTTCAAATGGAAGATTATTTTGGTCTGTTGATAAGTAGCCATCAATAGAAAGTTCTTTATATACTTTATCTTCCTTTTCGAGGTCTTTCACTGATTTTTCATGTTCAGCTTCAGCATAAATTACGCTGTCTGTCCGTTTGAAGTCGCAATCTATGTTGTATTTCGTTACAATACGCTCAATTTCTTCGATCGCACTCATTTGTGATTCATAATATAATTGAGCAGTATCTGCGCCTTTCTGGTTTTTCAGCTGACTGTAAAGTAAACCCTGCTGTGCTGTTATTCTTGCAGTGGTATTTTTTGTAGTGCCGCTGACTAATTCATTGCCTTCAATTAAAGTTACGTCATATCCTTTTACAGCGAACTGATAAGCATTCATTAAACCGCTTATACCGCCGCCTGCAACCAGCACATTTGAATCTGTGTTCTCTTTAAGTTCGGGAAACTTCGGCAGTTCAACCGAAGCAGACCAGTACGACTGATTAACACCCTTATTCATGAGACCCCTCCTGTTAAATATTTATAATACTCTTACCCTAAAAATGGCAATTCAACTTTATAATTTCAAAAATTAAGAAAGTGTAAATTTATTATATGAAAATGATTAAAAAGACTTGAAATATCCGGCGGAAACCTATAGTATATATAACAGACATTAAATATATGTTAAATAATATTAGCGCGGGATGGAGCAGTGGTAGCTCGTCGGGCTCATAACCCGGAGGTCGGAGGTTCGAATCCTTCTCCCGCAATTTTATATTTTTACATAAGAGTGGTCCCGTGGTGTAGCGGTTAACATGCCTGCCTGTCACGCAGGAGATCGCGGGTTCGATTCCCGTCGGGACCGCCATTCAAAATTTTATATAACACGGTTCAGTAGCTCAGTTGGTAGAGCATGTGATTGAAGCTCACAGTGTCGGCGGTTCGATTCCGTCCTGAACCATATTTACTTTATTACCTTCGCGGGTATAGTTAAATGGTATAACCTCAGCCTTCCAAGCTGATGTTGTCGGTTCGATCCCGTCTACCCGCTCCATCTTATTGTTCCACAGTAGCTCAGTGGTAGAGCTATCGGCTGTTAACCGATCGGTCGTAGGTTCGAGTCCTACCTGTGGAGTCTGGCCCGTTGGTCAAGCGGTTAAGACACCGCCCTTTCACGGCGGTAACACGGGTTCGAGTCCCGTACGGGTCATACTCAGAAGTGTAATCGCACTTCTGTTTTTTTATTCTGGACAGTTGGCCGAGCGGCTGAAGGCGCACGCCTGGAACGCGTGTAAACGGCAACCCCGTTTCGAGGGTTCAAATCCCTCACTGTCCGTTACATATTATTAAATAGCAGTACAAGAACAGATACGTATTTAATACGTGTCTGTTTTTGTTTATATGAATTTTTAATTTTTTTGAAAGCAGGAGATTAAGTAATGAAATTCAAATAAGCAGAAAAAGGTAAAGTGGACGGACCAATTTATGGTACTTGGCCATTTTTTTACATTAAAGTCAAGTCATAATTATTTCATATTGAAGGTATAAATATTTTCTGAATATTATTTAGAAATATATAGTCATAAACGTTGAATTATCAATACTAGCAGTGGTTAAATACTAATTAATATAAGCTGGTACTAATAGTTAGTGTGAAATTATATAATGTGTTTTTTAAAAAAAATATGAAATGAAATCGTTTACAAAAATTGAACGTGATGTTACATTTGAAAAAGTGAAGGGGATAAATAAAGAAAGGGTCATATGTTGAATTTTTAAATGAATATTACAAGGTCGGGAGAATAGAGTATGGAGATTATTTCATATGATGATTTAAGGAATATCGTAAAAAGCGGTGATGTTATTTCTATTGCCGCTCTGTCTACAGGAAACTTGCCGATGGAAGTATTAAAGCATTTGGCAGAACAGCATGATGAGCATGGGAATCTCGATAATTTAACCTTTGTCGTCGCGAATGATATCAGCGATTTTGATGATGGTTTTGATCTCGATTCTTTTGTCTCTCGCGGCATGGTTAAAAGAATTATTACCAGTCTGATGGTCGCTTCTCCCGTTACTGTTGAAGCGGTTAAAAACAATGAGATTGAAGTTTATTTTCTGCCGCAGGGTATCATCGCGATTTCTTACCGCGATCAGGCTTTTTCTTCACCGGGAACCATTACTAAAATCGGATTAAATACTTTTGTGGATCCCAGACTTTCCGGCGGGAAAGTGAATGATGCAAGTCGTGATGACTTAGTATCCCTAATGAAGATTAATAATGAAGAGTATCTGCATTACGATTTTCCGAAGATTGACATTGTTCTTTTGAGAGGTACATATGCTGACGAGGATGGCAACATTTTCATGACGCATGAGTCTCATCTCGGTGAAGGTTTCAGTGCAGCTTCAGCTGCAAAGAAAAATAACGGCAAAGTAATCGTCCAGGTTAAAGAGATAATTGCAAAGGGGAGTTTCAATCCGCAGGATGTGTTTGTTCCTTCGGAGCTTGTCGATTACGTCGTTATAAACAAAAACCCAAAATATCATAAGCAGGTGATACAGACATATTATGATCCCGCTTTATCCGGCCATCACAGAATTTCGCACAGTAAGGAGAAGTTTTTGGAGTTCGGCGCGAGAAAAATTATTTTACGGCGTTCGGCACAGTTTTTAAAACGCGGGCATGCGGTCAGCATCGGTTATGGAATTAACAATGAGCTGTCGAATGTGCTGCGTGAAGAGCGAGCTGATCATCTTGTCAAATTGAATATTGATACCGGTATATTCGGGGGGATTATCGGAAGCAGAAATCATTTTGGCATGAACTATAATCTGGATGCAAGAATGCGTCACGATATGACTTGGGATTTTATTTTTAACGGGGGTCTCGATATTGCATTTCTAAGCTTTGCTGAAATAGATAAAGCTGGTAACGTGAACGTTTCTCAGTTTGGGGAGAGAATGAACGGCAGCGGCGGTTTTATCGATATCAGCCAGACAGTTAAAACTTTGATTTTTTCAGGAACGATGGTCGTCGGGAGCGAATCGCATTGTAAAGATAATGAACTGGTAATTGATTCAGAAGGGCATTCCAAAAAATTTGTCGACACTGTTCAAAGTATGGATTTCAATGCGGATTATTCAAGGGAACTTGGCCAAAATGTGTATTATGTTACCGAACGCGCTGTCTTTCAGCTGACTGATGAGGGGATGGAACTGATTGAGATTGCTCCGGGGCTCAGTCTAGAAAAAGATGTGCTTTCGCAGATGGATTTTAAGCCGAAAATATCGAAGGATTTAAAAGTAATCAAGAGTGAACTGTTTCAGGAAAACTGGGGGAAATTAGCAGAGACAATTGAAAACAATCATTAACAAAGGGGAAGATATCAATGAATTATGATTGGATTAAAACAAGATCCGACTACGATGAAGTCAAAGCAGCAGTAATAGACCCGCAAAAAGGGACGGAATGGTCATTTCAGGATTTAAATGCACGGGCAGAAAACCTGGCAAATTATTTAACAGATCAGGGCATTAAAAAAGGAGACGTTGTCGGTATTTTTGCACCGAATGATGTATCGATATTCGACTTATTATTTGCCTGCTTTAAAACGGGAGCGGTTTATATGCCGATGAACTGGCGTTTAAAACCAAAAGAAATTCAAAGTGTCATTTCAGATTCAGGCGTAAAAATGATTTTTTACTCACTTAGACACAAAGAAAGTTTAACCGGTACACCTGAAGGACTGCTCCATATGGATGTCGATTCACCGGAATATGATAAAATCTGTGACCCGGAAAATCATAAACCGTTTAAAACTGCAAATGTAAAAAGTGATGAACTGGCTGCCTTAATGTATACGAGCGGAACGACAGGACTGCCTAAAGGTGTAATGTTCACCTATGATTCCTTTGTCACGAACTTAATTAATACATCATTAACATACAGAACACATTCCAAACAAACGACAATTCTGTCAACACCGATGTTCCACGTGTACGGTTTAAACGACACAGCCTTACCGCTATTAATGGCAGGCGGAACGCTTGTGCTGCACCGCTACTTCGACGGTGCTGAGCTCAACGATCTGATGGCGAAATACGAACCGGATTATTTATCGCTGATTCCGACGATGTATTACGCTATGCTCGTTGCGGATAACTTTAACCTTGAAAGTTTTAAAAATATCGAATATCTCATTCAGGGAGGATCAGCACCGCTGCCGGCTGTTCAGAAGAAATTTGAAAGCATGGGGTATACGCTGATTAACGGTTACGGTTTAACAGAAGCACCGCTCGCCATGGTAAATGCGTCGGATAATGCCAAAGTTAAACCGATGAGTATCGGCAAACCGGTATTGTTTACAGATATAAAATTACTTGATGAAGATAAAAACGAAGTAGCAACGGGTGAAATCGGAGAACTTGCGGTCGGCGGAAAACAGGTGACACCGGGTTACTGGAATAAGCCGGATGTAACGAAAGAGTCGTTCTGCGGCGATTACTTCCTGACGGGAGATCTTGCGAAGATGGACGAAGACGGAGATATATTTATCGTCAACCGTAAAAAAGAACTGATTATTACCGGCGGGGAAAATGTACTGCCTTCAGAAGTTGAAGCGGCACTGTCAGAGCACCCGATAGTCAAAACTGCTATTGTCGTCAGCTATGAGAGCCCTGAATACGGAGAGTCGGTTTCTGCAGCGATAGTGCTTACGGAAGAAACTGAGAATTTTGAAGAGATACTGGACAAGCATGTCAGAGAACGCATTGCAGGTTACAAGATTCCAAGACTTTATCTCGAGATGAAAGAAATTCCATTGAACTCAACTGCTAAACCGGACCGGCTCGAAATCCAGCAGTTAATGAATGAAAAAGCTCAGGAAAACGGCATAGTACAATAAAAATTTTAACGTTATTTGAAAGCGTTATCTTAATAAGGTGGAGGGAAATATTATGACAGAAAAAGAACAGACACTTAAAGAATTGTATCCGGAAGACTTAATGAATGTATCGAAAGAATTGACTGAAGGAGAAGTTAAATTTTTAAAACAGCTGGACGATCTGCTGGAATCCAAATACCGCGATTCAATTAACGATCACTGGGTGAACGCAACAGTGCCTGAAGACTTTTTTGAAGAGATGGGTAAATTGAATTATTTCAGGAATCCTTTATTGTTTGAAGGTCGTGAAGGAGCGAAAACACCGAGCCAGCTGTTCCAGTTCTTTATGTCCTATACAGTGGCGCGCTTCGATGTATCGCTGGTGACAGTGCTTGGTGTGCATCAAGGGCTCGGCCATAACGCCTTTTTATTCGGCGGCTCAAAAGAACAGGTTGCACATTATATTCCTAAGCTGCAGTCTCATGAAATGAGAACATGTTTTGCATTGACTGAACCGGATCACGGTTCTGATGTTGCAGGAGGTCTTGAAACGACCGCTAAGCGTGAAGGTGATGAATGGGTGATTAATGGTGCGAAAAAATGGATTGGGGGCGCTAATGTTTCGGATGTCATTCCACTCTTTGCTGTAGATGTGGAAACCGGAAAACCCAAAGGTTTTATTATCCGGCCGGAACAGGAAGGCGTCGACATCGATATTATCGAGAACAAGATTGCTTTAAGAATCATTCCGAATACAAATATTCGTTTAAATAATGTAGTCGTTAAAGAAGAGGACAGACTGCAAAACATAAACAGTTTTAAAGATATTGCCAAAATACTTTATTCTACACGTGCAGGCGTATCTTATATGGCTACGGGTGCCATGGCAGGTGCACTGCGCGCAACGCTTGACTACGTCACACAACGCAAGCAGTTCGGCAAAGAAATCAGCAAATACCAGCTTATTCAGGAAAAACTGGCAATGATGCAGGGTAACCTGTCCCATGCGATGGCACTGTCGGCTCAGCTTGCGCGAATGCAGGAGAACGGCGAGTACGATGAAGTGGCAACATCAACTGCAAAAATGATGAATGCCTTAAGACTGCGCGAGTCGGTGTCCATGGGACGCGGAATAACAGGTGGAAACGGTATTCTTGCAGAGTATGATATAGCGAGATTCTTCTCAGATGCTGAAGCTGTTTACACTTATGAAGGCACGCACGAAATCAATGCCCTTGTAATCGGCAGAGCCTTAACCGGTGATTCCGCATTCATTTAAGTAGTGGGTGTCCGATGAGTTAAAGATAAAATAATTTGGAGGGTTTTTCATGACGATAAAGAAAGCAACAGTGCTTGGCGGAGGGGTCATGGGCAGTCAGATTGCTGCCCTGCTCGTAAATGCAGGCTTAAAAGTAAAATTGCTTGATATAGCAATAGATGAAAAAGATCCTAATAAAATTTCAAAGAAAGCTTACGAAATCATCACGGATAAAAAACGGCCGCAGCTGTTTGACTTAAATTTCGCATCGAATTTAACATACGGCAACTTCGATGAGGATTTAAAAGGTGAGGATGACGCTGATATTTATATCGAAGCGGTTAAAGAAGAACTGGAAATCAAACACAGTGTCTGGAAAAAAGTAAAAGAAGTTGCAAAAGATAATGCCTTATTTGCAACAAACACATCGGGTATTCCGATTGAATATATCGCTAAAGTATTCAATGATGATGAACGGAAAAGATTTTTCGGCATGCACTTCTTCAATCCGCCGCGCATTATGAAGCTGGTTGAAATTATTCCGCTTCAGGATACTGCAGAAGAGTCGGTAAAGCGCGCTCAGCTTTTTGCAGAAGATAAACTCGGCAAAGGTGTCGTTGTTGCGAACGACGTACCGGGCTTTGTAGCCAACCGTGTCGGTACACAGACAATGAATGATATTATGCACCGGGCAGAAGAAGAAGGCATATCGATTTCCGAGACAGATGCACTTACCGGCAGAAGTATCGGACGTCCAGGTACGGGCACCTACGGCTTGAGTGATCTCGTCGGTATTGATATTGCAGTGACAGTAACTAAAGGGCTGCAGCAGGTACCGGGTGAGGAGAAGTTCTTTAATGAGACTAAAATAGCCGAGAAACTTGCAGAACAGGGGGCGCTTGGAAGAAAAACAAAAAAAGGATTTTATAAAAAAGAGAAGAATAAAATTCTCGTATTTGATCCAGAAAAAAATGACTACGTTGAACAGTCAAAACCTGAATTTCCAATTCTCGGTAAATTCAGTAAAGATTTAAAAGAGAATATGGATATTATTTTTAATGCTGATGATAAAGCCGGCTTATTTTTATGGGAAACCTTGAGAAATAACTTTTACTATTCAGCCTTAAATGTGCCAAAAGCAGCTTCGGATTACAGAGATATCGACCGGGCGCTTATCTGGGGATTCAACTGGAAAAAAGGACCGTTCCAGCTGTGGGATTTGATGGGCTTCAGCCGGGTTAAAGATCGCATGAAAGAAGAACTCGGAGAATTGCCTGAATGGATAGAAAAACGCACTGAACCTTTTTATAAAGAAGGGGAAACCATTGAGCGGGTAACACCAGTAAGTGATTTTATCGATAGTGAAATCTGGAACCGAGAGGATTCCAGGCTCTCGGTAGTTAATACAGACCAGCTCTTGTTAAAACTGCAGAGCGGCAATAACATTATTTCTGACGGTTTTGCCAAAGACTTAATAGAAGCTGTCGATCTTTTAGAGAGCGAAGATTTTTCAAGTATGGTTTTATATGCTGACGGCAGAAATTTCAGCGTTGGAGCTAACTTGTACATGATGAAAAAAGCACATGAAATGAATCAGGTCGAAGAATTAGTCGGACCGGCCATAGATACACTTCATAAAAGCTTTAACCGTCTAAAATATTCACTGAAACCGATAGTGACGGCTGTGCAGGGCAAAGCCCTCGGCGGAGGCTGTGAGTTAGTGCTGCATTCTCCATTCGTTGTTGCAGCAAGTGAAACATATATCGGCATGGTTGAAGCGGGGGTCGGACTCCTGCCGAGCGGCGGCGGACTTGCTGAAATGTCGGACCGTATATTAAGTACAAATCATAAGCACGATGACAAACAGCAGTCGATGAGTGAGGTACTGACGAATATCGGTATGGCAAAAGTTTCAATGAATGCGTATGAAGCGAAGAGATACGGTTATTTAAGAGATACCGATTCAATTATTCTTAATGTGGAGAAACGTGTGGAAGCAGCTTTAAATAAAGCGCGTCTGGAATCAGAAATGAATTACATTCCTAAACCTGAAGGAAAGTATATTGCTCTTGGTCGTGACTTTAAAGCGCTGGCAGAAGGAATGCTTGATGCACAGCGTCTCGGTAACTTTATCAGTGATCACGATTACGAAATTACCTTGAAGATTGCAGAAGTATTATCAGGCGGAGATATACCGCGCAACACTTATGTGAATCAGCGCTATCTGCAGAAACTCGAGAAAGAGAGATTTTTAAATCTCCTGCAGAATGAGAAAACTTACGCTCGGATCAGTCACATGCTGGAGACGGGAAAACCGCTCCGTAATTAGTAATATGTACGTACAGAGAGGATGAAGTTAAATGCAGGATGCATATATAGTAGCTTACGGACGCTCGGCTGCCGGAAGAGCAAAAGGCGGCGCGATGTTCCACGACAGACCGGATGAGATTGCAGCACAGGTTCTTAAAGGTGTGCTTGGACGTGTCGATGGTAAATTCAGTCCGGATATGGTAGAAGATGTGATTGTCGGAAATTCATTTCCAGAAGGATTGCAGGGACAGAATATTGCACGGTCAATCGCCCTGCTTGCAGGAATGCCGGATGAAGTGCCGGGACAGACAGTAAACCGATACTGTTCATCAGGACTGCAGACGATAGCAATCGCAGCCAACCAGATTATGGCAGGACAGGCAGATGTACTGGTTGCCGGCGGTGTGGAATTAATGAGCGCTGTACCGATGGGCGGCAATGAGCCGACAAATAGCCCAGTATTGCAGGATAAAGATTCAGGAGTGTCATATCCGATGGGGCTGACTGCTGAAATGGTGGCAGAAGAATTTAAAGTTTCGAGAGAAGATCAGGATGCTTATGCAGTACAAAGCCATCAGAGAGCACAGGCTGCGCTCGAGGCTGGGAGGTTCGAAGACGAAATTATTCCGGTTGAAGTAAATAAAGTATCCTATGACGAAAATGGGCCTGTTATAACGAAAGGTGAATTTAAAACAGATGAACATATACGTCCGGATACGAATATGGAAGGACTTGCCAAACTCAGAACAGTATTTAAAGCAGACGGTACTGTTACAGCAGGAACATCAGCACCGCTGACAGACGGCGCAGGCTTTGTGGTAGTAATGTCAGGAGATAAGGTGAAAGAACTCGGAGTCACTCCAATTGCCCGCTTTGTCGGATTTAAAGCAGTGGGCGTAGATCCTAAGATTATGGGCATTGGCCCTGCATATGCCATTCCTGAAGTACTGGAACAGGCCGGTTTATCGGTCAAAGATATGGATTTAGTCGAGCTGAATGAAGCATTTGCTTCCCAGACAGTCGCTTCAATCAGAAAAGTGGGACTGGATATAGAGAAAACAAATGTCAACGGCGGTGCAATTTCACTCGGTCATCCGCTGGGTGCATCCGGTGCCATGCTGACTGCGAGGCTGCTTGCTGAAATGAAACGCAGACCTGACTCAAAATACGGCATGGTGACAATGTGTATCGGTGTTGGTATGGGTGCAGCAGGAATATTTGAATATGTAAGATAACAAATAACCTCTCCGGATTAAGTTTTGGAGAGGTTATTTTAGTTCAGCATTAAAAGTGACTGGTGTATCGATAAGAAGTAGATTCACTATTTTGAAACGTTATAGACTCAGAATCTTCGAAAATGTGTGGTATTCATGAACAGGGCTGGTGATAAAATAAACCTATACTTAAGTTTTGGGGGAATATTTAAATGAAGAAATTATTGTTACTTTCAGGCCTTACTCTGGTGCTTGCAGCGTGCGGAAACAGTACGGAAGAAGCCGAGGGCGAAGAGGCTCATGAACCGCATGAAGAAACTGCAGAGCACCATCACGAACAGGTGCTGGATATTAATTTAACTGTGGATAATGAAGATAATCCATCTGTCATCAGTGTCGAACTGCTGAAGGAAGATGAAGCTTATGAAGCGGATCGTGTCCGGTTTGAAGTGGAAGATACTGAGACTGCAGAGATTACATGGCTGAACGCTGAAAGTGAAGGTGATGGCATCTATACTGCTGAAACTGCACAAGTTGAGCCTGGAGAATACAGCGTTACAGCACACATTAATGGTCCTGAAGACCTGCACGAACATACAGATGATATTTTTGAAATAGAATAACTGGAGAAGAACAGGCTGATATATAAAACTTTTATCAGCGTGATATAGCGAGTAGAACAGCAATGCCTGCAATGATGAAAAGAATGAAAGCAAGACCAATACCGCTTAAGATTTCAATCATAATACCGACTCCTTAACAAATTACTCTCAATGTAACATAATTGTTTTTAACATACATGTAATGATAAAATTATATAAATGAAATCATTAAGAGAGTTGGAAAATATATGGATCCTTTATCAGTCTGGTTAGATTTAGTTGTACTGCTGGCTTTATTTATCGCCTCAGTTTCCGGTCTAGGTATTTACTTTTCAAGAAAACGTGCGGAAGTTATGACGACACAGCCGCTTCTGATGATAGACGAAGTCGGCTGGAGAAAGGACGACCGCGGGAAATACATGATGTTCCGTGTCGAAAATAAAAATGATAATCCATTTCACATTGAGAAAGTTTATATTAAAGGTTATGATTTTACGACAAAATACCATTACATTAAAGAGAAAGAAGAAAATGATGTAGTGATTCTGAAATTTTATATGCAGCCCGATCAGACAATGAACTTCCGCATCCGTATTTTATACAGAGACTTCAATAATAAAAGTCATATTATGATGTCTGTGCGTATGGATATGGAAGACGGAGAGCTGACATACGAGGCAGAGGGTACGAAGTTTATCCTCACAAAAAGAAAATAAGTATTTAAGAACGCCTTATGATAAAATGAGGTGTTTTTTTCATAAAAATTCCAAATAAAATTAAACAAAAAACAGCGCCGTGTCACGGCGCTGTTTTTAGATTTATTCTTCGCTGTCAGCAGGTGCTGAATCAAGCTCGATTTCATGGTCTAGTGATTCAGTTTCTTCAAGCGGATTTTCACGGGCCTGCAGGTGTGTTGCGAGTTCCGGATCAAGCGGACCGTAGGCAACGACTGCAGCTGTGTTTTCTCCCGGTTCCACTAATTCATTGGCCGCGGCTTTTCCGTCTGCAAATTCACCATCGTCTTCAAGGTCCATCGTGTAGTTATCTGTCGGTGCTTCGCCTTCATCACTCACCTGGCGGACTGCTAAGTCCAGACTGAATGCTTCAGACGGGCTTGCTGCGCGTTCAGAAGTATTGGAGAATTCAAACTCAACTGCCACTGCCTGAACCGTTGTATCATTCCCTTCAGCGTCAACAGCCGGTACTTCAACCGGTGTAAAGTTTGTGAAAGTGTAATCCCCGTTGACCCCAGAGTATGATAATTCTTCCTCTGCCGCTTCTTCTGTTGTTTCTTCAGCCGGAGTTTCTTCCTCTGTGCCTGCTTCTTCTGTGCTGTCTCCATTACACGCGGCAAGTAAAAGCATACTTGCAAGACCTCCCGCGAATAACGTACGTTTTAACTGCATGATAAATCCCCCTATATTGTTTGTTTCAACTATATTATATTCTTCACAGAGCTGAAACACAATTTTCAGAAAAATTTATATGCCGGTCATCCCGTAAATAATCAAACCGATGGTCAAAAGCAGTCCCATAATTGTATTCAGCTTGCCCATCGATGCCATGGCTGGAATCAGTTCAACCGGTGTATTTCCTTTACGCATCAGCATAATTGTTTTCAGCGCAAGCGGAATAGACAAGAGCGGGATGAGCAGAAATACCGAGCCCATCGGCGTAAAGAAGGCCAGGTATATTAAAAATACATAACTGAACAGGAGCAGGGCTGCAGCAATCATTACCGCAAACGGCTTACCAACAAGAATGACATAAGTTTTGCGGCCGCTCGCCTTGTCCTTTTTCCGGTCGCGTATATTATTTGCCATATTGAGTAAACCTATTGTAATTGCCGGAGGTATGGACATTAATAAAGGAAATACATGCAGTGTGCCTGTGTGAATAAAAAATGTAATCATAATAATTACAGTGCCCATAAAGAAACCTGCAAATATTTCACCAAACGGTGTCCATGATATCGGCACAGGGCCGCCTGTGTAAAGATAACCGACCGCCATTGATACAGCACCAGCGATAAGTATCCACCACGATGAATTTATCGTAATAATAATTCCGATTACAGCGGCGATGCCGTAAAATATAAGAGCGATTGTCAAAACGAGACGGGGACTCATGCCATTTCTTACAATAGCACCAGCGATACCGACGGATTCATGTGAATCCAGACCGCGTTTAAAATCGTAATATTCGTTAAACATATTGGTAGCCGACTGTATTAATACTGTAGCGATCAGCATAAGGAAAAACATTCCCCAGCGGATGTCAGCAAATAACAATACACTTGCCGTCCCGACAAAAACAGGTACAAAACTTGCTGTCAGTGTATGCGGACGCGTCAGCATTAAATATTTTTTAAATCCTGTATGTACTTGTGCTTCCTGCATGACTTTCTCCTTTAAAACATGATGGTTATAATTTTATCATATTTAAGTGTTGTCCATACACACGGTAGGTAAAAAATGATAAAATAAAGCTAATTATGATGAAAGTAGTGTGACTCATGAAATTACAATCGTCTCGAACATTTATAGAGAGTATCAGTCTGGATTCCGACAGGCAATATCTTACACTGCATATTCCTATGGATGAGTATAATATTGACGAAGAAAAAATATTTACATACTTTGATGAATCGAAGGGTTCACGCTATTGGTTCAAGTCAAAAGATAACACGTATAATGTTATCGGAATCAATTACATCGAAAGTATGTGGCGTGATAAGTTTCAGCCGGAATCGGCAGCGGACAGTAAGAAAACACTGTTTGCCAAACTGCAGCAGGAGATGCTCGGTGATGATCTGAAATCGAAACTGAGCTTATTCGGCGGAACATTATTCGATGATAAAGATACGACTGACGAGTGGAACGACTTTAGAATGATTGAATTTCATTTGCCGGAATGGCAGTTTGATCTGAAAAATCACGAAGTGTTTTTAACTCGTGAAAAAACAGAATTAAATATGGAGGATGTGCTCGATGAAGTTGACGGGGTGCTGTCGGCGATAGAAAATACTGAACTCACCGAGAAAGAAAAACCGGTCGTTAAAAGTAAACGCGATATTTTTCCAAATGAATGGAAAATGCTCGTTGAAGAAGCAGTAAATAATTTAAACGACGAGTTTAAAAAAGTAGTGCTTGCCCGTCAGAAACTCATCACTTTTGAATCGAGAGCAAAACGGCTTTATTTAATCAGACGGTTAAAAGACGAAGCTGACACGTACACGATTTATTATGAAAAAGGCAAATCGACTTTCGTTTCGAAAACACCTGAAAAATTATTTTCAATCCACGGAGAGGAACTGGCTACGAATGCGATTGCCGGTTCAATTCAGCGCGTCGAAGACAGCCGGGAGAATGATTTGCAGAAAGACTTTTTACTGAACGATGAAAAAAATCTTTTTGAACACCGCGTTGTCAGAGAATCAATCGTCAGTGATATCGTGCCGTTTTCAGAAGGGCTGAACTACAAAAAAAATCCGCTGCTGCTCGAAAATAAATATATATATCATTTGTTCACGCCGATTCAGGCTATGCTGAAGAAGGATGCGGATGAGTTTAAAATATTAAAACAAATTCACCCGACCCCGGCAGTAGGCGGCCTGCCGAAAAAGCTGGCGAAAGATTATATTAAAGATCATGAATACGGCACAAGAGGACTGTACGCAGCGCCGCTTGGCATTATTCATGAAGACAAAGAATGTGAGTTTGCCGTCGGTCTCCGTTCCATGCTGATTTCTGCACGCAGCGCGACACTTTTTGCCGGGTGCGGCATTGTGAAAGGCTCGGATCCGGAAGCTGAATTTTTGGAAACAGAAGTTAAATTCACACCGATGCTGAACGTCTTGGAGGCGACTACTAATGAGCTATACGGAAGCACTAACGACACAAACATTTAGTATCATAGATGCACTGTACGAATACGGTATGAATGAACTGGTTATCAGCCCGGGTTCACGCTCAACGCCGCTTGCTATCGCGGCGGAGCTGCATGAAGGGATTAAGACGTACATTCATCCCGACGAACGGGGTGCAGGGTATTTCGCCGTCGGGCTGACTAAAAAAAGACGTCAGCCGGTCGGTATATTATGTACATCCGGCACAGCAGCAGCGAATTATACACCCGCTGTCAGCGAAGCGGGACTAAGTCATCTGCCGCTCATAGTACTGACCTCGGACCGTCCGCACGAGCTTAAAAATGTCGGTGCGCCGCAGGCGATTGAGCAGCATAATATGTACAGCAATTTCGTACGCTATCAGACGGAACTGCCGATTGCTGACAGTCATGACAGTGCAGAATCATTAATTAACGATAAAGTGCTGCAGGCCAGCCAGTATTTCAACGGCATTAATATGGGGCCAGTGCATTTTAATATCCCGGTCCGCGAACCGATTATGCCGAATGTTGAACGTCTGGACTTATTTAAGCGGGTACAGAAATCAATGATCCCAGCGACTACTGTCCCGGGGCATATTGAAAAACTAAAAGGCACAGGTCTTGTTTTTATCGGTGAAACAGCAGAAGATTTAACACCGCTTGTGTCTGTTTTGGAACAAGGCAATCTTATTGCTGTCTGCGATCCGCGGCAGAATCTGCGAACATTTGTTAAAGATGCCATTGTTAATCACGATATGATGTTTTCAAATTTCAGCGAAAACCATCGCCGGTATATCGAAGACAATATTGATTTTATTATCCGTATCGGTGAGCCTGTAACTTCAAAACAGACCAATGCATTCTTAAAACAAACGGCTGTGCCGCAATATTTAATCAGTGAATTTCAGGACATCAAACCCTTCCCGGTCACACCAGATGAAACATATGTCGGCACAATCAATGAAATTCTTCCAAGGCTGATTGCTGATAATTTTAAGAGCGATACTAAAGAGCGCTTCACAGACTTATCAAAAGTGCTTCATAAGTATATAGATGAGCATATTTCCGGTTTTGACGATGAAGGCAGATATGTCTACGACATTATCAGAGAGACCGATGCGTCCCGCACATTTTTCCTATCCAGCAGTATGCCGATCAGAGACTTTGAGCGTTTCGATACACGTGTTGTCCATGATGTATTCGCGAACCGCGGCGCCAACGGTATTGACGGTGTGATTTCCAGCGCCCTCGGCCTCGGCACCAAAGAGCCGGTGACCATGCTGATTGGAGACGTATCGATGAATCATGATATTAACAGTCTGCTGCTTGCAAAACTTGAAAATATCGACTTTACGATTATCGTCTTTAACAATAACGGCGGCAATATTTTCAGCTATCTGCCGCAGTATGCACATAAACCGCACTTCGAAAGATTGTTCGGCACACCGCTTGATCTCAATTTTGAGCATGCCGCGAAGCTTTACGATTACGAATATATTCATATTGAAAATTCGAATGAATTAACAAAAGAAATGCTGAATAAAACCGGGCGTCAGATGATAGAGATTAAAACAGACAGAGAACATAATCTCGAGAGTCATAACGAGCTGAAAGCCCGGCTTAAAGAGCTGGTGGACAATGCTGAATTTTAATTATGAGCTGCTCGATAACAAGCGGGACAAAACGATTATGCTGCTGCACGGGTTTTTATCGTCTAAAGAAAGTATGAGAAGAATCGCAGAGGATTTAAGCAGCGTACGTAATGTAATTCTTGCAGATCTACCCGGTTTTGGCGGTACATTAAGCACGCCGCATGATTACCGTATGGAAGATGTTACAGGAGGACTTGTAAATATTGCAGACAGAGAAGGTATTAACACTTTCGATGTGCTCGGCTACTCGATGGGCGGCCGGGTCTCTCTGGCCTTAGCAGCTGACTTTCCAAAAAGAATTGATAAATGCATACTGGAAAGCGCCTCGCCCGGTATCGCTGATGAAGAAAAGCGCGCGGAACGGCTTCGAATTGACCGTGAGCGCAGCAGTTTTATAATTAGCGATTATAATGAATTTCTTCAGTTCTGGCAGGGTATGCCGCTGTTTTTGACTCAGCGTAATGCAGACCGATCAGTGCTGCAGGCCCAGCACGAAGAGCGACTGCAGCAGACACCGGCGGAAGCTGCAGACAGCCTGTTAAAATACGGCACGGGTGTACAGCCCTCGTACTGGGATAATTTAAGCGGACTTGAGAGCAGTTTTTATTTACTGGCAGGCAGTAAGGACAAGAAATTTGTGGCAACAGCTGAAACGATGTCAGAACGTTTGAAAAGTGCTAAACTGAATATAGTTGAACATTGCGGTCACAATATTCATCTTGAAAATTACAAAACTTACATAAGGTTAGTACGAGAGTACCTAGAGGAGGATAACTCATGACAAGAGTTTGGGAAACAGTTAAAGAATACAGTGAAATTAAATATGAATTTTATAATGGTATTGCTAAAGTAACGATCAACCGTCCGGAAGTGCGCAATGCATTCACGCCGGATACTGTTGCAGAGATGATTGATGCATTCACGCGCGCACGGGACGATCAGCGTGTTTCGGTAATAATTTTAACTGGTGAAGGCGACCTTGCCTTCTGTTCAGGCGGAGACCAGAAAAAACGCGGACACGGCGGCTATGTAGGGACAGATGAAGTACCACGTTTGAACGTTCTTGATTTACAGCGTTTAATCCGTGTTATTCCTAAACCTGTTATCGCTATGGTTGCTGGTTATGCAATCGGCGGCGGCCACGTGCTGCACGTTGTATGTGATTTAACAATTGCTGCTGAAAATGCACGTTTCGGCCAGACTGGTCCTAGGGTCGGTTCATTTGATGCCGGTTACGGTTCAGGTTACTTAGCGCGTATCGTCGGCCACAAAAAAGCGCGTGAAATCTGGTACTTATGCCGCCAGTACGACGCACAGGAAGCACTGGACATGGGCTTAGTCAACACAGTTGTACCTTTAGAGCGTCTGGAAGACGAAACTGTCGAGTGGTGTGAAGATATTATGAAACACTCACCGACTGCACTCCGTTTCCTAAAAGCTTCGATGAATGCTGATACAGACGGATTAGCCGGGTTACAGCAGCTTGCAGGAGATGCAACACTGCTTTATTACACTACAGATGAAGCGAAAGAAGGCCGTGACGCGTTTAAAGAAAAACGTGAACCGAACTTCGATCAATTCCCTAAATTCCCGTAAATTGCATATTTTAAAATATAACACCCGTCTATGATGGGTGTTTTTGAGGTGAAGTTAATGTCATACAAATGGCTGGAAACAGCAAGTTTTACTTATCCTGACAACATTGCTGTGAAATACAAAGATGAATCTCTGACGTATCAGATGCTGTATATGCATGCACATTCACTCGGTACACAACTGCAAGCCCTTAAATTAAAACGAGTCGGTTTGTATATCGATAATTCATTGGACTCTGTAAAACTGATTCACGGTCTGATGATGCTCGGTGTGGAAATGGTAATGCTGAACACGCGGTTAACTCCGGGTGAACTTAAGAACCAGCTGGAGGATGTGTCAGTCACAACGGTCATTGCGACCTTGCCGGCTGAGATTCCCGGAGTGGAAGTAATTCAGTACGAAGATTTGCTTCAGCTTGAAACGCAGACTTTTATCGTCAACAATCCTCAGCCGGATGATATTTTATCGATTATGTTTACGTCCGGAACAACGGGGCGCGCTAAAGCAGTGCCGCAAACATATAAAAATCATGCAGCATCTCACTTAAATTGCCGGCAGCATTTTAATTATGACAGTGACAGCACCTGGCTGATGGTTAACCCGATTTTTCATATTTCAGGACTGTCAATCCTGTTCAGAACTGTAATGACAGGCTGTACGTTAATCGTCGAAAATAAGTTCGATGAGGCGCGCGTATGGAATATTTTAAGCCGGGATAAAGTGACTCATACGAGTATGGTGCCTGTTATGCTGAAGCGCCTGATGAAAATAGAAGGCACACATCATCTCGAAGGACTGCTGCTCGGCGGCGCGAGTACAACACCGTCGCTGCTGGAAAAAGCAATGAACAAAAATCTGCCGGTGTATAACTCATTCGGCATGACTGAAACATGCTCCCAAATTGTTCAAATTTCTTATAAAGATGAAAAGATTTTAAGCGGGACTGTTGGGAATATTCAGGATTATGATATTAAAGTCGACGAAAATACAGGAGAACTCCTGATTAAAGGCGGAAGTGTTGCGAACGGTTATTTAAATGCAGATATGAAGAAAGAAGACGGATACTTTAATACAGGAGATCTCGCGGAAATTGACAGCGAGGGTTATCTGTATATTTTAGACAGACGGACTGATTTGATTATCAGCGGCGGCGAGAACATTTATCCGAAAGAAATAGAGGATGCGGTATACTCGCTCAGCGGCGTCGATCGCTGTGTTGTCATTAAAAAAGGCGATGAAGAGTGGGGCAGTGTGCCGGTGCTGCTGCTGGAAGAAGAAGTGGACGAGGCATTGCTGCTCAATCACTTAAGTAAGCATCTGGCAAAATACAAGCTGCCAAAGGAAATTCACTATGTCGATAAAATTATTGTGACATCGACCGGAAAGATTTCACGCAGTCAGAATCAAAAAATGTTTCTCGGCCGTTAAATACAGGTATGGAGCATTAAAGAGATAATTACTGATGTTTTTTCTTTTCGTTTACAGGGACTGGATCAAAGCCGCCTTCATGAAACGGATGGCATTTTGAAATGCGCTTAGCAGCCATGAAACTGCCCTTCATTGCGCCGTGTTCAGCGAGAGCTTCCAAAGCATAATTTGAACAGGTCGGGTAAAAGCGGCAAGTCGGTGGCGACATTGGAGAAATATATTTCTGGTAAAAATGAACGGAGCCGATTAATACTTTTTTCATTACAGTATCACCTTTTAAAATTAATACAACTATTGTAAGCTGCTAGATGCAAGAGTGCAACCGGGAGGATTCTATATGAAAACATTTACTGATTTTAAAGGCAGACATGTTACATTGAAAAACAGTTACGTTGAAAATACGAAACATGTACTTATAATCCCTAAATTTAACGGCCAGTTTTTACTGACAAACCATAGAGAGAGGGGACTGGAATTCCCCGGCGGGAAAGTCGAAAATGGAGAAGCACTTGTCGAAGGTGCTCAGCGCGAACTCTATGAAGAAACGGGCGGTCTCGTGGGCGACATGCATTTTGTAGGTACATATACCGTTCACGATGGCGAGGAGACATTCAGTAAAGCAGCATTTTGCTGTAATATTGAACGGCTGGATCAGCTGAAACACTATCATGAAACAAATGGCCCAATGCTGGTGGACCATATAGACGATATTCCTGAAGAAGATAAAAGTTTGCTTTTGAAAGACGATTGTATCGTTTATTTATATAATGAAGTCAGAGAAAACGGCTGTCAGTAGTGAAGGCTGAAATAAGAGACCCCGGAACAATGAAATTATTCCGGGGTCTCTTCATTTTGAAATGCTGCGAGTACGTTGTGAAATCGACAACGTTCATAATAAGTGTCCCTGTAGAAAATATGCAGCGAGCCTGCCGATTCCAACAAAAAATCCCAGGATAATCAATATCCCGGGATTCTGCAATCAAATATATTTAAAACCCGCCTTTTTCAGCAATCGCAGCTGATTGTTCACCGAATTTTTTAAAGTTTTCAATGAACTTATCTTTAAGTCCTTGTGCTTTTTCAGTGTATGCATCTTTGGATTCCCAAGTGTTAATTGGTGCAAGAATTTCTTTCGGTACACCAGTCACTGCTGTTGGAATTGATAAGCCGAACATTTCATCTTCAACGAATTCACCTAATTCGAGTTCACCGCTGATAGCACGGCGTACCATTGAACGTGTGTGTGCAAGATTCATACGCTTGCCGACGCCGTATTCGCCGCCTGTCCAGCCTGTGTTTACAAGATAAACGTTAACTTCATGCTTGTCGATTAAATCTCCGAGCATGTTCGCATATACTGTCGCGTGCAGCGGCAGGAATGGTGAACCGAAGCATGTTGAGAATACCGGCTGCGGTGTAGTAACGCCGCGTTCAGTTCCTGCAAGTTTAGATGTAAATCCGCTTAAGAAGTGGTACATTGCCTGATCTTTGTTTAACTTGGCGATTGGAGGAAGTACTCCAAATGCATCTGCTGTTAAGAAGATGATCGTTTTTGGATGTCCTGCAACTGAAGGAATGCGCGCATTATCGATATGGTCAATCGGATATGCTGCACGTGTATTCTCAGTCAGTGAACCGTCATCGTAATCAGGATTGCCGTCTTCATCGATCACTACGTTCTCAAGTACCGAACCGAATTTAATGGCTTCAAAGATTTCAGGCTCTTTTTCTTTTGATAAATTAATAGTTTTAGCGTAGCAGCCGCCTTCGATGTTAAACACACCATCGTCATTCCAGCCGTGCTCATCGTCACCGATAAGATCGCGTTCCGGGTCTGCAGAAAGCGTTGTTTTACCTGTACCTGATAAACCGAAGAATAATGCAACATCTTTGTTTTCGCCGACGTTGGCACTGCAGTGCATGCTGAGCACGCCTTCTTCAGGAAGCAGGTAGTTCATAATTGAGAAGATTGATTTCTTCATTTCTCCGCCGTATTCAGTACCGCCGATAAGAATGATTTTCTTTTCTAATGATACAAGGACGAATACTTCAGAACCCGTACCATCGACCTCAGGGTCTGCTTTAAAAGTAGGTGCAGATACAATCGTAAATTCAGGATCGATTGCAAGTGCTTCTTCTTTTGTTTCAGGACGGATAAACATTGTTTTCGCAAACATGTTGTGCCAGCTGAACTCATTAACAACCTGAAGTTTCAGTTGTGTATGCGGGTCTGCGCCTGCATAACCGTTAAAGACAAATAATTCTTCTTTGTCATTTAAATATGTAGTAACTTTATCGAATAAGTTATCGAAAATTTCCTGTGAAATAGGCTGGTTGACCTCGCCCCAGTCAATCTTGCTGTCGGATACGCTGTCTCTAACGATAAAACGGTCTTTCGGGCTGCGGCCTGTGTATTCTCCAGTCTGCGCGCGAAGTGCTCCTGTATTTGTAAGTACTGCCTCTTTGCGTCGTAAAGATGCTTCGACAAGTTCAGCGTTTGATAATTGTTTGTGAGTAGAAGGTTTATTAACAAGACCTTCGATTAAACTTTTATGGTTAACCATGATTCGCCTCCAAGTATTTTCATTAACGAAGTATTTAGAAATTAGTATAACACATTCGTTTTTATGTTTACACAATAACAGGATAACGTTTTTGAATATTGAATTGTTTTTTGCAATGCTGGTTCATAAGGTGAATTTATATATCATTATAAAAATTATAAGTATATGTTTATAAAATTAAGGATTTTTCACAGCTTGCTGTTGAGTTTTATAGTTTAATTATCTAAAAGCTGCTGCAAATAACTTTCGTTAATCTTGATTTGCTCATTCCAATAATGTAAGATAAATAATAAGTTATCTCTTATCCAGAGGTGGTGGAGGGATTCAAACCCTGTGAAGCCAGAGCAACCTCCTTTTCAAGAAAGGTGCTAAAGAATGCAGAGTAATTCTGAGCGATAAGGGAAAAGGGCGAGCCTTTTTCTCTGTTTATTATGGAGAAAAAGGCTTTATTTTTTGCTTTTGAGAGATAGCTAAATTAGCTATAAAGGAGAAATTTTTAAATGTCAGAACGTAAATTATTTACTTCGGAGTCAGTTACAGAAGGGCATCCCGATAAAATTGCAGACCAGATTTCAGATGCGATTCTCGATGCAATTTTAGAAGGAGATCCATACGCGCGCGTCGCTTGTGAGACTGTAGTTAATACAGGTCTCGCTATGATTGTCGGGGAAATCAGTACAGAAACTTATGTAGATATTCCGAGAACAGTCAGAGAAACAGTTAAAGAAATCGGTTATGTCGATGCAAAGTACGGTTTTGATTATAAGACGATGTCAGTACTGACCGGTATCGATGAACAGTCTGAAGATATTGCAGTCGGTGTGAACAATGCTTTTGAAACGAGAGAATCTCAAGGTGTATCTACCGGTGCAGGAGACCAGGGTTTAATGTTCGGCTATGCAACAAACGAAACGAAAGAGTTTATGCCGCTGCCAATTTCATTAGCCCATAAAATTTCACGCCGCTTAACTGAAGTGCGTAAAGATAATACAATTTCATACTTGCGTCCGGACGGTAAGTCGCAAGTCACGGTGGAATATGGAGAAAACGGCCAGCCAAAACGTGTCGATACGATTGTTATTTCAACGCAGCACCATGAAAACATTCCGGCAACTGAAATATATGAAGATATTTTAAAACATGTCATTCAGGCAGTGGTTCCTGAAAACCTATTAGATGAAGAAACTAAATATTTCATCAATCCGACAGGGCGGTTTGTGATCGGCGGGCCGCAGGGAGATGCCGGTTTAACCGGACGTAAAATTATCGTCGACACATACGGCGGCTATGCGCGTCATGGCGGCGGTGCATTCAGCGGCAAGGATCCGACAAAAGTAGACCGCTCTGCAGCATATGCTGCGCGCTATATCGCAAAGAACATAGTAGCAAGCGGTGCCGCTGATAAATGTGAAATTCAGCTCGCATATGCAATTGGTGTATCACAGCCGGTTTCTATTGCTGTCGATACTTTCGGCACAGGGAAATATAATGAAGAAAAAATTACAACAGTCATCAGAGAACTGTTTAATTTATCACCAGATGGTATTATAGATATGCTAAACTTGAGAAGACCAATTTATAAACAAACTGCGAGTTATGGACATTTTGGTCGCACTGACATCGACTTGCCTTGGGAAAGACTGGACAAAGTTGATGCTCTAAAAGATCTTCTTAGAAATAGCTAATTTAAGCAGTTCGGAAAGAGAGGAACAATATGAATACTGATATTTTTACAGATCCGATTTTTATCGCGGTCGCAGCAGTCCTTCTTATTATTGCAATCTGGTTTTTAGTGTATTACTTTAAACACCGCAAGGAAGTTAAAGCTGTAAAGGAAACGCATGCGAAAGAAAGAGCATCTCTGGTTGAAAAATACGAGAGTACGCACGAGGAAGAACGTTTAGAGCACAAGAAAGAAATGTCGACTTTAAATGAGAAGTATCATAATGATACGACGCTTCTCGATAATAAGCTTTCCAGTCTGCATCAGTTTACTGTAGATAAAGGCGAATATTTAACAGACCTTGCTTTAATTCAGTTAAAGGAAAAACTTGTTAAAGAGGAAAAGATCCGTGAAACGGATATGATTATTCTTTCAAATATTTATTTACCATCAAGAAATTATACAAATACGCGTAAAATAGACCATTTAGTATTAACACGTACTGGTATTTACTTAATTGATTCTAAATACTGGAGCGGGCATATTTTACACGGTGTAAATGAAAATCAATTTGAAGAAGTGCCTTATATCGAATCATTCTTTGATCTTCTTGAACTGAACAAACAGCACGAACAGACATTGATTTTTGAAAAAGCAGATGCTGAAAATGTCTCTGTGAACCATTACAATGGTGTGATTGATGAAACGAAAGTTACTGCTGAAAAACTTAAGAATAAATTTAAATTACAGTATGATATCGTACCGATTATTTACTTTAACCCGAAAGATAATGGTAATTATTCAATTACTAATTATTCTGAAGATCCATCAATCCGAGTGATTGTCGGCCAGGAAGATTTAGAAGCATTCTTCCTGAAATATGTATTCCACGGCAGATTCCAGTACACAGTCAAAGACCTGGATGAAATTGCGAATGCATTAATCGATCAGAGTCTGTAACTCTTATATTTTGTAAAATAAAATTAATCGTCCTATAATTATTTATAGGACGATTTTTTATTATGGAGGGAATTTTAATGGCAGAAGAACTGATTGTAACTAATCCGGCAACAGGTGAAGAAGCAGGCCGCGTCGACAAAGATACGAAGGATTCGATTGAGAAGAAAATCCGCATTGCCCACGAAAAATTCCAGGACTTTAGAAAAATGAGTGCAGCAGACCGTTCGGACTTACTATTTAAATGGGCGGAAAAAATTGATGAAAATAAGCAGGAGATTGCAGAACTGGTCACACTGGAAGGCGGCAAACCGCTGGCGGAAGCACTGGGAGAAGTTGACTATGCCAACAGTTATATTAAATATTATGCTGAAGAGGCAAAAAGAATATACGGACGCACAGTACCGGCAAACGGTGATGACACGAGAATTGTTGTCACAAGACACCCCATTGGTGTCGTCGCAGCGATTACACCGTGGAACTTCCCGGTAGCGATGATGGCACGTAAAGCAGCGCCTGCAGTAGCAGCTGGAAATACGTTTATCGTTAAGCCGGCCAGTGCAACACCGATGTCGGCGATGAAATTTATCGATTTGGCTGTCGAAGCCGGTTTTGATCAAGGCGTGATTCAATACGTTAACGCTTCCGGCCGGGATGCCGGTGAAATATTTACAAGTTCAGATAAAATAATGAAGCTGACTTTTACCGGTTCAACTGAAGTCGGTAAACAATTAATGAGTGATGCAACAAGTACTGTTAAAAACGTTACGATGGAACTCGGCGGCCATGCACCGCTAATCGTTCATAGCGATGCGGATATAGAAAAAGCAGTTGATGGGGCGATTGCATCTAAATTTAGAAATGCAGGTCAGACTTGTGTCTGTGCCAACAGGTTTTACGTCCATGAAGATGTACTGGATGAATTCACCGAAAAATTTACTGAAAAAGTCAAAGCGCTTAAAGTCGGAAACGGTATGGATGACGATGTTAAAATTGGACCGTTAATCGATGAAGACGGTTATAACAAAGTGATGAAACACATTGGAGATGCGGTTGAAAAAGGCGGTCAGGTGACGACTGGCGGCAGCGGCAATCATTCAGGCGGCTATTTTGTTGAACCGACTGTGATTACTAACGTGACGGATGACATGATCTGCATGTCTGAAGAAACGTTTGGTCCCTTGGCACCGATTCAGAGCTACTCTAATTTAGATGAAGCAATTAAAAAAGCAAATGGCACAGAATACGGACTTGCAGCGTATTACTTTACTGAAAGCTATAAAACAGGTATCCGTTTAACCGAAGAATTGGATTTCGGTGTACTCGGCTGGAATAACGGCGCACCAAGTGCGGCAAATATCCCGTTTGGCGGCATGAAAGAAAGCGGCGTCGGCAGAGAAGGTGCGCCGGAAGGACTGGAACCTTATACAGAAACTAAAGTCACTTCTATAAAATTATAATTTTTAAAGCGTCAAATACAAAAGATTATTGAACGTAATAAATTTTATACAAGACAAAGAAATCCGTATGTTAGATTCCTATAGGAAGCTGACATACGGATTATTTATATTGGTAATATTTATGCCTCAGCTGTTATGTTTACTTCTCTTTAACGTGATTACTCTTTTCTGCTGCTTCTGCATCTTTTTTAACATTTGAGCGGACAGCTAAAGATAAAAATGCGACGACTGCAGGCATGAACAGCGAATTTAATACATTGACCTGGTCCAGGAAAAAGTACTGTACGGCAAGTAATATCGCCAGAACAATAATGTACATAACAATAAAGCGGATTAATTTTTCTTTATTCATAAGCGCTCCTTTTGTAAGCGTATTCTTTCTTAACAGTTTGGCAGTAAAACTAAACAATATCAATAAAAACTTTCTTCTCAAAAAAATATAAATATACGTTTTAGATTAATTATTTAATGATAAACATTAAATAATTATTGAATTAGATTAAAAAGGATGCTATATTATAAATAAGAATATGGAGGGGATAAAAATGGAAGAACAAATCGTAGTGCACAAACGTTTTAAAACACTTGCCACAGTGATGTATGTATTGTCGTTTATCGTCATGATCATTGATGGACTTGTTGCAGCTGGTGTCGTAATCGGCGGAATCGTCCTCGCAATTATGCCTGTTGATGAAGTGATGGGGATATTATCAAACTTAACGATGGATGCTTCTTTAGAAACACCGGGCGGAGCCGTTACTATTACAGAGGAAATTTTGTCCTATGTCAATCTGGACAAAACAATGCTGATGCTTCTTTTACTTCTGTCACTTCTGAATGTGTTAATCATTCTGTTTATCATCATTCTCGTTAACAGATGGCTTGCCAACTTGAGAAAAGGCAACATTTTAACTGTACAGAACAGCAAATATATTGAGTATATCGGCTACAGCTTTGTCGCTTTTGCACTGATGGAAATGCTGATGTCTATTGCGGTGTCGCTGCTTATAAAAAGTTCAATTGCAATATCGGAATTACCGGCGGATTTCCGCGAATTCTTTGATATAGAAAACATAGGAATTACTTTCGATATCAATCTTATACCAGTATTCGCAGGGATTTTAATCTGGATGATTGCTAAATCTTTAAAATATGGTTCGTATCTGCAAGATGAATACGATCAGACAGTATAGGCGGGGTGAGACAGATGATTGTTGTGAGACTGGACAGAGTACTTGCAGACCGCAAGATGGCACTTGGTGAACTGGCAGAAATCGTAGGGATTTCAAATGTCAACTTATCAAATTTAAAAACCGGCAAAGTTAAGGCGGTGCGATTTTCGACCCTTGACGCTATTTGCAAGGCGCTGAATTGCCAGCCGGCTGATATTTTGGAATATCAGGATGATGAAGAAATGAATTAGATGACGGACTTTGGTTTCCTGTGATACGTTTAATAGTAATATGACTTCAAAGAGAAATAAGGAGCAGGATATAATGAATGGTACAGGACTTGTTTTAGAAGGCGGCGGTATGCGCGGTATATACACTGCGGGCGTGCTGGAATATTTTCAAAAAGAAGGGATACACTTTCCGTATGTCATTGGCGTATCCGCCGGTGCCTGCATGGCTGCATCGTACTTATCAGAACAGCCGGGCAGAAATAAAAAGGTGAATATCGATTTTGTAAATGATAAACGGTATTTATCGTATATGAATTTAATTAGAAAAGGCGAATTGTTCGGCATGGACTTTATATTTGATGAGATTCCGAATAAAATTGTGCCTCTGGATATTGGGAAAATTATTTCTGGACCTGAGGAGTTTGTTATCGTCACGACGAAATGTGATACGGGAGAACCGATGTACTTTTATAAAGAAGATTACGATGATAAAACGCTCGGCACCTTGCTGAGAGCATCGAGCTCCATTCCGTTTTTCGCTGAAGCAGTTGAACATAACGGTATTCATATGCTGGACGGCGGCATTGTCGACCCGCTGCCGATTGTAAAGGCGGAAAGTGACGGACTCACTAAAAATGTAGTCGTCCTGACTAAACCGAGAGGCTATTATAAAAAGCCGAGCAAAATATCCAACATTGTAAATTATAAAAAGTATCCAAAAGTCGACGAACGGATGAAAATCAGATATAAACATTACAATGACCGGCTTGATTATATTTTTGAACAGGAAGAAAAGGGTAATATCATTGTGATTGCACCTAGCGCTGATGCGGGTGTCGGACGGACAACGCGCAACCGTGACAAGCTGGAACAGTTATATGAACTCGGCATCTCAGATGCAAAAGAGAAATGCCAGGCGATCAAATCGTTTATAAATGAATAAGGATGATAAGCTTTAGCTGATGCTGAAGCTTATTTTTTATATAATAGACATTGGAGGTGTTGTGGGTGACGGAAGAAAAACTTCACATTGATGATCATGAAGAGCAGATTAAAGATGTTGTTATGCTCGCAGCACGCATTCTGCTGGAAGCAGGTGCTGAAGGGACGCGGACTGAAGAAACGATGAATTACATAGCGTCTCATTATGGTTTTGTTAAAAATAACAGTTTTGTCACGAATACGGTCATTAACTTTATTTTGCACGACCAGTCTTATCCAAGAATTTACAGAATAAAAGAACGGAATACCAATTTAATTAAAATTTCCAAAGTCAATACTGTATCAAGAAAATTAGTTAGAGATGAATTGACACTTGATGAAGCTTACAAAAGACTTGAGGAAATCTATGTTAAAACAAAAGACCACCCGCTGTGGTTTAAAACAATCGCTGGTGCACTTATCGGACTCAGCTTTTTGTATTTACAGGACGGTATGAAAATTGATATTTTAACTGTGCTGTTTGCCGGCGGAATTGGTATTTTAGTCACCGAAATGATAAAAAAACGTATGCGCACTCAATTTATACCGGAGTTCTTTGGAGGATTGAGTATTGCCCTGGCTGTCGTTGCCGGACATTATTTTATTCCCGGAGGGAACTTATCGGTAATGCTGATTTCATCGGTGATGCCAATCGTTCCAGGTGTGCTGATTACCAATGCGATCCAGGATCTGTTCGGCGGTCATATGATGATGTTCACGACTAAATCATCAGAAGCACTCGTCACATCTTTTGCTATCGGTGCCGGTGTTTCTGCAGTTTTAATATTCGCTTAAGGAGGAGAAATGATGGAATGGTTATTAAACTTACTATTTAGCTTTACCGCATCATTCTTTTTTGCTGTCGTATTCGATGCGCCTAAAAAATTATTTCTCCCGGCGGGTATTGTCGGTGCGCTCGGCTGGATGATGGGGCAGACAGCGGGAATGCTGTTCGATTTGCCGCTGGTTATGGTAAACTTTATCGGTGCGTTTACACTGGGGATAATGAGCCATGTCATGGCCAGGGTGTATAAAGAACCGTCGACTATTTTCTTAATACCGGGAATTATTCCGTTTGTACCCGGCGGGCTGGCGTACGATGCGACCAGTAGCATTATATTATCGGATTATACCGGTGCGGTAAATATTATCATGGAAGTCATTATCAGTGCCGGTTCGATCGCAGCAGGGATATTATTTGCAGAACAATTCGCCCTGCTGTTTATTAAAAAAAGACGTGTATTTTTCATGAAAAAAAGATAACTGAGGAGCTTAATTATGGAAATTAGAAATTATCAGGCAAGTGACGAAAGAGGCTGGGTGAGATGCCGGGTTTTATCGTTTTTAGATACGGCGTACTACGACGATGTTCATAGAGAGAAAGAAAAGTTTGAGAATCCATCGATCGAACTTGTCGCAGAAAAGGATAATCAGATCGTTGGACTGATCGACATTGAATATGACACAGAAGATGAAAAAGTATGTTCAGAAGAGGGCACAGGCGGCATGATTTGGCATTTAGCTGTCCATCCTGATTATCAGAATGAGGGTATCGGCAGCCAGCTGATGGAACGCGCTTCTGAAGAAGCGATTAAATTGAATCTGGAATTTTTAGAAGCATGGACGCGCGATGCCGGCAATTCGGCAGCATGGTTTGAAAAGAACGCTTATAGACAAGTGGATGAGTACTATCATCTGTACTTATCAGATCAGGATATGGCGCATACAGTACAGCCGGGGGATGATAATCTTCAACCTTTATACATGTTCGCTCAGTATACCGGAGATAATATCGAACAGTTTGAATCGATTGAAAGAAAGTATAAATGCATGTGCTACATTAGAAATTTGTAATTAAATGGATTGTTTAAACTAAGATCTGTGATGGTATTGATAAGTGACCCCAGGAGGTGTCTTTTATGTTTACAATAGCAGAATCACTCATCTTACTTGGTACCGACGATGAAAAAGGTACATCAGTGTCGTCAGCGAGCCTGGGATACGGTCTCGCCGGTTCTATACTGGCAGAGCTCGCTATGATGGAACGCCTGAGCCTTGAAGATGATAAAGTAATTATAATCGATGATACATTGACCGAAGTATCGTACTTCAATTCTGTGATTGAAGAAATTAAAGCCGATCATAAAGCGCGTACAGTGGAATACTGGGTAAACCATTTTGCCAATAATACGAAAGCGGTACATGACCCGGTATACTTATCATTAGTCGATAAAGGCATATTAAAAGAAGAGGATAAAACGTATTTTTTCTTTTTCAATACAAATGTCTATCCTACGGTGGATGACCGTCCGGAGCAGGCAATCAGAGCGCATGTCAAAGATATTGTATTTAACGGTAAAGCGCCTGATCCTGAAATTGCACTCTTATTAAGTATAATAAAAACATGTGATTTAACAGCAGAAGTGTTCGGTAAAAAAGATAAGAAAGCTGCTGAGAAAAAACTGGATGAGATAATTGATAATAACGAATACGGCAAAGCGGTCAGCAAGGCGGTTGAAGACATGGAAGCGGCGATATTAACCGCAGCGACAACCGCGGTCATGACCACAACAGTGATTAATAATTAAAGATTAAGGTAGAGGCGGAGCTTATGCTCTGCCTTTTTCCTGTTTTCATAAAGCCCGGACTGATGTATTATTAAAAGATATTGATATTACAAGTGAGAAGGGTGTTTACGAGATGGAATATGGTTTGTTATCACTGCTTCCGCCGCTATTGGCAATTATTATTGCCATCATTACTAAACAGACCGTCGTTGCCTTATTTTTAGGTGTATGGTTTGGTGCAACGGTAATGAACGGCTGGAATCCCGTTTCAGGCTTTACATATACAGTGAATGAAATTATGGTTCCGTCAATTGCGGACCCGTGGAATGCGTCACTTATTCTGCTGGTTGTATTTACTGGCGGATTCATTAATGTGCTTCGTTCTACAGGGGCCGGCAAGGCATTTGCAGAATTTGCGACGAAGAAAGTGAATACGCGTCAGAAAGGCCAGAACTTTGTCTGGGCAAGCGCCTTCCTGTTTTCTTACACAGAACCGGTATTAATACTCGGAACTGTCACGCGGCCGATTACTGACCGCTTAAAGATATCGCGTGTTAAACTCGCATACATCGTCGATTCGATGGGGAGCCCGGTTGCTTCGATGTCACCGATTAGTGTGTACGCACCGTTTATTACGGGTCTAATCGCGACCCAGCTGGCAGCGCTCAGTTTATCGGAAAATCCATGGTCGCTATTTATACAGATGATTCCGTTCCACTTATACGGAATTTTTGCGATTGTCGGTGTACTGCTTGTAATCAATATGAAAATTGATATCGGCCCGATGTATAAAGCAGAACAGCGCGCGATAAAAACCGGTAAATTATACGGAGAATACGATAAGTTAATGGTTAAAGATACCGGAGAGGAAGCCCCGATTGATGCAGATATCTTCAGTTTTCTGATTCCGCTGGCTCTATTGTTTATTGGAATCTTCGGTGTGATATTCTGGACTGGGGATATTAGCGCAAACGGACTTGCAGGCTCATTTTTAAATGCGGACATTATCTTTGCGATTACAACAGGATTTTTCCTCGGTTCAGCCGGAGGAATGCTGTATGCAAAGCTGCGCTACAAACAGCCGCTGGAAGAGCTCTTGAACGGATATGTAGACGGTGTTATGCAGGTTATGATTGTACCTGTCATTTTAGTTATGGCATGGTCAATAGGAACAGTCGCAACTGAAATGGGACTTGGAGAAGTCATTGCGCATTACGCAGGAAGCTACCTGCCTGCATTTTTAGTACCGGTAATTATCTTTTTACTAGGCGGACTGATTGCCTTTGCGTCAGGAAGCTCATGGGGAGTGTTCTCAATTATGCTTCCGATTGCGATTCCTATGGGGATTGCACTTGATTTAGAACTGGCACTAGTTATCGGAGCGGCAATCAGCGGCGGGGTATTCGGCGACCATTGTTCACCAATATCAGATACGAGTATTATGTCGTCCACAGGGTCAGCTGCAGACCATATGGAACATATCCGTACGCAGCTGCCGTATGCAATCATTATTGCACTGTCAGCAGGCACGGGATTCCTGATGACCGGATTAACACAAAATTCAATTCTCGGTATTATTACGACTGCAGCTGTACTGGTTCTGATACTGCTGTTTGTTAAAAACAGAATGAAAAAGAAATATCCAGCTGCATCCGAGTAAAAAAAGCACTGAAATCATTTAACAATGATTTCAGTGCTTTTTCATGTTTGATTCTAATATTTCTTATACCATTTCGGAATAGTCAGTTCAAAACGATCATACCAGCCGAGAATCTCAGTATAGGAACGTCTCATCGTTTTAATTTCTTTATCGCCAAAAGGAAGTGCCCATGGCAGGGAAGACAGCATGTTAGCTGAGATATATAAAAGCAGCAGTTTCCAGAATTCATCTGGCACATCGTTATTAAAATAACCATCGACTCTGCCGCTGGCAAAAGCGGAACTGGTACTCGCACACCAGGTAATTCTATTGAATTCCTCATATGCTTCACCGGTATCATGACGGTCGAAGTCTATAATATGCAGCTTATTATTGCTGTCAATCAGCATATTGCCAATATGAAAGTCACCGTGGTGCTGCACATTTCTATTATTATCAATCAAGTGTCTATATTTACTGATGGCGTCCATTAAAAGGTGACCGTTATCATACTTCAATTCGCAGTCATTATACATTTTTATTTTCTTATCAATTTTTCTGTTATATCTTGTCTTCCATGATTCTTTGTCTTCACTGACAGGTTTAAAACTATGAATCTCAGCTAAAATTTCCCCAGCTTTGATGCCAAAGTTATACTGCTCTGATAAAGTGAAATTATTAATTACATCTCCTGCATCATTGCCATCGATCCAGTTTAGCAGCAGGAAATAATAAGTATCATTTAAACACTCACCATGTGCAGCAAGTTTGTGAGTAGGGATATTTTTTTCCCTAGATTGCATTAATAAGTCTTTGTGCTCCAGGTACGCCTGCTTATTTTTAATATCAGTCATTCTAAGTAAATACTTCTTAGCTTCAGTTACAACGATAAACTTATGATCATTGGACCATCCTTTATTAAAGGGAGTAATAGATTGAATATTTTTAAGCGGCAGTTCTGATAAGAGAGAATTAATCATCACTTCAGACATTTTAACCATCCTTAATATTAATAAGTTAAGACAATTATAATATACTTGGAGTATCATCAATAATGATATTCGGAAAGTGAGTGATAAAAATGAAATTTATCGGGATAGATCTGGCATGGACTTATAAAAACGAAAGCGGCATTTGTGTCATGGATGAGAACGGGGAAGTGCTCATCCTTGAATCTGCAGTATTCAGCGATGAAGATATCGTTAAGATTATTAAAAACTACAGCGATGAAATGCTGCATATCGCAATCGATGCACCGCTCGTCGTTAATAATGAGACCGGTTCACGTCAGGCGGAACGCGATCTGCAGAGAGGCAGAATCCACGGGCATCGTCTGTTTGCGTTTAACTCCAATAGAACATTTATGACTAAAGCATATAAAGGAATAAGAGGAGAGGTGCTGAGTCAGTTAATTAAAGAACATCTTCCAAATATCAGCATCGGTATGAATGATAAGGGCTCGAATATTATTGAGACATTTCCGACGGGTATAGTAAGCGGCTTATTTCCGGATATTTTTCCGGTTAAATATAAACGTAAAAAAGGAATGACATTTGAAGAAACAGTTGGTCAGATGAAGCTGCTGACAGAACGTATTGGCCTGCTTGAACAGCGGGGTATTATATCCGGATTCAAAGAAAAACTGATGGTGGATGAAGCAGCGATTAACCGGAAACATCATAAGCACCTGGAAGATAAGCTGGATGCTGTCCTGTGTACTTTAGGACATTATCTGATTTATAAAGAGATGGCTGCTGCGAGAAAATTCGGCACAGATAAAGATGGTTTTATACTTCTGCCGGAAGCTCTTGAAGAAATATAGTTTACACTTGTGATTTTTTTCGCAATAAATTATAATATAAGTAAGAAAAACATTCAAGGAGTGAAGTGGTTTATGAAAGCAGTAGTATACTATGACACAAAAGATGTTCGAATCGAAGAAGTGGCTGAACCTAAAGTTTATGCTGAGGGTGTTAAAGTAAAAGTTGCCTGGACAGGTATATGCGGTACTGATCTGCATGAGTATCTCGGAGGTCCAATTTTTATTCCGGGAGACGCGCCGAATGGTGTGACAGGTAAAGAAAGACCTGTAATTATGGGACATGAATTCAGCGGTGTAATAGAAGAAGTCGGAGAAGAAGTTGAGGGACTGGCTGCCGGAGATAAGGTTGTTATCAACCCTGTTCTGACAAATAAGCAGCATGACAATCCTTTATACGATTTCTATAAAGAAGGAACGTTTATCGGTCTCGGGGATGACGGCGGTTTTGCTGATTTTGTCGTCGTACCTGCAGAAAACATTGTTAAACTGAAAGACAGTACTTCCTTGAAAATCGGTGCCTTGGTAGAGCCGACAGCAGTTGCGCTGCAGGCAATCCGTGAATCGGAACTTAAGTTCTCCGAAACGGTTGCGGTCTACGGTGCAGGTCCTATCGGTCTTGTGACTATATTAGCTGCACGTGCAGCCGGAGCGAAAGATATCTTTGCCTTTGATTTATCGGATGAGCGCCTCGAGAAAGCTAAAGAATTTGGTGCAACACATACTATAAACAGCGGTAAAGAAAATCCTGTAGAGTATATTAAGTCGATTTACCCGGACGGTGTCGACCGGACATTTGAAGTCGCGGGTGTGAAACAGACACTTGAACAGTCTATTCAGTCGACTAGACCGAGAGGCATGGTCTGCATTGTTTCCATCTTTGAAAAAGAAATCGATTTTAATCCGATGATGCTGACAGCTTCAGGAGTAAGAATATCAAGTTCTTTAGGTTATGAACCGGATATCTTTGAAGCGACTGTAAAAATGATTGAAAGCGGCCAGATTGATCCGTCGCTGATGATTACTGAAGAAATAGAACTCGATGAAGTGATAGAAAAAGGCTTCAATAAATTAATTGAAGATAAGTCTCAGGCTAAAATTCTCGTTAAACTGAGCGGGGAAGAATAACTGAATATATACTTTTAAAAACCGCGGTGATTATATCAATCACCGCGGTTTTTAATCTGTTATAGTAGTTTTAAAAGAAGTTTTAAGAATTTATTAAAGGATTGAGAATATGAATAAAACATCATGGCATGTACTGTCAAATGGCGAGTATTTAACTGCTTCAAGCAAATTGGCCATGGCGCTTGATGAAGCGGATGCTGTATTAATCGGTGTTGGTGCAGGCATGGCGGCAGCAGATGGTTTTACATATGCAGGACCGAGATTTACACAAAATTTTCCTGAATTCATTGAAACATACCGCTGGCTCGATATGTTTCAAGCAAGCGTATTTGAATTTGAAAATTTAAATGAAGAATGGGCATTTTTCAGCCGTTTTGTCGATTTAAATTATATGAGTCAACCGCTCGGAGAATCCTATATACGTCTGAAAGAATTACTGAAAGGCAGAAATTATCATATTATTACATCCAACGCAGACAATGCTTTTGAAAAAGCCGGTTTTGATAAAAATAAAGTATTCGACGTGCAGGGTAAATATAACTTACTGCAGTGTTCAAAAGGATGTACTCCAAAACGTTATAATAATGAAGAATTAATGAAAGAAATGATCGACCGCGAGCGGAGTATGAAGGTGCCTGACGATTTGATTCCATATTGTGAGGAATGCGGTGCGCCTATGGAGCTGAATCGCCGTAATCACACCGACTGGATGGTGGAAGATGAACAGTTTTTCAGTGACCAGAAACTGTTCCATAATTTCTTGGATTCTTATACAGATAAAAAGTTATTAATACTGGAACTCGGCTGCGGCTATATGGCACCGCAGGTTATTAAACACCCATTTCAGCAGCTGGCTGAAAACAGGCAGAATGCATTGTATATGACTGTGAACTTAAAAGATTACAGAATACCGCCTGCTGTAAGAAAACGTTCAATCTGGCTGCAGGAAGATATCAGAACACTGCTTGAAAATGTTCAAAAAGAACAGCAGATTATTAAAATGAAAACATACGAAACGGAGCAATAATCAATGTATCTTATAGAAGTTAAACGCAACGGGAAATATATCTACGACGGAGCAGTTGCTCTTGCTGTTCAGGTTTATGCGCAGAAGAATTTATTTTTAGGAGAAGATATGGTCTTTCCATACTTAACAGAACCGCTTGTTCAGGTCGGACGCTATCAGAACGCTCGTGAAGAAGCGAATTTAGAATATATGAAAGAGAACGGCATTAATCTGGTCAGAAGGGATACTGGCGGCGGTACTATTTATCTCGATATGGGCGGCGTGAATTTCTGTTTCGTCAGTGATAATACTAGCGCGAGTGCAGATATTAATTTTGATCAGATGTATGCTCCTGCCATAGAAATATTAAAAGAACTTGGCTTAAAAAATGTGGAGAAAAGCGGACGCAATGATTTGCATGTAGATGGAAAGAAAGTTTCCGGCGGCGCAATGAATGTTGTTAACGGACGGACCTACAACGGCTATAGTCTGCTCTTAGATATCGACGAAGAGAAAATGGAGAAATCACTTAAACCGAATAAAAAGAAGATGGAATCGAAGGGAATTAAATCAGTCCGCAGCAGAGTCAGCGCTTTAAGAAATCATTTAGATGAAGAATATAAAAATCTTTCAAGCATTGAATTCGCTGAACTGATGATTCTTAAAATATTTGGTGCAGCTGACAGAAGCGAAGTTAAAACATATGAACTGACCGATGAAGACTGGGCCGGAATTGATCAGCTGATGGCTGAAAAATACAGCAACTGGGAATGGACTTTCGGGAAGTCTCCGAGATTTAAGTATTCAAGAGACGGCAGATTCTCTATAGGTACACTTGATATTACGCTCGATGTTGACGGCGGTATAATTCAGCATGCAAAAATTTACGGCGATTTTTTCGGTAATCAGGAAATCAGGACAGTGGAAGAAGTGCTTGAAGGTGTACGTCTCAAAGAAGAAGATTTACTATCTGCTCTCTCTTCTATAGATCTGAGTCATTATTTAGGCAGTATTACGAAAGAAGAGATTGTGAAACTAATTTTAGAATAAATTCAATGCTGCAGGGTATAGAACAAAGTAATTGAAAAAGGAGTGCATTCACAGTGAACCATTTAAAAATCAATGAAGAAAGATTATTAAATAGAATTAATGAACTGGGTCAGGTAGGACGAAATGACCAGGGACAGTTAATCAGACTGGCTTTGACAGACGAAGATAAACAGGGCAGGGATTTACTGGTCAGCTGGTTTCAGGAACTTGACTTAAAAGTTGAAATTGATCGTTTCGGCAATATATTTGCAACCTGGGAGGAAGAACACAATAAGGGAGAAAAACCTTTAATGCTGGGCTCTCATATCGACTCGGTCATTGATGCCGGAATATATGACGGCAGCTACGGCGTACTGTCAGGACTTGAAACAATCCAGTCATTAAAAGAAAATAATATTAAGACAAAAAGACCGGTCACTGTGGCAGCATTTACTAATGAAGAAGGCGTGAGATTTCCCCCGAGCATGCTTGGATCTTTAGTATATTCAGGAGATTTAAGTCTCGAAAAAGCACTCGATACTATGAGTATAGACGGGCTGAGATTAGGTGACGAACTTGAACGCATCGGTTATGCGGGGAATAATGAACCCGGTTTTATTCAGCCGGAAGCCTATATTGAACTGCATATTGAACAGGGGCCGGTACTCGATAAGGAAGATTTCGAAATTGGTGCAGTTCACAACCTTCAAGGGAACTCAAGACGGGAAATTACTTTTAGAGGAGAAGCGAACCATGCAGGATCAACACCGAACTATCTGCGTAAAGACTCAATGCAGGCAGTGACATACTTTATGTCAACGCTGTATAATTATATTAATAAAAATGAACTCGACACAGTTGCAACGCTCGGATCAATTCAGCTCGAACCGAATGCCGCAACAATTATACCGTCAAAAGCAACATTTACACTCGATATGAGAAGTCCGACAGAAAAAGGTTTCCATGAAGCGCAGAAGTTAGTCCGCGATACACTGGAAGAAATTAAAGCAGAAGGAAAAATAGGTGTAGAGGCGACTGAATTTGCGATTTTTGAGCCGGTAATATTTGATAAGTCGATTGTAGAAAATATTGTCGCAGCTGCAGGAGAGTTAACCTTAAGTTCGAAATTAATGACATCAGGCGCAGGTCACGATGCCCAGATGATTAACCGGATTGCACCGTCAGCGATGATCTTCGTTCCAAGTAAAGACGGTGTCAGTCACAACCCATTGGAATATACATCACCAGAACAGCTGGTAAATGGTGCGAATGTTCTGCTGTTAACCGCATGCAGATTACTGAATATAAATAAATAAAACTAAAAGACAGGGGTAAAATTATGGAAGTTAATAATATTCTCGAAGTGACATTATTCGCTGAAATTCCAGTACCGGAAGATATAAAAGTAATGCTGGTTAATGGAGAAGAAGCGGTTGAATCGTATAAAACATTCCGCGACAGTGTCACATTTACTAATAAACGTATTATTGTGCGTGATTCACAGGGAATGACTGGAAAGAAAGTTGAAATCTACTCTATTCCTTATAAAATCATTGATATATGGTCATCGGAAAATGCTAAAGGTATGTTTGATTTTAACGCTGAAATTGAGTTGTGGACAAGAACAGGTAATTTTAAAATTAAACTCGATAAGAAAATAGACATTCGCGAAATAGATATGTTGATTGCAAACTCAGTACTTTAATTGTTATATCTTGTGATAATTGGGTATTAATAATGTAATCAAAAAGTCTGAGGTGGTAATGATGGCTAAAAATGAGAAGGAGATTATTAAAAAAGCGTGGCAGGAAACGAAGAATTTAAAAAAGGGTGAAGTTTTTCTGCTGAAAGATCTCTTCAAAGGTTATAAGTGGAATAGGATTAAAACGGAAAAAAGAAGCAGTCTCGGACGCTTGTTTTTAGAAAAGGTCCAGAAGAAAAAATCAGTTGAAGCAATTGAAAAAACTTCTTCCCATCAGCAGCAGTACAGAAAACTGGGATAATTTTACCGGTTCTCTACAATATTAATACTTACTTTACATCGTGAAACATGGCACCAAGTTAAAATTATAAGTATTAACATGGTGGAGGAAGGAAATGAATATTTCAAATAAGCAACTGGACAAAGAAGTAATGATTCATGATGATGCGAGTATTATAAACTGTGAATTTGGTATATATACAGAAGTGGGTATGTCTAATTTTCTTGAGAACAGTACACTCGGAGATTATTCCTATACCGGACAGTTCTGTTTTATACAAAATACGATTGTAGGCAGGTTTTCAAATATTGCTGCGATGGTAAGAATAGGGCCGACGGATCATCCATATGACAGGCCTTCACTGCATCACTTTACTTACAGAAAGAAAATGTACGGTTTCAGTGATGACGATGACAGTGAATTCTTTAATCACAGAGAGAACAGAATAACATCAATCGGTCACGATACGTGGATTGGCCATGGTGCAATTATTTCACCTGAGGTGACGGTAGGTCACGGAGCTGTCATCGGTGCAGGAGCAGTTGTTACTAAAGATGTAGAGCCCTACGCAATTGCAGTCGGAGTACCGGCTAAAGAAATTAAGAAAAGATTCAGCGATGAAGTAATTGAAGCGCTGCTGGATATAAAGTGGTGGGACTGGTCTCATGAAAAGATTAAAGAATGCATAGAGGACTTTCATCTGCCAATTGAGGAATTTGTCCGTAAGCATTATCAAAACTAGGGGAAACTCTGGTTTTTTTGTTATAAAACTATATTACATATAAATATAGTTGAAAATATTCATTTAATATTAAAAGTTAGAATTTATAAATTGAATACTATACAATTATTAGTATTCAATTGGAATTGTATTTCATTAAAGAGGTGGAAATTTAAGATATGGACCCCAGGATTTTTACGGTGTTTGATATCATAGCTAAATTTACTTATTCTTTATTTAAATAGCTGAATGAACTGCTTATTAATTAACATCATTTAATTAAGGAGAGATTTAGCTATGAATGTTTTGTCTATTATTTTATTTTTAATAGTAATTATCGGCGTCACATTATATGCATATTTCAGATCTAGAAGTGTAAATAAAAACAGTGCATCCGGATATTTTATGGGCGGACACAGCCTGGCCGGTTTTGCGGTAGCTTCTACAATAATCATGACAAACTTATCAACCGAACAGCTCGTCGGACAGAATGGCCAGAGCTTTGTTGCAGGTATGGAAGTTATGGCATGGGAAGTAACGGCGGCAGTCGCAGTAGTGCTTTTGTGCTGGGTGTTTTTGCCTAAGTATTTAAAATATGGAATCAGCACGATTTCAGAATTTATTGAAATGCGTTACGACGTTTTTACTAAAAGACTCGTATCACTTTTATTTATATTCACGTATATAGTATCGTTCCTGCCGGTTGTTTTATATTCGGGATCACTGGTGTTTAATCAGTTATTTAAGGTCAGCGAATTTCTGAATGTGAGCGATAATACTGCAGTTATTATTATCGCAGCGGTAATCGGCGCTGTCGGTATACTGTATTTATTTATCGGCGGACTGTCACTCAGTGCCTACAGTGATACGCTGTACGGCATCGGCCTGATATTCGGCGGCTTGCTTGTCACGGTGCTTGCGCTTAAATATTTAGGAGATGGAAGCTATCTGCATAGCTTCGACCACATTGTTAAAGAAACTCCTAAGAAATTAAACGCCTGGGGTGCAGTAGATTCAACGATTGTACCGTGGCCGACCCTGATGTTCGGGATGTTCTTTAATAACTTGTTTTTCTGGTGTACAAACCAGATGATTGTGCAAAAAGCACTAGCTGCGAAAAGCTTAAAAGAAGCGCAGAAAGGCGCCATATACTTAAGCATATTTAAAATATTCGGTGCACTTTTCTTAGTACTGCCGGGTATTATTGCATTTAACATATTCAATGGCGCTGTAGGGAGTACAGCTGATAATGCATATCCGATGCTGATTAATACAATCTTACCTGAATGGGCCTTTGGTATCTTCGGGGCGATTATTTTCGGGGCCATATTGAGTTCATTTGTCGGGTCACTCAACAGTACAGTGACCTTGTTCTCACTCGACTTTTACAAATCATTTATAAATAAAAAAACTTCAGACAGAAGATTAGCAGTAGTGGGAAGAATCACAACTATAATTGTAGGTGTAATAGTAGTGATACTTGCACCGGTTATTTCGTTTTTCCCGTCAGGACTGTATGCGGTGGTGCAGCAGTTTAACGGTATATACAGTCTGCCTGTTCTGATCCTTGTTGTAGTCGGATTCTTTGCGAAGAAGACATCGAAACTTGGTGCGAAAGTAACCTTTATTACACATATAGTTTTGTATACATCGGCAAACCTGCTGTTAAGCGATGTACATTATTTATATATACTGAGCGTACTCTTCTTTATAGACCTTGCTGTATTGCTGATATTTAACAAACTGTATCCATCGAATGAATTTGATTTAAGCAAAGACTTCTCAAAAGTGGATATGACACCTTGGAAATACAGATATGTCGCAGGAATTGCAGTCCTTGCAGTTGTTGTCGCCAGTTATATAATCTTCTCACCGCTCGGAGTAGCGGCGTAGAAATAGTTTCTAAACACAAAAATACCTCCGATTCATCTTGAATCAGAGGTATTATTTTATGCTTAAACAAACATACTGCCCGCAATTAAGCCGAAGGCTACTGCAACAAGTGTAAAGAACACCGTGGACAGCGAATATTTAAAGAACAATTTTGTTTTCTTTTCCCGGAGGAGGTTAAACTGATCTAATGCAAATTGTGAATATGTCGTAAAGCCGCCTAGAAATCCGGTAACGATAATTAAGTAATACTGGGTATTTTCTACAACGATCATTACCGTAAAGCCCATCAAAAAGGAACCCAGTATATTGATTGCCATCGTATTATAAGGTATATCGTTATCTTTAAAAACGGGGAGCTGGTGTATATACGCGCGCAGGCTTGCACCAAGTCCTGCTGCAACCATCATTGTCAGTATATTAATCATTTACTTTTTTGCCTCCGAGCGTAAATCCAAGGAAGACAGCGATGACTCCGAGGATAAGATTGCTGCCGAGATAAACAAGAAACATGGCATAATCCCCGTAGGAAAGCAGCAGATAATGTTCATAACTCAGCATCGAAAATGTCGTAAAACTGCCGAGGAATCCCGTAATTAAAAAACTGTGCATCGACGGTTTTAATTCTTTTGCGATAAAGAACCCGATTAACAAAGCACCGGCCATATTCACTATTAAAGTACCGCTGAAAAACGGCAGCTGCAGTGTCAGCGCGCCTATGGATAGTAAAAAGCGCAAAAGTGCACCGAGTGCTGCACCTGCGCCTATACTTAAATATTTATTCATAAAAAATCCAATCTAATCTTAGTTTTTAATTGCTTTACGCACAAGTGCAAGTCCTGCCACCGCAGCAACCGCTGCAGCACCGGCTTGTACTTTTTTGCTTGAAGTCAGAGACTTAACAACCAGGTTAAGGTTTTGAGGTCTCTCTGCCAATCTTCTCATGAAGTAGGCGTACCAGTCTGTTCCGTACGGTACATAGACACACATGTTATAGCCTCGGGCGACCAGATCCTGCTGATAGTCTTTACGGAAACCGTACAGCATCTGGAATTCAAATTTGTCTTTTGAAATACCTTGCGTTTCGATAAAGCGAATCGTTTTTTCAATAATGTTGTGGTCATGTGTCGCAATTGAAGTGAACCCGCTGCCTTCTACTAAGTGTGTTTTAATAATTTCAAAATACGACTGGTCGATATCAGATTTATTCTGATAAGCGAGTGTTGCAGGTTCTTTGTAGGCGCCTTTAACTAAACGTATGCGATTGTCTTTATATTTTCTGACGTCTTTTTTAGCATCATAAAAATATGCCTGAATCACTGTGCCCACGTTGTCATACTCTTTCAAAAGCTTGTCTAGAATATTAAGTGACGGTTCTTTTGACACGTAGTTTTCCATATCCAGATTGACGAACAAGTCTGTTTCTTTTGCTGTCTCTAAAATTTCTTTTATATTGTTATAACAAAAAGTTTCATCGATATGTAAACCGATTTGAGACAGTTTAACTGACGCATGAGCATCGATGCCTTCTTTTTGTATTGCTTTAATCATTTTAATAATATTATTTTTTTCTTTCAGAGCTTCGCCGCGGTCGGATATGAATTCTCCAAGATTGTCGAAAGTTACACTCATACCCTGATTATTTATGTCGGAAAGACAACTGAGAGTGTCACTTACACCTGTACCTCCGACGACTTTTTGCGCACCAAACCTGAGCCCCATTTGTTTTGATGCATCATTTAAAATTTTGTTCTCAGATAAACCGATAAAAATATCCCTAACTACTCCCATTGCTAATCCTCCTGTTAAATAAAGCGTTTTCTTTTTATGCTTAATTCATTATATCGTCTTTTTACTAAGAAAGGGTATAAAAAATATTATTTATTTATTTTTTATAGTTGGGAATGTGACCAACGTATGTCTCGTTGATACGCTTCATTTCCTCAAGGTCTTCTGAGGTCAACTCTCTGACCACTTTTGCAGGACGTCCGAAAGCAAGCGTATTCGGAGGGATAACTGTTCCTCCCGTAACGAGCGAGCCCGCACCGACAAAGACATTTTCACCGATAACTGCCTCATCGAGCACAATTGAATCCATGCCGACCAGTGCACCTTGTTTTACAGTGCAGCTGTGCAGTGTCACCTTATGGCCAATTGTTACATTATCTTCCAGTGTAAGCGGCAAACCCGGTGTCTGGTGCAGAACAGATAAGTCCTGAACGTTCGTATTATTGCCGATACGGACAGGAGCAATATCACCCCGGACGACCGAACCGAAAAATACTGATGAATTTTCTCCGATTTCAACATCTCCAATTATTGTCGCATTTGGTGCGATAAAGGCAGAGTCACTAATTTTTGGTGTATGATTTTTATAATCTATTATCATTTTAAATTTCCTTTCCCATCTCAAATGTTATAATAAATTCATCATATCAAATTTGCATTTATTTGTAAGGAGAAAGCTTATGTGGAAGTGGGAGACAGAAAACGAACCAAAGGGTGTCGTGGTCATTGTTCACGATTTGCTGGAACACCATGAGTACTACGATGAGCTGACGGTAAAACTGCGCCGTGACGGCTATCATGTCATTATCGGAGACCTGCCGGGACACGGTCAGACAACGCGTGTAAACAAAGGTCATATCAACAGCTTTGAACAGTATATGGAAAGAGTGGCGGAGTGGCATTCACTCGCGGTGCAGTACGATCTGCCGACCTTTATAATCGGGCAGGGGCTCGGTGCTTTAATTGCACTGGAAGCGCACAGACAGAACAGAATTCAATCCGACGGCATCGTCGCCTTAAACCCGCTCTTGTCATTTAAACAGTCATTTATGAACCGCAAAAATACAATATTGACGAGCGTGCGCGTAACCAATGATGAAGCGAGATTTAATCTCGGGATTAAAATGAATTACTTTACACAGGATAAGCGGTTCTTAGAGCGTTATAAAGCAGATGAACTGATTGTCGACAGGGTGAGCTACCAGTGGTACAAGACCATTATCAATCAGATGAAACTGACATCGGAGAACATGGAGGAAGTCAGCGGCGTGCCCATATTAACAGTAATGAGCAATGACGATCAGATTATCAATCCTTATTTATCTGCGAAGTATATAAAGCGGGCATTGTCGGATGATTTCCGTTTTACAATGCTGAATTCAGAGGAACACAGCATATTCCAAAGAGAAAATATAGAATATCCGTATTATTTAATGACGCAGTTCTTTAATGCGCAGCTGTTTTCAATAGGTATAATAACGGATTAATTGAAGTAAGAATATATTCTTACTTCAATTTTTCTATTACCAGCAGAAACGGCGCGCTGTTTTTCTGGTTAATATACTGATACTTGAGCACCTGCGCCTTATCCTGCGGCCAGGCCGACAAGTTTTCAAGCAGCGCATCCCGTTCGATTTTCCCGCTGTCGTGGCCGTGGTAGATAACGATTATTATCCGGCCGCCGGGGGTCAGTAAATTAAACAAGGCATCGACTGCTGTAATCGTAGTATCGTAAACAGTCGTAATTGATTTATCGCCGCCGGGAAGATAGCCGAGGTTAAAAATACCTGCTTTTACAGGGGTGCTGATATACTTGGATATATTTTCATGGCCGTCGTGCACGAATGAAATATTGTCGGCCTGGTATTTTTCACGGGCGCTGTCTATTGCTTCAGCCTGTACATCAAAGCTGTATATATGGCCGTCCGGTGCAAGGCGGCTGAGAAAAGCTGTATCGTGGCCGTTGCCGCAGGTGGCATCGACTAATATATCTTCTGCGCTAACAATTTCTTTAATGAAATCCTTTCCTGCAGGGAGTATTCTTTGCAGCATAATATCAATCCTTTCAATTTCTATTAATTTTATCATAAGAAGGTTGGGTCTTTAATGATTACTGCCAGTAATTTAACTAAAAAATACGGCGAGAAGACAGCCGTTAAAAACATAAATCTTTCAGTTAAAAAAGGGGAGCTGTTTGCTTATCTCGGGCCGAACGGTTCCGGTAAATCCACGACGATAAAAATGCTGATGGGACTCCTTGAACCATCGGATGGTTCCGTTGAAATACTGGGCGAACCTATGCATTTAAACAATACGGAGCTGAAAAGAAAGATCAGTTTCGTACCCGACACCCCCGATATTATCGGCAAACTGACCGGCAACGAATATTTAAACTTCGTTGCGAGCATTTACAAGATGGATAAAGAGACGTATAAAAATAAACGCGAAGAACTCGTTAACATGTTCGAACTCGGTAATGATCTCGGTGTGCTGGTCGAAGAATATTCACACGGCATGCGTCAGAAACTTGCCGTGATCGGTGCGCTGATGCATTCTCCGGAAGTTATTTTCCTCGATGAACCGAATGTCGGCCTCGACCCGAAAAGCAACCGCGAACTTAAAAATTATTTGACGGACTACGTGCGACAGGGGAATACGGTCTTTCTGACCACGCATACGTTAAGTCTCGCAGAAGAAATCGCGGACAGAATATGTATCATTTATCAAGGTGAGATTAAGGCGCTTGGAACGCTTGCTGAACTGCGCGAACAGGCAGGGGTGGGCAGGACGCTCGAGGATATATTCCTGGCACTCACAGACGGGGAGGACGTACATGTTCAAGAGCATACTGAAAGTTGAGGCCCAGTCCAGACTGAATTATTTTAAAGCACTTGGTACGGGGAAGATAATATTGTATTTATTCCTCGCATTTATCCTGCTCGTTATGCTTGTTCCGGCAGTATGGATGGTTTTAAATATATTTCTTTTTAATGCAGAAGAAGTGCTGATTGGTAAAGCTCTTCTGCTGCTGTCGCTGTTTCTTGTACCTGTATTGTCACTGTTTTTAGTGAACGGCATTATTAAAGAAATGTTTATGGATAAAAATATCGATTCATATTTAGTGCTGCCTGTTACGCCGAGGGCAGTATTTTCGGTAAAATTATTTTATCAGTTTACCTTTAAAGTACTGCCGGTTGTACTTTTTATCAGTTTAGCTGCAGGGCTGACGCTTTCTGCAAGATATGAAGCGCCGATGCTCGCAGTAAGCAGTATCGTTTATTTTCTGTTTATTGGAGCACTCAGTACAGCGGCTGCCTATATTGTCGTATTTCTTGTGACGAAAGTGTCGTCAGCGAGACGTGTCGGTGAGATTTTAACGCTCTTCGGCGGCGTCGCAAGTGTGCTGCCTTACTTCATTATAATGGCAGGCGGCCAGTATTTAAGACCGGTAATCAACATGATGCCGAATGTTGACTTTATCTTTTCAGGCTTTCTATATGATCCGGAAATGCTGAAATACATTTTGCTCCTGCTTGTTTTTGCAGCTGCATCCCCAGCTTTAATTGCACTCGTCCTGAATTACGTTACTGCCGCTTTTGTTAAAGGAACGGCGACTGCAGGAAATTTAGAGCACAAAAAAACCGCAGCAGCGGAAACAGGTTCACCGGTCCGTGCTCTTTTGAAAAAAGATATGACCATGACAAAACGTGACTTTAAAGAATGGTCGGCAGTGCTGCCGCAATATTTGTTCCCGTTTGTCTTTTTATTTTTGCTGACTTCAAATCCGCTGATTTACGGCGGTGAATCATCATCGGATGACCAGGTACTGATTTCAATTGCCTTTGCAGGTTCGATTATGATTTCACTGTTTGTCGCTGCGATGAATACCGCAAGAGACGCTCGTACGTATGACTTTTTAAAAATGATGCCGGTCAGCGGCCTCGATATTGCCAAAGCAAAATATTTATATAATTTTATAACGATTACACCAATGTATATTATAATTACAATTATTATTTACTTTATACTGGATGTGCCGGTCACGACTTTAATTTATGCAGTGGGGATATCGGTGCTGCTCGTGCTGACAATTGCGCCGCTCGGCATGCTGCTCGGGGCAATGAACCCTGTTGTGTCCAAAAAGAATCCGGCACAGCGTCTTGATACAGCTGCGAATATTATTATTTCAGTGACTATTTTTGCCCTGATATTTTTAATGGGATATATGACACAGTTTACCGTCGGCTTTAACGGAGAAGAATACGTGCTGAAGCACGGGACTATGCTGATAGTTATCGGGGTGCTGATTATTTTAAGTATTTTATCCTATGTGTTTCTCTTAAGAAAAACGGGTGCGAAGTATGATGAAGGCTATAATATTACCTATAAGGACTGATGATCATGACAAGTACTGTATATTATCATAAATTTGATATCGGCTGGCTCAGAATTGAATCTCTGGATGATGCGATTATAAGAATCGACTATGCTGACGATCCGGAGACGTCTGATAAGCCGGATAAAGTAATTAAGCAGTGCATCAGCGAACTAAACGAATATTTCAGCGGAGAACGCGAAACTTTTGGGGTGAAAATTAAGCCGGAAACTCACGGTACTCCGTTTCAGAAGTCAGTTTGGAAAGAGCTCCGGCAGATTCCGTACGGGGAAACAATCAGCTACAAGGTGCTTGCTGAACGCATCAGCGGCAGCAATTATTCGCGTGCTGTTGCCAATGCCAATGGTAAAAATCCGATTTCGATTATTATTCCATGCCACCGAGTCATCGCGAGCAACAATACGCTCGGCGGATATACCGGCGGCCTGGATAAGAAAAAACTGCTCTTATCTGTTGAAGGCAGACAGCCTTGCTATATTAATGAAATTCAGCTATATTATTAGTATCAGAAGCAGTAGCAGAAACGTTTCTTTAAGAGAGCCGGTGGCTGGTGGGAACCGGTATTAACGTCAAGTGAACTTGTCTGTGTTAATTTCATATCTTTTAAAGTTGCACATAATGTGAATGCGGGTGGTACCGCGGTCGTATAGATCGTCCCATATCTTTTTTAGATATGGGATTTTTTTATTTAATAGGAGGAAAACCAATGACGTTTAAACACAGAGACATCGAAAAAAAATGGCAGCAGTACTGGGAAAACAACAAAACATTTAAAACCGAAGACGAAATCGGCAAAGAGAAATTTTACGCCCTCGATATGTTCCCGTACCCTTCAGGTGCCGGACTTCACGTCGGTCATCCGGAAGGCTACACAGCGACAGATATCGTCAGCCGCATGAAACGCATGCAGGGCTACAATGTGCTCCACCCTATGGGCTGGGACGCCTTTGGTCTGCCTGCAGAGCAGTATGCAATTGACACCGGCAATGATATTCATGCTTTTAACGAGAAGAATATCGATAACTTCCGCCGTCAGATCAAAGAACTTGGTTTCAGCTACGACTGGGACAGAGAAATTAACACGACAGATCCTGAATACTACAAATGGACGCAATGGATTTTCATCCAGCTGTATAAAAAAGGACTTGCCTACGTAGATGAAGTACCTGTGAACTGGTGTGAAGCACTCGGCACAGTGCTCGCCAATGAAGAAGTTATTGACGGCAAGAGTGAACGTGGCGGCCATCCGGTAGTAAGGAAACCTATGAGACAATGGATTCTCCGTATTACTGAATACGCTGACCGTTTACTGGAAGACCTTGATGATCTCGATTGGCCTGAATCATTAAAAGATATGCAGCGCAACTGGATCGGCAAATCAGAAGGGGCAAACGTCACTTTTGAAATCGATGGTTTCGATGAGTCATTCTCTGCGTTTACAACACGTCCGGATACGATATACGGAGCAACGTATGCAGTTCTTTCTCCAGAACATAAATTAATTGATAAAATTACTTCTGATGAAGAAAGTGAAGCGGTTAAAGCTTATCAGGAAAAAGCGGCGCATAAGAGTGAGCTCGAACGTACTGATCTTGCGAAAGAAAAAACCGGTGTGTTTACAGGTGCTTATGCAATTAATCCATTAAGCGGAGAAAAACTGCCGATTTGGATCGCGGACTACGTTTTAGCGTCTTACGGTACTGGTGCAATTATGGCTGTTCCGGCGCATGATGAACGCGACTATGAATTTGCTAAGCAGTTTGATCTTAAGATACTTCCGGTGCTTAAGGGCGGAAACATAGAAGAGGAAGCATTTACCGGCGAAGGTGTGCACATTAACTCTGGAGAGCTCGATGGACTTGGCCTCGAGGACGGTATTAAGAAAGCAATTGAACTTCTCGAAGAGAAAAATGCCGGTGAAGCAAAAATCACTTACAGGTTAAGAGACTGGCTGTTCAGCCGCCAGCGTTACTGGGGTGAGCCGATTCCTGTAATTCACTGGGAAGACGGCACGATGACGACAGTTCCTGAAGAAGAATTGCCGCTCGAACTGCCGGTAATGACTGAAATCAAACCGTCAGGTACAGGCGAATCACCGCTTGCAAACAACACTGACTGGGTTAACGTAGTTCGTGAAGACGGCGTTAAAGGCCGCCGTGAAACAAATACAATGCCGCAGTGGGCCGGCAGCAGCTGGTACTTCCTGCGTTTTATCGATCCGCACAATACGGAACAGCTGGCTGATCCCAAAAAACTTAAACACTGGCTGCCTGTAGATTTATATATCGGCGGTGCAGAGCATGCGGTCCTGCACTTACTTTACGCAAGATTCTGGCACAAGTTTCTGTACGACCTTGGCGTTGTTCCAACGAAAGAACCATTCCAGAAGCTGTACAACCAGGGAATGATCCTAGGTGAAGGCAACGAGAAGATGAGTAAATCAAAAGGCAACGTAGTAAATCCGGATGATATTATTTATTCTCATGGGGCAGATACGCTGAGACTGTATGAAATGTTCATGGGGCCGCTCGATGCATCAATCGCATGGAGTGAAAACGGACTCGACGGAGCAAGAAGATTCCTAGACCGTGTATGGAGACTCATAGTTAATGAAGAAACAGGTGAACCTGCAGCGAAAATCGTCGACAAAGAAACACCTGATCTCGATAAAGTTTATAATGAAACTGTGAAGAAAGTAACGGAAGACTTTGCATCGCTGCTGTTTAACACGGGTATTTCACAGCTGATGGTATTCGTAAATGAAGCCTACAAAGCTGAAGAAGTCAGCAAGTCTTATATCGAAAACTTTGTTAAACTGCTGTCTCCTGTAGCGCCGCACATCGCGGAAGAATTGTGGAGTATTTTAGGCAACGAAAAAACAGTTGCCTATGCAGAATGGCCTGCCTACGATGAATCAAAACTTGTAGAAGACACAGTGGAGATCGTTGTACAGGTTAACGGCAAAGTTAAGAATAAACTGGAAATTGAAAGAGACCTCACAAAAGAAGCAATTGAAGAACTTGCACTGGCTGATGAAAAAATTAAAGAAGCAATAGAAGGAAAAACAATACGTAAAGTAATCGTTGTACCACAAAAATTAGTAAATATTGTAGCTAATTAATGAAAAGCACCGCTCCGGTCTGCAATCAGGCCCGGAGCGGTGCTTTTTCCAAAAAACTCGTACGTTAGAATCCCAGGAGAATAGCATCAGCTTGAGACGACAGGCTCAAGAGATGCCCTAGGAAAGATAACGTACGAGTTTTAAATTATCCAATGGGTTTTGCGGTGCGGTTAACAACGGTATACCCCTGTTGTGAATCCAACGCTCCCGATTAACAACGCCACTCTCCTCTTGTGAAGCGAGGGTTGAACCACGGGATTAAATACATTAGTTAAACCAGTTTATCTGTTCGAACAGTGATACCCTGCCACATAGCCGGTGACCAGTGCGCTTGTAATATTGTATCCGCCGGTGTAGCCGTGAATATCCAGCACTTCTCCTGCAAAGTGGAGCCCCTCGATTAACTTGCTCGACATGGTAGACGGGTTAATTTCTTTTAAGTTAACGCCGCCGCCTGTAACAAAGGCTTTTTCAATTGACTGAGTGCCGTTAACGTTAAAAGTAAAGCGTTTGAAAAATTCAACTAGCGCTTGTTTCTGCTGATTCGATACGTGGTGGCCGCTGGTGCTGCCGTCGATTTTTAAATACTCAAGCATGAAATTAATCAGCCGTTCCTGGTGTATATTTTTTAAAATGTTTTTCAAACTTTTATCTATATTATCTTTTACAGTTTTATTAATGTATTCCTGCATTTCACCCATCGTATACTGCGGGAAAAAGTCGAGCTGCATTTTAATGTTTTCTTTCTTCTGAGACAATTGCTCTTTATAGACGAACTGGCTGCAGCGGAGGGCAGCAGGGCCGCTCACGCCAAAATGAGTAAAAATCATATCCATCTGATGAGTAACACGGGGTTTCCCGTTTTTCTTTAAGACAGATAAAGCAACGTCGTCAAGACTGATGCCTTTTAAGGAACCGTCAGTGAAAAAACGCTGATTGGATGTAATCGGTACTTCGGTCGGAAACAGGTCGGTGACTGTATGCCCAAGTGTTTTTGCAAATTTGTGGCCGTCACCTGTAGAGCCTGTCTGCGGCACACTTTTGCCGCCGGTCGTAATAATGACATTGCGGGCGTTAAATGTATCTCCATCGCTTGTCTTTACGCCGGTAATTTTATCGTCTTCAGTTAATACTGCAGCAACTTCCGTTTCAAAACGAATGTCCACTTTATTCTGGTCGAGCTGTTCTAAAAATACATTCAGCACATCTTTTGCTTTGTTCGAAACCGGGAACATCCGGCCATGGTCTTCTTCTTTTAATTTTACACCATTGGATTCGACGAAATTAATAATTGATTCATTGTCGAAGACAGAAAATGGGCCGTATAGAAATTTTCCGTTACCCGGTATATGTTTAATAATTTCTTCATAAGGCAGACGGTTGGTAACATTGCAGCGTCCGCCGCCTGAAATCAGCAGTTTTTTGCCGAGCTTTTTATTCTTTTCGATTAAAAGCACCTTGTTATTGTTTAAACTTGCAGCGTAGGCTGCCATAATTCCGCTGACACCGCCGCCGATTACTATCGTATCGTACATGAGTTTTCTCCTTTTAGTTTTAAAGTATTCCTTTATCCATTATAATAATGGGTATGTTTATTATAGATAAGAAGGGTTAATATATGTCGGATCAGAAAAAGATGTTTCGCGGTACATTCCTTTTAACCGCGGCTACATTTACTACCCAGATTTTGGGAATGCTTTATTTAATTCCATTTTACAGCATAATGGGCGGAGAAGAAAATCTCGCTCTTTACGGGTATGCTTATACACCGTACACAATTATGCTGTCCGTTGCCGCAGCCGGCGTGCCAGGAGCGGTATCGAAATTCGTTGCAAAGTATAATGCGCTCGGTGCTTACGAGACTAGTCAGAAACTTTACAAATCAAGTCTCGTTGTCATGATGGTTTCAGGTATTCTTGCTTTTCTTGCTTTATATTTCATGGCGCCGGTTATCGCTGAAGCACAAAGTGCAGCAGGCGGGGGCGGAGAACACCGCTGGAGCACCGAAGATATTACCAGTATTATACGTGTAATCAGTTTTGCAGTCATTGTTGTACCATTTATGGCAACGTGGAGAGGGATTTTCCAGGGACACGAGTCATTCGGCCCGACGAGTGTCTCTTCAGTTGTCGAACAGATTTTACGTATCGCAGTATTGTTATCAGGTGCCTTTATCGTTATTAATGTAATGGACGGTTCGATAAAAAACGCTAACGAAATTGCCGTTTTTGCTGCTTTTATCGGAGCGGTCGGTGCAACTGTAACACTCGCCGTATTCTGGAGAAAACGCAAACCGTTTATGGCTGAGCAGCGTAAACAGGATACGAGCGGCATCGATTTGTCCTACGGTGAAATGTATAAGGAGATTATCCGCTACGGTCTGCCGTTTATCATTGTCAGCGTGAGTATTCCTGTCGTCTTATTTATCGACCAGATGACGCATAATAACGCACTGACACTCGCCGGCGTGCCGGGCAGTGTGCAGGATTCATGGTTCGGGATGCTGAACCTGACAACGCACAAACTAGTGATGATCCCAACAGCATTCGCATCTGCCTTTGCGATTACTATTTTACCGTTCATCACAAAAAATTATCAGCAGAAATTATTTGATAATGTTCACAGCCAGGTGAAATCGATGATTCTGATGCTCCTGTTTTTCGTTATCCCTGCAGGTATCGGGATGATGATTTTATCAGCACCGATCTATACATCGTTTTACAGCTATAATGAAGTCGGAATTATGATACTGACTTTTTATGCACCTGTCAGCATTATCATTTCCTTGTTTTCTGTGACGTGCTCCATCGTTCAGGGAATAGACAAGCAGCACCTGACGTTTTACGTAGTCATTGTCATGCTTGTCATCAAAGCGGCTATCAACATTCCGCTGATTATGAACTTTTACACAGTCGGCGCAGTCATGGGTACAGCCATCGCTCTCGGTGCCGGAGTAATTATGAACCTGATTATTATTAAAAAACACGGAAAAATTCGTTTCCGCGCCTTCGTCGCACCGATCTTTCAGATTATTGTATGCGCGCTGGCAATGCTGTTGGCAGTAGAACTTGTATACTACCTGCTGATGATTAATATCGATAAAATGACGACAGCGAGTTCTGTTCTTACACTGTTAATTACAGTTCCGGCAGGTGTGCTTGTTTATCTGTTTATTTCATTTAAAACAGGACTTGCAGATGAAGTGCTCGGAGACCGGGCAGGGAAAATCCGACAGAGAGTGAAGTTTTTATAATGAGACTGGATAAATATCTCGCGAATGCAAATCTCGGCAGCCGCAAAGAAGTCAATAAACTGATTAAAAAAGGAGATATTTCCGTTAACGGGGATATCGTTAAAAGTCCAAAGACAGACGTCGGTTACGATGACAAAATTTATTATATCGATGTGCCGATTGTGCTGGAGGAATTTATTTACTTTATGGTGAATAAGCCGGACGGAGTAATATCTTCAACGGAAGAAGGGCCGACGGAAACAGTCATCGATTTAATCGCCCATCCGCAGCAGGGTGAATTATTCCCTGTCGGCAGACTGGATAAAGATACTGTGGGGCTTTTGTTTATTACAAACGACGGCAAACTTGCCCATCAGCTGCTGTCTCCTAAAAATGAATACTATAAAACGTATCACGTGACACTGAGAGACGAAGTGTCACCGGAAGATATCATCAGGCTTGAAACGGGAATTGAATTGAAGGACTTTACAACTAAACCTGCAAAAGCGGAACTATTAAGTCCAAACGAAGTTTCGCTGTCGATTACTGAAGGAAAGTTTCATCAGGTTAAGCGGATGTTTTTAGCCATCGGCAATGAAGTTATCAGGCTGAAGCGGACGGGCTTTGCATCATTGATACTGGATGAAACACTTGCTGAAGGCGAATACCGCAGGTTAACTGAAGAAGAAATAAAAAATTTAAATAATTAAGTTTAGAATATCCAGGCCAGGGTATATTTTATATTAAGTCAAATGAAAAACAATTTTATAATATGAGGTGTATCAAATGGGAAAATTATTTAATTTAGTATTCAGAGTCGGTGCGGTACTCGGTATTGCATACGCTGCAAAAAAACTTGCAGACAATAAAGATGCTGTAAAAGAAGAATATGCGAAAGCGAAAGAAGATCCGAAAGGCTATGCACAGAACGTGCAGGAGAAAGCAACTGCAAAAGTGCAGGATGTCCAGTCTAAAGCTCAGGAAGAGTATTCTAAAGCAAAAGAAGATCCGAAAGCTTACGCAGAAAACATGCAGAATAAAGTAACTGACAAAGCAAAAGAAGTACAATCCAAAGCAAATGATCAGATGGACGCTGCTAAAGACAAAGCCGAGGACGTACAGTCTAAAGCGAACAAAAAAGTAGATGAAGTAAAAGACAAAATTGATGATGCGCAAACTAAAGCAAACGAAAAGGTAGATTCAGCGAAAGACAAAGCTGATGACGTTCAGTCTAAAGCGAATAAAGAAGTAGATCAAGCAGCAGAAGACCCTGAAGCTTACAAAGAAAAATTAAAAGAAAAAGGTCAGAAAAAAGCGGACGAAGTAAAAAAAGACGCTAAAAAAGAAATGAATAAAGATAAATCTGATGCAGATGCTAAACCGGATAGAGAAACTCCGGACAATGTTGATCAAAGAGAATCTGTACTCGCAGATGAAGGCGGACTTTCAGAAAGCGAAGTAGAGAAATTCGAAGAAGAGCACGATGTTGATGTTGTTGGTGAAGCAGGCGCTAAAGATGAAAATCATAACGTTCATGTCGTTACTGATAACAATAAAAACAGTAATAACAACAAGAACAATAACAATAAGAACAGCAGCAAAAATAAGTAATAATTAAGCAAATTTAAAAGGCTGAGACAAAAGCCTCGAAGTAATAAGAGAGATGGCTTGAAAATCTTGATTTTAAGATTTTCAAGCCATTTTTTTATAGAGTAAATTAATGACAGATTGTCAGAAATGTTTCCGCAAGATCACTGTCATGCCAACCTGATTTGATGGGGTTGGTATAACCGAGGCTCATGTATATGAAAGGCGCGATGCATAGGTATGACGGGCGCTCATGTATATGAAAGGCGCGATGCATAGGTATGACGGGCGCTCATGTATATGAAAGGCGCGATGCGTCGGCGTGACGGGCGCTCATGTATACGAGAGACTCGATGCGTTGGCATGAGGGAAGCTCATGTATACGAAAGGCGCGATGCGTTGGCGTGACGGGCGCTCATGTATATGAAAGGCGCGATGCATTGGTATGACGAAGTCTCATATATACCCCAATCCCTTTTCCCAAAATTTCTCCCACACCAAGACTGAAAAAACTTATTAAAAAGTATATAATAGAAGTAAATCTCTTGCTGGAGCTGATAATAATGGATGCGAAACAATTAGTTAGTCAATATAAAGATGATTTAATTAAGGATTTGATGGGGCTGCTCTCAATTGACAGTGTAAAAAGTGATGCAGTTAAGGATGCGCCTGTCGGTGAAGGGCCGAAACAAGCCCTCGAATATATGATTAATCTCGGAGCACAAGAAGGACTGCCGACGAAAGTTGTAGATAATCTTGCCGGTCATATTGAATTTGGTCAAGGTGAGAAATTGTTCGGTGTTCTCGGACATGTGGATGTAGTGCCGCCGGGCAAAGGATGGACGTCGGAACCATTCGAACCGGTCCTTGCCAATAATGAAATTACCGCGCGCGGTGTACAGGACGATAAAGGCCCGACAATGGCTGCTTATTACGCCTTGAAAATTTTACATAACGAAGGGTATAAATTTAATCAGCGTGTCCGTCTCATTGTCGGCACGGATGAAGAGTCAGACTGGCAGTGTACGGATGCTTACTTCAAAAGTGAGGAAATGCCGGATGCCGGATTTTCTCCCGATGCTGCTTTCCCGGTTATTCACGGAGAAAAGGGAATTACTTCGTTTAATATCGTCCAGACGAATCTCGATGATGAATATGTCGACAGCGATATTGAATTAAAAGCATTTATATCCGGTGAGCGTTACAACATGGTGCCGGAGTCTGCGGAAGCGAAACTAAAAGTTCTGACACAAATGAGCTCAATTATTCAGGCTTACGAAGGGTTTATCCGGAAAACAGGAAATACCGGAAAATACGAAATTGACGGTGGCTTCTTAAAACTTGAACTGTCCGGCAAAAGTGCACATGGTTCGACACCGGAAGAGGGTGTGAACGCCGGTACCGAGCTGCTTAAGTTTCTTGTGGAAATTGAGCTCGACACAAATGGCAGACAGTTTGTCAATTTTGCAGAAAAATACATCATCGGCAATTTAAGCGGCGAACAGTTCGATATGGCACATCATCACGAGGAGATGGGAAATGTCAGTGTAAATACAGGCATGATTAACTATACGGAAGTTGACGGCGGTATTTTCGGGGTGAATTTAAGATATCCGGCTGGTCTTGATTTTGATCAGGGCATTGAAAATTTGGAAGAAACGATAAAAGAAACAGGTTTTACAATTGAAGATATCAGTGACCAGAAACCCCATTATGTTGATAAAAATGACCCGCTTGTTTTAAAATTGCTGGAAAGCTATCAGAAGCACACCGGTGATGACAGTGAAGCATTTACTATCGGCGGAGGAACCTATGCGCGGACCCTTGAAAGGGGTGTCGCTTTCGGTGCAATGTTCAGCGATACTATTGATACGATGCACCAGAAAGATGAGCGTATGAATATCGATGAACTGCTGCTGGCAACAGCGATTTATCTGGAAGCTTTATATAATACGTGTGTGGTTAAACCTTGACTTTAATGCTTCAATTTACACATTAAATGAATATCTGCTGCTTAATGGACAGGCAATAATAACAGATATTTTTGAAGTATCAAACATCGGGTATACGGTATATGTAAGAATGAAATCCTCTATTCCCAGAAGGCGTAAAACCTGTTATACTAACATTTGCTTCTTTGCTCGGGGAACGGGTCCGATTCAGGCAGCCGAGTAAAAAATGAGCGTTAAAATCAGTACATCACTCAGTTAACTTTAAACAACATTTTGTTTAGTGTATAATAATTTATCTGAACAACATCACAGTTGCTATGTACTAACATTCAGTTGGCAAAAGTATTACATCTTTTGTCCTTGAAATAAAACATTAAACCCGATAAAATTTTAAACACGAACTAAATTTGCGCTATCTAATTAAATATTATAGCGCAAATTTTTATTTGAACGATGAAACGAGGTGTAAGAATTGGATCATTTCTATCAACTCGGCTGGCAATTAGATCCTTTAGGAGGCCCATCCGGTGAAGCTTATAAAGCTGAGCAGGACGGCCGCAAATTATTCCTGAAAAGAAACGCCAGCCCTTTCCTAGCGGCGTTATCCGCAGAAGGCATCGTCCCGAAACTCGTTTGGACAAAACGGATTGAGACGGGCGAAGTGGTAACAGCACAGCATTGGAAAAATGGCCGGGAGTTGACACGTGAAGATATGGGAGGGCTGCGGGTCGCAGCGCTGATGAGTAAAATACACACATCAGAACCGCTTCTCACGATGTTAAAACGTCTCGGCATGAAACCGATGCTTCCGGAAATTTTACTTAATAAAATACAGTCATCGTTATCTCCGAAAGTTAACGCCCATCACGTCGTTAGAAATGCTATCCAATACCTCGAGAACGCAGTGCCGGAAATTGAGGTTGCAGATTGCAGAGTGTGCCACGGTGATGTAAACCATCACAACTGGCTGCTGTCTGATACGGACGAGCTCTTTTTAGTCGACTGGGAAGGTGCAATGATTGCAGACCCGGCCATCGACCTTGGAATGATCTTATACCCGTACGTTGAACATAGCGAGTGGGACAGCTGGCTCAGAGATTACGGAGTAGAACTCGATAACGACCTCCGCTCCCGCATGAAGTGGTATACTTTCGTACAGGCGATTACGATGATTCAATGGTATGAAGACCGGAAACGATTTACTGAAATGAACGAATGGATATTATTCCTGTCTAAAGTTATGGACAAGGACCGTCTTATTTAATAATTGAGAGTAGTGAATATTTTTGAGAATGCGCAATAAGCCCTGGGCGATTGATTATCTTGAATCAAATGACCAGTTTGTGGATGTTAACAATAATTACAGTAAAAAAATAAAAGAGTTTTTCAGTAAGGATCAGCCGCTTCATATCGAAGTTGGTACAGGCATGGGTAATTTTATTACGACGCTTGCAGAGAACAATCCCGATATTAATTACGTCGGGATTGAAATCGACAAGAACGTTATGATCCGCGTAACGGAAAAGGTAGTGGATCTCGGGTTAGAAAATGTAAGACTAGTACTGCTGGATGCCAACAAACTGATGGATTACTTTAATGAAAACGAAGTCGATAAAGTCTATCTGAACTTTTCCGATCCGTGGCCGAAGAACCGTCATGCAAAAAGAAGACTGACACACAGCAATTTTTTATCGAGCTATAAACAGCTGTTAAAAGAAAACTCAATTGTGGAATTTAAAACGGATAACAGAGGACTGTTCGAATTCAGCCTGATATCGATGAATACATACGGCATGAAATTCGAAAATCTGAACCTCGATGTTCACGATGATGAACCGGAAACGAATATCCGTACTGAATATGAAGAAAAATTCTCGCAGCGCGGTCATAAAATATATTGGATTCAGGCATCTTTCTAAGGGAAGGTGCTTTTTTATATTCGTGTATTATCTCTTAAACAATGTTAAAATGTAAGGATACAAAACATTTAGAGTGGAGGAATATAATGACACAGTTCGATTTCAATAAAGCTACGTCAAGAGAAGGTACATACAGCGTTCAGTACGACGGCACCGAAGCTTTATTCGGAGCGACAGGACTCGAACCTTTCTGGATTGCGGACATGGATATAGAAACACCCGAAGTCATCAGAGATGCAATTAAAAGACGTCTCGACAACGGGATATTCGGTTATACGATGTGGCAGAACGAGCGTTTTTACGAACCGATAAAACAGTGGTGGAAAACGCGCTTTAATATTTCTTTAAACGAAGATGATATTCACTATGCTGCTTCGGTATTATATACTGTCGGAGAAGTGATGAGGCAGACGACAAACGAAGGAGACGGGGTTATCTTAATGACGCCATCCTACAACTCATTCCCGAATTTAATTAAAGGGAATGACCGTAAAATAGTGGAGACACCGCTGATTTACGATGAGAGTAAAAAGGAATACTTTTTAAATACTGAAGAGTTTACGAATCTGTGCGCGCGTGAAGATGTAACTTTATATATTCACTGCAACCCGCACAATCCGACCGGCAAAGTCTGGTCAAAAGAAGAGCTGTCTGAAATTAAGAAGATCTGCCAGGAAAACAATGTATATTTAATCAGCGATGAAATTCATATGGATTTTGTCCGTCCAAAAGAGGATTTTGTGTCGATGGTATCGCTGCTTGAAGAAAATGATTCCGTGCTCGTAACGACCGGACTCGGAAAGTCATTTAACCTGGCAAGTATTCCGCACTCTTATTTTATTACAAAAGACAGAAATATTACGGCTGATATTACTACTGCGATGGGGAGCAGATATAATGTCAACACGGCTTCAAGTCTCGCACTCGCGGCGATAGAGGCTGCTTATACGGAATGCGGGGAATGGATTGACCAGCTGAACGATCATGTGGCAGGGAACTTCCAGCTGATCAGCGACTATATCGACGAGCATCTGTCCGAATATTTATCATTTGATATTCCGAAGGCAACTTATCTCGGCTGGATCAGTTTTGAAAAATCCGGCCTGGATGCATCAGAGGTCCACAGAGCTCTTGTGGAAGTCGGCGGAATTGCTGTGTCTCCGGGCAAACTGTATCTGGATGATGAGAATAAACATTTCAGATTCAATGTTGCTTCAAGCAGGACACGTATAAAAGACGGTCTTGACCGCATCAGAAAAACATTTGAACATTTAAGCAAATAAAAAAATCATGGGGATTACTGAACAGTAATCTCCATGATTTCAGCTGTGTAAGGATCTGCTAAAAAGTTATATTTCACCGTATTTTCATCATTGCCGACATGCAGCACACCGCTTACGGTGTTTGTATTTAAACCAAAACGGTTTTGGCCGTCTGCCTGGTAGTCGAGTGAAATGAATGAAATGTCTTCAAATTGAAGGTGCAGGTTATCGACAATTTTCTTCGTATCGACTCTGCGGTGCAGTAATAACCATACTAATAGCGGAATAACCGTTACAGCCAATAATGTAAATACAATCAAATTACGCTTCATATGTACATCCTCCTTATGAAGTAGTTTAACACAGAATATTAAATAATTAACAATTAAAAGGGGTATTTTCATGGAACTGTCGAAAAAAACACTGGAAAGAATGAAGACTTTAACAGAATTGCACGGTGCACCCGGATTTGAAGATAAAGTGCGTGAATACATGAGAGCTGAACTGTCGGAATATGCTGATGAAATTATTCAGGATGGTCTCGGCGGTATTTTTGCAGTCAAAAAGAGCAAAAATAAAAATGCTCCGAAAGTTCTTGTCGCAGCTCATATGGATGAGGTCGGTTTTATGGTCACTGAACTGACGGACAACGGCTTCCTTAAATTTACGCCGCTTGGCGGCTGGCCGACTGATGTTTTATTAAGCCAGCGGTTTTCAGTGCGCACAGCATCGGATGAAGAAATTACAGGCGTTATCGGCAGCGTGCCGGTTCACTTCAGAAGAGGTGAAAACAAAGAGACTAAAATCGAAGACATGCTTCTCGATGTGGGTGCGGACTCAAAAGAGGAACTGCTTGAAATGGGGATCAATCTCGGTGATTCCATCGTGCCGAAAGTCGATTTTCAGGTTCTTAAAAATGACAAAAAATTACTTGCCAAAGCTTGGGACAACAGATATGGCTGCCTGATTGCGATTGAAACGCTCGAGTCGCTTAAAGATACTGAGCTCGACTGTGATTTGTATATTGGAGCAAATGTTCAGGAAGAAGTTGGGCTTCGCGGAGCGAAAGCCAGCGCTAATATGATTAAGCCCGATATTGCTTTCGTTGTTGACTGTTCACCGGCCAACGATATGATGGGCAAAAAAGACGATCTTGGCAAGATAGGAGAGGGAACTCTGCTTCGTCTGTTTGACCGCACTATGATTCTCTCTCCAAAAATGCGGGAGTTCCTGCTCGATACAGCCAAAGCCTCGGATGTTAAGTATCAGTATTATCACTCACCGGGCGGAACGGATGCCGGCAGCATTCATGTCTCAGGGAACGGAGTGCCGTCAGCTGTAGTCGGTATTTGTTCACGCTATATTCACACGGCGAACTCCATTATTAACTATGAGGATTATTTGCATGCACATAATTTATTAACTTCACTGATTAAAAACGTCAATAAAGAAACTGCAGGCAGAATCCGGGGGTAAGCTATGAAAAACATACTGCACCGCTGGTTTATAGAAGCGATGAGTTTTATGGCACTCGGATTATTCGGCACTTTAATCATCGGTCTGATTATTAATACTGCGGCATCTTATATCCCGTTTTTAAGCAGCCTGTCGGTAATCGGCGATACAGCACAGAGCTTAACAGGCGCTGCGATCGGTGTTGCCATTGCTTACGGCTTGAAGTCTCCCCCGCTCGTTATTTTCTCGGTGCTCGCTGTCAGCCAGCACGCTTATGATCTAGGCGGGGCGGCTGCGAGTTTTATCGTAAGTTTAATAATTATTGAAGCGGCGAGACTTTATCAGCAGAAAACGAAACTCGATATAATCGTGACACCGCTGTTTACTTTAATTGCCGGTTTTCTAATCGCCGGTTTAATCGGCGAAGCAGTAGGCGGTGTAATGACGGGGCTTGGTGATATTATCGTCTTTGCGACTGATCAGCAGCCGTTTATGATGGGCATTCTTGTAAGTGTCGTCTTCGGCATCACGCTGACAGCGCCGCTGTCGAGTGCGGCTCTTGCTCTCATGCTCGACTTAAGCGGCGTAGCCGCCGGTGCAGCAGTTATCGGCTGCTGCTGCCATATGGTCGGGCTCGCTGCGATGAGCTACAAAGATAACGGCGTATCCGGTGTCATTTCAATCGGTGTCGGCACATCGATGCTGCAGGTGCCGAATATACTGAGGAATCCATTCATTATTATGCCGCCGGTTATCGCCAGTGCAATTATTGCACCGATTATGACTGTCTTTTTTCCGATGGAAAATAATGCAGCCGGGGCAGGCATGGGAACGAGCGGCTTCGTCGGCCAGATTATGGCAGTTGAAACGATGGGGCTGTCGATGTCCACTGTGATGCTGATTCTGGTATTTCATATCGTTTTACCTCTAATTGTAACTCTGATATTCTATAAACTGTTTAGCTTTTACGGGTTTATTAAACAGGGCGATCAAATTATTAGCTTAGGTAAATAACACAGGAGGTAAATCATGAATATTTATAAATTGCGTGATCTGATTATTGAAAGAATCACGGCAAAAAGAAATGATGTTTCACATAAATTCAACCGCGAAAAGGAAGAACTGCGCGTTGAGCGTACTGATAACGGTCAGGGAATTACAATTGCTTTATCAAAAGCACTGAATAAAGCGAAGAATGATGATAAAATTATAGATGAAATTGTTTATTATATCGATGAATCTCTGACGCGTATGGGAGAAGAGAAAATCGATGCGGAGACAGCGGCGATTTACCCCGTTGTCCGTGCAACGAGTTTCCCCGATAAAACTAAAGGCGGAGAGCCGTTTATCATTACACCGCATACGAATGAAACGAATATTTATTATGCAGTTGATTTTGATAAGAGTTACCGATTAATCGACGAAGCATTGCTTGACTCTCTCGGCATGTCGGAAGAAGATATGAAAGTGCTTGCGGAAAACAATTTAAAAAATCTGCCGGTTGAAATTAAAAAACAGACAGTTCAGGACAATGATTTTTACTTCATTAATCATAATGACGGCTACGATTCGTCGCGTATTTTAAATACGGACTTCCTGTATGAAATGCTGGAAAAAACAGAAGGTGAAATGCTGGTCGGCCTGCCGCATCAGGATGTGCTGATTATAGCAGACTGTAAAAATAACGTCGGCTACGATATTATGGCACAGATGATGATGCAGTACTTTGCAGAAGGACTGACACCGATAACATCTCTGTCGTTTTCATACGACGGAGCTAAGCTGCAGCCTGTATTTATATTAGGCAAGCAGAGAAATTACAATAAAAAAAACAAATAGCGAAGAAAGTAGTGAATGATGTGAGACTCACATACAATGAAAACGTTGGAGATGTATTATTTGTAACATTAAGAAAGACGGAGAATGTCTCATATGAACACCATGGCGATATTACTCTGATTAAAGACGGCGATGAAGTCATCGGCCTGAATATTTTCAAGGCAGCAGATAACCTGTCACTTGACAATGCGGACATCAGCGACTATGAAACGATGGTGCCTCGTATTAACGAACTCCTTCAGAAGAAGGGCCTTGATACAATTGAGTTCGATCTGACACCGAAGTTTATCGTCGGCAAAGTAATCGAAAAAGAAGCGCATCCGGATGCGGATAAACTGAATGTAACAAAAGTGGATGTCGGCACAGAAGTGCTGCAGATTGTCTGCGGCGCGCCGAACGTTGATACAGAGCAGAAGGTTGTCGTAGCAAGAGTCGGTGCTGTAATGCCCGGCGGTTTATTTATTAAGCCTTCTACTCTCCGGGGTGTGGATTCAAACGGGATGATTTGTTCTAAGAAGGAACTTAACTTAAAAGATGACGGGGTAAAAGGTATCTATGTTTTAGACGGCAGTTACAGCGTCGGCCAGCCGTTCCCGGTCGGATAAAGGTGAGATTAAATGACGAGAAGAAAAAGACGAGAATTTAATAAGGAACGACACGACAGAGAAGAGAGTAAAGAAGCATTCAAGTTTCCTCTTGATATCGGGAGTCCGGACGATGCGGATAACGGACCTGAAACTCTATTATATTCACCGCCTGCCTATGTCAGACGGCCGCAGCAGGAAACGAAATACAGCACGTTGAGACCGTCGGTAAAACGGCCGACGAGAATGACAATTTCTAAAGCGCGTCAGGTTCCATCGTCAGTTTACGGCTTAAAAAAGCCGGAACGGCCCGAACGGGATGAGCGTGAAATTTACCTTGAAAAATTTAAAAATTATAATTCTGTCATTGTCGATAAAATTGTGCAGGAACGTACCGAACGTGAAAAAAGGAAAGATAAACAGAAGATAAAAGAGCAGCAGCGCCGTACGGAGCTTGCTGCGCTTAAAAAGAAACGCGACTCAGAAAGAGCAGGCGGCGCAAAGTTCAGGCAAAAAGCGCCAGCGAGAGAAAAGCGGCATGATACACTGAGTGTACTCGGTTCAAAACAGAACAAGCTGCGCGAAAAACAGCAGGCGGCAAACGGCAAACGAATCGGCCCGAATGCAACACAGCCGGGTATAAGCATACTCGGAAGCGCCCAGGCAGCTGATTATAAAGAACCGGACAAAGCGCTGGCAGAAAAAATTGATGAAGCATTTGTTAAACTGAATGTGGAGGGCCGTGTCATCAGTTATACTTCAAACGGTATTATCGGCCGCTATGAAGTGAAGCTGAACCGTGCCTTTAGAGTCAGTAATATACCGCGTCTGAATGCAGCTTTGAAAGAAGAACTCAGCCTTAATGAACTGCGTATTATGAGCCCGCTGATTGGCACGTCCAACATTGGTCTCGAAGTTCCGCTTGAAAATCCGCGTCCGATTACTTTCCGCACGCTTTTTGAAGCGAGCAGTCTAAAGCTTCGTAAAAGTGATTACAAATTTGCAGTCGGTAAAACGGTTGACGATAAAATTTTCAGCTATGAATTATCAAAAGCAGGACATATTTTAATTTACGGCAATCAGCCGAATTACGATACGAATGTAATCGACAATATACTGCTGTCGCTGTTAATGAACCATAATTCGAACGATTTAAAAATTGCAATTGCAGCTGAAGATGACAAATATGATGACTATCTCGACGTGCCGCATTCATACAGCAGCAGAGTTTCACTGACAGACAAAGAAACACTGAAAATGTTTCTGCACGAGCTGAATGAACGCAGTGTGGCGTTCAGAAGGGCACATGTCAGAAATATTCAGAGTTATAACAGCCGCGTGAAATTCGAGTCGAGAAAAGCAACCCTGGTAATTATTATCGATGATCTTGCTGCCTTATTGCAGAATAAAAATCCGGATGCAGTACGCGCGCTGATACAAATTTTAAAACAGGGAAAACCTCTCGGCATTCATGTCATTGCAAATCATATGAATACAAAAATCGATATCCGCTACGAACTTTTGCAGCTGCTGCAGACCAAGATTGCCTTTTACGATCCGGATAATAATGCAGTAAGCGGCACAGATGAACTGACACAGGGCAATGATGCACTAGCTGTCATTCCTACTTCCAACAAACCGAACCGGATATCAATCGGCACGGTGAACAAAACAGTAAAACAGAGTGTATTTGATCATATAAAATATAATAATCGATGAAAGATTGGTGTAATCGTGAAGAAATATCATTTTATCGGAATAAAGGGTGCGGGAATGAGCGCACTTGCTCAGGTTCTCTATGACATAGGTCATGAAGTGCAGGGTTCTGATATTGAAAACGAAGTATTTACAGAGGGTCCATTGCGTAAAAAGGGAATAAAAATATTGCCTTTTTCCGAAGATAATATCGTCGAAGGCATGACATATATTGCAGGAAATGCATTTAAAGATGACCATCCTGAAATAAAAAAAGCTTATGAAATGGGCTTTGAAGTCATCCGTTATCATGTGTTTTTAGCAGACTTTATGGGCAGCTATATTTCAATCGGGGTTACCGGTTCGCACGGTAAAACATCGACGACAGGTCTTCTTTCGCACGTGATGAACGGAGATGTAGAAACGACGTATCTGATTGGTGACGGCACGGGATTTGGCCTGCCGGACAGTAAATATTTTACTTTTGAATCATGTGAATATAAACGTCACTTCCTGAGCTACTATCCCGACTATGCAATCATTACAAACATAGATTTTGATCACCCTGATTACTTTAATGATATTTCAGATGTAGTGGACGCATTTAAGGAAATGGCATCGCAGGTGAAGAAATGTGTTATTGCTTACGGCAATGACCCGTATATCGGACAAATTAAAGAACACGTGAAGGATATGCTGACCTACGGTATTGAGAGCAGTGATGATATCATTGCGAAGAATATTAAAGTGACTGAATCCGGCACTGTTTTTGATGTGGAAATTAAAGGTGTTCATTATGATACATTTAAAATTCCGATGTTTGGTGATCACCTCGTCTTAAATTCGCTGGCAGTAATCGGAGTCTCTTATCTTGAAGACTTGGATATCGACTTGATTAAAGAATCATTTTTAAATTATAAAGGTGTAAAACGTCGTTTTTCTGAAACTAAACTTCATAATATGGTAATTGTTGACGATTATGCCCATCACCCAAAAGAAATCGATGCCACACTTGAGACAGCACGTAAAAAATATCCGGGTCGTGAAATTATCTCGGTTTTCCAGCCGCATACCTTTTCGCGCACGGAAAAATTCCTGCAGGAATTTGCCAATGTACTGTCAACGTCTGATAAAGCCTATATAGTTGATATCTTTGGCTCAGCTCGTGAAACTGCCGGCAATTTATCGAGCAAAGACCTGGTCGATTTAATACCCGGGGCAGAGCTGCTGACGGAAGCCGACCTCGAACGTCTCGATAAACATGCAGACGGCGTTATTATATTTATGGGTGCAGGAGATATCCAGAAATATGAAAAACGCTTCACTGAACTGCTCTCTTAAAATAACGAAGAGTTAATATAAAATAAATGTTTATATCATTGTGAATTAGGTTATGATAATTAAGAATACAGAAAAGAAATATTGGAGGCGTTAGAATGGATTGGCAAATAGTTTTATATATTGCCGCGGGTATTGCCGCGATTGCATTTTTAGTACTGTGTATCGCAATTGCAGTTGTACTGTTCTCGGTTAAGAAAAACCTGGACCACGTAGCCAGCACCTTAGATGGACTGGATGGTCAGATTCAGGGAATTACACGCGAGTCAACAGACCTTCTGCACAAATCGAATCGTTTAGTTGAAGATATTCAAGGCAAGTCTGAAAAACTTAATGCTGTAGTGGATGCAGTGCAGGGTATCGGTTATTCTGTAACCAACTTAAATGATTCTGTCGACCGTGTTACGAATTCAATTACACATAATATTTCTCAAAATGAAGAGAAAATTTCACAGGTTGTACAATGGTCAAACGTTGCTATGGAAATTGCGGATAAATGGCAAATAAGACAGCAGCAGCGCAACAGAGCTTACAATAAAGTGAATGTGGATGGGCAGTCAGAGAATTTATAAGTCTCAATGATTGATCCTATTTGGAGGTTAAATCATGGAAACGTATAATAGAGACAGACACGTAAAAGGTGTCGAGAGCTACGATGCACAAGTAGAAACATCGACCGGCCGCGATTTTACGGTAGGTCTCGCATTGGGATTATTCGTCGGCGTTGTCGGCGGTCTGTTTATCGCTCCTAAATCGGGAGATGCTTTAAGAGATGACATTAAGAAGCTCCAGGATTCTGTAGTCAATGAACAGAATGACGGACCTTCAATCTCTGAAAAGCTCGATGAGAAAGTCAGTGATGTTAAACAGATGGTTAAAGACAAGAAAGCTGAAATGGACGAAAAATCGAGAGTTAAGAAACTCGATGACTCAGCAGTCCAGCTTCAGCAGCAGGCAATCCAGGAGGAAGTCGCAGACAGTAATCTGAAGCGGCCGAACGTGGTTGATATGTCGAAATACGCGGAGAAATCCGTTGCAAAGCCCAAAAAATCGGATAAATAATTCAGTCACTCCATGTGACTGAATTTTTTTGTTATAATATTGTTACATATACGGTACCAAAGAAGGCAAAAATTTGATATTATTGATTAAAACGTTTACATTTTCACATTAGACTCGGAGGGATATTATGACAGTTACTATATATGATGTGGCTAGAGAAGCAAAAGTCTCCATGGCAACAGTTTCTAGAGTCTTAAATGGTAATCCAAACGTCAAACCTGAAACAAGAAAAAAAGTTAAAGATGTTATAGATAGATTGAACTATCGCCCGAATGCGGTGGCAAGAGGACTTGCAAGCAAGAAAACGACGACAGTCGGCGTGATTATTCCGGATATTTCAGATCTTTATTATTCAGCGCTGGCGCGGGGCCTTGAAGACATCGCAGAAATGTATAATTACCAAATTATTATTACGAACACAGATCAGGATCCTAAGAAAGAACGCAATGCCTTTTTAAACCTAGTCAGCAAACAGGTTGACGGCATTATTTTCCTCGGCGGAAAACTGAACAGCGATGTGCTTCAGGATATTGAAACTTCAAGAGTGCCTGTAGTGATTTGCGGATCAGGTGAGGAAGATAATGACATTCCGAACGTTAATATTAATTACTATGAAGCAGCAAAAGAAGTTGCAGGGAAGCTCATCGCTGACGGCACTAAAAATATCTGTTTTGTTACAGCAGGATACTCCCGTTATCAGGAATCACGTATGATTTCAGGCATGAAAGAAGCATATGAAGAAGCGGGATTCAACGGCGACGATTATTTGATGACAGAAGATGCCGGTGATTACGAAAAAGGTAAAGAAATCTTCGGCAAACTGCTCGATAATGAACGCGATGCAGTCATTGTTATCAGTGACGAAGCAGCGATAGGTATACTGCACGGCGGGCATGAACATGGAGTCGCAATGCCTCAGCGTCTGCAGATTATCAGCTGTTCAAATACGCGTCTGGTAACGATGGTGAGACCGAAAATTTCGAGTGTCGCAGTACCATTATATGACCTTGGCGCAGTAGGCATGAGACTGCTGACAAAACTGATGAATGAAGAAAAAGTCGATACTACATCAGTCGAACTGCCTTACAGTATCGATTACCGTACGACCACAAGATAATGAACAAAGAAGAAACCTGAGGACCTCTTGATGAGAGGAGAGCCTCCGGTTTTTTGTTTTGTATGGACTTTGTTAAATCGACAATGTACATAGAAAAAGCTGCATAGACTTTGTGAAAACAACAACGTCCATACAGCTCAAAAACATACCTCAAAATTCACAACCTACTGACCTGCCATAAAAAGATAAACACCCGCTCACTGTTCCAGATACATCATAAGCCGGTCGAGCATACTCTTATTTTTCTCCGCAATCTCAACACGGCGCGGAATATCTGTAAAATCTTCCAGTGTATCTTCCCACAGCACAGGGAAGTCCACTTGACATTTTTCCTTGTATTTATCGATAAATTTCTCCGGGAGCGGTCCTGACGGAGCATCGATATCTTTCATGGCCAGCCATACCTGGCTCCACATCCGGGGGACGACCTGCCAGATATTGTAACCGCCGCCGCCAACCGCAATCCACTTGCCGTCAGTATACTTATCTGCGAGCCCGCGAACGAAACGCGGTATTTCCTCATATGATCTGGAAGTCAAAGCTAAATGAGTCATCGGGTCCCGGAAGTGCGCATCTACACCGTTCTGGCTCAGAATAATGTCGGGTTTAAAAATCTGGATTGCCTGTTCAATACTTGTTTTAAAGACTTCGAGAAATGACTCATCTTCAGTAAATGCATCGATGGGCAGATTCATCGTGAAACCGAAGCCTTCTTCTGTACCGCGTTCAGTAGCACTGCCTGTTCCGGGAAATAAATATCTGCCGGTTTCATGAATCGAATATGTCACAATATCGCTCCGGTTGTAGAAGGTCCACTGCACACCGTCACCGTGATGGGCGTCTGTATCGATATACATCACTTTTTTGCCGTATTTCTGGGCGAGGTATTCGCATGCAATCGCAGTATCATTATAGACACAGAAGCCGTTTGCCTTGCCGCTGAATCCGTGATGCAGTCCTCCGGCTAGACTTAAGGCCTTATCGGTCTGTCCGGTCATTACCAGATCGACAGCTGTCAGCGTGGCGCCAACGAGAGCCGCACACTTTTCATGCATATCTTTAAAGCTCGGTGTATCTTCCGAATCCAGACCGTACTTCGCCAATTCTTCTTTCGGCAGTTCGCCGTGTCCCGCTGCCCGCACAGCTTCGATATAATCACGGGAGTGGACGAGAGCGAGTTCCTCGTCAGTTGCTTTGCGCGGTTTAATAATATCCTCATCAGTTAAAAATCCGGCATCCGTTAATAAGTCCGTCGTTAATTTTAAGCGCATCTGATTAAAAGGATGAGTATCGTTAAACCGGTATTTAAGCAGTTCATCGGTATAAACATACAAGGGTTTCATTACGACATCTCGCTTGGATCCAGTACATTAAATCCGGATTCTTTTAATTTTTCTATAGCAATTAACGGATTCATTGCATCGATGCGCAGTACGATAATTTTGTGATCTTTTTTATCTGCATTCGGATAAATTGAAATGCTGACGATTTTAATATTCAGGTCTTTGAATACTTTTCCGATATCAAATATGACTCCCATGCGGTCCTTAATATCAATTTCGATAATAGAACCGGGCTCTTTAATGCCTGTCAGCTCGAGGAAAGTATTAAGCATGTCTTTCTGGGTAACGATACCGACGATTTCTGTCCCGCGCATTACTGGAATTGCTCCAATCGCATAATGATAAAAATCTTTAGCGATTTCTTCGACGAAGTCGAGCGGATGGCAGGTGGTGACCTGCTGGCGCATAATCTTATTCAATTCGAGATCGAGCGATAAATCAGCATTCTTATTTGTAATGGACGGCAAGGCGAGATTCACATCTTTATCGGAAATAATACCTGCCAGACGGTTATTGTCATCCACAATCGGTATATGCCGGATTGACAGGCGGCTCATCAGGTTCATCGCTTCGTGTATTGTATCGTTGATGTGGAGTGTCTCCACGGGAGAAGTCATAATTCTTTCTACTAGCATTTATCATCGCACCTCTCGTTAAATTAAAAAGCGGTTTTTAAAACGGATTTCATCAAATTGCTGCATTTGTCTGTCATTAATATTTTTACCTATACGTGCCATCAGTGTGTTAGCCGGGTGACCTGTAATTTCAGGATCATTTGTCTGGAATACTTCGTAGCCCGCCCGCTGCATCAGACGGATCATAAGATTTTTGTACTCGTAGACATCGAGGCCGCTGTTTTTTAAGTCCCAGTGCCAATAATATTCTGTCGTAATGATAATATAATTTTCGATAAAATCATCGTAAGTGGACAGTTCCAGCATCTTGCCGGCAAGACCGAGTCCCCGGCAGGGCAGGGCGACTTCAACTGCGCCGAGCTCCATAATGAAAGAATGATTCCCATCTGACCATCGCTCGAGCGGGTCGGGGTGAAGAAATATAATATAGCCGACAATATGCTTATTTATATGACTGACGATAATTCTGCCTTCCGGAAGTTCCGCAATTTCCACGAGTGCCTGAAACTGTTCATCCGGACGTCTGAACGCGGTTAAATTATCGTCAAATGTATACGTTCTTAAAGTGTCGCTGTCAACAGGGCCTTCAATAATGACCATGTCAGATTCTGTTTTAGTTTCCATTTTAAAATAGTGTTTTTGATGCCTCAATGGAACACCCCTTTTAAAAGTAATTAAATGTTATGAAAAAACAAATTCATTATCATTATATATTATCGGCTATTCATACTAAAGTGAAAGCGGTTTTATTTAATAAAAATAAAGAAAATAAAAGAAATCAAGCGTTTTCATAGAATTCTGAACTGCCTTTCAATATAATGGCTATATGAAAGCGAAATCATAAATACAAACAAGGGGTGTCGTTAAGGATGAAAGTAGAACTTTACGAAGCAACAGATCAACATGCGAACATGCCGAATTACGAAGCGGCAAAAGAAAATTTCTCATGGGAAGAGATTGAAAAAGAATTTTCATGGTACGAAACAGGAAAAGTTAATATGGCTTATGAAGCTATTGATAAACATGTGGACGAAGGATATGGAGATAAGATTGCGCTTCACTATAAGCTGAATGATGATATTCAGTCTTTTACTTTTAAAGAAATGAAAGAGAATTCAAATAAAGCAGCTAACATTTTAAAAGATGCCGGAGTGAAAAAGGGAGACCGCGTATTTATCTTTATGGCACGGTCACCAGAATTATATTTTGCACTGCTCGGCGCTTTAAAAATCGGTGCTGTAGTCGGACCGCTGTTTGAAGCGTTTATGGAGAAAGCGGTCAAAGACAGACTTGAAAACAGTGAAGCATCAACTATTATTACAACGACGGAATTGCTGCCGAGAATTCCCGTTGATGACTTGCCTGATTTAAAAAATATTATCGTTACAGGTGACGATGCAGAAGATCAGTACACTAATTTTAATAAAGAAATGGAAAAAGCATCGAAAGAGTTTGATATTGAGTGGCTGGATAAGGAAGACGGTCTGATTTTACATTATACAAGCGGATCAACAGGGCAGCCGAAAGGTGTACTGCACGCACAGTACGCCATGGTGCAGCAGTATATTTCAGGTAAATACGTGCTCGACTTAAAAGAAGATGATGTCTACTGGTGTACAGCCGACCCGGGCTGGGTAACAGGTACTTCCTACGGAATATTTGCTCCATGGCTGAACCGGACGACTAATGTTATTGTCGGCGGCAGATTCTCTGCAGAATCATGGTACAGTGCTCTCGAACAGCTGAAAGTAACTGTCTGGTACAGTGCACCGACAGCATTCAGAATGCTGATGGGCAGCAGTGACAATGTAGTAGAGAAATATGATCTATCATCACTGAGACACATACTGTCAGTCGGAGAACCTTTAAACCCTGAAGTTGTTAAATGGGGGATGGAAGTATTTAACCTCCGTATTCACGATACTTGGTGGATGACTGAAACAGGTGCGCATATGATTGTTAATTTCCCTTCTGTGGATATTAAGGGCGGCTCGATGGGTAAACCGCTGCCTGGAATTAAAGCGACCATTGTCGATGACCAGGGCAATGAGCTGCCGCCAAACCGTATGGGGAACCTCGCTCTGAAAGCAGGGTGGCCGGCGATGATGCGTGAAATTTGGAAAAACAAACCGAAGTATGATTCTTACTTTATCGGTGACTGGTATATTTCAGGAGACTCTGCCTACCGTGATGAAGACGGCTACTTCTGGTTCCAGGGACGTGTCGACGATGTCATTATGACCGCGGGCGAGCGTGTCGGTCCATTTGAAATTGAGTCCAAACTTGTCGAACATGAAGCAGTGCAGGAAGCGGGGGTTATCGGTAAGCCGGATCCTGTCAGAGGAGAAATTGTGAAGGCGTTTATCGCGCTTAGAAGCGGTTATGAGCCGACTGACGATTTAAAAGAAGAAATCCGTGTATTCGTAAAAAACGGTCTCGCAGCACATGCGGCACCGAAAGAAATAGAGTTTAAAGACAGTCTGCCGAAAACGCGCAGCGGTAAAATTATGAGACGGGTGCTTAAAGCATGGGAACTCGATTTACCGGCAGGCGACCTGTCATCGATGGACGATGATTAAATTAATAAATTATAAGAAAATTTAAATAGTAATCGAAAAGCAGGCCGTTTACAATGGCCTGCTTTCATTTTTTATGTCATAATGAATAAGAGTTGTGAAATCGTTTTACAACGCAAATTATACTTAGGAGCTGAGAAGATGGCACATTTGACTGACCAAGAAATTGCGTCAAAAGCCTCAATACAACCAATTCAGGAAATTGCTGAAAAAGCAGGAATTCCTGAAGACGCATTAGAAATGTATGGTAAATATAAGGCAAAAGTAGACATCAACCAACTGGAAGGAAACAAGGAAGATTCTAAGATAGTTCTTGTATCCGCGATGAACCCGACACCTGCAGGTGAAGGTAAATCAACAGTAACTGTAGGATTAAGTGATGCTTTTAATAAAATCGGTAAAAAGGTAATGGTTGCTTTACGCGAACCTTCCCTCGGACCTGTAATGGGTGTTAAGGGCGGAGCAACAGGCGGAGGCCATGCACAAGTATTGCCGATGGAAGAAATCAACTTACACTTTAACGGTGATCTACACGCAATTACTGCAGCAAATAACGCACTGAGTGCATTTATTGATAACCATATTCACCAGGGCAATGCATTAAACGTTGATCCGCGCCGTGTAACCTGGAAGCGTGTTATCGACATGAATGACCGTGCGCTTCGTCAAGTTGTTGTCGGTTTGGGCGGACCTACTAGAGGGGTTCCGCGCGAAGATGGATTTGATATTACAGTTGCAAGTGAAATCATGGCTGTCTTATGTTTATCAAACGACATCATCGATCTTAAAGAAAAATTAGCTAAAATTGTATTCGGTTATACTTACGACAAAAAACCAGTAACAGTTGGAGAGCTTGAAGTTGAAGGTGCTTTGGCACTTCTTCTTAAAGAAGCGATTAAACCTAACCTGGTACAGACTATGGAAGGCACGCCTGCCTTAATTCACGGCGGTCCATTCGCTAACATCGCTCACGGCTGTAACTCAATTATTGCAACAAACACAGCAAGACAGCTTGCTGATATCGTTGTAACAGAGTGCGGATTCGGTTCTGACCTCGGCGGTGAGAAATTCATGGATATTAAAGCACGCATGGGCGGCTTTAAGCCGGATGCTATCGTTTTAGTTGCAACAATCCGTGCACTTAAGATGAACGGCGGCGTCGCTAAAGCTGACTTAGGCGAAGCTAATGTTGACGCACTTAAAGAGGGTGTTGTGAACTTAGGTAAACACATCGAAAACGCTCGTAAATTCGGCGTTGAGCCTGTAATTGCTTTAAACGACTTTGTAACTGACACTGATGAAGAAAGAAACTTCGTTCTTGGCTGGTGTAAAGAACAGGGCGTACGCGTTGCCTTAACACAAGTATGGGAAAAAGGCGGAGAAGGCGGCGTTGACTTAGCTAACGAAGTATTAGCAGCAGTTGAAGCTGGAAACGACTTCCACCACCTGTATGAAGATGAACTGCCAATCGCTGACAAGATTGAAAAAATTGTAACAGAAGTATACGGCGGAGACGGTGTTATCTTAACGGATAAAGCTAAAAAACAAATTGCTGATATCGAAGCTAACGGCTGGGGCAACTTCCCGGTATGTATGGCTAAGACTCAGTACTCTTTATCAGACGACCCTAAAAAACTTGGACGTCCGACAGGTTTCAATGTAACTGTCCGTGAAGTTATCGCCAAAGCAGGTGCAGGATTTGTTGTAGCACTGACAGGTGATATCATGACTATGCCTGGACTTCCTAAAGTACCATCAGCTGTGAAGATGGACGTAAATGCTGACGGATCTTCAACTGGATTATTCTAAAACGGAATTAAAATGATAAAAGCCCAAAATCTTCGGATTTTGGGTTTTTTTGTGTTTGGTTTTGGGATGTTAGATGTTTGAATGACAACGCCGCTCAAATCTCAACTAAAACACCCCTCTGCACAAAAAAACACCTCCACAAGTGGAGGTGTTCCTGGTAAATTAATCATCGTCATCGTCATCGTCATCGTCGTCATCAGATGAGGAACTCGAACGACTTGAGCTGCTCGATGATCTGCCGCCGACTGTATATCTGTCGTCATAAGTCCGAGTGACACGTCCTCTTAAGTCACTGTTAGAAAGACTGCTGTCAATCGAACTGCCCATACGGGACTGGATTGCAGGGTCGCTTAGCGAACTCTTATCTGAGAACTGTGTATCTTCTGCGATTAATCCCTTAATAGCTCTGTCCATGCTGCTTGAGCAGTCATCTTCAAGTTCCATACTCAAGGCACAGAATTTTTCTTCTCTGACTGAGGAAGGCTGCTGGAATTCTTCGTATGCACCAAGCTGTTCCGGTGCAACATTTGTTAAGGCCTGTGCCATATTTCTCCAGTTATACAGATGGTAATATTGTTCAGCATCTGTGCTGGAAACTTGAGGAATATTCCGGTCATAGCCCATCCAGATACCAAGTGTTACTTTCGGGTTAAATCCAATCATCCATGAATCGACGAATTGTTCAGATGTACCGGTTTTCGCTGACCAGTCATATACATTCTGCACAGATTCATAATAATCTTTAATGTGATAAACAGAACCGCTAACAAATGATTCTTTAAGCATATCAGCCATTAAGAATGATGTTGAATCTTTGAATACTCTTGTCGGATCCTGCTGCTGTTCGTAGATGACTTCACCGCTCGGATTAGTAATGGATTCAATCATGTAGCTCTCCGTCATTTCACCTTCGTTGCCAAAGATAGAAAATGCATCGACGTTTTCTACAACTGATATATTATTAGTACCCAGCGGCAGTGAAGTCGTGCTGAGCAGTTCATCAGACACGTTCAGATTCATCTGTTCTAAATACTGTCCCGGATTATGATTTTGAACCTCGGACCATAAGCGGAGCGTACTTAAGTTGTACGAGTTGCTGAGCGCGTGTTTTGCTGATACGAGACCATATTCTTCAGTAGAATAGTTTTTTGGTTCATAGCCGTTAAAATTGAACTCTTTATCGAGCAGTACGGTGTCCGGAACAATCAGCCCCTGATCGATAGCGGGAGCATAAGTGCTCAGCGGTTTCATAGTTGAACCTGCCTGGCGTTCTGTCTGAGTTGCATGGTTGATTTCAGATTCTTCGTAATCACGTCCGCCGATAAAACCGAGTATTTTTCCGGTAGCATTGTCTTTTAAGACCATGCCGACTTCGTGGTCCAGCATCACTTCTTCTTCGCCTTCAGTTGCGTTCAGTGCATCAAGACTGCTGCGCTCTCCGTAATAGCTGAAGCTGTTAGCTTTCGTTTCCTGCATCGTGTCGTAAATTGTCTTGTCGATTGTTGTTTCAATCTGGTAACCTTCATTACGCATTGCTTCGTTCGCTTTCTGCGTATATTCCTGATTGATTAACGGTGTTGAATCGACATCTTCACGGCTGATGCCTTCTTCTTCTGCGAGAATATATTTAATAATCTCGACACCGCGGCGTTCTACTTCATCTGTTAAGAACGGATAATTCTGATTTGGTACGACAACACTTGAAGCCATATTTTCATATATATCAAACGAGAGTGCCTGATCGTATTCTTCCTGTGTAATCGCGCCTTCAGTCAGCATTCTTGAAAGTACAAATTCCTGGCGGTTTTTACCTGCTGCAAGTAATTCTTCTTCTTTCATAGATCCGTCCTGGTTAAATGGTGTATATGCGTAAGGGTTTTGAGGCAGTCCTGCTAAAAATGCACTTTCAGCAATGTTCAGTTCTGCTGCAGGCTTGCCGAAAACACCCTGTGCGGCAGATTCAATACCTGCGATATTTTGTCCGTTGGCATTACGGCCAAACGATACTGCGTTTAAGTATGCTTCCATAATTTCTTCTTTGGACATTATATTTTCTACCCGGAATGCAAGCAGTAATTCTGCTGCTTTACGGTCGAATGTCGGATCGTTGGTCAGCATCTGATTTTTAACCAGCTGCTGTGTAATCGTACTTCCGCCCGAACTTTCTTCGCCGCCTGCAACCTGCTGCAGTGATGCGCGGAGAAATGCTTTAGGTACGACACCGTTATGTTCGTAAAAGTGTTCATCCTCAGTAGAAATTAATGCATTTGTGACGTTCTCAGAGATGTCATCATAATCGACGGTTTCCCGAATCAGGTCGGATCTCAAGGTTCCGAGCTCTTCGCCGGAGCCGAATGTTACAGTCGTACTTTCAGTCATTTCGGTAAGGTCAGTTAAAATTTCTTCTTCAGCCAGCACATCTTCATCCGAGACGAGTGCTGCGAAGTAGCCGAGACCGATGCTGAAAAGGAATATTCCGAGCAGGGTGAATGCTAATAGTAAAAATAAAACTACATTCCATATAGTGTCATATGCTGTAAAAAATGACACCCTGAGCGGGGAACCTGCTTTTTTAAAGCGGGCGACTGTATTATGATACTTGTCCTTCGCAGTTGCTCCATGAACTTTGTCTTTCTTTTTGTCAGGATCTTTACGCGAGAACATCTTTTTTATATTATCAATAAAGTCATTTTTCTTTTCCATGCCTACCTCCTGTTAAAAAGATTATATCATATGTTCTTCTTACACTCATAGTGATAAAAGCCCGTGTAAACATATTGTAAATCAACCCTGTAATAGTATCTCAAAACTGTTGAATGTCAAATGAAAAGTACGCAAAAAGGAATGCAAACTTGACTTTTAATTATACTGCTAATATAATTAGATAAAATTTAATGAATAATTTGAACGATGAGAGAAGTAGTATTTTTATTTAATTCAGAGAGCCGGCGGGTGGTGTGAGCCGGTGATGATAATTTTACGAATACACTCATTGTAAAAGTTCAAATCGTAATAGAAAACGTAAATTCTAATTTAGAGATAAATTGTTTGGTGGTACCGTGTAAAGCACCCATACTGTATAAGTATGGGTGCTTTTTTTATTCATTAAAATAACATTATTGGAGGAAATTATGACTACATTATTGGAAGATTTGCAATACCGCGGCATTGTATATCAGATGACTGACGAAGAAGAAATTAATGACATGCTCGAACAGGAGAGAATTTCCCTGTACTGCGGGGCGGATCCGACAGCGGACAGCCTGCATATCGGTCACTTAGTACCGTTTTTAACATTGCGCAGATTCCAGCAGTACGGTCATCGTCCGGTAGTTTTAATCGGCGGCGGAACAGGAATGATTGGCGACCCTTCATTTAAAGCAGATGAGCGTAAATTGCTGACAGAAGACGAAGTGGATGCGAACGTCGAAGCGATTAAACGCCAGATGGAAAACATTTTTGATTTCAGCGATGAGAATGCGGCAGTACTTGTTAATAATAAAGACTGGCTCAAAGATATCAGCCTGATTTCATTTTTACGCGATTACGGCAAGCATGTCGGCTTGAACTACATGCTGTCAAAAGATGCGATTCAATCCCGTCTTGAAACAGGAATTTCTTACACTGAATTTACGTACACTATTTTACAGGCAATCGATTACGGGCATCTAAATAAAAATTTCGATGTTAGAATTCAAATCGGCGGATCTGACCAGTGGGGGAATATTACAAGCGGCCTTGAGTTAATGCGCAGAATGTACGGTACAACAAACGCTGAAGGTTTAACAATTCCGCTGATCACAAAAGCGGACGGCAAGAAATTCGGCAAGACTGAATCAGGCAATATCTGGCTCGACAGAAAACGTACTTCACCTTATGAGTTCTACCAGTTCTGGCTGAATCAGAGTGATGAAGATGTTATCAAGTTCCTTAAATTATTTACTTTCGTTGAACATGAAGAAATTGAAGAGCTTGCCGTTTCAGTTGAAGAAGAGCCGCATTTAAGAAAAGCCCAGAAGCGCCTTGCAGATGAAATCACTGAATTCATCCACGGCAGCGAAGGACTGGAAGAAGCTAAAAAAGTAACGGAAGCTTTATTCAGCGGTGACATTAAATCACTTGATGCCGCACAGATCAAAGATGCATTGAAAGATGCACCGTCAGCAGAAGTTGATGCCGAAGATAATACTCTTGTCAACGTGCTTGTCAACGCACAAGTTTCCCCGTCAAGACGCCAGGCAAGGGAAGATATTACGAATGGCGCGATTTATATCAATGGCGAGAGAATGCAGGACGTTAATCACGAAATTACTGAAGAAGATAAAATTAACGGTGACTTCACGGTCTTCCGCCGCGGCAAGAAAAAATACACTATCGTTAATTATAAATAGGTTAATAACTCAGCAGCAGAATTAATAAGATTCTGCTGCTGAGTTTTGATTTTGAACAGGGGAGGCTGCCGGGTATATATGATATCCCGTTATGTCAGTGCCGGCAGCCCATTTTAGAACACATAAAAAAAGTTCAGCAGACGCTGAACTTTTTTTATTAGAAAATAATATGTGCTGCAACGATAACAATCGGTAAAGTAATTGCAGTTCTGATTAAGAAAATAACAAATAGTTTTCCGAGTCCTAAAGGAATTTTCGAACCGAGTATTACGCCTCCGACTTCGGATAAGTAAATGAGCTGAGTAATACTCATTGCTCCGACGATAAAGCGCGTCATTTCACTTTGAACACTTTCAATTAAAATGGCCGGCAGAAACATATCTGTAAAACCGATAAATATAGTTTCACTCATTGCCTGTGCTTCAGGAATGCCAACGAGTTCGAGCAGCGGCACGAACGGTGCTCCGATCCAGGAGAATATTGGTGTATACTCTGCAAGTATTGTCCCGAGCGTACCGATAGCCATAACAATTGGGAGAACACCGAACCATGTATCAAATACTGTTTTGATGCCTTCCTTAATCAACGGAAGGGGACCGGGCGATGCTCCTGCTTTGTCCATCGCTTTTTTATAGCCCCATGACAAAGGATTATGGCTGTCCGGAACTGTCTCTTCGAGGACCGAACTTTCGTTGTAATAAGTATCTTCAATTCTGGATAAGGGCGGAATGCGCGGCATGATAAGTGCTGCGATAACACCGCTGAGTATAATCGTTATGTAAAAAGGACCGAACATATGCAATAATCCGATTAAGTCCAGAATAACGATTGTAAATGTAATCGATACTACCGAGAAAGTTGATGCAATAACACTGGCTTCGCGTTTCGAGTAATACCCATCTTCGTACTGTTTACTTGTTAAAATAACACCGACAGTTCCATCGCCGACCCATGATGCAAGATTATCGACAGTTGAGCGTCCCGGCAGAGTGAAGAGCGGACGCATGACTTTAGCAAATAGTGTACCGATAAACTCCAGCAGGCCGTAATTCAGAAGAAGCGGCAGGAAGAACCCGGCAATAATGAAGACCGTGAACAATGTAGGCAGCAGATCCTTTAAAATCATTCCGCCGGTATTTTCTGAAATAATCATTTCAGAGCCGACCTGTATATAAGCAAGCACAGCGAAAACGGCGCCGATTGTTCTGAGAATTACCCAGAAGTTCGTTGTGTTAAATACGTCATGCATAAATCCGGATCCGGATTTAATAATCCAGCTGTATATAATACTGAGCAGTGCAGACAAGACGATTGCTGCCACCGTTAAAAGTATTATCGTATCAAGTGTGATAAAATTTATGATAGCATCTGCGAGAAAAGCAACGGGAACCGTAGTTTCACCATCGATCTTCAGCGGTACCAGGAACATAAAGATACCGATGACAGAAGGAATGAAGAACTTTAAAAATGTAGTAAAACGCGACATAGCATACCCTCTTTTTATTAGTAATTTAAGTAATTTCATTTATATACTAAATAATTATACAATAAGGTGAATAATAGTAAAGAAGAAAACGTTTTCATATGTATTTAATTCTATTATAATGGATATAGAAAGAAAAGGGGAGATAATTATGAATATTATTGATACACATTGTGATGCACTTTTGAAATTACAGAGCGATGCAAGGGCAACTCACGGATATTTTCAAAAGAATCGCCAGCTTAATTATTTAAATTCAGACGAACTCGATACGAATATGGAGCGGAGAATTAAAGGGCAGGTGAAAGTACAGTTTTACGCAATATTCATTTCACCTGGTATACCGGATAATGAAAAATGGCAGCATGCTCTCGAACAAATCGATGCGTTTTACGAAGAAGTGCTGACGGTGGAAAATATGGTGCATATTAAAAAGTTATCAGAGATTGAAAATTTAAAGGAAAATGAATACGGCGCAGTGCTGACACTGGAAGGCTCTGATGCTTTCGGTAATGATTTAATGAAACTGCGCACCTTATTCAGATTGGGCGTTCTGTCAGTGGGGCTTGTATGGAACAACGGCAACCTGGTTGCAGACGGCGTAGGAGAAACACGCGGCACCGGTTTAAGTGAATTCGGTTTTAAAGTTGTGGAAGAATGCAACCGGCACAACGTCTTAATCGATGTCAGTCATTTGAATGTTCACGGTTTTGAAGATGTAATTGAACATGGAAAATATGTATTTGCGAGCCACTCCAATGCATGGAGTATTCATAACCATCCGAGGAACCTGCATGATGAGCAGATTATTAAGCTTATTAAAAAAGGCGGCATGATTAATATCGTTTTCTGTCCGCCTTTTATCGGAGAAGGAAAAGTGACTCTGGAAGATCTGTTAAGACATGTCGATAAAATTATCGAGCTCGGCGGAGAAGAAAATATTGGTCTCGGTTCTGATTTTGATGGTATCACTGAATTTGTAGAAGGCTTGGAAGATGCTTCTGAATACGGTAATTTAATAGGAGCTTTACGTTCAAAATACGGCGAGGAATTTACAGAAAGAATCGCTTCACGAAACTTTGTAGAACGTTTTTGTTAAGAAAGAGCGCAGATTATTTAATCTGCGCTCTTTCTGCGTACTATTCTTCCTCATTTTCTCCAATGAGTTCATGGACTTTAGTTCTCGCTGACTGCATATCCTCTTCCTGCCTGCTTATTTTATCCATTTCTTCATTTAATGTGGCGTCAATAGAATCGTCGACGAGCGGATTGACAAAAAAGAATTCTTCATTAAAGCTCGAGTATAATCCCATTAGATCTTCAACCTCATTTAAATAATCAATCATCGCTTCCTGGACTTCAATATGATTTTTATCACTGAGCGTATAATTGGAAACTGTTTGGCGGAAGTCATCAATACTTGGAATGATATTTTCATTTATACTTTTCAAGGCCTTTTCCCGGTTCGAATCACTGCTGATATTTTGTGCTGTTTCATCGAGCATCGTACTCAGCTCACTGTCATTACGTTCAAAAGCACCAAGCATCTGTGTATAGTTTTCTCTAGATTCACTGCTGCACGAACCGAGGAACAGTACGAAAAAGGGAACTAAAAACATTATTTTCCTCATATTTACACCTCATAAATTAGTTAAACACAAAAAGACATTTGAAACGTTTATACTTTATTGTATAATAATCAGGTTGCCTTTTTAAACTATATTATATTAAATGTGAGGAAAACATATGAATAAAAAATTAATCGTTACTTTTACAGTAGGAATATTCCTGCTAGGAATGATGGAACTAATCGTTTCCGGAATTCTGGAGCTGATGAGTGATGACCTCGGCATCAGCCACGCTTTAACAGGTCAGCTGATTACCGTCTATGCAGTCAGCTTTGCTTTGTTTGGGCCGCTGTTAATACGCCTGACTGAGAACATATCACCGAAAATTGTCGTGCTGCTTTCATTGGCAGTATTCATTGTAGGTAATATTGTGTTCGGTCTGGCTGACTCATTTTTAACATTATCACTCGGCCGTGTGATTACAGCCATGGCTGCTGCAGTATTTATCGTTAAAATACTTGATATGACAGTCATGCTGTCAGAGCCGCATATCCGCGGAAAAATGCTTGCACTTGTCTACATGGGATTCAGTGCGGCAAACGTGTTCGGTATACCGATCGGCACGATTATCGGTGCGCAGTTCGGCTGGAGAGTTATCTTCGGCATCGTTATAATGCTCGCCATCTTAGTCGGACTCGGCGTGCTGTTTTTCGTCCGTCCGGAAGCTCTCGCTGATGACACTCCTGCAGGTGTGCAGAAGAGCAGAATTAAATCTAAAAAGAATGTGGCGCTGTATATTACAGTGACACTTGCGGTTTTAATCGGAAACTATATTATTCTCGGCTATATTTCGCCGCTTATGACGTCACACGGATTTACTCTTGAAAATGTTTCATTCGCTCTGTTAATTACCGGTATCGGCGGTATGACAGGAACATATCTCGGCGGTAACTTAATCGATAAAATCGGTCCGAAGAAAACTGTGATAACTATGATGTCTCTCTTCCTTCTTAGTCTCGCAGTAATGCCGTTTCTATACGGCACGCCGGTCCTGTTCTATATCAATATGTTTGCCTGGAGTCTTTTCCAGTGGGCGACATCACCTGCGGTACAAGGCGGGCTTGTTGAAAATGTTGAAGGTTCAAGCTCGAACGTGTTCAGCTGGAATATGTCGGCACTTAACCTTGGAATCGGTGTCGGTGCTGTAATCGGAGGGCTGTTTATCAGCAACTTCGACATCAGCTACGGTCCGTGGCTTGGATTTGTTATTGTACTTTGCGGACTGATTGCTGCAACACAAATTAAACCGCAGACTGTGTAAATTCTTGAATAATAAAGTAAATCCATTATAATTAAATAACGATAAGAGGGAGCGGTTAATGTGTTAATGCGTTTAGTTATGATAGTTTTAGCCAGCGTCGCATCGATTTTTGTTATTAATTATACAGGGATTTATATACTGGATTATACATGGCAGAACATACTGTATGGTGCACTGATCATTATCGGCATCATGATTTTATATAAAATACTGATTAAGTTTTTAAAACTGTTTTTATTTGTAGTAATAGTGGTACCGGTGTTCGGTATTTGTTTCTATTATATATATTCATACATTACAGGTGAGCCGCCAGCATTTATGCAGTTCTGATACGGTGCCCGGAAATCTTAATTAAGATTTCCGGGTTTTTTTGCGGCCGTTCTTATATTTTGCCTTCTAATACGGCATCTGTTTTAATTTTTTCTTGTTACAAGTATACTTACTGTAAATGGAGGGTGAAATATGGGGGACAATAATCCGATAGAGTTTAACAAAAGAATTTTTGAAATTGACGGCATCCGCGGATTTGCGCTGCTCGGCATACTGATGATGAATATTATGTCGTTTGCGGGCCCGGATATTGATGACAGTTTTTCAGGAACACGAAGTGAGATTTATACCGGTTTCTGGAATGAATTATCACTGTTTTTTATTAATACGTTCGTCACGGCTAATTTCTACACAATGTTTTCATTTTTATTCGGTCTTGGTTTTTACATATTTTTATCGCGTGCTGAAAAGAAAAAGCAGTCGACTTCAGCATTGTTTTTAAGAAGAATCGGCTTGCTTTTAATTTTTGGTCTGCTGCATGGAATTCTATTATGGTACGGAGATATTTTATGGACGTATGCAATTACAGGCTTATTCCTGCTTTTGTTTTATAAATTCAAGCCGAAAGTGAATTTAATTATTGCAGTAAGCCTGCTCGTTATTATGACAATTATGATTATTTTAAGTGGTGTAGCGGCCTATATGATGGAGATGTACAATTCAGGCACAGGCCTTGAGACGGAAGGTTTTGTCTTTTCACTGCACATGACAGAGACAATTTTAAACGGCTCCTACGGCGACCTCGTCAGAATGAATGTAATAATTCTCGGCTTATCCGCTGCCGGTGCGATTTTTGTAATTCCAAATGTACTGGCAATGTTTTTACTTGGTCTGTATGCGGGACAGAAAGGTTATTTTAATAACTTGCGCAAGTCTCTCGGACTATTAAAAAAAGTTGCAGTTATCGGCATTGGCATCGGCTTACCGGTGAAAATATTTACAGGCTATTTAACAACGTATCAGTCACACGATGATGTATTTGTTCAGCTGGCCCAGCTGTCCAGCACCATCGGCGGACCGCTCATGTCACTCGGCTACATTGCGGCACTTGCATTAATTTTACTGAAGCTGCCGAAACTGGTCAGTCTGCTCCAGCCGATTGGCCAGATGGCGCTGACGAACTATATCGGCCAGACTGTTATTATGCTTGTAATATTTTATGTGTTCGGGCTGTTTAACAGCGTTAATGCTGTATGGTTTATACCGATTGCAATTGGGGTCTTTATCCTGCAGCTGCTACTGAGCCATTTCTGGATGAAGTACTTCAGCTACGGTCCGCTCGAATGGCTCTGGCGCAGCTTTACCTATTTAAAAATAATGCCTCTTAGAAAACGGTAAGGAGTTTTTAAATGAAATTACTTATAATTGAAGACGATCCGGTACTGATGGATGAACTGGCAGCGCGTTTTAAAGAGTGGGATATTGACGCCTGCGGCGTGAGGGATTTTAATGATGTGATGAACGATTTTATCCGGTATAATCCGGAACTCGTTATCGTTGATATTACACTGCCGAAGTACGACGGATTCTACTGGTGCCGCATGATCAGGAATGTCTCCAGCGTCCCGATTATCTTTCTCTCTTCAAGAGATCACCCGGCAGACATGGTGATGAGCATGCAGATGGGGGCGGACGATTACGTGCAGAAGCCGTTTAACTTTGAAGTGTTGAATGCGAAAGTACAGGCGCTCTTAAGGAGAACGTATGAATATCAGCATAAGGAAATTGATATATTTAAATTCAGAGATGGGGTATTCGATTTTAAAAAACTGACGGTCACAGTAAATAATGAAACTTTGGAACTGACAAAAAATGAATCCTATATTTTGTCGATTTTATCGCAAAATACCGGGGATACGGTATCACGTAAAGAAATTATCGAGTCGCTGTGGGAAGATTCAAAGTTTATCAGTGATAATACGCTGACAGTCAATGTCAACAGACTGCGTAAAAAACTCGAATCCGTCGGTCTGTCGGATGCGATACTGACAAAAACCGGCATCGGTTATATTTTAAAGGAGTAGATGGTTATGTATTTTAAAGAAAACATTCCTGTCTTCCTGCTGTTTATGAGTTTTAACGCGGTGATTCTGTTTATCGGCTATGTGGATAACAGCATACCGAATGTTGCTGTGACCTACATTTTTTGCTTCAATCTGCTGATTTTTGCGGCATATATTCTGTGGGACTTGCTTAGAAAGAGACAGTTCAATAATGAGTTTCAAAAGCTCGAATCACTGGAGGATACTGCCGGGATGACGGAAGGAAATACTCCGCAGCAGCGTATAATCTACGGCAAACTCAATGAGATGAGAATGATTCACCAGCATGAGCTCGACCGTGAATCGCAGAAAACACGTGAAAATCTGGATGAGCTGACTCGCTTTATACATGACATGAAAATGCCGGTGACGACGATGAAGCTGATGATTGATGATTTGGACGTGAAAGAGAGGGAGAAACTGGCTGTGGAATGGACCCGGCTCAACAGCATGCTGAACGAGGTGCTGTACTTAAAACGTCTGCCGAATATTAAAAATGATCTATATATAGAAGAAATTAATCTTGAGAAACTTTTAAACGTTTCCATAAAAAAACTGAGGGATATATGTATGCGGAAGAATATCGGTTTTGATATTCATCTCCATGAAAGAGCCGTCCATACAGACAGAAAATGGATGCAGTTTGTCATCGACCAGCTTATTACGAATGCAGTCAAGTATTCGGAAGATAATGATATTGTTATAAAAGGACAAATGATAGAAGCCCGGATGATTTTAACTGTAACGGATTACGGCAGAGGAATTAAAGAAAAAGATGCAGGACGCATATTCGAAGCGGGCTTCACTTCGACGAGCAATCATGACGATGAACAGTCCACCGGCATGGGCCTCTATTTAACGAAAGAAGTGTGCGACGTGCTGGGTATTTATATAGATATTGAGTCTGTCTACAGTGAATATACAACGGTAACTTTAACGTTCAGCGAGGCGAATGAATTCAGTAAAATCACTATGAAGTGACGAAAATGTCACTTTATAGTGTTTTTTGTTCGCTGAATCAAACGATTAAGCAATAAAAACAGTATAAACTGAAGTTAACCAATGAAACAGGAGGAGTTCTTATGCTGTTAAAAGCAACAGATATTAAAAAAAGTTATGGTAATAAATTCAATCGGACAGAAGTGCTGAAAGGTATAGATATTAATTTAAATAAAGGTGAATTCGTTTCAATTATGGGAGCATCGGGTTCGGGCAAGACGACTCTCTTAAACGTCCTCAGTTCAATCGATAATGTAACAAGCGGCCATATTTATATAGACAGCGTAGATTTCACGACTTTAAAAGATAAAAAACTCGCTGACTTCAGAAAGAATGATCTTGGATTTATTTTCCAGGATTACAATCTTCTCGATACACTGTCGGTCAAAGAAAATATTATGCTGCCGCTGTCCATACGTTCTATGTCAAAAAAAGAAGCGGAAGCACAGTTTGACAGTGTAGCGGGGCAACTTGGCATCAAAGAACTTGCCGGAAAATATCCGGGACAGATATCGGGCGGCCAGGCTCAGCGTACAAGTGCTGCCCGGGCTTTTATCCACCAGCCGAAAATCATCTTTGCGGATGAACCGACGGGTGCACTGGATTCAAAATCCGCAAGCGGCCTCTTAAAAAAATTACAGCAGTTAAATGAAACATTAAATACCAGCATTTTAATGGTAACGCACGACCCGACAGCGGCAAGCTTTTCACACCGGGTAATTTTTTTAAAAGACGGTCAAGTGTATACGAGCCTGTCGCGCGGCGAAATGATTCAGGATGCGTATTACAGTGAAATTCTGGATACGCAGCGTGTATTAGGCGGTGTCGTTGATGAAGCTGAATAATCTGGTCATAAAAAACTTTTTACGCAATCTTAAAAATTACGCGCTGTATATATTTGCACTGGTATTCAGTGTAGCGCTGTTTTTCTCACTCTTAACGCTGACGCTCGATGAGACAGCGATGGAAGAAATTGCTGGCAGCACACCGATGACAGCCTTATTCTCAGTCGGTTCAGTAACTGTTGTTATTATAATCATTCTGTTTGTAATGTTTGCGAATATGATTTTTATCAAAAGACGCCACAAGGAACTGGCGCTGTTCCAGCTGATCGGCATGAACAGAAATAAAATATTTAGAATTTTACTGCTTGAAAATTTCCTTATATATTTTGGCAGTCTGATCGGCGGTATTGTACTCGGTTTCTTTATTTCGAGACTGCTCCTGATGCTGCTTTTAAAAATTATGCGTGTTGATATGATGGTGGAGATGAACTTCTCACTGACTGCTGTAGTGATTACAGCTGCAGTATTTGTATTTATTTTTATCGTGCTGATGATTCAGAACTACGTATTCTTAAAACGTTCATCACTGATTAAGATGCTGAAACTGAACAAGACTTCGGAGAGTACCGGCAAACCGCTTGGTAAAATGACGATTGTACTTGGAATCGCCGGTATTGCTATGATTGCGCTCGGCTATTATATGTCGCAGACGATGTTTGAACGGGCGATGGAAAATCCAATAATGCTGCCTGTCTATATGGTTGCGATCTTATTCCTGACGATAGCGGGCACTTATATCACTTTTAAATACTCAGTCGCATTTATTTTAAACATGATCCGCAAAAGCAAGAACGGTCACGTCAGTGTGAATGATGTACTGTCAGTAACAAGCGTTATGTTTAAAATGCGCTCAAATGCATTTCTGCTGACAGTGATTGCGGTTATAACGGCTATCAGTATTACCTCGATGTCATTATCATATATCACATACTATTCTACGGATAAAATGCTCGAGAGTACGACCCCTTACGATTATACAGTTGAGAATTCCGAAGATCTGGACTTCTATGAAAAACTGCTGAATGATAACGATTATGAAATTGACAGAATTGAAAAATCATTTATGCACTACAGTATAGTAAGAACAGATGAAAATACCGATCTGCCTGAAGGTGAAGAGACCGGAATGGACAGCAATGAAATAGGTATTGTTGTTGCAAGTGATGAGGAATTTGACGGATTTGACGTTGCAGAAAACGAAACGAAAGTTACGGGAACGCTCGCGATACTCGATATGTTCATGTCATTTGAAGAAGGCGATCCTGTGACATTTACCAACGGTGCAGATTTTGAAAGAACAGTAGAAGTGACAGATAAGACAAGTGACGGCATCTTACCATCGAACTTATCATTCGCTTTACCGGTACTCATTATCGATGACGCAGTATATCAGGAACTCGCTGATAATCAGCCTGAAGAAAACGAAGAATTTGAAATGCCGTCGGAATTGTATGCCTTTAATATCGTCGGCGGTGATAATGATGAAATCCTTGAAATGATGGATAAGGAAGAGCATCCGTCATTCAGCTCGAAACTGCTGGACTATAAAGAAATGACACAGATGTCAGGAATGATGGCATTTATAGTAGGCTTTCTCGGCTTTGCCTTCCTGCTGACATCAGGCTGCATTCTGTACTTTAAACAAATTGACGAATGCGAAGAAGAAAAAGGCAGTTATAAAGTGCTGCGCAAACTTGGATTCTCAGAGGGAGAAATATTAAAAGGACTTGCTCTTAAAATGATTATTTCATTCGGTATTCCTTTAGTTATCGGTCTTCTGCATTCACTGTTTGCAGTTAAATCCGGATGGTTTATCTTCGGGATTGAAATGTGGACACCGACCCTGATCGTAATGGGTGTCTACACGGTACTGTATTCAATATTTGCTTTAATGTCACTCGGTTATTACCGGAAAATAGTCAGAAAAAGTATATAAAACTAAAAAAACTTCCGCTGTCTTTTGGACAATGGAAGTTTTTTTAGTTTCTGACACAATGAGCGGTTCTCATCGTCACGAAAGCCGGCTAATAAAACTGTTCAGTGACATTTTTCAATAAAGCCCGTTCTTTATCGAGCTGTTTTCGGACAACACCGACGAGCAGATACACTATCGGCGTATCCAGCAGCACGATAATAATTTTAGCGATGTACTGCATAAAGATCATGCTGATTAATACATTCGCCGGTACCGTGCCAATAAAAGCAATCACGATAAAAATACTCGTATCAGCAAATTGTGTAATTACTGCTGAAAAGTTATTGCGGAGCCACAAATGTCGTCTGCCGTGACGTTCTTTTAATTTATGAAAGATAAACACATCGAGGTTCTGACTGACGAGATAAGAGACCAGACTCGCGATAATGACCTGGAAGCTGCCCCCTAAAATCATCTCGTATTCCGTCTGCATTTCAAAGAACGGTGCAGCCGGCACTTCTATTGCTATGTAGATGAAAATTAAAACGATGAGCTGTGTAACAAAGCCTGCGCGTATAGCGCGCGCCGCCATCTTTTTACCGTATACTTCACCGATAACATCGGTAATTAAAAATGTTGCCATATAAACGATAACAGCGGCGGGTAAATCAAATCCAAAAATCGTAAATACTTTAACTGCCAGTATGTTTGAAACAACGAGCAGTCCCGCAAACAGTGCGGTTAAATAAAATATCAATATGTACCCTCCATTTTAAAATGGAAGAAATTCTTAGCCGGTCACTCTTATCTGTTGTCTATCTTTTCCGGGTACAAATCGTGATTCATCATGCGGTGGTCAGCCATCTCTTCATATTTCGTTCCCGGTCTCCCGTAATTTACGTACGGATCAATGGAGATGCCGCCGCGGGGTGTGAACTTGCCCCAGACTTCTATGTATTTCGGGTCCATCAGTTTAATGAGGTCATCCATAATCATATTCATGCTGTTTTCATGGAAGCCGCCGTGGTTGCGGAAGCTGAACAGGTATAATTTCAAGGCTTTGCTTTCAACCATTTTCACATCGGGAATGTAGCTGATGTAAATCGTTGCAAAGTCCGGCTGGCCTGTCATCGGACACAGCGTTGTAAATTCAGGACAGTTAAATTTAACAAAATAATCGCGGCCGATATGACCATTTTCAAACGTTTCCAGAATTTCCGGATTATAATTAAATTTATATTCTACATTTTGATTTCCCAATAAACTTAAATCTTTTGAATAATCATCTGTCATTATAAAAATCCTCCTTAAATTAAAAAAACATGAGCCCGAAGGCACATGTTGTGTGTCTTAGTTTTTTTAAGAGGGTGCGGCTAAGAACCTCTTCGTAATTTATTTTCCAGTACTCATTATACATAGAGCAAAGAGAAAGGTCTATACTGTGTTTTTTGTAAGTGGATACATGATTCTTCATATAGTCAGCAGTTTTTTGGTACTATTAAAGTAACAAGAGTACGGAGGTACGGATGATGGAAATCAAAAAGTTTAAAGTAGGTAATTATCATGCAGAAGTCACAGCTTTTTTAGGTGATTCAGGTGTCAAAGTCGAAGCGAAGCCGGCCGTCGTCATTTGTCCCGGCGGCAGTTATATGTATGTATCAAAACGCGAAGCTGAACCAGCAGCTTATGAATTTCTGGCTCAGGGCTATCAAGTATTTATACTGCGCTATTCAACGATAGGAACAAGGCTTGAAGCTGAAGGAAAAGAAGCGACGCGGGATGAAATGTACAAAATCGCTGCAGGGCTGGAACCTGAAGAAATTCTCGGTTCCGAGTTTCCGAATCCCTTAATTGAGCTGGCACTCACGATGACTCATATCCGCGAAAATATTCATGAATATAACGTGGATGCGGATAATATCGGTGTCCTCGGATTTTCAGCAGGCGGCCATCTGGCAGCAAGTCTCGGTGTGCACTGGAATCAGCTGTGGCTGAGTGAGCGGGTCGGAAAAGAATCCAGATGGTACCGCCCGAACTTTCAAGTATTAAGTTATCCGATACTGGATTACGATCTTAACAGAATTATTGCCGAAGAAAGAGGCATCGGAGATCCTAAATACATGTCGATGGCGAGCCGTATGGTATTCGGGCAAGCGATAGAAGCGGATACTCTCGATAAAGCAACAGTGAAGAATTATGTATCTGAAAACACGCCGCCCACTTTTATTTGGCATACGGGTGAAGACAAACTTGTATTTATAAAAAATGCGCTGGATTTTGCGGATGCGCTCGAACGTCACAATGTGCCCTGGGAACTCCACACTTTCCATAAAGGCGATCACGGTTTAAGTACCGCGACAAAAATAACAGGAAAAGTAAATACCCACGTACAAAAGTGGGTGCCGCTAATGTTTGAATGGCTGGAAGATATTAAATAAAAAAACAGCCGTATTTTAACGGCTGAAATTTAAATTATATTCCAAATATAATTCTGTATGATCCGGATAGATTAATTCAATCAGTATATTGTCTTCATCAAAAGAACTATTTTTACTCATACAGTTATATATAGAAGAATCTAAAGGTGGTTTTCCCACATCTTTATCAGTGATCAGTTTAAAAAATGTTTTGTCATTGCTGGAGTTCATACATTTCACTAATATATTCATTTTACACCAACTCCTCAATATATTAATAACCGATTTCAAGAGTTTTAAACATCATTATAATATGGAAGGAAGAGATAAATATGAACTTTGTAAAACTGACTTTAAATGATATCGAAGAGATTTTAGAACTGCAGAATTCCGTGTATGATTTTTTAGAACAAAAGGAAGTTCTCGAAAAACTGTCGAGGGAAGAATTTGAGAAAGGTGTAAACCAGGGCTATGTTGCAGGTGTATTTCATGAGAATAAATTAATTGCAGTGCGGACAATGTATATCCCGGATATTGATGAAGAAGAGCACCTGGCTGATGATGTCGGGGTGAGGAGAGAACAATCCATTTACTCTGAAATCTCTCTCGTTGATCCTGAGCACAGGGGGCAGGGGCTGCAGACAGAAATGGGCAGGTATTTAATTGAGCAGGTGCGTGCGAGCGGAGATTTTGATTATATTTTTTCAACTGTAATGCCGACGAATCTGCCAAGTTTGAAAGATAAATTTAAACTCGGCTTTAAAATAATGAGAACAAGATTGAAATATAACGGCAAGAGACGTCATGTTCTCTATCTGCCTTTAAATGAAAATATAGAAGTTTCAGGAGAAGTTTTGAAAATTAAATACGATAATTACGACTGGATGATGAACGCCGGACAGGATTATATCGGAGATGCTTTGAACGGTGAATTTATTGAATATTATAAGAAATAATTATATAGGGAGTGAGATGCAGTGGACATAAATGAAAATATTATTAACGATGCAATCGAATTTAGGAGAGTACTTCATCTTCACCCGGAGTTAAGCACAGGTGAATATGAAACGTCAAAACGCATTCAGGAAAAATTAACAGAGTTCGATATTCCCTATCAGACAGGGTTTGCTGATACAGGAGTCCTCGGGATTATAAAAGGTGAACAGGAAGGTGGAATTATCGGTATCAGAGCGGATATCGATGCACTGCCGATTACTGAAGCTTCCGGAGAAGAATTTACTTCGCTGAATGAAGGTGTCATGCACGCCTGCGGTCATGATGCACATACGTCAATGCTCCTTCATGCCGGGAAAGTGCTGAATGACAATAAAGATAAAATTAAAGGAACTATACTGTTGATTTTCCAGCCGGCGGAAGAGCTGTCACCGACGGGCGGCGCAAAACGCATGCTGGAAGATGGAGTGTTCGATGAATACACTCCGGATATGCTGCTTGCCCAGCACGTCTGGCCGGATCTTGCAGTCGGGAAATTCGGTGTAATGGCCGGACCGATTATGGGGAATTCAGACCGTTTTAAAATTACAATTAAAGGTTCCGGCGGGCATGCTTCTATGCCTCACAGTACGACGGATGCACTTATTGTCGGCAATCAGGTTGTCAGCGCACTGCAGACAATTGTGAGTCGCAACACGGATCCTATGCAGCCGGCAGTTGTAACAGTCGGGCGTTTTACAGCCGGAACAAAACACAATGTTATCGCGGAAACAGCGGAACTTGAAGGAACTATCCGCACCCAGTCGGATAAAACCAAAGAGCTTGCTAAAAAACGCTTTTTTGAAATTGTTGAACAGGTTACTGCTGCTATGGGAGCAGAGGCTGACATTGAGTTTTACGACGGATATCCTGCAACGGTAAACGACACAGAATGGGCGGCACAGCTGAAAAAATCGGTTAATAAGCTGTACGGCGAGGAAGCGACACCGGCCCTCCTGCCAAGTCTCGCTGGAGAAGATTTCAGCCGTTTCCTTTTAGAGTATCCGGGAGTGTACTACTGGCTCGGTACATCGGTTGGAGAAGGACAAAAACCGCTGCACAATCCTGCTTTCAGACTCAATGAAGATGCTTTTAAATACGGTATTACAGCGATGGTTCATATGGCATTAGATTCTTTAAATAAGCTTTCGGGGGAACAATAATGACAGATATTCAGCAAAAACTGATTGCAACACGCCGTAAATTTCACCGTTTTCCGGAAGTCGGTTTTACGGAATTTATAACGACATATGAAATTTATAAAACTTTGAAACCGATGGACTACACTCTTTATCTTGGAGACGATGTGCTCTTAAGAAGTGCCCGGGTAGGTGTGCCTGGAAAAGATGCATTTCTGCACAGCTATAAAAGGGCAGCAGAATATGGTGTTCCTGAGGAGTTTTTAGACTATGTAAAAGAAGGCACTACAGGAGTAATTGCTACGCTCGATACGGGAAAACCCGGTCCGCATTTTGCAGCGAGATTTGATATAGACGGCCTGCCGATTACAGAATCCGCGGATGAAGATCATATCCCGGAAAAGGGAGGTTTTAAATCTCTTCACGAAGGAGAAATGCATGCCTGCGGGCATGATGGTCATATTACGACAGGTTTATTTTTAGCTGAGTATATCAATGCTGAAAAAGACAATCTTAAAGGCAGGTTTACGCTGATTTTTCAGCCTGCGGAAGAAAGTGTGCGCGGGGCAAAATCAGTCGTCGAAAAAGGCTGGCTGGATGATGTTGATTATTTCTTTTCCGGTCATCTCGGCATTAGAAATCTGCCTGTCGGGACTGTCAGCGCTGGAACGACCGATTTTCTGGCAAGTTCAAAATTCGATGTAAAGTTCACAGGAAAGTCAGCACATGCAGGTGTTGAACCTGATTCAGGAAATAATTCTCTCCTTGCAGCTTCGGCCGCCGCTTTAAATTTAAATGCGATTGCACGTCACGGCAAGGGCAGAACGCGGATTAACACCGGTACACTCAGTGCAGGGAGCGGCAGAAATGTCATTGCTGACACTGCATTTATGGAAATTGAAACGCGCGGAGAAACAACTGAACTTAATCATTATATGTACAATAAAGCAAAAACAGTCATCCAGGCCGCTGCAGATATGTATGAAAATGAAGCGGAAATCATAGATATGGGTGAAGCACCGAATGCCGCATGTTCAAAAGAACTGATTGAAACAGTTAAAGAAGCGGTCAAACACAACAGCAAGATTACTGACTTGAAAGAAACACTGCCGCTTGGAGCTTCGGAAGATGTGACGATGATGATGGAACGGGTTCTTAAAAAAAATGGCAAAGCGACTTATATGCTCTTTCCGTTTGCTTTAAAATACGGTCATCATCATCCGAAATTTGATTTGGATGAGAGCGTTTTACACGTTGCCGTATCAACATATATAGATATTGTGAACTGGCTGATGAAAAACGGCTAAATATTTAAATAATTAACCTGAATCAGTTGGACAATTTAACAAATAATGTTATCTTAAAAATGCGGAAACAATTAAATAAGTTTTATATTTTTATCAAAAAACAAAGGAGAATTTATTTTATGATACCGTACAAGCATGAACCATTTACAGATTTCTCGTTAGACGAGAACAAAGAAGCATTAAACAAGGGGTTTGAAACAATTAAAAAAGATTTTGGATCGGATTATCCGTTGATCATTAACGGTGAACGCATCTTTACTGATAAAAAACTGGAATCATATAACCCGGCTAAAAAATCAGAAATCATCGGCAACATGTCACAGGCTGGTGAAAAAGAAGCACTGCAGGCAATGGAGGCTGCTAAAGAAACATTTAAAGAATGGAGAAAATCTTCATTTGAATTCCGTTCTGATGTATTGTTCAAAGCAGCTGCAATTGTACGTAAAAGAAAATTCGAATTTACAGCAGTGCTTGTAAAAGAAGCCGGAAAACCATGGAAAGAAGCGGACGCAGATACTGCAGAAGCAATTGATTTCCTTGAATATTATGCAAGACAAAACCTTGAATTAAAAGACGGACGCAAAGTTGAATCACGTCCGGGTGAATTCAATAGATTTGATTACATTCCACTAGGCGTCGGCCTTGTTATTTCTCCATGGAACTTTGCGTTTGCAATCATGGCGGGTACGACATCGGCTGCGCTTGTAACAGGGAATACAGTATTACTAAAACCATCATCTAAAGCGTCGGTAATTGCTTACAAATTTATCGAAGTGCTCGAAGAAGCAGGTCTGCCTAAAGGCGTGGTCAACTTCATTCCAGGTTCAAGCCGTGAAATCGGTGATCTGCTGGTTGAACATAAAGATACTGCATTTGTATCGTTCACAGGTTCAAGAGATGTCGGTGTAAGCATTTATGAAAAAGCAGCCATCGTCCAGGATGGGCAGGTTAACCTTAAACGTGTTATCGCTGAAATGGGCGGTAAAGATACTATCGTTGTTGACAGCACTGCAGATCTTGACCTTGCAGCAGACGCAATCGTTAAATCAGCATTCGCCTTCAGCGGACAGAAATGTTCAGCATGTTCACGCGTTATCGCCTTATCGGACATCCACGATGAATTACTTGAAAAAGTAGTGGAGAGAACGAACAAACTGACAATCGGCGACCCTGAAAATGACAATTACATGGGCCCTGTTATCGATGACGCTTCTGTTGAAAAAATTGAGAAGTATCTTGAAATCGGTAAAGAAGAAGGAGAACTTAAAGCTGGCGGCAAGATCGACAACGAAACAGGCCACTTCGTTCACCCGACAGTATTCGCAGGACTTAAGCATGATGACCGTTTAATGCAGGAAGAAATTTTCGGGCCGGTAGTCGGTTTCGCAAAAGCGGATAACTTCACAGAAGCTATCGAATTTGCAAACGATACAGACTACGGTCTGACAGGTGCTGTTATTACTAAAAACAGAGAGCACATTGAAGAAGCACGCCGCGACTTCATGGTAGGTAACTTATACTTCAACCGCGACTGCACAGGTGCAATCGTCGGCTACCACCCATTCGGCGGATTCAAGATGTCAGGTACAGACTCTAAAGCAGGCGGACCGGATTACCTTCAGTTGCACATGCAAGGTAAAACAACTTCAGAAATGCTTTAAGATATTAAATTTTAAGGATAATCAGTTCTATTTGAACTGGTTATCCTTTTTTATTTGCATTTATTGAGGGTCTGGGACTTTGGATTGTCATGCCTATGCATCAGGCCATTCGTATACATGAGGTTCTGTCATGCCTATGCATCAAGGCATTCGTATACATGAGGCTCTGTCATGCCTATGCATCAAGGCATTTGTATACATGAGGTTCTGTCATGCCTATGCATCAAGGCATTCGTATACATGAGGTTCTGTCATGCCTATGCATCAAGGCATTCGTATACATGAGGTTCTGTCATGCCTATGTATCAAGTCATGTTTATCTTTGCGATTCTTTTCTTTGGAATTATGCAGGATACAGGAATGTTTAATCCGCTTATTACCAAAATGGTCAGGTTATCCCGGGGTAATGTTATTCTGGTTTCCATGGCTACGGTAATTATTGGGGCAATTGCTCACTTGGATGGTTCGGGTGCTTCGACTTTCCTGATTACCATACCGGCTTTGCTGCCTTTATATAAAAAATTGAATATGAGTCCTTATATGCTCGTCATGCTAATCGGTATGAGCGCGAGTATTATGAATATGGTACCGTGGGGCGGACCGCTCGGACGAACTGCCGCGGTACTCGGTGTGGATTCCTCAGAATTATGGCAGCCGCTTATTCCGCTCCAGGCTGTGCTGATTGTACTGCTTATTGCTATGGGAGCACTGGTCGGCAGTTTGGAGAAAAAAAGACTCCTTAAAAATGGAACGCTGACTGAAGGAATCAATTTTGATAATTTCAACGTGAAAGGTGACAGTAACAGTGAAGCAACATCTTTGGAAAGACCGAAACTTCTCTGGTTTAATCTTCTGCTCACACTTGCTGTGGTCGGTCTGCTGATGTCAGGGCTACTCCCTGCAGGGTTGATATTTATGCTGGCGGTAAGTATTGCCTTGCCGATAAACTACAGGAATATGGATTTGCAAATGGACCGTATTAAAGCCCATGCACCAAGTGCTTTAATGATGGCAGCGATTATTCTGGCAGCAGGATCCTTCCTTGGCATCCTCGGGAACACAGGGATGCTTGATTCACTTGCAGAAGACATGGTAGTTATACTCCCTGCCTTCCTCGTGCCGTTTCTGCATTATATTATCGGTTTCTTTGGTGCACCGCTGGAACTGGTACTTAATACAGATGCATATTATTTTGCTCTCCTTCCAGTAGTAGAGCAGATTGTATCGACTCACGGTGTTGACAGTATTACCGCAGCTTACTCTATTATGATCGGAAATGTTATCGGAACCTTCATCAGTCCGTTTTCTCCGCCCTTATGGCTGGCTGTCGGACTGGCAGGAATTGAGATGGGGCGTTATATAAAATATGCTATCTTCTGGGTTTGGGGATTCAGTGTCCTTGCAATGGTGGCAGCGTTTGTAATGGGAATTATTTAATACTTAATAATCAAAGCAGTATGAACTCTTAGGAGGTCATGCTGTTTTTAATTAGTTAATTATAAGCTTGAAAAGATTGAGCAGTTAGAGGATAACTGAAGTGAAAATTGCTGCACACTGGAGTGGTAATATGGAGAATACGGATGATTTAAGCATTACTGTCAAACGCCGAACCTGGTTTTTACGAATGACGACACCCGTAAAGATTCAATTTAATGGAAGACTAATAGGAACCGTTGAATCTTTTAAAGAGAAGGAGATGGAGTCAAAGGCTAATATTAAAGCCGGCGACAGTATACTGATAAAAGATACACTGTTCGGTAAAACTGCAAATATTCTTTTGGCAGTATGGACTGTTATATTTTTAAGTAATCCTATAGTGTCAGCTCTGTCTGATCCAAATACAGAACCATTTATACCAGTGACCGGTCTGGTTATTTTAATAATATACCTCGTCATATGTACTGTTTCTATTTTTTGCGGCAATATAAAATTGTGATAGAACCAAAGATATAAGGACGAAATTCTAAAAAATACTCAAAATGGTGGATTGAGACGTTCCAACTTGTTCAAAATTTCCATTAAATGTTTATTCACAGATGCTTTTTATCACGTATAATAAAGAGATATGAATATTAATGGAGAGTAGACAAAATGAGTATTATATTCGGTTTTTTGATTTTTATTTCAACAATTTCTACAGCGGTCTTGTTTGGACTTGCGATGCACGGGCACTGGACTGATAAGGATCAGAGCGGATCTTTTTGGAAACCGGTATTTGTGCTGCTGGCTGTGTCCGGCATTCTGATGATTAACCGTGCGCTGATTGTAGACGGCGCGACGATTAATGAAGCATTTTTAATTCTATGGGTTATGGTGTCAATCGCGATGTTTATATCGATGGCATCAAGCCGTTTTTATAAATTAAAGTACAAGGAAAAAGGAAAATTCAGTAAAATTTCACGCAACGCATTTATTCTCGGTTTTATAATATTTCTTTTATTTGTATTTACCTTGCCGGGAACAAATGTTGAAGAAGGAGCAGCTGCTACTGAGTCAGAAACTGTAGAGAAAGCTAAGGATATCGTCCAGGATAATGAAGCAGGCACTGAAGCAGAAAAAGAGGCGGAAGAACAACGTTTGACTGCTGAAAAAGAGAAAGAGGAAGCGGCCAAGGAAAAAGCTCAGGCTGAACAAGAAGAACGTGAAAAGGCTGAGAGAGAAGCTGCAGAGAAAGAGCAGGCGGAGAAAGAAAAAGAAGAAAAACTTGCTGCTGAAAAGACGGCTAAGGAGAAAGAAGAGAAACAGAAAGCTGAAAAAGAGAAGCAGGAGAAAGAGAAAGACTCTGCTGCCAAGGATGGTCTCGCGGAAGTAGAACTTTATCGTGTAGTCGATGGTGATACTGTTCACGTTCTGGACAGCGACAACAATACATTGAAGTTAAGACTTCTCTTGATTGATACACCGGAAACGGTTCACCCGAACAAGCCTGTAGAACCATTTGGTCCTGAAGCTTCGGCGAGAATGACGGAGCTTATGAACAATGCAGAAGAGCTGTATATTGAGTATGACGAAGGGGCTAAGACGGATCATTACGGCAGATATCTTGTGTACCTGTATGCTGATGGCGTAAACGTGCACGAAGTGCTGCTGGAAGAAGGACTTGCGAGGGTCGGTTATATTTATGAACAGCAGCGCTATCTGTCAGAATTCCGGGAGAAAGAGCAGTATGCAAAAGATAACCAGCTTGGCATCTGGTCAATTCCCGGCTACGTAAACGAGGACGGCGAAGGTTTTAACAGTGAAGAGGAAGAAATTGCTGCTGAAGCGGAACCTGAGATTAACACGGAGCAAAATGCAGAAAGTGCTTCAGGTACTTCATATAACTTCGCCAACTGTACCGAATTAAGAACTGTGTTTCCGGAAGGCGTAGGAAGTGACCATTCTGCTTACCAGCCGAAAATGGACAAAGATAAAGATAACTGGGCGTGTGAAAATTAAAGATATTTCTAATTTAGGTTGGCTTATTGGTCAGACCATGGTATATTAAGAGTGTAGTTTTTAAGGCAAAGTTTAAATAGTTTCTCTTCATTATTTGAAAAAACTCTTTTAAATGTTTAAAACTGCAAAAATAACACGTGCATAAGCACAAGGAGGTTTTTTCAATGAATGAAGGAACTGTAAAATGGTTTAACGGAGAAAAAGGTTTTGGTTTCATCGAGCAAGAAGCAGGAGACGACGTGTTCGTACACTTCTCAGCTATCCAAGGTGAAGGATACAAAACTTTAGAAGAAGGTCAAAAAGTTACTTTTGAAATCGAAGAAGGACAACGCGGACCACAAGCTGTCAACGTTGCAACTGTTTAATAAATAGTTTAATTTTTTAGAGAGACACCTCAGGGTGTCTCTTTTTTGGTTTCTATATTTATATGGTTACCTTGATAAGAAATAGATTTATGTTAATTTTTTGCGGTTTTTCTCCTCTGCTTGTGATAAGTTGTTGCACATTGTCAAAGACACGGTGACGGGATGGAACTGTTAAAGTATGATATTAAATCACCGTCGTCGTCCAGCTCTCCAATCACTCACACCAAAATCTCAAAATACCCATTTAAAATACAAAAAAACCCGAAACCATTTAATAATGATTTCGGATTTCTCAAACTTATTATCTTGAGTAGAATTCAACGATTAACTGTTCGTTAATGTCGGCGTTTAATTCACTGCGTTCTGGCAGTCTGTCGAAAGTAACTTCTAAGTTATCTTTGTTGAATGTTAAGTACTCAGGTGTGAAGTTGCTTAATTCAACAGCTTCAGCAATGATATCAAGGTTACGTGATTTTTCACGCACTCCGATAACCTGACCTGGTTTAACGATAAATGAAGGGATGTCTACACGTTTGCCATCCACAGTGATGTGACCGTGGTTAACTAACTGACGTGCTTGACGCTGTGTGCGGGCAAGTCCTGAAGCACGAACGATTGCGTCTAATCTAGTCGCAAGCAAGATCATGAAGTTCTCACCGTGAACACCTTTCATTTTACCTGAACGGTCGAATAAAGTGCGGAATTGACGTTCGTTAATTCCATACATGTAACGGAGTTTTTGTTTCTCCTGTAATTGCATACCGTACTCTGATAATTTAATTCTTTGTGTTGGACCGTGCTGACCCGGCGGGTACGGACGACGTTCCAATTCTTTGCCTGTGCCAGTCAGGGAAATTCCTAAGCGGCGTGATTTTTTCCAGATTGAACCTGTAAAACGAGCCATAATTAGCTCCTCCTTATGTTTTATAATATATGCAAAAAACATCATAAGGGAATAATCTCCTGCGAGGGTATACGATTTAAAGTGCCTTCGCCTCATAGCATTGGTTACGCAGCACACCAACCGCGGGGACCGCATACTTACTTGCAATGATTATCCGCTACTTATACTGTTCATTTACACAATAATTCATTTTACACTCTTCGTTCCCAACTGTCAACGTTAAATATAGTCTATCAGTGTATCAACAAAGGCTTTTAAGCCGTTGCGGTCTTCTTCTGTGAAACGTTCGTAAATCGGCGCATCAATATCGAGCACTCCGATGCCTTTGCCGTCTTTGTACAGCGGCAGAACGATTTCGGATTTGCTGTTTGCGTCGCAGGCGATGTGACCAGGGAATTCATTTACATCATCCACGATAAAAATATCGTTGCCGCGGAAAGCTGTACCGCATACGCCTTTGCCGTTTTCAATGCGTACGCATGCAGGGAGCCCCTGGAACGGTCCGAGTACTAATTCATTCGTTTTTTCTTCATATAAGTAGAAACCGACCCAGTTAATATCTTTAAGGAAATAATTTAAAAGGCTGGATGCGTTTGACAGATTCGCAATTCTGTCCGTTTCATCTTCGATAAGACTTTTCAGCATTTTGTTGAGTGTCTCGTAATCTTTAATTTCAATATTAGTAAACATATTATGCCTCCGTGCGTTTTATGTATATTGGTGATTTTAAAGAATTATACATTTATATGTTTTGCAACGCAACGTTTTGAGCTATAATTGAGTATATATCTAGGAGGTAAAGTGTATGTGGGTGTATATATTAATCGCGATTATCATTTTGGTTATCGTGGCAGCAGCTGTACTGCTGTACTTAAGATCTGTAAAAACACAAATGATTGATACTCAATACAGCAGACTGCATGAAGTAAATCAGCTTCCATTTAAATTGGATTTAGTGAAATTAAAAAACTATAACCTGCACGGCGAAGCGAAAGAGCTTTACGACAAATGGCAGGATGAATGGAACGAAACATTAAATACTCATAGTACACATGCAACAAATGCACTTGAACAGTCTAAAATAAACGTTGAGCAATTTAAATTTGCCAAAAGTACAAAAAATAATGAGCTCGCAGGGGAAAATATCGAGATTATTAAAAATAAGTACGATGAACTGACTGAAGAAGTTGCAGGGTTTACAAAAGCTGTTGAAGAGGGGAAGCATCAGAATATTGAAAGCGAACGCTTGTACCGCGAAGCAAAACGCGATGTGCTCGCCAACGGCCACAAATTCGGAGATGCGAAAAAACCGCTGGAAGAAGTTATTAAAGCTTATGAGCCGGAAGTTGCAAGGTACGAAAAAATGGTCAATGATGGAAATTATCTGCGTGCCAATGAGTTTATCTTCAACACTTACAACGAACTGCTGAACTTAAAAGACAGCATGGATGAAATTCCGAAACTTATTAAAGAAGTTCAAAAAGAACTGCCGCAGCAGTTCCAGGAACTGCGCTACGGCTGCAGAGATTTGCGTGCCAAGGGATACGATCTTGACCACATTAAAGTCGAAAACAGGTTGTCAACGCTGAAAAGTAACTTAAACCGTGTTGAACCGCTGGTTGCTAAACTGGAGCTTGAAGAAGCCGACTCCATTTTAGAGAGTATTCACGATGAGCTGGACGATATGTATGAACTTGTAGAGCATGAAGTTAATGCGAAGAATAAGTTCGACGGCGGCAAGGATGTTATTACAGATGAATTATTTAACGCCAAAGCATTGAACTATACACTGCGCACTGAAATCGATTATATTAAAGATCAGTATCATATCGATGAATCTGATGTTCAAAAGGTAATGAATTATGAAAACGAAATTGAAAATCTGATTTCGATTTACAGCGGTATGATTGAAGAAACTGAGAAAAACACGACGCGCTACAGTGCTATCGTGGATAATATCGATTATTTAAAAAATAATGCGCATACGATTCATGAAGAACAGAACAGCATTCAGGAGCATCTGGTCAGTTTGCGTGAAGATGATGCGGAAGCTCGTGAGAATCTGCGTTACGTCAATGACCGGAAAGAAAAGGTGTACCGTGAACTGATGGCATCGAACCTTGTAACACTGCCTGAGCAGTTTATCGTTATGAAGCATGAAATTGAAGTGAATATTAAAGAAATTGAAAATTACTTCAGCCGGCGCCCGCTGAATGTGGAATACGTTAAAGCCAAAGTAAATGATACTGTTCTGATGATGAATAAATTTGAACAGGAAGCATATGCGGTGATGAGAGATTCAGAGCTGACGGAGCTGATGATTCAGTACGGCAACAGATTCCGCAGTACGGATGCGGATTTGAATGCTCATTTAAATGAAGCAGAGCGCTTATTTAAAGAAAACCGTTACAAACGTGCACTGGACGTTGCTAAAGATGCAGTGGAAAGTGTGGAGCCCGGCAGTGCGGCGAAAATAGAAAAACAATATGATAATAATTAACATCATGACTTAGGATATGTCATATCCTAAGTCATTTTATGTGAGAGGTGAATTAGGATGATATATTTTGATAATGCGGCGACGACAGCACCTTACAAAGAGGCACTTAAAACATATATAACAGCGAGTGAAAAATATTTTTACAATACAGCAAGTATTCATCAGAGCGGCAAAGATGCAGCGAAGCTGCTTGAAGCGGCTCGTGCTCAAATACTGGATCTGATGGGCTTGAAGACTTATGATTTAGTTTTTACAGCAAGTGCGACGGAAAGTAATAATATAGCGATTCAAAGTATGCTGAGACAAAAGAAACAGTTCGGCAGTACGATATTGACGAGTGAGCTCGAGCACCCGAGTATCGTCAACGTGCTGGAAGAAATGAAAAAGGATGGTTTTACGGTTAAGTATATTAATACGAATGAAGACGGCAAGGTAGATTTAGATCATTTAAAATCATTGCTGGATAGCGATGTTGTTTTCGTAACAGTGATGGCGCTGAATAACATTATCGGCAGCATCCAGCCGATAGAAGAAATTACCCGGATGCTTAAAGACTATCCAAAAGTTCATTTCCATGTCGATGCGACTCAAGCGATCGGCAAGACGGACTTGAATTACAACGGTGTCGATACAATCAGTATTTCCGCCCATAAATTTAACGGAGTAAAAGGCATCGGGGGGCTGTTTATAAGGGATCTCGCAACAATGAGACCTATCCAGTACGGCGGAGGGCATGAGTATAATGTCAGAAGCGGGACAGTCAATCTGCCTGGAGCGGTGTCAATGGCTAAAGCACTCCGTCTGACGCTCGGTGAGGCGCGTGAAGTAAAGGAAAGACTGTCGCAATTTAATGAGAAAATAAGAACGGCTGTACGGGACCTCCCATTTATTTATCTTCAGCCGAAGGCAGCGTCTTATATCGTGAACATGGCATTTATCGGCGCAAAAGGCGAAGTAGTCGTAAACGCCTTATCAAAACGCGGTATCGCGGTGTCGACGACAAGCGCCTGCGCATCTAAACTTGCCACGTTGAACGAGACGCTGCTCGCCTTAAATAATGAAGATAAAATTATCGAGGGCAGCATCCGTATATCGATGGGGCGTCATACAAGTGAAGATGATGTAAATAAATTGATTACTGCTTTACGAGAGGTTTACGAAGAATTAGGAGATGTACTGAAATGAAATTTGATCACATATTAATACGCTACGGCGAACTGACACTGAAAACAAAAAACAGAAAAATGTTTGTAAATGCACTTCGCGAACGGATGATGAAGGCACTGAAACAGTATGACGTACAAATTAAAGCGAATCGAGACCGCGCATATATCGTTTTAAACGAAGAAGATCCGCATGAAATTATTGATAAACTGACTAATATCAGCGGTATTTTAAGCATGTCACCGGTCGTCAGACTGAAAAAAACGGATGAGGCAATGAAGGAAACCGCTCTTAAATTTTCTAATGAAATTGAAACGGGCCATTCTTTTAAAATAGAAGTGAAACGGGCGGACAAGCAGTATCATCTGGATACCTACGGCGTTCAGCAGCTGCTGGGCAACCACGTCTTCGAAAACACATCGCATCTTACAGTTAACGTCAAAAATCCAGATTATAAAATACTGGCAGAAATAAGACCAGATGCAATTTACATGTACTACGAAACGATTAAAGGACTTGGCGGCCTGCCGCTCGGCACCGGCGGCAAAGCGCTTCTCATGCTGTCAGGCGGAATTGACTCGCCGGTAGCGGGAATTGATATTATGCGCCGCGGTGTGGAAATCGAAGCGATTCACTTTCACTCTCCGCCTTACACGAGCCCGCAGGCGACTGATAAAGTTAAGGCACTCGTCGATATTATGAGTGAAAGAACGGGTTATGATATTAAACTTCACATCGTTCCGTTTACAGAACTGCAGACAACCTTGTATGACCGAATTCCGGATAACTTGTCGATGACTTCGACACGCCGTATTATGCTCCGCATCGCTGAAAAATTAACTAAGAAAATTGGCGGAGAAGCAGTCGTCAACGGTGAAAACCTCGGGCAGGTTGCTTCGCAGACCTTGACAAGCATGTACGCGATAAATGAAGTGACCACACTGCCGGTTCTCCGTCCGCTGCTCACTTTAGAGAAAAATGATATCGTGAAAATGGCAAAAAAAATGGGAACATATGAAACTTCCATTCTGCCATTTGAAGACTGCTGTACAATTTTTAAACCGAAAGCACCGAAGACGAAACCATCATTGGAATCGGTGAAGAAATTCGAAGATGTCGTTGACTTTGAACCGATGATTGAAAAAGCGATGGAAAATATCGAAGTATATATGCCGTCGAAAAAAGAAAAAATTGAAGATGACTTCAGCGGTCTGCTGTAAGGCGTGTTATCCCGGAAGATTGACTTCCGGGGATTTTTTATATAGCTTGAAACTAAACTGAGAATTAAAGGGGAAAATTTATGAGAAGTTTAGGGTTCTTATGTCTGCTTGGTGTAATTTTGTTATTTGGCACGCTGGCTTTGGATTTACATAACTTTGGTCTGTTGACTTACGGACTTGGATTCATTTTAACTATTCTGGCAGCGTATTTTTTTGCTAAAGATAACAAAATGAAGAGAGAGTAATTTCTTTTAATACTGAACCGCCGTCGTCCTCGGAAACCGTCAAAAATCGTTAATTCTCCAAAAAGCCACACAAAAAGGCAGATCCTCTTCGAAATCTGAGGATCTGCCTTTTAAATTTGCTTATATATCCCAGCGCTCAGGAAGCAGCGCGCTCAAGGGAACAATTCTTTCTCCAGATACATGAACATTGCATTCATAATTTCTGTTATTTATCTGCACGATAAACTCCCTGCACCTGCCGCATGGCGGAAGTACACGGCCGTTACGGTGCACCGCGATAATTTCTTTAATGCGTGTTTCACCTGCCGTAACCATCGCTGCAATTGCTGAATGTTCTGCACAAAATCCGATGGAGCAGGCGACATCAATCGCAACGCCGGTGAATACATTATCATTTTCCGTCAAAAGTGCAGAAGCAACGTAGCCGGCTTTACCATTCCGCGCAAGTTTTCTTGGGCGCAGCGTATTTTGTGCTATCTTATGCAAATCAAGATTTTCTGTCATATTCCTCCGCCGCCTTTACAGGAAATTCCTCTGTGTTTTGTGCCAGAATGTATTGTTGTGCAGTCTGATAGTTTTAATTGTTTTATCACTTAACTTGATGCTCACTTTTTCAGTATTCTGCACACTTAGCGCTTCATTGTCCATGCTCATAATCGGGTAGTAATTATCGGACTGGTCGATAACTATTGTAATAGGACGTTCCTTAGACAGGAGAAAACTCGTTCCGAGTGTGCGGTGATTATTATTGTTGACACTGCCGAGTTCTGTTACCTGCATGGCACTAATCAGGGGATCAACTACAGCGCCGCCGAGCGATTTATTATAGCCGGTTGAGCCTGTCGGTGTCGAAACCACAATCCCGTCTCCATTAAAGTGTTCAAACAGAAAATCTTCTATGTAAATATCCATCATAATTGTGCGGACCAGACTCGAACGAAGCGTAAATTCGTTCAGGCAGTAATTGGGCTGATTATTATTTACTTTTACTTCGATTACAGGATAGTTGCGCATCTCAAAATTATTCAGTTTAAACACGCGTCTAATTTCAGAAAGATTATGGTAATTGAAGTCCACATACATATAATTGCGTTCTTCAATACCGATACCGATGTACATACAGTCGTTTCTAAAATCATTTTTTCTGATCGCCTGTAAAAAGGCGCCGTCTCCGCCAATCGATGCAACGATACTGGCGTCATTACAATTATCAACAGTTTTAATTCCGAACTCATCGAACAGGTTCACAAGATCGCTGACAATTTTTTTAGAATTTTTATTACTGGGTTCAAAGAAATAAATAGTATTATTTACCATATTTAAAGTACTCCTATATCTAAATAATTGCTTTATCCATCTTAGTTAATTATTAAATAATATAATTATTTCAAATTATATACTAGTGAATGATTTTATGCATGACTATCGTTTAAATATAAGTCTTCACAGCGTATCTTGTGTCTTGTCAAAAACGATAAAATCGCTACTGTAATTTGAAGATAAAAATTTCCGGCTGTGAGGCGAAACGTATTTAAAAAAATGTTATCATAAAATGGACTTTTAAAAATAGGAGGATCTTTCATGAAAAGAATTATCGCTTTAGTTTCAGCAATCGCTCTTGTGATACTCGGTCTCGGCACGTCGTTTATGACATCGCTGTGGGCGAGTGACTGGCAGGATATGTTCGATGACTTTTCAGATTCAGGAGCACCGATTTCCCAGGTGCTTGAAGAAGGGGATGCAGGCAGTAAAATTGCCGTCGTAAATTTTGATGGCGTGATTCAGGATACAGGTTCTATGGGCGGCGGAATGTTCGCGACAGAAGGTTACGACCACCCGATGACAATCCAAGCCTTAAAGGATATTGCAGCTGATGATACATACAGTGCAGTATTACTGAATGTCAATTCGCCTGGCGGCGGTGTCTTTGAAAGTGCGGAGATACATAAGTATTTAATGGAAATTAAAGAAAGCGGCAAGACAATTTACAGTTCAATGGGGAATATGGCAGCGTCCGGCGGCTACTACGTATCTGCACCGGCTGATCAGATTTTCGCCACTGATGAAACAATAACAGGTTCAATCGGTGTTATTATGCAGAGCATGAACTACAGTGAACTTGCTGAAAACTTCGGCATTTCTTTCGATGTGTATAAGAGCGGCAAAATGAAAGATATGATGTCCGCTTCACGCGAAGCTACTGAAGAAGAGCAGGATTACCTGCAGAGCATTGTCGATACGATGTTCCAGGATTTTGTTGATGTGGTAGCTGAAGGCCGCGGCATGTCAGAAGAAAAGGTAAGAGAGCTTGCTGACGGCAGAATTTACCTCGGCGGCGAAGCAATTGAAAATGGGCTGGTTGACCAGGAAGGCTACTTTGACGATGCACTGGCTGCCTTGAAAGAAGAAATCGGCGGGACACCGCAGGTAGTTGAATTCGGCGGCGCTCAAATGACGTCATTCCCGTTCGGTGTTAAAGTCCAGAACGCTCTTGAAAGTATTACCGGCGGCGGAGAAGTTAAAATGGTCCAGGAACTGATTAACAACCGTCAGGGTGCCGAACCGATGTATCTATATGAATAAGGAGGGGTATCGATGGAAGAAACTAACGGAATTGTAAGAAAAGATACCGATTATATCCAGCAGCTGGAATATATGACCCACGCTGCCTTTTTCCCGAGATTCGTCGGCTATCTTATAGATATTATCGTCCTTTGGGCTGTGGCTCAGCTGACAATCGTGCCGGTTCTGACTATGCTCGGTGTGAGAGATGTCTTTTTCGGCATCGAAGCATTGTCGCTTGAAAATATCTCGACGACACTCTTGTATTTTATCTACTTTACTCTGATGACTTACTTCTTTAAGCAGACACTCGGCAAAATGATATTAGGCATCAGCGTTATTTCTTCAAAAGGAAAGAAACTGACTTTTTCTCAGGTGTTTTTCAGGGAAACAGTCGGCAGAATCATTTCGAATACTTTATTGTATTTACCATACCTTGCAGTGCTGTTTACCGATTCAAAAATCGGACTGCATGACTTTATCGCTGACACGTACGCGGTGAATAATAAGTACAAGGCTTACGGTGATGCTATTAAAAGTGAAATGACTCCGGAGAATGCACAGAAGCTGCAGGAGAAAGAAGAATTCAGCACTGCATCAAAACGCAACTTCTAATAGAACCCGATGTTAAGTAATTGAAGCGGCGGAGAGTATATAATATAATCAGGTAACTAGGACTATCCTAAATGGATAGTCCATATTTTTTTAAAGAGGGATATATATGGCGAAAACTACGATGGAACAAGTATATGAAGAACTGAATACCAGAATAAATGAGATTGTTAAAAAAGATGAAAAACCAAGACTGGAAGCACTTGCTGAAAGCCTGCTGCAGGTACATGCAGCAGGTTCTTTAAGCGACCTCAGAAAAGCTTTTCAGTTTTCCTATTTGAACCAGGTCAAAGAAGAGCCGGTGCAGAGCAACCACCAGCTGACACCGGACGCGATCGGCTACCTCGTTGCGCATATTATCGATTTATTTACTGCAGGCAAAGAAACTGAACTGCTCGATATCGGCAGCGGCACAGGGCACCTTGCGATGACAGTAAAAGAAATGGTAGATAATGTAAACCTGTCGGGGGTTGAAGTTGATCCGGCACTCGCGGAAATTAACGCAAACCTGTGCGAATTTTTAAAAGTGCCGATGTATATCCATCCTCAAAACGTCATTGAACCGAGCAGAATTCCGTCAGGTGATATCGCGATTGGCGACCTGCCTGTAGGGTATTACCCGCTGCCTGCTGCAAATTACAAGACAGCATTTGAAGAAGGTCAGAGCTATGCGCATCTATTAATGCTTGAAGCGGGCATGAATTTAGTGAAAAACGACGGTCTTGGGGTCTTTATCGTACCGTCGAATATGCTGGAAGAAAATAATGACACGATTAAAAAATATATTTCTGAAGATGCGACACTGCTGATGTTTTTAAATCTGCCGGCAACGATTTTCAAAACTGAAAAGCAGAGAAAATCAATTATTGTACTGAAGAAAGGTTTCTCGCCTCTTATTAATAATGAAGTATTAATCGGTGATGTGCCAGATTTTAAAAATGCTGCGAAAATGCAGGAATTTTTACGTCAGCTGAACGACTGGTATGAACAGTACAGCGGAAAGCAGTGATAACACCATGACAAAAATACTTGCGATAAATGCCGGCAGTTCGTCTTTTAAGTTCGAGCTCTTTAATATGCCTGAGGAAACTGAAATTGCACGCGGGCTGGTTGAACGCATTGGTCTTTCCGGCGGGAAATTCACCTTGAACAGCGAAGGCGGCCGCGAAATAATTGAAAGAGATTTTAAAAATCATAAAGAAGCAGTTAACGTGATGCTGGAAACTCTAGTGGATAAAAAAATTATCCAATCAATCGAAGATATTGACGGTACCGGCCACCGTGTAGTGCACGGCGGAGAAACATTTACCGATGCCGTTGTTATCGATGAAGCAGTTACGAGAGAAATCGAGAAGCTGTCTGAATTTGCGCCGCTTCATAACCCGGCTAACCTCATGGGGATTCAAGCGATGATGGAGCTGCTGCCTGACGTGACTCATGTCGCAGTATTTGATACATCCTTCCATCAGACGATGCCGGAAAGTTCTTATCTGTACAGTCTGCCTTATAAGTACTATAAAGACTACCGCATCCGTAAATTCGGCTTCCACGGCACGAGTCATAAATATGTGACGAATCGTGCCGGCGAGCTGTTAAAACGTCCGCTTCAGGAACTGCGTCTGATCAGCTGCCACCTCGGTAACGGAGCGAGTATCGCTGCAGTTAAAGCAGGCGAGTCACTGGACACGTCGATGGGCTTTACCCCGCTCGCTGGTGTGACGATGGGAACGCGCTCGGGTAACATCGACCCGTCGCTCATCCCTTACATAATGGAAAAAACCGATAAAAGTGCAGTGGAAGTGCTGAACGTGCTGAACAAAGAATCCGGTCTGCTTGGTGTCAGCGGATTTTCAAGCGATTTAAGAGACATTACTGAAGAAGCGAAAAATGGCAATGAACGCGCTGAACTGGCCTTAGAAGTATTCAGCTCGAGCATCCATAAATATATGGGCTCCTATGCTGCCCGCATGGGCGGTGTGGATGCGATAATATTTACAGCGGGTGTCGGGGAAAACTCTGCGCTGATCCGTGAAAAAGTATTGGACAGCCTCGAATTTATGGGAGTTTATCTGGATAAAAAAACGAACAATGAAACCGTCGGTATTGAAGCGACAATCAGTCATTCCTATTCACCGGTTAAGGTGCTGGTAATTCCTACGGATGAAGAAGTGATGATAGCAAGAGAAGTCTTAAGAAAGATAGCTTAGTACGAAGGGCTAGAAATATACATTGTGAAATTTTCATTTGACGCTTTCATCGGATAATGATGGAGGCGTTTTTATATCTTTAAAAAGAAAAAAAGCTCATGCCCGCTTGAAACACCTCTTGGATATCTCAAGCAGACACGAGCTCTGCCTAAAGTTAATTTTACTAAATATATTTTAAGTATTCAAGTAATGACATGCAGTTCAAAGGAAGATGCTAAAAATAAAGGATGAGATGAACTTATGTTTGAAGCTGTAAGACTGACTAATCAAATACTAAATGAATTAGGATGTTCTGAAGTAAACGATGTTGAAATTGAACCATTGAATATTGAGTATGAAAGCTGTCTTTTTTATATAGATCAAAAGAAGTACAGAAGCAGAAGAGCGAAAAAGACAACAAATAAAAAAGGTTATTTTACTGTCTTTTGGATAAAAGACGATAATAATAAAAATCGGCCGTACAATTGGGAGGAAACTCCCGGGAAAATAATAATTACTGTTATAGACGGGAATAAAAAAGGCCAATTTATATTTCCGAAGGTAGTTTTAGCGGAAAGAAATATTATTACAACAGATGATAAGAAAGGCAAGATGGCTTTAAGAGTTTATCCGCCCTTTGAAACCTCACTGAATAAAACAGCTGAACAGACTCAGAAATGGCAAAGTGACTATTTTATTGATTTGACGGATAGTATTAATAAAACGAAATTTAGTGAGTTATACTAAAAATAAAAGAAAAGGTGATTTTTATCATGAAAATCAGAGCGCTCGAAGAAACGGATTTGGAGTTTATCCATCAGCTGAATAATGAATATTCGATTATGTCCTACTGGTTTGAAGAACCGTATGAATCGTTAAGTGAATTAAAATATTTATACGAAAAACATCTCACCGACGATGATGAGAGAAGGTTTGTCATTGAGGATGACGGGATACTGGCGGGAATTGTCGAGCTGGTTGAAATCAACTACATCCACAGAAACTGTGAAATCCAAATTATCGTGCAGCCGGAATTTAACGGCAGAGGCTATGCGAAATTTGCGTTCCGGGAATGTCTTTCATACGCCTTCGATATTTTGAATATGCACAAAGTCTATCTGTATGTAGATACGGACAATGAAAAAGCAGCTCATATTTACAAAAAGAGCGGTTTTACGATAGAAGGAACTTTAAAAGAACAATTTTATACTAAAGGCGAATATCAGGACGCCTATCTGATGGGGCTGTTAAAACGCAATTGGCACCGGGGAGACTAAACAGTTCTTATGGACTGTTTTTTTAATTCGGAAAAATAGGGTATAGAATAAGAGATAATGCTAAATTGTTTAGACAGGAGTGTAAGTATGCTTGTAGTAATAGATGTTCAAAATGACACTTTTGATGAAAGAGGGAGCAACTTTGCGGAATGGTCCAAGGTCATTGAAGAGGGTGTTGCAAAAAGAATTGACCAGTCAATAGAGAATAACGAATCCATTATCTATACAAAAAATTTGTATCCCGATTTTGAATACGATGAACGCTCCGCAGAATCCATTCATTTTGATGAAGCGATATATCCGAAATTCTACACACGGCTTGAGGATTACGGTGACGAATACACGAAAACTTTTTACGGCATTCCGCCGAACCATGCGCAGAATATATATGAGAACTATAAAGATGAAGTCGAGACGAACCAGACCATTGAATTTATCGGTGTCGAAACAAACGTCTGTGTCCTCGCAAATATTATGGTGATTCAAAATATTTTCCCGGAAGCGAATATTACGGTGAATAAAAAACTTGTGGCTGCAGCAAGCGATGATCTGCACGATAAAACACTTGAGGTACTGTCGAATATGAATGTATTTGTAGTGGAATAAAGACTCGGGACAATGAATGTTCTGAGTTTTTTGTTTTATGGGAAGTTAAGGAGGTGTTGGATGCCCATGTAGCTTGGACAAGGGCATTTAAATGGTGTTGGATTCCCATGTGGTTTTGACGTGGGCAATTAAAAGGCGATGGATATCCACCTAACTTGAACATGGGCACCCAACCAGCAAAAGTATCTCAACGCACATAATAAAAGAGGATATCGCTCCGATATTCTCTTGAAACACTATTTATTTCTCTCGGCTTTTATCTTCTCAACGCCTTCACGCACGAGTGGTGCAACTTTTTCGCCAAACAGCTCAATCGTTTTAAGCACCTGCTCGTGCGGCATTGTACCGACCGGTGTCTGAAGTGTAAAGCGCTCAACGCCCATATGTTCATATAAGGCGATAATTTTTCTTGCCACAGTTTCGGGACTGCCGACATATAAAGCGCCTTCCGGATCGCACATATTATCGAAGGCTTCTCTCGTATACTGTCCCCAGCCGCGCTCGCGGCCGAGCTTTGTCATCGAACTTGAAATAGCTGGAAAGAACAAATCGCGTGCTTCACCGTCTGTATCCCAAATGAATCCGTGTGAGTTTGTTGCGACTTTCAGTTTGCTTTTATCGTGTCCTGCTGCTTCACCGATTTGACGGTAAAAGTCGGCGATTCTTGCAAACTGAAAAGGGCTGCCGCCGATTATCGCGAGGACTAAAGGCAGTCCGAGTTCCCCGGCGCGTTTAGCGGATTGCGGTGTACCGCCGCTTGCAATCCAAATCGGAATTTCATCCTGCACTGGTTTTGGGAAAATCTCAGCATTTTCTAAAGCCGTTCTGTGCGTTCCGGACCAGTTAATCTTCCCGCCTTTTTGCAGAGTCAGGAGCAGATCCAGCTTTTCATTAAACAGTGTATCGTAATCGTTTAAATTATAGCCGAACAGCGGGAACGATTCGATAAACGATCCGCGTCCTGCCATTATTTCAGCACGGCCGCCTGAAATTCCGTCTAAAGTCGAAAAACGTTCATAAACGCGTACCGGATCATCCGAAGACAGAACGGTCACACCGCTAGACAGACGGATATTTTTAGACACTGCTGCGCCCGCTGCGAGTACAACATCCGGTGCACTGACTGCATAATCATTTCTGTGATGTTCCCCGATTGAAAACACATCGAGACCGGCGCGGTCAGCTGCTTCTATTTCGCGCACGAGTTCCTGCAAGCGTTCTGCATGGGATATTGTTTTTCCGGTTTGAGGATCAAAAACCGCATCTCCAAACGTATTAATTCCAAGTTCCATAAGTAACCTCCGGTTATAAATTTGAATTCAGTGTAGCTGATATTCTTCAAATAAAAAAGTAATGAGCTCGAAAGCCCATTACTTTAATGTAAAACATTCAATTTAACATTAGCGGTTTTGTTCAATGAATTCTTCAGTCGCTACCATAGGCTCAAAGTCCGTAGGTAATGTTTCAGTGCGGACAACCAACACGTCACATTTAGCATTTCTTACAATGGCTTCAGAAACCGAACCGATAATAAAACGTTCTACAGCGTTCAAACCAGTCGATCCGCAGGCGATTAAGTCTGCGCCGATTTTTTCTACGGCTTTTTTAGGAATGATTGATTTAGGTGAACCATAGTCGATGATTTTCTCTACATGTTCAACACCTTTATCTAATGCGACTTTCTCATATCCGTCCAGCAATTTTTGAGCAAACTCGTTGGCACGTGCTGAAATTGAACGGTCGTACGCTTCAACAGACGCGAAAGAGCGAGTATCGATAACGTTGATAATAGAAAGTTTCGCGTTGTTACGTTTCGCAGCTTCGACTGCTTTCTGGAATGCCCATTCTGCTTCGTGTGATCCGTCTACTGCAACTAGGATGTTTTGATATTGTAACATTTAAAATCAACTCCATTTCCTCTTCTTAGTTATATTATACCACATGTATGCGCTAACAAAACTTTAAATATTGAGACAATTGTAGACCAAATTGTGACTTATTGTGATACAATATATTTGTTTGAATAAAGGGGGATTTGGAAATGATTATTGGTATACCGAAAGAAGTAAAAAACAATGAAAACAGAGTCGGTTTAACACCGGGCGGCGTTTATGCTTTCGTGCAGGCCGGACATACTGTCCGCGTAGAAAAAAATGCAGGCAGCGGTTCATATTTTGAAGATGAAGCATACCTTGAAATGGGTGCAGAAATCGTCGCTACTGCAGCTGAAGCCTGGGATTCAGAAATGGTCGTAAAAGTAAAAGAACCATTAGCCGAGGAATTCGATCTTATTAAAGAAGAGTCTATTTTGTTTACATACTTGCACCTTGCTCCGGAAGAAGCTTTAACTCAAGTGCTTGTCGATAAAAAAGTAACGGCAATTGCCTATGAAACGATTCAGCTGCCGGACGGTTCGCTGCCGCTTCTGGCGCCGATGAGTGAAGTCGCTGGACGCATGGCACCGCAGGTCGGCGCTGAGCATCTGAAAAGCATCAACGGCGGAAAAGGTATTCTTCTCAGCGGAGTTCCGGGGGTAGAAAAAGCTAAAGTGACTATCGTCGGCGGGGGAGCTGCAGGTACGAATGCTGCTAAAATGGCAGTCGGCCTCGGTGCGGACGTAACAATTTTAGACTTGAATCCAAAACGCTTAAGAGAACTCGATGACTTATTCGGTCCGCGCGTACAGACATTAATGTCAACGCCTTTAAATATTAAAGACTCCGTAGAATCGAGTGATTTAGTAATTGGTGCAGTATTAATTCCGGGAGCGAGAGCACCGAAACTTGTCACTGAGGAAATGATTAAAAATATGGCGCCGGGCTCTGTAATCGTCGATATCGCAATCGATCAGGGCGGTATTTTTGAAACGACTGATAAGATTACAACCCATGATGACCCGACCTATGTGAAACACGGTGTCATTCATTATGCAGTAGCAAACATGCCGGGAGCTGTACCGCGTACATCAACAAACGCACTGACAAACGCCACGCTTCAGTACGGACTTTTGATTGCCAATAACGGCTACAAAGAAGCACTCGTTAAAAACCCTGTTATTGCAGGCGGATTTAACACCTTCCAGGGTTACGTAACTTATGAAGCAGTTGCAGAAGCTCAAAACCGAGAGTACGTCAGCATTCACGATTTACTGAAATAAAATAAGGAATGGCAGCCCTTTGCGGCTGCCATTTTTATTTTGAAATAAGATTCGTTGTCGATTCAATAAAGTCCATTCACTAGAAAAAACACTTTATTTATCAACTACAGCAACATCAAACGGGATACTTTTCTTTAAATCCTCGAGCTGTTCAGTCCGGACCAGCGGAATAATCGACAGCCGCTTCTTCACATGCATTTTTAATTTCGCAAGAGGCTGAAGTTCTTTAAAGTTTCTAATATCAATCTCCCGGAGGTCGTAAATCACCCCGGAGACGTCATGATCGATAAAAATCTCGGCGAGACGGCTGTGCAAAAAGTAGGGAACTTTCGTAAAGGACGGCCCGATGATAAAGTGCTTGTTCCTGATTTCATTCGACAGCGTTTCGAGAAGCGCCGTATCCACATCGTGGAAGTCGCGTGTAAATATCTGGTCGACAATAAAACCGTCGGCTGCAGTTTCTCCGCGTATCGTTTCGATCAGTGTATTTTCAATCATGAAGCTATTCGTCTCATGGAAGTTGTTTATCGCTATATAAATTTCGCCGGCTGGTGTAAGCGCGCGCTGCATGGCCGGCAGTGTTAAATTCGGTGTGTTAAAGTCAGGGTAGGCAAAGAGTACAGCGTCAGCTCCCATACTGAGTGCATGTGTTAAATAAATATGTTTCATCGTATCGTCTCCTTATATGCAAAATGTCATTTTGATGATTATTAAAATGTATTTACGGGAATAGACTATTATTAATAATTTTAGACAGGAGTGGTAATTTTGACTGTAAAATTTCATGGACACGCGGTGCTTTCGTTCAATAATAATGACACAGATGTCATTATCGACCCGTTTATTAACGGCAACGATTTAACAGATTTAACGGTTGAGAACATTAAAGCTGATTATATTATACTAACACACGGCCACAATGACCATGTGGGAGATACAATTGAAATCGCTAAAAGTAATAACGCAACAGTAATCGCACCTGTAGAACTCGCGGCTTATGCAGAAGCACAAGGCGTGGAAAATACTGTCGGCATGAATGTCGGCGGGGAAGGCGAGTACGACTTCGGTAAAGTGAAATTCGTTCACGCATTCCACACGTCAAGCTATACAGATGGCGAAGGCGTAACCCATTACACAGGTGAGCCAATGGGCTTAATTTTAACAATTAACAATAAGAAAGTTTACGTTACAGGCGACACCGGTCTGTTCGGCGATATGGAACTCATTGCTAAAAGAAATGGACCGATTGATGTATGTTTTATTCCAATCGGCGACCACTTTACTATGGGCATCGACGATGCGGCTTACGCAATTAACGAACTGATTAAACCGACGATTGCTGTGCCGGTGCACTTCGATACCTTCCCGCCGATTAAGCAGGATCCTGAAGAATTTAAAAATAAAGTCAACACGGTTTGCCAGGTGCTAAAACCGGGCGAAGCAGTTCAGTACTCATAGAAAGATGAAGGAAACTCTCTGTGCAGAGTTTCCTTTTTTCTTTTATACACAAAGATTATTCGTGCTATGATAAATTTAACGGGAAATAAAGAAATTGGGTGAAGACATGTCGAAACATGAAGATATATTAAAATACATAAGAGGACTCAGAGAGGGCAGCAGTTTATCCGTCAGACAAATCTCAGGCTATATGGGCGTCTCTCTAGGCACGAGCTACCGTGCGATTAAACAGGCTGAGCAGGACGGTCTTGTGAAGACGGTGGAGAGAGTCGGCACCTTCCGCATCGTCCAGCGCGAAGTGAAAAGCCACGGTAAAATTATGTTCAGGGAAGTCAATCGCGTAATCCAGGGAACCGTTCTTTCCGGAGATAACTACCTTGATAAAGAGATTTCTAGAATATTAATCGGGGCGATGCAGACGGAAGATCTCGTAAAATATTTAGAACCGAACGGTCTGTTAATCGTCGGCAACCGTGAGAAGTCCCAGCGGAAGGCACTGGAAAATGGTGTTGGCTTATTAATTACCGGCGGTTTCGGCACCGGGGAAGAAATCCTGAAACTGGCAGAAGAAAAACAGCTGCCGGTTATTTCCACGACTCACGACTCGTTTACATGTGCATCGATTATACACAGGGAAGTGTACAGCCTGTCATTGTCGCAGAACATTGTTACAGCCGGCAGCCTGATGGTAAAACAGGAGCAGTATACAATTGATATAAATGAACTCGGAAAGGAAATTCATCCAGAAGATAAAAACATGATTCTCTTAAACGGCAACCGTTTCGTCGGAGCCATCCGTTCGAAATATCTCGATGAAATGACGAAGGATAACTATACTTCTTATCTGCTGCCGGATTACAGTGCAGAAGAGGATACGACGCTCCTGTCCCTCCGGCAGATTATGAGCTGGCATCAGCTGAATATAATTCCGGTGGTGGAGTCCGGTGATTACAGAGGCATCGTCCACCGGAGAGAAGTGTTTAAAAATATATCATCGAGAAACTTAAAATCGGGCATGTCGACAGATCAGCTGATCGACAGGGAAATTAAAATCGACAGCAATAAAATCAATATCCGAGTCATGCCGTTTATGGCGGACGAATACGGTTCGCTGTCGCAGGCAAACTTTATGCGCCTCGCGGAGCGTTTAATACTCGTTGTGCTTCAGGAGAATGATATTCACAGCTATCACATCGATACTTACAACATCATGAACTTTAAAATTGTACAGCTATATCAGGAAATAGAACTGACCGGTGAAATTATCGACCGGGGCGAGCAGTTTATCCGTCTGGAAATCATCCTCAACGTTCAGGGAACTGCATATTCCAAGGCGACCTTCATGATTCAGCATTTCAACGAAAAATAAAAAACATCCTGCTGTAAAATTTACAGCGGGATGCTTTTCTATGTATTGCTTTTATTTTTTGCGTTTGGCTTTGTTCGCTTTCATCGCTTCAAACTCTTTCCATGCCTGCTCTTCAATGGGCAGATTTTCCGTGAAGTATTTCCGCGCTTTATTAAAGTAAAACAGCTGGTAGGCACCGAGCAGCACGAACAGGCCGCCGATTAAATAAGCAACGGCAGTGTGGAACTGGACTATTGAGTTCAAACCGAACGCGATGAGAAACAGGGCAAGCCATATTCTCGCAATACTGTTATAATACGCGCCTCTGACGTCGCGGATTGTCCGTATCTTTCTGACTTTGAAAACCACAAAAAGAATAAAGGTAAAGACAATCGCTGTGACGAGAAATGACACGGCAAGCGTGTACAAGAATTCCATACGTTACAACTCCAATCTCTAATGTAGTATAATTGATTGATGAATGTAAGTAAATTAATATTGAGGAGTTTCGCCATTGTTTAATAAATTAACCGGACATTTAAATGACTTAAACACATATGCCAAAGACGTACTGGAACTGATAGAATCACACGATGAAATTGTTATACTGAGACATCAGAAACCGGATCCCGATGCCTACGGTGCTCAGCTCGGTCTTCGTGCATATTTACAAAATAAATATCCTGATAAAAGTATCAAGGCGCTCGGCAGCGGCGAGCCGTCACTTGAGTTTTTAGGAGAAATGGACCGCGTGAGTACAATTGAGCGGCCTCTGGTTATTGTCGTGGATACGGGAAATAAAGAACGCATTGACGGCACGCTCGACTACGCAGAAAAAATCGTTAAAATTGACCATCACCCGAATGTCGAATTGTACGGCGACGTGTCGATTGTTGAGACGGATGTATCCTCATCGAGCGAACTGATTTATCTCTTAATCGACAGATGGGACAGCTCAGCTATGAACGATGAAGCCGCAGCCTTGTTTTATATGGGAATCGTCGGTGACACGGGCAGATTTTTATACAATAATACGAGTGCTCTGACGCATGCAGTCGCATCTAAGCTGAAAGAGTTTAATTTCGATGCTGCGGATTTGAACAATCAGATGCATAAATCATCTAAAAATAAATTTAAATATAAAGGTTATTTAATTAATAATGCAGTGTTTACGGATTCCGGCATCGCTTATGTGTACGTGCCGAAATCAATCATGGAAGAATACGATTTAAGCGTCAGCGAAGCGGGACTGGATGTAAATATCTTCAGGGAAATTGAAGATGTGAAAGTATGGTTTATCGCACTGGAAGGCGAGGGTGAAATCCGCGTCCGCCTCCGTTCAAAAGAGGTCGTAATCAACGATGTCGCTGCGATGTTCGACGGCGGCGGCCATCCGCTCGCTTCAGGCGTCCGTGTAAAAAACATGGATATGCTCAAAGAACTGCTTGTGAAAATTGAAGAAAAATTGTAAGAGTAGGTGTTTCAATGCTTAATTTAAATGTGCACAGCTCATTTGATTTTTTAAATTCAAATATTACATTGGAGCGTTTATACGAGAAATTAAACAGTGACGGCCAGCGCGCTGTAGCTGTCACTGATTTAAACCGCATGCACGCGGTATACCGGCTGATGGCAACTGCCCCGAAGTACGATATTAAACCGGTGCCCGGCATGGAAATTATTGTGGAAGACGGCATGAACGGCGTGTCGCTTGTGCTGCTGGCGAAAAATCATCAGGGCTATCTCGAGCTCGTGCGCACAAGCGCCATGCTGTCGTACAGAGGTTCAGAGCGGACGTCGCTCAAGTTTCTTCAGGATACTATTAAAAACTGCCTCTTAATCGGCAAGACTTCGGAAGCGACGGCCATTTTAAGCGCCATGGATCTTTCGGAAGAAGATAAATATATCAGCCACGATTCAGACGGAGATTACAAGAAGGTGTTTATAAAAGCCGCGCATTACGTTAATTCAAATGAACGGGGCTCCTTAAAAGTGCTGAATGCCATCCGGGATAACGAGCGGCTCAGTATTGACAGCGTGCAGAACCTCGAGGGGGATGCCTGTATTCAGACCCGGGATATGGTGCCTGAAGCCGCGCGCGTTTATTTAAAAAATAATGAAGAAATTATAAACAAGTGCGAGGTGCCGATACCTTCTGTATCTCATACACTGCCGAAATTTAATAATCCGGAAGGCAGCAGTTCAAAAGACTACTTATGGCAGCTTTTAACGGAAAGATTTGAAGCAGGAGATTTCAGAGACCGTAATGAATATATGGAACGGCTGAAGTACGAATACGGCATTATTACCGGTATGGGATTTGAAGATTATTTTTTAATTGTCCAGGACCTGGTAAATCATGCAAAATCAATCGGTATTTACGTCGGGCCGGGCAGGGGATCCTCCAGTGCAAGTCTCGTGTCGTATCTTTTGGATATTACCGAAGTCGACCCGCTTGAATACAATTTGCTGTTTGAGCGTTTTCTGAATCCGGAGAGGGTAAGCATGCCGGATATCGATATCGACTTTGAAGATTCAAGACGCGATGAAGTCGTTAAATATTTAATTGAAAAATACGGCGATATGCGGGTGGCGAACATCATTACATACGGAACGCTGAGCGCCAAAATGGCTGCGCGCGACGTGGGGCGCGTCTTCAGTTTTTCTGACGATGAACTGAAGCTCGTGTCCAATCTGGTGCCGGATGAGCCGAACGCATCGCTTGAAGATGCATTTTCAAGCAGCCGTTTTAACACGCTTTTAGAAGCGGACAGAAAGTATAAAACATTTATGGATATCACGTTGAAAATTGAAGGACTCCCGCGCCATACATCGACGCACGCAGCAGGCCTTCTTCTGAGCAGTGAAACGCTGACGAACAGCGTGCCCGTAATTTTCGCTGAAGGCCATGTAATGAGCCAGTGGCCGATGAAAGATGTCGAAGCGGCTGGACTGTTAAAAATTGATCTGCTCGGCTTAAAAAATCTGTCGCTGATCCGCTATATGGTCCAGAGCATCAGGCGGACGGAGAAAAACTTCTCGCTTGATGATATAAAAGAAGATAAAAGAGTCTATAAAATGCTGTCAAAAGGAATGACTCTCGGTATTTTTCAGCTGGAGTCATCCGGCATCAGACGGGTCATTGAAAACTTTCAGCCCGAAAGTCTGAAGGATCTCGCTGCAGTACTTGCACTGTACCGGCCGGGTCCGATGAAGGAAATCGATAACTTTATCTACAGAAAAGAACATCCTGAAACAATTAAGTATCCGCATGAAGATCTGAAAGATATTTTAAAAGAAACGTTCGGTGTCATCGTCTACCAGGAGCAGATTATGCAGATTGCCGGTAAAATTGCCGGCTTCAGTTACGGGGAAGCGGATATTTTAAGACGCGCCATGGGCAAAAAAGACCGTCATGCGCTGACTAATGAGCGCGAGCATTTTATTGCCGGAGCAGTGAAGAAAAACTACACTGCAGAGCTTGCAGAAAATATTTTCGATCTGATTATGGAGTTTGCAGACTATGGTTTTGTTAAGAGTCACGCGGTTGCCTACGGTAAAGTTGCCTACACGATGGCCTATATGAAACTGCATTATCCCGAACATTTTTACGCGGTCATATTAACACACCACCGGGGCAACGACGAAAAAATCAGCCAGCTTCTAACCGAGCTGAAGATGATGCGTATCCCGCTCCTCGCTCCGGATATTAATACATCCATATGGCAGAACTCGCAGCAAGAAGGCATTCTGCTCGGCTTTTCGATGATCAGCGGGATTTCAAGACCGCTGTATGAAGCGCTCATCAAAGCGCGTAAGGACGACGGACCTTTTAAGGATATATACGACCTGGTATCCCGCACGGATTTTAAATTCAATGAAAAAATCTTAAGAAACTTAATTATCTCGGGGGCACTCGACGGTTTTGAAGAAAACAGAAAAACGATGCTGCAGACGCTGCCGGATATTTTATCGACGGTGAGCGATGGTTATCAGCACGACTCGTTCTTAAGCTCCCTTGGTTTTAATCTTAAAAAAGAATACCGGTACAGCGAAGAAATGGACGGCGCTGAAAAAATTGAAGGCGAAAAAGAAGCGCTCGGATTTTATATTTCAACACATCCCATCCTCTTAAAGCATCGGGAACTTGAATTTATTCCCTTTTCTCTGATTCATCATAAACGTAAACACGGTACCTATCTTCTCTATATTGAAGATTTCCGCACGATTAAAGTGAAGAAAACAGGGCAGAATATGGCCTTTTTGACACTGACTGACGGGCATTCTAATATTGACGGGGTCCTATTTGCGAAAGAGTATTTTAAATATCATCCTATGCTGAAAGAATCGATCGTGGCAGCGGATGCAACTTACGGAATGCGCCAGGAAAAACCGCAGCTCGTTATAGACAGACTGTATCCGGCGGACGACTACGTCCGGACGTATATAGAGAAAACCAAGAAAATCTATATCAGGGATGTCAGTATCGATGAAATTTCAGAGCTGCTCGCAGACAGCGGGGTGCCGATTCACGATTTTAATACGCAAGAATTTGCCGGATATATTCCAATCAGTAAAATAGAAGCGTTAATTTCAAACATACAAGTCGAAAATATCCGTTTAATCGTGTAAATTTATTGTAAAATAAAAAAATTAATGATAATATACCGTGGTATGACCACTTTAGGAGGAACTAATTTGTCTTTAAAAAGCGATGCATTAGAACTGCACAAAGTTAACCAGGGAAAGCTTTCCGTCAATTCAAAAGTAGCATTAAAGGATAAAAAGGCGCTCAGTCTTGCGTATTCACCGGGAGTTGCTGAGCCGTGCAAGGAAATATACGAAGATGAAAGAAAGATATTTGATTACACGATTAAAGGTAATACTGTAGGCGTTGTCACTGATGGTTCGGCAGTGCTCGGACTCGGTAATATCGGAGCTTCAGCCAGTCTGCCGGTAATGGAAGGGAAGAGTGCGCTTCTTAAAAACTTTGCAGGCGTAGATTCTTTCCCAATCGCTTTAAAAACAAATGACGTCGATGAAATCGTCAATACAGTTAAACTGATGACTCCTGTCTTCGGTGGTATTAATCTGGAAGATATTTCAGCGCCGAGATGTTTTGAAATTGAGGAAAGGCTGAAAAAGGAAACTGATATTCCTGTCTTTCACGATGATCAGCACGGGACGGCTATCGTTACGCTGGCTGGTCTGATAAACGCAGTCAAACTGACAGGCAAAACTTTATCTACTGTTAAAGTGGTACTGAACGGCGCGGGCGCTGCAGGTGTTGCTATTGTTAAACTGCTTCACAGTTTTGGAGTCAAAGATATGATTATGTGCGATTCGCGCGGAGCGATTTACGAAGGCCGTGAAAGAGGCATGAACGCAATCAAAGATGAAGTTGCGAAGTTTACCAATATCGATAATGAAGAAGGCAAGCTTGCAGATGTTATTAAAGATGCAGATATTTTTATTGGTGTATCAGTGGAAAATGCAGTAACTGAAGAAATGGTCCGCTCGATGAATGAAGATCCGATTATCTTTGCTATGGCAAACCCGACTCCTGAAATTATGCCTGATGTCGCAATTGCCGCCGGTGCCAAAGTAGTGGGCACAGGACGCAGCGACTTCCCGAACCAGGTTAATAATGTACTGGCTTTCCCGGGTATTTTCAGAGGTGCACTCGATGTTCAGTCGACGCACATCAATGAGGAAATGAAAAAAGCGGCAGTGCTCGCAATCGCAGAAATTGTTAAGCCTGAAGAATTGAGTGCGGATTATGTGATTCCGGACGCCTTCCATCCGGAAGTAGCGCCGATGGTTGCAGAGCGCGTGGCAGCGGCTGCTATGAATACGGGCGTGTCGCGTAAAAAAGTTGAAGCCGGTTACGTATACTCCAGGACGAAAAAACTGATCAGCGAATTGAACGGTTAATCATGGAAAATAAAAAGGGTCTTCAGATGATTCTTGAAGAGATTAATAAAATTATCGTGGATCAGAATATCGGCATCGGAGAGAAGCTACCGAGTGAACGCTATTTGAAAGAACGGCTGAATGTCAGCCGGCAGAGCGTAAGGGAAGCGCTGAGAGCGCTGGAACTTATCGGGGTTATTTACGTTAAACGCGGGGAAGGTACGTATCTTGCGAATATCGACAGCCACCAGCTCTACACTTTAATAGCGAAATATCTGCTTAGAACAGACAGACAATATGAAGAGTTAGTTGAATTGATGCATATGATTGATTATTACTACGAACATAAATATAATGGCATGAAAACTGTGGATGACGGTGATAATCAAGTGGTGCAGAGAATCTACAAACTGCTGAAAAAATATGCTGACGGCTATGACAGCTAACTTCGATGAGGTGTAAAAATGTTAAAGGATATATTTTTTAAACTGAACAAAAAAGCAAGTGATGAAAAAACGGATAAGGCTGAGAAACAGGAAACGATTATGACGAAGTGTCCAAACTGCAAGAAGATTCTTTATTCAAAAGATCTTCACAAGCGTTTGAACGTCTGTTCAAATTGCGAGCATCATCTGCCAATCATAAGCACGGAGCGGATGGATGCGCTGCTCGATATTGACAGCGGCAAAGAACTGTTTGCAAATATTACATCGGTTAACCCGCTGAATTTCCCGAATTACGAAGAGAAACTTGCTTCTGATAAAGAGAAAACAGGTCTCGAAGAAGCATTAATCGTTTCCCACGGGAAAATTATGGGCAGTGAAGCGGTCGTCGCGATTATGGATCCGCGTTTCCGTATGGGCAGCATGGGTTCGGCGCTCGGTGAAAAACTGGCGCGTACTTTCCAGTATGCAACAGAACACAGACTGCCGGTCATCGTCTTTACAGCGAGCGGCGGCGCGCGCATGCAGGAAGGGATTTTATCGCTAATGCAGATGGCGAAAGTCAGCGTCGCGATTGAACGGCATAACAAAGCAGGTCTTCTTTACATCGCCTACATGACAAACCCTACAACGGGCGGAGTTTCCGCATCATTTGCGTCAGTCGGCGATATTAACTTAGCTGAAAAAGGCGCTTTAATCGGTTTTGCCGGACGCCGTGTAATCGAAGAAACAATTAAAGAAAAACTGCCGGATGATTTCCAGACGGCGGAGTTTTTACTCAAGCACGGGCAGCTTGATGATGTCGTCAACAGAGTGAACATGAAACGCTATCTTGGCACGATTTTAAAGATGCATGAAGAGGTTGTGTAATTATGGTATTTGAATTTGAAAAACCGGTTCAGGAACTGGAAAACAAAATTAAAGAGCTTGAAAAATATGCCCATAAAAATAAGCTGGATTTGACGACTGAAATCAGCTTTCTGGAGAGAAAAGTGAAGGATAAAAAAGAAGAAGTATATTCTCATCTTACACCCTGGCAGCGTGTTGAAATTGCACGCTACATAAAACGGCCGACTTCAAAAGAATATATCGCTGCGCTGTTCGATGACTTTATCGAGTTTAAAGGCGACCGCGCCTACTCGGATGACAATGCGATTATCGGAGGTATTGCGATGTTCAAGGGACGTCCAGTGACCGTAATCGGCAACCAGCGCGGAATGGATACGAAAGATAATATTGCGCGCAACTTCGGCATGGCGCACCCCGACGGCTACAGGAAAGCTCTCCGTCTGATGAAGCAGGCGGAGAAATTCAAACGCCCGGTGATCTGCTTTATAGATACGAAAGGTGCATATCCGGGTAAAGCCGCTGAAGAACGCGGCCAGAGCGAGTCGATTGCAAGAAACCTGGTCGAAATGGCTGGTCTGACTGTGCCTGTAATCAGTATCGTTATAGGGGAAGGCGGGTCGGGCGGTGCACTAGCGCTCGGTGTCTGCAATAAATTATTCATGCTCGAAAATGCAACTTACTCGGTGATTTCACCAGAAGGTGCAGCAAGTATTTTATTTAAAGACGCTTCGCTGAAAGAAATCGCAGCGGAATCTTTAAAAATAACTGCAGCTGATCTGCTTGAACTGGGCGTGAGTGACGGCACGATAAAAGAACCGGCCGGCGGCGCTCATCACGATAAATCATTTGTTTTCAACAAAACGGATGAAGTGCTGCAGAATGCACTGGCGGAACTTACGCCGATGGACGGTAATGCTTTAATCGATCAGCGTTACGACAAATACATGTCGATTGGACAGTTCAGTGAATAACAGGAATATATAAATCGCACTTGCCCGTATGGAGGCGGGTGCGATTTTTTTGATTAGTGTATCAATGGAGCGTGTTCATTGGCCGGCTGGCGTCTTTACTCAGCCAATGAACTTAAGTCAGTAGCGCACCGCAAGCCCGCCTTTCGATTTACTCGCATTTTCCGCGCCATATAGATAGACCGTGAAAGCATAATTATGCTATGTTTAAATGGACTGGCAGGTGGGTGATAATCATGAGGAAAATAGCGGTTTTGACAAGCGGCGGAGATGCGCCCGGCATGAATGCCGCGATACGTGCAGTGGTGCGTAAAGCAATTCATGACGGTTTGGAAGTTTACGGTGTAAGTCACGGTTTTAACGGACTGATAAATAACGATATTAACAAAATGAATCTCGGTGATGTCGGCGACATTATTCACCGGGGCGGGACGGCTTTATATTCCGCACGCTGTGAAGAGTTCAGGACTGAAAAAGGCAGAAAGCGTGCGGCGGATAATTTAAAGACATACGGTATTGAAGGTCTCGTCGTTATCGGCGGGGACGGTACGTACAAAGGTGCTTTTGAACTGTCGAAACTCGGTGTGAAAACCGTCGGTGTGCCTGCAACGATCGATAATGATATTGCCGGCACTGATGTAACTATCGGCTATGACACAGCACTCAACACCATCGTTGATATGATCGATCGTATCCGGGACACGGCAACGAGCCATGAACGGACCTTTATCATTGAGGTGATGGGCAGGGATTCCGGGGAACTTGCACTAAACGCCGGGCTCGCGGCCGGCGCGGAAACAATTTTTATTCCTGAGCGGAATACGAAGCTGGAAGATGTGGCCGAACGTATTCAGGCCGGGCTTGACCGGGGGAAAAAACATTCCCTGATCGTCGTCGCAGAAGGGGTCATGACTGCAGAATACTGTAGCGCTCAACTGGCAAAGTATATTAATATAGAAACCAGAATCAGTGTTTTAGGACATATCCAGCGCGGCGGCAAACCGAGTGCCGCAGACAGGGTGCTTGGTTCGAGACTCGGAGCTTATGCCGTAGATCTTCTCAAAGAGGGTCAGTCGGGTGTCGGCGCCGGTATTTCCAAAAATGAATTAACAGCCACAGATTTTTCGTACGTACATGTACATGAGAAAAAGTATGACAACAGTATTTATCTGCTTTCAAAAGAGCTTTCAATTTAGGAGGAAAAGAAGAATGAGAAATACAAAGATTGTATGTACAATAGGACCGGCTTCAGAATCGGAAGAAGTGCTTGAAAAAGTAATTATGGCGGGGATGAACGTTGCGCGTTTAAACTTTTCGCACGGTGACCACAAAGAACACCAGGCGCGCATTGATACGATTAGAAAAGTAGCGAAACGCCTCGATAAAACAGTCGGTATTCTCTTGGACACAAAAGGACCGGAAATCAGAACGCACTCGATGGAAAATGGAGAGGTTGAACTTGTCCGCGGGCAGAAAATCGAAGTGTCCATGACAGAGGTGCTCGGTAATTCAGAACGTTTCTCTGTTTCCTATGAAGGGCTGATCGATGATGTTGACCCGGGAGACTTTATTCTTCTTGATGACGGACTGGTTGAACTTGAAATCGATGAACTGAATAAAGATACAGGCATTATTACGACGACTGTTAAAAACAACGGCCTCTTAAAAAATAAAAAAGGGGTTAACGTGCCTGGTGTCAGCGTAAAACTACCAGGCTTAACAGAAAAAGATAAGGAAGATGTGAAGTTCGGCATCGAGCAGGGTGTTGATTTTATCGCGGCAAGCTTTGTCAGACGTGCAAAGGACGTGCTTGAAATCCGGGAGATGCTTGAATCACACGACGGAGAATACATTAAAATTATTCCTAAAATTGAAAACCAGGAAGGAATCGACAACATCGATGAAATCCTAAAAATTTCAGACGGCCTGATGGTCGCCCGAGGTGACCTCGGTGTGGAAATTGCCCCGGAAACAGTACCGATGATGCAAAAAGAGCTCATCAGAAAATGTAATTTACTCGGTAAACCGGTAATTACTGCAACACAGATGCTCGATTCTATGCAGACGAATCCGAGATGTACACGCGCTGAAGCAAGTGACGTGGCGAACGCAATTTACGACGGCAGCGATGCGGTAATGCTGAGCGGTGAAACAGCAGCTGGTGCGTATCCGGTAGAAGCAGTGCAGACGATGGCGAAAATCGCAGTATCGGCTGAAGAGGCTCAGGACTATAAGAAATTATTATCCGACAGAACGAAATCAACTCAGACAAATATGGTGACAGCAATCGGTGTATCCGTTGCCCACACTGCTCTGAATTTAAAATGTAAGGCAATTGTCGCAGCAACTGAAAGCGGACATACAGCGAATATGATTGCGAAATACCGTCCGCATGCGAATATCGTGGCGGTCACTCCTTATGAACATGTCGCGCGTCAGCTTAATCTCGTCTGGGGTGTTAACCCGATTGTCAAAGAAGCGGAAAGAGATACAGATGAGCTGCTCAATACATCTGTAATGGCAACGCTTGAAAAAGGCTACGCAAATGAAGGCGACTTAATTATTATTACCGCAGGTGTGCCTGCAGGCCGAGCGGGCACGACGAACTTAATGAAACTGCACGTCGTCGGGGATACGCTGATTAAAGCGCAGGGGATCGGCGATAAAACAGCAGTCGGAGAAGTAGTTACTGCAAGAAATTATAATGAACTGGAAGGCAAAGATACAACGGACAAGATTGTTGTTGTTCAGTCAGTCGATGCCTTAATGACGCCGCTCTTAGTTAAAGCAGCAGGATTAATTACTGTTGAAGGCGGACTGACAAGCCAGGGTGCTATCGTCGGCTTGAACCTGGAACTGCCGACTATTGTCGGTGCAAAAGAAGCACTTGAAGTGCTGGAAGACAATATGCTCGTTACTATAGACAGTGAGCAGAGCGTAGTCTACAGCGGACATGCGCATGTGTTATAAGGATTAGAGGTGTGTTGTATGAAGAGAACACTCACTGCCTTACTCGGGAGCATATTGTTTTTATCAGCATGTTCAGCCGGCAATGAAGATCAGCCGGCTGAAGAAGCAGCTCCTGAGACTGAGCAGGAAAATACAGAACAAGCTGCCAGCAGCAGCGATATGTCGTCAGCTGATTTAATTGAGGGTGCAGTTGAAAATAGTGAAGGTATTACGAGCTATGAAGCCCGACAGTCATTTAAAATTACTATGCCGGAGGAAGAAAGTACAATTCGGACGATTATGACTTATGGCGGACAAAATGAGCTGAAACTCTCTGTGAATAACAATGGTGATATCATTACTCATTATGTGGTTGAAGGTGACCACTTTATGTACCGGGACAATGAAGTCGTCGATACAGAAGAAACAGTGGAAATTGAAAGCAGCGATTACGAAACAATCGTCTCGGCACTTAAAAACTATCCGGAAGGCGAAGTCAGCGAACTTGACGGAGGGTATGCACTCACGATAAAGATCGACGACATCTCAGGATTAAGCAGTTTTATCGATGAAGAAACACTCGCTGATGTCGAATCGGCAGAGAGTATTAACGGGACTCTGCAGCTGTACTTTGATGCGGAGTATAAATTTACTGGCAGTGAACTTAAAGCGGACCTGGTAAATGAGGGCGAAGAAATTACGATTCACTCGACGGTCGATTATACGAATATCGACAAGGTTGACATGATTGAAAAACCGCATAATATGTCAGAATAAAATATCAGAATCAAGAAACCGGAGGCAGTGTATAAAAATGCCTCCGGTTTCTTATTAACAATTAATTTATACTTATGCTAATATATAAGATAATTAACTGATTCTTATTACACGATAAATAATCAGTTAAATAGTAATAGAATCTCGCAGTGTCAAAGGTTACGCTTACATTTTGTATTCTTATTCACAAACTTGGGTCTGTGAGAAGGTTAAACATAGATGTGACAATTTTGTTATACTTGGTTTAAAGATTCTGTTACATACTTAGGAGGGGGATTTATGACTGGAAACAGCGGTTTAGAAGGTGTTGTAATTGGAGAATCAAGAATCAGTTCAATTATCGGCACACAGCTGACTTACAGCGGTTATGAAATTGATGATTTAGCAGAAAATGCTGAGTTTGAAGAAGTGGTTTATTTATTATGGCACGATGATTTACCAAATGCCGAACAGCTCAAGCAGTTTAAAAAGGAGTTATATGAGCACGCTTTTTTAAATGACGATGCAAAGGATTTCTACAAAACATTTGTAGATAAATCAGTACATCCTATGAGCGCAGTGCGCACTGCGGTCTCACTGCTTGCGCATACAGATGAGAAGGCTGAAGAGCAGTCTGAAGAAGCGACGCTCCGTAAAGGAATTCGCATTCAGTCGAAAATTCCTTCAATTGTTGCGGCAATTGCCCGTACACGTGAAGGAAAAGAAGTGATTGATCCGAATCCGGATTATGGTTACGCAAAGAACTTCCTGTATATGCTTTACGGAGAAGAGCCGACTGAAGTTCAGGTTGAAGCGATGAATACAGCCTTGATTCTTCATGCGGACCACGAAATCAACGCTTCGACATTTGCTGCGCGTGTCATTGTTGCAACTTTATCGGATGTATATTCCGGTGTTACAGGAGCGATTGGCGCCTTGAAAGGTCCGCTGCACGGCGGAGCGAATGAACAGGTGATGGCAATGCTTGAGGAAATCGGTTCTCTGGATAATGTCGACAGCTACATCCACAAGAAATTAGACAACAAAGAAAAAATTATGGGAATGGGCCACAGAGTTTATAAAGAAGGCGACCCGCGGGCGAAATATCTTGAAGATATGGCACGCCGCTTAACTGAGGAAAACGGACAGCCTGAACTTTATGAAATGTCTGTTAAGATTGCACGTATTATTGAAGAAGAGAAAGGTCTTTTGCCTAACGTTGACTTCTTCAGTGCATCTGTTTACCATTCACTGGGAATTTCACATGACTTATTCACACCGATTTTTGCCGTCAGCAGAACGTCCGGCTGGATTGCACATATTTTCGAGCAGTACGAAAATAACAGATTAATCAGACCACGCGCGGAGTACAGCGGCCACACGGACAGAAAATACGAACCAATTGAAAAAAGATAATTAAAATACAACGGGGGTCTCACTAATGGCAGGAGAAAAAATTCAAACTAAAAATGGTGTACTGAACGTACCTGATAATCCGGTAATTCCTTTTATTGAAGGAGACGGAATCGGCCCGGATATCTGGGCAGCAGCGAGCAGAGTGATCGATGCAGCTGTAGAGAAAGCATACAACGGCGAGAAGAAAATCGACTGGCTTGAAGTATATGCAGGTCAAAAAGCATTCGACAAAACTGGCGAATGGCTTCCGCAGGATACACTTGATAAAATCAATGAGTATTTAATCGCTATTAAAGGACCGTTAACGACACCAATCGGCGGCGGTTTCCGTTCATTAAACGTTACACTGCGCCAGGAGCTCGACTTATTCGCGTGCCTGCGCCCTGTAAGACACTACAGCGGTGTACCTTCACCGGTTAAACACCCTGAACACTGCGATATGCAGATTTTCAGAGAGAACACTGAAGACATTTACGCAGGAATCGAATTTAACGAAGGCACGCCGGAAGTTAAAAAAGTGATCGACTTCCTGCAGGATGAAATGGGCGTTAAGAACATCCGTTTCCCTGAGTCTTCATCAATCGCAATTAAACCTGTATCAAAAGAAGGTACAGAACGTTTAGTGCGTTCTGCAATCAACTATGCAATTGAGCATAACAAACCATCAGTGACACTTGTACACAAAGGAAACATCATGAAGTTTACTGAAGGCGGATTTAAAAAATGGGGTTATGAGTTAGCCCGCAATGAATTCGGCGACAAAACATTTACTTGGGCTGAATACGATGAAATCGTAGAAAAAGACGGTAAAGAAAAAGCTGATGAAGTGCAAAATCAGGCAGTTGCTGACGGCAAAATCATCATCAAAGACTCTATTGCAGATATCTTCCTGCAGCAGATTCTGACTCGTCCGAAAGAGTTTGACGTTGTTGCAACGATGAACTTAAACGGAGATTATATCAGTGATGCTCTTGCAGCACAGGTTGGCGGAATCGGTATTGCACCGGGTGCGAACATCAACTACGAAACAGGTCACGCTATCTTTGAAGCAACACACGGTACAGCGCCTAAATATGCCGGTCAGGATAAAGTGAACCCGTCATCTGTTTTACTGTCTGGTGTCTTAATGCTGGAACACTTAGGATGGCAGGAAGCTGCTGATCTTGTGAACAGTGCAATTGAAAATACAATATCGAAAAAAATCGTCACATATGACTTCGCCCGCCTGATGGACGGCGCTACAGAAGTTAAATGTTCCGAGTTCGGTGATGCTTTAATCGAAAATATGCAATAATTCAGATTGTAAAATCTAAAGCTCAATATTATAATAGAAAAGCCGCTCCTCGGAGCGGCTTTTAATTTTGATACATATTGGAGGAAGTTTAAGCTGTGGACGAGAGTAAAAAGAAACATGGATTGTTTCAGAAATTTTTAGATTTTGTTGAATGGCTGGGTAACAAACTGCCGCACCCGGTTACACTTTTTGCACTACTTGCGGTACTTACTTTAGTTTTATCATCAATTTTCGGAATACTTGGAATTTCCGTCACACATCCAGGTGAAGGTAACGAAGAAGTTACCGTGAAAAATCTATTAAATGCTGAAGGAATCAGTTATATATTTGAAAGTATGACGGATAATTTCATCAACTTCGCACCGCTCGGCGTTGTACTGTTAACAATGCTCGGTATTGGAGTTGCTGAGCGTTCCGGATTAATAGGCGCTGCCTTAAAAGCGTTTGTACTGTCTATTCCAAAAAACCTGATCACGGCAGGTCTGGTTTTTGCCGGGATTATGTCTTCTGTAGCTTCTGATGCAGGTTATGTAGTACTGCCGCCGCTTGGTGCGCTTTTATACCTCGCACTCGGCAGACATCCGCTTGCGGGTCTTGCAGCGGCCTTTGCCGGTGTATCTGCAGGGTTCTCTGCGAACTTGCTCTTAAGCGGAACAGATGTAATGCTTGCTGAACTTACATCAGCAGCGGCTGCAGTAATTGATCCTGCTTATGCAGACTCAATCAACGTGGCAATGAACTGGTACTTTATTATCGTTAGTGTGTTCCTGCTGACATTTGTAGGCTGGTTCGTTTCTGCCAAAATTGTGGAACCGCGTCTCGGCTCATTTAAAATGTCCAAAGAACAGGAAGAGGAATTATCAGGCGAAGATATGGACGGCATTCAGACACTTCAGCCTGTTGAGAAAAAAGGTCTGATATGGGCACTTATCTCTGTCATAATCGGTCTCGTCCTTGCCGCACTGCTGGTAGTGCTGCCGAATTCACCGATGCGCGGATCAGACGACATCGGTTCTTATATGGATACCATTATCCAGTCGCCGTTTATGAGTTCACTGGTGCCGATTATTGCGATACTCTTCTTCATACCGGGTCTCGTATACGGTCTTGTAACAAAATCAATTAAAAACGATAAAGACGTAGCGAACCAGATGACTGACACTATGGCTTCCATGGGAATGTTTATCGTTTTGGCATTCGCAGCGGGTCAGTTCGTGGCTTACTTTACAGAATCTAATCTCGGTCTTGTCATCGGAGTTTACGGGGCCCAGCTTTTAGACAGCCTCAGCCTGACAGGAGCACCATTGTTAATCGGCTTTATGCTTGTGACTGCCCTGATTAACTTGTTCATCGGAAGCGCGAGTGCCAAATGGGCACTGATGGCACCGATTTTCGTGCCGATTCTGATGCAGCTCGGGTATTCTCCGGAATTGACGACGATGGCTTACCGTGTAGCGGACTCAAGCACAAATATTATTACACCGCTGATGACCTACTTTGCAATTATTATTGCTTTTGCACAGAAATACGATAAAAATATTGGTATTGGTACGCTGATTTCAGTTATGCTGCCGTACTCTATTTTCTTCTTTATCTTCTGGGCGGTTATGCTGATTGTCTGGAGTCTTCTCGGCCTGCCGCTCGGTCCGGATTCACCGGTTCACTATTAAAAAATACTTTAAAAACACCTGCCTCAAAATTGGGACAGGTGTTTTTTTAAAGACCTGGTCAACAGCAGGTCTTTTTTAATTGGATAATATTCAATGGAACTGTATAATTTAAAGTAAGAATGAAGACTTAAGGAGAGTATTATGGCTAAGTTAATTCTCATGGATGGAAACAGTATCGCCTTCCGTGCATTTTACGGCCTCCCGCTGTTAACGAATCAGAGCGGGCTGCATACGAATGCAATTTTCGGCTATGCGAGACTGCTTGAAAAAGTAATAAAAGAAGAAAATCCCGATTATTTTTTAGTGGCGTTTGATGCCGGTAAATCGACGTTCAGACATAAACAATACACGGAATATAAAGGCGGCAGACAGAAAACTCCGCCGGAACTCGGTGAACAGTTCGCGCCGATCAGAAAGCTGATTGATGCTTACGGGATTAAACGTTTCGAGCATGAAGACTACGAAGCGGACGATATTATCGGTACATGGACCAGGCTTGCTGACAAAGAGAACTTTGAAACGATTGTTATTACCGGCGACAAAGACTTGACGCAGCTGGCAAGTGACAATACAAAAGTATATATTACGAAAAAAGGTGTTACCGATATTGAAGTGTACACACCGGAACACGTCGCAGAAGTATACGACGGCCTTAAGCCGCTGCAGATTATCGACTTAAAAGGTCTGATGGGCGACAAATCGGATAATATTCCCGGTGTCCCGGGCGTCGGTGAAAAAACTGCGGTTAAACTTTTAAAAGAATACGGCAGTGTTGAAGAGGTACTGAATAACCTGGAAAATATCTCTGGAAAAAAATTAAACGAAAACTTAACGAACAATCAGGAAATCGCACTGATGAGTAAAGATCTCGCCACAATTTACCGCGATATGACGTTTGATTTCAGTCTCGATGATCTCAAGTTCAAAAATGAGGATTCAGAAGAGAAATACGAGCTGTTTAAAGAGCTTGAATTTAATTCGCTTCTGAATAATATGGAAGCAGCCGAAGTGGAAGAGGTAGCCGCGTTTACAGCAGAACCGACGGATTCTTTAAATGACTTCGGCGATGATATCAGCATTTATCTTGAAGTGCACGCGGACAACTATTTAAAAAACAAACCTGAATATATCGGTATTGCTGATGAGAATTTTGTTCTCGTTAAAGCATCGGCTGAATTTGATTCTGACGAGCTCAGCCAGTTTTTAAATACGCGTACTTCTGTCACGACCTATGATTTAAAACGCCAGGTTGCACTGTTAAATCATCTGAACATTGAATTCGATCATTTTACAGAAGATATTATGCTCGGCAGCTTCTTATTAAATCCGTCTAAAAAAATTATCGATGTAGCTGAAACAGCAGCCGATTTTAACGTATCGATTAACAGCGATGATTTCCATTACGGCAAAGGACGGAAGCAAAAAGACCCTTCAGCTGAGGAAACAAAAGCTTTCGTTGCCGATAAAGTCCAGGCGATTGAAAAAGTGACGGAGCCGATGGCGGAAAAATTACGTGCAGATGAAATGTACGACTTATGGCATGACCTTGAAATTCCGCTGTCGAAGGTGCTCGTTCAGATGGAACTTAAAGGCATCAAAGTCAAAACTGACCGCCTGAAAGAAATGGAAACAGAACTGAGCGGCCGGCTGAAAGAGATAGAAGAGAAAATATACGAACTTGCAGGTGAAGAATTTAATATTAATTCCCCAAAACAGCTCGGCGTAATTTTATTTGAAAAACTCGGACTGCCGGCTATTAAAAAGACAAAAACCGGTTATTCGACAGCGGTCGACGTGCTGGAGCAGCTCGCAGACAAGCATGAAATTATCGAACATATTTTAACTTACCGCACTATCAGCAAGCTGCAGTCGACCTACGTGATCGGACTGCAGGGTGAAGTCACTGAAGATTCACGCATTCATACGCGCTTTAATCAGACGCTTGCTCAAACGGGGCGTTTATCGAGTGTGGAGCCGAACCTGCAAAATATCCCGATCAGACTGGAAGAAGGACGCAAAATCCGTCAGGCTTTCGTGCCGTCGAAAGAGGGTAACGTACTGCTCGGACTCGACTATTCACAAATTGAATTGCGCGTCCTCGCTGCAATTACAAAAGATGAATCGATGATCGAAGCATTTACGAACGATATTGATATTCATACGAAAACGGCCATGGAAGTATACGGTGTCGAACTGGATGAAGTAACACCTGAAATGCGCCGGAACGCAAAAGCGGTAAACTTCGGTATCGTTTACGGCATCAGCGATTACGGACTGAGCCAGAACTTAGGCATTACGCGGAAGGAAGCGGGCCGGTTTATCGAAACCTATCTCGAATCCTTTAAAGAAGTCAAACAGTTTATGCACGATATCGTTCAGGACGCGAAACGCGACGGCTATGTTACGACGCTGCTGCACCGCCGCCGCTACGTGCCTGACGTTAACAGCAGAAACTTTAATGCGCGCTCCTTTGCAGAACGTACAGCGATGAACTCGCCGATTCAGGGGAGTGCTGCTGATATTATTAAACTCGCGATGGTAAAATATGCCGGGAGTGAAGAAGCACAGAAATTTAATGCAGAATTATTATTACAGATCCACGATGAGCTGATCTTTGATATTCCGGAAAACGAAGTGGAAGCTTTTATCCCGGTTATCAGAGATATTATGGAGAATGCTATAGACATCGACGTGCCGCTGAAAGTAGATGCAGGCTACGGAACGGACTGGTATGAAGTGAAGTAGGTGAAGAAATGCCGGAACTGCCGGAAGTAGAACTCGTTAAGCGGGAACTCACACCCGTTATCAATTTAAAGATTACGGATGTCGAGCTGTCGCAGTATATTTACAACGGGCATAAAACAAATAAAAGAACAATCGTCAAAGATAATCTCGACGCCTTTAAGACTCTGGTTGCAGGCAAGACGATTATGCACATCGGCCGGCGAGGAAAGTATTTATATTTCCTGCTCGGTGACGAGTATGAAACGACGCATTTAGTCAGTCATCTCGGCATGTCCGGGGCGTATTTTATCGTGTCGGATTTTGAAGATATTAAAGAACATAATTTTAAAAAGCACTGGCAGGTTATTTTCTCTCTGGATAATGGTCAGAAGCTCATATATTCCGATATACGCCGCTTCGGGGAAATGCATACGCATGAAAGTCTGCATGACTTTCCGCCGTTTGCCCGCATGGCGCCGGAATATACGGATGAATTTAGCCTGGATCATTATATGACGATGATGCGCGCGAAGAAATATGAAAACAAGCCGGTTAAGGCGGCGATTATGGACGGCGAAGTGATTCCGGGCGTCGGTAATATATATGCAGTTGAGAGCTTGTATCTGTCTCATATTCTGCCGACTCGGAAAGTGAAAAATATTTCCGATAAACGCCTCCGCGAGCTGTTCGACCGGATTACGGAAGTGTTTGAACTGTCCTTATCGAGGGGCGGTTCAACAATTTCCGACTACCGGAGTGTTACCGGCGGCAGGGGCGAAATGCAAAACAGCTTTAATGTCTATCAGCGAAAAACATGTCCGCTCGGACATCCGCTCAAGACGAAAGTGATTAATACACGCAATACTTTTTATTGCACAACATGTCAGAGGTGACGAAGGTCCATGTATAAAATAATCGGTTTAACAGGCGGCATCGCAAGCGGAAAAACAACGGTGAGCGACTATTTGAAAAAGCGGGGCTACGTTGTGCTTGACGCTGATGCCTATTCCAAAAAAACAACAGCGAAAAACGGTCCGGCGATTCCTGCAATTATCGAAGCTTTCGGAGCGGATATTGTGGATGAAGCTGGCGAACTTGACCGGAAAAAACTCGGCAGCATTATTTTTAATGATGCCGATAAACGCCGCGAGCTGAATGAAATCGTTCATCCGCTGATCAGGGAGATGATGAATGCGGATGAAGAGAAGTATATTCAAAAAGGACATGTTTTTCTCGATATTCCGCTGCTGTTTGAAAACGGGCTGAACGAACGCTGTGATTACGTGGTAACGGTCTTTGTCGACCGTGATACGCAGATTAAACGGCTGACAGCCCGGAATGATTTAACGGTGGAAGAAGCGGAAGCACGCATTAACAGCCAGATGCCGCTGACAGAAAAAGTTCAAAAGAGCGACTTCAGGCTGGATAATAACGGGACTGTCGAAATGCTGTATGAACAAATCGACAGATTTACAGAAGACTTGGAAAGCATGTGAAAACGTGTTCAATCACGACTTTAAATGTGTTATACTATTTATGAAAAATGATCATTCAAAGGAGCTCTAGTCATGAAAAAAGTTGCAATTAACGGTTTAGGTAGAATAGGAAGAATGGTGTTTCGTATTGTCACGGAATCAAAAGAACTTGATCTCGTTGCTATCAACGCGACACACTCTGCAGAAACTATCGCACATTTACTGAATTACGATACTACGCACGGAACATGGGATAAGCATGTTGAAGTGAAAGACGGCAACCTTGTGGTAGACGGTAAAGAAATTGCTGTAACAGGCGACCGCAATCCTGAGAACCTGCCATGGGCTGACCTCGGCATCGATGTAGTTATCGAAGCAACAGGCGCTTTCAACCACGGTGACAAAGCACAGGCGCACATTAACGCCGGTGCTAAAAAAGTGCTGTTAACAGGACCTTCTAAAGGCGGCAATGTACAAACTCTCGTACGCGGAGTTAACTGTGCAACCTTGGATACTTCATCATACGATGTATTCTCAAATGCATCATGTACGACAAACTGTCTTGCACCTGTAGCGAAAGTACTGAACGATGAGTTCGGCATTAAAAACGGTCTCGTAACGACAGTTCACGCTTACACGAACGACCAGATGAACATCGACAACCCGCATAAAGATTTACGCCGTGCGCGTTCAGCTGCAGAAAACATTATTCCGACTTCAACAGGCGCTGCAAAAGCAACTGCTTTAGTGCTCCCGGAACTCGAAGGCAAACTCGACGGTATGGCACTCCGCGTACCGGTATCTAACGTATCTTTAGTCGACCTTGTAGTAGACCTTGAAAAAGATGTGACTAAAGAAGAAATCAATGAAGCGTTCAAGAAATACGAAGCTGACGCAATGAAAGGTATTTTAGGTGTAAGCGACGCGCCGCTAGTATCAAGCGACTTTAATACAGATCCGCGCAGCTCTATCGTTGACTCAGCCCTGACTATGGTTATGGATAACAACAAAGTTAAAGTACTTTCATGGTACGATAATGAGTGGGGTTACTCTGTAAGATGTGTTGAATTGGCTGAAATGATCGCGAAAGATATTTAACAATACAGTCACAGGAGGATAGTTGATGCTATCCTCTTTTTTGATACAATAAAATTAACAATATGAACGAAGGAGTGCTGGCATGAAATTAGTAAATAAAGAAGGACAAAGTACAGAACTGATTATCAAAGGTGAGACAGCATCATACAAAGGCGAGGAATACGATGTGATTATTCACGACGGGGACCTTGCAGGCGCCGGACATATTGCGACGAATAACTTTATCGTCAAAGAAGAATATATTAAAGAAATGATTAAAAGATTTAAAGGCCGGAAAGGCAATGTCGACCAGTACGACGGCTTTCAGGGCTTTATGCTGATAAAAAAAGACAACAAAATGTCGGTGCTGACAGGCTGGCAGACAACAGAAGACTTTACAGCCTGGGTGGAATCGGAAGCCTTCCAGAACTCGCACGTTAAAAAAGAACAGCGTGTAAAATCCGAAGGCAGCGATTACTTGGAAGCAATGCCGGTACGTGAAAACTTCAGCGTCGAAGGCTAAACTTTTTGTATGAAACAGTCGTGACACCTCTTACTTTGAGGTGGCGGGACTGTTTTTTTTTGATGAGGGGTGGATGGCGATTGAGACGGGCGCGCCACTGTGAATGCGACAATGGCCCAGTAAAGCGTCCAGCACGCCATTGTGAACGCGACAATGGCCCAGTAAAGCGTCCAGCGCGTCATTGTGAATGCGACAATGGCACGGTAAAGTGTCCAGCGCGCCACTGTGAATGCGACAATGGCACGGTAAAGCATCCAGCGCGCCATTGTGAATGCGACAATGGCCCAGTAAAGTGTCCAGCGCGCCACTGTGCCTCCCGCAATGACCAGACAGCCGGCCTGCACCGCCCAATTTACCTCAATCCGCTTTCTTTTTTATGTTTATTGCTTTCGGTGTTATAATAATTGAAACTAATCTATTACAAATGAGGTGAACATCATATGAGATGTCCAAAGTGTCAGCATACAAATTCAAAAGTGGTGGATTCGCGTCATGCGGATGAGATGAATGCAATTCGGAGACGCCGGGAATGCGAAGATTGCGCAACGCGTTTTACAACGTTTGAACGGATTGAACTGTCACCCCTTGTCGTTATAAAAAAGGACGGAACACGCGAAGTGTTCGACAGATCGAAGGTGCTTGACGGCCTTTTAAAAGCTTGTGAAAAACGGACGATTCCTTATGATGAAATTGAAAAGCGCGCGGATAACGTGGAAGCTGCTTTACGGAATTTAAACAAGGCTGAAATTTCCTCGAACGATATCGGCGAATCCGTTATGAAAGAATTAATTACTCTCGATCAGGTAGCATACGTGCGTTTTGCATCTGTGTACAGAGAATTTAAAGATATCGATCAGCTGATGGATATCCTTCAAAATCTAGAAAAAGGTAAGGCGTAAAATGAAATTTAATGAACGTTTAAAACCGAATACGGAGTTTATCGTTTACCAGCCGGGAACTTTGTCCGACGATAATTACGAAGTGCTGAATGCCTTATATTTACCGGTTATCGGCACTGAAGCCTTCGGTATCTATCTGTATTTGTTTGAATCGACAAAAGTATACGATAAGCTTGCCGTCCGTTTTCACCGTGAGCTGATGGACGAGCTGTCGCTGAACTTATCGGACTTTGAAACGTCGCTCGATAAGCTCGAAGCCATCGGACTCGTGCGCACTTATGTATCGAACAAAGAACACGATGACCTCTTTGTCTACAGACTGCTGCAGCCGCTCACTCCGGAGATGTACTTCAAAGATCCCATGCTGTCCATGTATTTATATTCTCAGGTCGGCTCGGCTAAATTCAACGATAAAAAAGACCGTCTTACCTATCCGGAACTGCCCGGCGACCTGACCGAGGTAACGAAGAAATTCACCGAGGTGTTCTACCACGCGAGAGATGCGAAATTCCGTACACCGGATGAACACTTTAAACAGAATGACGTCTCCCGGGGACCGTCGATTGACCTCGATGATTTTGATTTCGAAGTGCTGTATACACACTTGAAGGGGACGCGCATCGATAAGCAGTTTTTTACAAAGGAAGTAAAAAAACTTGTCGTGCAGCTGAGCCAGCTGTTTAAATTAAATGCATATGATATTAAGCAGATTCTATTGCAGTCATCGAGTCCCCAGTTCGGAATCGATAAAGAGCGCTTAAAAACCGAAGCCCGCAAATACTATCAGAAAGAATACGGGGAAGTTATTCCGAGTTTTACAACAGCCGAAGAAGCAGTAAGACCTTCCGGTGATGAATCGTATCTCGACAGCCTCGACAAGGTGAGTCCGCTCGACAGAATTAACGACCTCAGAAATTACAAACCGTCGGAAAACGATTTAAAAGTCGTGACGGAATTAATTGTTAAAACCGGCCTTGAAAACGGCGTGCTGAATGTGCTCATGGAGTATGCTATTCAGATGAAAGAGGGCGATCTGCCGCTCAGATACGTGATGACTATCGCGGAAAACTGGGAAAAAGAAGGTTACCGCACAGCAGCGGAAGCGTATCAGTCGATTATGGAATTCCGTGAAGCCCAGGAAGAAAAACGGCGGAAACGCCAGTTTAAATACGCGGGCCCTGGTGAGGAACAGCCGGCCTGGCTGAAAGAGAAGACAGGCACAAAAGAAAACCGGCAAGGAACCTCTAAGACTAAGAATACGAAGAAAACCGGTGAACAGATGAAAACGCTGAAAGACGATGAAGACTTCAGCAAACTGATTAATAAATTTAGAGAAAATTAGGTGAGGCGATGGAACCGATCAGCAGTTTCGTTAAAAATTCCAGCAGAATTGCGGAGAATAACGAACGTATTTATAACGAAATTATTAATCATCCGAAGATGAAGGCGTTTATGGATGCACATGAAGGTGAAGTTACCCGCTCCATGATTCAAAATGATCTGATGATTTTAAAACATTATATAAATCAGCCGGCTGAATGCGAACCGGCCGGGGAAGGTAAATGCCTGAGCCATCCGGACGGCTTTATTATAAACCTCGATATCCGCCAGGGTCGTTTCAACATGATTTATACTAAATGTCCGATTAAAGCAAAACACGAGGAGTTCTTAAAACGGGAAAGTCTGATACAGAGCTTTCATATTCCGCGGGATGTGCGTGAAGCGACTTTCGATACGATTTTCTTAAATGACGGCCGCCGGGATATTTTAAAAAATGCTATCCAGAAAGCAGATAAAATTGCGCGCGGCGAAGATTTCCGCGGGCTGTATATACACGGCGAGTTTGGTATCGGTAAATCTTATATACTCGGCTGTATTGCAAACGAACTGAAAGAAAAGTCCATTTCATCGATGATGATCTACGTGCCTGAAATACTGCGCGATTTAAAGTCCGGCTTTAACGACGGCACGACGAACGAGCGCTACGATGCAATCAGAAATGCTGAAGTGCTGATTCTGGACGACCTCGGCGCGGAAGATGTAACTGCCTGGAGCAGGGATGAAGTCATCGTCAGTATTTTAAACTACCGCATGGTCGAGCAGCTGCCGACCTTTATCAGTTCAAACTTTGCAATTAATGAACTTAAAGGCCGCTACAGCTATACGAAAACAAACGGCAAGGAAGAAACAAAAGCGCTCCGCATGATTGAAAGAATCCGCGCCTTATGCGAAGAAGTCGAGCTTACCGGTGATAATTTAAGAAACATATAGCTTGATTTATATGAACCGTTCGTGTACTATATAGCTATATTTCATTAATAATCCAAGGACAAGACAATTTTTAAAAGTTTATTGAAGAGAGTGCATGACTTGCTGAGACGTGCATATAAACCGCGAATTGTTACTACCTGAACACGGATGCTTTTTTAATCGAAAGCCGGATGGACCGTTATCCCGAAAGCTTGAGGCACTGGATAGATCTGTGTAAATCAGGGTGGTACCGCGGTAAAGTCGCCCCTATTTTTATAATAGGGACGGCTTTTTTCTTGTTAAAAATAATTTGGAAACTGAAAGGATGTTTAGTATGGTTGAAAAAATCGAAGTAAGATTCCCGGACGGGAACGTAAAAGAGTTTGATTTCGGCGTTACTCCGGAAGAAATTGCCGGCTCAATCAGCCCGGGACTTAAAAAGGCTTCGCTTGCAGCAAAAGTGGACGGAGAGCTCTATGATTTAACACGTCCGCTCGAAACTGACAGTGAAGTTGAATTAATTACAAATAAAAACGAAGAAGGCCTGGAAATCCTGCGGCACTCGACTGCCCACTTAATGGCCCAGGCGCTAAAACGCCTTTACGGCAACGTTCATTTTGGTGTAGGTCCGGTCATTGAAGAAGGATTCTACTACGACTTTGATATCGAAGAAAACATCTCTTCAGAAGATTTCCCTAAAATAGAAAAAGAAATGAAGCGCATTGTCGATGAAAATATCGAAATCGAAAGACGCGTGCTGTCACGGGATGAAGCGAAAGAATTATTTGCAGACGATCCTTATAAACAGGAATTAATCGAAGCAATTCCGGAAGATGAACAGGTGACTGTATATACTCAGGGCGAATTTACGGACCTCTGCCGCGGCGTGCACGTGCCGAGAACATCCAAAATTAAAGTCTTTAAACTGTTATCGACTGCCGGTGCATACTGGCGCGGCGACTCGGACAACAAGATGCTCCAGCGCATATACGGTACAGCCTTCTTTGATAAAAAAGAACTTGCAGCTTACATGGAGCTGCTTGAAGAACGCCGCGAGCGCGACCACCGCAAGATCGGTAAAGAGATGAAGCTGTTTGAAAACAATCAGCTGATCGGTGCAGGCCTGCCGTTATGGCTGCCGAACGGTGCGACAATCCGCCGCGAAATCGAACGTTATATAGTAGATAAAGAAGTAGCACTCGGCTACAACCACGTTTACACACCAATCATGGCGAACACAAATCTTTATAAAACAAGCGGACATTCCGACCACTACCAGGACGATATGTTCCCGCCGATGAAAATCGGCAGCGAAGAGCTTGTGCTCCGTCCGATGAACTGCCCGCATCACATGATGATTTATAAAAACGAACGCCATTCCTACCGCGAACTGCCGATCAGAATCGCAGAACTTGGCATGATGCACCGCTACGAGGCGAGCGGGGCAGTCAGCGGACTGCAGCGCGTACGCGGCATGGTCCTAAACGATGCGCACGTTTTCGTCCGCCCGGATCAGATTAAAGAAGAATTGATCCGTGTCGTGGAACTGATTCAGGAAGTTTACAAGGACTTCGGTCTCAGCGACTACAGATTCCGTCTCAGCTATCGCGATCCTGAAGACACAGAAAAATACTTCGACGACGATGACATGTGGCAGCGAGCTGAAAATATGCTGAAAGATGCTGTCGATGAAATGGGTCTTGAATACGTAGAAGAAGAAGGCGAAGCGGCCTTCTACGGACCTAAACTGGACGTCCAGGTTAAAACAGCGCTCGGCAAAGAGGAAACTTTATCGACTGTACAGCTAGACTTCCTGCTGCCTGAACGTTTCGACTTAACTTATGTCGGCAAAGATGGCGAGGAACACCGTCCAGTCGTTATTCACCGCGGAGTTGTGTCTACAATGGAACGTTTCGTTGCCTTCTTAACTGAAGAATATAAAGGAAACTTCCCGTTATGGCTGGCGCCGCAGCAAGTGGAAATCATCCCGGTCAACGTCGACCTGCATTATGACTATGCACGTGAAATCTACGATGAAATGAAGAGTCAGGGCATCCGCGTCCATATCGATGACCGCAACGAGAAGATGGGCTACAAGATTCGTGAAGCTCAAATGAAGAAAATTAAGTACCAGGTCGTTGTCGGCGATAAAGAAAAAGACGAATCACTCGTCAACGTCCGCAAGTACGGTGAAGAGAAACAGGAGAGCTTTGACAAGGAAGAATTCCTGTGGAACTTAATCGATGAAATCAGACTGAAGAAATAATTTTGACAAACATGACTTAATGCTGTATAGTATTAAGAGTTGAAAGAAACGGACAAGTTGGAGCTCCCGCTTCACACCCGCAAACGCTTTGAGTGACCGGGTAAATGGGGAAATGCAGACGCAGTAACTATTGCGCCTGCAACTTCTTAGGCGGGTGCAGCAATGCATTCGCCTTTTTTGTTCGTTAAATATTCTGGAGGTGCTAAACATAGCTAAAGATCAGACATTGATCAATAATCGTATTCGCGCAAAAGAAGTTCGTTTAATCGGAGAAGATGGTTCACAGCTGGGTATTAAAGCAACGAGAGATGCAATTGAGCTGGCAGAGAATGCCAACTTGGATGTAGTGCTTGTTGCACCAAATGCTAAACCGCCTGTTGCACGTATTATGGATTACGGTAAATACAAGTACGAGCAGCAGAAGAAAGATAAAGAAGCTCGTAAGAAACAAAAGGTAATTAACCTTAAAGAAATTCGTTTGTCACCGACAATCGAAGAGCATGACTTTAACACTAAGTTAGGCCATGCTAAGAAATTCCTTGCTAAAGAAGACAAGGTTAAAGTCTCTATTCGCTTTAAAGGCCGTGCAATTACGCACAAAGAAATCGGACGCAAGGTGCTTGAGCGTTTCGCTGAAGCTCTGAAAGAAGATGGCCAGATTGAACAGAGACCGAAGATGGAAGGACGTTCCATGTTCCTGATCGTTGCACCGCTTGCAGAGAAAAAATAACAATTAATCGGAGGACTTTATCATGCCAAAAATGAAGACGCATAGAGGTTATGCTAAACGAGTTAAAAAAACTGGTACAGGCAAATTCAAACGCTCACAAGCGTTTACTAGCCACTTATTCGCTAACAAAACTACTAAACAGAAACGCCAATTAAGAGGATCAGCTTTAGTTCATAAATCAGATGCAAGAAGATTAGTTCACTTATTAGCTAAATCTGCTAAATAATATAAAAGGAGGAGTTAGAAATGGCTCGCGTAAAAAATGGATTAACATCTCGCAAGAGACGTAAAAAAGTATTAAAACAGGCAAAAGGTTATTTTGGTGCTAAGAGCACTTTATATAGAACAGCTAAACAAGCTGTAATGAAATCAGGTCAGTACGCATACCGTGACCGCAAACAGAAAAAACGTGAATTCCGTAAATTATGGATCTCACGCATCAACGCTGCTGCACGTCAGCACGACATCAGCTACAGCCGTCTGATGAACGGACTTAAAGTTGCAGGCATCGATATCAACAGAAAAATGCTTTCTGAAATTGCTATCGCTGACGACGCTGCTTTCGGTCAAATCGTAGAACAGGCTAAAAAAGCTTTAAATAAATAATACTGTTATAATTTGAAAAGGGCACCCATAAAGTTGGGTGCTCTTTTTTTGTTTTATTGTTGAAATTTAAGTACTTATATATTCAGTTTGAGTAGAAATTTGTGAAACGCAAGTACAGAACAGACAGCCCGAAATTGAAAGTGAAATAAGTCCGGAGCCGGTTTATGAACGTAAGAAACCAGGTCTTAAAAAGGCTCGTCGTTCTCCACAGTTCTCAAAACTTTAATATATGCTTATATATCAACATTTCAAGACATTTTCCAATTTTTTTTGGAGAGTATCTTTTTTTATTTCTGTGTCTAAGAAATTGTAGAAAAATTAGAAGAACTAATATTGAATTTAAAACAATTAAGAGTTTAAAAAAAATTACTATTTATCCTAATTGTGCCGTAAGCACCCAGCTGTTTTTTCAGTTTATCTATGATATGTATGACAAAACAGCGTTCATCTTAACATCGAATAAGGGGCCTAACGAATGGAGAAAATTTTGGGGAGACACGACACTGACCACGGCGATCTTAGATCGCCTCCTTCACCGAAGTGAAATCATTACCTTCGATGAGAATCAAGACAGTATCAGAATGAAATACAGAAGAGCGTTATTTGAAGTAAAGAGTGTTGAGTCCTAATTGGGATAAGCTGTTGAATCTTATTTGGGGTAAAGTGTTGAATTCTACTTGACTGTTACAAATGGTAATTTATAAGAAGATATAATTAAAGATAAAAAAGAAAGGTATTAATTTAGTAAGTAAATTGCTACTATGTAATTAATAGTATTTTTGAAGGAGGGGCAGTATGAGTATAGTTGATAATGGTGGTGCATTTGCAATAAAAGGTTTTAATTACCAAAAAGCTGCAATTATATTTGTGATGATTCACCATTTTGAAAAAAACAACTTTAAAATTGTTCCTGAATCCAAAGATGATTTTGAAGTATATTTAGATGACCAAGTTTATTATATACAAGTCAAAGGTACAAAAAAATTGTCAATTGCTAAATTAAAATCAAAACCTAAAGGAAAAGAATCAATTATTGAAAAAAATTTATTTCCTGGAGTAGATAACGATAATAGAAAAATTTTTTTGTGGGATTTAGCAGAAACAACAAAATCAGAATTAACTAAAGTTAGAGGAACATTATTTCCAGAAAAGTATCAATTTTCGGATAAACAAAAAATGGATTTAGCTGAATCTTTAGAACTAAATCCTTCACAACTTTTAAGATTAGAACACCAGTTTATTTATGTGACTCCCTTTACTAACGATTTAGAGAAAGCTTTGATAATGTTAAAAGGATATATGGTTGAAGAAGAATTGTTAGTCACTAATGAAAGAGTATCTATTGTATTGAGCGAGCTAGCTTTAGAGATAGACCAAAAAAGTGAAATTTTAATTGATGTCGAAGAGGATTTTGTAAATAAAGAGATTGATGGAAATTATCTAAAAAAGATATTTACAAGGGTCAAACAAAAAGAAATGTTTGATGAAGTTTTGAATAATCTAATTTTAAATACACGTACGAAAGAAAAAATAAGAGCTATAAAATTACGAATTCCACTACTTCACACCACGTTAAAAGAGGAAATAAAAGAAAAAATAGTAACAAATGAGGTTATGGATTGTAATACAGATGAAGATGCTATTCGTTATATAAGAAGTTTAATCGGAGAAAATATAGCAACTGAATTATCAATAGCATTAGCGATAGATTACTTTTGTGAAATAGAGGAGGTGTAGAATTATTATGATAATTGAATCTTTTTCAATTTTAGATTTTAGAACTAAAGAAGCGAGAACTTTTGAATTTCAAAATGGAACAAACTTAATAATTAGTAACGGGAATACAGAAGGTAAGTCGAGCCTTCTAAAATCTCTTTATTACACATTAGGATTTGATGTTCGTCAGTTTCCAAGTGGATGGAATAAAGATGATATGTATTTTCAAGTTAGAGTAAATATAGGTAATCAAAAGTTTAATATCACTAGACAAAAAAATTCCTTTAGAGTAAGTGATAATGACGAGATAATGAACGTTAAAGAGTACTCAGAATGGTTGAGTCAGAAGCTAAATATTTATATGGAATTACCTAATGTTTACACTAAGACATTAAGTTTAGCGTATTCATCAGCACTAATTTTACCTTTTTATATAGATCAAGATGACTCTTGGGAGGGAACTCTATATAGAAGGGTTACTGATACGTTAAATCAATATTCTGGTGTTCCACAAAATATTTTTGAGAGTATATTTTTATTATCTGACGAGGAAGTTACTCAACTAAAAAATGATATTGCAATAGATAATAGCAAAAAGAATAGTGTGGAATCTACAATAACAAGTTTCTTTGAGATTGTTGAAGAATACAAAAAAGAAAATGAAGAAGTAGTAGAAATAACAAAAATTGATAAGAAAGTTTTAAAGAATGATATAGATAAATATTTACGTATGTTAAATGATTTTAATAAGCAAGTAACTAGCTATAAAATGAAGTTGTTAAATAAGCAAGAACAACTAGATTTGCAAAAACAAGAGCTAATAGAATTAGAAAAGCTTTTAGATATGAATAAAAATAGATATAGCACTATAAAATCAGAATGTAATTATTGCCACTCTAAATTGACTAAAGAAAAATCATTAACTAGATTAGATTTATCGAATAATTTTTATGAAATTTCAATTCTGAAAGATACTGTAGAAAAAGAAATTAGTAAATTAAGTATTGAAATTGATGACTTGAAGTTAGATAAAGAGAATGTAGATGAAGAAATTGATACCCTCAATGAGCGAATTCAAAAATCAAAAGAGTTACTAACTATAGATGAGTATGTAAAAGCAGCAGCAAGAACTGAAGCAATCAATGAAATGGAGAATTTAATAGAAAAACAAGTCGAACTAAAAGTAAGTTTAGAACAAAATTTAGTGAAACTAAGAAAAACACTTGCGGAATTAAATAAGGAAAAAAAAGATTTGAGAAAGACTATAGAAAATAGATATAATGAGTTAATTATAAATATGAAGACTATTTTTTCAAAGACTAACTTAAATGAACTGGATTTTATGAAATTTAAAAAGATAGATGGTAGTGGAATAGATAAAAATAAAAAATATTTAGCTTATTATTTAATTTATTTTAATTTACTTAGAGAATACGGAACGTATACAATTCCATTTTGTATGGATTCATTTATAAAAAATGAGATTTCAGGTGATAATGCTATAGAAATGTTTGGAGCTATAGAAAAATATTTTTTCGACAGCAATAATCAATCGTTCTTTTCTATTGTATCTGAGAATCTTAAACATTTCGAAAATACAAAAGAGTATAATCAGGTTGAAGTGAATGGAAAATTATTGTTAAAAGAAAATTATGACAAAGTTAGTTTGAAATTTCACTTTGAATAGAGAATATATGGGACTAGTTAATGGGACGACTAACTTATTTTTAATTGAATTGTATTGAAAGGTATAATTTAAAAATACAGGATAGAATTGAAAATAAACGATTTTAAAAGATAGATTAAGTTAATCTATCTCAAACTAGGTCTTAAAAAGGCTAGTCGTTCTCCACAGTTCTCAAAATGTTAATAACGCTGTTATATCAATGTTTATTGCACTTCTCGAAAGTTTCGGGAAGTGTTTTTTAGGTGTTTTTTCTTTTGGGATGTTATGTAAGATTATTTTGTTTGTATAAGTAAATAAAATAACTTGTACGATAAAAAAATAAATCAGCGATTTTCCCTATATATAGGATAAGAAGTATTTTATCCTGAGGAGGAAGATTATGATTGTGACTGAAAGATTTCCAGGAAAGGAATTAGCATACTACCGCGCCTTGAAAAGACGTACGGCACTGCCGGCGAAAGAGGAGAAAAATTTAGCGGTGCTTGAAAAAGGTTATCGTGGAGAATATGAATACGACCGGGTGTTTGACGAGACGGGCCATAGTTCTGTATTCGTGTTTCGGGATATTTACTTGCGGATTGGGGGAAGTGTTGCACAATACGATTGTCTCGTTGTCAGTGATGACGGGATAGTCGTTAATGAAATTAAAAACTATTCGGGTCTTTATTGTTATGACAGAGGGAAGTGGTATATTCGGGATTCTCAAGTGTCGGAAGATGCGCTTGCGCAGCTCCGCCGGGCGGTTGGAAAACTCGTGAAGCTGCGGTATCAGGTGAGAGGCCAGTTTGATATTACTGGGAAGATAGTGTTTCCGAATATTGAGTTCCGCCTGCAGACGAACGACGAAGAGCTTTGGGAGAATGTGGTGCTGCGGTCGGGGCTTCGGAATTACTTGCTGCAGTTTAAAAATTTGTATGCCGGGCGTGTGGCCGAGGAGATTGCAGAGCTGATCCGCGGGCATATTGTTCCCAATCCATATTTCGATAAATGTGCCGATTTCGATGTGCTGCGTAAAGGCTTATACTGCGGCAGCTGCGGCGGATTTGAATTGGAAAATCGAAAATATCATTTGGTCTGTGAGTCATGCGGCTCGAAAGAAACCAAGGAAACCCATATCATCCGGGCGATTAGTGATTATAAAGCTTTGTTTTTAAATGAGAAGCTGACTAAAAAGCGGTTCGTGGAGTTTATCGACTACAAAGTAAGTCCGCGAACAGTACTTCGTATGTTAAATATATACTGTGAACGGACTTGGAACGGTGCTTTTACGTATTATGATTTTAAATATCAAAATTTTGAAGATGCATATGTAAATAGTAATCGTTTATGGAGATATAAAGATTATAATTTAAAATATGAATAATACTGATATGGCGCGCCATTGTAATTATGATAATGGCACAGTAGAGCATCCAGCGCGCCACTGTGGTTATGACAATGGCACAGTAGAGCATCCAGCGCGCCATTGTGGTTGTGACAATGGCACAGTAGAGCATCCAGCGCGCCATTGTGGTTGTGACAATGGCACAGTAAAGTACCTAGCATGCCGCAACTGCTGCATCCATGAGACCCGGCCAAAATATCATCCCGAATCCATCATTGTTCCGCTCCTCTTTTATCGCTACAATATTTATAAAGGAGCGTGTTTATAATGATTCCGCAGTCGGAAATTATGATGATGGCTGCGACAGCGGTCGCAGCAGTCTTATTGCCTTTTATTTTTATGTTTATACTTAGAAAAAAGTTTAAAATCAGATGGCTGCCTTTTATCCTCGGTATCGGTATATTTATAGTCTTCGCATTAATTCTCGAACAGATTATGCATTATATCGTCCTCAGTCCGTCAGCGGACGGCACTATCGAATTATTATCAGCAGCGCCGTGGCTCTACGTACTGTATGGCATATTCGCAGCAGGCATATTCGAAGAAACCGGCCGGCTGCTCGCCTTCTTAATTACGAAGAGACATTACAAAGATATCGACAGCGCTGTTTCATACGGGATAGGGCACGGCGGTATCGAAGCGGTGGCAGTGGTCGGCCTCGGCATGCTTAACGGGATAGTGCTTGCTGTCCTCATTAATTCAGGTTCGGAAGCGCTCAGCGCCTTGCCCGCTGCACCGGAAGATTTAATCCAGAGCGGCCCCTGGTATATGTATCTCGTCACGATTGGAGAAAGAATTCTCGCCATGACGCTTCATATCGGTTTGTCGGTGATCGTTTTCTGTGCAGTCATGATGAAAGGGAAGTGGTGGCTGTATCCGCTCGCGATTATTCTTCATGCTCTTGCTAACACAACAGCAGCTATGATGCAGGCGGGTCTGCTTACTAATATCTACTTAATGTATGCAGGTCTGATCATTATGACCGCAGTGACAACCGTCATCGCAGCAAAATTAGTCAAAGATTACAGAGAAAATGTTTATTCCTTGTAAGATAAAAATCGTCGTACGGTGTTTATCGTTAAATTAAAGATTAATATTCAGATTATTCAACCTTATCCATTAAATGGATAAGGTTTTTAAATTCCGCTATCCTTTATATACCAAGGCTTTAAAGACACAATGCTGATATATCAGCATTGTAAGCGGTAACAATATTTTAAAAAAGCATAGACAAGGGAATGTAAATAGACTATATTTGAGTGGTAATTTCTTATTATAGAAAGAAAACAAAGGGGAATCATTCAAATGGAGACAGTGGTAACGTTTTTTAACGACATCGTCTGGAGTGCTGCACTGGTCATACTCCTCGTTGTCACAGGGTTGTACTTCTCAATTCGCATGAGATTGTTCCAGGTGCGATACATAGTCGACATGGTCCGTCTGATGTTTAAAGGCGGCAAATCAAATGATGGAATTTCAAGTTTCCAGGCAATTGCCGTATCACTTGCAGGCCGTGTCGGAACGGGTAATATCGTCGGCGTGTCTACTGCGATCTTTATCGGGGGGCCGGGCGCTATTTTCTGGATGTGGCTCATCGCCTTCCTTGGTGCGGGGAGCGCCTTTGTAGAATCTACACTGGCACAGATTTACAAGCAGAAAGAGGATGGGCAGTACCGCGGGGGACCAGCCTACTACATCGAAAAGGGGATCGGTGGAACGTTTGGTAAATATTACGCCCTGCTGTTTGCAGTAGTGACTGTACTTGCGTGCGGACTCTTACTTCCGGGTATACAGTCCAACTCGATTTCGAGTTCTGCAACAAACGCACTACCGATGATTGACGGCTGGATGATCGGTGCCTTTCTCGTAGTCATTCTTGCGGTGGTAATTTTCGGAGGAATCCGTTCAATCGCCAACGTAGCGACAGCTGTCGTGCCTTTCATGGCGATTGCTTATATAATCGTTGCGGTTATCATTGTAATTATGAACATTGGAGATGTACCTGCTTTAATCGGTTTAATCTTCAGAAGTGCCTTCGGTCTTGAACAGCAGTTTGCAGGTACGGTTGGTGCCATGATTATGATCGGTGTTAAACGCGGACTGTATTCAAACGAAGCTGGTCAGGGTACGGGAGCTCACGCAGCAGGTGCTGCTGAAGTATCCCACCCGGCGAAACAGGGTCTGGTTCAGTCGTTCTCAGTGTACATCGATACATTATTCGTATGTACTGCAACTGCACTGATGATTTTAATGACAGGCATGTATAACGTTTCTGACGGCAATGATGGTTTAATTATCGACAACGGCGTCTATCAGACTAACGCTGACGGCGAAAAAGATGTCAGCGGTACGGTGACATTTACCCAGGCAAGCATCGACAGCGCTTTCCACGGTATGGATTCGTTCCAGGAAGGCTTTATCGGTTTTGGTTCGTACTTTATCGCATTCGCGCTGTTGTTCTTCTGCTATACGACCATGCTCGCTTACTACTATATAGCGGAAACCAACCTCGTTTATATGCTGAGAGGAAGAATGCCTTGGCTGAAAATTGTGCTCGGCCTCGTTTTAATCGGTTCTGCTTTTTACGGTACAGTGTCAACTGCTGACCTTGCATGGCAGATGGGTGACCTCGGTGTAGGACTGATGGCATGGATTAATGTTATCGGTATACTCATTCTGCAAAAACCGGCGCTTAAAGCGTTCAAGGATTATGAACGCCAGTACAAGCTGCAGAAAAAAGGAGAAATCGACGAGATTGTCTATACACCGGAGCGCGGGGAATTTAAAGATCATAACTTCTGGGTGGATGAATACCCGAGAAGAGATGAAGAAGGCTACTCTTATCCGGACAGAAATTAATTTTTATGAAGCATTCTCTTAACGGGAGTGCTTTCTTATGCAGTGAAATTATTTCGAAACGTGAAATACTTATGCTAAAATTAAAGAAACAACAATTTAAAAGGGGAATTTTAAATGGATAAACAGCTTGAAATGTTAAAGGATTTAACCGATGTAAACGGTGTTGCGGGGTTTGAACATGCAGTCAAACAGAAAGCTAAATCTTATCTCGAGCCGCTCAGCGATGAAATTATTGAAGACAATTTAGGCGGCGTTTACGGAAAGAAAAATGCAAAAGACGGCAGTAAAACGATTCTGATTGGCGGCCATCTGGATGAAATCGGCTTTATGGTGACTGAAATCGATGACAGCGGCTTCCTCAAATTTACGCCGATTGGCGGCTGGTGGAATCAGGTCATGCTGTCGCAGCGCATGCACATTACAACGGGTGAAGGAAAGGTCATCACCGGCGTAATCGGTTCGAAACCGCCGCACGTGCTGTCACCGGAAGAGCGTAAAAAGCCTGTTGAGATTAAAGATATGTTTATCGATATCGGTGTTGCCTCAAAAGATGAAGTGCTGGAAGCGGGCATTGAGCTCGGTGATATGGTGACACCGGCCTCGGAATTTGAAGAGATGACCAACAAAAATTACCTGCTCGCTAAAGCATGGGATAACCGTTACGGTGTCGCTTTATCAATCGATGTAATGAAGAATCTTGAAAAAGAAGATATTAATATTAACCTGGTGAGCGGGGCGACAGTCCAGGAAGAAGTCGGCCTCCGCGGTGCGAAAGTGGCGGCGAATAAAGTGAAACCGGACCTTGCCATCGCAGTGGATGTCGGTCTCGCTATGGATACGCCGGGCATGAAATCATCAAACGGTACAGGAGATCTCGGCAAGGGTCCGCTGGTTCTCCTCCTAGACGGCTCGAACATCGGCCACGTACCGTTCAGAAAACACGTATTGGCAGTTGCCAAAGATAAAGATATCCCTGTACAATTACAAGTGATTCCGGGCGGAGGCACGGATGCAGGTTCTTTCCACGTATCGAACGAAGGTGTGCCGTCACTCGCTATTGGAGTGCCGGTGCGCTACATGCATTCAAACGTGTCTATTATGCATAAGGAAGACTACCAGAATGCGGTGAAACTCGTAACTGAAGTAGTCAAATCATTAAACGACGATAAGGTGGACGAAATTATTTGGTAAAAGAAGTTATTTCTTCAAAAGATAACACGCGCATTAAAAATTACCGTAAGCTCCATACGGCAAAAGGGCGCAGAAAGTCAGACCAGTTTTTAATCGAAGGTGTTCACTTAGTTGAAGAAGCGGTTAATTATAACCAGCCGGTCGATACGATTATTATCGAAGACGGTTTTAAGCACGATTTAAATATTGAAAAATTTAAGACGCTGTACGTTTCACCGGATGTTATGAAATCTTTATCGACACTCGAAACACCGCCAGGCATCGCAGCTGTGATGAATCAAAAATCGCCGGGCAAACTCGATTTTAACCGTGTGCTGCTGCTTGAAAATATCCAGGATCCGGGTAATCTCGGTACGCTGATCCGCACGGCGGATGCATTCGGTTTTAAAACAGTCTTGATTACACCGGAGAGCGCGGATCCGTATAATCCGAAAGTATTAAGAAGTGCCCAGGGCAGCCATTTCCATCTGAATATTTTACAACGCTCGGCAGCGGAAGCAGCTGAAACTTTTAAAGGCATTAAAATCGGCACCTCGCTCAATGACGCGGTCTACATTGATGACTTCAATAAGCCCGACGGTGATCTTATGCTTGTGCTCGGCAACGAAGGGCAGGGTTTGACAGACGAAACACTCAATCTGATGGATATCAATGCGAAAATTGCTATGCCTGGATCCAGTGAAAGTTTAAACGTTGCGATTGCCGGTGCGATTATGATGCATCATTTTAAATCTTGATTTTAACTGTATTTCAGCTATAATAAGTGTAACAATATTATAAAGCTGCTTCGGTTGAAGTTAGGAATAAATGATTATCGAGACCAGTCACAGAGAACATTAATATCAGCTGAAAATTAATGTATGGTTTTAATCAGTGTTCACCTGATTGATGAAGTATTTGGGACCGCGTCACCATATAGACGTCAATAAGTGTCTGCAGCTGCAGAAAATTAGGTGGTACCACGGAACTCCGTCCTTTTATTAGGACGGGGTTTTTATGTTTTTAATAATATTTTTAAATATGAGGAGTGACGGGCATGACACAGGAGATGGAAACAACCCAGCTTGAATTTAACGATAAATTAAGCACAATCAATAACAGTAAAGCACTCGCTGATCTACGCGTTGAATATTTAGGTAAAAAAGGCAAAGTAACCGGATTAATGAAAGAGATGAAAAATCTTTCTAATGAAGAACGTCCGGCTTACGGTCAAAAAGTAAACGAGCTGCGGACTCACATTGAGAAGCAAATCAGCGAACTTGAAACTGAACTGTCAAAACAGGCGATGGAGAAAAAACTGGCAGAAGAAACAATCGACGTGACACTGCCGGGCCGCACGCTTGAAATTGGCGGTTCGAACCCGATCGACCGGATTGTAGAAGACATCGAGGATTTCTTCATCGGCCTCGGTTATGAAATTAAAGAGGGCTACGAAGTCGAGCAGGATTACTACAACTTTGAAGCGCTGAATCTGCCGAAATCACATCCGGCACGCGATATGCAGGACAGCTTTTACATTTCTGAAGAGATTCTGCTCCGCACGCACACGTCACCGGTGCAGGCGCGCACACTTGAAGCGCAAAATGGCGAAGGCCCGGTTAAAATTATCTGTCCCGGAAAAGTGTACCGCCGCGACAGCGATGACGCGACGCATTCACATCAGTTTACGCAAATTGAAGGCCTCGTTGTCGATAAAAATATTCACCTCAGCGACTTAAAAGGCACGCTTGAGTTATTTGCGAAAGAAATTTTCGGCGCAGACAGAGAAGTCCGTCTCCGTCCGAGCTACTTCCCGTTCACAGAGCCGAGCGTTGAAGTGGATATTTCATGCTTTAAATGTAAAGGCGCGGGCTGCAACGTCTGCAAACAGACAGGCTGGATAGAAATTCTCGGTGCCGGCATGGTGCATCCGAACGTACTTGAAATGGCTGGCTTCGATTCAAAAGAGTATTCCGGATTTGCTTTCGGAATGGGGCCGGACCGCGTAGCTATGCTGAAGTACGGTATCGAAGATATCCGGCATTTATACACGAATGATTTAAGATTTATCGATCAGTTTATTCCGACAGAGGATGGAGGAGAATTAAATGAGAGTATCTAGAGAGTGGCTGGAGACGTTTATCGATGTTAAAGTGCCGACAGATGAACTTGCTGAAACTATTACGCGCGGCGGGATTGAAGTGGACGACCTTATCGATTACACAAAAGATATCAAAAAACTTGTTGTGGGCTATGTGAAGTCGGTTAAACCGCATCCTGAAGCGGACCGTCTCAACTTGTGCGAAGTAGACACGGGCAAAGAAACAACGCAGATTGTCTGCGGTGCACCAAACGTGCAGAAAGACAGCTACGTTATCGTCTCGAAAGTCGGGGGCAGACTGCCGGGCGGCATCAAAATTAAGCGTGCCAAACTCCGCGGCGAAGTGTCGGAAGGCATGATCTGTTCATTAGAAGAGATTGGTGTAAAAGAAGAATTTGTCCCGGCTGAATATCAGGGCGGCATCTTCATGTTCAAGTCAGAGCAGACACCTGGCGAAGATGCGCTTAGAGCTTTGTATCTGGATGACCAGGTGCTTGAGTTCGACTTAACACCGAACCGTAAAGATGCACTGTCGATGATCGGGGCTGCATACGAAACACGCGCCCTGTTCGGCGGCGAAGTTGAAGTGCCGGAAGAGACAGTATCCGAAGCTGATGATATTGTGACAATGACAGTTGAAAACGAAGATGCCGAAGCAGTGCCGTTTTACGCAGTTCGTGAAGTGTGGGATGTTGAAATTAAACCTGCGCCGTTATGGATGCAGATCCGTTTAATTAAAGCGGGTATCCGTCCGATTAATAATGTCGTTGATATTTCGAACTACGTGTTAATGGAATACGGCCAGCCGCTCCATATGTTTGACCGCGACCGCATCGGTTCTGATAAAATCGTGACGCGTTTTGCACGTGAAAACGAGAAGTTCACGACGCTCGACGGCAAGGAACGCACGCTGAATACTGAAGATATCATCATTACAAATGGCGAGGTGCCAATCGCTCTCGCCGGTGTCATGGGCGGCCAGGATTCAGAAGTGACAGAGCAGACAATGAACGTTGTTATTGAGTCGGCTTTATTCGACCCGGTTAAAATCCGCAAAGCGAGCAGCCGCCTGAACCTTCGCAGTGAAGCATCACAGCGTTTCGAAAAAGGCGTCTCGCATGAATTTATTTTACCGGCGGTAAACCGCGCAGCATATTTATTAGAAAAATATGCAGGCGGCAAGACGCTTAAAGGAATTGCATCGGAAGGACAGCTCGATTTGGAACCGGGTGTGATTCAGACATCTGCGGACTTTATCAATAACCGTCTCGGTACGGAACTGACGGTGGCTGAAATTCTCGGAATACTGCAAAGACTCGGTCTCGGCGCAGAAGAGAAAGACGGTGCGATTGATGTACTGATTCCGTCACGCCGCGACGATTTGAAAATTCCTGAAGATATTTCCGAGGAAGTGGCGCGTATTTTCGGTTACGATAATATTCCGTCCACACTGCCTCAATACTCGGTCATTACACCGGGGCGTTTGTCAGATGAGCAGCAGGAAGTCCGCGTGATTAAACGCCAGCTGAATGCGCAGGGCTTCTCACAGGCAATTAACTACGCGCTCACCAGCAAAAAGCGCATCGGCGAGTTTACGACGCTGACCGATTCACTCGCACTGTTAATGCCGATGAGCGAAGACCGCGCAGTGCTTAGAACTTCTCTTGTGCCGCACCTGGTGGATAACGCGACTTACAACGTCAACCGCCAGCAGAAAAATGTGTCACTGTTTGAAATCGGCAAGATTTTTAAGACGAACGGACAGGATCAGCTGCCAGATGAAATTGAAATGCTGGCAGGTATCGTCACAGGAGACCAGCACAAGACTGCCTGGATGAACACAAGGGTACCGTCTGATTTCTACACGGTAAAAGGTGTGCTGGAGTCATTGTTTAAAAAACTCGGGCTCGTTGACCGCGTAACTTACAAACAGTCATCTGTACACGATGAACTCCACCCGGGCCGCACGGCAGAAGTCTATCTGGACGATAAAGTCATCGGCTTCGCAGGCGAACTGCACCCGCAGTACGCTGAAGATCATGACCTCGGCCAGACGGCAGTTTTTGAAATTAACCTCGCAGAAGTACTGCGCGTTAAAACAGGCAGCATACTGTATGAATTCCTGCCGAAATATCCGTCGATGTCACGCGACGTTGCGCTGGAAGTTGAAAGCGACGTGCAAGTATCTGAGATTATCGGAAAAATTAAAACTGCGGCGCCGAAATATTTAGCGGACGTTTATCCGTTTGATGTATACGAAGGCGAGCATATCGCAGACGGCAAAAAATCTGTCGCCCTGCACCTCACATATTTAAACAAGGAAAAAACGCTCACCGATAAAGATATCGAAGCACTTCACACTCCTGTAGAAGAAGCTTTAAAAGAAGCGGGCTATATATTAAGAGGATAAAATAAAGAGAAGCAGAGACGAAATTTGTCTCTGCTTTTTTGCTTGATGGATGGTGAATTGCCGGGCAGTTTGCATTAGTGATGAAGATTTTGCGCTGGGTAATGCGTTTTGAGGTCGGTTTTGCATTAGTCTGCTGTTTAATGCACTGACTAATGCGTTTCAAGTTGTATTATGCATTAGTCTGGTCATTTATGCTCTTACTAATGTTTTTTAAGTGCTATTTCGCATTAGTAAGATTCTTTTTATCGTGACTAATGCATTTTGAAGTAGATTTTGCATTAATCTGGTCAATTGTGATTACACAAATGCATGAAAACGAGCAAGGTAGCGATAAAAACCATGACCCTGCTCATAATGAAGACGAAAATGAGCAAGGTAGCGATAAAAACCATGACCCTGCTCATAATGAAGACGAAAACGAGCAAGGACACTCCTAAAACGTCAGCCTTGCTCAGCACGGAGGACTAAGAAGAAGAAAAACCACTAAAATGGAGAGAACTCCCAAAAATCAGCTGCACCTATCATCAAAATCATCCGCAAACCCAATCCCGGCACCATTTTAATTCCTTGTATTAACATTAGGGGATAAGTATAATAAACTATTGAAATAGGTAAATGTGTGAGAAATTTTATCGAGATGGGGGCAATGTAATATGAGCGGAAAGAAAACACGCATTGCTGTAAAAATATACAATGAGTACTATACGCTGGTCGGCCGCGAGAACGAGGACCATCTGAGACGGGTGGCTGATGCTGTCGACAGTAATATTACGGCGATTGCTTCTAAGAGTCCGGGGCTTGATACGACAAGAAAAGCGGTGCTTACGGCTTGTAATATTATGGATGATTATATAAAGTTAAAAGAAAAATACGAGGCGCTGGAAAAAGAACACAGCGCGCTTAAAAAAGGGAACTAGCTTATGACTTTGATACTTCTACTTATACTTTTAATCGGACTGATTGCCGGTTACCGCCGCGGGGCAGTGCTCCAGTTTATGCACCTGCTCGGTACAATATCGGCAATCGTCATTGCTTCATTAAATTATGAAACACTCGGCAGCAGATTTTATTTAATCATGCCGTACCCGTCCACTGCCCAGGAGAATCCGAATCCGGTGCTCAGCGAAGTCGGTAATTTTGAATATGCCTACTATTATATGTTTGCTTTCTTTATTATTTTTATCGTCAGCAAAGTAGTGATTCAGATTATCGTTAGCGGATTTGATTATTTCCAGCAGGTCACAACCGGAGGACTTACGACCAGTATTACCGGTACAGTGCTCGGCCTCATCGAAGCGGTGTACTTTATCGTTGTCATACTGTTTTTCGCTGCAACGATTCCTTATCTGCCGCTGCAGGAAGCTCTGGCGGATTCGGGCATTGCCACATTTATAATGGAACACACATTTATAGTATCAGACAAATTAATAGAATGGATACAAGTAGAGTCATAGAGATATGACTCTTTTTTCGGAGGTAGACATGAATAAAAAAGATGTAATCAGGCTGCTCGAAAAGATAGCAGTATATATGGAACTGAACTTGGAGAATCCCTTTAAAGTTTCCGCCTACAGAAAGGCGGCGGCGTCTTTAGAAGCTGACGGGAGAACCCTCGGGGAAATCCCTGATTTCAGCGCGCTGAAAGGTATCGGCAAAGGAACTAACGAGGTGATTACGGAGTTCGTTCAAACAGGCGAGTCATCGGTCTTAAAAGAATTAGAAGATAAAGTGCCGAGCGGCCTGATCCGCATGCTGAAACTCCCAACGCTCGGGCCGAAAAAAATTGCGAAAATTCACGATGAGCTCGGCATCAGCACGCTGGAAGATTTAAAAGCGGCCTGTGAAGCCAAAAAGGTCAGTGCGCTTTCAGGCTTCGGCAAAAAGACGGAAGAGAACATTTTAAAATCGATAGAATCGGTACTGACCAGACCTGAACGCTATCCGCTTGCCCGTATATTAAAATTTAAAAAAGTAATTACGGACGTTATCGAGACGATTCCGGGCGTCGAACGCTACGATATGACAGGCAGCGGCCGCCGGACAAAAGAAACGTCGAGAGATCTGGACTTTATCGTTAAAGTGGAAGATTATGAACTGTTTACAGAAACTATGATTAATCAGAGTTTCGTAACAGATGTAGTGTCCCGGGGCGATAAGAAATTGTCGATTGAAATCGAGCACGACTTCGAACAGATTAACGTCGATTTCAGATTTGTTAACGGCGAAGAATATATTTCAACGCTGCAGCATTTTACAGGTTCAAAAGACCATAACGTAAAAATGCGCCAAATCGCAAAAGCGCGCGGTGAAAAAATAAGCGAATACGGCGTTGAAACAAAAGAGGGCGTAAAAACTTTCGACACGGAAAGAGAGTTCTACGAACACTTCGACCTGCCTTATATTCCGCCGGCTATGCGGGAAACGGGCAAGGAAACCGATGTCGGCATTAAAGAAATTGTTAAACCGGAAGATATTAAAGGCGACCTGCACATGCATACCGTATACAGCGACGGCGCCTGCAGTGTGAGGGAAATGGTAGAGGCTGCAAGGCAAAAAGGCTACGAATATATCGTGATTACTGATCACTCGAAAAGTCTGCGGGTGGCCAACGGCTTAAGCGACGAACGTCTGCTTCAGCAGCTCAAAGAAATCAGGGAGATCGATGCGGAATATGACGATATCGACGTTTACAGCGGTACGGAAATGGATATTTTAGCCGACGGTACACTCGACTATTCAGACGAAATATTACAAAAACTGGATTACGTCATTGCCGCCATTCATTCGAGTTTCCAGCAGTCTGAAGAACAAATTATGAACCGTCTGAAAACGGCGATGGATAATCCTTACGTGCGGCACATCGCTCATCCGACGGGGCGGTTAATCGGTGTGCGGGACGGGTATCCGGTAAATATGGACGACTTGTTTCTTTATGCACAGAAGACAAATACGGTGCTTGAAATTAATGCCAATCCGCAGCGTCTTGATCTGTCTTCGGACGTCATTCATAACCGAGATGTGATGTTTACAGTCAACACCGATGCGCACCATACCGATCATTTCGACTTTATGAAGTACGGCGTGGCTGCGCTGCAGAAAGCCTTCGTGAAAAAATCGCAGGTATTGAACACATGCACAAGAGAAGAATTTAAAGCATTTATTAAAAAAGGTAAGCAGAGTGATATAAATGAATGACAAAACATTCACCAAACTGGAATTCGATAAAATTCTCGAATCCGTCAGAACATTTGCAGTCAGCGATAAGACGAAAGAGAAACTGAATTTTTCAATCGTCGAAACTGACTTAGCAACAGTAGTTAAAAATATAGAAGAGGTTGATGATGCCTCGGCTATGCTCAGGTACCGCCACGTTGAACTCGGGGGAATCAGCGACATTAAACCCTTCGTCAAGCGGGCGGAAATCGGAAGCATTTTAGGCGTGAGCGATTTTAATAAAATTAAATCGCTTTTAAACAGAAAGCATATGTTAGCAGGTCTCGTGAACGCTTTTGAAGAAGATGAAATCTTTCTGCCGAATATTAAACCGTATATCGCAGAACTTGAAGACATTCATTTTCTCTACAAGCGCATAACGGAAACTGTCGATGAAGTCACCGTCCTTGACCACGCATCACCTGAACTTCTCCGTATCAGGAGAAAGATCGGCGCGGAAGAACAGAAAATCCGCGAACGCTTAAACGATATCGTCAGAAAAAATCAGCGCAAGCTCTCCGACAGTATTATCACCATGCGGAACGGCCGCTACGTGATCCCTGTCAATGTGGATTACCGGAGCGAATTTAAAGGCATTATCCACGACTCGTCACAGAGCGGACAGACGATTTACGTCGAACCGTCAGCAATCGTTGATATGACGAATAATATTACACGCTTAAAAGAATCTGAAGAAGCAGAAATTACACGTATTTTAAGCGAACTGACAGAACAGGTCAGCACAGTCGCGCATGATTTATATGAACATAATATAAATCTGCACCATATTGATTTCGTCTTTGCGAAAGCGAAATACGGTGCGCATATTAAAGGGACGAAACCGCTGATTGCAGATGATGAAAGCATCCGTTTAATCGGTGCCTTCCATCCTCTAATCGACAGTGATACGGTCGTGAAAAATGATATCGTCGTCGAACCTGAAACAAAAGCCGTTATTATTACCGGACCGAATACCGGCGGTAAAACAGTAACGATTAAAACAGTCGGTTTATCCGTCTTAATGGCGCAGGCCGGCATTCCGATTCCTGCCCGCGACGGCTCTGAGATCTCAGTCTTTAAAAATGTCTATGCAGATATCGGTGACGAGCAGTCGATTGAGCAGTCGCTGTCGACTTTCTCAAGCCACATGGTAAACATCGCTGATATTTTAAAGCGCGTTGACAGCGATTCGCTGGTGATTCTGGATGAACTCGGTGCGGGGACGGACCCTGAAGAAGGTGCTGCACTTGCGATCAGTATTATTGAATACCTGCTCGAAAAACAGGCGAAAATTATTTCAACGACACATTATCCTCAGCTGAAATCGTTCAGCTATACGCGCGAAGATGTTATCAATGCGAGTGTCGAGTTCGACGTGAGCACTTTATCCCCGACCTACAGATTATTAATGGGCATTCCGGGTAAATCAAATGCTTTTGAAATTTCCGAGAAGCTCGGCCTTAGCACCAGTGTTATCGACCGGGCACGGGAGCTCACCGGCCGCGATAATATGGAAGTCAACGAAATGATTACAGCACTCGAGCGCCACACAACACTTGCGCGCGAGCACGAGCAGGATACACAGGAGCTGCTGAGAGAAGCTGAAAAACTGCAGAAGGAACTGAAAGAATCAAATGAGCAGTTTACCAACTTTAAAGATAAATTAATTAAGAACGCTGAAGATGAAGCGAACCGCATCGTTAAACAGCGGGAACTTGAAGCGGCTGAAATTATTAAAGAGCTTGAAATGATGAAGGAGCTTGGTGCGGACAGCATTCAGGAACACGAACTCATCAAGGCTAAAAAAGAATTATCCGACAGCTATTACGCGCGTGATATTAAAAAAGACATCCGCAACGAAAAAGAAGAAACCCTGCAGACCGGTGATGAAGTTGATGTGCTGACTTACGGGCAGAAAGGTGAAATTATCGGCCTTAACGGCGATGAAGTCACTGTGCAGATGGGTATTATTAAGATGAAGCTCGACAAGTCCGAAGTGAAGAAAAGAAAAGCGAAAAAAGCTGAAAAACCGGTGACAATCCGGCAGAATAAAACCCAGGTCAAAAGAACGCTTGATCTTCGCGGCGAGCGTTATGAAGATGCTTTAATTCGTCTTGAGCAATATCTTGACCAGGTGCTTCTGTCGAACTACGCAGATGTCGAGATTATTCACGGAAAAGGCACCGGCGCCCTGCAAAAGGGTGTGCAGGAGTATTTAAAACGCCATCCGAAAGTAGCTTCATTCCGGGGCGGCATGCCGAGTGAAGGCGGCTTCGGCGTGACGATAGTCGAAATGAAGTAGGTGATTCCGGTGGATAACTTTGATATGTATAAACTTGCGAAAGTACTTATTGTTATCAGTGTGATAATGTTTATAAGCGGCATTGTTTACCTGATATATTTTACCTAAGCAATACCGTTGAGTGACAAATTGAATTGTTGTATAATGAAATCATTACAAATATGGAGGTAGTTTTAGATGGCTATTATTGAAGTGAACGACGCAGGATTTAAAGAAGAAATTGGTAGTGGAATTACATTAGTAGACTTTTGGGCACCATGGTGCGGGCCTTGTAAAATGATCGCTCCAATCCTTGAAGAATTAGCGCCTGAAGTTGAAGGCAAAGCTAATATTGCTAAATTAAATGTTGATGAAAACCAAGCTACAGCAAGCGAGTACGAAGTGATGAGTATTCCAACTTTAATTCTTTTCAAAGACGGCGAGCCTGTTGACAAAGTAGTTGGATTCCAGCCTAAAGAACAACTTGCTGCATTAATAGAAAAACATGCTTAAATTTTAAAGCCGCCATTGAGGCGGCTTTTTTTATGAAGAAGGGATGAATCATGTCTGAACTTAAATTGAAATTATCAGTCCTGCCCGTTGAACCCGGCTGCTACTTAATGAAAAACAGCGACGGTGAAATTATTTATGTGGGCAAGGCGAAAAACCTGCGGAACAGGGTGCGTTCGTACTTCACCGGCGCGCATGATGAGAAGACGATGCGGCTCGTGGCCGATATCGTCGATTTCGACTTTATCGTTACGCAGTCGGAAGTCGAATCGCTCCTCTTAGAAAATACATTAATTAAAAAACATCTGCCGAGATACAACATCCTGCTGAAAGATGATAAAAGCTATCCCTTCATTAAAATTACGAAGGAAAAACATCCTAAGCTGGTCGTCACGCGGACGGTAAAACCAAAAACCGGCAAGTTTTTCGGACCTTACCCGAACGCTTACAGCGCGCATGAAACGAAAAAGCTGCTGGATCGTATATATCCGCTCAGAAAATGCAACGTCATGCCGGATAAACTCTGTCTGTACTATCATATCGGCCAATGTCTCGGACCTTGTGTGTTTAACGTTACAGACGAACAAAACCAGAAGATGATAGACGGCATTACAAACTTTTTAAACGGCGAAACTGACGGGGTAATGGCAGAGCTGAAAGAAAAAATGCAGGCAGCTGCTGAAGAGCTTGAATTTGAGAAAGCGAAGGAATACCGGGATCTGATGGGGCATATTGAAAATACTATGCTGAAGCAGAACATGCTGACAGCCGATATGACGGCGCGCGACTGTTTCGGCTACTCAGTGGATAACGGATGGATGTCGGTCTCGGTGCTCTTTATCAGAAGCGGTAAATTAATAGAGAAAAAAGCGGAAATGTTCCCGATGAATGACTCAGCGGAGGAAGAGTTCTTTAGATTTATCGTACAGTTTTACGATTTGAATTCGAATCTGATGCCAAAAGAAGTGCATATTCCTAAAGAATTTAACGTCTCGCTGCTGGACGAAGCGCTGCCGGCAAAAGTGAAAGCACCGGCGCGCGGGGCAAAACGCGAAATGGTGGATCTTGCGATTAAAAATGCCGGCATCGCCATCGAAAATAAATTCGAAATGATTGCGCGCGATGAAGAGCGGACGATTAAAGCGATTGAGACCCTCGGCGACGTTATGAATATCGAAACACCGCGCCGCATTGAAGCGTTCGACAACTCAAATATTCAAGGCGTGGACCCGGTCAGCGTGATGGTGTCCTTTATCGACGGGAAACCTTCGAAGAAGGACTACCGCAAATATAAAATTAAAACGGTCAAAGGGCCGGATGACTATGCCTCCATGGCTGAAGCGGTCAGACGCCGCTACACGCGTGTCTTAAAAGAACGGCTGCCGCTTCCTGATCTGATTATCGTCGACGGGGGAGTCGGCCATATGAATACAGTTAAAGGGGTGCTCTTAAACGAACTGTCGCTCGATATTCCGGTGGCAGGTCTTGCGAAAAATGACAAACACTCGACGGCGGAACTGCTCTACGGGGATCCGGCGGAAATTGTCCCGATGAAAAAGAATTCGCAGAGTTTCTATCTACTCCAGCGGATTCAGGATGAAGTACACCGCTTTGCAATTTCATTTCACCGGAATACGCGCCGGAAAACGTCAATTGTGTCCCAGCTGGATAATATCGAAGGGGTCGGACCGACCCGGAAACGAAAGTTACTTTCAAAATTCGGTTCAATTAAAAGAATGAAAGAAAAGAATGTGAGCGACTTCACAGAGATAGGAATTCCGAAAAATGTAGCGGAAAATATAGTTGAGAAACTGAATGAACAGGCATAAGGCTGCGAATGTAAAAGAAAAGTGTAAAAGATTAAACGGTATCTTGATTTGTAAAATTATTACGGGTAAAATAAGAGTTAAAGTTTGTTGACAAATAGTTAGGGGGGTCTTTTGTGTCGAATCAAGATTCAGGTTTTTACATTCGCAGATTACATTCATTGCTCGGAGTTATTCCGCTGGGAGTCTTTTTAATCCAGCACTTGCTTGTTAACTTTACCGCTACATACAGTGAAGAAGCATTTAACTTCGCTGCAGGTATTATGGGTAACCTGCCGTTCGTTATTCTGCTTGAAATTTTCATCATTTACTTACCAATTCTGTTCCACGGTATCTACGGTATTTATATCGCTTTTACTGCTAAAAATAATGTGGGCAGATACGGAACATACCGCAACTGGATGTTCCTGCTTCAAAGAATTTCCGGTGTTGTGGCGTTTATCTTCATCGCGGTTCACGTTTACCAGACTCGTATTCAAGTCTTTTTAGGTGAAGAAGTAAACTTCCAGATGGTTGAACAGATTGTTGCAAATCCATTCTGGCTTGTATTCTGGATTGTCGGTGTGGTTGCAACGGTATTCCATTTTGCAAACGGTTTATGGACGTTCATGATTACATGGGGTATTACGCAGTCCGAAAAATCACAGCAGGTTATGAGCTACATTACAGTTTTAGTTTTCTTAGCAATTTCTACAATTGGAGTAATGGCAATTTTTGCGTTTGTATAAAAGGAGTGTAAATAATGGCGGATAATAAAGTAATCGTTGTCGGCGGGGGACTCGCAGGTTTGATGGCAACGATCAAAGCAGCAGAATCTGGTGCGAATATAGATCTATTTTCAATCGTTCCGGTTAAGCGTTCACACTCGGTGTGTGCACAAGGCGGAATTAACGGGGCAGTAAACACGAAAGGTGAAGGCGACTCACCGCTGATTCACTTTGACGATACTGTATACGGCGGAGACTTTTTAGCAAACCAGCCTCCGGTTAAGGCAATGACGGAAGCAGCGCCGAAGATTATCCATCTTCTTGACCGCATGGGTGTAATGTTCAACAGAACGCCTGAAGGTCTGCTTGACTTCAGACGTTTCGGCGGAACGCTTCACCACCGTACAGCTTACGCAGGTGCAACAACTGGCCAGCAGCTTCTGTATGCGCTCGATGAGCAGGTGAGAAGCTTTGAAGTTAAAGGACAGGTCGACAAGTACGAAGGATGGGAATTCCTCGGTGTTGTCGTGGACGATGAAGGCAAAGCACGCGGTATTACAGCTCAGGAAATTACAAGCGGTGAAATTAAAACCTTTAAAGCTGACGCTGTGATTATGGCTACAGGCGGCCCTGGTATTATCTTTGGTAAATCGACGAACTCGATGATCAACACAGGATCAGCGGCATCGATCGTTTATCAGCAGGGTGCAGTGTACGCAAACGGTGAATTCATTCAGATTCACCCGACAGCAATCCCGGGAGACGATAAACTCCGTCTGATGAGTGAATCAGCACGCGGAGAAGGCGGACGTGTCTGGACTTATAAAGACGGCAAGCCATGGTACTTCCTCGAAGAAAAATATCCGGACTACGGTAACCTCGTACCTCGCGATATCGCAACACGTGAAATCTTTGACGTGTGTGTGAACCAGAAACTCGGCATTAACGGCGAAAACATGGTTTATCTTGATTTATCACATAAAGATGCACATGAACTCGATGTAAAACTCGGCGGAATTATTGAAATCTACGAGAAATTTACAGGCGACGACCCGCGTAAAGTACCGATGAAGATCTTCCCGGCGGTACACTACTCGATGGGCGGTCTGTACGTGGACTACGATCAGATGACAACGATTCCAGGGCTGTTTGCAGCGGGCGAATGTGATTACTCGCAGCACGGCGGGAACCGCTTAGGTGCGAACTCACTGCTGTCAGCAATTTACGGCGGTATGGTTGCAGGACCGAAAGCGATGGAATACGTGAAGACACTTGAGACTTCCTACCAGGATCTTGATGAGTCGGTTTACGAGAGACACGCTCAGGCTGAGCAGGAGAAATTCGACAACATCCTTGCGATGGACGGTACGGAAAATGCTTATGTAATTCACAGAGAACTTGGTGAAATCATGACAGCTAACGTAACAGTAGTTCGTCATAACGATAAATTGCTTGAAACTGACAAGAAAATCTTAGAGTTAATGGAGCGCTACAAACAGATCAACATTAACGATACTAAGAAATGGAGTAACCAGGCGGCCTTCTTTACACGCCAGTTATGGAATATGCTTGTCCTTGCGCGCGTCATTACTATCGGCGCTTACAACAGAAACGAATCGCGCGGTGCACACTTCAAACCGGAATTCCCGGACCGCAACGACGAAGAATGGCTGAAAACAACTAAAGCACATTATGAAGGACCGGCTGAAGCACCGAGATTCGAATACGAAGACGTTGACGTGAGCCTGATTCCGCCGCGTATTCGTGACTATTCAACTAAACATTAGTAGAAGGGGATGGCTAAATAAAAATGAGTACTACAGCAACTGAAACAAAAACAATAAAGCTAAGTATCAAACGCCAGGAAAATCCGGAAACTAGCAGTTACTGGGAAGAGTTCGAAATTCCATACCGTCCGAATATGAATATCATCAGTGCACTTATGGAAATTCAAAGAAATCCGGTCAACGCAAAAGGTCAGAAAACAACACCGGTAACATGGGACGCGAGCTGTCTTGAAGAAGTCTGCGGCGCATGTTCAATGGTTATCAACGGTACGGCGCGCCAGTCATGTACTGCGCTCGTTGACCAGTATGAGCAGCCGATTAAATTAGAACCGATGAGCACCTTCCCTATAGTGAGAGACCTGCAGGTAGACCGTTCGTTCATGTTCGATAACTTAAAACGCGTCCAGGCTTGGGTGCCGATCGATGGTACATACGACCTTGGACCAGGACCTAGAATGCCTGAGAAAAAACGTCAGATCGCGTATGAATTATCTAAATGTATGTCTTGCGGCGTATGTTTAGAAGTTTGCCCGAACGTTAACAGCAAATCTAATTTCATGGGCGCAGCACCAATTTCACAGGTACGTCTGTTCAACCTTCACCCGACAGGCAGCATGACTAAGAACGAAAGACTAGATGCACTAATGGGTACAGGCGGCATCGCAGAATGCGGAATGGCTCAAAACTGTGTCGAAGCATGTCCAAAAGGTATTCCTTTAACGACATCAATCGCATCAATGCAGCGTGAAACAACATTCCACATGTTCAAATCATTCTTCGGAAGTGACCACGAAGTTAACTAATATTTATACTGGTAAGGCGAGACCCCCGCTGTTGCGGGGGTCTTTTTTGTTTGCGGAGTTTCTGCCCTTGTGATGAGCAGGGTCGTTGTTTTTATCGCCACCTTGCACGTTTTCGTCTTCATAATGAGCAAGATCATCGTTTTTATCGTCACCTTGCACGTTTTTGCCCTCATAATGAGCAAGGACATGATTTTTGTCGTCACCTTGCACGTTTTCGTCTTCATAATGAGCAAGGTCATCGTTTTTATCGTCACCTTGCACGTTTTTGCCCTCATAATGAGCAAGGACATGATTTTTGTCGTCACCTTGCACGTTTTCGTCTTCGTAATGAGCAAGGTCATTGTTTTTATCGTCTCTTTGCACGTTTTTGCTCTCGTAATGAGCAGGGTCGTCGTTTTTGTCGCCACCTTGCACAATTTTGTCTTCGTAATGAGCAAGGTTATCTTTTTTGTCGTCACCTTGCACGTTTCTGCATTAGTTATAAGGAAAACGAGCTCACTAATGCATTTCTAACCCCCAAACGCATTAGTATCGATAAAAATCGACAAACCAATGCGAAATCTCCCCATACGCCTGTATTTCTACACCAATTTGCGGTACTATTTTCATAAAGAACCACCTCATTCCAAACTAAGGGCGTGATGCCGCAATGATTATGAAATTAACTTACTCAATTATAGGTACGTCCATAACAGGGGCTCTGCTGATCATCTCGATACCTTTCTTATTCAACAATCCGATAGGAAATATCTTGTATTTTATAATTACAATTCCCGCAGCGGCCTTAATATTCTTCGCCGTTACGTCAATCAGAACCCGCCGCAAATTAGATGAAGAATTTAAGCAGAAGTTTCATTAAAGAGCAGACCGCGACGTCTGCTCTTATTCATTTTCACCATCCGCACCAAACGCATCCGCCCATCTTCCTATTTTTTTCTTTCGATTTACGTTATTATATTTATAAAGGATGTTTAAGGGGACTGGCTACTATGTATGATGAGCAGGAGACTAAATCAATTGAAAAATCGTTGCGCTACATCGCGTCGCATGTCCGGGTGAACGGCAGGGAAATTCTAAAACATCATGATATTTCGCCGCTCCAGTTTGTGGCGCTGCAGTGGGTGGGCGACAAGGACGGTATTACCATCGGCGAACTTGCGATGAGACTGTACCTTGCGCACTCGACGACGACGGATATTGTCGATAAACTCGAGAGCGGCAATTACGTGAGGCGTGACCGTTCCGATAAGGATAAACGCCTTGTGCTTGTGAGCATGGAGGAAAAAGGCAGGGAGATTATCCAGCAGGTCATCGATAAACGAATCGATTATATTGCGAAGATTACGGCGAACCTGGATGAAGCAGAGCGTAAAATACTGCCTGCAGCACTGGAGCATGTTCTCAGGGAAAGCGAGAGAATAACATATGAATAAACCGATAGGCATTATGGATTCGGGGGTCGGCGGACTGACGGTAATGAAGGAAATTATTCATGCCCTGCCGAGCGAGGAAGTGTATTATTTTGCGGACAGCCTGCACTGTCCGTATGGGCCGAAAAGTCAGGAAGATGTTAAACGCTACACGGCAGAGGCCGTGGAGTTTTTAATTAATAAAGGCGTCAAAGCCATCATTATCGCCTGCAATACGGCGACGGCGGCAGTGATGCCGGAGCTCCGCGATGAAATTGATATTCCGGTTTACGGGGTAATCAATCCGGGTTCCCTCGGTGCGCTCAGAAAGAGCGATAATAACGAAATCCTGCTTTTAGCGACCGAAGGGACGATAAAATCCGGCGCCTACGAGCAGGGCATTTTAAGTTTTGATCAGGATGTAAAAATTCATAAACTGGCCTGTCCGGAATTTGTGACGCTGATCGAGAGCCTGGATTATGAAAATCCGGATATTACAAGACGGACCGTGGCCGAAAAACTCGCGCCTTACAAAGAGATTAAGGCGGATACGGTCATCCTCGGGTGTACGCATTTCCCGATTATCGAAAAGTATATCGATGAGTTTTTTAAGGGAGAAAAGCATATTATCGATGCGGGATTTGAAACCGTGTCGGTTGCGCTGGTGCAGCTGCATAAGAAGAAACTGCTGACAGCGGATAACAAATCACCGGTCCATAAGATTTTTATCCACGGAGAGAACCAGCGTTTTGAAAAGGTAATGAACAGCTGGATTCCGAATATAAACTACAGCATGGAAAATATTTTATTACAGGAGAGTTATTAATGACAAAAATAGTTATAGCAAGCGGAAACCAGGGGAAAATTAACGACTTTAAAGCAATATTTGAAGGTTTCGAAGTTGTCGGTATCAAAGAATTATTACCGGAATTTGAAGTTGAAGAAACCGGTACGACTTTCAGAGAGAACGCGATTTTAAAATCCGAAGCAGCTAAAGAAGCATTAAACCTGCCGGTCGTGAGCGATGATTCGGGCCTTTCGGTGGAAGCGCTCGAGGGCAGACCGGGCGTATACTCTGCACGCTATTCAGGCGAAGGTGCGACAGATGAAAAGAACAATCAAAAACTGCTCGAAGAGCTGGAAGGCATCGACAACAGAGCTGCATATTTCACATGTGTGCTCGCTTTATCGATTCCGGGAGAAGAAACGCTTACTTATGAAGGCACTTTAGCTGGTGAAATTTTACATGAACCGCATGGTGATAAAGGCTTCGGCTACGATCCTCTGTTTAAAACGCTTAAAGGAATTTACCTCGGCGAGATTACTTCCGAAGAAAAAGGGGAAATCAGTCATAGAGGGAAAGCACTCGAAAAATTAATGAATGATACGAAAGCATTTGACAAGTTAAAAAAATAGGGGGGATTTACAGATGAGAGTTTTAGTCATTAGCGACAATCACAGTGAAAGAAATATTTTAACTGAAGTGTATGACACGGTAAAACCCGACGCGGCCATTCATCTCGGCGACAGTGAATTTCCATATGACGATCCGGAAATGGAAAAATTTCTGCGTGTTCTTGGCAATACTGACCGCGATGATACTTATCCTGAAACGGGACTTTTAGAAGAAGCAGGCATGTTTTATACGCACGGTCATCTGTTCGGCATTAAATCTGACCGTCGTACCCTCGCGGAAAAAGCAGCGGAAACAGGCGCGAAATATGCGCTGTACGGGCATTCCCATGTAGCTAAAATCGAGAAAATCAATGGCGTTTACGCGATAAACCCCGGCAGCATTACGTCTTCAAGAAATGAGTATCCGGAAAGCTATTTAGTCATCGACACGGATACACAAATCGCCTCGTACTACAGCCGGAAGCATAAGCTGATGGATGAATTTAACCTCGGCAGCTAAAAAAGGGGGATTTGCAGCATGAAAATCAAAATTAATGAAGACCTGGAACTGAAACAGGTTCAGGTAAATGAACGAAAAGAAATGTTTAACCTGATTGATGAGAACAGAGCCCAGCTTCGTGAATGGCTGCCCTGGGTGGACTTTATGAAGACGCCGGAGCAGTACGGACCGATTATCAAAGAGTGGATTGAAACGAACGATGCCCGGTCGGCCTTAACGCTCGGAGTGTATTATCAGGGAGAGCTCGCAGGCACTTGCGGTTTCAACACTATTGACGGACTGAGCAGGCGAGGTCAGATTGGCTACTGGCTCGCTGAAAAATATACTGGTACAGGAACGATGTCAAAAGCTGTAGAAGGATTAGTCAATTACGGCTTTCAGGAAATCGGTCTGCACCGGATAGAAATTATAGCGGGAACAGAAAATATAAAAAGCAGAAAAATTCCGGAACGGCTGAATTTTACCCAGGAAGCGGTTATGAAGGATTATGAATTTTTATACGACCATTACCATGACTGCGCGCTTTATCGTCTCTTAAAAACAGAGTGGTTAACGTAAAATTAACATTATATTAAAAAAACCAAAAAATGCATTGACTTTCACTATGCGCTCTGGTTATAATAACTATTGTGTTAATTAAGTCCTGGTAGCTCAGCTGGATAGAGCAATGCCCTTCTAAGGCATCGGTCGGGGGTTCGAATCCCTCCCAGGACGTCAATGTTTAGTAAGCTCCCGCATCGGAAAAGGTGCAGGAGCTTACTTTTTTATATGAATGTTAAAAGCGTAAATATACACTATCATTAATAATGGTGTATATTTTATGAGCAGCGGGTATGTACTTTCAGGTAGAGAAAGACGTCTAAAGACTGAAAAAAATGTACATAAGGATGATACAGAATATAGAGCTCAAAATGGAGTGAAAGTCTGTTATAATATAAATATTATTAAACTATGTCCCGGTAGCTCAGCTGGATAGAGCAGCGCCCTCCTAAGGCGCAGGCCGCGGGTTCGACTCCCGCCTGGGACGTTACTAAAACAGTTTGACAATGAATAGCCTGTGTTTTTCCATAAACTTATTTTTATACATGTGAAGTTATTCAAGCTAAGGGTTTTTATCTCTCCCTTGAATATTATCCGTGATTCGTCTACAATTACATCTCGAGAGACAACCGAATAACTTTGGGGAATGCTGTTTATTCGTGTCAGACGTGTGTCGTGCCGGTGATGATTTTACCGGCGGCACAATTAGGGGAGTGGAAAGTTTATTTCTGCTCTTGTTTAACCATATAAACATCTTAAAACTCTCTAAATGCTTTTAGAGAGTTTTTTTATTACCAGACAAATAGAAAGATTCACCCTGCGAGGAGATTATACATGAGTAAATTTGATGAACAGATATTAGTAGTAAAACGCGACACATTATTTAATGGAGAAGCGCATGCTTTTAACGGCTTTATTTCTAAAGACGACAACCGCTACAAGGAAATCGTGAAGTCATTCGGCAATTTTGAAGTGAAGCGCCGCGGCGATATGGAAGAGGATCCGAACTACAAGCAGCTGATCAGCTACTGCATTATTACCAGCAGTGACGAAACGCTTGTCTACAAACGTCTTGACGGCGGCGGCGAGGCGCGCCTACATGGTCTTCTTTCGATCGGGGTCGGCGGCCATATGAATGATGTGGAGTCTGAAGAGAATATCAACGGCAAGCTCCGCGTCAACGCTGCGCGCGAGCTTGAAGAGGAAGTCGGCTTGAGTGCTGACGACGTGAGAAACATTGAAATTCACGGCTTAATCAACGATGACGATAACGAAGTCGGCAAAGTTCATATCGGTCTCGTTTTAAAAATCGATGTTGAAAAAGATAAAATTATTAATAAAGAAGAAGACACCATTGCACTTGAATGGGTTAAAAACGATATCCTCGAAACGATGTCTCCGTACGAATCGTGGAGTGAACTGATTATCCGTGATGCTTATGGACAATAAGGTTGCGACACACCACAGATTTATTAAGAAGTTCGAACGCGATCTGAAAGCTTATTTTGATGCAGGTGATGACGCGCGTTTTCTGTCAACGTTTTCTAAGTACACGAATCTCGCAGAACCGTCAGAGCATGCTGAAGAGATGCTCTATGAAACGCTGCTCCGGTCGAAACGTCCGGGGGAGCTCGTTGATTATTCTCTTGAACAGATGAACAACGGCGACGGCAATTACGAAACGCATATGGTGTATATGCTGCAGGCGTTATCCGATATGGGCAATTACGAAGAGGTGCTGGAGTTTTCCGGCCACCTGCTCGAAGAGCCGATTCCTCAAAGTTTCCGCATCGATATTTTGTCCTTGAGACAAAATGCAGCCAACAAACTCCGCGGAATGCTGAGCGACCAGGAACCGGTCATTTCTAAAGAGGAATTCGATAAATTCAACCTGTTTCAGCAGCTTGAATTTGTGGAAAAGATTACGGCAGCGCACGATATAACCTATGCGAATCTCATAACGGAAGTTTTCAGCGAGATAAAACGCAACGAGCTTAAGACCGCTATGCTTTTATATTTGCGAAGCGTACGTTCTAATGGTACGCTAACCTTTGAGAAATGCGGTGTGAAGATGACGGTGCAGCCGGCAGAGCTCGGCAGTCTGGAAGAGTATTTTATCGTTAAGGATGTCCTGCCGAAGGTGCTGGATGAAGTTGAACAGTTCAACCCGTCCTTTACCGAGGCTGCGGCAGAGCTCCTTATGGGGCACGCGATATATATGTATCCGGTGCAGCCTGATTTTACGGCTGAAGCGGCAGTGAAAGCTTACTGTGAACGTATTGAAGAAATGCTCGGCATGCCCGAATCTTACGAAGCGGACGCTAAAGTCAAACACTGGCTCGGTGAAATCGAACGCGAGATCGCAGAGAATTCGCTGTAAATCAATCATTTGAATCAATATTTGTATGTGTTATAATATACAGGTTAATTGAAAAAAACGACTTAATGGAGGAAAATGTATTATGTCTCAAACATGGGAAAAACAAGAAGGTAACGAAGGAATTTTAACAATTACAATTCCAGCTGAAGAATTAAACACTGCTTTAGATGAAGCATTTAAAAAAGTTTCTAAGGACATTAACATGCCTGGATTCAGAAAAGGTAAAGTACCTCGTCAAATGTTTGAAAAACGTTTCGGTGTAGAATCTCTTTACCAGGATGCTTTAGACATTCTGTTGCCTGAAAACTACGCGAAAGCTGTTGACGAAGCTGGTATTACACCGGTTGCTCAGCCTGATGTGGATGTTGAACAGATTGAAAAAGGTAAAGATGTTATTCTTAAAGCAACTGTTACAGTTGAGCCTGAAGTTAAACTTGGCGAATACAAAAACCTTGAAGGTGAAGAAATCGATACTGACGTGACTGATGAAGAAGTTGATCACCAAATCGATCACATCCTGACTGAGTACTCTGATTTAGTTGTTAAAGAAGAAGGTACTGTTGAAGAAGGTGACATCGCTACTATCGACTTCCACGGATTCGTTGACGGCGAAGCTTTCGAAGGCGGACACGCTCACGACTACGAAATCGAAGTCGGTTCAAACTCATTTATCCCGGGCTTTGAAGAGCAGATGGTCGGCATGGAAATCGGCGAAGAGAAAGATATTAATGTTACTTTCCCTGAAGAGTACCACGCTGAAGAGTTAGCTGGTAAGGAAGCTGTATTCCAAGTTAAAGTGAACTCGCTTAAACAAAAAGAAACACCGGAATTAACAGACGAGTTCGTATCTGAACTTGAAAACCGCGACGCTAAAACTGTCGACGAGTTAAAAGCTGCCCTTAAAGATGAAGTGAAAGCTCAAAAAGAAAACGACTACGAAGTCACATTAAAAGAAAGCTTAGTAGCTAAAGCTGCTGACAACGCTGAGATCGATGTACCGGATGCAATGGTGGACACTGAAACTGACCGTATGCTTCAGGAATTCGAGCAGAACTTATCACAGCAGGGATTAAACCTCGAACTTTACACACAGCTGTCAGGTCAGGACGAAAATGCCCTCCGCGAACAGATGAAAGAAGATGCTCTGAAACGCGTACGTACTAACTTAACGTTAAGACAAATCGCTGAAGAGGAAAACATCGAAGTAACTGACGAAGATACAGATGCTGAACTCAGCCGTTTAGCTGAACAATTCGGTATGCCTTTAGATGATGTTAAGAAAGCACTTGGCGACGCTGAGATGCTTAAAGAAGATGTTAAAATCCAAAAAGCTTTAAACGTATTGGTAGACAACCGTAAAAAAGCTGAGTAATCTATTAATTGAACCACATACATGAAAAGCTCTGCACGTCTAGTGTAGAGCTTTTCATCAATATGCAGCTCAATTGATTTAAGATAGATTTTCTAGTATATTTTATTGGAAGTATATAATGAGGTGTGTATAAATGTTTAAATTTAACGAAGATGATACAGACTTAACCTGCTCTTTCTGCGGTAAAGATCAGGAACAGGTCAAAAAACTTATAGCCGGCAGCGGCGTATATATTTGTAACGAATGTATCGAGCTCTGCTATGAAATTATAGAAGAAGAACTGAAGATGGATACGACTGCAGTTTTCGATTATATTCCGAAGCCTCAGGAGATTTTAGAGTCTCTTGATGAGTATGTAATCGGCCAGCTGAATGCTAAACGCGCACTCAGCGTTGCTGTCTACAACCACTACAAACGCATTAACAATACGGGCGAAGATGAAGTTGAAATTGCGAAGAGCAACATCGCTTTAATCGGTCCGACAGGGAGCGGTAAAACACTGCTTGCCCAAACACTTGCACGCTCCTTGAACGTGCCGTTTGCGATTGCGGATGCGACGAGCCTGACTGAAGCGGGTTATGTCGGTGACGATGTTGAGAATATTCTTCTCCGTTTAATCCAGGCAGCGGACTTCGATGTTGAACGCGCGGAACAAGGTATTATTTATGTCGATGAAATCGATAAAATCGCGCGCAAGAGCGAGAATACTTCAATTACAAGAGACGTATCCGGTGAAGGTGTCCAGCAGGCCCTTCTTAAAATCCTTGAAGGCACAACAGCAAGCGTGCCGCCGCAGGGCGGACGCAAGCACCCGAACCAGGAGTCTATCCAGATCGATACGACGAATATCCTGTTTATTCTCGGCGGTGCCTTCGACGGTATGGAAGACATCATTAAACGCCGTCTCGGCGACAAGGTAATCGGCTTCGGCGGCGCGACTGAGGACTTGTCCGACAAGGATGCGCTGATGGCGAAAGTCCGTCCGGACGACCTTCAGAGCTACGGCCTGATTCCTGAATTTATCGGCCGTGTACCGATTATCAGCTATCTCGAAGAACTCGATGTCGACGCTTTGAAATCTATTTTAACAGAGCCGAAAAATGCGCTAGTTAAACAGTATACGAGAATGATGGCAATCGACGACGTTGAACTGATTTTTGAAGAAGATTCACTCGATGCAATCAGTGAACTTGCTATTGAACGTAAGACAGGTGCCCGAGGACTGCGCTCTATTATCGAAGAGCGCATGGTGGACATTATGTTTAAAGTTCCTTCAAATGATGATATTAAGAAAGTCGTTATTACACGGGAAACGATTATCGATGAAAAAGATCCGCTGATTTACGATGCAGAAGGCAACGAAATTACAGCAGACCAGAAAAGTGCATAAAGACTAGAGGCTGTCATTGCGACAGCCTTTTTTAAAGGAAGTGACAAGATGAAAATTAATCCAAGCAATGTAGATATTATAATTTCTGCAGTATCTAAAGAGCAGTATCCTGAAACAGGTCTAAAAGAGATTGCTTTAAGCGGACGCTCTAACGTCGGCAAATCTTCATTTATCAATGCAATCTGCGGCAGAAAAGGTGTGGCGCGGACTTCTTCAAAACCGGGTAAAACGATTACGCTCAACTTTTATAATGCGGACAACAAGTTTGTCTTCGTCGACGTGCCGGGCTACGGATATGCGAAGCAGTCTAAATCCGAACGCGAAAAGTGGGGCGGCATGATTGAAGGCTATCTTAAAAACCGCGAAACTTTATCGTGTGTTGTGCAGCTGATCGATCTCCGCCATCCGCCGACAAATGATGATATCGCAATGTATGATTTCTTAAAATATTACGAGCTGCCGGTCATTATCGTGGCAACGAAATCGGATAAGATTGCCCGCGGCAAAATACAAAAGCATATCAGCGTTATTAAAAGAGAGCTTGAGATGGAACCGGAAGACCAGATTTTCCCATTTTCATCTGTAGATAAAGTGAAATTGCCTGAAATTATGACAGCTTTACAAAAGTTTGTCTAGATTGCTTGATATCTATCTAATTTATAATTAGTATAAATAGGGAACAGGTAAACTCGCGCATTTTTAGAAATATGTGCGGATTAGTTTTGAGGGGGCATTATAGTGCATATTATTGCATTAAGTCTAAATTATAAAAATACCGGTGTGGAAGAGCGTGAGCAGGTGACCTTCCAGGACGATGAAGTCGTTGAAGCGCTGCATAAGCTGCGCGAGCAGAAGAGTATTTTGGAAGCGGCGCTGCTGTCGACGTGCAACCGCACGGAACTTTATGTCGTGAGTGACCAGGAACATACGGGGGCGTATTATTCCAGAAAATTTCTCGCGGACTGGTTCGATGTTGATTACGAAAAAATTAAGCAGCTGACGGATATAAAAGTGGCAGATGAGGCTGTATCTCATCTGTTTAAAGTAACCGCCGGACTCGATTCTATGGTGCTCGGCGAAACGCAGATTCTCGGACAAATCAGAGACGCGTTTTTAACAGCCCAAGAAGAGCATACGACAGGGACTATCTTTAATAAGCTGTTTAAAGAAGCAATCACTGTTGCGAAACGCGGTCATAATGAAACCGATATTTCGAAAAATGCAGTATCGATTTCTTATGCTGCGGTGGAACTGGCTAAACGCATCTTTGCGAACGTTAAAAAGAGCCGGGTGCTCGTTATCGGCGCAGGCGAAATGGCCGAAGAATCACTCTTGAATTTAACATCAAACGGCATCGAAGATGTTGTCGTTTTAAACCGCTCGCTGGAAAAAGCGGAAGAGCTTGCTGTGCGCTTTAACGGCCGTGCAGAGAACCTGCACGCCCTGGAGTCTGAATTAAAAGAAGCGGATATCGTTATTTCAAGCACATCGTCACCGGATTATGTCATTAAAAAAGATATGATCGATGAGGTCAATAAAACAAGAGGCACTTCACCGCTGATTCTGATTGATATCGCGCTGCCGAGAGACATCGATCCTGCCATTGATTCGAGCGGCAATGTATATATGTACAATGTCGACGATCTGCAGGGCTTAGTCGACGCTAACCTCGCTTCACGCGAAGAAGAAGCAGAGAAGATTATGGCGATGATCGACGGCACGACAGCGGAATTCGAAGAGTGGCTGAACGTGCAGGGTGTCGTGCCTGTGATCCAGGCAATGCGCACGAAGTCGCTGAATATTCACGATCAGACGCTGGAATCATTAGAGCGCAAGCTGCCGGATATGTCCGACCGCGAGCGCACGGTGATCTCAAAACATATGAAGAGTATTATTAATCAGATGCTGAGAGACCCGATTATCTTTACGAAAGAAATCGCCGGCGACAAAAAACGCGATGAAAAACTTGAAGATATTATGGCGATGTTCCACATCGAAGAAGAAGTCGAAGCTCAGCGTGAGGTTTCGAACTCCCAACAGAAAGAAAAACTGCAAGCAAGAAAAGAACAGCTTAACCTTAATTAGCAAGGTGGATATCTTATGGATATGATGTTCCGCGTTCAAGAAATTATATTATTGTTATACTTTATCAGCCTTTCTGCACTGTCATATGATTTGTTTTTAAGAAATCGACAAGTCAGAAAGGCTTCTCTGTATGTGCTGACTCCTGCTGTTATACTGCACTTTTTGTCGGTAGTGCAGCTTGGGGTCCAGCTTGGCAGAATTCCGATTCTGACACTCGCTGAAAGTATCTTCAGCTTAAGTCTGATACTGATCATTGTCGGAATTATTCATTTTATAAAGACGAAATCGGAATTTATCCTGCTGTTTTACTTAATGATTACTATATTTTTAATGACGATTTATACATTTTCGTCGCTGAACTTCAGCTCAACGGCGCTGACGCTTGAAATTGTCAACGAACTTTTAGTCGTCCATGTGGGCAGTGCGCTGCTCGCTTATGTCGTCTTCTTTATCGGTATGCTGAACGCCGTTATATACTTAATTCAGCGCCGCAATTTAAAAGAGAAAAAGTTTAATAGAAGTTTCTTTTCGCTGTTCAGTATCGGCACGGCCGAAAAAGTAATGCTCAGACTGACCTTTATCGGTGTGATTTTAATGAGTATAAGTATTATAATAGGAATCGTCTGGGGACTTCAGATTATCGGCCCTTCTGTTCTCTACGACCCGAAAGTTATCGGCACCGTGTGTGTTATTATTATGTACAGCATCATTTTAACAATGGTTAAATTTAAAGCCGATACGGCTAAGTTTGCCGTCTCCAGCATCGCAATTTTTGTGCTGGTCATGCTGAATTATTTAATTCTTTCAGAAATATCCAATTTTCATTTCTGGTCACTTTAAGGAGAGTATAAAATATGAGAAAAATTATTGTTGGTTCACGCCGGAGCGGTCTTGCTTTAACGCAGTCGAAGCAGTTTATAAAGAAGCTTGAAGCGACCTATCCGGAAGCTGAAATTGAAATAAAAGAAATCGTTACTAAAGGAGACCGCATCGTCGATGTACAATTATCGAAAGTCGGCGGCAAGGGGCTCTTTGTTAAAGAAATCGAAGAAGCACTGAAAAATAAAGAAATCGATATGGCCATCCACAGTTTAAAAGACGTACCGAGCGAACTGCCGGAAGGGTTTACTATTGCCTGTGTGCCTGAGCGCGAAGATATGCGCGATGCATTTTTATCGAATAACAAAGTCTTATTTAAAGACCTGCCGAAAGGAAGCGTTGTCGGCACGTCAAGTCTCCGCCGCGGCGCCCAGCTGCTCTCTATGCGCGATGACATTACTGTCAACTGGGTCAGAGGAAATATCGACACGCGCATTAAAAAAATGGAAGCGGGCGAGTACGATGCGATTCTGCTTGCAGCTGCAGGACTGAAACGCATGGGCTGGAGCGACAGCATCGTAACAGAATACTTTGATCCGGAAGAGTTCATCCCGGCGATTGCCCAGGGAGCACTCGGCATTGAAGTGCGCGAGGATGACAAAGAACTGATTGATATGCTGGCATCCGTGCATTCTGAAGATGATGCAACGTGCACTACAGCTGAACGCACTTTCTTAAAACGCATGGACGGCAGCTGCCAGGTGCCAATCGGCGGTTATGCAACGCTTGAAGACGGAGAATTATATTTAACAGGCTTAATTATGTCTGAAGACGGCAGCGAACGCTATGTCGTTAAAAAATCGCATGAAGACCCTGTAAAACTCGGTAACCTTGTGGCGGACGAAATGGAAAAAGCCGGTGCCAAAGAGATTATAGATATGATTAATGAGACCAATGCCGGCAAGTAAACCGGTGGTTTATGTCACGCAGTCAACCTTTGAAGAGGCGCCGGACGACGACTTAACTCTCGTCCACGCCCCGCTCATTACGACTGAAAGTCTGCCTTTTGACACTGATGTCTTAAAGACGCAGTATACCTGGCTCGTTATGACGAGTAAAAACACGGTGAAGCATTTTCTGCCGTATTTTAAAGAGGTGCAGGCGGATAAAATCTCGAGCATCGGCGCGAAGACGACGGAAGCGTTGAACATGCACGGCATCGATGTGGACTTTGAACCGTCGACGTATACGCAGGAAGGCTTTATCGAAGAATGCACGATTCATCCCGGCGATAAAATACTCTATCCCGCGAGCAGCCAAAAGCGGCCGCTGATGCGCGATTACATGAGGGACAGAGGTGCTGACGTTACTGAAATCGAACTGTATTACCCGAAAGTTCATGAAGGGTCTATTGAGAGAATCAGGGACAATCTCGGCACCATCGATTATTTAACCTTGTCATCGCCGTCTGCAGTAGAAAGTCTTATGGGCAATTTTACTAAAGAGGAACTTAAAGATATTCATTTTATCGCAATCGGCCACGTGACCGAAACGCGTTTAAACAAGTACGGCTTAACTGCTTCAAAACCGGAGCATGAAACACTCGGACATATGATTAATTTTATTAAGGAGAGTATTCAATAATGAATTTTGACAGACACCGCCGTTTAAGACAAAGCGGTTTTATGCGCGATATGGTGCGCGAAACGAAACTATCAAAAGATGATTTAATCTATCCGATTTTTGTCGTTGAAAAACCGGACGTAAAACAGGAAGTGTCATCGATGAAAGGTGTATACCAGATTTCATTGAACCTGCTTAAAGAAGAGCTGGATGAAGTGGTGGCACTTGGCATTAAAAGCGTTATTTTCTTCGGTATTCCGAATGAAAAAGATGCAGAAGGCACAGGCGCCTACCACGATCACGGCATCGTCCAGGAAGCATGCCGCCTGTCGAAAGAGCATTACCCGGAACTGCTCGTTATACTGGATACGTGCCTGTGTGAATATACTGACCACGGCCACTGCGGCTTGATCAATCCCGTTACAGAAGATGTCGACAATGACGCGTCACTGCCTCTCCTTGTACAGACTGCGGTATCGCAAGCGAAGGCGGGCGCTGATATTATTGCACCAAGCAATATGATGGACGGTTTTGTCGCGGAAATTCGCCGTGGACTCGATCAGGCAGGTTTCTCTCATATTCCGATTATGAGCTACGGTATTAAATATGCATCTAAATTTTACGGTCCGTTCAGGGATGCTGCGGAATCGACACCGTCCTTCGGCGACCGCCGCACTTACCAGATGGATCCGGCCAACCGTCTTGAAGCGCTCCGTGAATTAGAAAGTGATGTGCTGGAAGGTGCGGATATGATGATCGTTAAACCCGCGCTGTCTTATCTCGATATTATCCGCGATGTGCGCAACAATTCCAACTTGCCGATTATCGCCTACAACGTGAGCGGTGAGTATGCGATGACACGGACTGCGATTGACCTCGGCCTCGTTGATGAAGAAGTAATCGCAGAACAGATGATTTCCATGAAGCGTGCAGGCGCAGATATGATTATTACTTATTTCGCAAAAGAGCTTGCGGAAAAAATTAATAAGGGAGAGATTTAGGATGTATAACAAGTCAAAAGAACTCTACGATGAAGCGGTTAAAGTGATGCCCGGCGGCGTTAACTCTCCGGCCCGCGCCTTTAGATCAGTCGCCGACCACCCGCTCTTTATCGACCACGCGAAGGGTGCCCGTCTCTACGACGTCGACGGCAATGAATTTATCGACTACTCGCTCAGCTTCGGGCCTTTAATTTTAGGCCACGCAGACGATAAAGTCGTAAAAAGCGTCCAGGACGCTGCGGTTAAAGGCACATCTTTCGGTGCGCCGACAGAACTTGAAACGACTATGGCTGAACTTGTTATGGAACGCGTGCCGTCCATCGAAATGGTCCGCATGGTATCGTCAGGGACTGAAGCAACGCTCGCAGCCCTGCGTCTCGCCCGCGGTTATACAGGCAAAAGCAAAATACTTAAATTCGAAGGCTGCTACCACGGCCACAGTGACTCACTTTTAATTAAAGCAGGTTCCGGTGTTGCGACACTCGGTCTGCCGGACTCTCCGGGCGTACCTGAAGGGACTGCGAAAAACACGATTACTGTCCCTTACAACGATGAAGCAAGCTTAACAGAAGCATTCGATAAATTCGGCGATGATATCGCAGCTGTGATCATGGAACCTGTTGCAGGCAACATGGGTGTCGTGCCGCCGGTTGAAGGCTATCTTCAATTCGTGCGCGATCTTACAGAAAAAAATAATACGCTGTTAATCTTCGATGAAGTGATGACCGGCTTCCGTGTCGGCTACAACTCAGCACAGGGCTACTTCGGCATTACACCGGACTTAACATGTCTCGGTAAAGTCATCGGCGGCGGCCTGCCGGTCGGTGCTTACGGCGGTAAAAAAGAAATTATGGAACGTATCGCACCAAGCGGTGATATTTATCAGGCTGGAACGCTTTCCGGCAACCCGCTCGCTATGAGCGCGGGACTCGCAACGCTCAGCCAGCTGACTGAAGAAAGCTATGACTACTTCGGCAAGCTCGCAGACCAGCTTGAAGCGGGACTGAAAAAAGTATTTGCCAAGCACGATCAGCCGATTACGGTTAACCGTGCAGGTTCAATGATCGGTTTCTTCCTGACTGAAGGCCCGGTGACTGACTTCGACAGTGCAAATACAAGTGACCTGGAACTATTCAGAGCGATGTACCAGGCCCTCTTAGACGAAGGAGTTTACCTGCCGCCGTCCCAGTTTGAAGGTATGTTCTTGTCCACAAAACATACTGAAGCAGACATCGAGACGACAATTAATGCGTTTGATAAGGCATTAAGTAAAGTTACGGGTAAATAATTTAAATTTTGTACTTCATGACTTATAGATTATGTGTATAATAGTGAGTGATAGTATAAATGGGGGGTAGACATAATGAGTGATAACAAAAAACGTCCACGCGGAACAAAAGTCGATGGCCAGCCTCGCTACATCGAAAAAAATCCGTCTGACAAAACTAAAGGCACAGTACACCTTTACTGGTTAGTACCTGTGATTATCGTTTTCTTAATCGTTCCTTTACTTATTTTCCACTTAGGCAGCGGCGGCGGTGATACTGCTTCCGAAGAAGAATCCGAAACTGAAGAAACAGCGGATTCAGGAGAAGAGTCGGGCGGCAGTGAAGGCGAAGAATCTTCTGAAGAAGGCGGCGAAGAAACTGCATCAAGCGGAGATGTTGATGCTGAAGGAATCGCACGCGATAACTGTGCATCATGTCACGGTCAGGACTTTTCAGGTGCAATGGGTCCAGCTTTAGCAGGTACAAGCCTTGCTGAAGATGAGTTTACATCAACCGTCCGCGAAGGCCAGGGTTCAATGCCTGCTTTCAGTGAAGATCAGATTGCTGACGATGAGCTGACTGCACTTTATGAGTTCTTTGGTGAACAATAATATTTGAGATAAAAAGACAAACTCGTATTGTATGAGTTTGTCTTTTTCTATATATAAACAAACTTAGGGCAGGTGACTGGAACTATGAATAACACGAAGGAAAGAGGAAATTTAAAGGCGCGCAATCTGGTCATTGCCATATTAATTGTCGGTGCTTTTATTTCGATTTTAAATCAGACGCTGCTGGTGACGGCGGTGCCTGTCATTATGAAAGATTTGAATATTCCATTCAGCACCGCCCAGTGGCTGACGACGGGCTTCTTTTTAGTGAACGGGATTATGATTCCGATATCCGCATTTCTAATTAATAAGTTTACGACGCGGAAATTGTATATGACCGCGATGATGTTATTTACAGCAGGCACGGTAGTTGCAGCACTGTCGACGGTATTTCCTGTACTGCTCACAGGGCGCATTCTGCAGGCCGGAGGCGCGGGTATTATGATGCCCTTATCCCAGGTCATTCTCCTGCAGATGTTTGACGTTGAAAACAGAGGAAAAGCGATGGGACTGTTCGGATTGATTATCGGTTTTGCGCCGGCTATCGGACCGACTTTGTCAGGCTACATCGTAGAATTCTGGCCGTGGCGCTCCCTCTTTATTATTATTGCGCCGCTCGCAGCACTGAATATCGTCTTTGCGTATTTTTATATGCGGAACGTTACAGAACAGACCAATCCGAAAGTCGACATCCTGTCGATTGTTATGTCCACTTTAGGTTTTGGCGGTTTACTGTACGGCTTCTCAGTCGCCGGAGTCAGCGGCTGGATGAGCTTAGAGGTGATCGTGCCGATTCTTGGCGGCCTCGTGATCGTCGGCCTCTTTGTCCGCAGACAGTTTATTTTGGTTCAGCCGATACTTGAAATCCGGGTTTTAGCTAATCCGTACTTTCTTATGGCCTCGCTGATCGGGATTATCGTTTTCGTCTCGATGGTCAGTGCCAACAATATCGTCCCGGTCTTAATGCAGGATATGCTCGGCTTCACTGCCTTTCAATCCGGGCTGTCACTTTTGCCGGGTGCGCTTGTGATGGGAATTATGTCGCTCGTCGCCGGCTGGCTGTTTGACCGCTACGGCATCCGGATTCTGACCTTTACCAGTCTCTTCTTGATTTTAGCGACCTCTGTGCTGCTGTCCTTTTTGACAGTTGAAACAACATTCACCTATATCACGATTGTTTATACTGTGCGCCTGCTCGGCGTCGGTCTGTCCATGATGGCATTAACAACTTACGCCATGAATGCGCTCGAAAATCACATGATCTCCCACGGCACATCGCTGAACAATACGATGCGCCAGATCGGCGGGTCGCTTTTCACCGCACTCTTTATTACGATTATGACGGGCGTTGCGTTCAATGTCTCCGGCGGCTCCGCTGGCGGCCCGTCTCCTGCCGACGAAATCACGGGCGTTAATTATACCTTTATCGCCTCGGCAGTGCTCGCAGTCATCGGTCTGATATTTGCCTTCTTCTTAAAAGAGCAGGAAAGAGTTGTGAGCGATAAAGGAAACGAGGATAGCTAGTGTTTGTGTGATAAAGATTACGGGAGTGAGGGGAGGCGGATGGCTTCGGATGACAACGGCGTTTTCCCGTTGTTAATCGGGAGGCTTGGGATAACAACGGCGTTTTCCCGTTGTTAACCGGGAGGCTTGGGATAACAACGGCATTTCCCCGTTGTTAATCGGGTGGCTAGGAATAACAACGGCATTTCCCCGTTGTAAACCAGACAGCTTGGGATGGCAGCGGCGTTTTCCCGTTGTTAACCGGGAGGCTTCGGATAACAACGGCATTTTCCCGTTGTTAATCGGGTGGCTTGGAATGACAACGGCATTTCCCCGTTGTTAACCGGGCGTAAGCACAGCGAGTATTAATGAAGAATGAGGGTATTGTGTCAATATAATACTTGTCTAATAGACTTTTGATAAAATAAACGGCTTCAAGTACGACACGGAGTCCCCGTCGTACTCAAGATTAACCGCAGCCAATCCCAGGTACATCACCGCCCGCACCTCGCATAAGTGTAAAAAGCAACTTACTTTATATCGAGCGTAATATAAGTTATTATTATAGATGACACTTGAATAGATAAGGTGATTTTATGAAAGTACTTCGTTTCCTGCTGCTCGTCGCTGCGGCGGCCCTGATTTCAACGGGCTTATCCGCACTCGGCATGATTTTGCCGTGGCTCTTCGGTTCGATGATTGCGACAATTCTCTACATCCGGCTGGTCCGCCGCGAGTTGTTTTTCCCGCGCTGGCTCGGTGATCTCGGGGTCGCGATTATGGCAGTCGAAATCGGCTCCACTCTGACGCTCGATGCTTTAATGGACATGCGCGATGATTTATTTAATATTTTTCTTATGACCATTCTCGTTCTTTTACTCAGTCTCGCCTTGTCCCGGCTGTTTATCTACCTGACCGGCAGTACGCCGGAAACGGCAATTCTCGCTTCAGTGCCTGGAGCCCTCTCCCAGATGCTGATTATGGCAGAGGAGGAGAAGCGGGCGGATATTCTGCTCGTGACGCTCACTCAGATGTCGCGGATTATTTTAATCGTGCTGATTGTGCCTTTTGTTTCAGGACTCTTCCAGCCGTCTTCTGAAATCGGGGCGGAGCCTGTCGCGGTCGATTACATCTCAACGATTTTTATACCTGAAATGCTGATTATTCCCGTCGCTGCCTTTGCGATGATTTTCCTTCTTCAGAAGATAAACTTCCCGGCAAGCTTAATGCTCGGACCGATTATCGTCTTAATTATATGGAACTTAACGACAGGCATTGAGTTTTCGCTGGATCTTGTTTTTATTAATATTGCGCAGATCCTCTTCGGTATCCGGATCGGACTGCAGATTGCTTCCCTGATGACACAGCTGAACAAGCGCCTGATATTTTCGATTCTCCTGCAGAATCTGATTCTTATCTTCGGCACCATGTTTATCGTCTTTATCTTCCAGCTGTTTACAGTGCATCAGTTTAACGACCTCTTCTTAAGTGCCGCACCGGGCGGGCTTGGGCAGATTATCGTTATAGCGATTGAAACGGGCGGTAATATCGCAATGATTTCGAGTTATCATATCTTCAGGATATTCTTTATCATTATCGTCGTTGTGCCGATTGTCGGCTATTATTTAAAATATCTGAACAGAAAACGCACGCAGTAACGGAGGCCGACTTCAATCTTGACAGTTTTTTAAAAGTCGCATACTATTAACTTATATAAATATGAGAAACGTAGAAGAGTAGCTGTATGCAGGCGTCAAAGAGAGTAAACGATAGTGGTGAAAGTTTACCGGTGCATACTGTGAAGGTAGCTATGATAAGTTTTGTGTGAACGCTCCAATAGGAGTGACTAGCTCAAAACGTGCGGTGAGCGTTAATCGCCAAGTTGAGATGCAGGCTTAAGGCCTGAATTTAGGTGGCACCGCGGAACTCCCGTCCTATTACTGGACTGGAGTTTTTTTGTTTTTAAAATAATGAGGAGTGATCGATATGGAAATGCCGAAAAAGTATAATCCGGCTGAAGTTGAAAAAGGCAAGTATGAGAATTGGGTAAAACGAGGCTTATTTAAATCTGATGTCACAAGCAGTAAAGAACCGTTTTCCATCGTCATTCCGCCGCCGAACGTGACAGGGAAGCTGCACCTAGGCCATGCCTGGGATACGACGCTGCAGGATATTATTACGCGCATGAAGCGCATGCAGGGCTACGATGTACTGTATCTGCCGGGGATGGACCATGCGGGAATTGCCACGCAGGCTAAGGTAGACGCGCGCCTTCGTGAAGCCGGCATTAAAGCATCTGACATCGGCCGCGAGAAGTTTTTAGAGCACGCCTGGAACTGGAAAGAGGAGTATGCGTCTCATATCCGCGAACAGTGGGCAAAAATGGGCCTCGGTCTCGATTACGATAAAGAGCGCTTTACACTCGATTCAGGCCTGTCAAAAGCCGTACGTAAAGTATTCGTTGATATGTATAACAAAGGTTTAATTTACCGCGGCGAGTATATTATTAACTGGGACCCGGAAACCGAGACAGCGCTCAGTGATATCGAAGTGATTCACAAGGATATTGAAGGCAAGTTCTATCACGTCAAATATCCGCTGACTGACGGTTCGGGCTACCTTGAAATCGCAACGACGCGTCCTGAGACTATGCTCGGAGATACAGCGGTTGTTGTTCACCCGGATGACGAACGCTATCAGGACTTTATCGGCAAGACGGTTACTCTGCCGATTATCGGCCGCGAACTGCCGATTATTGCGGATTCTTACGTGGATAAAGATTTCGGTTCCGGTGCTATGAAAGTGACACCGGCGCACGACCCGAATGATTTTGAAATCGGTAACCGCCACGATCTTGAACGCATTAATGTGATGCATCCGAACGGTGTCATTAACGAACTCGGAGGCAAGTATGAAGGGCTCGACCGTTTCGACTGCCGCAAGCAGCTGGTCAGTGACCTTGAAGATGAGGGCTATATGCTGAAAATTGAAGCGCATGTGCACTCTGTCGGCCACTCTGAGCGCTCGAACGCTATCGTTGAACCGTATTTGTCGACGCAGTGGTTCGTCAGCATGAAGCCGCTCGCCAAAAAGAGTCTCGACAACCAGAACACGGATAACCGCATCGACTTTGTGCCGAACCGTTTTGAGCACACCTTTAACGGCTGGATGGAAAACATCCGCGACTGGGTTATTTCACGCCAGTTATGGTGGGGCCACCAGATTCCTGCCTGGTATCACAAGGAAACAGGTGAAATTTACGTCGGTGAGGAAGCGCCGGAAGACAGTGACAACTGGACGCAGGACGAAGATGTCCTCGATACATGGTTCTCAAGCGCGCTCTGGCCGTTTTCTACCATGGGCTGGCCGGAAGAAACGCCTGACCTTGCTAAATACTTCCCGACCAATGTGCTGGTGACGGGTTACGACATCATCTTCTTCTGGGTCGCGCGTATGATCTTCTCATCTCTCGAGCAGACCGGTGAAAAACCGTTTGACGATGTGCTTCTGCACGGCCTGGTCCGCGATGAACAGAACCGCAAGATGTCGAAATCACTCGGCAACGGGGTTGACCCGATGGATGTTATCGACAAGTACGGTGCGGATGCGCTCCGCTACTTCCTGTCAACGGGTTCAACGCCGGGGCAGGACCTCCGCTACAGTGACGAAAAAGTGGAGAGTGTCTGGAACTTTATCAACAAGATCTGGAATGCCTCGCGCTTTGCACTGATGAATATCGGTGAAGACTTTACACTTGAAGATATTAATTTAGAGGGCGATAAATCGCTTGCTGACAAGTGGATTCTGACCCGTCTTAACGAGACAATCGCAGATGTAACCCGCCTGTCTGAAGACTATGAGTTCGGTGAAGTCGGCCGTGCGCTCTACAACTTCATCTGGGATGACTTCTGTGACTGGTATATCGAGATGGCCAAGGTGCCGATGACTCACGGAACGGACGAAGAGAAACAGATGACGCGTTCAGTGCTCTTATATACACTCGATAAAATTCTGAAAATGCTGCACCCGTTCATGCCGTTCGTAACGGATGAAATTTATCAGACAATCAACAAAGAAACATCGATTGTCGTGAGCGACTGGCCGGTTGTCGATGAAGCTTTAAGCTTTGACGATGCGTCGGCTGAAATGGAACTGCTCGTAAATATTATTAAATCAGTCAGAACGACACGCAATGAAGTCAACACGCCGTTATCGAAACCGATCGATATTAAACTGGAAGTAAAAGACGATGCGAGACGGGCTGCGGTTGAGCGCAACAAGCATTACATCGAGCGCTTTACAAACCCGGAACACTTAACTATTTCTGCATCAATCGACAAAGGTGACGATGATAAGACAGACGTTGTAAAAGGGGCAACCGTTGTCCTGCCGCTCGCTGGACTTATCAACAAAGAAGAAGAAATCGCGCGTCTTGAAAAGGAACTGGACCGCCTTCAGTCTGAGTTAAAACGCGTGGCAGGCAAGCTGAACAATGAGAAATTTGTCAGCAATGCGCCGGATGCAATCGTTGAAGAAGAACGTAAAAAACAAGCGGGCTACGAGGCGCAGTATGAAGAAGTTGAGGCGCGCCTTAAGAGCTTGAGAGGTGTGGAATAGCCGATGGATTATCAGGACAGTCTGAAGTGGATACACGAACGGACGAAATTTGGCATTAAGCCCGGTGTGAAGCGTATGGAATGGATGCTCGGGGAGTTAGACCATCCTGAGAGAAAAATTACAGGCGTTCACATTGTCGGCACTAACGGCAAGGGCTCGACGCTGTCTTATATGAGGAGTGCACTGAATGAAAACGGCTATACAGTCGGGAGCTTTACGTCTCCTTATATCGAAGTCTTCAACGAACGCATTTCGATTGACGGCCAGCCGATTTCAGATGAAGATATCGCGCTTTTAGCTAACCTCGTGCGCCCGGTGTCGGAGCGCATGATCGAAGAAACCGATCTCGGCAACGCCACGGAATTTGAGATTATTACAATGATGATGTTCGTCTACTTCGGCAACGTGCATCCGGTGGATTACGTGCTGGTGGAAGCAGGGCTTGGTGCTACCCATGACTCGACCAATGTCTTTAGTCCAGTCATGACGCTCCTCACCAGCATCGGTCTTGATCATATTGATATTCTCGGTGATACGCTCTTAGACATTACTAAAGATAAGTCCGGCGTCATTAAAGAAAATATTCCGCTCGTCTTTAACGTCAAAGACGATACATGCCGCGACTATATTTATAAAGTGCTGGATGAGAAGAACGCCAAAGGCATCGAATTCTCAAGGGACATTATTCTGACGGAAAACGGTGAGGAATTCAGCTTTAAATACGGCAAATTTGACTTTGACGATATTAAGCTGGAAATGCTCGGCCGCCACCAGCAGGAAAACGCCTCGATTGCGATTGCAGCCCTCTTAGAAATGATGGAGCGCGATCTAGTCAAACTCGACGTCAACAAGATGGTCCAGGGTGTGGAGAAAACCTTCTGGACCGGCCGGATTGAGAGAATCAGCGAAGATCCGCTTATTATTTTAGACGGTGCGCACAACAATGAAGCGGTGGACGCTCTAGTGGAGACGATGCGGTCGAATTACGGCGACAAGAAGATCACCGTGCTGTTCTCCGCAGTCAAAGGCAAGCCGCTCGATACGATGGTATCCAAAATTGGTATGCTCGCGGACACTTTCAATGTAACAGAATTCGACTTCTTTAAAGCAGAAGACGGGGAAGTGCTGTTTAATGCCATTGATCATCCGGATAAACACTTCGTGAAAGATTATATAGACTATGTGAAGAATTTTGAGGGAGACCTGCTGCTGGTAACGGGCAGCCTGTACTTTATCAGTGAAGTGAAAAAAGGATTAAGAGAAGAATAAGACTTTTAAGCAGCAGGGGCGGGGGCCTCTGCTGTTTTTTTCTTGCTGGGGAGGTTTTTGGGAGATGCGGATATACATGAGAAGCGGTCACGACTATGCATGGACAAATACGTATACATGACAGCCGCTCACGCCTATGCAACAGCAAATACGTATACATGACGCCCCGTCACGCCTATGCAACAGTAAATACGTGTACATGACAGCCGCTCACGCCTATGCATGGACAAATACGTATATATGAAGCAGCCTCACGCCTATGCAACAGCAAATGCGTAGACATGAAGCAGCCTCATGCCTATGCATCGCCAAATACCTAGTCATGAGCCTCGCAAGAAAATAACCCCACAAAAAAAGAGCACACCATGTGCTCTTCAAAAATTATAAACCAGTACTATCTTTTTTGCTGTCTTCCATACCTTTTAAGGAATCTCTCATTTCGCGTAATAGAACTAACTGTTCGTCTTCAACTTCTTCTTCAACAAATTTGTTTCGAGTTAATTTGTTAACGACTTTAACAAATACGAATACAGCAGCACCGATGATGATGAAGTCGATAATTGCCTGAATAAATACACCATAAGTAATTCCCATGTATACCCAGTCTGATGCGAAATCAGTATCGCCGAAAATTAAAGCGATTAACGGCATAATAATGTTTTCAACGAGCGCCTGAACGATTTTACCGAATGCTGCACCGATGACTACTGCGACTGCCAGATCTAAAACATTGCCGCGCAGCATAAAGTCTTTAAATTCCTGCCACATAATATGACCTCCTGTGTGTTTGAAATAGTAACTTTTTATTATACTACATGAAAACACACTGATTACAAGTGTGATTTTACATTTTAATAATATCTTAACACGACAAAAGCAAGCATTTTATTAATAATGTTTAGTTATGAATGTTATAATTAAAGATAAATAAAGGTTATCCATATCACAAGCTTATTCATATCACTAATTTTTCTGAAAGCATTTACTTTAGCTTCGGAGTAAGTATACAATTAGGATGACTAAATTTAGAGGGGGCTTTTAATGATGTCAAAGAATGTGAAAGACAATTCTCGTCAGACATTATCGGTAAATGGTAAAGATTATACTTATTACAGCCTGCAGTCGCTTGCAGACAAAGGAATGAGCAAATCTGAAAACCTGCCGTATTCAATTCGTGTATTACTTGAATCAGTATTAAGACAGTACGATGGCAGAGTCATCAATGATGACCACATTGAAGCATTGGCAAACTGGGATAAAGGGGAGATTAAAGGTAAAGAAGTTCCGTTTAAACCTTCCCGCGTTATTCTTCAGGACTTTACAGGGGTTCCTGCGGTAGTTGACCTTGCATCACTGCGTAAAGCTATGGATGATGTCGGAGGCGACGTTCAGAAAATTAACCCGGAAGTACCGGTTGACTTAGTGATTGACCACTCGGTGCAGGTTGATGAATACGGCAGCTTAAATGCCTTGCAGAAAAACATGGATCTCGAGTTCGAGCGCAACATGGAGCGTTATGAGTTTCTGCGCTGGGCAACTAAAGCTTTTGACAACTATCAGGCTGTTCCGCCAGCGACAGGTATCGTTCACCAGGTGAACCTTGAGTACCTTGCAAATGTAGTACACTCAAGAGAAGAAGGCGGCGAACAGGTACTTTATCCGGATACATTAGTGGGTACTGACTCACACACGACAATGATCAACGGTCTCGGCGTTCTCGGCTGGGGTGTCGGCGGTATCGAAGCTGAAGCAGGTATGCTTGGACAGCCTTCATACTTCCCGGTTCCGGAAGTTATCGGTGTGAAGATGACTAACTCATTACCTGAAGGTACAACTGCAACTGACCTCGCTCTAAGAGTAACTGAAGAGCTTAGAAAGAAAGGCGTTGTCGGGAAATTCGTTGAGTTCTTTGGTAAAGGGGTAACAGAATTACCGCTTGCTGACCGCGCAACAATCGCAAACATGGCGCCTGAATACGGTGCGACTTGCGGATTCTTCGCAGTTGACGATGAAACGCTCGATTACTTAAGACTGACAGGGCGCGACAGCAACCACGTAGACGTTGTCCGCGAATACTTGAAAGAAAACAATCTCTTCTTCGATCCATCAGTTGAGCCGACTTATACTGACGTTGTTGAGCTTGATTTATCTACAGTTGAATCATCACTTGCAGGGCCAAAACGTCCTCAGGACTTAATCAACTTATCGGATATGAAAGAAGAATACAGAAAATCAGTAACAGCTGAAAGCGGCAACCACGGCCACGGCTTAACTGAAGAAGAATTCGGTAAAACAGGTACTGTAGAGTACAATGACGGCGACAAAGATGAGCTTAAAACAGGTGACCTTGTAATCGCTGCGATTACATCATGTACCAACACATCTAACCCGTACGTTATGCTTGGTGCCGGTTTAATCGCTAAAAAAGCAGTTGAAAAAGGACTGACTGTGCCGAAGTACGTTAAGACGTCACTCGCGCCAGGTTCTAAAGTTGTTACAGGCTACCTTGAAGACGCAGGTCTTCAGCCTTACCTTGACCAGCTTGGCTTCAACTTAGTTGGTTACGGCTGTACAACATGTATCGGTAACTCAGGTCCATTACGCCCTGAAGTAACGAAAACAATCGTTGATAACGATATGCTCGTATCATCTGTTTTATCAGGTAACCGTAACTTTGAAGGACGTATCCATCCGCTCGTGAAAGCGAACTACTTAGCTTCGCCTCAGCTTGTTGTGGCATACGCACTGGCAGGTACAGTAGATATCGACCTTCGCACTGAGCCGTTAGGAAAAGATAAAGACGGCAATGATGTGTACATGAAAGATATCTGGCCTTCAATCAAAGAAGTCAGAGACACAGTAATGTCTACAGTAACACCTGAATTATTCAGAAAAGAATACGAAACAGTATTCGATTCCAACGAAACCTGGAACAAAATCGAAGTTACAGATGCACCATTATACGATTTCGATGAAAACTCAACATATATCCAAAACCCGTCATTCTTCCAGAACTTATCTAAAGAAGCAGGTACAATCGAGCCGTTAAACGGTCTCCGTGTACTTGGTAAATTTGGAGACTCTGTAACGACTGACCACATTTCACCAGCAGGAGCGATCGGTAAAGATACGCCGGCAGGTAAATGGTTAATCGAGCAGGGCGTATCACCGCGCGACTTTAACTCTTACGGTTCACGGCGCGGTAACCACGAAGTCATGGTGCGCGGTACATTTGCCAACATCCGTATCCGCAACCTGATTGCGCCGGGTACAGAAGGCGGCTATACAACTTACTGGCCGACAGGCGACGTAATGAGCATTTACGAAGCATCGCAGAAATACCAGGAAGACGGCACAGGTCTGATGGTTGTAGCCGGTGACGACTACGGTATGGGCTCAAGCCGTGACTGGGCAGCCAAAGGAACGAACCTCCTTGGCGTTAAAGCAGTCCTTGCTGCGAGCTACGAACGTATCCACCGTTCAAACTTAGTAATGATGGGTGTTCTGCCATTACAATTTGTTAACGGTGAAAACGCTGAAGACCACGGACTTGACGGTTCTGAAAGCTTCGATATCAATATCGATGAAAGTGTGACAGCAGGAGAAGTCATCGACGTTCTTGCAACGAAAGAAAACGGCGAACAAGTCACTTTCCAGGCTAAAGTACGCTTTGACTCCGAAGTAGAAGCAGACTACTACAGACACGGCGGCATTCTGCAGCTGGTTCTCCGCAACAAGATTGCATCTGCTTAAGCAGAATTTAAAACAGATTTGAAAAATCCATCAAAGCACTGCTTTGATGGATTTATATTTTAAGGAACAGAAACAAAATCAAACATCCAGGCCCAACAAAAAAACGACCTGAAAGTCTAAACCAGACTTCAGGCCGTTTCTCTTAGGTTACCAATTACATAAATGTAATTTTCGGTTCGGTGCCTTCTTTAATGCGTTTCATATTGGAAATATGTTTTACAATTACGATAATCCCAAGTATAATTCCAAAGCCGATCATAAACAGATCACCTGTAAACAGGACGCTGATCAAGAGAGCAACTGCTGCAAGTACACTGCCGAGGGATACGTATTTCGATAATTTCAAAGTGATTAAAAATGCCGCCAGTACTACAAGAAAGATAATTGGCGCAGCGGCTAAAATGGCACCGCCGCCTGTTGCGACTGCTTTGCCGCCTTTGAATTTTAAAAATATCGAATAGACGTGACCGATGGCCGCGACAACCCCGAAAATAACAACGGGGAAATCGACATCAGTACTGACCAGCATAGCAACCCATACAGGAATCGCTCCTTTTAAGAGGTCGAGTACCAGTACAACGATACCGGCTTTTTTTCCGAGAATACGAAAGGTATTCGTCGTGCCGACGTTGCCGCTCCCGTGTTCGCGCAGGTCAATATTGTAAAACGTTTTGCTGATAATCAGGCTGAATGGAATAGAGCCGAAAAGGTAGCTGAAAATTAATAATAAAATAACTGTATACACTAAATAATCCCCTTTTGCTATCAGGTACTAATAGTTTACCATAAAAATTTATATTCGCACATATTTATATAAGGTAGTCTATAATAATATTATGTAAACTTAATAGATTTTGTTGCAAAAATGCAGGTTTTATATAAAAATAGATAAGTAGATTAATTTAACGAACATACGTTTGTATTGTTTGTAGGAGGATACAGACTTGGCTAAACAAACTGGATATACTGATGAGTCCATTCAAATACTAGAAGGTCTGGATGCTGTAAGAAAGCGTCCGGGCATGTATATCGGTTCAACGGATACGAGAGGTCTGCATCACCTCGTATATGAAATTACCGATAATGCGGTTGATGAGATTATTAACGGCCACGGGAACGAAATCAGCATTACGATTAACAAAGATGAAAGTATTACGATCCGCGATAACGGCCGCGGGCTGCCGACAGGCATGCACTCGTCGGGACGCCCGACAGCGGAAGTTATTTTTACAGTGCTGCACGCGGGCGGCAAGTTCAGCTCGGATAACTACAAATCCGCAGGCGGACTGCACGGCGTTGGATCTTCTGTCGTGAACGCTTTGAGCGAATCGCTAAAAATAAGAGTCTTCCGCAATGGCAAGATTCATGAAATATCATTTAAAGACGGCGGCAAGGTCGATACACCGATGAAGGAAACCGGCAAGACGAAAGAGACGGGGACAGAAGTTACCTTTAAACCGGATCCTGAAATCTTTAAGCAGACGATTGCCTTTAACTTTGAAACGATCGCTGAGCGCATGCGCGAGTCTGCTTTCTTAACGAAAGGCTTAAAAATTACGATTAACGATAAACGGACAGATGAAGAGGAAGTTTTCGAATTCGAAGACGGGCTGAAATCATTCATTGAATTCTTAAATGAGGGCAAGGATGATATCGGCAATATCGTCATGTTCGAAGGGACCTATAATGAAATGATCGCCGAAGTCGCTTTCCAGTTTAATGACCAGTATTCGGAAACGATTATTTCATTCGTCAACAACGTCCGCACTAAAGACGGCGGCACCCACGAAGTCGGCTTTAAAACCGGCTTCACCCGCGCCTTTAACGAGTACGCGCGTAAAATCGGCGAACTGAAAGCAAAAGATAAGAACTTAGAAGGCAGCGATATCCGGGAAGGACTGACTGCAGTCATTTCCATCAAGCTTCCTGAACACTTGCTCCAGTTCGAAGGCCAGACTAAAGGCAAGCTCGGTACATCGGAAGCCCGCAATTTAATGGAAACTCTCTTAACGGAACAGCTGCCGTATTATTTAGAAGAAAATGGCGCCTTATCCACCCAGCTCGTTAAAAAAGCCATTAAAGCGCGCCAGGTGCGGGAAGCTGCCCGGAAAGCGCGTGAAGAAGCGCGGAACGGCAAGAAAAATAAATCGAGAGATACACTTTTGTCGGGTAAACTGACACCGGCACAGAGCAAGAATGCGAAGAAAAATGAACTCTTCTTAGTCGAAGGGGACTCCGCCGGCGGTTCGGCTAAGCAGGGACGCGACAGACGTTTCCAGGCCATCCTGCCGCTCCGGGGTAAAGTCATCAATACTGAAAAAGCAAAGTTCGAAGATATTTTTAAAAACGAAGAAATCAATACGATTATTCATACGATCGGCGCCGGTGTCGGCACAGACTTTAAAGTCGATGATACCAACTATGATAAAATTATTATTATGACCGATGCGGATACGGACGGGGCGCACATTCAAGTGCTGCTCTTAACGTTCTTCTTTAACTACATGCGTCCGCTCTTTGAAGCAGGCAAGATTTATATTGCACTGCCGCCGCTCTTTAAACTCGAGAAAAAAGGCAAGAAAAAAGAAGTGAAGTATGTCTGGACTGAAGATGAACTTGAAGCGGCCCAGGAAGAAATGGGATCTGCCGAACTGCAGCGCTACAAAGGTCTCGGTGAAATGATGGCCGAGCAGCTGTGGGAAACGACGATGAATCCGGAAACGCGGACGCTGATCCAGGTCCGCATTGAAGACGAAGCATTATCGCTGAAACGTGTGACGACGCTGATGGGTGACAACGTTGAAATCCGGCGTAAATGGATCGATTCAAACGTGTCCTTTACGCTGGAAGAAGGCAACAGCATTCTTGATAATCAGGATGTAGAAAAATTAGCAGAGAGTGATGAAGATTATGGCCGAGCATAACCCCTTGCAGCAATTAAAATTAGAAGATGTAATCGGAGACCGCTTTGGAAGATACAGTAAGTATGTCATTCAGGACCGTGCAATACCGGACGTGCGTGACGGACTGAAACCCGTCCAGCGCCGTATTTTATACGCCATGTATAAAGAGGGAAATACTTTCGATAAAAACTACCGTAAAAGTGCCAAAACTGTCGGTAATGTCATCGGTAACTATCACCCGCACGGCGAGAGCAGTATATACGATGCCATGGTCCGCCTCGGGCAGGACTGGAAAATGCGTGAAGAACTCATTTTAATCCACGGCAACAAAGGGAGCGTCGACGGCGACCCTGCAGCTGCCATGCGTTATACGGAAGCAAAACTCGCTGAAATCTCCAGCGAGCTCTTAAGAGATCTCAATAAAAATACAGTGCCGTTTATGGACAACTTTGATGATACAGAAAAAGAACCGTCCGTCCTGCCGGCAAAATACCCGAACCTGCTGGTGAACGGGGCAACGGGAATTTCTGCAGGTTACGCGACGGATATTCCGCCGCATAACTTAGGCGAAGTCATCGATGCCACATTAAAAGTTATCGATAAGCCGGCAGTGTCCATCGATGAACTCCTTGAAATAGTCAAAGGTCCGGATTTCCCGACCGGCGGGATTATCCAGGGTAAGAAAGAACTTAAAAAAGCATATACAACGGGCCGCGGACGCGTTGTTGTCCGGAGTCTAGTCTCTAAAGAAGAAACGAGAGGCAACAAGGTCAACATCGTCATCACAGAAATACCGTATGAAGTCAACAAGGCGAATATGGTTAAAAAGATGGACGAAATCCGTGCCGACAGACAGGTTGACGGTATTATCGAAGTCCGTGACGAAACGGACCGGGAAGGTTTAAGAATTGTGATCGAAGCGCGGAAGGACGCGAATATCGATGCCATTATTAACTACCTGTATAAGAAAACCGACCTGCAGATTTCCTATAACTTCAATATGGTGGCAATCAGCGACCGGGCACCGAAGCAGATGGGGCTGAAAGACATACTGGAAGCCTATATCAAGCACCAGAAAATTGTGGTGACCAACCGGTCGCAGTATGATCTGGAACATGCCGAAAAACGCATGCACATTATCGAAGGACTGATTAAAGCTTTATCTATCCTCGATGAAGTGATCCGCACCATCAGAGAATCAGAAAACAAACGGAACGCCAAGGAAAATCTTGTGGAGCGCTACGATTTCACCGAGCGTCAGGCTGAAGCGATTGTCATGCTCCAGCTGTACCGTCTGACGAATACGGATATCGTGGAGCTTGAAACAGAACAGAGCGAGCTTGAGTACCAGATTAATCAGCTGACTGAAATTTTAAATGACGAGAAAAAGCTGAAAAAGGTTATAAAAGCAGAACTTAGGGAAATTAAGAAAAAGTATGCTTCTGAACGGCTGACTTCAATCGAAGATGAAATCGAAACGATTGAAATCTCGAAAGAACAGCTGATTGCGAAAGAAGATACAGTCGTTTCCCTGACAAAAGAAGGTTACGTCAAACGCACGAGCCTTCGGAGCTACAACGCCTCGAGTCCTGATGAACTCGGCATGCGTGAAGGAGACAAAACACTCTTCAGCGCTATGTCTCATACATTAGAACAGCTGCTCGTCTTTACGAACTACGGCAACTATATGATTATGCCGGTTCACGGCCTGCAGGATATTAAATGGAAAGATATGGGGCAGCATTTATCGTCCCGCTTTAATTTAAAGCATGGAGAAGAGCCGATTTTTGCAACGACAGTCGAGAAATTCGACGAAAACATCAGTGTCGTGACGGCGACTAAAGACGGCCAGGTCAAACAGACTCATCTCAGCGAATTTGAAGCGACGCGTATTTCACGGCCGATTGTTAATATTAAGCTTAAAAATGATGACGAAGTCATCGGCATCTCTATGACAGAAACAGGCAGTGAATCCTTGCTCTTCGTCACAGAAAAAGGATTAACGCTTAAATATCCTGTGTCTGAAGTATCACCGACAGGCTTGAAGTCGCAAGGTGTGAAAGCGATGAATGTTAAAGCGGATGATAAATTAGTCTTCGGAGAACTTATTCCCAAAGAAGGCAATCTCGTTACGGTATCGAATAGAGGTGCGGTCAAACGCACGAGTCTTGATATTTTCGAAACGGGTGCAAGAGCCCAGGTCGGTTCCATGCTGTATAAAGATATTAAGTCAAAACCTCACAGAATTGTCGCAGCGTCAGTCACAGCTTTGGGCAAAGACCAGACAATCGAAATTGTGTCGGAAACGAATACTCACACACTGCGTGCCAATGAAGTGCGTCTCAGCGGAAAATATTCCAACGGCTCTTTTGTCGTTGAAGAAGAAACTTTCGGTGCGGTAACAGGTGCACACTTCAGCGCATTATAATTACAAAAAATATGCAGGATAGGTGAAGCAGATGGAACAAGCATTCAATGTTTTTGAAAGTGCGGTAAATTTCGCTAATGATTTACTGTGGCAGGAAATATTAATCGGCCTCTTAATTATTGCCGGTTTATATTTCTCGGTCACTTCAAAATTCGTTCAGTTCCGCTGGCTGAAGATTATGTTTTCTTCCCTCGGAGAAAAACGGGCGAAAATGCCGGATGGTTCGAAAGGAATTTCATCTTTCCAGGCGTTTACAATCAGTGCCGCCCAGCGTATCGGTACAGCGAATATCGCAGGGGTGGCGACGGCCATCGTCGTCGGCGGACCGGGTGCGGTCTTCTGGATGTGGATTGTGGCACTTTTAGGTGCGGGGACGGCCTTCTTTGAAGCGACGCTCGCCCAGGTGTATAAGGTGCGCGATAAAGAATCGGGCTTCCGCGGCGGACCTGCCTACTACATGACGAAAGGCCTCAACCAAAAAGGCATCGGCTACCTCTTTGCGGTACTGATGACGATTACATTTGGTATTGTTTTCGTTATGCTGCAGTCGAATACAATTGCCAATGCATATGATGAAGCCTTCGGAGTGAATACGACAATCAGCGGTGTTATTGTTGCGATCCTTGTCGGCCTGGTCATTTTCGGCGGCGCGAAATCAATTGCTAATGTTGCAACAGCCATCGTTCCGGTTATGGCCGCCTTATACTTAATATTGGTGACAGCAATATTAGTTATGAACTACGATATGATTCTTCCGATGCTGCAGACGATTGTGAAGAATGCCTTCGGACTTGAAGAAGTATTCGGCGGTGCGATTGGTGCTGCCATTATTAATGGTTTCCAGCGAGGACTGTTATCGAATGAAGCGGGTATGGGATCTGCTCCGAACGCCGCAGCGTCAGCTGCCGTCCGTCACCCGGTCCAGCAGGGACTGATTCAGTCGCTCGGAGTATATTTTGATACGATTATCGTGTGTACAGCAACGGCGATTGTGATTCTTATGTATACAGACTTAAGCTTCGGTGCGGACGCGCCGCAGGGCATTGCAGTCACCCAGGCAGCTATGGATCAGCAGTTCTTCGGCTTCGGCGGAACGATTATTGCAGTCTTTATATTGCTGTTTGCCTTTTCAACAATACTCGGCAACTATTTCTATGCCCAGAGTAACTTAAGTTTTATCGTGGATAACAAAACAGTCACCTTTGTCTTCAGAGCAATTGTCGTCATTATGACAGTAGTCGGTGCCGTACTCGGCGTTCAGCTGGTATGGACCCTGGCCGACCTCTTTATGGCCTTCCTTGCGATTATCAACTTGATGATGGTTGTGGCGCTCAGTCCGCTGGTGTTTGAGCTGATGAGAGATTATAAGGCGCAAAAAGACCGAGGAGAATCTCCGATTTTCTATGCGAAAAATATCACTTACAAATTGCCGGATGACAATGAGTGGGGCGATGAGGACTACCGTAAGGACGACCCTGAAGACTATAATAAGTAAATACATGACATAAATCCTGACTGTAAATAAAAGACTGTCCCGGGCGTATTAGTGCACCCGGGACAGTCTTTTATATTATTATTTAACTTTTAGGCTTAATCATCTTACTCTCAAATATGTTCAGATTTTCAATTTTACCAATTATGACGAGAACATCGTTCTCCAGAATGTTCATCTGGGGATCTGGCGGAACGATGACTTCTTTATTACGCTTAATCGCAATAACATTTAAGCCGAATTTTTCACGTATATCAATATTAATCAGTGGAGAGTTAATGAATCGTTCATTGGCATCATATTCCACTATGGCAGTATCATCTGATATTTCCATATAGTCGACAAGGGACATATTAACCAGCTGATTGGCGAGACGTATGCCCATTTCTGTTTCCGGGTGCAGGACATTGTCTGCGCCGACTTTCTTCAGCATCTTGCCGTGGTGATTACTTTGAGCTTTGGCAGTAATGCTTTCGACACCTAATTCTTTTAAAATCAAAGTACAAAGAATGCTGGTTTGTATATCTTCGCCAATCGCAATAATGACTTCATCATAATGTTCGATACCGATAGTTTTAAGCATATTCTCATCAGTGGCGCTGCCGACGATACATTCAACAGCGTAGTCTTCATAGTGCTTGACCTTACTTTCGGATATATCTATTACAGTGACATCTGCTGAGAGCTTATGTAATTGTTTTACTGCACTGCCTCCAAATTGCCCGAGACCAATGACTGCAATTTCTTTAGTCATACTGTTCACCTGATCATCTTAAGATTTGTAGTATCATTTTTTGATTCTTCTATATTATCCAGTATAACTTTTTCTTCATAAAGAATGAAATGTTCCGGATAGTAGAAGCACACCTGTTTGATGTGTCAGACAGATAAATAGTACTTTAATGTTATTGCCGGCACTTTAATTGCGGTATAAAATTAAGTTGTGGTAAGGTATCTATTATGTCTAAGCATAGAAGGATGCACTTATGGAACTTTGGGACTTATATGATAAACACAGGACACTCACAAATCAGACGATGACCCGGGGCGATGCCATGCTTAAAGATACTTATCATCTCGTCATTCATGTGGTCATCTTTAACAGTAAAAACCAGATGCTGATTCAAAAACGTCAGGGCAATAAAATTGGTGCACCGGATATGTGGGATATCTCTGCAGGCGGGAGTGTCACTGCTGGTGAAACGAGCCAGCAGGGGGCGATGCGGGAAACCGAAGAAGAACTGGGACTCATTATAGATTTACATAACCAGCGGCCGCATTTATCGATTACCTTTGAACGGGGCTATGATGATATCTACATCGTGAACCGAGAAGCGGACCTCGAAACACTGGCAGTGCCGAACGAGGAAGTGTCGGACGCAGCCTGGGCATCAATTGAAGAAATATATCAGATGATCGATGACAAAGCATTTATCTCTTACAGGAAAAGCCTGATTCAGCTGCTATTTCATATGAGATATCAATACGGTGCAGTAAAAAGAGATTAATATAAAGAATTTAATAGAGGAGAGATTACATGACCAAGTGTGCAAGCTGCAATAAGCAGTGGACCGGCATGTTATTATTTAAAGCACATTTTGCTTCGGAGAATGGGGTCGCGTGTGATTACTGTCATGAAAAGCAGTATGTTTCTGAGAAATCGAAAAAACGGATGATTATTCCGCTCTTGCTCGTGACGGCTATGCTGATGATTGGATTATTTGCACCGCCATCTATTACCCAGTACTTCTGGGTGTATATTACGATTACAGCGGTGACGATTATCTTTATGTACGTGAGTCTGGAACTGACGAATGTGCCGCCTGACAAAGAGAAGAAATAAAATCAAAATAACAGGGACAGATTTTCAAATGTCCCTGTTATTTTTCTGAATTATTGATATACTTCTGTAATACATAAAAAGAAGAAGGTTTAATATATGTCCAATCAACTGCGAATCGGCTCGAGTATTTACATCAATTACATATTACTGGGCATGATCAATTTAATTATTGCACTCCATATGGGGTTTTTAACAGAACAGCTGAATACAGATGCAGCGGCAATATCGGCTTTAATATCTGCGATCGGAATCGGAAAGCTGATTGCCTTAACGTTTGCGGGGAAGCTGTCGGATAATCTCGGACGGCGTCCGATGCTGATTACAGCGTGTTTTCTCTATGTGGTTTTCCTCGTTGCGATTCCGTTTGCACCGACGTACACTATTGCATTTATGTTTGCGCTCCTCGCTGGGATGGGGAACTCCATCTTAGACACGAGTTCGTATCCGGCACTGATAGAGGTATTTAGAAAGCGTTCGAGTTCGGCAACGGTACTGGTTAAAGCATTTATGTCGGTAGGCTCGACAATCCTGCCTTTAATGATTACATTCTTTATGGCGCGTGATATGTTTTACGGCTACACCTTCTTTATCATGGCGGGTATTTTCTTAATTAATGCCCTGCATTTAATGACGCTGAAGTTCCCGGAAGCAAATAGGCTTGAGGAACCTAAAGAAGAAACCAAACAAGATAAAAAACCGATCAAACGGTTAATCTTCAAAGAAAAACCGAAGTTTCTGCGCGAAGGCATTACAGTCATTGCGATCGGTTTTACGTCGGTGGGACTGTTTTTAATTATCCAGACCTGGCTTGCGACCTATGCTGAAGAAGTGGTCGGTCTGCCGGAAGCACAGGCGATTAATCTTCTCAGTGTTTACAGTTTCGGCGGCTTTGCAACGGTTATTATTTTAGCGACCCTGCTGGATAGACTGTTCAGACCGATTACGGCTTTAATTATCTACCCGTTAATTGCGATAGCAGCCCTCACGACACTGCTCTTTGTTGAAAGCTATACAATACTAATCATCATTGCGTTTATACTGGGTATGGCAACATCGGGACTCTTCCAGCTGGCAGTGACCCTGATGGCGCAGTTCTTCCCGGAGAAAAAGGGAACGAGCACGGCCTTTGTGACCTTGTCATCGAGTATCGGTTTTATTACACTGCCTTATGTAACAGGACTGATTAATCGTCATATCGGAGTGTCGTATGTATTTATGTTTGAAATTATTATCGCGCTAATTGCGGTTGTACTCGCAGCATTCATATCCTACCGCTATCGTAAGGTGTTTGATCTGGAAGTCAGAAAACCGGTAATGTGGAGAAATCCGTAAACAGGTGTAAGAGAAGAGGACATACAGTGGCAAAGTTATTTAATATCGTATTATTTATTTTAGGAATTTCATCGCTGATAAATGGGTTTTCTCATTTACCATCGAATATCCTGCTTGCATCAGTGAATCTAATCGCTGCTGTAATCTTACTGTATGTAAGCATCAAGATGTTTAAGGCAGGAAAAGAAGTGGACTCAGGTAAATCGAGTAAAACAAAATAATGAAATTAAAGAAACTCCCGAAACATTGATACAGCAATGTTTCGGGAGTTTTCATATATTAGAACAATCCTTTAAAGAATTCTACAATTCTGTCCCAGAAACTTCTAAGTGAATCCATGAAGGAAGAAGCTTCTTCTGAGTTAACAATATCCCGCCCAAGTTCTGTTGCTTTGTCTTTAGCATCCTGGAAGCTGTCGCTTGAGGTAATTTTGTCAAGTAAGTCTTTTGAACTGTTGACCAGTCTGTCTGCTTCCTCGCCGGTAAATAATCCGGAGTCTTTAATGTTCATAATAATCACGATAATCCGGTTAATCTGATCTTGCGATAATATTCCGTCTAGACCGTTTTCTGCTAATTTCTCATCGACGATATCTCTGACCTGATCTTCAGTAACGTCGCCGTTGAAGTTATTGACAATTTCAACTTTAACTTCAGTAATCACTTTGTTCAGCTGAACTTGTGAGAATCCTTCAACATTTGAGTTTTCTTCAGAGATGTCTGAAATGGTTTCGAGTTCATCCTGGGCATTCCGTGTTTTTTCAGGGTCAATCTCTTGACCTTGTGCTTCGAATGCCTTGTAGACACCGGCTAAGGCACTTTCGCCTGTAACGTCCTCGGCTGCTGCGATAGTGACGTCAGCATCTGTAATGCCTGAAGTGAGCAGGGCATTCTGGTAGGTTTCTTCAGAGATTAAAAGAATCTGACCCATGTCTTCATTAATATCAATATTTAAACCGTCACCTTCAGATGTTTGTATAATACGGATACTGGATTTCAGTACACTGTTATCGTAGTTCTGATTGATGTATTGATTAACGTCTTCTGAGTAAACGTAATCGACGATATCGGTATCTTCAACACCGAGTAAGTTTGCTGTTTCATTTTGAAGATTTGAATCCTGTTCCAACGCGGCACCGTAGACGGTCACTGCATTATCCCATTCACTTGCTGCGTTGGCATTTAGGGCACCGAATGGAAGCATTGCAGCGATTAATGCGAATGCAAGTAATTTTCTAAACATAGTGTAAACTCCTAACTGATTTTTTCTTATAATACTATAAATATAGTATCGTTTCTATTTTAAATAATATTTATTAAAAGATGGTTAAAGAAAGATATGAATACTGCTATGTATTTATAAATGAATTATTTGAAATTAATGTATTATATAATATATTTTAAATTTTCAAATTTTTCCTTGAATGGAATTTGTAAAATGATACACTATGGTTACTTTGGAAAATAAATTGGTATTATTCTAGAAGTAATTTCTGTAAATGATATGGAGGTTTAATTATGGCAGACGAAAAACAGTTTTCACGAAGAGATTTTTTAAAAGTTTCTGGAAGCGCTACCGGAGGAATGATTGCTGGCTCTGTGTTAGGCGGGGTAGTAACAAATTCATTTTTAGATGGAAAAAATAACAGGGAACAGAGTAATGAAGAAGATGTTAAAAATGACAATACATCAGCAGATAGTAAAGACTACACAGAAGCAAGAATGTTTTTTACAAGATTTGAAGATTTTCAAGTGTTAGAACAAGCGACAGAAATGATTTACCCGGAAGATGATAATGGCCCTGGAGCTATTGAACTTGGTGTACCTTATTTTATTGATAAGCAGTTGGCAGGGCAATGGGGAGACAATTCAAATGACTACAGGCAAGGACCATTTACGAACAAATCTGTAGATGAAAGTAGTTTAACGCGTGGCCAAATGTTTTTGCTTGGTATAAGAAGAATTAATGAATACAGTAATGAAAAATATAATGAAGAATTCATTGATACAGAAGATGATAATAAAGTTAAAATCCTTCAAGATTTTGAAAAAGATAACGTGGAGATGTCTGTTATAAAATCAAGTATATTTTTTGAGTTATTGAGAAAAGCGACTTTTGAAGGTGCTTATGCAGACCCATTATATGGCGGAAATAGAAATATGGAAGGCTGGAAAATGAAAGAGTATCCTGGCCCTGTAATGAGTTATGAAGATATGATTGAAGAAAGTGAATTTATATTAAAAGAACCTATCAGCTTAACTGACTACCAACAAAAATAGGGGGAGTATATATTGGCAAAAGAATTAGACAAAGTGGACGTGGTAATTGTAGGCTCTGGCTGGGCTGGAGGAATTACTGCTGCAGAATTATCAAAGGAAGATTACAACATTGTTATGCTGGAAAGAGGAAAATCGCAAAAAAGAACAGATTTTGTCGGATCTAAAGATGAACTTAAATATTCCCGCAGAAAGAAAATGTTTCAAGACTTATCAAAAGAATCTTTAACAATAAGGAACACCTTGGATGAAACAGCAACTCCGCACAGAAGTAACGAAATGAATTCAATTAATGGTACAGACACAGGCGGTTCAGGTATGCACTGGAACGGCATGGTTTACAGATGGCTGCCGACAGACTTTGAAATTAGAAGTAAATTGGAAGAAAAATACGGTAATGAGATATTTCCGGAGTATAGTTCTGCACAAGACTGGGGTATTACATACGATGAATTAGATGAATACTATAACAAATTTGAAGAAACAACCGGGATTTCAGGGGAACCAGATCCATTACGACCGGAAAGAACGATGGACTATCCTACACCGCCTTTAAAAGATACTGAAATTACAAGGTTGTTTAAAAGTACAACTAAAGAGATGGGATATCATCCTTACCAAATTCCATCTGCAAATTTATCAGAAACTTATAAGAACCTGGATGGCGAACAGATTAATCAATGTATGTATTGTGCTTTTTGCGAGCAGTATGGATGTGACTTTGGAGCAAAAGCAGACCCGCTGGTGACAGTGCTTGCAACAGCACAAAAAAGTGATAATTTCACTTTAAAAAATGATTCATATGTGACCCGTGTCTTACATAAGAATGGTAAAGCAACTGGTGTTAAATATGTAGATATGTTATCCGGGGAAGAATATGAACAGCCTGCAGATTTAGTAGTAGTAGCGGGTTATACTTTTACCAATACTCGTTTAATGCTGCTATCTGATATTGGAGAAAAATATGATCCTGAAACAGGTGAAGGTGTGATAGGGAAAAATATTACCGCTCATACTGTCAATTTAACCCATACTAGAGTCAGAGGATTTTTCGATGATAAGAAGTTTAATCGCTATGCCGGTGCTGGGGCATTAGGTGCAACAATGGATGATTTTAACTTGGAACAGCTTGATTTTAACGAAGTTGATTTTCTGCATGGGTTTTTAATTCGTGCAACTCAACTAGGGGACAGACCTATTTCAAATAACTTTGTGCCTGATGACTTGGAACTATCTGATTGGGGTCCGGAGTTTAAAGACAAATCTTTATTTTATACAAACAGAAGGATCGATATGCAGCAGCAAAATGGAGTTCTGCCACAGAAAGAAAATTATATGGACTTAGACCCAAACTATACAGACGTTTTTGGAGATCCGTTACTGCGTGTGACTTATAAATTTAGTGATATTGATAGAAACATTGTAAAATATGCTCATCAGCAGTCCAAAGAAATCTTAGAGAAAATGGGAGCAGATTATATTAATGTTCCTGAAATAGATGATTCGGTAGAGTTTGGTAAAAACTCACTATCTGACCATACCGGCGGCGGTGTGATAATGGGAGATGATCCTGCTACTTCTGCAGTCAATACCTATTCTCAAATGTGGGATATGGAAAATCTTTTTGTGGTGGGAGCTTCTTCTTTCCCGCTGCATTCAAGTTCAAATCCTACAGGAACAGTGGGTGCTTTAGCCTATAGAGCAGCTGAAGGGATGAAAGAGTATATGAAGAATAATAAAGTATTAGAAAAAGCAGATTAAATATGAAAATATAATTTTGTGATAAATTCACTTTGGGATTATAGGAGATTTATTTCTGCGGAGTGAATTACTTTCAGTAGTTGTATTCAAGAGGACAAAGAAAATATTAATAAAGGCTCCGTTAAATTTACGTGCAAAGAAAAGACTGGAATATTATTCCAGTCTTTTCTAATTATCTCTATAAATATATACAACATCTCCTGACTTGTAGTATCAATATAACAAGTATGCTGGAGAAGTCACAGATTATATGAGATCGGCATTATATATTACAGCTTTTACTTTATAAAAAATCCAGGAAAGCGTACAATAAATGCTTAAGAAATAATTAGGGGCATCGCAATGGACAAAGAGACGATGAGACGGACTGATAAAGAAGAATACAGTACTGTCACAAAAACTAGAGTAAGAAAAAGAGGCTTTATAATTTTAGGGATTTTTGCGCTGTTTGCAATTATACTTTTATATATTTTTTTCAGTTTTAGATCTGGATTGAATATTGCAAAAGAAAATGGTGTAGAGAACACCGGTGAAGAATTTAATCCAATAGATAATCATGATGGTAAAAAAACGATAATGATTATTGGTAAAGACCGGATGGACGAAGGTGCAGAGCGTACCGATGTCATTATGCTTGGCCAGTATGACTATATGCAGAAGGAAATGAAACTGGTCTCTGTAATGAGAGATATTTACGTAGATATACCTGGTTATCAGAGTTATAAAATTAATGCGGTATACTCGCTCGGCGGAGTGGAATTACTCCGTGAAGTGATGGCACATAATTTTGATATTAATGTAGAAGAATACGTAACGGTGGATTACGACGCCTTTATGGAAACGGTGAATGTCGTCAATCCAAATGGTGTCACTATAGATGTAGAGAAAGATATGTCCGAAAAAATCGATACTGAACTGAAGCAGGGTGAACAACAGCTGAATGGTAAAGACCTCCTTGGCTACGCACGTTTCCGGAACGATGAAGAAGGCGACTTCGGCCGGGTGAGACGCCAGCAGCAGGTGCTCAGTGCAATTCAGGACGAAATTATCAGTGTCGACGGAATTGTTAAGCTGCCTAAGATACTTGGAACAGGCATGGGATATGTTGATACCTCAATGTCAAATAAAGAAATGTACCGGATGATTATGAGCTTTATGATCAGAGGGGATAAGGATATCGACACGATGACACTGCCTCTGGATAACACCTATCAGTTTATGGATACAAGTCATGCCGGTAACGTAATTGATATGGATTTTGAAACGAACAGTACAGCCTTGAAAGATTTCTTGAATAAAAGTGCTCGTAAAGAAAACGAAGAATCTTCTGAAAGCAGTATTGATGAAAATATGTAAAATGAGATAATACAGCTATTAAAGTTATTACGACTTTGGCAGCTGTATTAATTTTGTAAATAGTATACATATTTTAAAGCTCTTTAGGGTAAAACTAATTAAATTATATTAATTAGGAGTGTTTAAATGAATTCAAATATGCCAAAAGATTCTGGTTTTGACAAGACTTTAAGTATTCTTAAAGAGGGTTACGAGTTCGTTATGAATCGTGATAAGGAGCTTGACACAAACATTTTCGAAACGCGTGTCCTCGGGGAAAAGACCATCTGTCTCACAGGCAGTGAACAGGCTGAATTGTTTTACGACAACACCCGCTTCAGACGCAGTGATGCTGCGCCCGCCAGAGTACAAAAAACGCTCTTCGGCGAAGGGGGCGTCCAGGGTCTCGACGGTGATGCGCACAAAAATCGTAAAGCGATGTTCATGTCGCTAATGGATAACAAAGCCATGGATGAGATTGAGGATCTCACAGAGAAATACTGGCACGAATTTTTTGCGGAAATCAATTGGAACGATACTGTGGAGTTATACGAAGCAGCGAAGGTAGTACTTCTGCAGGTTGCCTGCGACTGGGTCGGTGTTTCGCTGGAAGATGAAGATATTGAAACTCGCGCGGGTCAGATTTCTGATTTATACGAGTCGCCTGCAGCGCTCGGAATCCAGCACTGGAAAGGGCGTAAATCACGGTCTGAGGCTGAGGACTGGATTCAGGGGCTTATTGAAGGTGTGCGTAATGGTGAGATTGAAGCGGATAAAGACAGAGCGCTCTATCAGTTCGCTATGCACAAAGATTTAGACGGCGAGCTTTTAGATTCTCAGATTGCGACAGTGGAGCTTTTAAATCTTATCCGTCCGATTAATGCTATTAGTGTCTGGGTTGCTATGATAGGTCTTGCTCTTCATGAACATCCAGAGGCAGCAGAGAAACTGCAAGATGCCAATCAAGAGCAGCTCGAATGGTTCATACAGGAAGTCAGACGCTATTATCCTTTCTTCCCGGTCGCAGTCGCACGTGTGGCGATTGATTTCGAATGGCAGGGCTACGAGTTTAAGGAAGGGACTTTAACGCTGTTGGACTTATACGGTACCAACCGTCATCCTGATGACTGGTCAGAGCCTGAAGTATTTTCTCCGGAGCGTTTTGAAGGCTGGCAGCAGACACCGTTTAACTTTATTCCGCAGGGCGGCGGATCTTATGACTTCGGTCACCGCTGTGCAGGGGAGTTTATCACCATAGTCGTCATGCGGACAACACTCGACTTTCTGGTCAATCACTTGGAATTCGAAGTGCCGGACCAGGATTTCAGCTTTGAATACAACGATATTCCAGCTGTGCCGAATGACAAAGTGAAAATAAAACCGACGCGTTTAAAATAACTGAAATAATCAAATGAAATTGAATGGAGAAGGATGGGGGAAAATATTAACCCCCATCCTTTTATGGAATCATTTCATCTAATAATTGACCGTACATACCAATATTATTTTCAGATAAAAGATGACCGTAATTTTTAAGAATGATTCTTTCAGTTTTCCATCCCTGATCTCTGTAAAATCTTTCACCTTGTTTGCTTGCTGCCAATGCATTAAACGGGTTCTCATCATTAGAATCCCCGGTATCATTCTCTCCAATAAACCAAGTTATAGGGAAACTTCCATCAATTACATCTTCTTTTCTAAGTGAGTCAGTAATACCCTCCGCTGCAGGTGATCCTCCGCCTCCAAATAAAATTACACCGCCGCTTTTTATATCGGTGCGCTTAAGTTTTTCTATCAGCCAATATGTAGTTATTTCAGCACCCCCGGAAAAACCGCTGATCCAAACCTTTTGATGTTCAGGAAAAGTACTTATTAGTTCAATAAGGTATTCAGCGTTATCTTCTCCATTTTCCCACCATGTATCTGCTGAAGGAGTATGCGGGACAATTAATGTTAAATTCTTTTCTTCTGCAACCGCTTTGATTCCATTTTTACCGCCTAAATACTCTTTAGAATACGGGTGTTTAAATTCATATGCTCCGTCACCATGGAGCCATAATAGTATACCTTCTGAATCTGCAGCTTGCTGAATCAGGTAGTCTCCTTCTATACCATTCTCTGATACGAAATTTTTTTTATGTAATCCATTGCTATTAAGAAATAATATTATAATAGATAATAGAAGCAAAACTGTTATAACTATCACTAAAATTCCTTTAACATTTAAATGAATAATGATTTTCACCTGCTTTATTTAAAATTTAACAATGATTTCATTATCTCTTTAGTAATAGATAATGAAAAACGAAAGATAGAACCGCCCGGTTTAAAATGATTCATACAATTCTCATCAGACTTTACTTTCTATTTAAGTTATATGTGCTATTATAATGCTTATTAATGAATCAAGACAATTGGGAGATAACCATGAAAATAAGAATAATAGTCATCATCATATGTATTGCTTTAATGCTGATGATGACATCAGTCATAGACAGCTTTAATCATAATGAGACAGACATACCAGAAAAAGCGGATGTCATTATTATGCTCGGCGGCGGAGATAAGGGGCGCATGGAAAAAGCAGCCGAACTGTATCATGAAGGCTACGCGGACTATGTCATCATTACACCGGAGAGCGAGGATATCTATCCGTAGAGTACAGCATTTGCTGTGGAGCTGGGTATTCCTGAGGATGCCATTATAGAAGAGTATGAAGCAACGAGTACTTATACTAACGCAGTTGAGTCATTTAAAATCATGGATGAACACGGCTTTGACAGTGCTCTTGTTGTCACCAGCGACTATCACTTGAAGCGCTCCAAACTGATTTACGACAGAGTCAGTGACGGGCAGTACGACTTGAAATATATCGCAGCCCTTGGTGCAGGCGGTGAAAAGTGGAACGAAAGATCTTATGCAGACAGAATCTGGTTCAGTGAATTTTACAAGCTGTGGGATACCGGCTCGGTTTGTACAACTTTATAGATGTGCCGGAGGAAGAAACGGATCTGTAAATTATCAGTCAAGCAAAATCACAAAGATTCATATATGAATAAGAGAAGCCAGCCCGAGCCGGGCTGGCTTATTTTTAAAGTTATTTTACTGCTTGTTTTCAATATTATAATTAATGACTTCTTTTGCAATCATAGCGAGCAGACTTATCATAATCCCCACACCAACGAGTAAATACATCATTGTGAATATTTTTCCTGTGCTGGTAGAAGGGCTGACTCCAGTTTCTACACCTGTCGGGATAAGACTGACTACTCCGAAGTAAACTGCATCAAGCACATGCCATCCCTCTACCTGAGTATAAAATAATGTGCCGGACAGCAGTATTAAAAATAATGTAAGCAGCAGGGACTGAAAAACTGGCCTTGCCATGGCTTTCCCGAGGGCTTTAAGTAAACGGGCAGCAGTTAAGAAAAATGAAATCATAGTTTTACTTCCTTTTAAGAAAATGTAATGAATTGTTAAATAATATTATATCATCAGCATATGCTGAAACAAAAGATTTGGAAAAAGAAAATCTTTAAATTTATACGGATAAACGGTGAACTCGGTATAAAAAATGGACATTAAGTTAAGAGGAAATGGGGAATTTATTATGCCAAGAAGAACCTATGATAAACGATTTAAGATTCAAGCCGTTAAGTTAGTTATGGACGGCGAGTTTTCAGTTAAAGAAGTATCAGAACAATTAGAAGTCATCATAATATTTTAGCAGCTACACCTGGGTTCGGTGTTTTATATGCAACTTCCTATTTTTAATCATATTATGTGGCATTTTGCGCTGATTTAGACGATAACTTGTACTATAATTAAGAAGCTTCAATTTTTCAGGTCCTGAGGGGAAAACAGGACAGATGCTAAGCGTGTCAAAATCTCACAGTATTTATGAGAATTTGGACACTGTAATTATTTAAACAAAGTTCAGGAGGCTTATAATGAGTCGAATCAATGTTTTATTTATAGGATTCATGCTTTTTTCTTTATTTTTTGGCGCTGGCAACCTTATTTTCCCGCCTCTGTTAGGCTGGGAATCCGGGGACAATTTCGGGCCTGCGATTACAGGTTTTCTCATCACAGGTGTTCTTTTACCGTTTCTGGCCGTCATGGCTGTAGCACTCGAAGATAACGGTTTAATCTCCATGGGGAGCCGCGTGCACCATATTTTTGGTATCGGCTTTGCTATCATTATTTACCTTTCTATTGGTGCTTTTTATGGAATTCCAAGAGCCTCCAGCGTGGCTTATGAATTAGGTTTCCAGCAAATTTTTAAAATTGATGGCAGATGGGGCGTTTTGTATTTTCACTGATATTTTTCACTATTACATATTTGATCAGTTTAAATCCAAAAAAAATTGTGAATCGCATCGGGCAATATCTGACGCCCCTTTTACTGCTTGTTTTAGCTGTGCTTGTCATCCAATCTTTTATGACATTTGAGAACGTTTCCTCACCAGCTGCTGGAAAGTACGCGACTGCGCCTCTGGTTGCCGGAATCCTGGAAGGATATTTCACGATGGATGCGGTCGCAGCCCTGGCGTTCGGAATTGTCATTATCAATGCGCTGAAAGATAAAGGCGCAGCATCCAAAAAGGAGCTCGTCAAGGGGACGCTTGTCTCTGCTCTTGTAGCCGGTACAGGTCTCGTTGCAGTTTATTTTTCTTTAGGCTGGATTGGCCGTGTGATCCCGGGAGAGACCAGCTTTAAAAACGGCGCTGAAATCTTAACCTCTGCCTCAGGTATCTTATTTGTTACCAGCGGCAATATTTTGTTTGGTCTTATCGTCATGCTCGCATGTCTCACCACATGCGTCGGACTCATCAATGCCTGCTCAAGTTTTTTTAACCAAATATATCCAAGGCTGTCTTATTCCTACTATGTTACTATTTTTGTCATCATCGGATTACTGGTATCCAACTTAGGCTTAAATATGATTTTGCATGTGGCAGTGCCTTTATTGAGTTTCATCTATCCTATCGCCATTATTCTGATTATTCTCAGTTTATTAGAGCATATTACCGGAAAGAGCAAAACAATGTTCCAGCTTGCGGTAGCTGTGACAGCTTTCTATGCACTGTACGAAGCACTGGTCAGCAGCGGATTAGAACTGGAATTCCTCACCGGCCTATTGGATATCGCTCCCTTCTTTGAACAGGGACTCGGCTGGGTGCTTCCCGGCTTTCTTGCAGCTATGATCGGTTACGGAATAGATATAATTAAGAATAAGACCATTGATGAATCCCGGCAGAATCAGTAATTATAAAATCAGTTTGATTACAGTCAGCGCTTTACCTTTAAGCAGATAAAAAATGAGCCTGGTAATGACCAGACTCATCATCAGTCCAATATTAATTCGACGTCGGACTGGAAGCGTATTTCGCATATTTGGAATCTAAGGTATTCGCAAGTATGGCCGTTTCAAAGCCGAAGGCGCGCATGACTAAAAGATGGACTTTCGCCTGGGTCAGCGTATAGACAAACCACGGGAGGGTCGGTTCATATTCATGAATCGCGACCAGCACTTCGTTCGTATCAAGAATTCTTCTGAACTCCAGGCGCGCCCGTCCGTCTTTTCTTTCCTGAGAAAATCTGCCGCCTTTAATATAGTAGAGAATCCGGTCTTCATACGATCGTTCTTCCGAGCGTTCCAGTATCAGAATCGGATTGTTAAAGAAGGGCAGGGTAATGGATGTTTCAGCATCCTGGACCTGTGTGGTAATAAACTTGCCGCCGATCCTCGACAGCCAGTTGACGTAATAGTCCGCTGTGTCATCGATGGACCACTGTTTAGGAATCCGGATACGCTGGACAGATTTCACATCATTTTTTTCAAGATCTTTTCTACTCACAAACTCCGGAGCAGACGGGGTATTCTGATCCATTTCTCCGTCGAGCGCCATACGGACACTCTCCTTAAAGGTCGTCCGCGTATTAGAAATCCCTTCGACATAATTCTTTTTGCTCATGACCATATTATGCGTCAGACTTTCAAGTAACGGATAGACCATTTCTTTTGGTTTCTGGGCAATCAGCCGTACCCATAACTTCGACAGAAAGATGGGAATAATCGGCAAATCCATCATCGGCAGTTTTTTGCCGACTTCTTCTGCGGTTTCCTGAAACAGCTCTTTATAAGTTTTCTCTTCAGGTCCGCCGATATCGATGGACTCATTTTCTTCCGGCTGACGTTTTACCACTTTGGATAAGCCTGTTATCACATCTTTTAAAGCAACCGGATGCGTGCGGTTATATGCCCAGGCCGGCAATACTAAAGCCGGCAGCCGTTTAACAAGATTATAGAGAATCGGGAAGGACGAGCCTTTTGGTCCGACAATGAGACCCGCTCTTAAAGTGGATACCGGAATCCCGTAGGAACCGAGAATTTTTTCGCACTCGAGCCGGCTGGATAGGTGTTCTGACAACTTATCGTCATCCGGAATAATACCGCTTAAGTAGATAATCCGCTTCACACCTTTTCGTTTCGCTGCCCATGCAAAATTATCTGCGAGGATGGCGTCCATATCTTTAAACTTCGCCTGGGAGAGTTTGGAAGACGGCTGCATGGAGTGGACTAAATATATTGCGATATCAATATCTTCCATTACATTTTCTATATCGATCTGAGAATATAAATCCGCTTCCTTCCAGGTTACATTCTGCTCATCTTCTTTATTTTTTGTATTTCTGGATATGGCCACAACTTCGTAGTCTTCTTTTAAGCTTTGCAGTAAATTTCCGCCGATGTAGCCCGACGCACCAGTTAACAGTATTTTCATATACTCACTCCTTAAACTTAAATATTTAATACTTATACCCGTATTTTTACAGAACAGTCTTTTTTCCGGAAGACACCGGCGAAGACGCAGCACTTAAATTTGTTATTGAAAACTATGGAGAGGGTTTCTAAATATTTAAATATTTTTCTGCCATTAAGCTTAAATTATAGTAATATTATGACAATTAGTATTATAACGTAAAGGGGAACTGACATGACACTTGAAAAGATGGATGATTTTATTCTAAAGCACCGTGACGACTACCTGAATCAGCTTTTTAACCTGCTTAAAATTAAGAGTATCAGCACTGATGAGGATGAGATTCGGCATTGCGTTAATGTGTTGAAGAGTGAAATGGAAATCCTCGGCCTCGATACCGAGCTGATCGAAACCGGCGGCAATCCCGTTGTCTACGGCGAGCTTCTAAACGATAAAAACCGCTTCACCTTGCTGATCTATGGCCACTATGATGTCCAGGCTGTGGAACCGCTTGAGCTGTGGGATTCAAATCCTTTCAAACCTGAAATTAGGGACGGCAGAATATATGCACGAGGTGCCGGGGATAATAAAGGCCAGCTGATGGCTCAGTTGCTCGGACTGAAGACTTATCAGGCGCTCTACGGCGAGCTTCCCATTAACGTGAAGTTTATCTTCGAAGGGGAGGAAGAACTGGGCAGTGTGCATCTGGCGGAGTTTGTGGAGAATCACAAGGAACTGCTTGAAGCGGATTTAGTCTATACGTCGGATGGTTCATCTCACAACAGCGGTAATCCATTAATTCTGCTCGGTGTCAGAGGGGTGCTGACGCTTGAAATGACGGCGAAAGGGGCGGATTTTGATAACCATTCCGGCAATACGGGCAATATCGTGCCGAATCCTGCGTGGAAACTGATGCGGCTGTTGAACACGATGCGGGATGATGACGGGAATGTGCTGGTAGACGGTTTTTACGATAATATTCGAAAGCCGGGCGGCAAGGAAATGGAACTCCTGAAGCGGCTGCCTTATGACCAGCAGGATATCGCAGAGAAAATCGGTTATGAGGATCTGGATATGGACGGGGCGTCGTATTACCATAAGCTGACCATGGAACCGACCTTTAATATTGCGGGCATAGAGAGCGGTTATACAGGTAAGCATGCGAAAACAATTATCCCGTCGACGTCGACGGTCAATATGGATATTAGACTGGTGGCGGACCAGGACCCGGAGTATATATTTGAGAAAATTGAAGAACATGTGAAGAAAGTGAGCCCGGACGTGGATGTTAAATATAAAGGCGCCATGCGCCCGTCGAGAACACCGGCAGAACTGGGAATTGTTCAATTAGTGACGGATGCGGTTGCTCATGCCTACGGGAAAGAACCCTTAGTCCAGCACAACCATTCACCCAACGAGAATTTAAAAGTGGAAAACTTTTTGAATGGTATTAAGTGTACGTGTAATTTAGTGAGGACACTCGGGGAGAGATATAGTAAAAACTTTTAGGATATCTGTCAAATTGGAGAAATTCGCAGTCTTGCAGCAGCTGTATTACTAAATGCAAGTATAATCTGCAGTAACGATTTTGAATTAGAGAAGTTATTGAAGACTCAGAGGTTCTCATATCTGAAGACGAAGCAAAAGAAAATGTATTGATTACACAAGACATTCTTGAAGACTTCTGCTGCTGGAAAGAGCCTCCTGGCTGTTAATGTCTTGTCATTTTACTTTTTACTATGATATAATTCAATTAACAAAAAGGAAGTCCATTGCAACACCGAACCCCCAATCTATGCCAGTAGATTGGGGGTTTTTTGGTGTGGTTTTTCGCCTATCATTCATTACGTTTGTCCAACCAGCAGACAAAGATCGCAACCAGGCACCCGGTGATTACAGGTGCTAAAATTTCTACAAAAAGAAAGTCCATTTTCTCCACCTCCTCCCGGTCAATATTTCGCCCGGGATAGATAGGCGATATACTAATTATACCGAAAATAGAACGTTTGTTCGATTGTTTTTAGAAAATCAAAATTAAAACCCGTATTTTTTGGCACTCTTATGCTAATATAGAACATATGTTCTGTATAGGGGTGGTATTTATGTATGACTATAATCTGTGTCCGCAGTACGATATTCTGTGCATTGATTTGAAAAGTTTCTTTGCGAGTGTGTCATGCAGACTAAAGGGGCTGGATCCAGAAACGACCAAGCTCGCCGTTGTCGGGGATACCAAGAGCATGGGGTCTGTTGTGCTGGCGGCAACGCCTGAATTAAAGAAGCTCGGTATTAAAACAGGATCCAGGCTGTTTGAGATTCCGGCACGCAGCGATATTTTTATCATCAATCCTTCCATGAAAATCTATTTGGATTACTCTATGAGAATTACGGAAATTGCCCTCAAATACGTTGCACCTGAAGATTTTCACCAGTATTCCATCGATGAGTTCTTCATGGACGTCACACACAGCTATCACTTGTTTGCCGCTTCACCGAGAGAGCTTGCCAGGAAGATAAAAACCGAAATATATGAAGAGACCTTAATCGAATGTGCCGTCGGAATCGGTGATAATTTGCTGTTAAGCAAGGTGGCTCTGGATATTGAAGCGAAGCACATGCCCGACGGGATTGCCGAATGGCGCTACGAGAATGTCGTGGAAAAAATGTGGCATATCAAGCCTTTAAGTAAATTCTGGGGCATTAATAAGAAGAGCGAAAAGAAGCTGAATCAAAGGGGGATTTTTAATATCGGAGATCTTGCTAACTATCCGCACGCGTACCTGAAGCGGGATTTTGGCATTATCGGTGTCGACTGGCATCTGCACGCTAACGGCATCGACTTCAGCAAAATCAGCGAAAAACATAAAGTCCATTCGCCGTCGATCGCAAAAAGCCAGATTCTCATGCGCGATTACAAGTTCAGCGAAACGTATGTTGTTTTGTTTGAACATGTGGATGAAGTGACGCACCGTATGCGGCTCATGCACCAGCTGGCGAAAACAATCCAGTTTTCCGTCGGCACGAAAGACGGGCATATTTACCGCAAGCAGTTTACGATTAAAGAAGGCACCAACAGTGAAGATGTGATTATGAAAAGACTCTGGCAGGAGCTGAAGAAAATCGCAGATCCGTATGCGCTCTACCGGACGATCAGCGTCACACTGACGAACTTTATCCCGGACAGCCAGAAACAGGTCTCACTCTTTCAGGACGTCGATAAAATGCTGAAAGAAGAAGCGCTGATGAAGACCATCGATGCACTGAAAGTGAAATACGGCCAGCTGAGCGTTATGCGGGCCATCAGCTGTACCGAAGCCTCTACACTCAAACTCCGGGAAGGTTTAATCGCCGGCCATAAAAGGTAGATTATGGATAAGGAGTGATATGATGCGGATACTGATGCTTATTTTATCAATACTGAACTTAATCTACTTGATTACGGCGATCGCAGCGAATGAAACGGGCAATATTTACCTGTCACCGATGGGCCTGCCGTATTATATAGCCATTGGTCTTGCGATATTAAGTGTGGTCATCCTCTTAATCACGCAAACCGGCGAAGGCAGAGCGAAGAAACTGAGTTTGTCAGCGATCCTGGTTAACGTTGCAGGGATATTTTTAGTCAGCATATTGTTTATGTAGGAATAGATGAAGCGTCCGGTGAGTAGCCGGGCGCTTTTTTAGTATGGTTAAGATAATTAAAAATGAGCGATATCAATTGAATGACTTTAGTGAATGTTTACTTGCTTAAACTTTGCAGTGATTTAATGCTTTCTGTGGCAGTATGGGTGGTTCAGGTTAAGATATGATATTATTAAAAAGATGCTTTAGCAGCATAATTCATTACACCCATGACAATTCAAAATTAAGGAAGCGAGTGGTTATTTGTTTGATGGAAATGAGAGAATCATCTTATCAGTTATTGTTTTTGTGTACTTCATATTATTGATTTTGCTGGCTCTGTATATCAACCGAAAGACGAAAACATATGAGGATTATAATGTTGCCGGCAGAACTGTTTCATTCTTCCCTTTAATCCTGACATTCATCGGTACCGGGGTCGGGGGATCGACCTTGCTCGGCTACATGGAGAATGGTTACAGCCTCGGCATGGGCCAGCAGTGGATACATATTACTATGTTTACGTGCGTTATCATTTTTGCATTGTTTGTCCTCAATCGTGTCCGAAGTCTTGGAGAGACTTATAAGATGGTCACAATCGGTGACTATACTGCAATGCGTTATGGTGAGAAGGCGCGCATACCGACAGTCATCAGTATACTATTTTCATATTGTGCGATGACCGGTATGCAGTTTGTCGCCATCGCGACGATATTGAACGTGACTCTCGGCCTGGATGTTACGATTGGAATGATCATCGGCTGGATACTGCTCACGCTTAAAACTTATTTCGGCGGCCTGAAGACCGTCATCTGGCAGGATACTTTCCATGGAATTATTCTTGTGCTCGGTATCGTCCTGCTGTTTGCATCAGTATTGATAGCTGCAGGAGGCTGGGGTTCGATTGCGGACCGGGCCGCATCTGCCGGTGAAGGCGATATGCTCAGCGTGATGAATATTACACCGGGTGAGATAATGATTTATCTTCTCACGCTTGCAGTCTTCCAATTTGTCAGGCAGGATCTCTGGCAGCGGGTCTGGGCAGCCGACAGTATAAAAATAGCAGGCAGCGGATATATTATTTCCATGATCGTCGCGGTAACGATCGGTGCGGCTGCTGTCGCCATCGGTGTACTCAGCCGCTACGGCCTCGAGCTTGGAAATATTGATCCAGTTCTCGTCTATTACGGCGTCGTTGATGAAGTCTTTCCTTTTCCGCTGGTCGTCTTTATGATTGTCGTGCTGCTCGCAGCCGTCATATCCAGTGCGGACTCTTTCCTTCTGGCAGGGTCGTCTTCGCTCGTCAATGATATCATCAGACCGAACTTTTCACATCACGGTGATAAAATGATGCTGTTATGGAGCAGGTTGTCGGTATTGATTATATCCGTTATTGCACTTGTGCTGGCACTCACCATTCCTGGACTCGTCAATCTGATGGTGACCGGTACGGCGATGACAGTCTCAGGTTTGTTTGCACCGGTAATCTTTGGCATGTTCTGGAAAAAGGTGACGAAGGCCGCTGGTCTTGCTTCCATGTGGAGCGGACTGATTATCGCCGTCCTCTGGCAGATTGCAGGACATCCTTTCGGTTTACATCCCATCTTCATTGGGCTGCCGGTGTCTGTGATTATACTGCTTGCAGTGACATTCATCACAAATGGTAAAGAAACAGTTAAAGCATAAAAATTAAATGCAATCAAAATGGCAATATCATTAACTTAAGAATATTGATAGACAAAGGGTTCAGTGTTTGAGATCATCATCTCTAGCACTGAACCCTATTTTTAATCACCTGTGTCTGTCCTTTCTGTGATTTTTAGACGGTTATTTACTATCCTTACGTTTATTTCGCCAGTAACGGTAAGAAATCCAAATGGCTGCGAGCGTCGTAATCCAGGCTGTAACCAGGATGATGCCGTTAAAGAGAGACTGATGGGCTGCGAAGGCGCCAAGGGAGACAAGTGAAACCTGCCCCGGGATGGAAGCAATCAAGGTTGCTGACAAAAAGACGTACTGGCTGATACCTAAAGCACCTGCGCCGTAATTGACTGGCCAATAGGGCAGTCCCGGAATCAGTCGTGCCGTACACATGGCTAAGAAACCTGCATTATTCAAATATTTTTCAACCGTCGGTCCATGTCTGCCAAGGAGTTTGAATGTCAGGTTTTTACCTGTGAGTCTCGCTAACCAGTAGCCAATCCAAGAACCGAGTAATATACCGGTAAAAGAAAATAAGCTGCCGGCTATAACACCATATAGAGAACCTGCGACTAAGGCTGGGATAGTGATAGGGATCGGGGTAATAGCAATCAGGGCTGTAATGCCGATAAAAACCAGCCAGCCAGCCCAGCCGTATCCCTGAATTATCTCTTTTAAAACTGCAGGCTTTGGAATATGTACATTAAAACTTAACCATATCAATATGCCTATGAATACTACTAAAGTTAATAGGGAAATGATTGAACGGAGAGAAAAATCATCGGTATAATCTTTTTCTGAATTCATTATGTTTCCTCTTTCCTCGAATTTTTATCGGATGATATATCTCTTTACTTTAACTAAGGTCTCAAGAAAAGGGAATAGATATTTAAAAATTTTAAAATTACAGGAGGAGTCTGGTCTATGCGTATTTATACTGTCGGTCATTTTGATTATTCACTCGATAAATTTCAGGAAATGCTGCAAACAGCAGATGTGACATTCGTGATGGATGTGCGGGCATTTCCTGACAGTAAAAGCCATCCGCAATATAATCAAGAATCATTTCAGACGTGGCTAGAAGATAGTGATGTAAAATATTTTCATAATAAGCTGCTCGGCGGACGACGAAAACGGTCAGGCACTGTAGGAGAAAATTTGAATGAAGGCTGGAAAAATCAATCATTTCATAACTACGCAGACTACACGCTGACAGACGACTTTAAACAAGGCATCAAGGTGCTGATGGAAGATGCGAAAGAAAATACAGTCGCTATTTTATGTGCTGAACGTCATCCATCCAGATGCCACCGTTTAATCGTTAGTAACTGGTTAACTGCCCATGATGTGGATGTTAATCATATAATAGTGAATAATAAAGGTGAAATAGAAATAATCCCGCATCAGCTGGGACAATGGGGTGCCATGCCAATTATAGAAGATGATGGGGAAGTCGTTTATCCTAAGAAAACAACGAATAAGTAAATTTAAAAGAATTGTATATTGATAATGCAAGACCTGCCTAAGTCACAGGACGGGTTTTTATATATGGGACTCATTTGAAGAAGATATGACTAAAACCGGGGATTCGAAGCCGTTTATATCAATTGCTCACATAAATGTATAGTATATATTATAAGTAATAGACCAAACTTAATCTGAGAGAGGAAGAAGCTACTTGAAAAGAATCAGTGTGTTACTTATGATTCTGTTTGTCAGTGCCTGCGGTGATGAACAGGCTGAACAAAGTGAAGCGGACAGTCAGGAAGAAACAGCGTCAACCGAAAAACAATCCAATGATGAGTTGACGGAATTAGAAAAAGAAAATGAAGAGCTGCGGAAAGAACTGGCAGAGAAAGAAAAAGAAGAAGCCGAAGAAAATACGGCTAGTGAAGCGGATAAGGCAGAAGACTCAGAAGGTGAAGCGGCATCGCAGAATGACAATAAGAAAACTGCAGCTGTTGAAGAAGAAACAGCTGAACTCGCTGTACAAGAGTTCACTATGGAAGAACAGCAGGAAATGACCCAGCACTTCTATGACTGGGCGATAGAACGCGCCGAAATTGGAAATATGGCAGTAACCAATATGTACTTCAGTCATGGAGCAGCAGGACACGGGGATTGGTATGCTATGACGCCTGATGGTGAAGTACAAACTCAAAATCAGGATAACCCCGGCTTCGATCATTTTGATATACATGCTGTCGGCGGCGTGGCATTTTATCAGCCTGCAAGCGGAGACTTTGGAGAAGATGCGGACGCACCATTCCCGGGTACAGCTGAAGGCTACTCCAGATTAGCGCTGCCGGATACAAATATCCACAAGTATATGCTGGCCGACAACGGTGTGGTTTATGAACTGATTGGTAAAAAAGAAAATATGAGTTTTTCATCAGGATTCGGTGAGTACGATGATGAAGGTACATATGGAGAATACCCACCAAGAGTAGAATTTGAGATATCTGGAGACCAGGATGCGCAGCAGGAGTGGAAAAGAATACTGGGGATGTATCAGAGATAGTTTTTTGGAAGGGAACATTTAATATCCGCATCTTAATTGAGCGAAAATTTAGTAAATACAACATAAAAAGTATATAATATTATATATAAACAAACTAATTGGAGGCTATATATCATGACATTAGACAGAGTTGCAGTAATTACAGGTTCAGCTCAAGGTTTAGGTAAAGGTATTGCAGAAAAATTAGGCGAAAACGGCTTTAAAGTTGTCTTAAGTGATATTAATGAAGAAGTGCTTAATGAGACTTTAGAAGAACTTAAAGGTAAAAACTACGAAGTGACAGCAAAAGTCGCGGATGTTTCAAAACAGGATGATCACACTGCCCTGGTTAAACATGCAGTAGATACGTTTGGTAAATTAGATGTTTATATAAATAACGCTGGTGTTGAAGGCGCAGTTGAGCAGATAGAGAATATTACTGAAAAAGATATTGATTTTGTTTTAGATGTTAACGTTAAAGGTGTCCTATTTGGAATTCAGGCAGCAGCCAAGCAGCTGAAAGAGCAGGGCCACGGCGGAACGATTATCAATGCATCAAGTATTGCCGGGCACGAAGGTTTCGACTTCCTGTCAACTTACAGTGCATCTAAATTCGCAGTGCGCGGCTTAACTCAAGTTGCGTCGAAAGAATTTGCCAAAGATGATATTACCGTTAATGCATATTGCCCTGGTATTGCTGCAACTGGAATGTGGGAACGTTTAGATGAGAAATTTATGGATGTTATTGGTACTAAGAAAGGCGAAGCATTAGAACAATACGCTTCTTCTATTTCTTTAGGACGCACTCAGGAACCAAAAGATGTGGCGAACTTAGTAGCATTCCTTGCTTCTGAAGATGCAGGATATATTACTGGTCAGGCTATCTTAACTGATGGCGGTATTGTCTATAGATAATCTTCAAATTTTTAATCTGTAAAAGCGAAGCACCCCTAATCAGATATCTCTGATTAGGGGTGCTCTTTGATATTTGAGGTATAGCAATGAAAATAGTCAGGTTAACACTACTGGGGAAATGCTGAGCCGAATTGCTCAAGTTTTCATTAAACATGGTAATAATATTTTGTGATGATAATTATCAATTTAAACTTATATTTCTTTGAACTCTTACATAATATATTAATAATGTTACAATAATCTATTGTAGGATACATTTGGAAATGCGATTTTTATGAAAAGATACGGGTATAAATAATAGGAGGATAAAGAAATGGCAAAAGAGTTAGATAAAGTAGATGTTGTAACGATTGGAGCTGGCTGGACAGGCGGAATTGTTGCTGCAGAAACTGCGAAAGAAGGATTGAAAGTTAAAAGTTTAGAGCGTGGACCTTACCGGGATACCACTGATTATCAGCATGTGCATGATGAATTAAAGTATGCCCAGCGCTATGAACTGATGCAGGACACTTCAGTCGAAACTTTAACTTTTAGAAATTCGAGAGACGAACGTGCACTGCCTGTTCGTCGTTTAGGTTCATTTTTACCTGGCAGTGGACGCGGGGGCGCCGGGACGCACTGGAATGGTCAAACTGACCGTTACATGCCGTATGACTTTGAAATTAAGACGATGACAGAAGAAAAATACGGAAAAGATAAACTTGGAGAAGATTCTGGACTTCGTTATCGCGACTGGGGCATCACCTTTGATGAGATGGAAAAATACTATGATAAATTCGAAAAAACTGCCGGAGTCAGCGGTGAAGAAAACCCGCTCGGTGAGGAACGCTCCAGCCCATATCCCAACCCGCCTATGCTGAAAACAAAATCTTTAAGATTGTTTGAAAAAGCAGCCAAAGAGTTGGATTTACATCCTATTATGATGCCGTCTGCCAATATGTCACAGAGTTATGAAAACCCCGACGGTGAAGTATTAAATCAATGTCAATACTGCGCTTTCTGTGAACGTTTTGCATGTGAGTATGACGCTAAAGCGACTCCTGACGTGACAGTATTAAAAACAGCAGAAAAAACTGGGAACTATGAAATACGTTATAATTCAAACGTTACTGAAATTGTTACTGATAAAGATGATGATAAAAAAGTAACTGGTGTGAAGTTCATAGACACTATGACGCGTGAAGAATTTTTCCAGCCAGCAGATGTTGTTGTACTAACAAGCTTCTTATTTAATAACTATAAGCTGCTCAGAGTTTCAGATATTGGAGAACAATATAATCCTGAAACAGAAAAAGGGACACTCGGAAGTAATTACTGTTACCAGACTGGTTTAGGTGCAACCGGTTTCTTTGATGAACAGTTTAATACATTTATGGGTGCAGGTGCACTGGGTATGATTCTGGATGATTTTAACGGCGATAACTTTGATCATGATGATCTTGATTTTATTCACGGCGGATCAATCCACTTTACTCAAACAGGTGCCCGTCCTATTTTATCGAACACAGTTCGTAAAGATACGCCTGAGTGGGGAGAAGAATTCAAAGAAGAATCAATTAAAAACTTTACAAGAACATTAGAAGTATATTCTATGGCACATACAGGACCGCATAAAGATCATTACCTGGACCTGGATGAAACATACAAGGATGCATTTGGAAATCCGCAGGTCATGCTCACTTACAATTGGACAGAAGAAGACAATGCAAGAAATAAATATCTGACAGGGAAATGTAAGGATATTATGGAGAAGATGGGTGCAAAACATATAGATGTATCAAATGATGATATCGGTGCATATGATATTGTGCCTTATCAATCAACAAATATTTCAGGTGGTACTCCAATGGGTACAGAACCTGAGAACAGCGTAGTTAACACTTGGCTGCAGCATTGGGATCGTGACAACTTGTTTGTTGCAGGATCCAGTACGTTTGTACACAACTCAGGAAACAACCCGACAGGGACAGTCGGCGCGATAGCGTATCGTTGTGCTGAAGGAATAATTAAATATCATAAAGACAACCAGAGATTAGAAAACTAAGACAGACAAAAACACACGCAAATTTTGCGTGTGTTTTTTTTATCTTTTCAAGTTAATAACTTAATTAGAAAGCAGGAAATCATCGGGTCGTCTTTTTGTAATGATTTCAAGAGAAAACTCCGCCTAAAGTGTCTGCTTTAGGCGGAGTTTATTAAGAAAAGGTCTTTCTTTTTACTGTTCGCTGAAGAAAGTGTGAAGTGCAGTGAGTTCTTCATCTTTAATTTGATCTTCGCTGAAAGCAGGCATCTGTCCTTGACCGTTTCGTACGATTTCGCTGAACTCATCTTCGCTGAGACTCATACCCGCAAGCGCTGGACCCATACCGCCTGAGAAGTCTTGACCATGACATGAAGCACAGTTATCACGAGCGATACCTTCAGCATCGACATCACCGCTTGAAGCGCTGCTGTCTTCTTCTGTTGCAGGCTCTTCAGAAGCCTCTTCCTCGCCACTCCCGCAAGCACCCAGAAGAAGCACCATAGAAAGACCGCCGGCCATTAGAAATTTCTTCAAATTCATAAACTGACCCCCTCAAAATTTTAAATACTGATACACCTTTAATATATCACAATTTTAAGCATTACCGAAGAATATTTGCAATCGTTTTCATTAACTTTGGATTTATTCGACCGGATCATGAATGTCATTCTTAAAATCTTTAATATGTATAGAAATAAAAACCGCTGTCAGCTATTCTGACAGCGGTTTTTCTATTCCAGTTCGTAATGGGTTATAACGTAATCAATAATTTCGGTTAGCTGTTTGACCCGGGATGCATGTACATGTTTGGAAATAGTCGACACCGATCGCTTTGTCAGCTTTGCGATTTCCTTCTGAGTAATACCTGTTAAATAATACTGCATGACTTCCTGCTGCAGCGGGGTTACCGTCCTGAAAATATCAGTTGCATACATTAATGCAATTTCGATACCCTTCGGCATATCCGGGCATGAAAAATCCTGGACTTTTGATTTTTTTATCGTTTGCAGTGACTCTCTGACTGCTTTTATAGAAGGATGATCCCAGCGGTCAGGATAGTATTCAGGGTAAGAGTCGTCGACAGTATGGAAACTGCACTTTAATGGAAAGTCTGAAGCAGGCCATAATGATTTTGCATAAAATGCTAAAAGAATAGAGTAATGCGGCTGTGACGATAAGATAAACAGCTCTTCGCCTATGTGATATTTCATATATAATTTATTATCAAACGTATTCAAATCCTGCAGTTTTCGTTCAATGCGGGAGAGATGGTTGTATATCTCAGGTGGTGCCTTAGTACTGTTGGACACATCCAGAATCAGCATGGAAATTATGAAAACCAGCTCCTTTAATGTAATAACTACATTGTATAATAATTCGTCTTAAAAGGCGAACTGGATATACTAATTCGCTTATATGGGCGAATTTTATCGGTAGAAAGATTGGAGGACATGTTAACTGTTGACTCTAAAATTAATAAAAAAATCGTTGAAAACTTAGCATTAGAAGGTATGAAAGTTTCTGATAAACAAATGTTAGCTTACGTTTTTAATATTTTTATAACTAAATCTACAAGAAAACAAAATTTAAAGTACAACGGTCATTCCCCGTTGTACTCCAAGCGGCCAATTTGACTCACGCATCGGAATTATATCGTAATATATAAAGAAGTTAGTTTGATTCATGCGGCTTCCGTCTATGTAATTAGATGAAACACACACTGAAATCTGTTATTATATTAGAGATTGAGAATTGATGAACGGGAGTGCCATTATGCAATTTACAGAGTTAACACTGGAAGAATTCAATGACTACACGGCTAAACATTTCAGTCATTTCACCCAGACAGAGCAAAACTACACACAAAAAACAGATAGCGGGATTGAAACGTATTTAGTCGGCGTGAAAGATGCTGACGTTGTGAAGGCGGCCTGCCTCGTAACGCTGACACCTGTGATGAAAGTATTTAAATATGCATATACGAATAGAGGACCGGTTCTCGACTACAGTGACGAAGCTGTATTCAAGGCGTTCTTTGATGGATTGACGAAATTTTTGAAACCGAAGAAAGTCATGTACCTGCGTGTTGACCCGTATGAAGTGATTAATAAACGCAATCACGAGGGCGAAGTTATTGAGAGTATGGAGAACGATTATATCTTCGATCAATTTAAAGCACTCGGCTACGACCACGACGGTTTTCAAAATGGTTTTGACCCGATTGTCCAGGTGCGCTGGCATTCAGTGCTGGATCTTGCAGGGAAAGATAAAAAGACAGTATTCGATGAAATGGACACGCTCCGTAAGCGTAATATTAAGAAGGCGGAGAAAAACGGGCTTCATATTAAGTATCTAGATATCGATAATATCGAGATTTTCAGTAAGTTTATGAAGGATACGTCTGAAATGAAGTCGTTTTATGACAGAGGTCAAAGTTTCTATGTTGAAAGAAAACGTTACTTTAAAGATCAAGTCATGATTCCGATGGTGTATGTGGACTTAGAGGATTATAACGCATCTATTGCGCAGGATAAGAAGAAGATGGAAAAGAGTATCAAAAAAGCGGAACGTGCGTTAGAGCGTGACCCGGATAACGAGAAGAACCAGAATAAAATTAAAAACTTGAGTGAGCAGCTTGAGAACATCGATGCGAAGCTGACTGAAGGCGAAGCCTTACTGAAAACTCACGGCAAGGAACTCCCATTGTCGAGTGCGTACTTTATAGTGACACCGCATGAAGTGACTTATCTGTCAGGGGGAACGGACAATGACTTCCGCCACTTTGCAGGCAGCTACTTAATTCAGTGGACAATGATTCAGTATGCCTTGGACCAGGGCATAGACCAGTACAACTTCTACGGAATCAGCGGAGACTTTACTGAGAATGCTGAGGACTACGGTGTAATTCAGTTTAAGAAAGGGTTCAATGCTGTAGTGAATGAGTATATCGGGGACTTTATCAAACCGATTAATGCGCCGGCTTACAAGGCGTATAAGACGTTAAACAGACTTCGTAATAAATAAGAGAGAGTGAATCGCATGAAGTTTTTAGAATTGACTGATGAAGAATATGCGGCGTTTATAGAGGAAGGCCATGAGGCGGCTTTCTTCCAGATGCTTGAAAATAAAACCAACCGTGAAATGAACGGCGAGACTGTTAAACTGCTCGGTGCTAAGGATGATGCAGGTAAAGTAGTTGCTGCTTGTCTGTTTACCCTGCAGCCGACAGTTATGGGCAAATATTTCTATTACTCGAATAGAGGGCCGGTACTCGATTACCATAATTTAGAGCTGGTACGTTTCTATTTTGAAGGGTTAACGGAATATCTTAAGAAGAACAACTGTTCATACGTTAAAGTCGATCCGAACTGGATTTACAAGAAGTATGATAAAGATGTAGTAGAAAAAGAAGAATACCCAGCTCAGGATGCGTTAATTGAGCTCCTGGAGTCTCTCGGCTACGCTCATGAAGGATTTACACGTGGTTATTCTAAAACGTCACAGGCACGCTGGATGAGCGTTTTAGATATGACTCCGTTTGAAGATGAGAAGGCGCTCGTTAAGTCATTCGACTCACAGCGTAAGCGAAACATGAAAAAAGTAGAGAAGTACGGTGTCGGGTTTAGGTTCCTTGAAGTTGATGAGATTGATAAGTTCGTTAAATTATACGCTGATACTTCAGAGCGTCAGGGCTTCTTTACTCACCCTGATCCTAAGGGATATTTCTCACGTTTTAAGAAGTCGTACGGCGATAAGGTCTTAATCCCTTATACGTATATTGAACTTGATAAGTATGTGGCGAATCTGACGAAGGAGTTAGATGATGTTAGTGCGCGCCTGGAGACGATGCAGGCGAAAGAGAATAAGAATGATAAGACTTTAAACAAGATAAAAGAAATGGAAAAACAAGTGACGAATCTTACGGGTGATCTTGAAGAGGCGAAAGTCATTCATGAGAAAGAAGGCAACGTGCTGGATCTTGCTGCCGGCATTTACTTCGAAACACCGTATGAGCTTGTCTATAACTCAGGGGCGAGTACTTCTGAGTATCCGCAGTTTGTCGGACCGTATAAAATGCACCTTGAGATGATGAAGTATTGTATCGAGCATAATATTTCACGCTACAACTTCTACGGCGTGAGTGGTGACTTCTCAGAGGACGGGGAAGACTACGGTGTTTACAGATTTAAACGCGGATTCAATGCAGAGATTGAAGAGCTCGTTGGCGACTTTGTTAAAGTAATTGCGCCGATGCAGCATAACGTTTATAAGGTAAAAGCGAAACTTGGACTGAATAAGTAAAGCATAGAAAGGTTTGATCCAGCGATGGAAGTAAAACCAATAACAGAAGAAGCATTTAGATTATTTGTAAAAACATATAACGGGCATATGCACTATTTCCATGATGAGATGTTTTACGATTATATATCACGTGTGAATGAAACACATCTGCTCGGGCTATATGATGGTGAAGAATTGGCAGGAGTGTCATTACTCAGTGCGACTTCAGTGCTGAAGAAGTTCAGACTGTTTACGTCACATACGGGACCATTGATTAATGACTTTTCGAATGAGCGTTTGAAGTTCTTCCTGGAAGAGATCGATACGTACGTGAAGAAGAACGGTGCTTTGCAGATGATTCATTCTCCGTATACTATTTACCAGATGCGTGACCATGATGGTAATGTGGTTGAGTCGGATGAGCGTAATAACCAGGAAATTGTTTCTATATATGAGAATCTCGGTTATAACCATCACGGCTTTACGACAGAGCTTATTACTGAAGAGCTGTTACGCTATCAGGCAGTCATTGATGTTGATAAGCCGCTGGATGATATTTTGAAGCAGATGGATGTAACGACACGTTACAATACACGTCAGACAGAAACGATGCCGCTTGAGTTAAAGCTGCTGGATGAAGATGAGTACGATAAGTTTATCGATATATATAAAGAGACAGAAGAACGCATCGGTTTTGATCCGGTACCGGCAGAGAAAATTAGAAATCTGCTGAATACGCTGAAAGACCGGATGTTTTTAGTGCTGACACATGTGAATGTGGATAAGTATCTGGAGCAGCTGCAGGAAGAACGTGAAGCGGAACTGGCTAATATCGCGGAGATTGAAGAGAAAACCGCGAACGGTACGGCGACGAAACGCGAGAAGAAACGTGTGAACGAACATAAAGAACAGCTTCTGAGCAAAGATAAGCGGATTCGGAAAATGGAAGAATTCAAAGCGGAATTCGGGACGGAACTCGATTTGTCAGCAGGCATGTACTATTACAACAACCACGAGATGGTTTATCTGTTCAGCGGCAGCTATCCGGAACTGTCATTTTTTAAAGGTACGAACTTTGCGACTTGGGAAATGATTAAGAAAGCGAAGGAATTAGGCGTAAAGCGGTTCAACTTCTTTGGCCTGACAGGCGACTTTACCGATCAGGCGCAGGACTACGGCGTTTATCGTTTTAAACGCGGCTTTACACCGTATATCGAAGAACTGCCGGGCACCTTTGATAAGGTATTTAACAAACCCGTGTATACGATAGCGAAAAAACTAGGGAAGATATAAAAGAATCCGCCGCGCATGGGACTGGCTGCAGAAATATATGAATTTATTAAACTGCTGTTGAGTATTGTGTTTAATAATTATGTGATCTGGTATTTGGTATTGCCGGGAATAATAGCAGCAGCGATTATTAAACTTAAAAAACAAGAAAACACGCCGTATTTTAAATCGATTCTTAAATTTTTGCTTATTTATTATGCGGCGAGAACCATAGTTGTGATATTCTTTTATTAAAATAGGAGCGCAGGCAGCACTTTCGAAGTGCTGCCTGCGTTTTTGTTGGATTTGTATGCTCGCGCGCCATTGTGGAAATGACAATGGCACAGTAAGACGTCCAGCGCGCCATTGTGGAAGTGACAATGACCGGGCAGCTCGTTTATCCCGTCACTGTGGAAGTGACGATGACTGGACAGCTCGTTTATCTCGTCACTGTGGAAGTGACAATGACCGAGCAGCTCGTTTATCTCGTCATTGTGCTGTTTATTTTTAAAGGAAATCCACGAAGATTCCTTCCGGAACTTCGATTTCGCTGTCTAAACGAGAGATTGTGCCATCTTCATTAATTTTAAACAGCACAAGGTTGTGGGATTTCTCATGGGCGCATACTAAGTACCCGCCGTCCGGTGTAATATTGAAGTCTCGCGGCCAGTTGCCGTCGGATGATTCAATTTGCAGACGATCCAGTGACTGACCGCCATCTTTAATTTCAAATACTGCAATACTGTTATGGCCGCGGTTAGTCACGTAAATATATTTACCGTTCGGATGCTTGCGGATGGTTGCTGCCTGAGAATGTTCAGTGAAATTTTCCGGCAGAGTGGAGTAAGCAGCAACCGGCGTGAACTTACCATTAACATATTCTGCTGCAATTACTTCGTTGGATAACTCCGTGACGATATATGCATAATCTCCGGCATCGCTGAACACCAGATGACGCGGGCCGCTGCCAGGCGCGACTTTAGACTCCGCTACTTTAACGAGACGTCCTTCTTCTATTTTAAATGTAATGATTTTATCTGCACCTAAATCGACAGCAGCGAAATATTTGCCATCCGGCGTTTCCGTAACGAAATGCGAATGGGCATGATCCTGTCGCTCGTGCGGACCGCTACCTTCAACCTGATAAACATCCAGACGTTCAGTGACTGCGCCGCGGTCGTCCATTTTATATAAACGCACCTTGCCTGTGCTGTAAACGGCATCGAGCATATACTTGCCGTCAGAAGACGGACTTAAGTAGCAGCCGTTTTCAGCTTCCGGCAGACATTCTTCGATGAGTTTAAGCTCGCCATTTTCAATCTCAAACGTCACAATACCTGCTGTATCGCCGTCCTGCTTTAAGGAATATAATTTATCATTCTGTAAATTTAAATATAAGGGGCCTTGAAATTCTTTAATTAAGTCGCCGCCGCTCAATTGACCAGCTTCAGTATCTAAATTAAAACGATAAATACCCTTACTTTTTTCCTGGGTATAAGTGCCTATATATCCAATCATTTAATCTCCTCCTGATTTTAAGCGATTAAATTGTTACGTTACTGTATACCCTGAATATGAAATTTAAAAAGGGGAATAGTGAAACTGATTAAAAAGGGCGTACTGGATGAGGAATGGGTGTAAAAACATGGATTATGAAAAAATATTAACCATGAAGCTTTGGATAACCTTTTGAAAGTGCAGTTTAGCTGTGCAATAGGAGAATATCTAACTATCAATTTGTTTCATTTTACAACAGTAAAACCAGATGGTATAATGTACTTACAAGTAAAGTGCTGAGCATGAAACACCGAAACCCCAATCTATTCCAGTAGATTGGGGTTTTTTAATGGTGTATTGGCGGCTGTCCGGCTATTCATCATCATTGTTCAGCCAATAAGTGAACAGTGAGACAATCACACCGACAAGTAACGGCGCAAACAGTAATTCCAGTAAAGTGCTTTGCATGATAACACCTCCTTCCATGCTACCGGCACGGAAGTGAATTGGACAGCCTTTCTAATTTTACCATAAATCATACCTCTTACATATGTAATAATAGGGCGGATATTAAAGAAGAATATAATTAATTATAATATTCTGACAATTAAAGTCGATAAAATCCGAATCCAATTGTAGTTCTCATAAGATGTGAATTTAATGAATTATGGAGAAAAACTGTCAAAATTGATGCATATACGTATCATCAGGAAGAAATCCAGCCATCATTAGAAATCAGATGAAATGTACGTAAAACTTAGATTTAAAGTTAAAACTGGAAATATCCGTATATAATCATATGAATAAGGAAATACATAATTAAGGTAAAATCAGCTCAATCTGAGAATGATTTTAAGGATGCAGCTGAAGGATTATCCATAGCAAATGATTAACTAGGCTTAGAATGAGCCTGGCGGATGACAGGCAGATTGAGCTGCACAGAGACAGACGAAAAGGAAATGCGATCTGCAGCTGAGCAGACAAAAATTAACCAGTTAAATATATAAATGAATTAAGTTAAATCAGCATATAAAAACACATAAATTTGATAGATATTTTATTATACACACTAAAGTTTACATAACATATATTATAGGAAGTTGTGTATACAGTAGAATATCGGGTGTACAGTGACCTATTTCGGTAGGCATATCTTAAAAATATATTATGATACATAATTCACATACTATGTTTTGCTCTTTTATTTGATAACGAGCTCTATTTATACACGGCTGCTCCCGCTGCAGTATCCGACGCACCTGCATCGTGCCACGAGATCTTTATCTTTTAATCACTCACTATGTTTAAAACTTTCGGCCACGGATATATACAGTAATGTGTTCAATGAACAAACTATTTGGAGGGATATTATTATGGCACCATTTATTAAAACGTATCATGATGATGACAAAATCCAGGAAGCAATTGAAATTCTAAAATCCAACAAGGTAGATACTAAAGACGTCTACGTTGTGACCCACGATGATGATCGTACGAAGCGTATCGCAGACAACTCCGGTGCTAATACTATCGGTATGAGCGAACAAGGTGTTGCTGACGCTGTTAAAACTGCTTTCAAGAAAAAAGGCGATGAATTACGCAACAAATTACAAAACATCGGTTTTGATGAAAATCAGGCAAAACAATATGAGGCTGAGTTAGATAAAGGTGCCGTACTTCTAATTGTCACTGAAGCGTATGGTGTAAACTTAGATACCCTTTTAGCTTAGCAGAATATAAAATTTACAGCTGTGTCCCCCACTATGCCGGGCGACGCAGTTTTTTGTGCAGAAAAATTCCTCCGTTCTGAAATGTTTAATCAAAACGGAGGTTTATCATCCCTATTGATATCTTTTTATCAGTTCAACGAAAGCATCTACAAATGTCTGCAGGAACTGAATCGTATCTTCATTAGTGATTTTATCATTTTCGTCGAGTAAATTCTGCGAGTTCGCAAGATAAACTTCCGGCTGCTGAACGACCGGCATGTTCAGGAAAACGAGGGATTGGCGTAAATGATGATTTGCACCGAAGCCGCTCAAATTACTGATCGACTGGCTGATAATCGCCGCCGGTTTCATATCCCACACACTTTCACCGTAAGGTCTCGAACCGGTATCGAGCGCATTTTTCAAGGCAGCTGACACGCTGCGGTTATGCTCGGGAGTAACAAATAAAATTGCATCCATTTCTCTGACTTGTTTGCGGAATGCTGTATATTCTTCGGGGCTGTCTTCATCGTAATCCTGGTTATATAATGGAAGGTTTGCGATGTCTATAAACTCCGGTTCATAGTCCGATGGGAATAAAGGAGCGACATTTTCAGCAATTTTTCTCGAAAAAGATTCTTTTCTCGTACTGCCGACAATAATACCAACTTTAGCCATATTAAATCATCCTTTTCTTTACAAAATAATATTCCAGCGTCAGTTCAATAACAAGGTCTACATTATATTGCTTACCCTATTTTAAGGATAGTATTCAGGATGAATGATGTGAATCCGGTCGGTATAACTTTGCATACCCCGCTGTACACCACAAAAAGACACCGGCCGCGGCCGGTGTCAAAAATCATCTTATATTTCCTTTTTATGTTCTGCTTCGTCGATAGTTTCACCGGGTCCGTTCCGGAGTTCCTTAGCGCGGCGGCGGTTTCTCTTAACTACCCACATTGACATTGAAACTACGAATGACAGAACTGCTAAAAATGCTGCGTACCCAGCCAGCGGCTGCCATTCGAGGTTGTCGTAAAAGTTTGGCAGCACAAAAGCTGCGATTCCCATAAAAACCAGCGTTAATACCGGCATAATAAAATATCTTTTCGTAAAAAATCCGACAGCCATTGATAAAATGATTACTGCTAAAATAGTATATATATAAAACTGTACATCATTGACCATATCCTCACCTCTCTATAAATTATTACCCATTTCTCTGAAGTTCACTCGCAGTTTCTAATGAATATACAATATTCAAAATCTTATGTATAATAAACTGTGTAACAAAGGGATAAAAAAACCAGGGAGATGATTTAATGTCAGAGTTACAAAACAGACAGGATGTCGATGTCAATTACACATGGGATCTCAGTCCTTTATTTAAGGATGATAAAGCATGTGAGTCGGCGATTGATTCTGTTAAAGAAAAAATCGATTCTTTTGAATCGGAATTCCAGGGACAGATGGACGACGTCAGCTCTGCTGTTAGAGCAATTGACAGCTACCGTGATATTTTAGAGCAATTCGTCCTAATCAGTACATATTCGAACTTGCGATTATCGGGAGACCGCGGAGATCAGCAGGCACAAAAACTTGGTGCACTGGTCGGCAATGCGGGTACTTCTTTAAGTTCGAAAACAAGCTTTTTACAAAGTGAGTTATTAGCAAAAGATGAATCTTTCTTGCATGATATCGCTAAAGAGAAAGAGGAATATACAGGCTTTATTGAAGATTTACTGCGCAATAAACCTTACCAGCTGGATCAGAAGGTAGAAAAAGCACTGGCTTCCTTCTCTTCTGTCTTTAACGGACCTTACGATTTATATCAGAAAACAAAACTGCTCGATATCGATTTCGGTACGTTTACTGCTGACGGCAAAGAGTATTCTTTATCGTATCTTGCATTTGAAGGCGTCCTTGAATCGAATCCGGACAAGGAAGTCCGCCGTGCTGCCTTTAAAAAGTTCTCGGAATCGCTGCGCCAGTACCAGCATACAACTGCAGGCACTTACGACATTCATTTAAAACAGGAGAAAGCGGAAGCTGACCTCCGCGGCTACGATTCTGTATTTGACTACCTGCTCCACGGCCAAAAAGTTGACCGTGAGCTGTACGACCGTCAAATCGACGTAATTACCGAGGAACTCGCTCCGCATATGAGACGGTACGCTAAACTTCTTCAAAAAGTCCACGGACTCGATAAAATGCGTTATGAAGATTTGAAGATTCCTTTAGACCCTGCGAGTGAGCCGGAAATCAGCGTGGAGGAATCGCGCAAATATATTTTAGATGCGCTTGGTATTATGGGTGAAGACTATACGGATATGATTAACCGCGCCTATGACGAACGCTGGATTGATTTCGTTATTAATAAAGGGAAATCGACTGGTGCTTTCTGTTCGAGCCCTTACGGATCACATCCGTTTATCTTAATTTCATGGTCTTCTTTAATGGAAGAAGTTTTCGTTCTTGCCCATGAACTTGGCCACGCGGGGCATTTCTATAATGCCAACCGTGCGCAGAATATTTTTGATACGCGACCGTCGATGTACTTTATCGAAGCGCCGAGTACGATGAACGAAATGCTGATGGCTAACCATCTGCTGAAAAACTCGGAAGATCCGAAATTTAAACGCTGGGTAATCAGTTCAATTATTTCACGCACGTACTATCATAACTTTGTGACCCACCTGCTGGAAGCAGCTTACCAGCGCGAAGTGTACAAACGCGTGGATAACTACGAAACTGTAACTGCAGAATCGCTGAATGAAATTAAACGCGGTGTGATTGAGAGATTCTGGGGTGACGATGTTGAAATTACTGAAGGTGCGGAACTGACTTGGATGAGACAGCCCCACTACTACATGGGACTTTATCCGTATACGTATTCTGCAGGATTAACAATTGCGACGGAAATGTCGCAGCGTATTCTGAATGAGGGACAGACCGCAGTTGATGAATGGCTGAAAGTTTTAAAAACAGGCGGCAAAGAAACACCGGTTGAACTGGCGAAAATGGCAGGCATCGATATTACGACAGATGCTCCCTTGAAAAACACAATTCAATACATCGGCGAACTGGTGGATGAACTGGAAACGCTGACGGAAGAAATAGAGGGATAAAACAGATTTAAATAGCGGAGGGACATGAGTCCCTCCGTTTTTGTTTGTCTTTTTGAGGGTTCAAGTGATTTTTCTATATTAGTGCCAATGAGCGTTGCTCATAGTCACGTAGGAGCGTTTAAGTGCCAATGAGCGTTGCTCATAGTCACGTAGGAGCGTTTAAGTGCCAATGAAGGTCGCTCATAGTCACGTAGGAGCGTTTAAGTGCCAATGAAGGTCGCTCATAGTCACATAGAAGCGTTTAAGTGCCAATGAAGGTCGCTCATAGTCACGCAAAAGCCCCAAAAGCCCAAAAAACCAAAAAAACGGAATCCCTCCCAGGGGTTCCGTCAATACAAGCTTATTTCTTCAAATGAGTTGCGCCGTTTACAAATTCGATCTTGCCTTCTTTTAAAAGTCCGCCTAAAGCGCGTTTAAACTGACCTTTCGACAAGTTAAATGCGGCTTTGATGTCTTCTGGTGAACTTTTGTCCGTAAATTCCATCATGTCGCCGTGCATCTCCATATATTCTAAAATTCGTTCGCCGTCCGTGCCTAAGCGTTTGTAGGCTTTCTCCAAAAAGGAGCCGTTAACTTCGCCCTTGTCGTTGATGCCGATTACGCGGAAGTTTACTTCCTGGCCGAGGCGCGGTTCTTGTTCGCGTTCTGTCTCGTGGACAAATACTTTATAGCCTTCTTCGGATAAAATAAATGTGCCGACGCGGAGCAGACGGTAAGGACGCCCAGTCAGCCATTTGTTGCCGAGTGTTTCGTAGTCTTCTTTTTTCAGCGGCTGGAATTTTTCATCCACCTCTGTTTCTGTAATTAAGCGCCCGAACAGCTGATCATCTGCCTCGACGCGAATCGTTGCATAGACCATATCGCCGACCTGCGGCCATACTTCTTTCTTCCGCGGCAGATCGATCCACGGAATTAAAATTTCGCGCGGTGAGCCGATGTCGAGATAAGCACCGTCGCGGTTAACTTCACTGACTCGGGCATAGCCGAATTTAGTCGCGGTAATGCTCGGCAGATTCGGTGTCGCAAACAGTTCACCCGAGCGGTTCGGGTAAATAAAAACGAGGACTTCTTCATCGATGTCGTAGTCTTTATCCCCTTCGATTTCCGAACGGTTCATACGGATATACTTTTCGTCTTCTGTAACGAGAGTGTACGTCGAACCCTCTTTTTTAATCACTTTTAAAAATTGTGTAGTACCTGAAATTTTTGTCATATAGACTCCTCATTAATATTGTTTCTATTGTGTATTATTCATTTATCGGTTAATGTTTAATATTGTGGTTTTTAAATAGTAAGCATACGGATGAACATACTGATATATTTAAATAATACCATATTTATGGTATTATCGCTTATGAATGTAAACTAAAACGATTGTTTTAATATAAAGGAGAATGCACATGCTGCAAGTTAGCGACGTGAGTCTGAGATTTGGAGACAGAAAATTATTTGAAGATGTAAATATTAAATTCACCCCGGGAAACTGCTACGGTTTAATCGGTGCGAACGGTGCCGGGAAATCTACTTTCCTAAAAGTCCTGACAGGTGAAGTTGACTCGGACGGCCACGTTATTTTAGGAGCGGACGAGCGTATGGCTTTCCTCCGCCAGGATCACTTCGGCTACGAAGATACGCGCGTACTCGATATGGTAATGATGGGTCACGAAAAATTATGGTCTATTATGAACGAAAAAAATGAAATCTACATGAAACCGGATTTCTCAGATGAAGACGGCATCAGAGCTGCAGAGCTCGAAGGCGAATACGGCGAAATGGGCGGCTGGACTGCTGAAAGTGACGCTGAAACACTCCTTCACGGTCTTGGTATTCCCCATGAGCTGGTCGATAAAACAATGGGTGAAATCGACAACACGGCAAAAGTTAAAGTCCTGCTTGCACAGAGCCTGTTCGGCAACCCGGACGTGCTGCTCCTGGATGAGCCGACCAACGGTCTCGATATCGAAGCGGTACAGTGGCTGGAAGAATTCCTCATTAACTTTGAGAACACAGTGATTGTTGTATCCCACGACAGACACTTCCTGAACAACGTATGTACGCACATTGCGGACCTCGACTTCGGAAAGATTCAGGTCTACGTCGGAAACTATGACTTCTGGTATCAGTCAAGCCAGATGGCACTGCAGATGTCTCAGGATCAAAATAAGAAAAAAGAAGAAAAGATTAAAGAGCTGAAAGACTTCGTTGCACGTTTCAGTGCCAACGCTTCAAAATCCAAACAGGCAACTAGCCGTAAAAAGATGCTCGAGAAAATTGAGCTTGAAGATATTAAGCCGTCATCACGCCGTTATCCTTTCGTCGGCTTTACAGCTGAAAGAGAAATCGGCAACGAGCTGTTAACAGTCAGAAATCTGACGCATTCAATCGACGGAGAAACGGTACTTGATAATTTAACGTTCACGCTCTCTCCTGACGATAAAGTTATTTTAACAGGCGGTTCTGAACTGCAGCGCACTACCCTGCTCCGCATTCTTGCTGGTGAAATTACGCCGGATTCAGGAGACGTCAACTGGGGTGTTACAACTTCACAGAGCTACTTCCCGAAAGATAACTCGGAGTACTTTGAAGGCGTTGATTTAAGCCTGGTTGAATGGCTGCGCCAGTACGCTCCGCCTGAAGAACAGACAGAAACCTTCCTCCGCGGATTCTTAGGAAGAATGCTGTTCAGCGGTGAAGAAGCGAAGAAAAAAGCAAGCGTCCTCTCAGGTGGAGAGAAAGTCCGTGCGATGCTCAGTAAAATGATGCTGTCACAGGCGAACGTCCTCTTAATGGATGAGCCGACGAACCACCTTGACTTAGAGAGTATTACTGCAGTCAACGACGGACTGAAGAAATTTAAAGGATCAATTATCTTCACTTCACATGACCTGGAGTTTATCAATACAATTTCAAACACAGTGCTCGATATCAGCAGCAACACAGCACTTGTGAAGGAAATCGGTTATGAAGATTACCTTATTGAAAAAGGAATTATAAAGAATTAGAAATTATCTGTTTACTTTGAATACTTTGTTATGTATAATGACATTCAACATCAAAAACTGAATAGAACGGATGAGGCGCATCAATCAATAGTACTCATATACTTAACTTCTGCAAAGTGTATATGACGAAAGGGTGAGATGCCGAAATAGTTAGCGGTGCAGCCGTTAGCTTTTGGATCCAGTGGTTAAGAGCTATGGATTTGTCATTATTTGTTATGAATAATGGAGGGCATCGCTTGTATATAAATTTAAAACAAGTCCGGTACCCGGGCTTGTTTTTTTATTTATAAATTTTTATTCAGATAAACTTTTAGGAGGCTGTATTTTATGAAACTCGCAATTGTCGGTGCAACAGGTGTCGTCGGTACAAAAATGCTCGAAATGGTTGAACAGTATAAAATTCCTTATAGCGAACTGGTACTCTTCTCTTCCAAACGTTCCAGCGGCAAGGAACTTGAGGTGAATGGTGAAACATTTACAGTTCAGGAATTAACTGAAGACAGAACGAAAGACGGTTTTGATTATGTAATTATGAGTGCCGGCGGTTCAACGAGTGAAAAGTTCGCCCCGCTCTTTGAAGAAGCCGGTGCAATTGTTATCGACAATTCAAGTTTCTTTAGAATGCATGAAGATATCGATTTAATCGTTCCGGAAATTAATACACCATCATTAAACCGTAAAATTATCGCGAACCCGAACTGTTCAACAATCCAGTCGGTCATCGCTTTAAAACCTCTATACGATAAATTTGGCGTAAAACGCGTACACTACGCAACATATCAGTCAGTTTCAGGTTCGGGTGCAGGCGGTATCAGAGACCTCGAAGAAGGCGCGAAAGGTGCTGAGCCGACGACATATCCGAAGCCTATTTACAATAACGTGATTCCGCAAATCGATGTCTTTTTAGATGACGGCTATACGAAAGAAGAAGTCAAAATGATTGATGAAACGAAGAAAATTCTCGGAGATGATCAAATTGCGGTGACGGCAACATGTGTCAGAGTGCCGGTTATCTCAAGCCACAGCGTACAAATTAACGTCACGCTTAACCAGGATGCGACAGAAGAAGAAGTCAGGGACGCGTTCCGCAATATTCCTCACATCGTCCTGATGGATCATCCTGCTGAAGGTGTTTATCCTACTCCGTATGAAGCGACAGATGAGAACGAAATTTACGTCGGCCGTATCCGCAAGGATCCGACGCTCGAAAACACTTTCCACGTATGGTGTGTCGGGGACAACATTCTTAAAGGCGCAGCGCAGAATACAGTGCAGATTCTAAAATCATTAATAGATAATAAATAAGGAGCGGATATATATGAGTCCGATTTTTGAAGGTATCGGAGTGGCGATGGCCACGCCGTTTAGAAATAATGAAGTAGACTACGATGCGTTCAGAAACCATATTGAATATTTAATCGACAATAATGCACAAAGTTTAATTATTAACGGCACGACCGGCGAATCCCCTACTTTATCAGCAGAAGAAATTAAAGAACTACTCCGTGTCGGCGTTGAAACTGCTGGGGGCCGGGTTCCGGTAATTGCAGGCACAGGCACGAACTCAACTCGGCAGTCAATTGAATTATCGGTGTTCGCTGAAGAAACGGGTGCTGACGGTGTTATGCTGATTACGCCCTACTACAATAAAAGTAACCAGCGCGGTCTGATTGCACACTTTACAGCGATTGCAGACAGTATTAATATTCCGATTGTTTTATATAATGTGCCGTCCCGTACAAATATGTCCATCGACCCTGAAACAGTATTAGAATTAAGCAGACACAAAAATATCGTCGCTCTGAAAGATGCGGCCGGCGATTTAAACTATACAATTAATGTATTAAACCTTGTAGATTCTGAATTTTCATTATACAGCGGGAACGATGATAATCTGCCGGACTTTACAGCACTTGGCGGCAAAGGATTAATTTCAGTAGTCGGCAACGTCATTCCGGGTGAGATGCAGGAAGTATATGAAGGTATGAAAAATGGCGAGTCATCAGCAAGACAGCGATTCTCATCACTGATGCCTGTCATCAGTTCTGTACAGATTGATGTTAATCCGATTCCGGTCAAAGCACTAACTGCAGAGCTCGGCTTTGGTGAATACGAGCTTCGACTGCCGCTCTTGCCGCTGGAAGAAGATGCGAGACAATCTATTGTTGAAGCCTTCAACGAATTCAGAAAAGGTGTGAGAGTATGAGAATACTCTTAATCGGCTACGGGACGATGAATAAAATCGTTGCCCGTCTCGCAGTGGAAAAAGGTCATGAAATTGTAGGAGTCATTTCATCCGGCACAACAGACTACCCAGCATATACAAATATCGATGATGCGGGCGCAGAGGTCGCGATCGATTTCTCGAATCCCGAACGCATTCTGCCTCTCATTGAAAAACCTTTCACCACTCCCCTCGTTGTGGCAACGACAGGGAAAAAAGAAGAAATTGTAGCAGCATTGAAAAAACGTGCGGCATCAGCTCCGATATTTTTCAACGCCAATATGAGTTACGGTGTACACGTTTTAAATAACCTGCTCCGTGAAGCACTGAAACAGCTCGACGGCTTTGATCTTGAACTCGTTGAACGCCATCATAAGCACAAAGTCGACGCCCCGAGCGGTACGCTCGTTAAACTCCTTGATACGGCACTTGACGTTAGACAGGGCAGCTATCCTGTTTATGACCGATCAGAAGCGAATGAAGAGCGGTCAGATGATGAAATCGGCGTCAGCGCTATACGCGGCGGCACAATTGTCGGCGAACACGATGCAATCTTTGCAGGACACGATGAAGTTATCGAACTGAAACATATAGCACAATCGAAAGATATATTTGCAAACGGTGCAATTGGCGCCGCAGAAAGTCTTATACACAAAGAAAACGGATTTTACGACTATAACAACATATTTTAAGGAGTTTTTACACAATGGAAAAATTTACAGCTGAAGAGATTATTCAGTACATTTCAGATGCGGAGAAAGCAACACCTCTAAAAATTTATATCAACGGTAACTTTGAAGGTGTTGAATTCGATGAGTCATTCAAAGTATTCGGGACAGAGGATTCAAAAACTGTATTTGCGGATGCGCGCGACTGGCAGGCTTTCTACCCTTCAATAGAAGATAAAGTCACGGATATCGTCATCGAACAGGACCGCCGCAACTCGGCTATTCCGTTAATGGACTTAACAAATACGAAAGCGCGTATTGAGCCTGGTGCCTTTATCCGCGAACATGCGGTAATCGGTGACGGCGCGGTTGTTATGATGGGCGCGTCAATTAACATCGGTGCTATCGTCGGCGAAGGCACGATGATCGATATGAATGCGGTAATGGGCGGCCGTGCAACGACAGGCAAAAATGTCCATGTCGGTGCCGGTGCAGTGCTTGCAGGCGTAATCGAACCGCCAAGTGCTTCTCCTGTTATGATTGAAGATGATGTATTGATTGGAGCCAATGCTGTAATTTTAGAAGGCGTAACTGTCGGTAAAGGTGCTATTGTTGCAGCAGGTGCTGTTGTTACAGAAGACGTCCCGGCACGCACAGTCGTCGGCGGTACACCGGCACGCGTCATTAAGCAGGCAAGTGAAGTCACTGGCTCTAAAAAAGAAATCGTTCAGGCGCTCAGAAAGCTGAATGACTAATGTCTTCCGAATATACAGAAGAGCTTAAGTTCGTTACAGAACACAGGAGATATCTGCATCAGCATCCGGAATTAAGTCTAAAAGAATATAAAACGACTGAATATATTATTTCTGTTTTAGAAGAAATCGGCCTATCGCATTACCAGGTGCTGGATACGGGGGTCATCGCCGAGCTCGAGGGAAACAGCGGTCAGACACTCGGCTTCCGTGCCGATATCGATGCCTTGCCGGTACATGAACAGAATGAGATTGAGTATAAGAGCAGCGTGGATAATGTAATGCATGCATGCGGACACGATGGGCATACTGCTGCCCTTCTTTTGTTTGTGAAACGTGCAAAGGCACTCGCTGACAAAGGAATGTTAAAGCATAATTGCGTCTTTATCTTCCAGCCGTCAGAAGAAGCGAATGCCGGTGCGAATTTAATGATCAAAGCCTGGGAAAACCGTCCTGATTTCGCTGCGATTTTCGGTGTGCATTTAATGCCGGATGAAGATGAAGGACTGGTCCTGTACAGAGATGATGAATTAACAGCGAGCGCAACGGAATTTCATTTTACTGTAAAAGGCGCCAGTGCACATGTGGCCCAGAAGCACCAGGGCATTTCAACTCTTGAGACAATAGTTAAAATAGCCGGTGAAGTCGGCAATATCCAGCAGTTCCACCTGGACGGACTCAACCGCAACATTATTCATATGGGTAAAATCAGCTCGGGTGAAGCGGTCAATACAGTGCCTGCCAATGCCCGTTTGAGCGGAACGATCCGTACGTACGAAGCGTCTGATCTTGCTGTGATTAAATCTCAGATGACTAAAATTAAAGAAGCAGCTGAACTGCTGTACGGTGCATCTGTCGAGCTGCATTACACTGAAGGTTATCCTGCAGTGAAAAATGATGCGGGCTTAAATCAGCTTGTTGAAACTTCGATAAGCGCTGCGGGACTCCGTGGAATAGAAAAAGATAAACCGTATTTATTCGGTGAGGACTTCAGCTTTTACAGTAACATCGCAAAAACGTACTTTGTCTTCGCAGGCTCGCGCAACCTTGAAAAAGGCTACGCATCAAGTCTGCATACCGATACGTTTAACTTTGATGAGCGCGTGCTGATTAAAGTTGCGGATTATTATGAAGCATTGTTAAACAATTACTAAAACAGGGAGACATGGCAATGGGCGGTATTTTTCAAACCGATGAAGCAGAGTTTATTAAACAGGCCAGACAATTTCAGCTGCCGGGCCAAACGATCGCGGTCGTTAAAAATAATGCATATAACTACGGACTGGAATTTGCGGTCAAGGCCTTTGCAATTTCAGGCATCCGCGCATTTGCAACAACGTCGATGGATGATGCGGTTAAAATACGCCAAATGTGCGGAGACAGCGCCGATATTATTCTAATGAATCCGACGACGGACTTTAAACGGGCGCGTATGTTTAATCTTCATATCACCCTGCCCTCTTCCGGTTATTATGATACATATAAACACGAACTTCAGGGTCTTAATATTCATATTGAATATGCCGGACTGTTTAACCGGTCGGGATTAACGGATATTAATGAACTCGAGTATATTTTAAAGGATATGAAAGCGTCAGGTATCGAACTGAATTTCACAGGTCTCTGGACACATTTCGGCTACTCCGATGAGTTCGACGGCATCTATGAAAAGGAAAGCGGCATGTGGCTGGAGTTTGCTCGCGAGGTCCGAAAGCTTGGCCTCACCCCTGAGATGATCCACGCACAGAACAGTGCGAGCTATGTGCGGGACGGTATCTTTGATGGACATACTCATGTCCGGCTCGGCATCGGTCTCTATGGTTCGAAACCGTACGCTGAATTAGATGATAAAGACTTTATTCAGAGCTCGACACTGTCAGCACCGATTATCCAGTTCAGACAGCTGACTGAGGGAATGACACTCGGTTACGGTGCGGCTTTTAAGGCGGACAAAGACTGTACAGTGGCGGTCGTGGATATCGGCTACGGTGACGGAGTGCTCCGTGCGCGTGCGGGATATGAATGTGAAATTGGCGGAAAAGTTTATCCGATTGTCGCACTGATGATGAGCCATATGGTCGTCCTGGTTGACGATGATGTCCGGGCTGATATGCCGGTTTATCTTTATAACAGCAAGCTTCGTATCGATAAATATACGAAGCTCGGAGTCGGTGCCAACTCGGAACAGCTCGGGGCTTTAAATTACCAATCATTGGGGAGAGAAATTATTTATGACGTTTAATTATTCAGCGGGAGAACTTCAAGTCAGAGGGCATAAAATTAGTGATATAGCAGCACAGTACGGCACACCGGTTATTATATACGACGAAATGTATATGACCGGTATGATGGAGAGATATCACAAAGTCTTAAAAAGCCATAGCATTCCCTACTCTGTGTCCTACGCTTCAAAAGCGTTCAGCAGCGTCCAGATGATAAAACTGCTCGAGAGCCAGAATATGGAGCTCGACGTCGTATCAGTCGGTGAGCTTTACACGACTCTGGCTGCGGGATTTCCGGTGGAAGACATTCACTTTCACGGCAATAATAAGACCGCTGAAGAGATTGAATATGCTTTAGATCATGGCGTGCGGTTCTTCATTATTGACGGTCTCGACGAAATTGACCTGATTGAGGGCTTAGCTTCCGGACTTTCTGATGATGACGGTGTGAACGTGCTGATCCGCATTAATCCGAGTGTTGAAGTGAACACGCATGATTATATTTCGACGGGACAGGAAGACAGCAAATTTGGACTGTCTCTCACGAACGGGGCGGCGAAGACGGCCATCGATAAAATTCAAAAGAGCAGGTCTTTAAACTTTAAAGGCATCCACTATCATTTGGGATCCCAGCTCGATGACAGCACGCCGTTTATCAATGCTGTAACGAATGTCTACAGCTGGCTCGATGAACACCAAATTGATCTGGAGATTTTAAATATGGGCGGCGGCTACGGTGTGAAATATACTGAAGGCGATGTGCGCTTCCCGATCGAAGAAGGATTCGATGCGATTCTTAATCACTTAAAAGAAGTTACAGCAGCATCAGGACGCAAACTTCCTCACGTCATGATTGAACCCGGCCGCTCGATTGCCGCCGAAGCAGCAATTACTGTCTACGAGGTCGGGACTATTAAAAATATCCCGGGCGTTGCCAAGTACGTTTCTGTAGATGGCGGCATGAGCGATCATATCCGGACACCACTGTATGGTGCCGAATATGAAGTTGTCCCTGTGACTGAGAGCGTTTTGGACACCAGTGTGTCATCGCACGTGGTTGGGAAATTATGTGAATCCGGAGATATCATCGGCAAAAATAAAATGCTTCCGGATGATTTGAAACGCGGCGATCTGCTCGCGGTGAGAACGACCGGCGCTTACCACTACTCCATGGCATCAAACTACAACCAGATGAGAAAACCTGCGGTCGTATTCGTCGGTGAATCCGGCGTGCGCGAAGTCATCAGACGGCAGACACTCGACCAGCTGATTGAAAATGATGTGAGATAAAGTAAGCTCTTCTGAAAAGTGAATTTCAGAAGAGCTTTTTATTATTCATAATGTCTTTTTATCTGTTCGAAGGCTGATATTTACTCTGATTCTTCTCTGATGATGCTGCCGTTGTGAATCAAACGCCTCCGGATCACAACACCATTTCGCCGTTGTGAATCAAACACCACCGGATCACAACGCCATTTCGCCGTTGTGAATCAAACACCACCGGATCACAACGCCATTTCGCCGTTGTGAATCAAACGCCTCCGGATAACAACACCATTACGCCGTTGTGAACCCCTTCCAATATTCTAGGGTCTGCTGTCCCTATATCGTTTATATACATCTGATTTATTAATCGCATCATTAAAATCATAATATTTAAATGTATAGTGACTCGTATTTCCCCTTTTGTGTTGGAAACAATACTTATTCACGAATCTCGAAACTGTGTATTGAGGTATTTCATAATCGATAAACTTCAATAGTGAATTTCTTGTCATCGGCTGATTATAAAATAAAAATTTATAATCGCTCATAGCGCGAAGCAGATGGGTTTCATTGCATTCGGTGCTGCCGCATTTGTTACAGTTCAAATGAAATCTCTTTTTACTGAGGTTAAAACTTCCGCACCAGCCGCAATACAAGCCGAATTTCAGGCGGGTTTTATCGACCTCTGGTTTAAAGTAAGGATTTTCAACTATACTGCTGCTGATTAGCCGTGAAATATATTGCGCTTTATTCCCAGCCGCAATTCCTGATTGATTAAACTGGCGGAAATAGTTGCGCAGACCGGAGCGAAGTGTAATTTTACTCCAATTCGATTGGTCATCAGAATGAAAAGTGAAATTGTCATTAGGAAAAATGAGCTTCCAGGACACCTTAAAATCACTCCGAGATGCATTCCTAAGTTCCATTAATTTTCCGACTGCACGGTTCAGCTGACTGAAAGCGTCATTCGGAATTGAGAAATTCCCTCTATACCAGCTGCCGTCACGAACCGTGATACTGCCGGAAAAATTTTTGATTTCATTCGAAATAATACCACTATCACTAATTATCAAAGTATCGTACTGTGTAACTGAGCCGTCAATGCTGAGAAAAAGATCCCGATAAATCAATACGTTGCCATGACCGATACTGTCAAAAATCTGATCGTACAGCATTTCGCCTTCATAACCTTTCTTCACATTCCCGAACTTTGCTGACTCTTGTTTCATCAGCGAAGTCCTAGCAGACAGTGCTTCGTAATAAATTAACTCATGCGGTTTTGTTCTTTCATTGATAAACAATATAAGACCCCCTTTTAAAATAAAAACCCTTCTACCCTCTATATAGGTGAAAAGTACAGTTTCCTTTTAAAAAAGTTACTTAAAAACAAAAATAGCAAAACTGGTTTACAATTTACACAAGTTTCATTACTAATGGAATTATATGTATGCAGATGTAAAATATATTTCCATAAAAAGTATTTTCTTAATTTTACATTTAAGAGATAATAAAAGGTTAAACATATTTGTTACAATGCAATCCCCGCTCAAAAAAACAAGCACCCGGATAAAATCCGGGTGCTTGTTTAGAAGTTACAAATTATTCAAATGAATCAATTTATAATTATAGTTTAGCAACGTTTGCAGCTTGTGGACCGCGGTCGCCTTCAACTACTTCAAATTCAACTGCTTGACCTTCTTCAAGAGACTTGTAGCCTTCTTGGTTGATTGCTGAGAAGTGTACGAATACGTCGTTTTCTCCTTCAATTTCGATGAAGCCGAATCCTTTTTCTGCGTTAAACCATTTCACTGTACCTTGTTTCATTAATAAAATCCTCCAAAAGACGTAAATTATCAATAAGAAGAACTTACTGATGATTCATATTATACAACATACTTCATTATATTGCAAATGTGTTTCTAACAATTGTGTGACGTTTTTACAAATTATTATAAAATTCATTATTTTTTGTCATTATCGGCGTGTAGAATATTTGCACGTCTTCATCACACTCTTCGCAAAATTCGATTTCACATGCGTTAAAAAATGCGCATAAATCATATTTACCCTGAATATAGCTGCTGTAATCATTTTTCATCTGTTCAAGAATTGACTTGTAGCCTGACAGCATCTGAGCAGTGTCATTAAACTGATGCCTGTTAATAATGTTGTCCTGCCAACCGTCGAAGAGCCACCAGCCCTCATAATCCGCTTTAACGATTACGACTTCATACATGTTTAAAACTCCATTCCCTGGCCGATATTATTCATTATTATAAACGCGTATAATTAGCATTATCAAGCATAACGCTTTATAATTGTACTAAATAGGCACATCTATACTAAGGGGTTTTGAACAATGAAGAGTAATTATTCACATTTCATTGCTTCTGTGATTGCTGTACCGGCCGGCCTCCTCGCTTGGGTACTGTCGTCTAATATATTCGATATTCATATGTTTTTAGACGTCATCGTCGGCATCGGCGGTTTTGGTGCATCATACCTGCCCGCCCAGCGTATTTCACATCATAAGCATTTAGAGAAATTGAAACTCACAAACAGTGAGTACAAATATATAAAAGAACAGCTCGCTCAGGCGAAAGAGCATACGAATCGTTTGCGTTCCAGCTATATGAATATCAGGTCGATAAAAGACGCGAAGATGATATTCGAGATTAACCGGATCGTTAAAACGATTATTTCATCTGTAGAGGAAGACCCTAGGCAGTTTTACAGCGTACAGCAGTTTTTCCATTCTAATCTGGAAACTGCGGTCAATACGATTGAAAAATACCTTTATCTGTATAAGATGCCGGGGAAATCAAAAGATGAACGTATTCAGCTGCACGAGACGCGTTTATCAATGTTAGAATTGAAGCGTACGCTGCAGTCGAACCTCTCGCACATGAACCAGCGGAGCTACCAGGATTTAAATGTTGAACGCGATTTAATTAAGATGAACTCCGCCCGCGCCAAAAAACGCCAGGCAGCACTTGATAATAAGCTCGGCAAAGAAAAAGTGAATTTGAAGCAAAAACGACACACTGAAAAAGAAACAGAAAAAGTACACCGGGGTGAAGGAAATGGCTGAAGAAAGAAATCTTAAGGACGAACTTTTAATGGATCCGTTTAAAGAAGCTGATGACAGTAACGACAGTTTAATACTGCAGCCGGAAGAAGCTGCGGCAGCAAAACCGAAAGACAGCGAAGTGCTGACGACGTTTAAAGATCAATTCAGTGAATCAGATCTTAAATCTATCCATGAAATTAAAGATAAAATTGAACCGCTGAATAACGATGCACTGATTACTTACGGAGCGAGTGCACAGCAGGCAATGTCTAAGTTCTCTCATCAGATGCTGAGCGAAGTGCAGTCGAAAGATGTCGGCCCTATCGGTGAAACTCTTGAAGAACTGATGAAAAAATTAAAAGAGATTGATCCGGAAGAACTGACGAATGAGAAAAGTAATATTTTCAAGCGTATGTTCGGGCGTGTAAAACGTTCCGTAAATGAAATGATCTCGAAACATCAGAGTATTGCGTCACAGGTCGACCGTATTTCAATTCAGCTTGAGCATGCGAAGGAAGTATTGATTAAAGACGTGAATATGCTTGATGGGCTGTACAATCAGAATAAGGACTATTTCGATGCGATTAATATATATATCGCAGCAGCAGAGCTTAAAAAAGAAGAACTGGAGCAGGAAACACTGCCGCGCTTAAAAGCTGAAGCAGATGCTTCCGGCAATCAGATGGATGTACAGGATGTCAACGATATGATGCAGTATATCAACCGTTTAGAGAAGCGCGTGCACGATTTAAAACTGTCGAGACAGATTACACTGCAGTCGGCACCGCAAATCCGGATGATTCAAAATATCAACCAGACACTCGCTGAAAAAATCCAGAGCTCGATTCTCACGAGTATTCCGTTATGGAAAAACCAGATGGCTATTGCCCTTACCCTGCTCCGTCAGGAATCGGCATCGAAAGCCCAGCGTGAAGTAACAAATACGACGAATGACCTGCTCACTAAAAACAGTGAGATGCTGAAACAGAACTCATTGAGAACTGCAGCTGAAAATGAACGCGGCATCGTCGATATTGAAACGCTGAAAACCACTCAGGAAAATCTGGTTACAACCATTGAAGAAACACTCAGAATCCAGTCTGAAGGTACCGATAAACGTAAATCTGCAGAGGCTGAACTGGTAACGATGGAAAAAGAACTGAAAGAACGTCTCCTTCAGATTAAAGATAAACACAGATACTAATGATATAGACAAAAAATCACTTCTCCCATACGGAGAAGTGATTTTTTTATTCTTATGAGTATTCCACTTTTGGTTTCTTCATGCCGATTAAATAGCCTAGAATGTAGCCGACAATCATAAATGGTATCCACTCAAAACTGCTTGAGAACAGCGGCAGTGACTCGATCCAGCTCATTTCAAACCAGCCGTTTCTGTGTACTACTGCGATCACAGATAATATAGACACTAAGAATACCGGAATTTGCAGACTGAGTCTCGGTGACGGTAAGAAATAAGTCAGTATTAAGAGTAAGACAGTAGTCATTGCGACCGGATAAATAATAGACAATATCGGTACACTTGTAGCAATAACCTGATTCAGACCCTGGTTAGCCAGACCGAATGAGATGAGTACAAACAGGATAACCCATACTTTATAAGGCACTTTCGGTAAAATACTGTTAAAGTATTCCGAAACAGATACGATAAGTCCTGTTCCTGTAGTGATACAGGCAAATAATACAATTAAACCGAGCAGTATCGGTCCAAAGATACCGAACACTTCATCACTCATAAAGGTCAGCAGGAAGGTTCCAAGGTTTTGGTCATCGACAACGGCACCGCCAAGATCAACTCTGTTTGCAAGCCATCCGAGTGAAATATAAATGGCAGCTAAAAGTACGGCAGCAAGCAGTGCTGATTTAATGGTTCCGATAAGTAAATCTTTACGGTTGGTTACACCAAGCTGACGGATTGAGTTAAGCACAAGGACGCTGAACGCAATCGCTGCGATGGCATCCATAGTTAAGTAACCCTTAGTAAAGCCGGTTGTAAATGCTGAAGAACCTTCAAATGTTTCAACAGCCGGGTTAATTGGATTATTGAAATATGTATATCCTGCAACGGCAATTAACAGTACGATTCCAATTAATAGCAGCGGCGTTAATACTTGCCCGATACTGTTAACCAGTGTGCCGGGTTTAAGACTTAATAATAAGACTACGATAAAGTAAACTAAAGAGAAAATTAACAGCCACATACCTGTATTTTCACTTAAGAACGGTACGATTGACATTTCATAAGCAGTTGTTGCTGTTCTCGGTATTGCAAAGAACGGCCCGATTGTTAAATAGATTGCAACCAGGAAAGTGACTGCGAATGCAGGATGGATATTCTTAAGTGATTCTTTATATCCGTCTTTTGAAATTGAACCTACGATAACTCCGATTAAAGGAAGTCCTACTCCTGTCAGGACAAATGCAATTATTGCGGTCCAGAAGTATTCCCCGCTTGAAAATCCGAGTGCAGGCGGGAAAATTAGGTTACCAGCTCCGAAGAACATGGCAAATAAAGTAAACCCTACCATAATGACTTGTTTTGTACTCATGGGCATCGCCTCTTCTATTATAATTAATATGCAACAATTCTACCTTACTCCAGCAGAAAAATCTACAAGTATTTTAAATTATCTGACTTTTAAACTATGAAAAATACGTTTTGTAGTAGCCGCCTACTTTTCCTGAATTATCTTTGACGAAAATGTACTCTTCAGTTTCATTAACTACTGTATATTCTTTGCCGACTGTAAGCATGTCAGATACTTTATATTTCTCAGCATCCACATGTTTTACCGTCACTGTTCTGATATTATTGTTTTCCCATTCATTTTGAAGCATAATTTTTCCTCCTAAGTAAAAAAAGAAAAGGTATCGCGAAGATACCTTTTCTTATTAAATTGTTATATTTTAACCTTCTAATAATAAATCTTCAGGGTTTTCAATTAATTCTTTAATCGTCTTAAGGAAGCCGACTGACTCAGCGCCGTCGATAATCCTGTGATCATAGCTCAGGGCAATATACATCATCGGACGGATTTCAATATCGTCACCTACTGCTACAGGACGTTTTTGAATGGTGTGCATGCCGAGAATTGCCGCCTGCGTACCGTTGATGATTGGTGTAGACATAAGTGAGCCGAAAACTCCACCGTTAGTAATTGTAAATGACCCGCCCGTCATATCGTCAATAGATAACTTTTTATCTTTTGCTTTTTTAGCAAGTTCAGCAATATCATTTTCAATTTCAGCAAATGTTTTGCGGTCCGTGTCGCGGACAACCGGTACAACTAAACCTTCATCGGTAGATACTGCAATCGATACATCGAAGAACTCTTTGTAGATCAAGTCCGTACCATCGATTTCCGCGTTCACTGCCGGGTATTTACGGAGTGCAGCTGTAGCAGCTTTGGTAAAGAATGACATAAATCCAAGTCTGGTACCATCGTTACGCTCCTGGAAGCTTTCTTTTTTACGTTTTCTAAGTTCCATGACATTCGTCATATCAATCTCATTAAACGTTGTCAGCATAGCAGTATTTTGCGACACATCAAGAAGACGTTTGGCAATAGTTTGTCTGCGTCGTGACATTTTTTCACGTCTGACCGGTTTTTCAGGTGCCGCATCAGCTTTAGGTGCTGCTTTCTTTGGCTCTTCCTGTTTGCTTTCAGCTTTAGGTGCAGGTGCATTGCCGTGGTTTTCAACGTCCTGGCTGCGTACTAGACCGCGAGGATCAGTAGGATTGATATCCGAGATTTTAATGCCTTTTTCGCGGGCAAGTTTTCTTGCTGAAGGTGTCGCAACGACAATTTCGTCGTTTTCATCTTCTTGTGCAGGCGCTTCTTTTTCTGCCGGTTTTGCTGATTCTGCGCTCTCTGCTTTGGCATCCGAAGCTTCTTCTTTTTTATCAGCAGCTGGTGCGCCTCCGCCTTCACCTAGAACAGCGATAACCTGTCCAACTTCAACAGTGTCGCCTTCTTCGGCTTTAAGCTCTGAAATCACGCCTGCTTCTTCGCTGACGATTTCAACGTTTACTTTATCAGTTTCAAGTTCGAGTACGTTTTCTCCCTTTTCCACTGAGTCCCCTACTTGTTTAAACCAAGTAGATATTGTACCTTCCGTGATTGATTCTGCTAATTCAGGCACGATAATTTCAGCCATATTATAATTTACCTCCTATTATTTTAAAGCTTTCTCAATAATACTTTGCTGTACCAGTTTGTATGATCCGCCGTTGCCTTCCGAAGTTGAAGCGCTCGGTTTTCTGCCGATATAGTTCAGTTCTGCTTTCTTAGGAACGATATCGAGCAGGTAAGGCAATGCAAAATGATATGAACCCTGGTTTTGCGGTTCTTCCTGAACGAAGCGTACTTCTTTCAGATTTGTAATATCATCTAATACTTCTTTAATTGATTCAGCCGGGAACGGGTACAGCTGTTCCAGTCTGATGATTATTACTTCGTCGTTTGGTGTTTCAGCTTTAGCTTGTGCTTCAAGCAGATCAACAGCGACTTTTCCGCTGGCAATGACTGCTGTTTTCACTTTTGATTTCTTGTATTCAGGTACGATGACTTCGTGGAAACGGCCCTGAACAAATTCGCTGACCGGCTGGCTTGCTGTAGTGTTACGCAGCAGACTTTTCGGTGACATAACGACTAAAGGACGCATTTTTTCAGTATTTAAATACTTCGCCTGACGTCTTAAGAGATGGAAGTAGTTGGCACTGCTCGATAAGTTTACAACTGTCATGTTGTTTTCAGCACAAAGCTGTAAATATCTTTCCAGACGTGCAGATGAGTGCTCCGGTCCCTGACCTTCCTGTGCGTGCGGCAGAAGCAGCGTTAAAGCAGTTCTTTCGCCCCATTTGGAATGTGCAGATGATACGAACACATCAAAAATCGGCTGAGCCATGTTGGCGAAGTCTCCGTACTGTGCTTCCCAGATAGTCAGCGCGCTGTTGTTTTCAACGTTGTAGCCGTACTCGTAAGCAACAACAGCCATTTCAGTTAACGGCGAGTTGTACAGCTCAAAGGACGCCTTCGCATCGCTGATGTTATGGAGCGGCGTGTGTTTCTTACCTGTTTCAGGGTCGTGAAGTACAGCATGGCGGTGTGCGAATGTTCCGCGCTCAGCATCTTCACCTGTGAAACGAATCGGTGTGCCGTCCTGGTTGATCGTTGCAAAAGCAAGAGCTTCCGCGTGTGCCCAGTCGACGAGAGCTGTGTCATCTTCAAATGGCTTTTTACGTCTGGATAATACGTTGTTTAATTTTTTAAGCGGTGCGAATCCTTCTGGATATTCGAGCAGTTCATCGTTTATTTTTTGAAGACGGTCGCGTGTAATATCTTCTTCTGTTTCATTAGCCTGGCCTTCGATAATTTCTTTTGGCGTCTGAATATCTTCAGTGACAACAGTATCCTTTTTATCAATCTTATCATGTTCGGCTCTTAATTCATCCTGAATTGCCTGCATAATACTGTCTTTTTCTTCCTGTGTAATAACACCTTCTTCGACAAGTTTATCACCGTAAAGGTTATCGATTGAAGGATATTCATGAACTTCGTTGTAAAGATTCGGGTTAGTCGTCATCGGCTCATCCATTTCGTTGTGGCCGTAGCGGCGATAGCCGATAAGATCAATGACTAAATCTTTTTTGAACTTCTGACGGTACTGAATCGCAATATCGATAACGCGGAGTACATATTCAGGACGGTCAGCATTGACGTGGAAAACAGGCATATCGAAACCTTTGGCAATATCAGATGCATACAGTGTTGAACGTGCATCCCACTCCTCTGTCGTAAAACCGATGCGGTTATTAGTAATAATATGCATAGCACCGCCGACTGAGTAGCCTTCAAGATTCGATAAGTTCATCGATTCCGGATTTACGCCCTGTCCCGGGAAGGCAGCGTCACCATGAATAATTACACCAAGTGAATTATCTACATCGTGAACTGCTTTGCCCGCCTGGTCAGTTTGTTCCTGCTGAGCACGCGTTCGTCCCTGAACGACAGGTCCGACAATTTCAAGGTGTGACGGGTTGTTGGCAAGTGTCACTGTCTGTTCGATACCTTTGTCTGTTCTCGTCTTAACGCCGCCGAGGTGATACTTTACGTCACCCATCCAGCCGTTGGTAAGCACGAGAGAACCATCTTCCGGCAGGAATTTCATCGGGTCTGTCGACATGAATTCACTCAGCATCATAGCGTACGGTTTTTGAAGCGTATGCGTCAGCACATTTAAGCGTCCGCGGTGAGCCATACCAATCTGCAGATGCGGAATGTTTTCCTCTGCCATACGTCCGAGCAGGTGGTCGAGCATCGGCACAAGCGAGTCCACCCCTTCGATTGAAAAGCGTTTGGCACCGACAAAGTTTTTGTGAAGATACTTTTCAAAACCTTCGGTCTTAACTAATTCTTTAAAAAGATAAACTTTCTTATCGCTGGAGAGTTCAACTTCTCCGAGTCCTTCGATGGTGTTCTGCAGCCAATTTCTTTCTTCAGTGTTATTAATATGGGTGTATTCATATGATAACGGTGAAGTGTAGATTTTTTCCAGGTAACGTGCTGCTTCAAGGGCGTTGCCGAATTTATCGGCAATCGCTTCAGAAACGATACCTGCCGGCAGGTTTTCAAGATCAGCATCTGAAAAACCGTAGGCGTTAAAATCAAAGTCAGGTGCGTTGTCAATTTCCGGTGAATATACCGGATAGACATCCGCTTTTAAATGACCATACTGCCTGATGTCATTTAACCATTGCAAGATACCTTTGATTTTATCCTGTCCGGCCGGAGTAAGAGCCTTATCTGAATGACGAGTATTGCTTCCTTCGTTAGAAGAAATGCTGTCGAATAATAACTGCATCTCTTCTGACACTGAATCCGGGTCTTCTTTGTACATGTCAAAATACTCAAGAATCATGCCTAGATTTGTTCCAAACCTTACAGGAGCATTCTCAACTTCATTTTGTTGCATTGTACTGCCACCTCTTTATAATTTTTAAATACTCTTTACATATCAAATTTTACCATTTAACACTGCTTCTTGAAAGCGCAATTGTCGATTGTCACTAATCTTTTATAAATTAGTTTTTCAGTTTTGGAAATTTGATATGAACTGTCGTTGACTTTCCTTCTTCGCTAGATATCCATACATTTCCGCGGTATAATTCGACGATTTTTTTAGCTATCGATAAACCGAGTCCGTTTCCGCCCTGATCGCGGCTTCTTGATTTGTCCACCCGGTAGAATCTGTTGAATACCTGATCGATCTCCTCTGCCGGGATACCGATTCCGGAATCCGTAATCGCAATTTCGATGCCGCCGTCTTTAAGACGTTCCGACGATACAGTAATGTGCTTATGCTCCGTATCGAATTTAATCGCGTTATCGAGGAAGATAATCAGCATCTGTTCAAAATGATAATTATTAATCGGATACATCAGCTTGCTTTTATCCAGTTTCGCTTCAAAAGTATAATCCGGATGAACTTTATCGAGACTTTCAATACGGCTCATTATCTCATCGTTTAAATTAATGCTTTCAGTCTGAAGATAATCCGCCCCTTCATTTTTAGTAAGCAGGAGGAGTTCCTCGACAAGCTTGTTGATGCGCTTCAGCTCTTCGATTGAAATACCGAGAGACTCGTCCAGCACTTCAGGGCTGTTCCTGCCCCACCGGTTAATCAGCTGCAGATGCCCCTGAATAATCTGGAGCGGCGTTCTGAGCTCGTGGGACGCATCTTCAACGAACTGCTTCTGCTGATTATAGGACTCCTCGAGCGCCTCCATCATATTATTAAACGATTCAATCATATAATCGGTTTCAATAATGTTCGTTTTTAAATCGAGCCTTTCGGCGAAGCCCTGATTTTCAATTTTCTTCAGCTGGCCGGTAAATCTGCCAATCGGCTTGACCATCTGAATCGAGAAGAAATAACTGATAATCGATGTGAATGTAATCGATAAAAACCCGATAATCGTTGCGATAAACAACATCATCCGGATAATCGTATTGTACTCGTTCAGCGGATGGACAACGGAGATGTAACCGTACCAGTAATCCGACTGCAGCATGCGTGTGCCGACGAGATAATCATCGCCGTCGACACTCGCTGGTTCAATGACAGGATTTAAGTTCGCTTCAAAATCCGTATCGATATTCAGCTGAGTGCGGATCGGCCAACGGTAAACCTCTTCGCCGCTGAGCGTGTAGAGACCCATCTGCTGATTATCGTACAGACTCGTATAAATATCACGTTCAGTAATCGAGTTGAAAGGCTGGTTCTCATACAGCGAGCTGACATCCGTCAGACTCCTCGACACTGCGCGGTACTCCTGGTCTTTTAAATAGACGCTCGTCGCGTAAATCAGGAGCGAGCTGAACAGTATATAAGTAATAGTAATAATTAAAATGGACAGTTTCAGCCACTGCGTTCTGAGAGATTTCACGCGGTTCATTGTCTGATCACATATCCGACTCCGCGGACAGTTTCAATCAGTTTATCCTTACCGAACGGTTTTAATTTGTTGCGGAGATACCTGATGTACACATCGACAACATTCGTTTCCACTTCGCTGTCGTAGCCCCAGATAATATCGAGAATCTGTTCGCGTTTCATAACGATACTCATATTTTTAACGAGCAGATGGAGCAGTTCGTGCTCCGTTTTTGTAAGCTCAATCGGCGTGCCGTCAATCGCGACAGTATAGGCCGACGTGTCGATAGAAATGCCGTGCAGTTCGAGTGTCGAGTGACTCGTCTCCGCAGTTTTGTTGCGGCGCATAATCACCCGGAGGCGCGCGAGCAGCTCCTCAATCTCAAACGGCTTCACGATATAATCATCTGCTCCGTAATCGAGGCCGACGACTTTATCGTATGTATCACCTTTCGCTGTAATAATAATAATCGGCGTATCCTTTGTTTTGCGCAGCCGTCTGCACACTTCGAGACCATTCAGTTTCGGCAGCATTAAATCCAGCAGAATGACATCGTAATCATTCTCACTCGCCATATTAAAACCTTCCTGACCATCCGCTGCCAGCGTTACACTGTAACCTTCGTGGCCTAACTCCAACTCTATGAAACGGGCTAAATTCGTTTCGTCTTCAACAACTAATACTTTCGGCATAAGCCTCACCTACTTTGTCTACATATTATCATGAAATTATACCGGATTAAAAATTAAAGGTGCGGGATGCGGGGGTTTGCGGATGATTTGCTGATTTTACTGGTTATGATGGGGATTTTGCGAGGTAAGGGGTTGATTGGGAGGACTGGATGTGAGGTGGATGCGCATGTGAGATTGACATGGTAATTTAAAGGGGTTTGGATGCCCATGTTGAATTGACATGGTAATTTAAAGGGGCTTGGATACCTATGTGAGATGAACATAGTAAATTAATATAAAAAAGCGATAAAGTAGCTGCAAGTACTTTATCAATTCAACAACGTTCATACAAAACCATACACCTGTAATACAAAACAACACAAAAAACCGGACACCCTTTCTCAAAGGTCCCCGGCTCAAATTAAATAAATATGGTTAGCTTACAATTGTATTTGGTGTGTCCATCATATAGCTTTGCTGTTTAATGAGTAGATTCGTTTTCACTTCGGGCCATTCGTCATCGATAATTGAATAGATTATTAAATTGCGCGGAACACCGTAGAGCGAGCGTTCTTTACGTATCACGCCTTCTTTGGTGAAGCCGATCCGTTCAATTGCTTTGTTGCTGCGCTCGTTTCTTTCATCTGCGCGCACTTGGACGCGCATGAGCTTTAACACTTCGAAGCAGTATTCAAGCAGTAGGAATTTGCTGTCTGAGTTAATGAAAGTACGCTGGGCTTTGGTGCCGAACCAAGAGGCGCCTATTTCGCAGCTCTGACGTTCATAGTCGATATGCTGAATGCGCGTGGCACCGACGACTTCGCCTGTTGCTTTTAAGACGACAACAAACGGTATCGATTTCAGCTGGTTGCGGAGCTCAATGGCACTTTGAATCCATTCGCTCATTGCTTCTTCAGTTGTGGCTTGAAAAAGCATATAGGTCCAAATACTGTCGTGATTAATAGACTGAAGTTCTGCGGCGTGGCTCAGCTGCATGGGCACGAGTCGAATTCTGTCGTTTTCAAGCGTAATGTTTTCATATAAATTTATTGCCATATCATCACCTGCCGTCTTAATAATACCCAAAGTAATTTCATTATAATTCCTCGGAAAATATTAAGCAATGAAAATATTTCAAAATAAATTAACCTAAATTAAAACCGCCTTTTTGAACTTCTTGTGAAGCAGTGCACTCGTTCCAACCACTACTGCGAGACCGATGACAACGCCTGCGAGAACGTCTGTCGGATAGTGGACGCCGAGGTAGACGCGGGATGATGAAATCATCAGGATAAAGGTCGCGCACACCGTCATTAAGAGCGCCTTGTTGTTTAAATCTGTATGTTTAATTATCGCCCCGAGCGAGCCGAAGAATATCGTTGACCCCATTGCGTGTCCGCTCGGGAAACTGAAGCCGGAAATTTCGATCAGACGGAGCATCGACGGACGTTCCCGGTCGAATGAATTTTTTAAGACGGGAATTAAAATACTTGATGCAATCATCGAAATTAAAATAAACAGCGTGTGCACCTTCAGTTTATACAGCATTAGAATTGATATCAGAATAAGCGACATTACGATCATGGACAGCACTTCGCCGAGCTGGGTAAAGCCGAGCATGAGCGCTGTCGTTATAAAACTTTCAGATGCGTAAATAAATTCATAGACTTCACGGTCAATCCAGCGCCCGAGCCTTGATTCATGAAAGATGGCAATCACGCCGAATATTAAAGTGAAGACTAAAAATAAGGACATTTTCTTGCTCCGGCTCACACTGACGCCTCCCCGATTAGTTTATCTGCAAGTTCGGCAGGATTAAAGCCGTGTTTGAACTGTGTCATCTTAGACGTAATATCACCGTAGTTCTCTTCGATAAACTCCAGTTTCTCCTGTAAGTTTTCAAGATTTAAGTCTTCTTCCTTCAGAACTTCCGCATAACCCTCTTTTTTAAAGTGTTTTGCATTTTGAATCTGATCACCGCGGCTCTGGTCGAGACCAAGCGGAATTAAAATCATCGGTTTTTTCGCGAGGAGCAGTTCAAATATTGCATTCGAGCCGCTGCGTGACAGCACGATATCACTGATGGCTAACAGATCAGCCAGTTCATCACCGGCAAATTCGAACTGTTTGTAGCCCGCCTTCTGGATCTTCTTGTTCATATTGCCTTTCCCTGTTAAATGGATAAGCTGATACTTTTCTGTGAGAACATCAATATGTTCATGGACAAAATCATTGATTTTTTTCGCACCGAGCGAACCGCCCATAATAATAACTACAGGTTTATCAGAATTAAAGCCGGTTAAAGCATAGCCTTCATCCTTGTTTCCTTCCTGCAGATCAGGCCGGATGACCGGGCCGAGATACTCGGCTTTTGCATCTGTAAACTGTTCTGCCGTCGCTTCAAAGGTGCAGAATACTTTTGTTGCAAACTTGCTCGCAATTCTGTTGGCAAGTCCCGGTGTTAAATCCGATTCGTGGATATAAACCGGCACGTCTTTTGCAGCTGCTGCCAGGACAACCGGGACCGACACGAAGCCGCCTTTTGAAAAGACAAACAGCGGCTGTTCACGTTTTAAAATTTTCTTAGCGTCGGTGACACCTTTCAGCACTTTGAAAATATCTTTTAAATTTTCAAATGATAAATACCGGCGCAGCTTGCCGCTCGAAATTTCATGGTAAGGAATATCGAGCTCCGAAATGATATCTTTCTCTATGCCTTTTTTCGAACCGATATAATGCGGTTCAATATTTTGCTTTTGAAATTCAGGGATTAGAAGTTTGTTCAGCATCACATGGCCGACTGTACCGCCGCCTGTCAGCATTACTTTTTTACTTTCTGAAACCATAAGCGCCCTCCATAATACTTAGTGACTTTACTTTAAACTATTTACAAAATGTCTACAACAAAAAATTCCGTACAGGCGTGAACTGTACGGAATTTGATGTCTTATTCTTCTTCATCATTTAAATTCTGTTCATCTTCAATGACCGGCGGGATATGCGGTGCATTATCGCGCGCCTCCTGTTCAATTTCCTTAATTGACATGTCACCGTTAATATAATCGATTAAATAATTCAGCTGTGCATCGTTGTCGTTGATCTGGTCGCGAATATCCGACAGAATACCCGTTGTTGTTTCTCCGGTCACAATACCGTCAGCTTCGAAATTTTCATCGTTCTGATATGCCATTACGGCTTTAGTCAGTTCAGCATCAAACTTATCATTAAAATTGGTAATGTCGTAGCCGAGCTCATCGAGTGCGACTTTAATAGACAGCACTTTTTCACTGGTCTGGCCTTCTGCGAAGACTTCGTCTTCGGTCAAGAGCTCGATGCGGTAGTAATCCGGGTTAATCAGTTCGATATCCGGTGTAATACCTTTATCCTGCACCCAGGTCTTGTCCGGAGTCAGCCATTTGGTATTCGTATATTTCAGCATCGAGTTGTCTTTAAACTCGCTCGTGCGCTGGACGACACCTTTACCGAAGGAAGTCGTTCCCGCAATTGTGACATCTGTTAGATCATCGAGTGCGCCTGTAAATACTTCAGAAGCACTTGCAGAGCCTTCGTTAATTAAAATGTACACTTCGTCAAATGATTCAGCATTCGGATTTCTCTCATTTTCTGTGAGTATTTCCTGCTGATTGCCCTGGTTATCTTCAAGGTACAGTGCAGCAGTATCCGGTTCAATGAACTGATTAATCAGTGTGATTGCTTCATTCAAAAGGCCGCCCGGGTTGTAGCGGAAGTCGACAATCAGCTCGTCGACATCGTCCTCTGCCGCCTGGTCAATAAATCCGCTGAATTCATCGGTTGTGCCCTGCTGGAACCGGTTGACACTAATATGACCGACACCTTCGATTTCTTCATACGTCACACTGTCGATATGAATCGTATCTCTCGTAATCGTAATATCCGACGGGCTGCCGCTGCCGCGCTGAATAGTAAGCACAACATCAGTGCCGCGTTCGCCGCGGATCAGCTGGACGGCTTCCGTCGTCGTCATGCCTTCGAGCGATTCGCCGTCAACAGCAAGAATCTGGTCGCCAGGTTCAATACCGGCCTCTTCTGCAGGAGAGCCCTTCATTGGACTTGAAATAATAATTTTACTGCCTTCCTGCATCACTTCGGCACCGATGCCTTCAAAGTCTCCGGTAATACTTTCTTCGAACTCATCAGTTTCGTCGATATTCATATATTCGCTGTACGGATCTTCCAGGCCTTCGACCATGCCGCGGATGGATGATTCGATTAAAGCGTCCGAATCGACATCTTCATAATAATTTTCAGTCAGCGTATCGTATACGCTGTACAGTTTTGCAAACTCGGTTCTTGTATCCGTTCCGACGTTGACTGCACGCTCCTGATTATTTGATATGGCGACGGCTGTAATTACTACACTGGCAATTATCGTCGTTAAAATAATGACGATAAACCAGAATATATTCATTTGAACGGACCGCAGCTTATGCTGGACGTTCTTATCATTGTTTTCTTCGCTCAAGATATGCACCCAATTTCTACCTATGTATTACTCATATATTATCAGTTTACTTGATTAAAGAAAAGAAAAGAACAGTGAAATCACTGTTCTTCAAATTAATCTTCTATTTTCCGATAAATGGCACTGCTGCATCGAGTGCAACTTCAATCATATCATTGAAAGTTGTCTGTCTTTCTTCGGCACTTGTTACTTCGCCTGTAATCAGGTGGTCAGAAATTGTCAGAATAGCCAGCGCACGCGCTTTGTATTCCTGGGCGATAGTAAACAGAGCTGCAGATTCCATTTCAACTGCGAGAACACCGTAGTCAGCAAGCTGCTTAGTATCTGTTTTAGAATCGTAGAACGAGTCTGCTGTGTAGACGTTGCCGACTTTCACATCAAGACCGCGTTTTTGAGCTTCGTTATAGCTTGCTAAGAGCAGTTCGAAGTCTGATGTTGGTGCATAGCTTACGTTTTCAAATAATTTAACGTTCTGATAAGAGTCAGTTGTTGCACTTTGTGCGATAACAACGTCACGTACTTTAACTTCTTCTTTTAAGGCGCCTGCAGTACCGACGCGGATTAAGTTTTTAACGCCGTAGTCGCGCATCAGTTCATGAACGTAAATTGAAATAGACGGTACACCCATTCCTGTACCCTGAACTGAAATTCTCTTGCCTTTATAAGTACCTGTGTAGCCGAACATATTACGGACTTCGTTGTAGCACACAACATCCTCTAAAAATGTCTCGGCGATGTACTTCGCACGGAGCGGATCTCCCGGCAGTAAAATAGTGTCGGCAATATCGCCCTGTTTCGCATTAATATGAATACTCATATTTTCATCTCCTCTATGATTGTAGCCATTCTCTGTAGTCTGAAAAACTTTCATCGAACGTATCTAATGATATATTAAGATACGGGTTCTTTTCAAGATAATCCGAGATTTCATCGTAATTATTTGAGTATTTCGGGAAGGACATGTCATCTGCAATATAATCTGCGAGTTTCCCGACAGCGGTCTTTGCCCCGAGCTGTGTTTTCATATATTGATAATATGGACGGTCTTTCATACTACTCCTCTGAATTTAAGAGATTGACGTATTCCCCGTAACCTTCTTTTTCAAGGTCCTGTTTAGGGATAAAATCAAGCGCTGCAGAGTTGATGCAGTATCTTAAGCCGCCGAGTTCCTCTGGTCCGTCAGGGAAAACATGGCCGAGGTGCGAGTCCGAAGTTTCGCTGCGGACTTCTGTACGGCGCATGCCGAATGACGTATCGACATGCTCGGATACATCATCTTCAGACAGGGACTGGGCAAAGCTCGGCCAGCCGCATGAAGAATCGAATTTATCTTTTGACGTAAACAGCGGCTTGCCGCTCAGTTTATCGACGTAAATACCCTCTTCGAAATGTTTCCAGTACTCGTTTTCAAATGGTGCTTCCGTGCCATTTTCTTTCATCACGTTTCTTTCAAGTTCTGTTAATTCACTGATATCTTTTCTTGCCATTATTTTTCACCCCACACATTTTCTACGAATCCTTTACGTCCGGATCCTTTATAGTACGCATTATAGTGTCCTGCATTTTTCTTGTAAAAGTCCTGATGCTCATCTTCTGCTCTGTAGAAGTTTTTATAAGGCAGCACCGGTGTGTTAATTGGCGCATTGAAAACATTTGCTTCATCAAGTTCTTTAATTACGTCAAGTGCTGTATTATGCTGCGCTTCATCGTGGTAAAATATCGCCGGCATATACTGCGGTCCGCGGTCGCCGAACTGGCCGCCGGTATCGGTCGGGTCGAAAGTCTTGAAAAATACTTCCAGCAGTTCGCGGTAACTCATCACGTCTTCGTCGAATTCAATCTGCACAGCTTCGATGTGTCCTGTCGTTCCTGTTGAAACCTGTTCATAAGTCGGATTTGGTTCATCACCGTTCGAATAACCCGAGACGATTTCTTTTACGCCGTCCCACTGGTCAAACGGTTTAACTAAACACCAGAAACATCCGCCTGCTAAAGTTGCTGTTGCCATAAATAAATTCCTCCTAGAAAGTGTTGTTTACTGAAAAATACCACGCATTGTCCTCATAGTCTATTTTATCGGCTTGAAGTTCTACACCGAAATATTGTTCAAACAGCGACATGTCGATGACAAGTGCGCGTTCTGTTTCACTCATCGCTATGCCGTCAGGTAAATCGACGAGCTTCCTAAGTGCTGTATACAGGGCATCTTCCGAGAGAGGCAGCCCTGCTAAATTCAAATCTGTTAAGTGAATAATAATATTACTGCCGCTGACGACGGGTTCGCCGGAAATACTTGAATTGATGGAAAATCCGAGCACTTTCTGTTTAATATCAACCGTAATACCTTCAGTATTAATATTAACAGTAAATTCGTCATATGGAATATTATCATTAATTAATGTTTCAACTGTACTATTCGTTAAAATAAACTCGAGCTCCTGGGGTTCTTCCGGCGGCGTCCCGCCGCTTGTCTGTTCGTAAGACTGATTGAAGAAAGACACGGCAATAATAATTACCGCTATATTTACCGCAAGTAAGACAAAGAACAGAATCATCCATATATTCTTCTTCATATTACAGCTCTCTTGTCAGATGCAGGAACTTGTGCGGATAACGGTTTTTCTCGTCTTCTGGACCGTCCTCTTCTGATTCCACAGTCCATTCGCTTATCCTGTAGTCAGGGAAAAACGTGTCGCCGGCAAAAGTTTTGTCAATCACTGTAATATACATCTCGTCGATTAGATGCATGGTCTGTTCATAAAGCGTACTGCCGCCGAAAATAAACACTTTACCCGGCAGGTTTTTAATCTCATCAATTGAATGGATAACCTCCGCGCCCTGTGCTGAAAAATCCTTATTCGATGTGAGCACGACATTTTTTCTGTTCGGCAGCGGACGTCCAAGTGTTTCAAATGTTTTACGGCCCATAACTATAGTGTTCCCTGTGGTCAGTTTTTTTAATCTTTTTAAGTCTGCGGGCAGGCTCCATGGCATATCGCCTTTAAAACCGATGACGTTCTGGTCTGCATGAGCAACTATTAATGATACCATCTGTCTCCTCCTATACTGCAATCGGTGCTTTGATTGCCGGGTGGGATTCGTAGCCTTCAATTTCAAAGTCTTCATATTCAAGTTCGAACATCGACTTGTCCGACTTAATTTTAAGCTCTGGCGGTGCGTAGCTTGTCCGGGACAGCTGAGTATTGACCGCCTCGAAATGATTGGAGTAAATATGCGCATCCCCTATCGTGTGCACGAATTCGGCAGCTTCCAGATTACATTCGCGTGCGACTAAGGCTAAAAGCAGACTGTAGCTTGCGATATTAAACGGAATGCCGAGGAAGATATCCCCGCTCCGCTGATAGAGCTGCAGGCTTAATTTGCCGTCTGCGACATAAAACTGGAACAGCGTATGACACGGCGGCAGCGCCATCGTTTCAATTTCCGCCGGGTTCCATGCGCTGACGATATGACGTCTCGAATCGGGCTTATTTTTAAGGCCGTCGATAAGATTCTTCATCTGATCAATGACCTCACCGTTTGGACCGGCCCAGTGACGCCACTGTTTGCCGTAAACATTACCGAGTGTTCCGTACTTCTTGCTGAAATCATCATCGTTCAGCACTTTCTCTTTAAAAGTTTTCATTTCAGCTTTATACTGCTTGTTAAATGCTTCGTCCTCTAGCGCCCGGTGACCGAAATCCGTCATATCCGGTCCCGTGTAGTCATCCGACTCGACATACTTTTTAAAGGCCCATTCGTTCCATATATTGTTGTTATACTGGAGCAGATATTTAATATTCGTATCGCCGCGGAGGAACCAGATCAGCTCGGTTGCCACGAGTTTAAAAGATACCTTTTTAGTCGTGAGAAGCGGGAAACCTTCACTTAAATCAAAACGCATCTGATGGCCGAAGACAGATTTAGTTCCTGTATTGGTCCGGTCAGTTTTTTCAGTGCCCGACTCCATGACCTGGTTCATCAGCTTGTGATAGGCATTATCAAATGAATTCATTAAAATCACCCTTTTCTTTTATTGTGCAGTTCTATATAATTAGTATTAATGAGACGAGAAAAATAATTGTGATCGGAGTGTTCATAATGGAAATTTTATTCACAATCGGTTTGACTTTACTTGCAGGCTACATGATTACAATGTGTATCTACGAGTAGGCAGCGACTTATAAAAAAAGGAAAGGGTGCGCCCTTTCCTTTTTTTATTTTGCACAATATTCGTCAAAATCCGCTTTCAGATCCATCATAATATCTTCAATACTTCTATTTTCAATGTTTTCCCGTCCTGTAAATGAAACGAGTTCTTTTCCTTTAAATAAAGCGAAGGAAGGGCTTGACGGTTCAGCCGTAATATATTCACGCATAGCAGCTGTTGCCGGACGCTCCTGGCCGGCAAAGACTGTCGCGAGACGGTCGGGTTTAACCGGATTCTGATTCGTGACTGTTACTGCAGCGGGTCTTGCGAGCCCTGCTGCACAGCCGCAGACGCTGTTAATCACGACGAAAGTCGTATCATCTTCCCCGGCGGCCTTCATAAAATCATGCACCCCTTCAGGTGTCGTTAACTCTTCAAAATTATAATTTGTCAGTTCCTGCCTCATAGGTTCTGCAATTTCTCTCATATATGCCTGATATGCATCCATGTTATCGCTCCCTGTTCTGCATTTGTTTCCATACACTGCCGAGTGCATCTTCGCCCTCTTCAATACGGGCAATCGCCATTTCAATTTGCAGTCTTACATCGTATTGCGGATCATGCTGGTGCGCTTTTAATACTCCGAGACTGTCCTCGTCACCTGTTTCGTATATAAACATTGCCGCACGCCAGCGGACAATCGGGCTTTTATCGCCGAGTGCTTCATACATATCGGAAAGGCCTTCTTTAAAACCGAGATCGCTGTATGCGTCAGCCGCTGTTCTTCTGACCGGAATTGCCCGGTCTGCCATCGCAATTTTTAAAAATTTGAGCGTTTCCGGCACTTCAATCATCGCAAGAAGGCTGACACTCATCCGTCTGACCTGCATTTTCTCATCAGAAAGCGCGTACTCGAGGAGTGGATAATCGCTCTCATCCGGGGTATCAAAGTGATTGAGCATATAGAGCCGCTCTTTCCAGTCTTCTGTATTTTTAAATTCATCAAGCGAGACTTTAAAGTATTTCATCGGCGCCGGCTGCACACGGTTTTTCGCTTCTTCGACGAGCTCTCTCAATACAGCCACTGGATAAAGTGCTTCAAGCTCTTCAATAACCTCTGAAAATACTTCATCCGGTGTACCGTAACGGGTGCTTAAAGTTTCCCATTTGCGGTCGAAAATAATATTATCTTCGGGGAGGGCTGCTTCTTCAACAGCTTGAGTAAAACGCACGGGCAGTTCACGCCGGTGCTCCCCGCCGTCATTTAACTTGACCTGATAAGGAATGCCTTTAAACATGAGCACCTGAGTGTTCACTTCACCAAAGTTCGACTCAGGTGTCAGTCTTTTTTTACTTCACCAGCATCCTCATTATTAAAAGTAGCCTCTATTTTCGGAACCAGTATTTCCCAGTCAGCTTTGGCACTTTTGTCTACAGAGATAAAGTCCAATGCATGGAAGACGCTTGTGACATCTTCAAGTTCCAGCACACGTGCAATAAATGGCGGTGTATCCTCTGTGATTTCTTTATAAGTTGAAGATTTCATTTCTTCTTTTGTTTCATTGACAGTGATTTTCATAGTATTCGGGCTTGGTGTCGGTTCAATTCTTACGATTTCCATAATCGCGCCTCCAGTATTATAGTTTATTGCCGTGCATTTTCATTTCAATGCCGACGGAACACTCCGTAATGCAGAATGAATGCGCGCTTGATTTCGAACCTTCGGTTCTGTTGACTTCTTTCAAGAGACATCCTCTGCAGTAAGTGCGTTCAAGATGATTAATTTTATCAAGGACTTTCGTATTCATTATCATACCTCATTACTTAAAATTGCAAAACAGCTAATTCAGATTGAATTTTTTGCGTTCTTTGTATAACCGGTCTTTAGCCAGTTTATCCGCACCGCGGTTATTTTTTCTCGGTGTATGAGTAATTATAAACATATCGAGCACGTTTGTTAAAGGAAGCACTCTGTCGTAGTAAGATTTAAATTTTTTATTTTTGACATATTGTTTATCAAACGTGTCGACGATAATTTTAGAGTCCGTATAGACAATCAGCGATGTCAGCTTCAATTCCTCTGCTGCTTTCAGGGCAAATTCAAGTGTCGCCCATTCCGCTTCATGGTTATCCATTTCACCGAGCAGGACAGTTTCCTGAAAATCGAGGTCCGCATCTTTAATAATCACCCCGCCGCAGGCAAATTTCGGTTCAAAACTCGCTGCCGCATCGATATATACTTTCGCCATTCATATCACCCTAAATTTAAAGTTGATAAATACTTCTCCGCGAGACGAAGGTCATGGTCCTTCAAAACTTTGTTAACATGTGCGGTATCGAAATTAAGCGCGCTCTCGTCCATCAGTCCGTCGAGTTTAATCGGCACATCCGTAATAATTTCGGCCAGACGCTGCGACATGCGGAGAGATTCCATATCACCGGTAATCTTCTCCTGCATTTTCGGTGTCAGCATATGGAGGTTATCGAGAAGCGCCTCAACCGAACCATGAGTCTGAATCAGTTTAAGCGCGGTCTTTTCACCTATACCCTGAACACCTGAATATCCATCACTCGCATCCCCCATCAGCGCCTTGACGTCGATAAACTGCTGCGGTGTAATTCCGTATTGTTCTTTAAAGGCTTCATAGTCATAATAATGATATTCCGTATAGCCTTTTTTCGTCAGCCAGATCCGGTTGGTCTCGTTAATCAGCTGCAGGAGGTCGCGGTCGCCGCTGACAATTGTCAGATTATCGACGTGCTGTGCAACTGTGCCGATAACATCATCCGCTTCATAGCCTGCAATGCCATCCTGGTAAAATCCGATATCGTGCATGACTTCTTTGATCATATCAAATTGAGGCACCATTTCTTCAGGCGGTGCCACCCGATTTGCTTTATATCCTTCGTACCATTCATTCCGCACCGACTTCGACCCCATATCCCAGGCGATAATCACATTATCCGGCTGAGTCAGGTCGAGCAGTTTGAAGGTATGCCTCAGCATGCCCTGAACACCATTCGTCGGGAGTTCCTTGTTATTGTACATGAACTGATTGCGGAAACTCGTCGCGTAAAAGTGTCTAAAGAGTAAGGCCATGCCGTCTATTATTAAAGTATGCTGTGTCAAAAAGTTCCCTCCATGGTTATATAGAGATGTGTTGTACTGCTTTAAGCAGAGCTCGGTCTCTATCGTAATCCGTACGTGATATTTCTTCAGGCTCTTCTTTAAGCGCTGCGGTTATCTCTCTTCGGTCTGCTGACAGCTGTCTGTCGAGCAGTGCCGTATATTCTTCTGCCAGTTTTTCCATCTGAGCTCTTAAGTCGTTTTGATCCACTGAACGAACAAGTGTTTCTGCAAGCTCCAGCAGGGACTCTCGGTAATCTTGTGTTTTATTTCTGTGCTGATAAAGAATTTTGCCAAAAGGTTTTAATACGTCCGTATCAACACGAACATAAGGCTCCTCTATTTTGGCACTCGTTACAGACAAGGTACCCGGTGTACCTGATAAGGCAAGACGTTCGTTAAACTGCGTAATCATCTGCAGCGTTTTTTGATCCGCCTGCCGGTAGACTGTGTTAAAGGCAATACTCGTCTCTAGCGTCAGGAAGTCTTCGATATTCCGTACGAGTACAGAACTGTTGTCTGTTAGATAATGCCTGTCGCTCATATGCGATACTGTCAGCAGACCTTTTAAGTGGTCGTACAGCTGAAGTTCAAGCCGCTTCGTCAGATATGTGAGGATAATATCAATTTCCTGCTTCAGGGTTTCATTAAGACTGTCTGCTTTAATACTCCCAATATCTCTTAACAGATTCTGTCTTAAGTCGAGCAGTTTACTGCGCTCTTCCCCGTTATCTTCAAACTGGCGTATATTGCTTTCCAGTGTATTCAAGAGCTGCTGGCGCGTTTCCTTCAGTGTCTGGTATTGGACGTTTCCAGACTGCCGGTCGGCAATTTCCTTAATCTCTTTCTGTGCTGTATTGAAATAACCGTCTCCCCCGTCAAGTGCCCGTTTACTGGAAACAGGATACAGGACATGTTTAATATGCATAGTATTTAAAGCATTCTGCATATAGTCGAGTACTTTTTCTTTATCCGCTTCAGACTTCATTAAATCCACCGCGTTAATAATGAAAATAATCGGGAAGTCTTTACCTTTCAGCGACTGGATATACTGCAGGAAGGTTTCATCCGAGCGCGAAAAGACGTGATTATAGTAAGAAACGTATATAATCATATCGCTCTCTGTAATAATATCTCTCGTTTCTGACGTATGACGGGCGTTAATAGAGTTAATCCCCGGCGAGTCTACCAGCGTATAAGCTTCTGTCATTTCATTTTCGAGTGATACATTCGCCTTATGGATAAAGGTCGAATCTTTATCATTGCTTATTTTTTCTATAAGCACATCCGTATCGATACTCACCGTCTGACCTAAATCTTCTTTGTACTTGTCGTAATTCTCGAGAATTCCCGACAGAAGCGGTTTATAGGTTTCATCAACTTTTGAGATATTTTTATTAATCCATTTCTTGTAACCGTCCGCTGTCTTATGGTCTTCCCCGGACAGTGTCTGAAGCATTTCTGTTAAATCCGCTTCACTCTTATACACGACTGTACTGGTGTCATCATTATTAATTTCGGTGATCGTTGCGGTCGTCGGATTTGGACTCGTCGCTAAGTACTTATCACCGAGCAGGGCGTTAATAAAAGTAGTTTTCCCGGCACTGAAGCCGCCGAAGACACTGATATTGGCTTTACCGTTATCAATTCGTGAAAGCTTATCGTTTAAGAGGCGCTGATAGTCCGTATAGCGCGGTGAGTCTCCAAGTAAATCTCTGAGTTCGCGGAAGGCCTGTAAATTCATGCGGTCTTCATTGTTAACTGTAAATTCGTTATGTCTACTTTCTTCCGCTTCTGTCTGCTTGTCCTCATCGTACGCCAAAGTAATCTCTTCCAGCAGATTCAGCTTATCGATCTCGTCATCCAGATGAATGTAGAAATGGCGGTAATTTTGTGTATCGAGCGACTCTATCAGTTCGAGCAGATCTTTTGCTTTAATATAAAAAGCTTTCTCTCTCGTGAGCGTCGTCTGCGCTTTTACCTCTCCCGTCTCTTCAGGTGTCAGCGTCTCTAGATGCGAAACGCTCCGCTCGGAAACTTCCTGAGTCAGACTGCTCTTCAGCTTATCGAAGTAATTGCTTATATACGTCTGGTTCAGGGAAGTAATCTTTTCGTTGCCAAGGAGCGCACGATTCCATTCAAATTTAAACGGTTCACCGATTAAACCGAGCGACTGAAAGAAACTGTTAATGTTCGCATTGATTTCAGTATGTATGACCGGCTGAATCGCCTCATCTACTTGAGCAAGAGTGTCTTCTAACAGCGCCTGTTCTTTTTTCTTTTTGCCGAACAAGCCCCCTGCCTTCTTCTCCCCTGCCATAACCTTTAAATATTCCGTTATGGCGTCTTTCACCTGATGCGGGAATAAGTAGCTGTCTTTAACGAGTTTTTTAACGGACTCTTTCACGTGGGATCTTAATTCATTTTCGTCGCTCCGGAGATGATCGATTTCCGTTTTTTCGATTTCCTTGTTTAAATAGTCAATACGTTCTGCTGCCCGTTCCTTCGTCAGCGGATTATCAAGCTGCAGTTCGTCTGTCAGCGTCTCGAGCTCATCGCGTAAATATTCGAGCTGTTTATCTTCTATATTCTTTGTAATACGGGTGTCATAAGCCGCTTCAAGTTCAGCACGTTTCTTTTCCATCTCTTTAATAAAAGCTTTTAATTCGTCTATATGGTTGTATGGCGACTCGTAGATTGACGTTGTAAACAGATGCTCCGGATAAATATTCCAGTTCGTGAGCGTCGTCTTAACGCGATTTAAGAAGGTGTCGAGCGTAATCTCTTGGTCGTCGTGTTTATCGATCTGATTAATAATTAAAACGAGCGGAATACCGAGGCCGGCAATTTCTTTTAACAGCGTTAAATTGTGCTCGCTCTCCACGTGGTTGTATTCTACCGTAAAGAAGATTAAATCGCTGTTCAGTAAAAATCTGTTAGCCGCTTCCTCGTGGCTGTCCGTATTGGAATCCACACCCGGTGTATCCTGGAAGACTGTATTCTGCTGATAGTCATCCGACTGAATGTCCATCGTAATCGCCTGGATATCCATATCTTTAGTATTGAGCGCTTTTAATTCTTCGTAGTTATCGACTGAGGCATACTGATACTGGTTGATAAAGGCCTGGATTCCGCTCTTATTGCCGATCTGTACTGAGACGGTATTGCTTGTCGTCGGCACCGGTGATGAAGGCAGGATGTCCTGATTTAAAAGATAATTAATCAGGCTCGACTTCCCTGCAGAGTAATGGCCGATAAATGAAAATACCAGCTGGTCGTTATAGGTCTTCTGAATCGCGTGGTCAATTTGTGATACGAGTGTATCGTTATTCGACTTCAGAATTTCTTTTTTTAGTTTATACAGCGTATTAAGTGTCTGTCTGTTTTTCCCTTGTGATGACAACTATTCTTTCACTCCCCAATATTGGTAGAAGGTTGTTTCAATGTAGCCGTTAAACAGCTTTCTGCGTTTTGTTGCTTTTTTGCCGATGATTTCTTCGAACTCTTTGTTCGATGTCATTAAATAAACGTTCAGCGACGGATTTTCTTTCATCAGTTCGCCGACCTTCGCGTACATCGACTCCACGGCTTTCGCTTCTCCAATACGTTCGCCGTATGGCGGGTTGGCTACAAGCTGTGCGTTTTTATCGAGCGTGTCAAGATCGTGCACATCGAGTGTGCTGAATTCAATATCTGCCTCCAGACCGACTTCTTCCGCGTTTTTAACCGCGATATTAATCATATCGGGTTCAATGTCTGTCGCGTAAATTTTAACATCCTTGTCGAAATCTGCTTCGTGCTCGCACTGTGTACGGACTTCCGTCCACAATTCTTCCGGGATAATATCCCATGACTCGCTGTCGAAGGTGCGGTTGGAACCCGGAGCGATATTGCGGGCAATCATCGCCGCTTCAAGCGCTATAGTGCCCGAACCGGTAAACGGATCATACAGCGTATTGTCCCCTGTATAGTTGGCAAGCTTCAGCATGCTGGCAGCGAGCGTTTCTTTAATCGGCGCATCCCCCTGGGCGAGTCTGTAGCCGCGTTTGTGTAAAGCGTCTCCGCTCGTATCTACAGTCAGCACCGCTCTGTCTTTTAAAATATTAATATCAATTTTATAACGGGGGCCGTCTTCAGGCAGTTTGCCTGTCATGCTGAACGCTTCTTTTAAATGTTCAACAATGGCTTTTTTCGTAATACGCTGCACATCGGGTACACTGTATAGGGTCGACTTATGGGAGCGTCCTGTCACCGGGAATTCTGCATTCGGCCCGAGAATATCCGACAGCGGCAAAGCTTTTACCGCTTCAAACAGCTCGTCGAACGTTTTTACAGTAAAGTCGCCGAGGACAATTCTGATACGGTCGACCGTGCGGAGTTTCAAATTGGTTTCGACGATGGTGCGTTCATCGCCTTCGAAATAGACGCGGCCGTTTTCTAAAGTAGTGTCTAGGCCGAGCGCTTTGATTTCATCCGAGACGACGCGTTCAAGTCCCATCGGTGTATTGACTATAAATTTAAAGTTCATATTAAGAAGCTCCTAAAGTTAGATTTGTTTACATTATAGTATGAATATAGGCATAAAAAAAGCTCTCCTCATAAGTGGAGAGCTTTTTGTCTAGTCCGGTTTCTCTATAAGCCATGTTCTGTCCCGCTGTGCTGCCGGCGTGCACTAGTATACACTCGCACATTGGTGATAATCATCTGTCTATATTAAATGAATAATATCTCTCCGCCAGTTGAATTCCCGTTGGAAAGTGCTCCTACCTAATTTGGATTGCTCACTCGAGGGGTTTACCGCGTTCCATCTTCATCATTTCTTCTGAAGCTCGTTTCTGTGGCACTTTTAAAGCTACTCTATCCGTATGTTTACACACTTAGAATATTTCGCAGCCGTCAAGATATAAAATATCATTGCCCAGACTTATTGTTTCGTCTGGCACGAACACTACGGCCGTCTCAGGTCCGTGTGAGCATGGACTTTCCTCTATGCAGGCATACTGCATAGCGATTATCCGAGTTACCGTCTGTTTATTTTAAAGTTCTTAAAATACATGCATATAATCTGTCTTACTGTTTTGCTGTACTGCCGAAAACCTGCTTTTCGAGACTCGACAGACGTTTTAAAATATCAATCTGCTGACTCTGTCCATTGCCGCCTTGGGTGCGTGTGTTTGTTGCCACCCTGATGCGGAGGTCTTCAACTTCTTTTTTTAATCTTGCATTTTCTTCTTCAAGTTTTTTAATATTGTTGTTCATGTCTGCCATTTTCTGATAATCACTGATAACGTCGTCAAGAAAACTATCTACTTCTATCGGTTTAAAACCTCTTAGTGATTTTTCGAATTCTTTCTCGAATATATCTTTTGCAGACAGCTTTAGCGTATAGTCACTCATACTTACACCTCTTAACTATCATATCTGTCATTAATAAAGTCATTAATATCATCAAATTGTATTCTTTCAATATTATAATGACTTTTCTCGCTTAATTCAAGCATAACACTGTATATATATTTTAAATTTGTTTCCGTCTCGCTGTCGTAGACAATCAGACCGTAATCTGTGTGAGCGGTCAAAAACTGATTAATCGCTTTAAACATCCCCGGGTCCCCGTACTCTCTCTCAAAGATAAACTGATGAAAATCCGCATGCTCGAGTATATTGTTTAAATTAATTTTATCGGATTCATTGTAGCGGTCATCGAACTTATGGAACGGCTTTAAGACACCGAGTTTAATATCGTAGTCCGCTTTCAGATCGATAATTTCATTGGCGGCATACATTTCTATGCCCGTATAGCCCTGGATGATAAACCACTCCGCGCCTTCTTCTGCGAGATTAATAATGCGGGCGCGTAAAAAATCGCGCAGCACTTTGACTTCCGGCTGCGAGTCTTTAAAGATGCCGAGCTCGTAATGCCGGTAGCCTGTAATCAATACTCTCACAGCAATCCTTCTTTCCCGGCGTGATTGACCCACATATTAATATATTTGAATTTTTCATGATACAATTTTAAGCTGAAGCGGGAAACGTGGCAGCTCATTAAGAGTTCCATCAGCTCGTCGCTCATAATTTCTCTGACCCGTTCAGTCAGCCGCTCATCGGTTTCTATATGAAGCAGCTGGTCTGCGAGTTCTTTATTTTCATTTAAAAAGGGTTCTATTTCAGTTTTAAAATCAAACTCGTAACCCGCTCTTGCCTTGTCATAGCGTCTCGCAATTTCTTCGAGCATGGCCCGGTAATCGCTGTACGATGCATTTCTTGACAAATTGGACACACCACCTATAATAATGAAATGTTAATCAAACTTTAATTAATATATAATAAACAGTATATATAATAATAGTTTGGAGTGCGAATTTAATGAAGTACCCTCAGGGAGTCAAGAGAAACAAATCCAATATAACGCGTGCGAATAAAGAAATTAACTACGGCCAGCGCGGCATGACACTGGAAAAAGATCTCGATAAGACCAATCAGTTTTATCTGGATACGAAACGGGCAATCATTCATAAAAAGCCGACGCCGGTACAGATTGTCGACGTGGATTACCCGTCACGGAAAAAAGCTAAAATAACGGAAGCTTACTTTAAAGTACCCTCGACGAGTGACTATAATGGTATATATAAAGGAAGATATATCGATTTTGAAGCGAAGGAAACACGCAACAAAACACGCTTTCCTTTTATTAACATTCATGGCCATCAGGTCGAGCATATGCGCGCCTGCCATAATCAGGGCGGCCTTGTTTTTATCATTCTCAAGTTTACCGTTCACGACGAAGTCTACCTTTATCCGTTTGAACATTTTGTTAAACACTGGGATAATTTCTTAGGTGACGGAAGAAAGTCTATCACCTATACAGACATTAAGAAGGAGAGTATTTTACTACCATTAAAATACAATCCGCGTTATGATTATTTAGCTGCAGTTGACGAATTTTATTTTGAATAGGGAGAATATATATGGAATCGAATTTTAAAAGGAGTAAACAGTCCGGTGCGAAATCCGAACAGAAAAAGCAGTCGAAATCCAAATCATCAATTATTAAAAAAGTGTTTTTATATGCTGCACTGCTTGCACTGATCGGTCTTGTTATCGGAGCGGTGCTGTTTGCCTATTACGCATCACAGGCGCCCGCTTTCAGCGATGAAAAGCTGAAGGATCCTGTTCCCGCTGAAATTTATGACCAGAACGATGAACTGGTTACCACCCTCTTTCAGGGTCAAAAAAGGGAATATGTCAGTATCGAAGATGTGCCGGCACATGTGTCGGACGCGGTGCTTGCAATAGAGGATAACCGGTTTTACGATCACGGTGCGATTGACTTTATCCGTCTCGGCGGTGCGGTCATCAGCAACTTTACGGACGGCTTTGCCTCTCAAGGGGCGAGTACGATTACCCAGCAGGTCGTTAAACGCGCCTTCCTGACTGAAGAACAGACAATCGAACGTAAAGCCCAGGAAGCGTATCTGTCCTACCGCCTCGAGCAGGAGTATTCAAAGGATGACATTCTCGAAATGTACCTGAACAAGATTTACTACTCAGACGGCATCTACGGCATCCGTACAGCAAGCTTATATTATTTCGATAAAGAGCTCGCTGATTTAAATATCGCGGAAAGTGCCTACTTAGCAGGTCTGTCGAATCTGCCGAACGTGTATAACTTATACGAGGATTCTGAAGCGGCGAAGAGCCGGACAGACACGGTCTTATACATGATGCTGGAACACGAGAGGATTACGCAGGAAGAGTACGATGAGGCAATGAATATCGATATTACTGAAAACCTTGTGGCCCGCGATGAAGCGGAACGCTTCTCGACAGAACAGGAAAATCCGGAATATGCATCTTATATTAATTACATTAAAACAGAGCTTCAGTCACATGATGAATTCCGCAATAGAGACATTTCTGAAGTACTATCAAGCGGCATACAGATTTATACGAATATGGATTCAAACGTTCAGTCATATCTACAGAATATGACGAATAACAGAAACTACTACTATAACGATAAATTCCGGAGCGATGATTTTAATATCGCATCGACGATTCTCGACACATCAACCGGCGGTCTTGTAGCAATTTCAGGCGGCCGCGATTATCAGGAAGTTGTCGACCAGAACTTAGCACTCACCCAGCACAACGTCGGTTCCACGATGAAACCGTTCCTGGCATATGGTCCGGCAATTGAGCACATGGAATGGGCAACGAATCAGACCATCCAGGATGAACAGTCGTACACGCCAAAAGACAGCCCGAACAACACGGTCTACAACTACGATAATCAGGGACACGGCAATGTGACGATGCGGGATGCCCTGCGCCAGAGCTTTAACGTCCCGGCCGTAAAAGCATTCGAAGCGGTTCAGGAAGAAGCGGGCTACAATGCACCGGCAGAATTTGCAGCTGAAGCGGGCCTTGACTACTCAACGAAAAATGAGGGAGATTATACCGTATCATTTAACGACGTGCTCGGCGGCGGAGAATCACGCTTCAGTCCGCTGCAGATGGCCCAGGCTTACGCGACACTCGGCAACAATGGTGAATTCAATGAAGCGCAGTCCATCCGCTACATCGTTACAGCAGAAGGTGATAAAATTGAATTTGACAACGAAACACACGAGGCTATGAAAGACTCTACAGCCTTCATGCTGACAGATATGCTGAAAGATACATTCGAAAATCAGGGAAGCGCCGACTACATTCAGATGAACAGTCTGAATATCGCAGCGAAAACAGGAACCACTTCGCTTGATACGAGTATTCTGGAAGAAAACAATCTGCCGAGCAACAGTGCAAAAGACGCATGGATCGTCGGCTATACCCCTGAATATACGATGAGCGTATGGACAGGATTCGATAATGCATCCGCAGGCTACTCTGAAGACAAAGTATTTGTCGGTACTGATGAACACATTACACCGCAGTGGTTCTTCAAAGATATCATGCAGTATATCAGTACATTCAACGGGCAGGACTTTGAACAGCCTGACAGCGTTGAACAGATTAACGGCAATGAATTTAGAGTTGCCGGCGGCGGCGGTTTCTTTAACAACGGCGGCAGCAACAACAATAATAGTAATAATAACGGCAGTAATAATAGCAGCAATGGTAATGACAGCGGCGGCAGTACAGGCGGCACATGGAGCTGGGAATATAACGAAGACGGTGAAATAGAAACCGAGGGCGATGTACCGGACAGCGAACTGCCGGACGACGCGGAACTCGCTGAACCTGAAAGCAGCAGCGAGAACGAAGACCCTGCACCGGAAGAAGACGAGCCGGCGGCTGACGAAGACGCGGCAACAGAACCAAGCGGCACTACAGAAGACGCAGAACAAGCTGAAGACGAAGCGGCTGACGAAGAATAATATTATTGTTTAAATGAAACGGGGCTGGGACAAAAGCCCTGAAGAAATAAGAGAAACGGCTTGGAAATCTTGAGTTTAAGATTTCCAAGCCGTTTTTTGCTGGTTTGAGTATAGTCAGTACAGATTGCCGGACGAGTTCTCTGAGGTTCACCGCCATTAAAGCGATGCCCAATTCGTTACGAACCGGATTATTCCCCCGGACAGACATCCGAGTGAACCCCAAATTCGCCATCAAGTTTCCAAAAGTCGTTTCGACATCGATTTTGCGTTGCGCATAGCGTTGTCGACCTTCCGGGCTTGAAAGCGTCTGGTTCATCTGTGCTTTGAAATACTCTAGGTTCATATTTTTTTGAATACGTTCCGGTTGATCCGGTGCGGATGTTTTACACAACGCCATCAACGGACAATCATGACAATCTTCGCACTCATATATTTTTAAACACCCGCTGATAACCATACTTGTCTGTTCGAGTCGTGTGACTTTTTAAAGGCAACCAGCGGCGGTTCGGACAGACATAGTAATCATCGATTTCGTTATATTCCCAATGATTTGGATGCATCTCATCCATTTTATAACGCTTCTTTTGTTCTTTATAATAAGTATTGTAGGGAATCAATGCCTGACGTTCATATTTATCGGCCACATACTCATAGTTGGATTCACTGCCATACCCCGCATCCGCCACAATATATTCTGGTAAATGCTGAAATGTGTGCTGCATCGTATGGAGAAACGGGTCGAGTGTGCGTGTATCGGTTGAATTCCAATAAATATCATAGCCTAGAACAAACTGATTATTCGTCGCAATTTGTAAGTTATACCCGGATTTCAACTGATCGTTCTGCATATGATCATCTTTCATCCGCCCTGCAGTAAGGCTTCAATCTTACGGCCGGAGAATGCGGATTGGCTGTATGCACAGAGTAAAATTTTGAGCATCATTTTGGGGTGATATGACGATTGTAACGATGCACCTTGGGATTGCCTGAAGCCATTGAATACATCTTCAGGCATACTATCGACCAACGTGTGAACGGCTTTCGATATATCATTGTCTGGAATCAGGATTTCAGTTTCAAGTGGCAGTGTGATTTGGTTCATGTTATAATTTTTGTACATAAGGTCCCTCTTTTCCTTTTTGGTTGTGGTAACTACATTGTATCTGAGGGTCTTATTTTTTTGAATTAATATCCTATTAAAAAATAAAAAAAACTGCCTCAGGAGCAATTGAGCTCCTGAGGCAGTTTTTCGTTTAGAGTCAGGACTTATGTCCCAGCCCCTTTTTTTGTATGTGGGGATGTTTATGTCCTTGCTGAGGAATTCATTAATGAAGAAATATTGGAATATAATAATATATTGTTAATTCTAGTGCTTCTTTTGAAAAGCATGAGATAATTATAAACGCACCACTGTCAGCTTTGACACCAGCAAATGCTCCATAAATTAAATGGACTGCTTTTACTAATTCACACCTAATGCTTTATAAACTGCATCAATAGGATCTGAGTAAAAAATCGGTTGAATTTTAACTAATAAATCGGATGGGACTGTTTGTAAATCTTGAACGGAAGATGATGGCAATAAGACGCGTTTGGCTCCTGCATCTACACAAACTTGCAAAATATTCGCAAATTCTGGCACTTTAGATATAGTTCCGCCCATCGTCATATTTCCTATCACTACTAAACTTTCCTGAATTGGCCTATCCAAAGCAGCTGAGCTTAAACCAATTAATTCTGCTACAGCTAATTCTTCCGTTAAACCAATCCCTTGCATATCTTCAATATGCATCAAGTAATCCTTTGTTTTGACACTGATAGAACTACTAATACTTTTAATATTGGCAGTAAAATACCGAAAAGCCGTATCTAAACTCTCTCTAGCAGCTCGATCACTTCCTACGCCAGATTTTTCATGCTTCCCTGTACCGCTCACAACTTGATTCTCAAGCTTATAGATTCCAATCATGCTAGAGCTCCCTCTTCCCGCTACGTAGACATGACCAGGTTTATTCATACCTTCTGGAATCAATTTGCCGCCACCTTGTTCAGGGACAGAAGTATAATGCTCTTCTGTAGTTTCCTTATCGATATAAGAGAACATGACATCATAGAATTCCATGCCCCCAATCTTTTTCAATTGCTCTTTGACTCTTCGGCGACCTTCTAAAGCGTACTCCAGAACTTCTTCTACTTCTTCCTTCGTAAATTTACCATGAGGATAAATTAATTTTAATAAGCCGGACACGGTTTTTCGGACACCAATCGTATCTCGTTGATTTAAATTATTTCCTAAATAAAAATACTGATCGATTGCATCAGCATATGAACGCTTACGCATCTCACGCATAAATTCTGCTAGGTAATCCGCAATAAATCCAAAGCGATCAGTAAAGAAGGTCGGACGGTATTTAGGTATTTCCCATCCTGGTAAGTAATAATGAATGCGGTCAAAGAAAGCTGCATCATTTCTCATTGCATCTGGAAATGGCGCAAATAAATGAGATGTCTTAACCAATGAATCGACACTCTGATTAATATTCCCTACAAAGACCATTGATGCAGAAGCAGCTTTTTCTTCTTTCCCACGACTAAAAGATCCAGAAGCCATATAATCTTTCATAATTTGAACGCCATCTTTATCTTTAAAATTAATCCCTGCGACTTCGTCAAAAGTAACTGTATCCCATAAGCCTACTAAACCTACTTGTCTTGTCGACATGTTATAAAATAAATTCGCTACAGTTGTTTGTCCTCCAGAGACTAAGATCGAGTTGGGTGATAATTCTTTGTACACATGTGATTTCCCCGTCCCTCTAGGCCCCAACTCAACTAAATTGTAGTTGTTTTCGATCAAAGGAACTAACCTCAAGAGAAGGTGCCATTTTACGCGTTCTTCTAACTGAGTAGGCTCCATACCAATCGATCGGATCAAAACATCAATCCACTCTTCTTTTGTAAATTGATCGCGTCCTTCAAATATTTCAGCCATATCCATATTCGGCATTTGAATGGGCTGTAAATTTGAGATGATAAATGGATTATTATCTTTTACTTCTTCATCAAAATAATAATCCAGTTTAATCATGCACCAAATTCCACCAGCTAAAAGTTTGTCATATTGCTTTACGTAAGCAGAGGTCATTGGAACACCTTTTAAACCAAGATTTGAGAACTCTGATTCATAAACATCTTTTTTCGAATTAAGGCGGACAGTAATTTTATCAATTACGGTGTATTGTCCTTGTTCTCTAATTCGCGATTTAATTTTTTCAGCTTCATCTGGACGAACATAGTTTTCAGAAAGGATATTTTTTACTCGATTCACACCTTCTTGTATGCTATCTTCATCATCAGTAGCCGCAAACATCCCTAATAAATACTCCAATACAAATGTTGGAACATTCGCTCCTTCTTTAATAAGCTGGGTCAGGTCTTTTCTAACGACCCGACCAGCAAAATGTTCATTCAATTTATCATCTAAATCTAGTGATGCTTTTTCCAACCTTACACCTCATTCTTAAAAGAAATCATTGACGATACCTAAATTGATTTTGAATGGAATCTTAGCTGTGTATTGATTAGTTTCCGTATCTTTAATGACCAAGAAGTAATCTTTCTTACGGTCAAATTCCATAGTTTCTAAGGCAAACTGTTTACTAAACATGCGTTCTTCTGAATTTTCATTTATTTTATTCGCAATAATGGTTTCAATATTTGAGATGATGTTGCCATTCTCATCTTCCATATAAATATTTACTGTTCTTGCAATGTTTTTGTTCTTCACTTTTTCACTCTGGAAGAATTGAAGTGTAAATAGTTTATTGGTAATTGAGCGGGTGCGACTCGTTAATTCTACATTCACTTTTTCGACTGTCTCTGCCCCTTTTTGTGTTGTTCGTCTATTTTTGAATGTAATCAGAGGGATAACAACTTCTTGTAGACTCGCACCACCATGTACAAAATTCGCCCCTGGACCTTGAATTCGATTGCGAATCGATCCATTCGGAATATATAACTGTAAGTCATTCTCATTATTTAAAACGGTTCCGGTATTTATACGGATTTGACCATTTAGTTCTTGTTCTTTATTGGATAATGCATATCGTCTTGAAGATTCGACAGGTTTATCTAACTCTTTCGCAATTTTCTCACTTTCATCTAAAGGACTTCTTTGATACAAGAAACCGTGATCAGAAGTGACATATATATTTGTCCCACTCAAGTCATTTCGAATTGAATTAATCAAATCAAATAACTCAGAAACAGAGCTATCTGCCTCATTAAATACTCGATTTTCAGTAGCTGCATTGTCACCTATACCATCAATTTTATCATGATAAATATAAATTAAATTGAGACCTTTAAAGGTTTCCGATTTTTCAGTCTTACTTAAAGCCACATAGTCTGAATATTTATAAACAAGACTATTTTCTATTTTATTCTCTATGAACTTCTTACGTGCACCGTAACCTTCTATCGGCTCCTCATCTACCATGACTTTCCCTGAAGAATCAATATCTAAAGTACGATACGGCAATAAAGAAGCCATACCTAATTTTGTAATAGAGGGTACAATCCCTAGCATAGGTTCGATACTAGTAGAGCCTATTGTTTCAGTATTTAATCGCTCGACTAAATCAGTCGCAATTTCATAACGCATCGCATCAGAGATAATCACAAAAATACGTTCACCTTTTGAAACTCGAGATGACACATGCTCTCTGTAGAAACCTTGCTGTTTTTTCACACCCGTAAGTTTCCAGTCCTCAACCAAATCTGTCCGAACCGCTTGAGACCAGTTTGCTCCCAATTCACCAATAAACCAGTGCGTATAGAGGTATTCGACTTTTTCTTGAAGCTTGTTTACAAACTCATATTTGTCGCTCTTATCATAAGCCAAGTAAAATTTACGATAGTTTTTATCCATGCGGTAATAAGATTTTTCATACGCATTGAATATATCTTCTGCTTTTCCTTGAGGTAAGCCTTGGTCAAACTCTTTTCTAAACTTTAAACTTTTAATTGTATAATACAGAATGTCGTAAAGATTCTCATACTTTTTAAAGTAATATTTCGAACGTCTATTTTCAATAATCATCAAGTATTTATCAAAATCTTCTAAGTCTTTTAAAAGAGCATTAGCTATATGAAGGATAATTTCTTGATCAATTACTGGAAAAATATCTACATTTTCATATTTCTCAAGCGATAGTTCTTGAATTATTTCTTGTAAATTAATTTCTTTCTCTATTTGTCGTGCATACTCTTCGAATTTCGACGCATCTACTTGATTCTGCATCCAATGGTCAATAAGAATATAGCAGTCCCCTGTATGACTTAAAGCAATAAAGTTTTCTAACAAGGCTAAATCTTCTTCATCCATTTGGAAGCTTAAAGCAGAAATGATTAAATGCATGAAGAGGGTCTTTAATGACTTCTCTTCACGAGTATAGGCATAATGACTGCTTACCAAATCCCGGAAGCGATCGATATCAAAAAACTTTCTGATAGCTTCTAGATACTTATTATCATCTTCTAAGGACTCGATCAAGATGGTTCTTAAAGCTCTCTCAAAACTTGGAATATCTAAATTACATAAAACACTAATCATACGAAGTTCAATGGCAGATGCAGACCCTATTACTCCTGAATAACTTTTAAACTTTCGGTACCGGACTTTGTTGTCAAAGAATACTGCATATTTTTCCATCGTTGGGCGTAAATTACTATCTATTTGTAATTCATTCATGATTAAATCAATTCGACTGGCTTTAAACGTTTGCGCATAAAGAACCATATCAAGTAACCAATTGTCTTCAGACTGTAAATCTAGATTCGAGTAAATTAAATAACTCGAATCTAAATCTTCGGCCTCTAATAGATGTTTTACATAGAATTGGTTATCATTGGTTAGTTCTTGTAATTTTACATCCTTCAATTCGATAGAATCCCAATCATCTTTGAATTCCTCTTGTTGATCCTCCCAAAAAATAATTCGTCGCTTTTCATAATTTTCGAGCGGTTTATCCAACATCTTTTGTAATGTGGATTCGATTTGATTAAGATCCATCCCTACACTAACCTTTCCTTGTTAACCTATACTTTTTCAACTAACCCTTTAAATTTCGGATAATTGACTTTAAATCCGTCATCTAAGTCAATTTCTATCTGTTGATCCGCCATATGACGTAATTTTTCATCATAAGCGATTAACTCTGCTAACTGCTTTTCAACAGTTTTCATTTCTTTTCTTGCTCTATTCAATTCTGTCGTACTTGCATCACTATTTAAAATTTGATCCAAATCAATTTTTCTTGTTTCTAATCGTTGTTGGACATCGTGTAAATACTCCGTACGGATACGAGAAATCGTTGTTTTGTCATAACGATGCATATAGATAAAGCAGTTAAATGCATTCTCTCTACCAGAAGTAAACTTCCAATAAATCGGACGTCTTCCACTACCAGTAACACTGTACATTTTCGCATGATCTTTAAAGAAATCTTTTAAGAAGTAACTATGAATAGTGTCTCTAGCTGTTTCATTCTTTTTCTGACCCAATGCTTCAGCGATAAAGTTTAAGTTTTCTTCAAGCGTTTCTTTGCCATAGACTGTTTCAACAAATTCAATAAAACGATTGACCAAATCATCTTCTAAATAAACATCAGAAGTAATTGGAATAATATTATCTTCAACTACACTATATGTTTCGTATCTAGAAGAATCAAACTCTCCCCCAGCATAAACTAACCCTTCTTCATCTAACGAATAACGACCAAACATACAACCTACTGCATAAGAAATGAACTGTTGCATGACATCTTTTTTCGTCAGTATATATTGATTTCCTTTAATTTCTTCAGGAATATCTTTTACATCATCATAAATTTTGGTAATCGTAATGTCTCGATCACTTACTTCAGGAGTCAATTCATCTTGTAAACCATAAATATCGATGAAAATACGATTTAATTCTTCTTCATTTTCTTTGAGTTGATTAAACTGATCATCTATAAATTTAACCCAAGTATTATAACTTTTTCCTATTAATCCAGAATCTTCATCGTATTCGATTATAGGCAATCTTTCAAAATCCCATGAAGTTTCAAAGGAATTCCAGTCTGTTTTTGCTATGTTTATAGATGTTGTTACCAATTCGATGACAGAACCCATACTAAATCTTTCAAATAATACTGGAAATAAAGTGAAATAACCCACTGATAAATGAATTGTTGGATTAATCATTTCGAAAACATACTGTGAGACTTTCGTAGAAAGTATACCCATAAGATATAATAATTTATTCGAATCTTCAGAATACGCTGAATTCCCTGTAGAATCATGTATACTTCCCTTCTCTCTGTATCGGATGGAAAAACCATCGCTTGTCACATCTGACCATGTAATAGCTTCTCTAAAATAATAATTTGGATTTCTTACTACTGATCGCTGTTTACCATTTGAATCTGTAAAATTCTTAATTTCATATCCATCATTCTCCCAATTAACAACATAGTCATTATTTCCATACCATTGTCTTCTCATCCCTCCTTTATTATGGGGTACCCATTTTTTATCGCTTGTCAATAATTCACTAGCATTATTAGAATCATACTTTATTCTTAAATGTGATGGTTCCCACCATAGTTTTAAGAATCTGTTGTTATCACCGGTTTGAAGCCCCACCTTAGCATCTACTAAGTCACCTATTTTATCTCCTTTATTAAAAGCTTGTATTATTGCTTCATGTGCCCAATATGCAATTGGACTGTCTGGGATCTCTTTAAAGTTATTTTGGTCGAAAGTATATCTATATGTAACTCCTGGATTTGCTACCGCTTTTTTTGCTTTGTTAGATTTTAGTGCCGAATTGTTGAAATCAACTAACCTAATATACGTTCCAGGGAGATCATCCATTAGATTATTTCTTAATACAAATGCGGTCGTTTGGACAACTTCTCCACCAATCTCTTCAAAAGCACGTGTACCTAAATGGAGCATAGAATCTATCTGTTTTGATGATACAATGTGTTTTCTGAGTTTCTCAAAACTGGATAAAAACATCCAAGAATGCATATTAATTGCAGCATATAAAGCCTTACCATTTAGTAGGTGGTCCAATTCCATAAATGTAGCAAACATATCTGATTTTGATCTTGGATATTCTTTATTAATAAATTTCTTAAGTACATCATTCATTGAAGATGAACTCATGTATGGTGGATTCATAACTAAAACATCAAACTTGCCATTCAATATTTCATTTTGTTTAATTAGTTTAGGTACTTCATGAATAATATAATCGACAGCTTCAATAATCAGTAAGTCTTCTAAGGGTTGGAGTTTAATTTTATTTACTCTATCTTCAATAAAAGATGTATCTTTAATACTTGCTTTGATTAAGGAACCATAAGTTTTTGCATACTTATATTGATTAAAAAACTGCTCCACCATTTCGTGATGTTCTCCAGAGACTTCTTCTGCCAGAACATCAATAGTTGATTGCGGTAGAGTATTTGTTTCTTGAATAGCAGTGATATTCATATTCAGTGGTAGTCTTTGTATCTTATTTAAAAAACGATTGTCATATTGTAATGCTTTCATAACTAATGAGAAACTGGCTAACTGATAGGCTCGATCATCTATTTCTATGCCATATAAATTATTTTCAAGTATAAGTCTTGGTATTTCATTTCTAGTGTAGCCATTTTCTATGTAAATCTTGTATAATAAATCAAATGCATACACTAATATATGGCCACTACCCATAGCTGGATCTAACACTTTTAGTTCTTCTATTTCTATATTTTCATCTACAAAACTTGGTGTTTCTTCTTGATATTCATCGTCTTCATGGTTTATATAATATTCCCAATTTTCGGCTAACTCCTTATGTTCTGGATGAGCTTCTATCCATTTCCGTCCAACTGAGTTTTGCACTAAATACTTTACAATCCATTCAGGAGTGAACAATTGCGTAGCAGCTGGAATATCCTTTGAATCATATTTACCTTTTTCACTAAAAACACGATCTTTTTCTTCAGAAATATAAAATTGATACAGCCATCCAATAATCTCTACTTGGTCCCAATTTCCTTCTGGGAATACATCTATATCTGTCATTTTTCTTACAAAAGAATCAGTATTCAATAATCCTTCTGGGAAGAGGATTTCAGTGTAATCTTCAATCGTACCGAACATGAACGGCAGGTAATCATTTAAGTCATTACAATGAGAGATAATCAAGTATTTGAAAAGTTCATCGTCTTGGTTATTTAATTTCATTTCATAAACTTTTTCAGTATCTATATCAAGACCTAGTGACAAAGCTTCTTTCATCATGTCTGGTTCGTTTCCGCCATCTAAAGAAGATAAAACACGAACTCTTGTTGGTAAGTAATCATTGACCTCCATAAAGCGTAAAGCCATAAAACGATTAAACCATGTATAAGCTGCTTCTTCCATCACTTGTTCAAAGCTCGTTTCTTCGATTCTACGAATTAACTTGTCTCGTTGCGTACGTTCGTCTTTTGATAAATGTTGTCCATTAATAATTAAAGCATCCGAACTTTCTACTGTAGCTTCATTTATACTATCTTCGGTGACACCGATTTTTCTAGCTTGAAGAGCTACTTTTTCAAGTAGCTCTCTACGCGCTTCAACTGCAAATGTTTTTAATTTCCCCTGATTCATGAGATCACCCTTCTAATCTACTAATTCGATAATGTGGTTCATGTTAATATGTCTTTTTAATTCTCGTGATAATTCATTTAAGTAGTCTTCAATATCTTGTTCTGTTTCTAATTTAGTTGATTTTACAAGACTTGCTACTCTCACTTGTCGTACTGGCTTAGACTCAAAAATAGTCGTTGGATATCCTTCATTCCCGCTGTTTTCTTGACTGAGTTTTTCCATTTCTCGTCTGATTGTTAATTCAATGTTATCCCTTGCATCACTACTATAAACAGTTAGAGCATCCACCCGATGGATATCAGTCGTCTCGTCAACTTGTTTCAGGTAACTTGTCCAAGCTTGATCAATTTTTGTTCTTGTTTGATCAGAAACTCCCTCTTGACTACTTAAGTTCTTCAGAGTTTCAAAATCAGTTTGTAATTTCTCTTTCGCTTTGTTTTGTCTATCTTTTAGAATCTCATCGAAAGTTTGTTTAAAAATATCAACCAGCCCTGGAATATCTTTAATTTCTGAATATGGGATAGGATTTCTTATTATTCCTTTCAACTCTTGTACACTATTTTCAATTGTTTCATTCATCTCATTTTCGAAGAACAATTGATCTCGCTCATATCGATTGAGTATTTCTAAGCCATTATCAAAAAGATTTTTTTGATTTGATTCAAAAAATCCTTTAACAAGCTCAAAGTCATCATCCCACTGAATTAAGTCGTCTTCCATCTCAACCAATTTATTAAAATAAGTCACATTGTCTAATTGATTCGTAAAATGGTCGAAGAGCTCTATGCCTTTTTCTAACAGACTCAACCCTGGATAGTTTTTATTTGTATAATCTTGTTTGTACGTCTTAATTTCGTTCTTTTTATTATTGATTAACTCTTGAATACCTAACATCATACCATCTTCGTCTTGCGGCAAACTAACTATGTCAAAGAGACTCCGTGCGATTCGCCTTACTTTTGAAATTAAAGCTGCATCTACTTTTTCACGTTTAAGAATAATGCCTTTCGCACTTTCTGTATTGTTCGTAAAGACATCCATTAATTCTTTTTGAGACTCTTGCATATTTAAATAAATTGTATTGTATCGTAAGCGGATTTTTTCATCTTTTAACAAATCTACCAGCATTCCTGCAATATCTAAAGCTTTCCAGCCAAAAGGAACTGTGCCAAAATGATCATAAATCAGCTTCACTGTAATTTGCTTGCTCATTTGAGTTTGCAACTCAATGTATTGTTCAATCTCGTTCATTGCCGATATATTTGGATAGGTAGAGTCATCCATTTCAAGTGCTAAAGATCCAGTATCATTAGAAGTGATTTTTTGTTTTAAATCTCTTTCACTGTCAATATGGTCTTTCACTAAACTAAGTTTATTATAAGTATTTTCCACGAGATAAGATAATCCATGATTGATACGTTCACGAGCCGTCGAACCGTTTGTTATAAGTTTTTGACCATTCGAATAAAAATCAGCCTCTTTTACGGAGGCCTCCAGTAAATCTCTTACTCTGCGTCGACGTTCACGGACCTCAGCCTGTTTATTATTCAAGATATTTTGTTTTGTCTCAGATAAATCATTCATATTTCGCCGTCTGCGATACTGTTCAATCTTTAGAACTTCTTCCATTTCTTCAATATAGGAAGCGTCTCCTCCTAATCGAACAATCAGGTCACGTGAATTCATCGTCTGCATTTGAAGTTCTTCATCTGCTAAGTCACTAGTTGAAAGTGCCGTCAGGACAGATAAATTAATACCTGCTGTTTGTCTTCCACGTTTTACAGTGTCGAGTTCTTCATTAAAATTAAATTGATAGTGATTCGAGAATTTAAATTTTTTCTCCGGATAAATATCTTCAAATAAATACTCAGAGAGTGCATTAATGATATCCATTTCGTCAACGGAAATACTTTGGATTTCTCGGTTGATGTCCTGTTCTTCGTCCGTCAAGAAGATATAATGCTCACCATTCTTTTGAATTAAGCGTTCTTGGCGAAGCTTGTTTAAAGATTCTGTAAGATTTTGTTTGAGGGTAGTTTTATCGTCATTTACATTTGTCAGTATTAAAGTTGCTAAGTTATCAATGTTTCCAGGAATTTCCTCAATATATTTAATCATAAAGAGCACTTTTAAAAGATTTACATGGAATTCATCATCTGATAGATTTGGATTATTTATTGCTCCATTAATCACTCGGGTAATAGTAGGATTTAAAAATTCACTCATTGTATTATAAAACGCGTATAGTGGTATGAGTGCTCCTTCCTCTTCATCTCCATATTGTTGTGCAGCTTCTTGATAAGCAGACAACAGTGACCGCTCTCCTTCTGAAAGATGTTTTCCAGAAGATCCATGTTTTCTCACTTGCTCAAAGATATTTTGAAGTAACTTAAATTGATAAGGGACAAATGGATAATCTTGGGCAAACTCTATTCCATCGTTATATCCTCTATAATTCCCTGGGGTGCCTCGAAAACTAATTAGATTATTCAATATCGGACCTTGTTCTGGGTAAACCGCCTTGAGCCGCTCAGTAACAGTTGGTTTTTTATCTAAAATTCTTTTCTTAATCACTTCATCTGCAGAAGTAGATGATAAGGACAGTCTTGTATCGAATCTTCCTTGGATTCTTGAGAAGTCATCACCTTTAACTTTGATAACATCATCAATGCTCTCTTGTGAAGTTACAAGAACCCAAACTTTACCTAATGAAGTCGTCCCTAGAGTTTCTACCACAGTTTGCAAATTCAGCATTAAGTTTCGATTATCCCCTATGTATTGACCAATTTCGTCTACTAAGAATACTAAATGGAAATTATGATCTTTACTGTCAATAAACCCCTTTACTTCAGCTGCAAATGATTCAATGGTTAGATCATCTGCCTGATCAATTTTACTAAACCAGTTTCTTGCACTGTCTTCAGACATATTCGAAGCGTGAGCAAGCGCTTGAATAATCTCTTCCCCTCTAAAATAGAAATTACTTTGATTACCTTCCCATGGTTCCTGTGCTAATTCTTCATACTTTTTCTTGAACAATTTAAAATTACCTTCATCATCCAAAAACTTCTCCATTCTTGAAATAGCTGGGTTATCTCCATAGTATCCTCGATGTTCATCAAACACCTTTTTGAACACACGCAAAATCGCATCTCTGCTTGTATAACTCGTGTTACTCTTTGCATCAATGTTAAATAAAATTGTATCTGTTTCAACAGAAGCAGATTTTTCCATTAAACCGTAGACCATAGGGTCATTAATCTTCTCTTCAAAGAAATCAACTGGTCTTTTTCCATTTACCAGCTGATTATTTAGTAAATAAGATAGAATCTTCAGGAAGTGGGACTTACCAGAACCAAAGAACCCGCTGATCCATACACCCATTTTATCTGTTGGTTGATCCACACTACGAGCATAGTTTTCATAGAAGTGCGAAAAGTGCTTTTTCAACTCTTTGGTAACTACGTACTCATCCAGTTCTTGATAGACAATTTCTTCATCTCTCTGCTGTACTTTTACTACGCCACGTATATCACGGTTTATATCTTTTAAAAACATATCTTTAATAATCAAAACTCTTCCCCCTCAAAATTATCGATTAGGCGAAATGCACGATAGTAATTTTCTGATTCCAGTTTATTAAATAATTGCAAATCTTGTTCACTGTATTGTCCAGGATAGAATAAAATAACAGGCATTTTATCTTCTAAAATATCTTGAAGATTATTTAATATATTGTGTGTTCGGACAAATGGGTATATTTGACCGACGCCTGTAATAAATATTACGTTATGATCGTCAATTTCATTTTTAATCCTATCTAAAAATATTTCCGGTCTTGCGAAAGTAGTTAAAGCTCGGTATAGAAAATTTTTACCTTGTTTTTGTTCCATATCAAATATTTGATTATAAATATTCTTTTCTTTAGCTATGTCCAGGAACATTTCATAGAGATTAAATTCAATAATTTTCCGCTTATGATGAGGCGCTTTGAAATAATCATTAATTAGATAGTATATATGATCTCTTACTTTTAACTCATCTTTCGGATCGTAATCAAAAATATAAAAGCTAATTTCATTTCCAAGGCCCTTGCCATTAACGAAGGTTTCTTCATGAATTTTATCTTTGATTAAATCTAGCCGTTTATCTATTATGCTCATAAATGCTATCCTTCCATTGCCTCAACGTATTTTTTATCCCCTATTCTTACTAAATGATCGCGTAACATATCATCAACTTGAAGTGGTATCAAGTCTATTGAAATTAGTTCAATTAAATAACCCATTTCTAATAAAAGCCGATTATATGAGCTTTTTAAACGTTTCAATGTTGACTCACTCCAATCAGCTATTTGTTCATTAGCCTCTGACTTTTCTTTGAAAAAGATATTTATATCTTTTCTTTCATAAATTAAATCATTATCTTGGACTTTACTCTTAATCACTTCATCCATAAATTCATAAAATAATAAGTCAGTCTTCATAATAGCGTAGAAATTAACTTGTTTAGCCATTTGAGTTGGTTCATTTAGGATATACTGCCTTAATTGATTGTCTAATACTCTTGCTCTGTTTAAAATATAAGGGAGGCTTCTTTTTGTACTTGAAGCTTTCTCCTGAAATAAATTTTCTTCAAGTACTTTTTTTCTAATTTCTCCATCTGTTAATCCTTTTTCTATCAGATTAACTACTAATTTAAATTCGAAAAATCTAAAGCCAGCACCAGTTAGTGATGTGGAATATACTTGATCTATCATAGTCTGGTTATCTCCTCAGCATTAAAATCAATAATTTTAGAAACAACTGCTAATCGGTTTTTTCCGCATTGTTGTCTTAGTATTGTAGTATAATTTTCATTCTTTATAATCTTATCTTGATTATTTTTATACATCATCATTAAATTCACTTCTAATTCTTCATCTGATAATTTATCCACCCAATAGTCATCCACAATTTCATTAATTACAGATGCAACCTCACGCTGGGTACGGTAAAATTTTTTAACTTCCCCAGAATCACCTTTTTATTAAATTCTTACTTTTATTATACTTTAGATATACTTCACTATCCATCACTCAATTAAAGGAAAAAATAATATCCCTCTTAAATATTTTTATATTGAATGAACTACATTAGAAATTTGACTTAGATTACTTATCCCGAGATATTTACGATCAATATACTTTATGATTCAATAATTAAGTACTTCTATTTTCAAAGAAATCTGGATTGTTAATTATCTATTGCTTTTGAATTTAGTAAAATCTTTTGAACTACCGGATTCATACTCAATATATCTATAACTTTCCCCTCTATATCATACGTATTTTTTGTCCAATTAAATTCTTAAAGCTCTCGCTCTTGCTAATATTTACTCCAAACCACTCAAACAAAAACCGCACCTCCTCACAGGAAATGCGGCTCCAATCATTAAATTTTAACCAATCCTTTTTTCAAACGTTTCTGCCCTTCCCGGCATTCTGCCAGTAAAGGACATTCGTGACATTTGGGATTGCGGGCCAGACAGTGATAACGTCCGAAAAATATTAACTGATGGTGTGTTTTGCTCCAGCGTTCAGCCGGGATTTTACGCATCAGTGTTTCTTCGACCTCGAGCGGTGAGTCTTTATAACGCGCAATACCGAGCCGCTTTGAAATTCTTTCAACATGCGTGTCGACTGCGATTCTCGGCGTATCGAATGCGACGGATAAAACGACGTTCGCAGTCTTCCGGCCGACACCCGCGAGCGACACTAAATCATCGTAGTTCCCCGGAATTTCGCCATCGTATTTATCGATTAGATCACGGCAGAGTTTTTGAATATTTTTAGCTTTTGTACGATATAAACCAATTGTTTTAATGTATTGTTCGATCTCTGTAACATCGACTTCTAAATAATCTTCCGGAGTTTTAAAGCGCTCAAACAGTCCCTCAGTCACCCTGTTTACCCCGACGTCTGTCGTCTGCGCGCTTAACAGCACAGCAATGGTCAGCTCAAACGGGTTTGTATAATTAAGTTCTGCTTCAGCATCCGGAAACATCTCCGCGATAACATCGATCATTTCCATCGTTTTTTTCTTACTTGTTGTCAAGTCGGCTACCTCCATCCAGCCATGATATAACAGGCAGTCCTGTCCCTTTTACCGGTTCGCTTTTCGACGTGCTGCTCAAAATACGCTCCACGTACTGCAGCGATGTAATATTGCTTTTATACGCGATATCCACCGCATCCTGAATGGCTTCCGGCTGATAGTTTGAAACGTTCATCCAGCTGTTCAGGCGCTCGTACTCGTTCGGACTGATCGCCCTGCCGTACAGCTGCTCAATATATTCGAACAAACCGCGCAGCGTCGTATCGTCTTTGACCGGTGCTTTCTCTTCAAACATGATAAAGTCCTCGAGCTTATTATACAGCGGTTCAAAGTTATACGTTTCGGTGTATTTGCCGTCGATTTGATGCGTATCGAGTTCTAGCAGGTTTTCTTTTATCAGCGACTGAATAATATGAGTCAGTTCACTCTCGTTTAAAGTCGTGCCGGCAAGCAGCTCGCTGAAATTAAGCGGCGTATTATGTGTGCGGTAGCGTTCGAGCAGCTTGATTAAAATAATGACACCGGCTTCATCAAGCCCTATTTTTGCATAATTATCCAGCAGTATTTTATTGACCGGAATCGTAATATATTTTAAATAATCGTTAACCATATATTTCCCTCCAACAGCAGAATGGAGACATTAGGTAACCTAACATCTCCATTGATTTTACGGGTATAAACGATTTAATAATCTTGGGAATGGTGCAGTTTCTCTGACGTGCTGAACACCTGAGAACCAGGCAACTGCACGCTCGAGACCGAGTCCGAAACCTGAATGCGGTACACTGCCATATTTACGCAGGTCAAGGTACCATTCATAAGCATCAAGGTTCAGTCCTGACTCCACAATGCGCTCTTTCAGCTCATCGTAGTCGGAAATACGTTCACTGCCCCCGATAATTTCTCCGTAGCCTTCAGGCGCGATTAAATCGGCGCAGAGCACTGTACGAGGATCTTCCGGGTTCGTACTCATGTAAAATGATTTAATTGCTTTCGGATAGTTGACGATAAAGACCGGCTTGTCGAAGCTGTTCGCAATTTCAGTTTCATGCGGTGAACCGAAATCATCGCCCCACTCGATATCATCGAAACCTTTTTCATGCAGCAGATCGATTGCTTCCGTGTATGAAATACGCGGGAACGGTGCTTTAATTTTTTCAAGCGCTGTCGTATCGCGTCCGAGCGCTTCTAAATCGAGTTTGCAGTTTTCAAGTACATTTTTAGCCAGGTATTCAACATACTGCTCCTGTACTACCAGGCTGTCTTCGTGATTGTAAAAAGCCATTTCCGGCTCGATCATCCAGAACTCGATTAAGTGGCGGCGCGTTTTTGATTTTTCAGCGCGGAAAGTCGGGCCGAAAGTAAAGACTTTGCCGTGTGCCATAGCAGCCGCTTCAGCGTACAGCTGACCGCTTTGTGACAAGTAAGCATCTTCATCGAAATATTTAGTATGGAATAATTCCGTCGTGCCTTCAGGAGAACTGCTCGTTAAAATCGGCGAGTCAATTTTCTTAAAGCCGTTGTTGAAATAAAAATCATGCGTGCTTTTAATAATCTGATTTCTGATATTCATCACTGCATGCTGTTTTCTCGAACGCAGCCATAAGTGTCTGTTATCCAAAAGAAATTCAGGACCGTGTTCTTTCGGTGTAATCGGATAGCCTTCTGCAGCCTGAATAATTTCAATATTTGAAACTTCCATCTCGTAGCCGAAAGAAGAACGTTCGTCCTCTTTAATAGTTCCTGTAACATACATCGATGTTTCCTGGTGCAGTCCTTTAGCTGTGGCAAACAAATCTTCATCATTAGCTTTGACTACAACACCCTGCATAAAACCTGTGCCGTCACGGAGCTGAAGAAACTGCAGTTTTCCGCTGCCTCGTTTTTGCAGCAGCCAGCAGCCAATAGTAACTTCCTGTCCTGTATATTGTGGTGCCTGGTTAATAGTGATTTTCATAACTTCTACATCCTTATGCGTTAGTTTTTTCTTCGATAAATTCTTTAATGCGGGAGATTGCTTCGTTAAATTTCTCTTCACTCAGCGAATAGCTGATTCTTGCATATTCCGGAGCGCCGAAGCCGGATCCCGGAACAAAAGCAACATGTTTTTCACGGAGTATGTTTTTCACAAATTCATTCACTGTTTCATAACCGCATGCTTCTGCACATGTTTGCATGTGAGGAAACAGATAAAACGCACCCTCCGGTTTAAGGCATGTCACATGCGGCAATTCAGAAATTTTTTTGTATGCATTATCACGGCGGCGTTCAAATATCGCCCTGTAAGCTTCAGTTTCTTCAGGGTCCATATTGTATGCTGCAATAGCACCGTACTGCGCGGGTTCTGCCACACTCGTAGTAGACTGTGATGTTAAAGCTGCAAGGGCAGAAATAAGCTCGGCATCGCCGCAGGCGTAGCCGACTCTCCAGCCTGTCATAGAATGCGACTTGCTGACGCCGTTAACAATGATAGTCCGGGCTTTAACTTCATCACTGAGAGATGCGATTGAGACGTGTTTGGTCCCGTAAGTAAGCACCTCGTAAATTTCATCGACGACGATGATGATGTCAGTGTGAGCGAGCACATCTGCAAGCGCCTGCAGTTCCTCTTTTGAATAGACAGAACCTGTCGGATTGTTCGGACTGTTTAAAACGAGCATCTTCGTTTTTTCAGTCAGGTGAGCTTTTAGGAGCTCCGGAGTTAATTTAAAATGAGTATCTTCTCCGGTCACTGCAGTGACCGGTTCGCCGCCGACCATTTTAATCTGTTCAGTATAACTGACCCAGTAAGGTGACGGCACAATCGCTTCATCTCCCGGGTTCAAGGTTGCGAGAAAAATATTGTACAGCACTTGTTTGGCACCGTTGCCGACATATATTTCAGTTGAATCATACGTCAAATTATTATCGCGCTGCATTTTTTTAGCAATAGCTTCGCGTAATTCCGGCAGACCGGCAGAAGCTGTATATTTCGTATGCCCCGCTTTAGCAGCAGCATTCACAGCATCTATGATTTCATCGGGAGTGTTAAAATCAGGCTCCCCGGCTGACAGACTGATAACATCGACGCCTTCAGCTTTTAATTGTCTTGCAGTATTAGTAATTTCTATAGTTTGGCTGGGCGTGATTGACTTTACCTTTTTTGATAATTCCAAGCTGCAGTCTCCTAACAATTATGTTTTCCTTATTATAAACCAAAAAGCAGCGCTTTAAAAGTTTCCCTCGTGTCATGAATAATATTTTCTTTAGGAAAATATTTTAAAAATGCCTGCCTGTACGGCTTGGTCATAATCCTGTCATCGAACAGGAGTACGATTCCTTTATCTTCTCTGCTCCGCTTGACCCGGCCGATAATCTGTCTGAAATGAATGACAGCTTCCGGCAGGTCTGCCGTATAGAAATCTCTGAAACTGTCGCCTTTAGGCACCGGGAACGGAAGTTTTGTCAGCATCAGCGCCTTGTCCTGATCGCTGACGAGATTAATCCCTTCGGTAAAAGTGTAAGTTCCGAGCAGGAGGCACTGGCTCAGCTGGTTGTACTGGCTGAGCAGTTTTTCATTATTTGAATTATGAGACTGGCGGAGAACGGGAATCTGTTCAAACAGTTCAATATCTTCAGTAAAGCTGTACACCCGCTCCAGCAGTTCGTAATTTGAAAATATAACGATGAGCTTCGAGTTCGTTTCACTTAAATACAGTGCAATATAATCGAGAATGTCGACGATATAGGCACTGTCATGCGGGTCATAGCTGCTGATATCATTCGGTATAAATAATTTAATATCTTTATACATTTCTGTCCGGTTCATGACCGTTGTCTTAAAGTCATAATCGCCGAACCAGTATTTTAAATGCTTAAAGCTTTCGTGCACTTCCAGCGTGCCGGAAAGGAGAATCTGACAGGGAATGGATCTGAGGGCATCAGCCAGTGTGTCAAGGACATCTGTCCGGATGGTTACTTCTGTTTTCTGGAAGTTTTTGCTGTTTTTAATATGATAATCATCATAAGCGAGCGCATAGCGCAGATTCTTCAGGGAATCATCGAAATAATGCATGTGATTATACAAAGCCTGATAATTATCAGTGCCTCGTACGGTGCTTAAAAACATATCGGTAAATTTTATGAGACTGTCGAGTGTTTCGAGCGCCTCACTCACTTTTTTCCGGGACAGCTCCTGAAATAATAAATCGATATTTTTATTCAGATTAATTACAAGATCCTCAAGCAGATACATAGATACTGCACTGTTGGTTTTACTGTATTGGCTGAGCAGTCTGTCCTGATTAATCAGACCGACCTGGCCGATAAAGAACTTCAGTTCAGGATAGCTGAACTTTCTGCGTTCCTTCAAATCCAGTGCCTGTTTCAGCTGATGAGCCTCGTCGATAATCAGCGCCTGAATGTCTTTAAGATTATTGAGACAGTCGTTTAAAAAGTAATGATTGGTAACGATAATCGGTACTTTCCTTGCGTTTGACAGCGCACGCTTAAAATAAAAATGGTGCTTTTTATCCCCTGCCTGAATCAGCATGGTTTCATAATACGATTTTTCCGGCCCGCGGAGATTTACTTCTGACAGATCGCCGGTTTCTGTTTCAATGAGCCAGACGAGCATGCGCATCTTAAGAAAGCATATTTCAGGATTTGCATCATCGAGTCCGAGCAGCGCTGTAAAAGCGTTAAGGTCAACATAGTTGAGCCTGCCTTTTAAGAGCGCAAACGGCGTATCGTATGACACTACTTTTCTGAGCCGCATCAGCGACTCTTCAATCAGCTGATTTTGCAGTATCTTCCGCGAGGTCGACACGACGACCTGACCGTCGTAAGCCGAATAATAGCTGAGAGCCGCTATTAAGAATGCATCGCTTTTCCCGAGTCCGGTATAAGCTTCTATCGCATGATAATTTTCTTCGACCAGCGAGTCGTAAATTAACAGCGCAAGCTTGTACTGATCTTCCCGGTAGTCATTCCCCGTAATGCTGAGATATTTATGATACAGATCATGTACGCTCACAGGATCTATTGATTTATGGGTAACACTCGTATCCTTAATATAAAATTGGTTGTAGCTGATAATATTGTCATCGTTATCATCTGTATACCGGTTTAATATTGAGAAAATCAAATCGGTCAGGCTGGTCCGCATCATCTTCGACAGATGGTAGATTTTTATCAGCGTTTCACGGTGCAGGCCGATCATTTTTTGCATGATAAATATCAGCGCTTCGGCTGTGGCATAGGCATCCTCATCCGCCCGGTGCGCCTGAGACAGTTCGATGCCGAGATGTTCCGCAACGAGATGAAGCTGGTAGCCGGATACAGACGGCAGAAAGATACGGACGAGTTCGACCGTATCAAGTTTGTGCATGGGCTTGTAGGACAGACCTTGAGACTGGAAGGCAGCCTGCAGGAAAGTCAGATCAAAATCAACATTGTGTGCAACGAAAACCGCATCTTCAAGCTGGCTCAGCAAATCTTCTGCAAGGTCTTTAAATTTTGGTGCGCCGACCAGCATGTCTGAAGAAATATTCGTCAGTTCGCGTATAAACGGTGACACAGCTGTTTCATCACTTAAAAAAGTATTGTACTGTCCTGTAATTTTCAAATTACGTACGAACACAATACTTAATTGAATGATATTATCTTTTTCCAGATTATTTCCAGTCGTTTCCAGATCGACGACTGCGAATGTTTTGTTTAACATTATATCACCAAGTTAAATTTCAATATCGGCACTGATTACCTTATGTATGTTCTGGTCCCCGTCTAAAATGACCAGGTAGCCTTCATCAGTAATATCGAGAGCTTTGCCTCTCAATTTTTCTTTGACAGTCGTGATTGTCAGCTCGCGGTTAAAAATGATTGCCTGACAGAGCCAGTCTTCTTTTATCGAGCTGAATGACGCGTGTAAAAACTTATCGTAGTAATACTCTATTTTGTCAAACAGCACCTCGGTAAAATGATTGACATCAAATTCTCTGCCGAGCTCACCGGCAATCGATGTCGCGGTCCCGAGAGAACCGGTTACAGGCGAGGGATTAATATTGATGCCGATCCCGCAGACAATCGTATCTACGATATTGTCCGCACTGATGACCTCCGTTAAAAATCCGCACACTTTTTTATCGTTGATAAAAATATCATTCGGCCATTTTATACCGCTTTTTAAACCTGTCGATTCACGTATTGCGCTGCTGATGGCAAGCGACATAAATAAATTAAAGACAATCATTTCCTGGTTAGTCACGTTGGGCCGGAGCACAAGCGACATATAGAGCCCGGTGTCTTCCGGCGACAGCCACTCGCGTTTAAAGCGGCCGCGTCCCGCGGTCTGCTGACCGCTGACAATTACTATATTACCATCATACCGGTCTAAAATCCTGAATGCATGATTCTGCGTGGAATCGATGGTTTTTTTGAAAATCAGTTCTTCAAAGAGATCGGATTTCTGCACCGTGCCGGCGAGCAGTGTTTCATTAATTCTGCCCGGCGGTTCAAGCAACCTGTAGCCTTTGTTTGTTACAGCTTCAATATTATAGCCGTCACTTTTCAGCTTTTGAATATTTTTCCAGACTGCAGTCCGGGAAACATTCAGTTCCTCTGCGAGCCGGGCGCCCGACAGATAATTACCTTCCATCAGTAAAGACAATATTTCCGTCTTCGTTTTTGACATGTAAATTCACCCAATTAACTATTTCTTTTTCGTTATTGTTAAGATTTCCGAGGAGCACTTCTTCCTCAATTGCATTCAGACACTCGCTGAGCCAGGGTCCGCCTTTTGCATTTAAGGCGGTCATCAGAGTATTGCCGTCGGCAGCGAGTTCACTCCTGTTCTTTAAAGCGAGCTGCGGACGCGCATCAATGGCTGCCTCAAGATGATCTTCAAGGTCAGCACTGACGAGTGCGTTTAATTTTATTATATCATTTACACCATTTAAAATGTCCTCTTCATAACGGTAAGCTAAAAGCTTTGTATTCATGCCGTTTTCCAGCGCTTCGATTGCTTTCAAAGATTCTTTTATCACTGTTTTCTGACGGTTAGCCAGTTTCAGCGTGCCGAGATGTTTCTCTAAAGCGCTGTCTCTGTAAATATGAACGACAGCTTCCTGCTCCAGCGACAGCGCTCTCGACTGAATATACTGTTCTTTATCGATATATTGAAAGAATGGGAGATAGCTGAGCATATCTGTTTTTGCGATAACATCTTTTGCACTTTGAACATTGATGCCGCAGTATAATTTACGAAGCTCTGCTGTAATCCGCTCGACGGCAATATAGCGGAGCATGCCGGCGTGTTCTGCAACGGCTTTTTCTGTCTCAGAAGTAAGCTTAAAATTAAGCTGCGACATAAAGCGGACAGCACGGAGCATGCGGAGTGCGTCTTCATCGAAGCGTTCTGAAGCTGTGCCGACTGTATTGATCAGCCTGCTTTTGAGATCTTTTAAGCCGTTATAAGGGTCGTACAAGTCCATATCAGCAGTCATCGCCATCGCGTTAATTGTGAAATCCCTGCGGCTTAAGTCTTCTTTCAGATGCTGAGTAAAAAAAACATTATCCGGTCTCCGGTGATCGGTATAAGTGCCTTCGACACGGTAAGTCGTCACTTCAAACGGAAGTCCGTCCATCAGGACAATTATCGTGCCGTGCTCTTTACCGACATCGATTGTTTTATCGAATAAAGCTTCGATTTCATCAGGAAGCGCGTTCGTCGTAATATCGACATCGCTGACAGCGTGGCCGAGCGTATAATCCCGAACCGCCCCGCCGACAAAGTAGCCCTCATAATTATTTTCTTCCAAACGCTCTATAATTTTGGCGCCGATTTTAAATAGATTTTGTTCCGTCATTGTCTGCACCTGCCAAAAGTCTGGTATAAAGATTTTCGTATTCGGTAACGATACTGTCCATGTTAAATCGTTTTTTAACATCTTTCAGCATCTTGTCCTGCATCTCTTCGTACAATGTATCATCGCTGAGCAGTTCTATCAGATAGGCTGCTGCCTGCTTATAATCGCCGACCTCTACGACATAACCTGTTTCCTTATGTTTGATTACTTCGGATATACCTCCAGCTGTCGAGCCCACTGGCACGGCACCGCAGTACATTGCTTCAAGCATAGCGAGACCGAAACTTTCCTTAGCACTCAAAAGCAAAAAAGCATCGCTTAATTTGTAATATGAACTCACATCCGACTGCTGACCGGCAAAATGCACACGGTCCTCAATGCCGAGACTGCTGACGAGAGATCTGATGCTGTACATATCAGGACCATCTCCGACAAAAACCAGATGGCAGTCGATTTCTTTTGAAGTCTCATAAAAGGTGCGGACAATATCATCAGCATTTTTAATTTTCCTGAAATTCGATGTGTGCATAAGCACTTTAGAGTTCTTTGGAATATTGAGCTTTTCTTTCAGTTTTTGTTTAATTTCATCTCTCTTGCCGGTATTAAAACGGGATTCATCGACGAAATTATAAACAGTCTCAATCTCGCTTTCAGGCTGTATTAACCCATAAGTCTCCTCCGTCAGGCTGCTGCTGACAGAAGTCGTGATATCGGAGTTGTCGATGCCGAATTTTATGGCGCTGACGAGCGACATATCGTGGCCGAGAACTGTAATATCTGTGCCGTGCAGCGTCGTGACAATACCGACATCTTTCTTTTTTGACATTTGTCTCGCAAGTATACCGCAGACTGCGTGCGGAATTGCATAATGCATGTGAATAACATCTAGCTCGTAACGGTCGATAATCTCTGATATTTTACTCGATAAAGTAATATCATACGGTGGATATTTAAAGACGCTGTAGTCATTAACCTCTGTCCGATGCGTGTATATATTATCATAATTATGCTCAAGCCTAAACGGCACACTCGATGAAATAAAGTGCACTTCGTGCCCGCGGCGGGCCATTTGAATACCAAGTTCCGTAGCGATAACACCGCTGCCGCCGACACTTGGATAACATGTAATTCCAATTTTCATAATCATGCACCTCTAATGCTTATAGTATCGTTTATCAATATTAATTATAATGAATATGAGAGTATAAGGGAAATGAATCTGTTTACATTGATGATATAAGTTTGGAAAGCTGTGTTTTAATAAAAATTGCGTATGAATCAGGCGCTTAGAAACTCCATGAGCTCATATGACCGGTACAACACTGACCCTAAACTCAACAAAAAAAGCTGCACCATCCTGTAATCAGGATTCTGCAGCTGCTTTTAAAAATTATTAATTTGAGTTTCTTGCAATCATGATAAAGCGTAACAGTTCGGCTACAGCTACTGCTGTTGCGGCAACGTAAGTCATTGCTGCAGCGTTCAGCACTTTTTTAGCGTGGCGGTATTCTTTACTGTTCACGATGTTCAGTTCTTCAATCTGGTTCATTGCCCGTCTCGATGCATCGAACTCCACAGGAAGTGTAACGATCTGGAAGAGTACGGCAAAGGCCATTAATCCGATACCTGACCAGAGAAGTATTTCACCAAGTCCGCCGCCTGCAGCGCTTTGTGCCGCTGTCAGAATGATACCTGCAATAATCAGGAAGTACGAGAAGTTGCTTCCGAGCTGTGCGAGCGGGAACAATGCTGATCTGAAATTTAAAAACTTATAGCCGGTAGCATGCTGGATTGCGTGCCCGACTTCGTGTGCGGCTACTGCGGTGCCTGCAACACTCGGGTTGTCGAAGTTGCCGGGAGACAGAACGACTTTTTTGTTTTTCGGGTCGTAGTAGTCCGTGAGAACACCCTGCCCGCGTTCAACGGTGACGTCGTATATTCCATTTTCCCGGAGGATATCTTCTGCAACCTGTTGTCCTGTCAAACCGCTTGTTGAGCGTACTTTGGAGTATTTGTTAAAGGTGGATTTGACATTCATCTGTGCAAGCATTGGTACAATCATTAAAATTACAAAATAGATTATAAGATACAAGTTAGTCCCTCCGTCTGTTTCATAACACTATTTTACTAAACTGTTTTTACTTTAGTCAATTATTACGTCTAGCCGCAAGCTTATATAGTAGCACGAGGACAATGACTGTCAGCCAGAAGGCAAGATATCCTATTTCTTGTGCATACGGATGAAGATTGCCGTATTTCGGATACTGCATATAGACGTAATCAATGACATCGTTGTGAAACAGCCAGACGGCTGTAACGTAAAAATGCCAAGGTTTAATCTCAATATAAGGCAGGAACATAAATGCCATCAGCGCCATGGCAGCATGTGAAGCGATAAGCATGAGTCCGATCCAAGACACAAACCCCATATCGATAAAGTTCCAGATATTCATAATTACTGCCCATACTCCATACTTTATCAGCGTAGTAAAAGCCAGGGCATCGATCAGGCCGAATTTTTGATTGAATAATATTAAGACAATTAATATACATAAAAACAGAGTGGCTGTCGGGCTGTCAGGAACGAATGGATAAAAATACCACGGTGTAATAGACAGCTGGCCGCCGTACCATATATAACCGTATATTGTTCCAGCGATGTTGCAAATCAAAAGAAAGACCAGGAAGAGTCTGTTAAACATCAGTTTATATAAGTTATATATCATCATTTCACCTATAAGAAGACCCTTCTGTTGCCAGAAGGGTCATTATTATTATTCTGCTGATTCTTCAGTGTTCGCTGCTTCATCTTTTGTTGTCAGTTCGAGGCCTGCAACATACTCAGAAATTGCTGTAATTTCATCATCTGTTAATTGACCTTCGAAGGCCGGCATTTCTTCTGTACCGTTTCTAACAAAAGCTTCAACCATTTCTGGAGCTAGTTCCGGTTCAATCAGGTTAGGACCCGATCCACCGGCAAGCTCTCCCCCGTGACAGCTCGTACAGTTTGTACGAATCAAATCGTTAAAGACAGGGTCTTCAGCATCTAAGTTTGAGAAGACAATCTGTCCCTGCTGATTTTGCTGTTCCCAGTCATGGTAAGCTACCGATTCCCAAGTTGTATAGAAAATTATACCAACTGCAATCAGCATCATTCCAGTTGCTACCGGGCGTTTTTTCCAGTGGCGTTCTTTTTTGCCGTCAAGCCAAGGTGCAAGAAGTAAAGCACCGAAAGCAATACCAGGAATAATCATGGCACCGACAATGTTGAACGGACCTGAAGCGTATGTGTATTTAAGAATCTGATAAAGGAAAAGGAAATACCAGTCAGGTAATGGAATATAACCTGTATCAGTTGGATCTGCCATACGTTCAAGCGGCGCCGGATGAGCGACCGTCAAACATAGGAATCCGATTAAGAACACTGCTCCGACCAACCATTCTTTGAGCAGATAATCGGGCCAGAACTCCTCTGTACGACCAGGGAATTCTGAATAGTCACGATTTAATTTTGGTTTGTCATATTTTTGAATTCGTGAGTCACCGACAAAAGTGAGACCTTTACCGCGTTTCATATATTTTCCCTCCCCTTATAGTGGTCCTGAGATACCTTGTCTACGTATTAAGATAAAGTGAATTGCCATTAATACAAATAGTGCAGCAGGCAGGAAGAATACGTGGATGGCAAAGAACCTTGTAAGTGTCTGTGCACCGATAATAGTTGAATCACCTGCGAGAAGTGTCTTAATCCATTCTCCGATGAACGGAACACTCTCAGCAATATCCAAGCCTACTTTAGTAGCGAATAATGCTTTCATGTCCCATGGCAGTAAGTAACCTGTGAAAGCCAGACCGAGCATCACTGCAAACAGCAGAACGCCTACGACCCAGTTTAATTCACGCGGTGACTTATAAGCACCTGTAAAGAATACTCTGAGAGTATGTAAGAACATCATAACCACTACTAAACTTGCACCCCAGTGGTGCATACCTCTGACAATAACGCCCGCTGCTACATCCTGCTGCAGGAAGTATACAGAGTTCCAGGCATTAATAATGTCCGGCACGTAATACATTGTTAAAAACATTCCAGATAAAATCTGAATGACTGTAATAAAGAACGTCAGTCCTCCAAAACAGTAGACGAAAGCTGAGAAGTGGTAGGCAGGGTTAACATGCTCTGGCACTTCGTGATCAGCTACGTCTCTCCAGATCGGCGTGATGTCAATTCTGTCATCAATCCAATCATAAATACGATTTAGCATTTAATTCCCTCCTATACCAATTCATTCTCGTGTATAGCACCAATTGTCAGGTAGCCGTCTGATTCTCCGACTTCGAACATATCAAGCGGTCCACGAGGCGGTGTTCCCGGTACGTTAGCACCGTTCTTTTCGTAAAGCCCGTTGTGACACGGACAGAAGAATCTATCCGGGTTAGCGGCATCACTTGCCCATGAAACCGTACAGCCTAAATGTTTACACACAGGTGATAACGCTATGATTTCATCGCCTTCGCGGTAAACCCAAGCGAAATCCGTTACCTCACTCACATACCAACCATCTTCTTGTTCGAATGTGAAGTCTACACTGACCGGTTCCTCTGTGATGTCATCAATCTTTACACTTGTAGTAATCATGTCACCTGCAGAAGATTCCTGGAAAAGCGGATCGAGTGCGAATCTTCCCATTGGCAGAATCATACCTGCCGCCATGAACGACCCTACACCCATTAATGAGTAGTTCAGGAACTGGCGTCTTGTTACTTTTTGCGACATTTTTCTTTCCCCCCTCAAACGCACATACTTTTACATATAATATAACTAGGACATTTCAATTTTAGCTCATTAAAACTAGGCGGTCAATACGGTTTTCAAATAATTGACACATGTTATAAACAGAAATGTGTAATTATACTTTTAATTATTGATTCCACACTCCGATTATCTGTTTGATCACTGTTTTAACTTCATCGTTAATAATTGAAATTTTCATTTCATTGTCCATATCACTGATTGGAATGCTGTTAATTTTTATATGATCGACGCCTTCTATGTCGATGGAATCAAACGACAAGCTGACTACATGTTTAAAACCGTAGCCCGTAAGCTGGTCTCTGTACGTTTCAAGCGCCGAACTGTCCCCGCCTACATTTGTTAAAGCTGGAGTAATCATCAGGCGGCCTTTCAGCTGCTTTTCAAGCTGGATGGTAATAAGCTGAACCAGTTCCAGATTATTTGCATGATGCAGCAGATCGCCGTCAAAATCAATCTTGGCAAAAGGAACGATTGCCGTATCGACAAATTCAATTTCATCTTTTAACACACGTAAATCGCGATTATTATAAAGCACAAATACTAACCTCTTTTATCATTTAATTTTTGGAGTTCATCTGTCAGTTCGAAAAAGCGTTCTTTATCTTTTGACACGAGCGCCTCATCGATTAAAACTTCGAGTTCTTTAATATCTTCCAATAGAATTTCATCGTTTTTCATCAGTTCTTCAGTTTTCGCCTGATTGTAGCGGACATCGTTTTTTGAGAAGATAAATTCGACGTACAGCTCTTCGGTTTTGTTCAGGTTGAGCTCATGGAAAATCGTCTCGCCGTCGGCGGTTACCGTGCCGTTCTTTTCAAACATTAAAGTCGGCCGGTTTGTTCTCTTTTCAGCAATACGGAGCTTGCGGCTGAGTCCCGATTTTGTAAACGAAATATTATGCGTTATTAGAGGATGGGATTTTATAAAATTTAAAATCCACACTGCAGTATGGTCTTTGAATTCATAATTATACAAACAATAATTTATAAAATCTTTTTTAAAACTCGTCTTCCTCACCTGCTATTCGCTCGTAATCCAGCTGCCATTCCAGATTATCGGGTTCTAGTTTGATTAATTTTTCGAGTACTTCTTTTTTCTTCGGATGATTGATTTCAATCAGATAGTAATAGAAATCGGCGTAAAATTCTGCTGATTCTCCAATCAGTGCTTCCGCATCTTCGTAATACTTAAGTGCTTTTTCGTCATTTTCATTCTCTGCTTCAATTTTCGCAAGAAGGTAAATGGATTCCCCGCTCAGCGCATTGATATCGAGATGTTTAACATACTCATCGACCGTCTCAGTTTCGCCAGTTTTCAGGATGCTTTCAAACAGCATGAGATAAGCGTCATCGTAGTCTTCATCGAGCGATGTGGCAATAGTGAAGTTTTCGATGGCTTCTTCCGGTTTGTTCTGCCTGAAGTAAAGGCGCCCGATATGGAAGTATATCAATGCGTTTTTATCATTTTCACGCAGGTAGCGGAGCAGCGTTTCCAGGGCCTCATCGAGATTATGCTCAGTTTCATAGATGTTCATCAGAAGAATGTAAGCATTGATAAAGTACGGTTCATTATCGATAACTTTATCGAGAAGAGTTTTCGCACGGTCGTATTCTTTTAAATTGTACTCGAGCAGTGCTTCTTTATAAAAGTCTTCATTTCCGTAGCTTTCGTCCGGCACGTTGTCAAAATATGCGCGTGCGTCATCGAAGTTTAAAAGATTTAGGTTAATATCCGCAAGGCGCAGGCTGATGATGATGCCGTTGACTTCCTCAAGACCTTCGTTCAGCACTGTTTCGTAAAAACGAATCGCTTCTTCAAGGTCTCCGAGCGTGTAGTAAAGCTCTGCGATTGCAAAGTCGATAATAATATCATCCGTCATCGTTTTCGCTTCGAATAAGAGACGGACAGCTACATCATTTAAGTTCATCTGCTGGAAGATTTCAGATTTCAGCATCAGCACCGTCGGTGTTTCGGGACTGTTATTAATCAGTGTCAGCGCTTCGTCGAGACGCGCTTCATTGATATACGAATCAACGAGATAGCTGATGACGTAATCATCGTGATCAACATTGTCGTTTAAATGTAGGAAGACCTGTCTTGCCTGATAGTCGAGCCCTGCATTCTGCAGCGCATCACCGAGTAAGAACAAAGCCTCCAGCGATTCATCCGAGTGAAACTGCTCTAAACTGTTCAGTATATAATTTAAATCTTCTTCGGGATAAGTCCCCTGCCGGAGCTTATCGATTATACGGAGTATTTCTTCCTGCATATTACCGGTCCTTTCTTAAACCCTCAAGATCACTAACAAACGAAGGGAACGATACGTCTATTGCGCTCTGGTCATCAATTTCAATATTTGTATTCGCAGCTGCCGCCATGACAATCAGCATCATAATTATACGGTGGTCATGATAGCCTTTAAACAGTTCATCCTGTTTAACTTTTTTATATCCGGGTTTCACTTTAAAACCGTCTTCGTACTCTTCAAATGATACACCGAATTTTGTCAGCTCCGCAATTACAGCTGTAATGCGGTCTGTTTCTTTAAATCTTAGTTCCTCCGCACCGCGGACAGTGCTCTCACCGTCAGCAAATACTGCAAGCACCGTGAGAATCGGAATTTCATCAATCAGGCGCGGAATAATATCGCCGCTGATATGGAAAGGTTTTAAATCAGGTGTATACTGCACTCTGATATCTCCGAACTTCTCACCTTTAGAATCGCGTTCGGTAATTGTAAGCTTGCCCCCGCATGCCTTCACGACGTCGATAATACCTGACCGTGTTTCGTTCAATGAGACATTTTCAATAGTAATATCAGCATCTTTCGTAATCAGTGCGAGCACGATTAAAAATGCCGCCGATGAAATATCCCCCGGCACGGTCACGTCCGAGGCTGAAAGCTTTTTGCCACCCTGTAATTTAACAGTTGTCCCCGAGACGGAAATGTCCGCACCGAACTGCCCCATCATAATCTCTGAATGATTGCGGGACTGGTGTGTTTCACGCACGATAGTCTCCCCGTCAGTAAACAGTCCAGCAAAAAGTATTGCACTTTTCACCTGGGCAGATGCAACCGGCATATCGTACTCCAATGGTTTTAATACTGCCGGATGAATATTTACCGGCGGATATCTGCCGTCTTTCAGAGAAATATCAGCACCCATTTCCGACAGCGGTATAACAACGCGGTCCATCGGCCGTTTAGCGATTGTTGCGTCACCTTCAACCGATGCAGTAATATTATTAAGACCGGCGAGCAGGCCTGTAATCAACCGTGTTGTTGTGCCGCTGTTGCCTGTATACAAGACAGCATCAGGTGATATTAAATGGTCATGCCCTTTTGAGACAACTTTAAAATCATCGCCTTCCTGGGTCACTTCCGCGCCCAGCTGACGCATATTTTCAAAAGTTCTGAGCGTATCCGCGCTGATTAAGGGGCGGTAAATCTGAGTTGTTCCCTCACTCAGTGCACCGAGCATAAGAGCGCGGTGTGTGATTGACTTATCGCCGGGGACTCTTACAGTGCCTTGAAATGTTCCATTCAGTAATTGTTTCATATGCGCTCCTTTAATGCTGTCAGCATATTTTGCAAATCTTCGATTTTTATATCCGTGACAGCAGGGGTATTTTTATCTTCGAATACAACATAGCTTATATAATCACTGCGGTGATTTTTTTTATCTTTCTGCATAAAGTGCATCATCTCGTCAATATCCATCTCTTTAAGGAGCTGAACCGGATAGCCGTGACGACGTATATAGGCAATGTATGCATCAAGGTCAAAACCGGCGCCGTTCAATTCGTTAGATATATAAAGCGCTGCAATGATTCCGAGCATAACTGCCTGCCCGTGGGGAATTTTATATTTATATTCCACAGCATGGGCCAGCGTATGTCCTAAATTTAAAAACTTGCGGCTGCCCGATTCATGCTCATCTTCGATAACAATTTTCATTTTTGTTTCGATGCCTTTAATGATATAAGGCGGAAGCGCTGTAATATCGATACTGTTCTCTGTCGCCGCCATAAGTTCATCCAGCAGTGCGGGACTGTGAAGCATCGCATGCTTGAAAACTTCTCCGAAACCGCTCAGCACTTCATCTTCCGGCAGCGAATCAAGAAATTCAAGATCATAAATGACAGCCCGGGGGCGGTAAAATGCGCCGATTAAGTTTTTACCATGTTCGGAATTAATCGCAGTCTTGCCGCCGATAGCGGAATCGTGTGCGAGGAGTGTCGTAGGCACATGAATATAATCCACACCCCGGAGAATAATGCTTGCGATAAAACCGCCGGCATCCCCCGTGGCGCCGCCGCCGATAACAACAAGCAGAGAATTCCGCTTGATCCCGGATGCGAGCAGTGCTTCCATAGTGTGCATTAGAGGAGAAACGTATTTAAACGATTCTCCTCCTGTGACGACCAGCGGCGATATTATAAATGATAATTTTGAATCCTTGTATATATCATAGATATTCTCATCGATAATATAGTATACAGATTCGTATTGTTTGGTATAAGTCTGAAGAACATTTTTTAAAATATTCCGGTCAACGTGGATTTTATAATTATTATCTTTATAGGCCGTCGAAATGTCCATATTAATACTCGCTTAAACGTTTGTTGTATAGTTCGAGAGAAGCTTTCAGATCACCGAAGTCATCGCTTGGGAATTTGTCTAAAATTGCTTCCGCCACTTCGATTGCGACCATGTGTTCAGCGACAATAGATGCAGCCGGCACCGCACAAGGGTCACTGCGTTCAATCGTTGCGGTAAATGCTTCTTTCGTTTCGATATCGACACTCATCAGCGGTTTGTAAAGCGTCGGTATCGGCTTCATTACTCCGCGGACAACAAGCGGCATTCCCGTTGTCATGCCGCCTTCGAAACCGCCGAGATTGTTCGAACTGCGGTAAAAACCGTCTTCAGAGTCGAATTTAATTTCATCCTGCACTTTTGAACCTGGAGTTTCAGCCATCTTAAAGCCCATGCCGAACTCGACACCTTTAAATGCATTAATACTGACGATGCTGCGTGCAATTTTTGCATCGAGTTTACGGTCGTAATGCACGTGTGATCCCAAGCCTACTGGAGGATTTTCAACGATGACTTCAACGACACCGCCGAGTGTATCTCCTCTCTTCTTCGCGTCATCAATCGTATCTTCAGCCTGTTTTGTTGCCTCATCTGAAATCATACGCACACTTGAGTCAGCCGATTTTTCACTTAATTCATCGAAATTGTATATACCATCATCTGTAACTTCGCCGATTTTAGTCACGCGGGAAGTAATATTTATATCGAGAGCATGCAGCAATTCTTTACAGAGGGCACCTACAGCAACACGTGCAGTTGTTTCACGGGCAGAAGAGCGCTCAAGAATATTGCGCAGATCACGGTGGTTGTACTTCATTCCGCCGACGAGATCTGCATGTCCCGGACGCGGTTTCGTAATAATGCGTTTCATTTCCGCTTCTTCTTCTTCTGTAATCGGCTCGGCTCCCATAATATTGACCCAATGTTTAAAATCATCGTTATTGACTTCCATCATAATCGGACTGCCGAGTGTTTTGCCGTGGCGGACGCCTGAACCGAATTCGAACGTATCTTTTTCAATCTGCATACGGCGTCCGCGCCCGTATCCGCCCTGGCGTTTAAACAGCTCCTCCTGCATGCGTTCTTTGTTAACAGGAAGGTTTGAAGGGAATCCTTCGACAATGGCGTTGACTTTCGGGCCGTGTGATTCTCCTGAAGTTAAAAATCTCATTGTAAGCACCTCTATCTGAATTATTTATATATATGAAAAAAAGACTGAGTAATGTTATTACCCAGCCTGGTTGCAAGTTTTAGTAAATCCAAGCGCTATTAGATAGGTCGTAATCTAATACTTCAGATTCGTCGAAGAATAAGTTAATTTCTCTTTCAGCACTTTCAGGTGAATCTGATCCGTGAATAATGTTTTTACCGACAGTTAAACCGAAATCTCCGCGGATTGTTCCAGGAGCAGCTTCCTGAGGGTTTGTAGAACCGACAACTAGACGTGCAGTTTTAATAACATTTTCACCTTCAAGAACCATTGCGAAAACTGGACCTGAAGTGATGAAGTCTACAAGCTCGCCGAAGAAAGGTCTTTCGCTGTGCTCACCGTAGTGAGTTTTAGCAAGATCTTCAGAGACCTGCATTAATTTAGCACCGACAACTTTGAAACCTTTGTTTTCTAATCTTTCAACGATAGGTCCGATAAGATTTCTTTGGACACCATCAGGTTTAATCATAAGAAATGTTTTTTCCATTATAGTAAGCTCCTTAAATGTGTTTTCGAATATCATTTTATCATTATGTACAGTGTGTTTACAAACTAATTTCGCCTGTTTTTCAACATACCGGCAATTTCCGTCAGATAATGTCTAACCGGCTCATCGATATTGCTGATTTCAGCCTCGGCAAGTTCGAGATGTTCCGTGCTGACAGCAAGTGCCTGGTCCACTGCATCGCTTTTTAATATATAGTCAATTAAAGCGCCCGGATTTTCCTTTGTCAGGGAAAACTGTTCGAGCATCGATTTAAACTCGGAATCCGAGTCTCTCAAAAGCAGTACAGGCAGCGTATAATGCCCGTTTTTAATATCCGAGTAATTCGGTTTGCCGAGCGTTTTCGTACTGCCGGTAAAATCGAGGCAGTCATCGATAATCTGGAAGCTCATGCCGATATGATAGCCGTAAGTCCGGAGTTTCTCCATCAACTCAGCGTCCAGTTTCGCCGCATGAGCGCCGAGTTCAATACTGAGCACAATCAGCAGCGCAGTCTTGCGGTAGATTTTTTTGAAATAATCATCCAGTGTCTGAGCGGCATCAAACTGCGTATCAAACTGGACGAGCTCCCCCTTCACAATTTCCCTGATGCCCGAAGAATAGACTGCATGGAAGGCAGGATTGTTTATTTTACTGACTATCTGCAGGGCAGAAGAAAGCAAATAGTTGCCGGTATTAACTGCCTGAAAATAGCCTTCTTCATAAAATACAGTCGGTTTGCCCCGGCGGAGCTCACTGTCATCGATAATATCATCATGGACCAGTGTCGCCATATGCAGCAGTTCGAGGCTCGCACTTGTTTTCAGTACATCATTATAATGTTCTTCTCCTCCCAGTTTACCGGCAAGTATCGTAAACATGGGACGAAGTTTCTTTCCCCCAGAGTTAAACAGCTCGAAACTCTTATCGTTAACTATCGTGCCATTTGGTTTCAGTTCCTCTTTAACAATTTTTTTAACACGGGTCAGTTCTCCCGCCATAAATTTTTTTAAAGATTTCACATTGCAGCCTCTAGCGGTTTGTAGCCGATATGAGTTGCTGCAGTACCAAATGTATGAGGGATTACTTTGATATTTATATACCCTGAGCGGTGCATCATCATTTTCAACTCAGCTTTTGTTAAAAAGCTGCTCGTCGATTCATACAGCCAGGTATATTCCTGTCCGCTGCCGGCAATTTTCTGGCCGAGAAACGGCATGATTTTACCGAAATAAATATTAAAACCGAAATTAATCAGGCTGTTTTCAGGATTGGAAGTTTCGAGAATCACAAGCTGGCCGCCCGGTTTCAGCACGCGGTAAAACTCTTCGACTGCACCTTCATAATCAGGCAGGTTGCGGAGGCCAAAACCGATTGTAATAATATCAAATGAATCATCCCCATAGGGAAGATCCGTAGCGTCGCCCTGCACCAGTGTAACATTTTTAAGATCAGCAGTTTTTTTGTCTGCGACTTTCAGCATGTTCTCGCTGAAATCGAGTCCGGTAATATCAGCGTCTTTATTTTCTTCGGCAAGCTGGATTGTCCAGTCTCCTGTGCCGCAGCACAGGTCGAGCACCTGATGGCCCGGTTTCACAAAGATTTCCTTGTTCGTCTTGTTGCGCCATATCGTATGCTGATTAAAGCTTATGATATCGTTCATGTGATCGTAATCATCTGAAATGGAATTGAAGATTGTCTGAATTCTATTTTCTGTTTGCATTAGCTTTCACCTTTTGTATTTATTATGTATGCCAGCTCCGAACGGTTCATGTTTTTAATAAAACAGCCGAGTACGTCATCGAGGTCAGACTTCACATACCCATTATCTATTAAATACAAAAGCGGTGCAAATAGCAGGTACTTTAATTCGCTGTCGGAAAGTTCAAGCTTGTGTTCGTACTGTCTGGATTTTTTAGAAGCCAGATTTTTCGAGATTTCAACCATATCGTGAACAACCTGCATTTCTCCGTGGCATGCAAGTGCCGAATAGAACTCGCTGAAATAATAGTCCCCTGTCAGAACATGCTGTTCGCGCTTGTCCGCAGATGGTATTCTGTCGAGCTGATTTAAAGCATATGTAAATAAAAGAACCGCATCACAAATGTGTCTTTTATAAATTATATTTTTATTATCTGAAAAAAATTCAGTAATTTCATTTTGATCCAGCTTTTCAATCAATTCCTGAAGTGTCGAATCGTTATAGGTTTCCGTGGCTGAATATTTCATAAATATCACCTTATAAATGAATAGACCTAACGTTTCAATGTTAGGCCTAGTAGATAAATTATTTAACTGCGTCTTTAAGTGCTTTACCAGCTTTAAATGCAGGTACTTTAGATGCTGGAATTTCGATTTCTTCACCAGACTGCGGGTTGCGGCCTTTTCTTGCAGCACGGTCACGTACTTCAAAGTTGCCGAATCCGATTAACTGTACTTTTTCACCGTTTTGAAGTGAAGATTGAATTGATTCAAAAACTGCGTCTACTGCAGCTCCTGCTTCTTTTTTTGTAAGGTCAGCTTTGTCGCTGACAGCGTTGATTAAATCTGTCTTATTCATCTGATAGACCTCCTATAATCTGTATAATGATTTTATCATTATGTTTTGACTTTACCATACGGCCGTAGGGACTGCAACGGATTTAAACGTTTTTTACTTTAAAAAAAGGGCATAAATTAACTTTTATGCACACTCGTCATAAATATGGCTTCGTTATTCTCGTCAACTGTCATTTCAGGCGCATATATCGGCACTATCGGGGTAAGCTCATAAAGAACTTCACGGATATCCTCGCCCGTTTCAAATTCGAGGCCTTCGTTTTCAATCATCAGATTCAGATCATCTCTGTAATCGACGACAAATTCCTCACCGCCGCTGTAATAGACATTCAGCTCGCGTCCGGTATAAGGGCTGGTGACAGTCGGATTCTCAGCGAGATTGTAATGTTCCAGGTCAAGCTGATAAACGTTCGGACCAATCTGTTCTCCGAGTTCGACGTGCTCGCCCATACCATTAATGCGGAGGCTCAGCGAACGCAGCTCTTCGATAATGGCAAGATCCGCAATTTTTACCGTCGGATTATTTTCTGCATCGAGTATAACATATTGAAAGTTCCCGCCGTTTTCGTACGCTGTTACCGGAATCTCACTTAAGTACTCGGGTACAATTCTGGTAAATTCAACCGGGTATTTTAAATACTCCGCAGAATCCTCAGTGGTTTTAATCGGCAGGATACCGCCTTCCTTTTCCCTGAAGTTTTCGACTGCGTTCTGTACATTGTCTATATCGGTTTCAGGCGGAATATTGCTTCCTGCGCGCTCGTCATCAGGATACATGCACCCGGTTAATACGAAGAGCGCCAGTGCTGCAGTTAAAATATAAGTCAGTTTACGCATGTGTGGATCCTCCGATAACTAAAATCATCAGGAGAAAAGCGAGTATTAAGAGCACCCACGCCACTAAAGAAACGATAACGCTGACAAAACGAATAGTAATAACAAATCTTGCCAGATATATTAAGACCGCCGCAAGTGCCATAAAGCCGATTGACACAAATGACACCCACATTAAGTCCATTCTTGAAATATCAAACATATATTTACCTCTAACTATTTACTATTTTTTATTTGACTCTCCAGTAATTGTTTCAAACCTTCTGATTCCGAAGTTTTTTCACGCTTCATCAGTGCAGTGAATGCTTCATCTTCGCTGATGCCGTTAAATAAGTAACCGTACAGAACTTTCGTAATCGGCATCTCAACATCGTGCTGTTCAGAAAGCTCATAAGCGGCTTTGGTCGTATTGACGCCTTCGACCACCATACCCATTTGTTCTGTCGCTTCTTTAAGAGTTAACCCGCCTGCAAGCATCTGGCCGCAGCGGTAGTTTCTCGAGTGCTGGCTGGTCGCTGTAACAATCAGATCTCCCATTCCTGCCAGGCCGAGGAAGGTCAGCGGATTTGCCCCGAGTTTCGTACCGAGACGGGCGATTTCATGGAGTCCGCGTGTAATAACCGCAGCTTTAGGATTATCGCCGAAACCGTAGCCTGCCAGTGCACCGACAGCGAGAGCAACTATATTTTTCAGCGCTCCTCCGATTTCCACTCCGACCATATCGTTATTAACGTATACTCTGAAATAATCCGTCATAAAGACATCCTGAATAATTTCAGCACCTTCTTCTGAAAGAGATGCTGTGCTGACAGTTGTCGGCTGCTTCAGAGCAACTTCTTCTGCATGGCTCGGTCCGCTGAGCACACAAATATCAGAGACACGTGCTTCATCGAATACTTCTTCGAGGACTTCCGAAACGCGTTTGTAAGTATTTAATTCAAGTCCTTTTGCTACATGTACTACAAGAACCTGTTTATTTAATTCTTCGAGGTATCCGTTTAAGTCGGAAGCGACTGAACGCATCGCATTCACCGGTACCGCAAGCACTAAAAGTTCAGCATGTGCTGCAGCTTCTTTTAGTGATGCTGTTGCTGTAATAGTTTCAGACAGCTTGATATCTTTTAAATATCGGCTGTTGGTGTGTCTTTCATTTATTTCCTGGACAGTATCTTGATTTCTCCCGTACATCATTACTCGATTATTATTGTCATTTAAGACCATCGAGAGGCTTGTACCAAAACTACCTGTTCCAATGACTGAGATGTTCATATTGATACCCTACTTTCTAATTTCGTTTACGGCTGATAATGTGAATCGGCGTGCCGGTGAAATCAAAGGCTTTTCGCAGCTGATTTTCTATATACCGTCTGTAGCTGAAATGCATCAGCTCCACGTCGTTCACGAACAGGACGAAGGTCGGCGGGCCGACGCTCACCTGCGTACCGTAATATATACTTAAACGGCGACCTGTTGAGTCTGTCGGCGTTGGATTCATGCTGACACTGTCTACAAGTACTTCGTTCAGTGTGCTCGACTTTACGCGCATATGACTTGATGCGTACGCTTGTTGAATAAGCGGGAACAAAGTTTTAAGACGGACTTTAGTCATAGCAGAGACGAAAGTAATCGGTGCGTAGTCCAGATACTGGAAGTTCGATCTGATTTCCAGTTCAAATTTGCGCATTGTCTTTTCATCTTTTTCGACTGCATCCCATTTGTTGACGACAATTATAATCGCTCGGCCCGCTTCATGTGCAAGACCTGCAATTCTTTTATCCTGTTCGCGGATGCCTTCCTCACCGTTCAGCACGACGAGAACAACATCGGAACGTTCAATCGCCCGGGTTGCACGGAGCACTGAATATTTTTCGGTTGCTTCATATACTTTACCGCGCTTTCTCATACCCGCTGTGTCGATTAAAGTGTACGGTTCATCTTCAAAAGTATACGCTGTATCGACCGCATCGCGCGTCGTGCCTGCTATATCGGAAACAATAACTCGCTCCTCGCCGAGAATAGCGTTGACCAGGCTGGATTTACCAACATTCGGACGGCCGATTAAAGATACTTTAATCGACGGGTCTTCTTCGACTTCTGTTTCCAGATTTTTAAAGTGCTGGACGACTTCGTCGAGCGCATCTCCAAGTCCGAGACCATGTGATCCGGATACCGGCCAGGGTTCTCCGAGCCCAAGCTGGTAAAACTCGTATATTTCACTGCGCATTTCATAGTTATCAATTTTGTTTACAGCAAGGACGACGGGTTTTTTTGACTTCTGTAAAATTCTCGCAACGAATAAATCATCGCTCGTCACACCGTCTCTGCCGTTTACAATCATTAAAATAACATCTGCTTCAAGAATTGCGATTTCCGCCTGCATTTTAATCTGCTGCTGAAACGGCTCATCTTTAATTTCAATACCGCCTGTATCAATTAAATTAAAAGTATAATTTAACCAGTCACCTTCGGCGTACAATCTGTCTCTTGTAACGCCCGGAGAATCTTCGACAATTGCCTTTCTTTCCCCGATAATTCTGTTAAAAAGTGTGGACTTGCCGACATTCGGCCGACCTACTACTGCTACTGTTGGTTTATACATTGTTACCCTCCCTGTATGCACATATATTTTAACACAAATAAAATAAAGAGCGATAGTATCATCGCTCTTTATTCATTAATGAGTTCTAATATTATAAGTCTAAGTTTTTAAAACGATCGCCGAACATGTCTCCTAAAGTAGGTGCATCGTCTTCAGTATCATCAGTGTAAACGCGTGCGTTTTCTTCGCGCTTAGGCTGTTTTGATTTTGGCGGAGCAGATTCCAGAGCCTTGATTGACAGTGAAATCTTTTCGTTATCTTTGTCTAAGTCGATGATTTTCACTTCAATTTCCTGATCTTCTTTCAGTACATCGCCAGGTACATTTACATGTTCATGTGCAATTTCTGAAATGTGAACCAGTCCTTCAACACCAGGTTCTACTTCAACGAAAGCACCGAAGTCAACGAGACGTTTAACAGTTCCCGTCAGCACATCGCCTGTGCTGTGAGCATCGATAAACTTATTGAATGGTGATTCGCCGGCTTGTTTCACAGAGAGGCTGATGCGTTCCTCTTCAGGATTAACATCAAGAACTTTCACTTTAACTTTTTGTCCGATTTCAACTGCGTCTTCGACGCTGTTAACACGGCTGTAGCTCAGTTCTGAAATGTGTGCAAGACCGTCTGCGCTGCCGATATTAATGAATGCACCGAAAGAAGTCGTGCGTACAACTTCACCTTCGATAATGCTGCCGATCTCCAGGTTTTGAAGTTCTTCCTGGCGCTGTTTTGATTTCTCACCTTCAACGATGCGTTTGCGGTTAAGAATTACTCTGTTTTTCTCCTGATCGATATCTTCGACTTTAACTTCCAGAGTCTGACCGTTGAACTGTTCAAGGTCTTCAATATATTCATCAGAAAGAAGTGATGCAGGAATAAATCCTCTCACGCCGACGTCTAGTACAAGACCGGCCTTAACTGCTTCTACAACAGTACCTTCTAGCGTTGCATCAGCATCTTGTTTCTGTTTTAAATCTTCGTATGCTTTTTGTTCATCGAGCTTGCGGATTGAAATGATGATGTTTTTAGCATCATCTTCCACTTTGATAACTACTGCAGTGATTGAATCATCAAGTGCAATAATGTCATTCGGGTGCTCGATGCGTTTGTTTGTAAGCTGACTGATTGGAATTATGCCTTCGTAGTCAGAATCATCCACTTGAACTTTTACAAACTTGTCTTCGATGTTAAAGATTGTACCTGTTACTGTGTCACCAACTGCAAACGGACTGTTATCAGCCGTTTCAGTTTCATTCTGTAAATCTTCGCTGTTGTCAGGTGCATCGTTTACTTCTCTTTCTTCAATGTTTGATTCTTCGTTCTTAATGTCTTCTGTCGCCATGTGCTTGCCTCCAATTACTATACAGTGTATATAAATAACTTCTTACAATTCGTGTCTTTTGTCAAGTGATTATTCAGAAAATAGTAAATTGTTAAGATTTTCCTCTAATTTAAGCGTTAAATCTTTGCGTGTATTGCCTGCCTCTAAAAACTCTTTCGTATCGATCGGCTTGCCAAATACTATTGTAACACCTTTTTTTCGATTATACTCGCCTTTAATAATTACAGGGACAATCGGTGCTTCTGATTTGCTGGCGATAAAGCTCGCCCCCTGCTGAAGAGGCTGTAATTTTTTAACGTCTTCTTTATTGCGGCTGCCTTCTGGAAATATTAACAGACAGCGGTCTTCTTTTAATGCATTAATAGAAGTTTTCAGAGCAGCTCTGTCACTCTTCCCGCGAGATACGGGAATCGCGTTCAGGCTCGGGAATATTTTACCGATGACCGGCAGTTCGAATAACTCCGATTTTGCAAAGAATGACAGCTGGCGTTCCAGAGCGAGACCGATCAGCGGCGGATCGAAATCCGAAATATGATTTGAGACCAGCATAACCGGCCCCGATGACGGTACTCTGTCTTCGCCGATTACCGTTATTTTAAATCTTAATTTGTAATAGCATTTAACTAAAAACCTCGCGCTTTCATATAACATTTACTGTACCTCCAGTTTATCTTCCGCCAGCTGAATTATCTTTGCTTCAGCTTCTTCAATCGACAGCTGACTTGTATCGAGAAGGACTGCGTCATGAGCCTGAACGAGCGGTGAAATTTCTCTCGTGCTGTCAATTTCATCGCGGCGGATGATTTCCGCAGTCAGTGTGGCTAAATCTATGTTGTTGCCGCGTGCAGTCTCCTCGAGCAGCCTGCGCTCTGCTCTGACTTCTGGCGAAGCCATCATAAAAACTTTCAAGTCCGCATCTGGCAGCACAGTCGTGCCGATATCCCTGCCGTCCATTACAACGCTGCTCGTTCTGCTTATTTCACGCTGCATGTCAACGAGATATGTTCTGACCTCGCCGGCTGCCGCAACACGGCTGACGTTATTTGTAACTTCCGGCGAGCGGATTTCTTTTGAGACATCTTTATTATTTAAGTATACTTCGTCGTTGATGCCGAATGTAATGTGAATGTGCGAAGCGATATCTTTAATAATATCATCGCCGTGTTCAAGCACATACAAAGTAACTGCACGGTACATTGCACCGGTATCGATATATAAAAATCCTAATTTTTTTGCGACGCGTTTTGCAATAGTACTCTTGCCGGCAGCAGCCGGCCCGTCAATTGCGATGCTGATGTGTGACATTTAATGGCCTACTTTCATTTACGGTATTATAAGTTCCTGTCCAACGGTCAGATTATCCGGAGTAACGCCGTTTGCTTCCATGATGCGCTGTACATTTTCTGCGCTGCCCTCGCCGTAGTACTGAATAGCAATACGGTATAAGTTATCTTCGGATGTGACGACGTGAGAAGCATTGGCGTTTTCTGTTTCATCTGAGACGGAGTCTGTATCTGTTTCTGTATTTTCTTCCGTTTCGTTTTCTGTACTGTTACCTGCGGTTTCTGTACTGTTACTTGCGGTTTCTGCCTCCGAATCAGTTTCTGAGTTTTCTTCCGACTCTTCCAAAGCTGACTGATTCTCTTCCTCGGAACCGTCTTCCTTGCCGCGGATTGCGCTGAGTGCAGCTTCTTCAAGCTCTTGAAGTTCTTCCTGAGAGTAATTTGTTTCCATATTTTTTGCAGTTAAATCTTCATTGCGGTTTTCAGCCAGCCGTCTTTCGTGTTCTGCTTTCTGGGCTTCAAGTTCCTCGTTAAAAGCCTGTTCTTCTTCTGTCTCTTCACCGTCTGCGATTTCTTCTGAAGTGTTTTCATCGGCCACCTTCATTTCATCGTTCAATGACGGCCAGAAATTCGAAAATATTAAAAATGCCAATAAGACTGTAATAGGAATTAAAACGAGTATGGCAAGTACCCAGGGAAGCATGCGTTTCTGTCCGCCGTCTTTCTTTTGTTCGGGTTTTTTATCAGCTGCTTTTGCAGCACCGATGCCGCCGAGTTTTTCTTTGGAAATTTTAATTTCCTTGTTAATGCGCTGTTTATATGAGGATAACTTTCCTGCAAACAGCGCCTTGCCTTTTTCGGCATTTTCCCGGCTGAAGTACCCTTTCAGCTTATCTGTAAAATTATTATCTTTCGGCTGCTGTTTTTTCGGAGCTTTTTTCTCCGGCTGTTTACTGTCAGCAGCATCTTTAGTTTTATGACGCGCACTGCGGCTTAAAGTTTCGCGTTCTCGTTCTCCAGACTTTTTGTTACCTGCACTTGTTTTACCAGACTTCTCATCCTGTGCTCGCTTATGGTTAATATCTTTGTAAAAATCATCTTTCATAGCGCATTCTCCTAGTAACTGCATTCTTGGTTTAATTATATATTGTTTGTATGGACATTTAAAGAGTAATCATACTTACGGTGGATTGTTAACAAATTCGATTTTTGTTCATTGATAAATTTTTGATTTTCTCTTAGTATTAGTTATGAACTAATCGTAAACGTTAAGAGGTGAAATATATGTGCGCAAAAAAGTACACAATTGTTGATCAAGATACTTGTATCGCATGCGGTGCATGTGGTGCTGCAGCACCAGATATATATGATTACGATGACGACGGCATTGCTTACGTCATTTTAGATGATAATAAAGGCGTTACGGCTGTGCCTGAGGACCTGCTTGAAGACATGGAAGACGCATTCGATGGCTGCCCGACAGACTCGATTAAAGTTGAGGATGCACCATTCGACGGCGATCCATTAAAATACGAATAAATTGATTTAAATATCAAGAACGGAATCATTGATTCCGTTCTTTTTTTGTCTGGAAAGAATTTACGGATTGAGCGCCTACGAATAGCATCGCAAGGCCGCCGTTGTAAACCGGACCGCTTCGGACAACAACACCATTTCGCCGTTGTAAACCAAAGCTAACATCTTAACCAGCTAAATACTCCTCCAAATAAAAAGTCACCCGGATATCCGGATGACTTTCATTTACTGTCTGTTCATCAGAACAGGAACCGCCTTTTTATAAATTACATAACAGATCAGACTTAAAATAATACCTTTAACGATATTAAACGGAATAATTCCCGCTGTAATTACCGTACGGAGGTTATTGAAAATATCTGTCTGGTCGACAATCAGGCCGTATGCCGGCAGCAGTACGAAGTAGTTGAGTACCGCAAGGGCCAGCGTCAGCACGACAGTCCCTGCTATAAAGCCTGCAATCAGGCTTTTCGCTGTTTTTCGCTTGTAATAGAAAAAATATACAGGCAGCAGAAATGAAAATGCTGCGAGCAGATTTGCTATCGGTCCGATTGGCTCACTTGCCATTAAAATGCTGTACAGTACTATTTTCATAATGATGATTAATGATCCGCCGATGCCTCCGAACAATATAAAACCGATAAAGGCCGGTATGTCGGATAAATCGAGCATTAAGAATGGCGGCAGAAAAGGCAGCGGAAATTGAATCAGCATCAGAATGAAGGCGAGTGCACTTAATATACTGATGTAAATAATTTTCCGAAGTCGCTGTCTGTCCAAATGGCTCATTCCCTTCTATTTTCTTGGCAGTTTAATAGTGAATACTGTACCTTCGCCGAAAGTACTGTCTGCAGTAATCGTTCCGCCGTGTTTTTTAATAATATTGCTGACGATGTAAAGACCGAGACCGGTGCCGTGTTTTCCTCTCGTCCGTGCTTCATCGGCTTTATAGAATCGTTCAAATATATGTTTCAGATTCTCACGCTTAATACCTGTACCGGTGTCACGGACTTCGATGCTTACATAGTCTTCATGATCTTCTGCAACATTTATTGTAATCATATCTCCTCGTGATGTATAGCGTATTGCATTATCGATTAAGTTAGTAAAGACCTGATTCAGTTTATCGTAATCAAAAGGGAACTGCACCGTCTCACTCCCGGCCTCTATAACCAGCTCAATATTGTTATCTTTCAGCTTATAATCAAAGCGCTGATGAAGTTCATCAAGCAGCATAGTAAAGTTCTGTACTTTAATATCGTACAGCACATCATCAGAATCCATGCGGGCAATAATCAGCAGTTCACTGACCAGCTTGTTCATACGGTCGGATTCGTCTTTTATAATCGATACCATTTCTTTAACTTCTTCGGGTTCGGTTACTATATCATCGAGCAGAGCTTCTGAATATCCGCTCAGCATCACCATCGGCGTTTTAAGCTCATGCGAGACGCTCGAAATAAAGTCCGTCCGCATTTTTTCTGTATTATATTCATCCGTAATATCCCGGATGAGTACCGTGACCCCATTCTCTTCTTCAAGCGATTTAACTGGAGACATGGCAAGCTGCAGGTGCAGATCTTCAATATCGAGCCGCTCGAGATGGTTTTCATCCGACCTCGAAACTTCTTTGATCAGCGATTTAAAGGATTCGAATTCTTCTTGATTCTGCTGGAACAGCTGGTAATAGCTCTGTCCCCTGTCATTAGAGTAGACAGGTTCTGCTGATGTATTAAAATATATAATTCCGTTCGACAGTGACAAAAAGACAGTTTCTCTTAAATTCTTTTCATGAGTCAGTTCTGTAATTGTATTTTTAATATTGTTATTCATCTTATTAAATGCTAGTGTCAGCTCGCCGATTTCATCTCTCGAGGTCACTTTAAGCTGATTGTATTTCCCTCCGGCTGTTGAGAAGGATGAATTTTTTAAGGCTATCAGCGGTTTAGTAATTCTTGAAATTAAGAAAAACGCAAAGAAAGTTGTCATTAAGAAAAGAACCGCCGCGCTGATTATCAGAATAATTAAGACTGTTAAAAATGACTGGTTGAGACTGTCAAGATCACTGTATTTTATAATTGCTGTATCCGACTCGAAGAACTCGCTCAAATCAGACACCTTAACCATAAATTCCCGTTCGTTTATATCGTTGACGATAAAAGTGCTGGAAGTCAGATCAGAAGTAATAATTTCGCTGTATATTTCTTCAGCCATTTCGCTGTCGCCGGCAATGAAATGGCCATCGGAATAAATAATCAGGTTTTCTTCAGCTGCGAGGTACGAGTCGTTTAAATCAAGTGTATGCGTCGACAGCACTACATTTTCAATCCGGCTCAGTTCGTCTTCCAGGTGTTCTTCTGTACTGCTGAGCGCATAATTTCGGAAATAAAAACTCAAAATGATCGATAATATAATTAAAACTGTAGTTACTATCATTAAGATAGTAAACCACAGTTTAGTTACAACGCTGGAGAAAAAACTCATTTGTCATTAACCTCGAACTTATAGCCGATACCCCAGACTGTGTGAATCATCTGGCTTGCTTCCGGAGAAACTTTGTTCAGTTTCTCGCGGAGACGCTTAACGTGCGTATCGACTGTTCTTAAATCGCCGTAGAAGTCATAGTTCCACACTTCTTTCAGCAGTTCTTCCCGGTTAAATACTTTATCCGGACTCTTCGCTAAAAATAATAACAGCTCGTATTCTTTCGGTGTTAAATTAACCTTTTTGTCATCGGCGAGGACGCGGTGAGCGTCGTTGTCGATAACAAGATGTTCGTACACGATTATATCTTTGGCTGATGAATCGTTCTCGATAAAGGCCGTTTCAGAAGAACGGCGCAAGATTGCTTTTACTCTCAGCACGACTTCGCGGGGCGAGAACGGCTTCACGATATAGTCGTCAGCACCGACTTCAAGTCCCTCGACACGGTCAGCTTCTTCACCTTTTGCTGTCAGCATAATAACGGGCGTTGATTTTTCTTTGCGCAGTTCTTTTGCGACTTCAATCCCGTTCATTTCCGGCATCATCAAATCGAGAAGAATACAGTGGAAATCATTGTTTAATGCAAACTCCAGTGCTTCTCTGCCGTCTCCTGCTTCAGTAATTTCATACCCTTCTCTCGTCAGGTACAAGTTAAGCAATTTACGAATACGTTCTTCATCATCGACTAATAATATTTTTTCTGCCATAATTACCCTCTTTTCATATTATGCGTAGGAATGCAGGCCGGCTACAATTAAGTTAATCGCAATCAAGTTAAACAGAATAAGAATGAACCCGCCTACGGCTAACCATGCAGACTTTTCGCCTTCATAACCGCGGTTTAAGCGGAGGTGAAGGAAGATTGTATAGAACATAAATGTAATGAAGGCCCACGTTTCTTTCGGGTCCCAGCCCCAGAATCTGCTCCACGCCATCTGAGCCCAGATTGCAGCGAAGAAAATACCTCCGAGTGCAAACAGCGGGAATCCGATAATAACAGAGCGGTAGCCTATTTCATCCATCAGCGCAAGGTCGGCTTTTTTAGTTAAAGGTTTAACCAGTGAAAACAGACGTTTTCTAATAATCAGACGTACAATCCCGTAAGTAATTAAACCGATAATAATCGACCATACTACTGTATTTAAAGTATGTGCTTTAATAACCGGAGGCAGGTCAATTCCAAGGTGGAAGTGGTCGGCAGGCTCATATTCATTGTTGCCTACGTGCTCTACCGGTATTGCATCATTGTAATTAATCAGGCTTGGAAGATGGTATTCAGCAATAACCTGCTGGCCCTGCTGGTCGGTATAGTAGAACTCATCATTGTAGCCGATAATGTTCTGCATAAATACCGTTGTCACCATATACATTACAACAGTCAGAATCGCTATCATGACTGCTTCCAGCCAGCGTGCGCGCCATGAATTTTCATCTGCAGGAATAGCTTTTATTAAATAGATCAGTCCTGCAACTGCACTCATGGACAGTATACCATAAGACAAGGTAACAGTAATAACGTGAATAGCCAGCCAGTTACTCTGCAATGCCGGAATCAGCGGCTGAACGTCTGTTGAGAACAGACTGCCGTATCCGAGAAGGAGCAGTGAAACCGGAATGGCGAATAGACCGAACACCTTCGTTTTGAAATAGTGATAGGTAATTAAAAATCCGCCTATCAGCATAATAGAGAACATCGCTATAAATTCATACATGTTTGAGACCGGCGCGTGGCCCGTTGCGAGCCAGCGCATTACAAAGTAAGAAAGTTCAAGTATAAACGCAATCACAATCATCCAGATTGCAAGTTTTTCATATTTTTTCGATTCTGATTTTGATTTAATACTTATGCCAAGCGGTAAAAGTGCAATCAGCAGTATAAGAAACGCAATAAATATAAATGTGTTACTGAGTGATAAAAAGGTTGATTCCATAATTTAAACACTATCCTTTCATCTTGTCATTTTCCTCTTTTTCCTGTTTATCGAATACTTCGGGAAGGTCGTAGGATGCAAGTGCTGCATTCATTTCTTTCTTCAGTCCGAAGTAGTTTTTGTTAGTGTGAGCGGCTATCTTCATCGTGTCGCCTTCTGCATTAATCCAAATTCTGCGGTGATTAATGTATGACCCGATAAATAATCCGATGAGGAAAATCACAAATCCGGTTGCAATAATCGGCATTGATAAATCTTTTTTCAATGTCAGTACACTCGCCATATGCTCTTCGGCTTCGACGAATTTAATACTGTATTCGTTATCCTGTGTAATATCCGTTGAATTCATAATCTGCAGCAGACTGAGTTCCGAAGTATCTCCTGCTGCGACTTCAAAGACGAAGGCCGGATTTGTAGGAACCGGTGTTTCGGATATCAATGTTCCATTTTCATCGATTTCTAAAAAGTCGGGAGAATAAGCTTTCATGTTAATCGTAATATCTTCAGTTATTTCATAGCTGTCTGCAGGATCATCGAGACTGACTGTGAAATTCTCTCCGAGTACATTGCCTTCTGAATCTTCAAGCCTGAAGGTCATCGATTTCATTTGCGAGTTGTCGTAACTTGACTGATACAGCTCGTAATCGTCAAAGTAATACGGGTGGTTCACACGGATACTGTAATTTTCTATTTCTTCAAGATCCGGTGATGAACCGACGATATCTGCTGTTTTGTTCTCAAACATCGTAATATCTGTCTGGAAGTTGCTGATTGTCATCTCCATATTGTTCTGCAGTGACTGATCAAAAACCGTTCCAGCATCTTCATCGTATGTATCCAGCGTGAAACCGTCGTTACGCATGTAATACTGTCCGTCGGTAGTCGGTATGCTTACTGTCTCGCCTTCCTGTGCGTAAATGATTTCATCAATGTATACACCGGGGAAGAATCTCAGCATACTTCCTACAAGTAGAATAATCAGTCCTGTATGGTTAATGTAAGGGCCCCATCTTGACAGCCGGCCTTTTTCAAGGAGATAGTGGTCACCGTCAGTTTTTAATTTATATTTTTTGTTTTCAAATGTCTCGGCAAGTGCTTGAGCATTTTCATTTGATTCATATTCTTTAAATAAACGCTGGCGCTTGAAAAATGAAGCATGTTTTTTAGCACGCTGATTTTTTAGTGATTTGTACAGCGGAACCCCTCTGTCGACACTCGCTGCAATCAGACTGAGGGCAAGGAGCCCTATCAGCAGCACGAACCACCATGATGAATAAAGCTGCGTAAAGCCGAGTTTGTAGTATAAGGTGCCGAATGTACCGTACTGTTCTGTATAGTGCTGCAGCGGATCTGCACCGATTGGAATAAAGTATTCCTGAGGCAGGATTGTTCCGATAGCAGCAGCTATTGCGATAATCGCAATGATTCCTACGCCGACTTTAATAGAGGTGAAGAAGTTCCATATCTTATCGAAAATACTTTGTGAACGAACCTTTGAACGCACTGCACTTCCGTCATAGCGCATCAGGTCTTTAATTTTTTTCTTGTCGTAATCTTCATTGATCATCTTACCGCACGACTGGCACAGCTGGGTGCCGGGAGGGTTTACATGACCACAATGATTACATTTAATTTCCTTGAGTTCCATATTAGGTCATCCTATTCCAGAGATTCATCTATAAATGCGTAGATATCCTCTTTAGTCAGTTGATATTCCTGTTTTTTAACGACGACACCTTCTTTATTAACAGCGACAGTCGTCGGCAGCGGTCCGATATTATAAGCTTTCGTTACACTGCGGTTTGAATCCAATGCTATCGGATAATCGAGATCTTCAGATAATCCCGAAAGAAACTGCTCAATCTGCTGCTTGTTTTCAGAAACGTTCACAGCAATAATTTCATAATCCTCATGACCTTCGTTATACACCTGGTTCATTTCCGGCATTTCTTCGCGGCAAGGTTTGCACCATGTTCCCCAGAAGTTCAAAATAACGCCGTTTTCGGCAGTTAATTCAGACAGCTGAATTTCTTCACCGTCCAGTGTCTCCAGTTTAAAATCCACTGCCTCGTCTCCGACATTGACAGTTTGAGAGCCGTCCCTCAAATTTAAATAAAGTGTAATGCCGAGCAAAGCGGCGATTGTAATAATTGTACCTGTACGAATAATTTTTCTAGTTCCTTTTTTCAACGTCAGGCCCCCTTTCCACATTAATATAAACCGCAATAAAATGCGTACGCAGCACCAATTATAACACTACACATTTTATTGCGGTTTGACAGTATTATGACATTTAAACGCTTACTTCTTACTGTTCGCAATCAACTTTTTGACTTCATGAGGCTTCAGGAAACGGTAGTCGCCCTCTTTTAAGCCGTCGAGTGTCAGGAAGTCGAAACGGATGCGTGTCAGCTTTGTGACATTTAAACCGAAATGTTCAAACATTCTTCTCACCTGACGGTTGCGTCCTTCATGAATTGTAATTTCCAAAATCATATCTTTGCCGCCCTTGTCGCGAATTACTTTTAAATCACAAGGTGCAGTTTTGCCGTCGTCGAGTCTGATGCCCCGGCGCATTTCATCCTGCTGATGGCGGAGTAAAATTCCGTCTGTTTTAACTCGGTATGTTTTCTTCATTTCGTATTTTGGGTGGGTCATGAGCTGGGTAAATTCACCATCGTTCGTAACGAGTAAAAGCCCTGAAGTATCGTAGTCGAGCCGTCCTACTGGATAAAGACGCGCGTCGATATCGTGAAAAGCGTCTATCACTGTATCTCGCTTTTTATCGTCTTCTGCAGCAGAGATTTCACCTGCCGGCTTGTAGTATAAAATATGGACCGGCTCTTCTTTGGTCAGCTGCACGCCGTCGACAGTCACCTGATCTTTGTCAGTCACTTGAAGTCCGAGTTCAGTAACTTTCTTGCCGTTAACGAAAACGCGGCCCTCTTCTATTAGTGTGTCCGCTTTTCGCCGTGAAGTAATGCCTGCATCTGCAATTTTTTTATTTAACCGTGTAGTTTTCATTAATTTTGCTCCTTTAAGCTATTGAAGAACAAGTCGATTTCTTCCTGTTCTGCTATCATATCATCTGCCGGCAGGTCATCTAAAGATTCCAGACCGAATATTTCCAAAAAGCTTTGAGTGGTTTCGAAATGCTGAGCGCGTTCGTCACTAATATTTTTCTTTTTCACCAGCCCTTTATTGACCAGTGTTGCAATTGGACCGTCCGACTGAATGCCGCGAACGCTTTCTATGCCGTTCCTCGAAATCGGCTGATTGTAGGCAATTATTGCAAGCACTTCAAGCGCCGCCTGGGATAACTTCTTCGTCGGCCGGTCAGCGAGCACTCTTTTAATATATTTCTCCATATTATCCGTCGTTTTTAAAAAGTACATGTCGCCGTGACGGGTAATTGTTAAATGCTCTTTATCGTATTTTTTCACTTCGGCCTCAAGCTGCATTTTAGTAATCGGCACGTGCATCATCAGTGTTTCTTCACTTAAACCGAGATCACCGGCAATATATAATAAACCTTCAATGATGTTTATTTTTTCCAAATCTAAGCCAACCTTTCGAGCTCAAAATCATCTTCATCAATGCGTGTAATCTGATAGAGATTTTGACTGATATAATCTAGTATAGTAATAAATACTTGCACTACTTTGCTGCGGGGTTCATCGAAAGTAAGAATCTCGGTCATTTTTAAAGATTTTCTGTCTTTAAATTTCGCGGCGATAAAAGTCACTGCCTGTTCCTTCGTATAAACTTCGCGCTGCACGACGACGTAGGACTCTTCGTTAAGAGAGACGCGTGACTTTACTTTGCTGTATGCTTCAAGCAAGTCGTGAAGACTCAGCTCGAGAGTGCCGGAATCTTCGTACTCATCTTCGAAAGCATGCGGTGCTTTGATGAACTGGAGACTGTTCTCCGCTTTCAGCTTATTCAATTCTTCAGCATATAATTTATAATTTTGATATTCTATTAGCTGGGACATCAGCTGCTCGCGCGGGTCTTCATAATCATCATCAGGCATGGGGGGTTCCGGCAGCAGCATGTGGCTTTTAATTTTCACAAGCTCGCTCGCCATAACGAGATAATCGCTTGCAACATTAAGCTCAAGTTCTTTCATCTGATTAATATATTCCATATACTGTTCAGTGAGCATTTTCATCGGAATATCGTAAATATCGATTTCAAGTTCTTTAATCAAATGAAGCAGCAGATCGAGCGGTCCTTCAAAAACATCTAATTTCACTTTATAAGCAGTCATTATAAAACCTCAATTTCAGGAGTGATACGTATCGATAAAAAAATACTCTTACAATTCTTTAACGAATTAATTATAAAGCAAGATTACTTCGAATGCCATGAAATCATGGAAGATGCATGGAAAGACAAGGGTGACTTTACGAAAGAAGACGCTGAAGTGTTCTTCGTGCTAATTGTGACCGGTGAATACCATTACCGAAGAGACAATGTTATCGGCGCAGCGACATCTTATAAACGCGCGCTGAAACTTTATGGGAAACACGAGTATGATGTGACAGCATTCGGTTTTACTGAGCAGTTAATCAGCCTGCTTCAGGAACGCTACCAGCACCTGGCAGATACACCCTTTAAACCGATGAATTTTCCGGTTCTGAACTGGGTATACGAGTCTCTTTATGATATGCATCAGGATGAGTATGAATCGTACAGCGCATTTACTCTGGATATTTTAGAACGCTTTGAAAAAAATGAAGAAATAGTCCACAGACACCGGCTGCGCGACCGCGAAGATGTTATTGAAGCGCGGCTCGAGGCGCTGAACCGGAAATTGGAACAGCGGAAAAGATGAGTATGGTGCCTGTTTTGATGTGAAGACGCATAATTATCTAATTGTCTAAATGTGAGATGTTCAATGAGAAAAATGTATATAATCATCCCATGGCGGTTTGCTCTTTGGGACCAAAGCTTTTTATAGCCTCAATGAACATGTCCCTCATACGATCGAATATAAGTTATCAGCCTGATATGACATTTTCATTTGGTCGATAAACGAATATTATGTTGGAGAGTCGATTTTGGACTCTCTTTTTTGATGGAGAATTTTATTATGGGTTAAAATCTGCTCTCATGTATACGTATCATCTTATGCATATACATGAGCAACCCTCACGCCTACGATAATCAGATTACATATACATGAGCAACCCTCATGCCTACGATAATCAGTTTGCATATACATGAGCAACCTTCACGCCTACGATAATCAGATTGCATATACATGAGACCTCCCTGCTGCCCTCTGAAAACAAAAAAAACAGCCCAAACACCTTAAAATAAAGGGGTTCAGACCGTTTATCCATCTTTCTTATTTAACTTAAACAACAAATATCCAATAGATGAATCCCCATATAATACTCATAAGGAGGATGCCGAAAAAGATAATATATTTTGCTTTATTCATTTATTTTAATTCCTTTAAGAAACTTTGCCCGTGTGTTTCGTAGTCCACGCCGAAGTTTTCAGCAATGGTTGCTGCGATATTGCTGAAGGTGCCGCATTGGTTGATCTCACCAAAGTCCAGGTCTTTGCCTGTCGTGATTAAAAGCGGAACATATTCTCTCGTGTGGTCTGTCCCTGTGTAAGTAGGGTCATTTCCGTGATCTGCTGTAATAATTAAGAGATCGTCTTCTGTCAGTTTGCCGGTAAGTTCAGGCAGTCTGTCGTCAAAGGCTTTTAAGGCATTGCTGTAGCCTTCAGGATCACGGCGGTGACCGTATTCCGCGTCAAAGTCCACCAGATTCAGGAATGATAACCCGTTAAAGTCGCGGTCCATGACCTCGAGAAGTTTATCGACTCCGTCATCGTTATTTTTTGTGCGGACTGCATCTGTGATTCCGCTGCCTGTAAAGATATCGTTAATCTTGCCGATTGCGATAACATCTTTGCCCTCATCTTTAAGCGCGTCCAGCACAGTTTTGCCGAATGGTTTCAGCGCATAGTCATGACGGTTTTCGGTACGCTTAAATTCACCTTTTTTAGAACCGACAAACGGACGTGCAATAACACGGCCGACTAAAAACTCTGGGGCTTTTGTCATTTCACGTACTTTTTCACAGATTTCGTAAATTTCCTCAAGCGGAATCACTTCTTCATTCGCCGCGATTTGGAGAACAGGATCGTTTGATGTATAAATAATCAAATCTCCTGTTTCTATCTGATGCTCACCGTATTCTTCGATAATATCGGTACCGCTCGCCGGTTTGTTGCCGACGATGCCGCGTCCTGTTGCTTCGGTGATTTTTTCCAGCAGTTCATCTGAAAATCCGTCGGGATAGACTTTGAAAGCTGTATCGATATTCAGACCGGCAATTTCCCAGTGCCCGGTCATCGTATCTTTACCTTTCGATACTTCCTGCATCTTAGTGTAAAAACCTGTTGTATTTTCAGTTTTTTCAACACCTGGCAGTGCTTCGATATTGCCTAGCCCGAGTTTCGCGAGATTCGGCAGCGTATTCGGATGTGCTTCCAGCGTATGTTTTAAAGTATGCGTTCCGGTATCACCGAAGTCTTCAGCATCCGGAGCTTCCCCGATACCGACAGAATCTAGAACGATTAAATGAATTTTTTTGTACATTATAAATTTACCTACTTTCTTGGATGGAACTGTTTATACATCTCTCTGATTTTGCTTGCAGAGATTTGTGTGTACACCTGTGTGGTTGATATATCAGAATGACCGAGCATTTCCTGAACCGCGCGGAGATCTGCGCCGTTCTCAATTAAATGCGTGGCAAAAGAATGCCGGAATGTGTGCGGCGTAATATTTTTATTGATGCCGCTGATCAGTACATACTTTTTAATGGTCTTCCATAATCCCTGACGGGTGAAACCTTTACCTCTGTTCGTAAGAAACAGTATATCAGTATTTTCATGCTTTAATAATGTTAAACGCTGATTTTTTATATAATTATTTAATTTATCTGCAACATATTCGGTCGTCGGAACGATTCTTTCTTTATCACCCTTGCCGTATACACGAATAAAACCCATGTCCAGATTCAAGTCGCCGAGCTTTAAATTAATCAGCTCGCTGACTCTGAGTCCGCTCGCGTACAGCAGTTCCATTATTGCGTTGTCGCGTATGCCCTGGGCAGTCGAATCAGGAGAATGCAGCAGCGTTTCCATTTCTTCAACGGACAGCACAACCGGCAGCTCGCGTTCTTCTTTAGGCGTATTGAGCCGGAGTGCAGGGTTCGTATCAATCACTTGCTCAATCTGCAAAAACTGATGAAAATTTCTGAGTGTCGACTGGATGCGTCTGATGGTTTTGTTGCTTTTACCGCTGAGCGATAAAAACTGTAAAAATGTTACGAGGATTTCTGCCGTAATCTGTTCGACACCCGTAACATTTTCATCAGTTAAATATTGATTGTATTGTTTTAAATCCTGTTTATATGATGATATCGACGCGTTGCTTAAACCTCTCTCGATTTTCAGATAGGTCAAGTATTCATCGATATAACGGTTAAGCATCTGTGCTTCCTTCTTTCCCTTTGCATAACTTGCAGACACCGTGGAAAGTTAAACGGTGGTCGATAATGTCAAAGTTAAAATCACGTGAAACGATTTTTTCAACATCCGTCAGTAAATCTTCTTCGATTTCTTCCACCGAGCCGCAATGTATACAAATTAAATGATGATGAAAATGCTGGGCACCTTCTTTTCTGAGGTCGTATCTTGAAACGCCGTCGCCAAAATTAACCTTATCGAGTATATTCAGTTCATTTAAAAGCTCCAGTGTGCGGTATACTGTTGCCAGCCCGATTTCCGGGTATTTATCTTTTACTTTCATAAAAACATCTTCAGCACTCAAATGAGAGCTCTCATTTTCAAGCAGCACTCTCACAGTGACCTCCCGCTGTGGAGTTAGTTTATACCGAGCATCGTGCAAGGCTTCTTTAATGCGCTCAATTCTTTTTTCCACAACTGCACCTTCTAACCTTCATAATCTTATTGATAACAATTATACATAACTTCTCAGTATTTTAAAAGTTATTTATAATAATTACAAATAACCTCTGGACAGAAGCACATGGTGGACAGCAACTAGTGTTTTACCGTCTCTGAACTGGCCGTTATGCAATTTCTCTTTTAATTCTGTCAGCGGAATTTTAACGATATCTAAAAATTCGTCATCTTCCAATTGAGAATCACCAAAGGAAACTTCGTTTGCTTCATATAAATGAATTAATTCACTTGAGAATCCGGGTGAAACGTAAAATTCATACAGTTTTTTTATATCGCCTGACTCGCCGCCGATTTCTTCTTTCAGCTCTTTTTTTACTGTGTCATCGGGATGTTCATCAATTTCAATTTTTCCTGCCGGTACTTCAAGCAGTACTTCTTCAGTTGAAATTCTGAACTGTTTAACGAAATACATACATTCACTGTCGGTCGCAATTACAGCGACCGCCCCTTTATGGTAAACGACTTCTCTGTGTGCTTCCTTGCCGTTCGGTAATTCCACCGTCAGTTTTTTGACATCGATTATTTTACCATCATATATGTCTTCTTTGGAACGTGTTTTCTCTATTAAATGCTCATTAGAAATATTAATCACCGCTTTTCAATAATTATATTAAATATATCACATTAAGTTGTAAAAATAACGATTTGAAATTTTTATACAGGTGATATAATAATTGTTGTTATAAGAATGGAGGATCACAATGAAAAGTTTTTTCAAATGGCTTACCGCCCTCTTCATGTCGGCAGCTGTGATGTTTATATCGCTCGGCTACTTTGCTTCGAGCCAGATTATGTTTTTTAAACTGAGAGACGTTGAAATTATTAAACGCCGCGAAACGCGTGCGAAACGGATGAATATGGAAGAGTACGAGCAGCTTCCTAAAGACATCGTAAACGTACCGTCAAGATTCGGCTATGATATCAGCGCCTCCTTCATTTACCCGAATGAGACAAACAAATGGATAGTTATTTGCCACGGCGTATCCGAAAACAAGCTGAGTTCAACCAAATACGTCAATTTATTTAAAGATATGGGCTTTAACTGTGTTGTTTACGATGCGCGCCGTCACGGCGACTCTGGCGGTGTCGATTCAACTTACGGCTTTTACGAGAAGTTTGACCTTGAAACAGTTATTGAATACCTCCTCGACAATTACGGTGATGATATTGAATTCGGGGTGCATGGTGAATCTATGGGTGCCGCAACCACGCTGCTGTATGCGGGCGAACTGTCGAACAAAGCAAAATTTTATATATCAGACGCATCTTTTGCGAAGTTCAGAGATCAGCTCGCGCATATCTATACTTCGTATTCCCGGGTTGCATCACCGGTAGTACTGCTGTTTACCTATGTTTTCCTGAAATTAAGAAGCAAGTTCAGCTTGTACCACGTATCACCGGTTAAAGTTGTCGATAAAATAGAACAGCCCGTTCTGTTTATCCATTCGAAACGGGATTCATTTATTCCCTACGAAGCAAGCATCGAGCTCTATAACAAGAAAAAAGGACCGAAAGAACAGTGGTATCCGGAGCGCGGCAATCACGTAGAAAGCTACAACCGCAATCCGAAACAATACCGTCAGACGGTCGCCGATTTTATTTCACGTTACGCGGGATGGGAAGTTCAAAATAGTCATAAGCAATAACTGCGCGGCCTTCAAGCAAGGCTGAGACTTCTTTAATATCCTCATCAGTATAGCGGCTGCTTATATGCACAATTAGGAGCTCTTTGTAATTAATATCTTTAAAAATATCCAGCACATGATTAACTTCCGAATGGAAATAATCATGTGCTTTTTCTCTTTCATTTTTTAAAAATGTAGCTTCGTGAACAACGAGGTCAGAGTTCCGGATTAGATTCAAATACTCCTCATCACTGTTTAATCGTGTATCTCCGTGCACTGTAATCTTGCGTCCTCTTATCGTTTCTCCGATAAAATCCGCTGACTTATACACTGTATTATCGACAGTAAAAGTTTCAGCCGACTTAATCTCTCCGTAAACAGGGCCAGGTTTTAAGCCGATTTCGCGGAGTTTATCCGTCTGAAGCTCTCCTATTTTGTCATCTTCTTTAAAAATGTAACCGAAAGACTCAATACCGTGTGATAAAGGCAGCACGTGAACATCAAAATTGTTCAGACGTATCTTCATATGAGCTTCGACTTCGATGATTTCAAGCGGATAATTGAGCGTGCTCTCGGAAATACGGAAAGTCGTCTCCAGCCATTCCCGGAGGCCCCGAGGCCCGTATATTTTAAGAGGAATTCCTTCTCCACCCTGAAAAGCTCTCGACGATAAAAATCCCGGCAGACCGAAAATATGGTCGCCGTGCAGATGCGTTATAAATATATTTTTTATCTTAGATGGTTTAATATGAGTATGAAGGATGCGGTGCTGCAGAGCCTCACCGGCATCGATTAAAATATATTCATTGTATTCAAGCACGCAGTCAATAACAAAACTCTGCGTATTTCTATCTTTAGACGGAAGCCCTGCCCCCGAACCCAAAACAGTAAATTTCATTTCGACACCTCGTTAATTAATTGTTTTATTATATCATATAATCAGTTGTGTTTTTTACCCGCGGGTGGAATAATAAATAAGAGCATATTAAGTATAGGTGATGACATGGAAACGATCAGATTTGTAGAAAGATTTATCGTATATATAGAAGACCACCTCAGAGAAAATATAGATTTTGGTGAGGTTTTGGAAAATATGGGAGTGGAACAGAAATCATTTATGACGATATTTACTTCACTCGTTGGAATGACACCATACCAGTATCAGGAAAAACGATGCATGACGGAAATTGCCTACGAAGTTTACCAGGGACACAGACGCCTCGTTGATATTACTAAATATTACGGTTACCGCGATATTGATGCTTTCAAAAAAATATACAGAAGAACCTTCGGTATTCCAGTGCACGAAACAGAACGTCATATTAAAAAGATGGACCTGCTGGATTATATTTCCTTTGAAGTGGTGCCGACGAAAAAACCAAAATATCCTTCTCACAGAAGCTTTGTCGAAAGCTTTCGGCTGATTGGCATTGCTCAGTATTTTGATATTAACTCATATCAGCCCGACTATAAATACAAGTTTCTAAAAATTCTTGAGCGCGATGGACTGATTGATGAAATCTTAAGATACAACGACGGTTTTGTAAAAGGAATCTTTGTCCAGGAGCGGTTTATCGACGGAGAAATGGAAATCTTCGTCGGGACGGCAAGCTATCAGCACACCCCCTTTGACGAAACTTTTACCGAATCTATGAACTATGAAATATTTGAAACATCCGGCGATCCGAGTGCTGCCATCGATAAAGTGTACGAATATATATTCAGAAGATGGCATTTCCGTGAAGATGTTAATATGACATGTGACTTTTCACTCGAATTAATTAAACCTACTTACTCCTTTGAAGACCCCGGAACAAAAATCCAGGTGTGGCAGGCTTTAGATGAATAATTGATGAAACCCGCTGAAAATCTTATAATTTTTAGCGGGTTTTGTTGTTGTACGACTCAAGCCGGTTCCTTTATGCGGTTGATTATTGTTTATCAGCCTGAAGTGAGTGGCAGCAAACGGTTCTCATGTATACGTATTTCCGTTTCCGTAGGTATGACGGAATCTCATATATACGTAAATCCTTAATCGTAGTCATGAACAAGCCTCACGCCTATGTATTTCTTTTTACATATACATGAAGAAGTCTCATGCATACGTATAAAGAAATACATATACATGAGGACGAAAATCCCAGATAAAAAGCCGGGACCTCCGCCCCGGCTCAAAATTATTTATTCTCATTTTTATAGTGCACTTTAACAATTTCAACAATCAGTTCCGTCATTTTGTACAATTCTTCAAGCGGCATACGTTCGCTTGTCGTGTGAATATATTCGTATCCCACTCCTAAAATTGCCGTTGGTACACCCTGGCCGTGGAAGATATTGCCGTCACTGCCTCCCCCGAGACTGATAATGTCAGTTTCTCTGCCGATATTCTCAATTGCTTCTGCTGCTGTTGTGATAACAGGGTCTTCTTTTGGTGCGTGCAGTGACGGGTACATAAGATCAACCTTGACATCAGCGCTGCCGCCGTATTCCGCTGCTGTTTCTTCAAAGGCGGTTTTGATTTTCTCGGATTCTGCTTGAAGTTTTTCATCTGATAAACTGCGCACTTCCGCTAAAATCTCCACATTATCAGCAACGATATTCGTCGCCTGGCCGCCCTGGATCGTTCCGATGTTTGATGTCGTTTCTTCATCGATACGTCCGAGATTCATCTTGCTGATTGCTTTGGCAGCAAGGTTAATTGCACTGATACCTTTTTCAGGTTCGATGCCGGCATGTGCTTTTTTACCATAAATCTGCGCTTTAATTTTTGTCTGAGACGGTGCACGGTTAACAATTGTACCGACTTCACCTGTCCCGTCGACAGCGTAGCCGAACTTACTTTTAATATTTTTAATATCCAGCGCTTTCGCGCCGACTAAACCTGTTTCCTCGCCCACTGTAATAATGACTTCAACATCACCGTGAGGAATATTTTCTTCTTTCAGCACGCGTACCGCTTCGATGATTGCAGAAATACCCGCTTTGTCATCAGCGCCTAAAATTGTTGTGCCGTCCGAATATACATAGCCGTCTTCGATGTGCGGTTTAACTCCGATTCCCGGCGTAACTGTGTCCATATGCACCATAAATGCTACCGGCGAAATGTTTTCTTCGCCTTTAAGAGTAAAAATTAAGTTGCCTGCTCCGTAGCCTGTTACATCCTGTGTGTTATCCTCGAAACCTGCAAGATCGAGTTCGGTCAGAAGATTAAGCAGGTAGTCCGCTACTTTTCTTTCCTGTCCTGAGACTGAGTCTATTTGCACGATTTCTAAAAATTGTTCTGTCAGACGTTCTTTATTCATAAAATTATGCCTCCAGCAGTTGATATATTGAATTATCTTCATGTATAGTTATTGTAACAATAAATTCTTAAAGGTGATGGGCGCATGCAAAATAAAAAAGTACAAAGATATATAATCTGGTTTATGATTATACTTATAGTAGTTTCCGGCCTCTTAATGGGTGTCAGCTACTTAACTTCATTTTAAAATCAGTGTAAAAACACCCTCAATAAATAGTTGAGGGTGTTTTATTTTCTTATGCTTCTTTACCGTATTCTTCAAACCACGCTTGCAGTCCGGTAATAACGCTCATGATTTCATGGCCTTCAATTTCGTGGCGTTCAATCATATCGACGATTTTACCGTCTTTAAAGAACGCAAATGATGGAGATGATGGTAAATAATCAGGTGCTTTGTCACGCATCTGTTCAGTTGCTTCTTTATCCTGGCCTGCAAATACTGTCAGAACCTGATCCGGAAGCTTGTCGTAATTTAACGAATGAATGGCTGCAGGACGTGCAATACCACCGGCACATCCGCACACAGAGTTCACCATAACAAGTGCGGTTCCCTCTTTGTTTAAGTGTGCTTCGACGTCATCCGGTGTAAGCATTTCTGTATACCCGACGTCTGTTAATTCTTTACGCGCATTCTGAACTAAATCCTGCATGTATAAATTAAAGTCTAAATCCATTTTGAAAATCTCCTTTATACGACTCATTAAAAGTCATGTCAGTAATCTTTATTTTAGCGAGCGTATGAGTGTTTGTAAAGTTAATAAACCGAATCTGCATCCGGATTGAGATTCTCAATTTTTTCTTTCACAGCTTTAAGGAACTGCCCTGCGACTAATCCGTCGAGCACACGGTGGTCGATTGACAGGCACAAATTAACCATATGGCGCGCTGCGAGCATATCTCCGATAAACACCGGTTTCTTCACAATGGATTCCACTTGCAGAATTGCCACCTGAGGCTGATTAATAATTCCCATCGACTGAATTGAACCGAAGGCGCCTGTGTTATTCACCGTAAATGTTCCGCCGGCCATATCGTCACCCGTTAATTGGTTCGAACGGGCTTTATGTGCGAGCGTGCTGATAGATTTCGCGATGCCTGTTAAGGAGCGTTCATCGGCATTTTTAATCACCGGTACGAACAGCTTATCTTCATTCGCGACTGCGATGGATAAGTTAATATCATCGTGGACAGTAATCGTATCGCCGTCCCACGAACTGTTCAGAATCGGATAGTCTTTCAGCACTTCCGACACAGCTTTTACGAAAAAGCTGAAGAAAGTTAAATTGTATCCTTCCTGCTCTTTAAAACGTGCCTTGTGTTTATTGCGCAGATTAACGAGATTCGTTGCATCCACTTCCATCATCAGCCAGGCATGCGGTATTTCAGTTTTCGACTGAACCATGCGTTTGGCAATTTCTTTACGCACGCCGGATACTTTAATCGATTCGCCGCTTTTAACCGATGATTCTCTCTCAGAGACCGCTGGTCTTTCTTTTTCAGCTGCCGGTGGATTTACAGCTTGATCAGGCTGTTTAATCGGTCCTTCAGCGAGATACTTCTCGACATCTTTTTTAGTAATACGCCCGTTAAAGCCGGTTCCCTCGAGTTCCTCGATATCGATACCGTGCTCACCGATTAAACGCATGACGACCGGCGATAATCTCCGGCCGGCTGGCTGCGCTTTAACATCAGGCTTATTTGATCTAACCCCTTCTTCTTCAGTTTTATTTTCAGCGGTTTCAAATACTTCTTTCGCTGCCGGTTTTCCGTCAGCTCCGCCGTCAATATCAATTTTATAAATTGGTGCGCCGACATCGACAGTCTCACCTTCGGCCGCAAGTATTTCCGTAATGACACCGTCATGCACCGACGGCACTTCAGCTGTTACTTTCGCTGTATTGACTTCACAGACCGGGTCGTATTCGCTGACTCTGTCTCCTACTTTAACCAGCCAGTTTTCTATCGTTCCCTCGGTCACGCTTTCCCCGAGTTTAGGCATTGTAATTTCCGTCATGTCTGTCACCTCTTAATACTCGCTGAGTTCGAGCATTTTATTGTAAATTTTATCGGGATTCATCATAAAATAATCTTCCATCGGCGGTGCATACGGCATCGACGGCACATCCGGCCCCGCAAGGCGCATAATCGGCGCATCGAGATCGTAAAGACAGTTTTCACCGATAATTGCCGATACTTCACTGATCAGGCTGCCCTCGAGATTATCTTCAGTTACCAGCAGCACTTTCCCTGTTTTTGAAGCTGCTTTAATAATTGCTTCTTTATCCAGAGGATAAAGGGTGCGTAAATCAAGGATTTCCGCTTCGTATCCTTCTTTTGAAAGCTGTTCTGCCGCCTGCATAGCGTAATTGACGCACAGTCCGTAAGTAATGACAGTAATATCATCACCTTCGCGTTTAACGTCCGCTTTACCGAGAGGGATCGTATAATCACCCTCGGGCACTTCGCCTTTTAAAAGCCGGTAAGCTTTTTTGTGTTCAAAGAATAAGACCGGGTCGTTGTCTTTAATAGCCGCCATCAATAAACCTTTCGCATCTGCCGGTGTAGAAGGTACGACAACTTTCAGTCCCGGTGTAGAGACGAAGATCGATTCGATCGACTGCGAATGATACAGAGCCCCATGAATACCACCGCCGAACGGCGCGCGGATAACCATAGGCGCATTCCAGTCGTTATCCGAGCGGTAACGGACTTTAGCCGCTTCATTTAATATCTGGTTGACTGCGGGCAGAATATATTCTGCAAACTGGATTTCAGCGACAGGCCTTTTACCCATCATTGCAGCGCCGACACTCGTACCGACAATATTGCTTTCAGCAAGCGGAGTATCGAGGACGCGCATTTCTCCGAATTTCTCCTGCAGTCCTTCTGTGACTTTAAAGACGCCGCCTTTTTTACCGACATCTTCACCGAGTACAAATACATTATCATCCTGTTCCATCGCAACAAACAAGGCATCGCGAATTGCATCGAGATAAGACAATTTAGCCATTGTTTACCTCCTCATAAACGTGTTTTAAAGTATGTTCAGGTGCTGCATAAGGTGCAGCTTCGGCGGCTTTCGTTGCCTTGTTTACAGTATCTTTAATTTCAGCTTCTACTGTTTGAAGCCATGCTTCGTCGATAATTTTTTCCTCGAGCAGATAGAGCTTAAATGACTCCAGACAGTCATCTTTTTTATTTTTCTGAAGCTCATCAGCTTCACGGTATTTATCGTCATCGTCTGATGAGTGCGGTGTTAAACGAATGGACATTGCTTCGATTAAAGATGCGCCTTCGCCGTTAACTGCCCGGTCTCTCGCTTCTTTCATCACTTTGTAGACAGCGATTGGATCGTTGCCGTCGACTTGTTCCCCGTGCATGCCGTAGCCGACTGCCCGGTCCGATAATTTGTCTGCACCATACTGGAGATGTACCGGTACGCTGATTGCATATTTATTGTTTTCAATCAGGCAGATAAACGGCAGCTTGTGCACACCGGCAAAGTTTAATCCTTCGTGGAAATCACCCTGCGATGTTGAACCTTCACCAAGCGTTGCAAGAGAGACACGTTTTTCACCGTTCATTTTAAAGACGTAGCTTGCGCCGACTGCATGCGGGATCTGAGTCGTTACAGCAGATCCCTGAGTCATAATATTGCTCGCTTTCTTGCTGAAATGCCCCGGCATCTGGCGTCCCCCGCTCTGCACATCTGCACCGCGGGCAAAGGCTGACAGCATCGTTTCTTCAGGCGTCATGCCAAAATGTGTCACGAGCGCAAGATCCCTGTAGTAAGGGTTGATAATATCGACATCTTTATCGAGTGCGAAGGCCGCACCGACCTGAGTTGCTTCCTGTCCCTGGCACGAAATGACAAAGGGCAGCTTGCCTGCGCGGTTTAAGAGCCACATCCGCTCATCAAGACGGCGCGATAGCAGCATTGTTCTGTACATTTCCTGTAAATCTGTTTCTGATAAATCTGTTTCTTTATGTGATAACAAGAATTTCACCTTCCTAAACGTGAATTGCGATACCTTCGGCATCAAGTCCAATTTCTTTAATAATTTCTCCGACAGATGGATGGGCAAATACCGCGCTCGACAATTCAAGCGCCGAAGCATCCATAAATTTCGCGAGCGACAGCTGATTAATCAGTTCGGTCGCATGCGCACCTACTACGGAGGCGCCGAGAATATCTCCTTCGGGTGAGACGTTCAATTTAATGAAGCCTTCCCCGCCATCTTCGATGACTGCTTTCGCTATTGCCGAGAGTGGCAGTTTATGTGTTTTAAACTCTGTATTATTTTCTTTTAGCTGCTTAGTGGTCAGACCAATCGAAGCAACTTCCGGTGATGTATAGATACATCTCGGGACATTGTCATAATTAAGCTGAAGCGGATTATTGTCCGTAATATGCTCTGCTGCAATCAGAGCTTCTTCAATAGCAACATGTGCAAGCTGCTGGGATGAAGTAACATCTCCAATCGCATAGATGTGCGATTCACTGGTCTGCTGGAATTCATTAACTTCAATCACACCGTGATCCATTTTAACTTTGGTGTTCTGAAGTCCGAGTTCTTCCGTGTTTGCTTTTCGTCCGATTGCAACGACTGCTTTATCGAATACTTCAGTGTTCCCGTCAATTACGAGACCCACGCTGTCTTTTTTAATATCGATGCCTTCAGCTTCCAGTTTAACACCGGTCTTAATAACAACTCCACTATCAGACAGAGATTTATGAACAGCTTGTGCTACATCTTTGTCTTCTGCCGGCAGAATATGCTCGGCCGCTTCAAGCACAGTGACTTCTGAACCGAATGTATTCAAGATTGTTGCGAATTCAACGCCGATAACACCGCCGCCGACAATTGCAATTTTCTTTGGAATATCTTCCATATACATCAGATCATCACTCGATAAAATTACTTCACCGTCAAACGGCATAAAAGGGAGTTCTGCAGGCTTCGAACCGGCAGCGATAACGACGAAATCGTTAACGAGTATTTCACTTTCTTTTTCTTCATCTTCATAGCTGACACTGACAGCGCCAGCCAGGGGTGAGAACAATGACGGACCGAGAACAGTTGCTGTCCCTTCGTAAATATCCACCTTGTTTTTATCGAGCAGGTATTTTATTCCGGCCTGCATTTTATTAACGACATTATCTTTCCGGCTAATAATATTTGACATTTCAAATGAGGGCTTATGTGGTGTAATACCGTATAGCTCTGCATTTTTCATCGTGTTAATGACTTCTGCACTTTTTAAAAAACTTTTCGTCGGAATACATCCTTTGTTTAAACATGTACCGCCGAGTTTGCTTTTCTCTACAACGGCGACCTGGTGGCCGAGCTGGCTGAGTTTAATAGCAGCGATGTATCCGCCTGTACCGCCGCCGACGATCACTGTATCGTAATTTTTAGTCATGAGTTTCCTCCGCTCTGTAAGTCTTCAGCAAGTTTCTGTCCTGTTCTACTGTATATGCACCGTAGGCCAGTGCTTCCATTTCAAGTTCGCCCGGGTAAACCATTATTGGTGCGAGAAATGAAATATAGGGTCTGATTAACTCCATTACGTAACTGCTGTGGCTGATACCGCCTGTAAAAATAATGTGGTCGATTTCACCGTGCAGTACAGCGGCTTTAGCGCCGATTTCCTTGCCGATTTGAAAAGCCATAGCGTTAAGCACTTCTTCGCTATTCTTGTCACCGTGTTCAATATCAGCTACTATATCGCGGATATCTTCAGTGTTTAAATGAGACAATAGCCCGCCCTGTTTAGAGATCAGTTTATTTATATCTGAAAGAGACAGGCCGGAGCGTTCTATATATTTAAGCAGGCCGTCGGCCGGAATACTGCCGGCGCGTGTCGGACTCATCGGTCCGTCACCGTTCAGGCCGTTGTTGACATCGATCACCTTTCCAAGGTGATGCGCACCGACTGTTATGCCCCCGCCCATATGAATAACGATTAAATTTAACTCTTCGTAGTCTCTCTTTATACTTTCAGCATACTTTCTCGCCACTGCTTTTTGGTTCAATGCGTGGAAAATGGAAGTTCTTTTGACATTTTTTAAGCCGGTATACTGAGCTTCTACACACAGTTCATCGACGACAACCGGATCTGTAATGACAGCTTCGATTTTGTAGTTTTCAGCAAAGTCAGCAGCGAGTATGCCGCTTAAGTTTGATGCGTGATCTCCGTAGCGGCCTTCCGTTAAATCTTTAAGCATATCTTCGTTGATTAAATACGTGCCGCCTTCAACAGGATGAAGCAGACCGCCGCGTGAAGCGACAATGCTGACTTCTTCCGGCCGAACACCGCATTCACAAAAAAACATCATCAGCGTATGGTAGCGTACAGCTTTCTGTTCGTTAATATTCTGACTGATTAGTTCCTTGTCATGGGAGTAGGTCTTAACTATATGGCAATTTAAATCCCGGAAGAGCGCAACTTTAGTCGTTGTACTCCCGAGATTTAATACAAGTATAAACTTTTTCATTACTATTTTCTTCCAGAAAGGATATTTTTATCAGATTGAGTGTATACACTCTTCACATTCTGGATCGCTTTAATACGCGCTTCTGCAAGATGATCTGCCGCGTGCTGCGGTGAAATATTTTGTTCTTTTGCAATCGTAAAGATTTTATCTATCTGGTTATATACATCTTTGACTTTTGCTGTTGCACGTTCTTTGTTGTAGCCTTCCAGTTCATCAGCAACATTAATCACACCGCCGGAGTTTACCACGTAATCCGGTGCGTAAACAATGCCCGCATCCTCGAGTGCCTGGCCGTGTTTTTCAATGTCCAGCAGCTGGTTGTTCGCACTGCCGCAAATCGCTTTAACCTTCAGCTGTGGAATCGTATCATCGTTTAAAATTCCGCCGAGTGCACATGGTGCAAAGATATCCGCTGCGACACCGTAGATCTCATCAAGACCGACAGCTTCCGCGCCGAAATCATCGACCGCACGCTGCACTGCAGCTTCGCTGATATCCGTTACGATTAATTTTGCCCCTGCTTCATGCAGATGCGCACACAAGCTGTACGCCACATTGCCGACACCCTGAACTGCCACAGTTTTACCTGCAAGATCGTCGCTGCCGAAGGCTTCTTTAGCTGTACGCTGAGTCGCAACGAATAGTCCGAGAGCTGTAAACGGACTCGGGTTGCCGCTCGAACCGTAGGCTTCGCTGACGCCGCATACATAGTCAGTTTCCTGGTAAATGTAATCCATATCTTCAACAGTTGTACCAACATCTTCTGCTGCGATGTAGCGTCCGCCGAGATTGTTAATGTAACGTCCGAGCGATCGGAAGAATGCTTCTGACTTGTCTTTTGATGCATCTCCGATAACAACAGCCTTGCCGCCGCCGAGGTTGAGTCCTGCTGCTGCGTTTTTGTAAGTCATGCCTTTAGCGAGACGGAGCACGTCCGTAATTGCTTCATCTTCATGTTCGTAATTCCAGAACCTGATGCCCCCGAGTGCCGGCCCAAGTGTCGTATCGTGAATACAGATAATTGCTTTAAGTCCGCTTGCTTTATCCTGGCAGAATACTAATTGTTCATAGTCGCCCTGTTCCATTTCAGTAAAAATCATATTAAACATCCTCCTGATTGTGTTCCATCATTTTAATTGCCAATTTAATTGAATTATACTTCTCTTCTTTTGAATCTGCACGCGAAGTCAGTACGAAAGGGACTTTAAGTCCGGCGATCATACCCGCTACGTGAGCGCCAGCAGTCGTCACGAGTGCTTTATACAGTATGTTTCCCGCATCGATGTGCGGCATAATCAGTATATCTGCATTACCTGCGACAGCTGAGTCGTACCCTTTAATTTCTGCAGCGGATTTTGACAGTGCAAGATCATACTGCATAGGCCCGTCGATTATTGCCTCTTTAAAATTACAGGCCCTCACTATTGTATCATTTGTGACGGTAGAAGCTATTTTTTCATTCACTTTTTCGACTGCAGAAATGAGAGCAATTTTAGGTTCTTTAATACCGAGCTTGCCTGCTGCGGTAATAGTATTTTCTATTATTTTAATTTTGGTTTCTGTATTCGGATCGATATTCATCGCCGCATCGCTGATAATTACCGGCTTGTGGTATTTCGGCAGGCTGAACAGTGCAATGTGAGATAAAAGGTCCTGTTTCAGCAGCTTTAATTCTTTATTTAATACTGCTTTTAAAATAACACTTGTTGAAATAAGACCCTTCATCAGAACCTCTGCCCCGCCGTCAGCAATAAACTGGCCGGCCTTAGCCGCTGCATCCTGATCATTTGTACTGTGGTGAATCGATATATTATGTATTGTATAATCAAAATTTATTTTTTTGAACATTTCTTTTATCTTGTGTTCATCATCAAAAAGATGCCATTTTATACCGAGTTCCCGTTCTGTATCAATGACCAGTTCAAGCAGGTCGTCTGAGGCCGCTCTGACGAGTGCTATTGATGCTTCGGTGCCTGTCTTAATCTGTAATATTTCATCAAAATTCATGAATTCGCCTCCTCAGAATTATTATACAATATTTCGGATAAATACATTTACCAGACCCCTTTTGAAAGCCCTTACAAAAATCATACAATTATTTTTCGAAAATGAAAAGTGTATCAAAAAATGTTTAATAATTAAGAATATTCAAGGTCTAATTTCATACATGTTTCATAAATCGTAAATTTTACTTTCCGGGTTTTGTTGTATAATATTATTTAGAAATGATTTTAGGAGAAGATTATGCTTAAAATAGTTGCTTTAATAATACTGGTTATTCCCGGCATCATTGCGGGAATCGGAATAAAACTGATGCGGGACAGCATATTTGGTATCGTAATTGATCCGTTTACCTACACTGCCCTGCAGTTTTTTGCAGGTCTGATTATGACTGCACTCGGAATATGGTTTATCGGCGGATATCTTTTGTACCGCGAACGCAAAAATAAACGTGCCCAGGAACGTTTCATGAAACAAGCAAAAAAATCCGGTGAAGATTAATCTTCACTGGATTTTAATAATTCTGCCGCATTAAGCCGGGCGGCTTCAGTAATTTTAGAGCCGCTGATCATGCGTGCAATTTCTTCGATTTTATCTTCATAATTCAAATAAGCTGCGGTTGAGTGCGTACGTTCACCTTCAGTGTCTTTTTCTACATGGAGAAGATGGTCTGCAGTTGCTGCTGCCTGCGGCAGATGAGAAATCGCCAGCACCTGGCGCTGTTTGGACAGAAGTTTCATTTTCTCGACCATGCGGGCAGCCACCTGTCCGCTGACTCCCGTATCAATTTCATCAAAAATAATTAAAGAATCGCTGTCGAATTCAGAGAAGATAGTCCGCAGGGCAAGACTGACCCGGGACACTTCCCCGCCTGAAGCAATTTGCTTCATAGGTTTCAGCGGTTCGCCTTTATTCGTCGCAATTAAAAACTCAACATCGGTAAAACCGAGCGGATTAAAATGAGATTCTTTTAAGCTGATTTCAAACTGAACGTTCGGCATTTCGAGTTCACTGAGTTCGCGGCGCAGCTTGCTTTCTAAGAAGTGTTTGCGCTCGTTCCTGTATGTGTGAAGCTTCATTGCGGACTGCTCCATTTTCTCATACAGTTCTTTTTGCTCATCTTCCAGCCGTGTGAACGACTGTGAAATATTTTCGAGATCATCGATATCTTCCTGCAGTTCCTGCTCGAACTGAAGCAGCCCGGGATAGGTTTTTGTGAATTTGCGCTTCAGCTGATTGAACTGATTCAATCTGGACTGAATCGTATTTAAACGTTCTGCATCGTAATCGATCGAAGACAAATCATTCGACACATGGGAATTCAGCTCGGTTAAAAGGTAATATGCATCCATCAGCGTATCTTTATAAGATGTATATGATTCGTCGAACTTAGTAACTGTATCGAGTGACTGATTAATATCATACAGCATACCCTGCGGCGGATATTCGCTCACAAGCAGCGACTTAATCTGGCTGAGTGCTCCGTGAATATTTTCGTAGTTGGATAAAAACTCTAGCTCATGTTCAAGTTCTTCTTCCTCATCTTCTTTCAGCTCAAGGGCTGAAATTTCAGCATGCTGCATTTTTAACAGTTCCAGCTGTGTCAGGCGGTTGCGGTCTTTGTATTCGAGTTCTTCAATGCGTTCTTTTACCGACTGATAAGCTTGGTAGTGCTGCTGGTATTCGGTAAAAATACTTTCTTTGCCAAGGCCGATATAGCGGTCGAGGTATTCAATCTGTTCATTTTTCTGCAGTACTTCAGCTTGTGACGACTGCGAATGAATCGACAGCACAAGTGCCATAATCTGTTTTAAATTATTCAGCGTAATCATCTGATTATTAATTTTAATTAAGCTTTTACTGCTGGCCATCACTTCGCGTCTCACGATATACAATTCATCTTCTTCAATACCGAGTGAATTAAGCATACTGCTGAGTTTATCATTGACAGGAAAATCAAAGACACCTTCAATGACAGCGCCGCTGCTTCCGTACCGTATGTCATCTGCGGATGCGCGGCGTCCTTCCAAATAGCTGATGGCTTCAATAATTTTAGATTTACCGGCACCTGATTCACCTGTAAATACAGTCATTCCTCTGGAAAAATCCAATTCAATATTTTCAAGCACGGCAAAATTCTGCACACTTAATCTGAGCAGCACATTAAACACCCCAGTTAAATAAGATTAAAAATACGATCTTTAATTAATTGCTGTGATTCTTCATCACGGCAGATCAACAGACATGTATCGTCCCCGCAAATTGTGCCGACAACTTCTTCCCATTCGAGCTGATCGATAATTGCTCCGATCGACTGGGCGTTGCCTGGCAGTGTTTTTAAAACGAGGAGATTGCCTGTAAAGTCCAGTTTAACAAAACTGTCCATCAGGTAGCGTCCGAGTTTTTCAAGCGGATGGTACTGTCTGTCTTTTGGCATGCTGTATACATATTCTCCGCCCGGTGAAGGAACTTTAATCAGCTGCAGTTCTTTAATATCCCGGGATACTGTTGCCTGAGTAACATTAAACTTATGTTCGATAAGCTTATCTACGAGTTCTTCCTGGGTTTCAATCCGGTTATTAGTAATGATTTCTCTGATTTTAATTTGTCTGATTGATTTATTAGACATTAAAATCCCCCCTTTTATAAATAGTTATTGAATATTTATTCATTATATTATCATAAGCCGCTCTCTTTGCATAGCAAAAACAAAGACATCAGCCGTACACGACGGCTTTGATGTCTTTGTCTGTTACTGCATATTCATTTGGTTCGGCCGTCAGATAAAAGAGATATTCTCTATTGCCTTTAGTTCCCGTAATCGGAGAACGTTCAATTGCTGACAGATTAAAACCGAGTGTTTCGCATTCTTTTTGCACACGCCGAAGGACCTGATAATGCGTATCGAGATTTGTAATAATACCGCTCTCTTCCCGTTCTTCCAGATAACTTTCAAATTGAGGCTTAATTAAAGCTGCAATTTCGATATTATGGGTAAACAATGCTTTTATATGACGGAGAATCGGTACAATTGATGTGAACGATACATCGATTGAAATGACATCCGGGAGAGGATCGAAATTTTCGATTACAGTCTCTTTAAAATTGGTCTGCTCCATCACGGATACCCGCTCGTCAATTCTCAGCTGGTAGGCGAGCTGGTTAGTACCGACATCGACAGCATAGACGTATTTTGCCCCGTGCTTGAGTGCGCAGTCGGTAAAACCGCCCGTGGATGAGCCGATATCGAGCATTACTTTACCCTTTAAATCCAGTCTGAAAGAATCGATGGCGTGTTTTAACTTTAAGCCCCCGCGCGAAACGAACTGCTTCACATTTTTAAATCTGACCTGAGCTTTTTCGGGTGAAATTTTATCTGAAGCTTTATAAACAGGTTCATTATTGTTTAATACTTTCCCTGCCATAATTAATTTTTGTATATCATCTATTGAACCGACATTAAAATGTTCGAAAATATATTCATCGATTCGCATTTTCTTCATAAGATGCCCCTGTCAGCTGTTTAGTCCGTTGTGCAATATTTTCTGCTGTAATGCCGATATCACGGAGCAGCAGATCCACATCGCCGTGTTCGATATATTCATTATCAATCCCTAGACGCTGAATTTTATTCGTGTACAGTTCATCGTTCATATAGGTGGACACCATGCTGCCGAGACCGCCTGTAAGCATTGCTTCTTCTATAACAAATACAGGGATTCCGCTCTCTCCGAGAGAATTAAGGAGAGCAGTATCCATCGGCTTAATAAAGCGTGCGTTTATCACTTTAACTTCAATGCCCTCTTTACCTAGTGAATCAGCAGCTTCCAATACAGTGTAAAGCGTTGGTCCGTACGAGATTAGTGCGGCATCACGGCCTTCACGGAGCACTTCCCAGCTGCCGATTTCAAGCGGTTTTCGGTTTTCTTTCATATCGACACCCTGGACATTGCCGCGCGGATAGCGGATGGCCATTGGGCCTTCAGTTTCAAATGATAAATCAATCATCATCTCAGCTTCTTTTTCGTCTTTCGGCATCATTAATGTGATATTAGGGAGGGGGGCAATAAAGCTGATGTCAAAGACGCCCTGATGAGTTTCACCATCCGCACCGACAAGACCGCTCCGGTCGATACCGAGAAGCACATTGAGATTTTGTCTGTCAACGTCGTGCAGAAGCTGGTCGTAACCGCGCTGCAGGAAAGTTGAATAGATTGCAAGGTACGGTTTCATGCCTGCAGCCGCTAATCCTGCTGCCATTGTCACGGCATGCTGTTCGGCAATACCGGTATCAAAAAAGCGTTCCGGCAGTTCATTCTGGAATTTGGTCAGTTTGCTGCCGACAGGCATAGCCGGTGTCATTGCAACAATTGTCTCATCTTGATGAGCGCGGTCGAGTACCGTGTTCGACATAAATGCACTCCACGATTCTGTCTTCTTCGTACCAAGCACTTCGCCGGTATTGATTTTATACGGCCCGAGTCCGTGCCAGATACCGAGTTTGTCATGTTCTGCAGGATGATAGCCTTTCCCCTTCTTCGTAATCACGTGAATGAGGACGGGACCGTCGTATTCTTTAGAAGTTTTAATCGCTGCACCGAGATCTTCAAAATTATGGCCATCGACAGGACCGATATATTTAATGCCGAGTTCTTCAAAGAAAATACCATCGACAAACATATATTTTGTACTGTCTTTAAAACGGTCAGCGAGATCGCGGAGCGTTGTGCCGACCTGAGGCAGACGTTCGATAAACCCTTCGGCACCGTGTTTAAATTTGTTGTACTGAGCATTCGTCCTCATGCGTCCGAGCATATTGTGAAGTGCGCCGACGTTTGGCGCAATGCTCATTTCGTTATCGTTTAAAATAATCGTCATATTCGTCTTGTCGCTGCCGATATGATTCAGTGCTTCAAGCGCCATACCGCCGGTCAGTGCACCGTCGCCGATTATCGGAACAACGTGATTTTTTTCACCTTTAATATCGCGTGCTTTTGCAAAACCCATCGCAGCTGAGAGCGATGTCGATGAATGGCCCGCTTCCCATACATCATGCTCGCTTTCACGCATTTTTGGAAATCCGCATAATCCTTTATATTGTCTGAGCGTGGCGAAATCCGCACTTCTGCCCGTTAAAATTTTGTGTATATATGCTTGATGTCCTACATCGAAAATCAGTTTATCCGACGGTGAATCAAAGTACTTATGAAGTGCAATTGTCAATTCAACAACACCTAAGTTTGCTCCGATGTGGCCGCCTGTTACTGCACATGACTCGATGAGAAATTCTCTTATGTCACTTGCTAGCTGTACGAGCTCTTCTTCATTTAATTTTTTCACAAATGACGGCTCGTCAATACTATATATATTCATATAGCAACCACCTTTAAATTTACTAGTAATCATTATAACACTATACTGTTCGGACCAAAAAGAAAAATGATAATTCATACTGGCATATGAATTATCATTGATCTCTTTCAGCAAACATCTGAACGATTTTACGTAACCCCGCTGTCGCTATTAATCCATCCAGACTGTCTAGGATGCCGTATGCCTCTTCTTCTTTATCATTCAAGGCAGCCTTAGCACCTTTTAACCCAAGTTCACTCACATAGGTCACTTTGCCTTTTTTCGCATCGCTGCCCGTATTCTTACCTGTAATTTCAGGATTGCCTTCAAGATCCAAAATATCATCCTTAATCTGAAACAGGACGCCGATAACTTCGCTGAATTTTTCAAGACGCGAGTTCACCTGAGGTTCCGCACCGGCAATAATGCACGCTGCTGTCACAGGTGCTTTAATGAGCGCACCGGTTTTGTAAGCATGAATTTTTTCGAGTTCATCAAGCGATGTTTTTCGTTTCTCCGCTTCGATATCGAGCATTTGTCCGCTGATCATGCCTGACTGTCCGCTTGCAGAAGAAATTATCTCAACGAGTTTAATTCTTACTTCTGCTGATAATGCTTTGTCTTTCGCAAGTACATTAAAACTTTCATTGAGCAGGTTGTCGCCGGCGAGTATCGCCGCCGCTTCACCGAAGACGACATGATTTGTCGGCTTGCCGCGTCTCAGTTCATCGTTATCCATGGCAGGCAGATCATCATGAATCAGCGAGTAAGTATGAATCATCTCAATCGCGGATGCTGTACTGACACCTTTTGAGACGTCTGTGTTAAGTGCCTCCAGCGCAGTAAATAACAACAGCGGACGGAGTCCTTTGCCGCCGGCTTCAACAGAATATTTACTCGCCTCGTAAATTGTTTCAGAATGTTGATATTCCTTCAGATGCAGAAGTATATGGGATTTCACTTTATCGATATAAGCTTTGTTTTTATTCTCCATCGTTATCAGTATCCTTATTGAGTTCTTCAACTTTTAACTCGGCATTTTTCAATATATTATCGCATTCCTGTGAAAGTTTAATACCTTCCTGATAAAGTTCCAGCGACTTTTCCAGGGATACTTCCTCTTCATCGAGCGATTTAACGATTGTTTCCAGTCTCGTCATTTTCATTTCAAAAGTCTGATCATTTTTAGTCATCTGTATTCACCTCAGTTACTTTCGCGCTGACTGTGCCTCGATTAAATGATGTTTCAATAACATCGCCAACTTTTAAGTTTTTTGCTTCCGTTACTATTCTATTATTAAACGTTGTATAAGAATAGCCTCTTTTTAATATTTGAACCGGACTGACTGATTCAAGCACATTAATGTTTCCTGAAAGGTGTTCCATCTTCCGGCCGAGCACCGCTTTTATCCGACGTTTCAGCTCATCTTTTGTTCTCAGAAGTTCGGCCTGCCCATTTCTTATAAGAGGAGACGGACTGCTGTAGGATAATGCAGACATATGCCTGTCCAGCATGTGCCGGTTTTCGAGCAGCGAGGAAGACATATAATTATCAAGTGACGCGGTTAAATCTCGCAGCCTTTCAGTCTCTTCTGTATATAATAAATTCGGATTTTTAAACTTGTAGTAATTCGCCAGCCCTTCCAGCTGTTTTCTGGACCGGTCAATTTTTGTCATTATCAGATTATCCGCCTGCCTGCCGAGCTCGCCTAGACGGAGATTTAAATCTCTGATATTAGGCACAGCCTGTTCTGCTGCAGCAGTCGGTGTCGGCGCCCGGAGATCACTGACATAGTCAACGAGCGTAATATCTGTCTCGTGGCCTACCCCAGTTATTACCGGCGTATCCATATTAAATACTGCGAGTGCGACTTCCAATTCATTAAAGGTCCACAGATCTTCAATCGATCCGCCGCCCCGGGCAAGAATTACTGTGTCCGCGCCGAGTGAGTCCGCTCTTTTAAGATTTGTAAGAACACTCTCCTGGCTGCGGCCGCCCTGGACATATGTATTTAATAAAGTAACCTTAACGAGCGGATATCTGCGGGTTAAGGTGGTGATCATATCCTTAATCGCTGCACTCGTCGATGAAGAGACGATGGCGATATGTTCCGGGAAAGCAGGAACCGCCTTTTTGTGCTCCGGATTCAAGTAGCCCTTTTTCTTCAGCAGCTCTTTGTTCTGTTCCAGCTTTAAAAACAGCTGGCCGATACCGTCAATCTGCATTTCTTTAACGTAAATCTGGTATTGCCCGCGGGCTTCGTACAGAGTAATATTTCCTGCCAGAAGGACATTCTGCCCTTCTTCGGGCTTGAAATTCAGTTTTTCAGCATCGTATCTGAACATCACCGCACTGATGACGGATCTGTCATCTTTAACAGAAAAATAAATGTGGCCGTTCGTATGATGTTTCACATTCGACAGCTCACCCTTAAGAAAGACCCGTTGCAGGTACGGGTCTTTTTCAAATTTATATTTAATATATTTTGTTAAGGACTGAACTGATAAATACTTTGTACTATCCATTTTACCTAACCTTCATTCTGTACGGCAAAGTTCTTCAATACCCCGTTAACGAAACGGTGGCTGTCTTTGTCACCGTAGTTTTTGGCGATTTTCACCGCTTCATCAATGACAACTTTTACAGGTGCACCATGACTCTGCAGTTCAGTGACCGCGAGACGTAATATATTTCTTTCTACTTTGGATATACGATCAATCGTATACCCTGTTAAGTAACGGCTGATCTCATCATTTACCTGATCTTGATTCTGGATATAGTAATCGATCACCGATTTAACAAATGTTTCAGTCTGATAGACTTCGTAAAAACGGGCATTTCTCAGCTCAACAACGTTTTTATCTATTTGAAATAACAGCTGAAATGCTTTCTTTCTTTGTTCATGTCTCTTCATGCTTACACCTAAACCTATTCTATTAACTTATTTAATAATATTAACGATGTGCACGTTAGTTTCGTTAACTGTGACTTCGAGCATATCATTTACAGCTTGTTTAACATTTTCCTGAATACGTTCAGCTACGCTGTGAACGTTTCTGTCAGTTGATAATACGACGTAAATCGCAATGTGAATCTGACCATCTTTAGTCTCGACTTTCACACCGCGGCCTCGGAATTTCTTCCCAATCTTTTCGATATTACCACTGGCAAAATTATTTTGCAATGAGTGAACGCCTTTAGTTTCTTCAACCGCAATGCTTGCGATTACTTCAATGACTTCACTGGAGATTTCGATGCTGCCCAAATTTGTATTATGATTTTGTAAAATCATACAATCACCTCACTCTTTTATTATATCACGTGACGCGGGTAATATTAAATGGTTTGCTGAATGGATCGATAAACCGCTGACTCCGTTCGGAAAAGTCTTTAAGCTGTATTTTGTTACTTTAAATATATGTTTATTTACGGTTCCAGTCAATAAGATCCGTAATACAGAAGAGTGTATTGAATTCAGCTGCTTTTGACCGCGCTGATGGGACTTCATTTCAAGTTAAATGGGCCTGTTCCGAAATAAAAATGGCCCGCTTAAAAAAGCCGGCCAATAAATTTGTTATTCTAGATTATCCACTGCATATTGCGCTTGTTCCGGGGTGAATTTTTCTCCGTATTCGGAAACGAGCTGATCATAAATTGCTGAATGTGACATATCCATTAAATCTTGATAATTCTCTGCAGACTTTAATGCATTTTCATTCCAATCAAATTCAATATTATCAATCGCATATTGTGCAGCTTCCTCAGGAAAGGCTTCTCCATATTCAGAAACAAGCTGGTCGTAAATTCCAGCTTTAGACATACTCATTATTTCAGCATAATTGTATGCACTGTTTAGAGCGGATTCCCACTCCCTTGGAACATCGTCTGAATCAGAACCGGAAGATGCAGTTTCTTCTTCTGCAGTTTCATCTTTCTCATCTATTTCTGCAAGTTCACTCTCTTCAACTTTCGATTCAGCCTCTTCCAGACCAGTTTCCAAGCTTGCTATCTCTTCATTTTTATTGGAAATTTGATTCTCCAAATCCTCCACCTGATCAGTAAGTTGTTTATTCTTCTCTTCTAACTCTGCTAGGTCACTATCGTTTTGTTTTTCAGAGTTTTGCTGTTCCAGTTCGCTTATCTGCTGTTCTAGATTTTCAACTTGCTGATTCAGCTGTTCATTTTCTTCTTCTAAAGCTGAGACATCGATATCAGTCGCAGTAGTTTCTTCACTTTCGTCTCCTGTTCCGCACGCACTAAGTAATAGTATAGAAGATAGACTACTAATTACTAGAATTTTCCTCAAAATACTTCTCTCCCTTAAATTCAATATATTTACATTAATTATAGTGAATTTGAGTGGAGAAAGCTATTTTATTTTAGATTTTTCAGATAATTACATACTGGATATAATTTTTCAAATTAACGAAGATGGTCAGTTGAAGATGACGATTCTCACCTTTTTCCAATATATCTCGCCAATCGCCCTATATGCTTTTCCAGCACCTTATCAAACTGATTGGATTCAACGACGCCGTCTTTATCTTGATATGGAATACCGACTAGATCATCTTTATCAGTATCTGCAGCAGATGTGTGTTTATCTTCAAAATAATAATAGTTGCCGTTGTCATTAGTTTGTACAAGCATATCCGGCAGCTGCAATTTACCGCCGATTCTAATTCTGTAGGCCGCAGGAACATTTGAAGATACTTTATTTTTCTGCAGCTGATAGGATATCGCAGTGCTGTCTTTGTAATTTATCGTAATCTCTTCCTCTACTTTATAATCTTTCGGACTTTTTATCTCTGCAGTGTTATCAAATTTTTGTTTAATCACTTCAATTAGCGGTTCGTAAATCTCAGAGATTTTACCCAGATCCCTTTCAATTTCTTCCAAATAATTATCATCGTGCTGTATTTGAGAACTCTCATCCTGTTCCTCATTTTGCACTTTTTTTAGCTCATCATTAAATACTTCAAGGAAATTATTCATTTATAAATCCTCCTTCTGTGATTTACTGATATCTACCCTAAAAAGAAAAAGATAAAAACCGTCTCCCTATTCCAAATGGAATAAAAAGACGGTTAAAACTGCTACTTCATAATATCCTGTTCTGCAAGGAAATTCGTATTATAATCATTGTTTAAAAATGCGTCATTCAATAAGATGTTCTGGTGGAACGGAATTGTCGTATCGATACCTGAGATCTGGAATTCTCCGAGCGCGCGTTTTGCTGTCTGTACTGCTTCGTCACGGTTTTTACCGTGTACAATCAGCTTCGCAATCATTGAATCGTAGTACGGCGGAATGACATAGCCTGCATACGATGCAGTGTCCATTCTCACTCCAAATCCGCCCGGCTGAAGGAATTCTGTTATCTTCCCTGCCGACGGCATAAAGTTTTTATACGGGTTTTCCGCATTGACTCTGAATTCAAAGGCGTGACCCTCAAATTTAATGTCTTCCTGTTTATAAGGAATCGGTTCGTGCATTGCCACACGTATTTGCGATTTCACAAGGTCTACGCCAGTAATCATTTCCGTTACAGGGTGTTCAACCTGAATACGTGTATTCATTTCCATGAAGTAATATTTATGGTCGTTTAAATCATAAATAAACTCAATCGTGCCGGCACCGATATAATCGATGCTTTTCGCTGCACGGACTGCAGTTTCTCCCATTTCGCGTCTCGTCTTGTCACTGATGACCGGACTCGGCGCTTCTTCTACAAGTTTCTGCATACGGCGCTGAACTGTACAGTCACGTTCACCTAAATGAATGACATTGCCGTGATAGTCTCCGAGGATCTGAATTTCAACATGACGGAAGTTTTCAATATATTTTTCAATATAAAGACTCTTATTGCCGAAGGCACTTTCGGCTTCCTGCTCTGTTAATTTATAATTCTGTGTCAGCTCATCTTTGTTACGTGCGACTCTGATTCCTTTACCGCCGCCGCCGTGGCTTGCTTTAATAATAATCGGATAACCGATGTGTTCAGCAATTTCATAAGCGTCATCCAGTGATTTTACTACACCGTCGCTGCCCGGCACTGTCGGAACATCCGCTTCAATCATCGTTTTCTTCGCGACATCTTTTACGCCCATTAGAGAAATCGTTTCAGACATCGGTCCGATAAAGATCAAGCTCGATGATTCACACATCTCTGCAAAATCGCTGTTTTCAGCTAAGAAACCGTAACCCGGGTGAATAGCATCGCAGCCTGTTGACTGAGCAATGGTAATAATCCCGATCATATCCAGATAGCTGTCTTTTGAAAGTTTTGGTCCGATACAATAAGATTCTGTCGCTAGTTTCCGGTGTAAACTATCCTGATCTGCTTCGGAGTATATACTGACAGTTTCGATTCCAAGTTCGTGGCAGGCACGGATGATTCTTACCGCGATTTCACCGCGGTTTGCGATTAACACTTTTTTAATCATCGTAATTTGAATAATGGCTGATTGTACTCAACCATATCTCCGTCATCTACTAAAATTTCTGTAACTTCACCGGACACTTCTGCCTGTATTTCATTGAATAATTTCATCGCTTCCAAAATACAAACGACTGATGTGCTGCTTACTGTGTCTCCTACTTTAACGTACGCTTCAGCTTCAGGTGAAGGTGCTTTGTAGAAAGTCCCGACCATCGGTGCTCTGACAACAAGGCCTTCATCTTCAGGCTGAGATTCTTTAGCCGGAGACTGCACCGGTGGTGCGCTTTGTGTCTGTACAGTCTGAACTGCTGGTGCAGCCTCCGGTGTTAATTCTCTTTTAAGTTTAATATCCACATCTTTGTCTTTATATGAAATTTCAGTAAGCGATGCGCGCTCCATTTTTTCAATTAAAGAATCGACTTGTTCTAAATTCATTAGTTTTACTCTCCCATAAAATAATATGTCTATATTTTACATAGGTGGTCATACCAATTCAAGTATTAATTAAGAGCAGTAAATCCGACTGCTCTTAAAATGACTACGCTCTTGAAACGTAAGATCCTTCTTCAGTGTTAACAACGAGCATATCGCCCTGGTTAACAAATAAAGGCACTTGCAGAGTAACCCCTGTTTCAAGTGTTGCTGATTTAGACGCACCGCTCGCAGTGTCGCCTTTGATTCCCGGTTCTGTTTCGATAACTTCAAGCTCAACAGTTTTCGGAAGTTCTACTCCGAGTGTCTCGCCTTCATACATCATAATTGCGACCGGCATATTTTCTTTCAGGAATTTTAATTCATATTCCAGCTGGCTGCCCGGAATTTCAAGCTGTTCGTAAGTGTTGTTATCCATGAACACGTAGCTATCGCCATCCGCATACAGATATTGCATTTTATGGTTGTCGATCTGAGCTCTGCCGACTTTTTCTCCTGCTCTGAAAGTTTTTTCCTGTGTTGCGCCTGTACGCAGGTTTTTTAATTTACTGCGGACGAAAGCCGCGCCTTTCCCAGGCTTAACGTGCTGGAAGTCTAAAACTCTCCAGATACCGCCGTCTACTTCTACTGTAAGACCAGTTTTAAAATCGTTTACTGAAATCATGATTTTCCTCCTAATAATCTGTCCGTCTTATACGATAAACAGTTTTTTACTGCTGTGTGTTAATTTTTTAAGTCCGGTTTCAGTGACAATTGTATCATCCTCGATACGCACGCCGCCAAGACCGTCTACATAAATACCCGGTTCTATAGTCACGCACATCCCAGGCTCTAGAGTCATTGTACTTTTTTGTGCAAGGCCTGGCAATTCGTGAACTTCGAGACCGAAGCCGTGGCCGAGTGAGTGGCCGAAGTTTTCACCGTAGCCGTAGCTCTTGATAACGTCTCTTGCTACTGCATCTGCTTCGCTGCCGGTCATGCCCGCTTTAATTTCTTCGAGCGACTTCAGCTGAGCTTCCAGGACGACGTTGTATATTTCTTCCATTTCCGGAGAGACAGAACCGACACCGAAAGTACGTGTAATATCGGATGCATATCCTTTATAGTAGGCACCGAAATCCAGTGTTACCATATCTCCGGATTCAATCACTTTATCAGAAGCAACACCGTGAGGCAGTGCTCCTCTGTGACCGCTTGCAACTATCGTATCAAAACTTGGCCCGCTTGCTCCAAGTTTGGTCATATGCGCTTCAAGCTCATTTTTAACTTCCATTTCAGTCATGCCTTCTTTGACATAAGTTAAAATATATTCGTAAGACTGGTCTGCAATTTCACATGCTTTCTGAATTAAGTCCACTTCTTCTTCTGTTTTAATTAAGCGGATTTTTTCTACTTCGCCTGTTAACGGCACCACTTCAAAATCGTCTTTAATCTTACTGTATGTATTGTAGTTTACGTGTTCCCCTTCGAAACCAATACGTTTAATGTTTTTCGATTCCATAAATGATGCGATGAAATCAATCAGGCTTCCTTGCTGCAGTACAAATTCGAAGGCCTCGGCCTGTTCAGCTCCTTGTGCTTTATACCTGAAGTCGGATATTAAGTATCTTCTCTCCGGTGTAATAACAAGTGCCCCGCTCGTTCCGGTAAAATTACTTAAATACCGTCTGTTGTAACTGCTCATTACAAGTAATGCATCAAGTTTTTCTCTCTCCAACAACTGCTGTACTTTATCAAATTTAATCATTTCTCCGTCACCTCTCCATTATCATTTTACATGAAATTAATATCTATTTCATTTTCTTTTTATATTTTAACGCTAACATGTTAAAATAGTCTAATGAAATATAGGAGAATGTGCGATGAAACTTAGATTATCTGCAACGATACTAATATTACTGGCTGCGGGATGTTCAAACAGTTCACCGGAAGAGACTCTTATTGAACAGGAGGAGTACAAGAGTGAACTGGAGGGACTGCTGCAGACTGAACAGGTGCGCAATCAGCAGCTGGCTCTGCATTTGGAAAACCTCGATACGCAGATTGTAAATTTCGAACGCGACCGGGATAATCCCAATGTCGAAAAATATGTGGAGACCGTCACGGAATATGCTGGCGGGATTACTGAAAATCTGAATAAAATGGACGAACATATTACTGCCTACCGGAACGGCGAGCAGCTCAATACAGGAGATGTTGTAAAAACCAGAGACGCTGTAGCGGATACTGTCGAGAAGTATGAGGCTGCTGTCGGTGAACTGGAACTTACCGATGTGCTTGAACGCGAACATTCCAATGTTGTACTCGCCAATGAAGAAATTACTGAAGCTGTAAACCAGATTGCGGATGCACTGGCCGCTGAAGATGATGAGCTGCTTAACGAAGCTATTGAAAGGCTTCAGTCGGCGACAGAATACTTGTAGAAAGAATGAAGCCTATGACTAAACCGATATACGGCGGCCAGGCAGTGCCTGAAGGCGTCATGTTCCAGTCAAAAACCCATATGTCGACAGCCATCCGGCGGACAAATGGAGAAATCGACTATTTCGATATGCCGCGGCCGGATAAGCCGCTTTTGGCCAAACTGAAAAAAATTCCGCTTCTCCGCGGGAATGTTGCGATACTCGAAGCCAGTGTATTCGGCATGAAACATATGGACTTTGCAACAGACCGATACGACCGGAATCCGGCGGAAGACTATAAAATAGCAGAAGAAAAAAATTCGCAAAATACAGCGAAAGTGGTGTTTTCCACTGTGATTATCGGTATACTTACCTTTTTGATCGGTAAATTTGTGCTGACACTGGTACCGGTGTTTGTCGCGGAAGTATTTTCCGGTGTGATTACTGGGAAATTCGGACAGGTAGCCCTTGAAACACTGATTAAGCTGATTATACTGCTGGGGTATATCTATTTGTTGTCGCTGACACCTATGGTAAAAAGACTGTTCCAGTACCACGGTGCTGAACACAAAGTCATTAACTGCTTCGAAGAAGATAAGCCGCTGACGGTTGAAAACGTTCAGGCACAGTCGAGACTGCACTACCGGTGCGGAAGTTCCTTTGTACTGTTTACCGTACTGGTCGGTTTCATCGTTTACATGTTTGTTCCCGTCGATCCGCTTTACGTGAGAGTAATCAACAGAATTCTGCTGATACCCGTCGTCCTCGGGCTTTCTTTTGAAGTGCTGCAGCTGACGAACAAACTGAGAGAGGTGCCCGTGCTGAAGTATCTCGGGCTGCCGGGCTTGTGGCTGCAGTATTTAACGACAAAACAGCCGGAGAACGACCAGGTTGAAGTTGCAATACATTCATTCAACCATCTTTTAGGGAGTGATAAAAAGTGAAAAGAGCTTTGGTGATTATCGTTTTGATTGTTGCAGCAATCGGGCTTCTGATGAATCTTGATCTCGTGCTCGGTATGATTGTCAATTCATTAATTTTTCTTTTAGTGATAGCTGCAATTTTATACGGCATTTATTATTTCTTTATCTTAACTGAAGATCAGAGAAAATATAAAAAAGCATTACGCAAAGCAAGGCGGAAACAGCGGAGAAAATAATACACATATATAAGGAGAGGTTTTTAAGTGGAAAGCTGGATTATTGCTTTAATTATTCTGGCAGTTGTCATCATCGCATTGGTGATAAATGCATTTTTAAGTATGAGAGGCGTGAATATGCTGTCTGAGACAGAATTCAATCAGGATTTGCGCAAAGTGCAGCTGATTGATTTACGCGAGAAGGAAAAATTTGAACACGGCCATATACTCGGAGCGAGAAATATGCCGATATCGTCATTCCAGTTAAAAAAAGGCGGCATCAGAAAAGATAAGCCGGTTTACTTATATGATCAGAACGGACGTACTGCTTTGCGCGCGGCCCGTATGCTGAAAAAAGACGGCCATAAGGACATCAATGTTCTAAAGCAGGGAATTGCTAAATGGACAGGTAAAATTAAATCTAAAAACCGTTAAAATAACAAGGAGACGCCTGAACGGCCGAGATCAGACGTCTTTTTTGGTTTTTCTGAGTATTTTGAGTTATTCGTCCAAACGAACAGATTACGTCGGGACAATGTAAAAGTATCAGACAAAAAAAGCCTGCAGCATCAAGCTGCAGGCTTTTAAAATAATTAATCATTTAGTTTTTGTGGAATGGTGTTTTAACGAATTTTGCAGGCACATCTTTATTCCGCACTTTGATTATGAATTCTTTATCCAGTTCATAAAAATCAGTATCAACTAAAGCGAAACCGATTGAACGTTTCGTTGTCGGTGACTGCGTTCCGCTTGTTACGTACCCTACTTTGTTTCCTTCGGTGTCATAAACTTCATAGTCTGTACGCGCGATTCCTTTGCCCGTAATTTCAAAGCCCGACAGACGGCGCGGTGCACCATTTTCTTTTTGTTCTTTTAAGGCCGGCTGACCGATAAAGTCGCCCTTATCCACTTTCACAGCAAATCCAATACGTGCTTCAAGTGGTGTAATTTCAGGTGACAGATCCTGGCCGTGAAGCGGAAGTCCCGCTTCAAGACGCAGTGTATCACGGGCGCCGAGTCCGCACTCGAGAGCGCCGTTGTCTACAAACAGTTTCCACAGGTCCACTGTATCTTCCGGTTTGCAGTAAAGTTCAAATCCGTCTTCTCCTGTGTATCCGCTCTGTGAAATAATTACATCTTTGCCGTCTACCTGAACGTCAGTTACGAAGTTGAACATTTTAAGGCCGGATAAATCAGTTTCTGTGAATTTCTGTACCAGTGCTCTTGCACTCGGTCCCTGCACTGCAAGCTGACCGTAGTCTGCTGATACGTTTTCCACAACTGCATCGTATCCTTCGATAGCTTTAAGCCAAGCGAAGTCGCTTTCAGTATTGCCTGCGTTTGGAATCAGCAGGTAATCATTTTCAGCGAGCTTGTATATAACAAGGTCGTCAATGACCCCGCCTTTTTCGTTAGCGATTGTAGTGTATTGAGCTTTTACATCTGTTAACTTTGTAACATCGTTAGTCAGTGCATAGTTTAAGAATTCTTCAGCCTCGCTGCCTGTAACACGGATTTCTCCCATGTGACTGACATCAAAAATACCGACATCTTCTCTTACTGCTGTATGTTCTTCTTTGATGCTTGAGAATTGAACGGGCATTTCCCAGCCGCCAAAATCGACCAGTTTAGCACCGTGTTCGTGGTAGTACTCATTTAAAGGTGTTCTTTTTAACTCACTCATTATAATTTCCTCCTCAAATAAATAAAACAGGACAGTGAATAATCGCTGTCCTGTTGAAATAATCTTCAGGATTACGTCGCAACACTGTCCTTTTGCCTGAGAGATTCACCCCGCAGGGGCTTGCTCCTTCGGCGACGCTGAACGCGTTCTCTCCAGTATTATTCATCCGTAACTGTCTTGTGAATCCGTATTCATTATACTCATAATTTATTTAAAATGGCAAGCTGAACACTTAGGCTTTAAAGTTCCCATCATCTATATAGTTTATGATTTCAGCTGCTGTATCTGCAACAGTCTTTGAAGTGCTGATTTCCCTGTCAGCAAGCGCTGAATATTTATCCAGTCTCGAATTGTAAAGTCCCCGGACTTTTTCAATATCCTGATTGCCCAGCGGACGGTTATCATCTTTCTGAATCCGGCTGTACAGATCATCGAACGGTGCGTTTAAGAAAAATACCGGGATGTCTGTCAGTTCTTTCAGCAGCGCATATGATTTTTCATAAGTAACGACTCCGCCGCCTGTGGCAATAATAGCATTTTCTTTCAATATCGACTGAAGCGCCTGAAATTCGTATTCTCTGAATGCCGCTTCTCCTTCAGCCGCAAAAATTTCCGGAATCGGCTGTCCCGCAATTTTTGGAATCACATCATCAAGGTCTATTGTTTTTTTATTTAACTGTAAGCCGAGTTCATGTGCGATTGTCGTTTTGCCGCACCCCATAAAACCGATTAATATCATATTATCATTCACCTAATTTATTATTTGATCAATTCTTGAAATATAAATTTCAATTAAATTCATACGGATATCCAGCACCAGCTGAAACCTATTATAGTAATGATAGTATACTCCGATTAAATATATAAGTAAAAAGTAGACTGACAGGCTGAAAAATCCGTCATTTTTTGAAGATAAATGTCTCATCGGCTGCTCCTTTCAGCTCCAGACTTACCGCTTCTTTTGTTTCAGCAGTAATAAATTCCTCGATATTAAACATTAAAGTAACAAACCCCTCGTCTTCGATACTTTTAATAATTCTGCCGTTGGAATATCTGTAGGTAATCTTTCCTCTGTCAGTTGTAAAGTGAACAGCTGTGCCGGCAGCTTCAATTTTTCGGGAGGACTTATATGTCTCCATAATATCCAGTGTGAAGATATCAGTGTCGTAGTAATCCTCTTGCAGCTCGAGTGTTTGAAACAAAGCTATCACCGCTGGCATGACTGCCATAATCAGTGCTGCAGTCATAAGCGACAGCAGCATTTCCATAAAGGTAAAACCGTCAGCTGCATATTTTTTTGAGCCGTTCATCACATGGCACCTCCGCTTTGTTAAATAGTTCTGCAGCCTTACTGATATAATCGGCGGAGGAATCATACCGGCTGCTTAAAGTATATAGTTCGCGGTAAAATTTCAGCTGTGCCATGCTGTCTCCGTCGAGAACGGAAATGTCTATAAGACCAGGCAGCATCAGAACGATGACTGTAAATATTAAAAGTGCAAGCATGCTGTCGTAGAGAAGAAAGCCTTCATTGTTCAATACGGAACCTCCCTTTCAATATTTGAAAAATAAATTTAACGTTTTTCTCTCCGCATGATAAATACACTGTGCCAAAAGCACTCGTATCTCCGCTCGTCCTGTAGGAAAACTGCTTCATGCCGAAATCTTCGAGCCGGCATGCATGCAGCTCATAATGTGAAATAACAGTGCGTGCTTTATCGCGTACTGTAATAGACTGGTTATTATATTCCATAAATACTGTATATGACTCTTGTTTTGCCAGTGCATTCATTTGGGCGCCTTGGAATACATAGCTGATATTTTCGATTTCATCCGCAAGATCGTGCTGCCGGTATACAGGTAGATGCGGCAGGGATATCGATAAAATGATACTGACAATCATCAAAGTCAGCATCATTTCCATCATGGTAAAGCCGCTACTGTCTCGTGGCTTCGCCATTATTTATCGTAATTGTATCGCCGTTTTGGCAGCTGACCTGTTCAGCTGTTAAATAGTCAGGTACAAGATCTTGAATTGTTGCAGGTGTTCCGCCTTCGTTCAGCGTATAAGCTTCAATCTGGCTCTGGACCATGCGCACCTGCGCCTCACAGCCCGTGTCCTGCACGTTTCTGCTCTGGGCGGCGATGTTCGGAATAATAAGTATAATCAGCACGGAGATAACGAGCAGGACCAGCAGCATTTCAATCAGTGTAAAGCCTTCTTCCCTGTTTTTAAATTTACGGTTGATTGTTTTTCTCATAATATTTTCCTCCTATTTTATCGAACTGAGCATATTGAATATCGGTAATACGATGACTAAATATAAACAGACAATCAGAAGCCCGAGAATTAAAAATATGACGGGCTGGATTTTTTTCGTTAAGCTTTCAACTTTAATAATGATATTTTCTAGAGAGTATTCGCTGTAAATAATCAGTTCCTGTCCAACATTGCTGTTGTACTCGCCGTGATTGACAAATACCGCGAGCCGTTTATCGAGCATGTCCAGCTCTTCTATCGCCTCCCCGAGCGATGTGCCGAAAAGAAGCTGCTCTTCTATCGTTTCTGCAGCGAGGCTTAAATAACGGTTGATTGTCTGCGTTTTAAACAGCAGTATAATTTCTTTCACTTCGAGACCGTTATTTAAAAAGTAGCCGAACTCGCGCGAGAAGCGGTAGGTGACATAATATTTAAAATAAGTTTTAACGACAGGTATACCGAGCAGAAGCTTTGCAGCGAGCTTTGTATTTTTCAAATTCAGTATCAGCAGTATTACGAAGAGTATAAGAACCGCCGTCCCTAAAATACTGAAAGCCGCATACGGCAGATAATTTAATATGAGCGTGAGCATGCTGACGAGTATCGTCTTATCTGCCTGCATTGCGCTGTACAGCTCATTAAACTGCGGTATTACTGTGTAATTCAGCAGCACGAGCATAATGATGAATACTGCAACGAGCACGAGAGGATACTGCAGTGTTTTAGCCAGCTGCTGCGTTGTCTGCCGGCGCGTGTTTAAATATTCCCCCGACTGTTCAAGATTTGAAATGATCTCACCGTGTATTTCAGCGAATGATACCTGCATAATAATCGATTTAGAGAAGCCGAGATATTTCAAGACGGCGCTCAGCGATGCACCGCTGTCAATCAATTCTAAGAGCTTTCTTCTATCCGGCTCTTTAATGACCTCGTACTGTTCGGTTAAGAAGGTTAATGCTTGCTGCATCGTAAAACCGTTCCTTAAAAGACCGGCGAGTTTGATTAAAAAATGAGCATCGTATTTGCCGAGTTTACTGGAAGGACCGATTGTAATGTTTATATTCTTCATCCGTCAGCGCTCCTTCCCTGTGCAGCTCGATGAGCTTATCCTGGATAGTCGGATACGTTACTGTCCTGCCGTTTAAATGCTTCCGTATCATCTCTTTGTCAAGATGTTCATACACGATAAACGAGCCTGCTTCAGTATGAATCAGCCGCTGGTTGACAATGAGTGAAATACTTTCTGCCATCTCTTCTTTGTAGAGACCGTAATCTTTCAGCCGGGTCAGCGTACTGAGAGCACTTTTGCTGTGAAAAGTGCTCAGCACCAAATGTCCTGAAAGACTTGTTTTCAGCAGCTCTTCTGCGATGATTTTGTCCCTGATTTCACCGAACATAATGATGTCCGGGTCGCACCGGAGTACTCCCCGGATAAGAGGCGCATAACTCAGATTCGCTTTATCGTTAATTTCGACCTGGACCAGTCCGCTGATATCAAATTCCACCGGATCTTCAATACTGATAATCTGTCTGGTACCGTCTTTTGCGGCATCTGTTGCGAGTCTGTACATAACTGTACTTTTCCCCGACCCTGTAGGCCCTGTAAAGAGAATCAGCCCTTGTGACAGCTTCATGTGCGAAGCGAGAAATTTGTAATCTTCGTCTTTATAAAAAAGACTTTCGGAAGATTTTGCTGCACTTGTGTTCAGCAGTCTGATGACTACAATTTCTTTCATAATTGTGAGCGGAAGTGTACTGACTCGGATATTGCACTGCAAATCCCCGATATAAAAACTCGTCCGGCCGCTCTGGGGCACCTTGTGCTCGTTAATATCCAGTTCCGCAATGAACTTCAAATAGTTAATCAGCCGTTTCAGCATATCGAGTTCCAGGGTGCGGACGGCTACCATCTTTCCGCGGATACGTTTTTTTACCGATCCTTCAGTTTTTTCGAACGTAATGTGAATATCACTTGCGCCGCTGTCATATGCATCCTTAATTAATGTTTCTGCCAAGCTTTTCAAAAAAAAACACCTCCTACCCTATATATAGGCCAAAAGTGCGATTTCCTTTTAAAAAAGTTACTTAAACACAAAAATAGCAAAACTGGTTTACTTTTTACACAAAATTACATAGTTTTGGAATTTATTTACATCAAAATAAATGTAATTACTATTTACATTAGCCGTTGTATTATCTATAATTGAATTTAATGATATGTAAAATTATTCAGGTGGGAGGATGTAACACATGGATAAAGTATTTAAAATGATTGGGTTCTGGACAGCGATGTTTGCCATTCTGTTCTATATCGGAGATATGGTAACAATGTCATTATTCTTCGTTGCACAGACAGGACTTTTTGTCTTACTAGGCTATATGAAATTAACTGAAAGAATGTACTTGTACGTATTTGCTGCCTACTTGATTCTGTTCTTTGTCGGCTTTACATATTACACAACATTCTTACTGGAACCATCTTTTGGAAACCAGCATTAATTAAAAAAAGAGCAGGAACACACCGGTGTTCCTGCTCTTTTTATTTGGCTGCTGCCTATTAACGCACGTAGGGATTATTCTCTTTTTCATCTCCGATGGTTGTGGGTACATTATGTCCTGCATAAACAGTTGTTTCCGGAGCGAGCTTGTACAGTTTTTCCCTGATAGAATGCATCAGTTCAGGTGTGCTGCCGCCATAAAGATCTGTGCGCCCCACTCCTTTGTTAAATAAGACATCGCCGGAAATAACAAAATCTTCAAATTTATAGCTCAGCGATCCGGGGGAATGTCCTGGTGTATGAATCACATCGAATTTAAAGGCCCCTACAGCTGCCGGGCCTTCTTTTAGGATATTTGGGCTCACTGATGAAGTAATCTCCTCAGTAAAGCGGACTGAGCCGTTTTTAGAGGTGTCTGTCAGCCAGTCTGTTTCGATATCCGACATATAGACTTCAGCATCTGTAAATTCCTGAACTTCATCCAGTGCTCCAAAATGATCGTAGTGCGTATGAGTTAAAAGGATGCCGTCCACAGGCAGTCCGATATCTTTCAATTTACCGGTAATTACATTTGCTTCCGCCGACGGATCTACTACCAGTACGCTTTCTCCATTGCTCACAATATAACAGTTTGTTGATAAAGCCCCTAAAGGCAATCTTGTAATTTTCATTAATAATCACTCTCCAAAATGTTCTCGACAAAACTATATATTAATTATACAATATTGTTAAGTGATTGTTTAAAGAGAAAGATTAGGGGGTCAATATAATGCCTTTCTTCGATACAGGAGAATTATTTAGTATTGGTGGACTGACTATTAGAATCGGAGTTAATGCTCTTGCAATTTTAATGGGCTTAGTTGCAGTATTTGGAATTATCGGGCTTTTAAACTCGATGAAAGCTAAAAACATCCTGGCTGCCGCATTCAGTGCAATAACAGTTCTGGTCTTTGGACTTTGGGCGCTTGCAACTATATTTACATTCGGCTATCCGGATCTCGGTTAATTAATGAATAACGAAAAAGAAATACTCCTTCTGGATTTCCCAGAAGGAGTATTTTAATGTTACATATGATTTTTAGCGACTTCCAGCTGCTGTTTAACAGACTCTGTACCTGTTGATCCGTAGCTGATTCTTCTATTGACGACAACTTGAGGCGACAAGATGCTGTAGATATCTTCTTCGATTACATTGCTGGCTGCTTTAAATTCCGGCAGCGGCAGATCTTTAAGATAAATCCCTTTATTAATGCATGACAGTACCAGTTTTCCGACAATTTCATGAGAGTCCCTAAAAGGAATGCCTTTAGCAACTAGATAATCCGCGAGTTCCGTTGCATTGGAAAAATCTTCGGTTACAGCTTCTTCCAGCACTTCTTCGTTAATCGTCAATGTTTCAAGCATGCCATTCATAATTTTAAGGGAGCCCTTTATGGTTGTCAGTGAATCAAACAGGCCTTCCTTGTCTTCCTGCATATCCTTGTTATACGTCAGCGGCAGCCCTTTTAAGAGCATCAGCATAGACATGAGATGCCCTGCAGTCCGTCCGCTTTTTCCGCGGATCAGTTCGGCCATATCGGGATTTTTCTTCTGCGGCATCATCGAAGAGCCCGTCGTAAACGCATCGCTCAGCGTGACGAAATTCGCTTCATCCGTCGTCCAGAAAATCAATTCTTCAGATAATCTCGATAAATGCACCATCGAAAGCGAAATATTCGCCAGCGTTTCAACGATGTAGTCCCTGTCGCTCACCGCATCCATGCTGTTGTGGTATATACCTGAAAAACCGAGCTCGTCTTTCGTCTGGAAACGATCGATATTAAACGTTGTGCCGCTGATTGCTCCTGCACCTAATGGAGAAACGTCAATACGTTTTAAAGCATCGTTAAAACGAGATTTGTCACGTTCCAGCATCCAAAAGTAGGTCAGTATATGATGAGAGAATAAAATCGGCTGGGCACGCTGCAGATGAGTGTAGCCGGGCATAATGACACCGATGTGATTTTCTGCAAGTTCGATAATTGTCTGCTGCAGCAATTCAATACTCTCAATAACTGTCTTAACTTCTTTTTTAACGTATAAATGCATATCTGTCGCAACCTGATCATTCCTGCTTCTGGCTGTATGCAGTTTGCCGCCTGCTGCGCCGATTTTCTCAATCAGTTTTGCTTCGACATTCATATGAATATCTTCCTCTGATACGCTGAAGACCAGTTTATTATTGTTGTAGTCATCTAAGATGCTCATCAATCCATCTTTAATCAGGCTGTTTTCTTCTTCGGTAATAATATTTTGGGCTGCGAGCATATTAGCATGTGCAATACTGCCGTTAATATCCTCTTCAATCAGGACTTTATCAAAATGGATGGAAGCATTAAACTCTTCCACCCATGAAATTGAATCCTCCTGGAATCTGCCGCCCCAGGCTTTTTTACTCATCCACAGCAACTCCCTGTTCAAGCATCGCTTTCACTTTAGTAGGCAGTCCGAAGATTTCTATGAAGCCGACAGATGCTTCCTGATTGAAGGCGTCTTCTTTCGTATAAGTTGCCAGTTTCTCATTGTAAAGACTGTTTTCAGATTTGCGTCCTGTAACAGTGACGTTTCCTTTATATAATTCAACACGCACATCACCGCTGACCGGCTGCTGCATATCTTTCAGAGTCGCTCTCAGCGTTTCGGATAATGGTGTAAACCATAAGCCGTTGTAAACCTGTTCTGTATATTTCTGTTCAATTACCGGTTTAAAATGAGCGATATCTTTCGTTAAAGTAATCGTTTCCAAATCGTGTTTAGCAGTTAAAATTACTTTTGCCGCCGGTGTTTCGTAAATCTCTCTTGATTTAATGCCCACCAGTCTGTTTTCTACATGGTCGATTCTGCCGATGCCGTGTTTGCCCGCGACTTCGTTTAAATGCAGGATTAATTCATGCAGTTCGAACTTCTCGTTATTGATAGCGACCGGCAGTCCTTTGTCATAACTGATTAATAATTCTTCAGCCTCCTCCGGAGCATCTTTAATATTTACAGTAAGATCGTAGGCATCTTCCGGCGGTGCTGCCCAAGGATCTTCAAGGATACCGCATTCGTTGCTTCTGCCCCACAGATTCTGGTCGACAGAATATGGAGAATCAAGATCGATAGGAATTGGAATATTATGCTCTTTCGCGTATTCGATTTCCTCTTCTCTTGACCATGTCCATTCACGGACAGGTGCGAGTACTTTGATTGACGGATCGAGTGATTTAATAGCCACTTCGAAACGCACCTGGTCATTCCCTTTACCTGTACAGCCGTGTGCAACGTAATCGGCATTTGTCTCGTGTGCAATTTCCACAAGTTTCTTAGAAATTAACGGACGGCTGAGTGCAGATACGAGAGGGTATTTCTCTTCGTACATCGAGTTGCCGTAAATTGTATATGCAACGAATTCTTCTGCATATTCTTTTTGTGTATTTATGATGTGACATTCGCTGGCACCCATTTTTAGTGCTTTGTCATGAACCTGTTCAAGATCTTTGCCTTCACCGACATCAAGACATACCGCTACTACATCAAAACCTTTATCGATAAACCACTGAATCGTTACGCTTGTGTCCAATCCGCCTGAATATGCTAATACTACTTTTTTCTGTGCCATATATGTCACCTCATAAGTTTTTTTAATTAATTGATAATTTAAATACTAACATCATAAAATTACATAATCAAGTATAATTATACATATAATTAATATACTTCTTGAAAACATAAAAAAAGAGGCCGTTATCAGCCTCTTTAATGCTTTTCTATATATTAATTCGCTTCATCAATTAAAATCTGCAGTTCCTCATCTTCGACTGGTGTTTCCAGTTTGTCTATGGCTGCATTCATATTGTCATAGTCCTGATTCTTGCGGAACTCGAGTATTTTTTCTTTTGCCGCAAGTTCATTGGACGGATCCATCTCATAGCTTTGATCGACGTACTGCTGGCCTTTTTCCTCGTTTCCTGCTTCTAAATACAGCTTTCCGAGTAAATAGTAAGTCATATCTGTTGCCGCATCTTTGTTAATCGAATTATTAACAACTTCAAGCGCGGCGTCGTAATCGCCTTTTTCATAATAGTACAGCGCTTCGTCGTCCATAGGATGAATCGATGTCTGCCGGTTCATGCCGTAATGGCTGAACATGGTGAATAAAATCAGCACTGCCGCAGCAATAATCGTATATTTTAATTTAACACGGCGGAAATTAAATATTACCCCGAGGAGTACGCCTGTAATCAGACCGCCGATATGTGCATAATGGTTAACATTTGCTACAAACATCGATAAGACTGAAACTGCTGCGAATACTGCGATAATCTGGATAAGCAGTTTTGCTTTGATTTTTCTCGTAATTAATAAATGTACAATGATTAAACCGAGCAGACCGTAAACCGCCCCGCTCGCTCCGAGGGAAATTCCTTCTGTAATAAATACGAGAGAAAAAAGACTCGAAATCGCACCTGCTGCAAGATAAGTTATCAGCAGATGCCACGGTGTATATATTCCTTCAACGAATTTGCCGAGTATATACAGCGCAAAAATATTAAAAAGAAAATGACTGACTCCGACGTGCAAAAAGGTGCTCGTAACCAGCCGGTAATATTCACCGGATGCAACTTCGTAATGGCTGACTGCGAGAAGATTGGTCAATCCATAAGTATTAAACAGATGAACAAATATCAAATTAATTAACAGGACAATGGTATTTAATGTTACGAACAAGAGCGTCATCGGTGTAAATTTAATCATATACTTTTCAAAAGGATGGCGCGACATTAATCTTCGCTTATAAAATGCATCATCTTTCGGTTTTTTATATTTCATATCAATTTTATAAAATGGATTTGATATAATTTTCTCGAGATTACTGACTGTTCTGTGATTGACTCTCAATGTTTTCGACTTAAACTTGCGCGTGAATTTTTTTTCAGTTAAATGGTACAGGTTAATTGTCTTAACAGGAAAACCTGCAATTGCTGAAAGATTATCCGCGGAGTTGAAGATGTTATCAGTAATCGACTCCAGTTCACGATCGGATAAATCCATATCCAAAAGGCACAGCAGTGTTTTCTTTTTGCGGTCTTTCAGCCAAATCATGTCTGTATCCTGGTCATAATGAAGAAAATCATAGTTTGTATATTTCGCAACTTCAAATGCTGCCTGCCATTTATTCTTCATGTTCTCTCACTGCTTTTACACTCAATATCTCTTTGTCGGTAATCAGCGTATCGACAGGCAGGTCATGTTCCATGACGATAGTCTCTCCCAGCTGTTCGCTGAAGATTAAAGAAGCCGTACTGCCTTTAAAACTCGTCAGGAAACGGTCGTAAAAGCCCCCGCCGTAACCGATCCGGTATCCGTCCGTGCTGAATATCAGCCCCGGTACAATCAGCAGGTCCACATCGTTGTTGACCGGTGCTTCGGGATTTGGAATCGGAATATTTTTCTCATCAAGCGTGACTTCTTCTTTTGACGTCAGGCGGTGGAAAGTCATCGATTTGTCATCGTAATGACACTGCGGGGAGTATACCTCAATACCTGAGTCAAGCAGTTCATCAATTAATTTCCAGGTATCGTATTCTATTTTCATCGGCAGGACTATCCCCACACTTTTAAAAGCATGCTTTTGAATAAAATCTTTAGCGTGCGCTGTAATGCTGTCTTCAGCTTTTGATTTGGCATCTTTGTCCATAGATTTTAAAGTGCTGATCATATTTTGGCGCAACTCTTTTTTAGACATATTAATAACCCCTCACTATTTATTTCTTTCTTACAGTTATTCTATATGAATATAGAAAAAACCTCCAGAATTACTGGAGGCTGTTCTTATTCGCTCTTGTATTTTTCATATGGGTCGCCGGTGTGAATATAGTAAATGTGTTCCGCAATACTTTTAATGTGATCGCCGATACGTTCAAGATATTTTGCGGTCAGCTGTATCTGACCTGTTAAAAAAGCATCGGACTCTTCAAAAATATCCGAAGTGGTAATCTGAACGAATACCGCATCGATATCCTGGTCTCTTAAAATAATTTCATCGAGCAGATCAAGATCCGATTTTTTAAAGGCGGTGTAAACGTCTTCCAGCATTAATGACGCCAGACGTTCCATTGTTTTAAAACGGAGGAGCGTCCGTTCATTTGTAATTTTAATACGCTTTCGGACTTCTGCCACATTACTTATATTATCCCCTATCCGTTCGAGATTATCAGCAATTTTAATGCAGGAAATAATCGTTCTTAAGTCCGTGGCAACAGGCTGCTGTGTAGTAATTAAATTAATCGCATGAGCATTTACGTCAGCTTCCATTTTATTAATCTCAGCATCATTGCGGACGACTTTCCGTGCATCTTCGATATCATCTGCAAGAAGTACTTCCACAGTTCCCGCAAGTCTTTTATGACATTCTTCCCCAAGTTTTATACATTCGCCAATCAATGCGTCCAGTTCTTCCTGGAATTTTTCACGATAGACAGTCATTTTTAGCCGAATCTGCCTGAAACGTAATCTTCTGTACGTTTATCAGAAGGATTCTCAAAAATCACATTCGTATCATCTGATTCAACGACGTAGCCCTGGTAGAAGAAAGAAGTTCTGCCGGATACCCGTGCAGCCTGCTGCATGTTATGCGTCACGATAATGATACTGTAATCTTTTTTAAGTTCCTGCATTAAATCCTCAATTTTAGTTGTTGAAATCGGATCGAGAGCACTTGTCGGCTCATCCATTAAAATAACCTCAGGCTCTACTGCGAGTGCACGTGCGATACATATACGCTGCTGCTGTCCGCCTGATAAGCCGTATGCATTGTCATTAAGACGGTCTTTGACTTCGTCCCAAATCGATGCGCTGCGGAGTGATTTCTCTACTACTTCATCGAGAACAGATTTCTTTTTAATACCGTGAACACGCGGACCGTAAGCCACATTATCATAAATTGATTTAGGGAAAGGGTTCGGTTTTTGGAAAACCATGCCGACCCGTGTTCTTAATTCTTCCACGGACATGCCGCTCGTGAAAATATCATCCCCCCGGAACTGGATATCACCTTCTGTACGGACAATAGGCACTAGTTCCGTCATACGGTTTAAAGATTTAACAAAAGTCGATTTACCGCAGCCTGACGGTCCGATGATAGCATTGATGTCGTTTTCGTGGAAAGTTAAATTAATATCCTGAAGTGCATGGTTGTCACCGTACCAGAGATTAAAGTTGTTAGACTGAAAAACAATTTCTTTATCTTCCTGAATGATTGTTTGTCTTTTTGCGTCCGCTGCCTGAGTACCGATGTTTACTTTAGTTTTAACACTGTTTAATTCTGCCATTTATAAAACTCCTCTTAAAAATTAATATCTTTTCGAAAACTTATTGCGGATAAAGATTGCGACTGAGTTCATCAGCAGCAGGATGACCAGAAGAACGATAATTCCTGCTGCTGCGATATACTGGAATTCTTCATTCGGCATTTTAACCCAGCTGTAAATCTGCATCGGCATTGCCTGGAATGAATCGAATATGCTGTTAGGTGTTACGAGCAGCGTCGTTGGCACTCCAATAACTACGAGGGGTGCTGTTTCCCCGATAGCACGTGAAATAGCTAAAATAATACCCGTGATAATACCGGGGATTGCCGCCGGCAAGATGATTCTTGAGACTGTCTGCCATTTAGTGGCACCCATGCCGATTGAAGCTTCCCGGACTGAGGCAGGTACTGCGCGTATTGCTTCCTGTGATGCAACAACAATCACGGGCAGAATCATTAAAGCGAGCGTCAGACCTGCCGCAAGGACAGAGTTGCCTAGCGCAAGTGCCCTCACGAACATTGCAAGACCGAGGAGACCGAAGACGACTGAAGGTACTCCTGCGAGATTTGATATATTTATTTTTATGAAATCTGTAAATTTATTTTTTGGTGCATATTCTTCTAAATATAAAGCTGTGCCGACTGACAAAATGATAGCAACCGGTGTGGTCACGAGCATCAGCCAGAGTGAACCGACTATAGCACCGAAGAAACCTGCATTCTGAGCTCTGCTGGAGTTAAAGCTCGTTAAGAAATCCATATTCAGCCGGTCCCAGCCATCCATCAGCGTGTCTGTAATCAGCATAATCAGGACTGCGAGACCGAACATCGTACACAGGAAGAATAGCCATTTAAAAATTTGGTTTTTAGATTGTCTGCCGGAACGTTTTCCTGCAATAATATCTTTATCTATCAACGTCATTATTAGTACTCCTCCTTAAATTTCTTCGTAAACCACGATGCAATAACGTTCATTAAGAGAGTCATAACGAACAGCGTCATACCGACCGCAAACAGGCTGTAATATAAGTCAGTGCCGAAAGCGGAATCTCCGGAAGTGATCTGAACGATAAACCCTGTCATCGTCTGCAGGGGCTCTGTGACATCAAAACTTGCATTCGGTGTTGAACCGGCCGCGATGGAAACGATCATTGTTTCACCAATAGCGCGTGAAATTGCCAGTACAAATGAAGCGATAATTCCGGAAAAAGCTGCCGGGATAACTACCCGGACTGCCGTTTCGAAGCGCGTTGCACCCATACCGAGCGAACCTTCTCTCATATCTCTTGGCACTGAACTCATAGCATCTTCACTTAAACTTGCGATCATCGGGATAATCATAATACCGACTACTATCCCGGCAGAAACTGCATTGTATAAACCAAAACCGCTATATATACCCTGGAGGATAGGGTTGACAAAATTAATTGCAAAGAAACCGTAAACTACTGTCGGAATACCCGCAAGCACTTCTAAAATAGGTTTAATAATACGTCTGACTCTTTCAGTTGCGTATTCACTCAAGTAGACAGCAGCGCCAAGGCCGATCGGCACAGCGAAAATAACTGCAATGACTACAATTTTAAGCGTACCCATAATGAGTGCCCATATTCCCCACTCCCCGTCACCGACGTAAGGCTGCCATGTAGCTGAAGTCAGGAATTCAGTAATAGGCACCCGGGAGAAAAACTCAAATGACTCTGAAAGTAACGTGTACAGAATACCAATAGTAGCGAGAATGGAGATTGAAGTTATTAACAGTAAAATGACTGGAATCATTCTCTCGAACACACTGGATTTATTTCTTGTATTTTTAATGATTTGTTCTCTGATATTTTTACTGCTCATCATAAGCCTCTCTTTACTTTAAAAATGGACGGGATAAAAGCCTCCCCGTCCATCTGTTATAAGATTTTATCTTCTTATTGTTCCAGGTTTGGAAGTTTAGAAAGTTCCTCTTCAAGCGCTTCGTCTTCAAGTGGTACATATCCAACTTCTTCTGCAGCAGACTGCGAGTTCTTAAGTGTGTATTCCAGGAATGTGTGGAATGTCTCGTTGTCTTCCATTGCAGTATTGTCAGCATAAATGTAAAGCGGACGGGATAATGGGTAAGAGAAATCCATTACGTTTTCGAATGAAGGCTCAACAGCTTCTTCGCTGTCAGGACCTGTAATCGAAACCGGTTTTAATGAATCCTGGTTTTCCTGGTAGAAGCTGTAACCGAAGAATCCGATTGCATTCTGATCTCCGACGACAGATGAAACAACCTGGTTGGTATCCTGGATCAGCTGACCCTGAACACCTTCTTCATCCATTACTTCTTCGTTAAAGAAGTCGTGTGTACCGTGTGACTGGTCCGGTCCATATGCAGTAATCGGCTCTTCAGGGAAGTCTTCGCGAACGTCAGACCAATTCTCAGCTTCGCCTGAGTAAATCATTTTGAGTTCGTCGAATGTTAAATCTTCTACAAAGTCGTTAGCCGGGTTAACTGCAACAGTCAAACCGTCAGTAGCTACTAGGAATTCTGTCCATTCAATGCCTCCGTCTTCAAGAGCATCGATTTCTTCCTGCTTGATACCGCGTGATGCGTTAGCAAATTGTGCAGTACCTTCGATCAGTGCACTGAAACCTGAACCGGTACCGTTACCGCCGAGTTCAACAGCAACACCGTGGTCAGCGTTAAAGTCTTCAACTAAAAGATTAAGTATAGGGAATACCGTAGATGAACCTTCACCGGCAATCTGGTCGTCATCTTCGTTTACATTACCTGTAACGTCTGCAGATGACCCCGATTCTGAACTTGCATCTTCAGTATTTTCTTCGTCTGTGCTTTCTTCGGTACCTTCTTCAGTTGAAGCATCTTCGCTGCCAGTATCTTCTTCTGATCCTGAATCAGAACAAGCCGCCAGAATGAACATTAAGCTCATTAACAGCGCAGCAAGAAATAAATTCTTCTTCATAGCTAAAATTCCTCCAGTTAATTGTCTAGTAATTTATCTTACATACTTATTCTAGCGGACCATTGTAAATGTAAAATTAATGAATTGTTAAGTTTATGTAAATATGAAAAAAAGACCTTAATCCGGGGATTAAGATCTTAAAAAATAATCAATATTGTCCATATTCCAGCTTTGAATAAAAGTCAGAAGCATCATAATTATACAGCGATTCTTCCGCTTGCCCGTAATAAATTTCATAATATTTCTGTATAACATCCTGGCCCATGAACTGAGCCGGGAAAAACGGCACTGTACTCGGCATAGTCGGGAAGATGATGGAGAATGCCATATCCGGATTATCGTAAGGCGCATATCCGAGATAAGTCTGATTTAAAACAGAATCTCCGTCTCTGAAACTCTCGGCTGTACCTGTTTTCCCAGCAGCTTTCGGTTCAAGTTCATGGTAGGCGTCCCACCCCGTTCCATACATATCTCTCCCCTGATCGTGCGTGTTAAACACATCGTAGAAGCCTGCTTGTATCTGGGACAGTTCACTGTCTGAAATCGGAATTGTATTCAGCACATTGGTACCGTAGGATTTTAATATGGGACCTTTATCATTTGCATCACTGCCGCGTATTTCTTTTGCGAGATGCTGCTGCACGCGTTTGCCATCTGCTGCAAATGTCGACATATACTGTGACAGCTGCAGAGCTGAATACGTGTCATACTGGCCGATACTTAAGTACAGATAGTTCATCGGGTTCGTCAGCTGCGGTGCCAGACCCCGAGCTTCGTTCGGCAGGTCAATGCCTGTCGACACACCGAGACCGAACTGGTTCAGTCCGTTCCTGAGCGCGTAGCCGGCTGCGGTTACATCGGTCGGCAGCGGCATGTTCGCACTGTACTCCTCGCCCATAATCGCGAGGGCGATTTTAAACATGTAAGTGTTTGAAGACACCATAAGCGCGCGCTGGTCATCGACCGGCACCTGATCATTCCGGTTAAAGAAGGAACTGACAGTATCTGTGCCGGAAAATGTCATCGGCTCGTCAATTAGTGTTTCTCCGACTTCGAGAACATCCTCCTGATAGCCTGTAGCAACAGTGGCCCCCTTGACGGATGAACCGGGCACGTATGTTGCAGTCAGCGTACCGTAATCGTAATCAACGATATCGCCGTCTTCATTAATATGTTTTCCGACCATGGCGAGAATATCACCATTATTCGGATCCTGGACGACCAGCTGTACGGTATCGATATATTCCGGAATAATAGTATAGTCGATATCACCGCTGTTTTCGTCCCTCGCAACAATTTCCTCAGCCAGTTCCCTGATTCCTGTTAAATGATGTTCTGCGATTTTTTCAAGTTCGAGCTGCAGCTCAATATCTATAGTCAGATACAAGTCGTCTCCGGCTTTCCCTTCTTTAATCGTTTCCTCACCGGTCACTCTGCCGGACTTATCCGTCGTATATTTCACCTGCGGTTTTTTACCGCGGAGAACGTCTTCGTACTGGAACTCAAGATAGGATTTTCCTACTCTATCGTTGCGCGAGTAACCGAGCGCCTGGTAATATTCAACGAGTTCTCTCGGCAGTCCTTCATCGTTCGTCGATACTTCACCGAGCACTGTACGAAGTGCCGAATCGTAAGGATAGTCGCGCTGCCAGTCGAGGCCGGTCGAAATCCCTGTCAGCTGATCCAAGTCTTCATTAACTTTGGCGAACTCTTCTTCAGTAACATCTTCACTCTTAATAATTACAGGATTAAGTTCACTTGCTGATACCATTTCTACATATACAGCAATAATATTTAAATCCTCGTCACTTAACACCGAATCTGCAAATTCTTCATCGATTATGTTATAAGCATCTTCATTAAAATCATTTTGGGAAATCCCGCCGTTTTCAAGCAGTGTAACCTGCTCAGGCATTATTGCCGACAGCTCTTTCGGATAATTGTTAATAATGTAATCCTGTTTATCGCGCAGCGATAAACTTTCAGTATCCATATCTATATATGTACTGAGTGTTTCTGCAACGTCCATTATTTCGAAATTTGACATATTTCTGTGTCTGGTAAAATAAACAGCCTTCTCGGCAGTATTGCCGACAAGAAGATTGCCGTTTCGATCGTAAATCTCCCCGCGCGGCACACTCTGATTAATTTCTACATACTGCGCATTTTCAACCTGTTCCTGATATGTATCACCGAGAACAATCTGCAGGTAGCCGAGACGTATAATAAGAATTAAAAATAATATAAAAATTATAAGCATAATAATATTTATACGCGACTTCAGCACCTGTTTATTTATAGCATCCAAGCTTTTAATTTTTGCCCGTTTCAACCTGCATCAAACCCTTTTATAAAGTCCACATCATTTTAACATATTTTAGACCCGGTATACTAAAATAAAAAAAGACGGGGAGACATCCCCGTCTTTCAATGCTGTATTATTTAGCAGCCTGATATAATTCGTTAACTTTGTCCCAGTTTACTACATTCCAAATCGCACTTAAATATTCAGGGCGTTTGTTTTGGTATTTAAGGTAGTAAGCATGTTCCCAAACGTCGACTCCGAATACTGGAGTTTTACCTTCAGATACAGGGTTGTCCTGGTTTGGAGTACTTGTAATTTCTAATTTACCATTGTTAACTACAAGCCATGCCCAGCCTGAACCGAAACGGCCAGCTGCTGCTGCTTCAAATTCTTCTTTAAATTTGTCAACTGAACCGAAAGCAGATTCAATTGCTTCTTTTAATTCACCTGATAATTCTTTTTTCTCTGGAGAAAGCAGTTCCCAGAAGATTGAGTGGTTAAGGTGTCCCCCACCGTTGTTACGTACCGCAGTCTTGATGTTTTCTGGTACAGCGTCTAGGTTTTTAACAATTTCTTCGATCGATTTAGACTCGAGATCAGTACCTTTAACTGCGTCGTTTAATTTTGTTACATAAGTGTTATGATGCTTAGTGTGGTGAATCTCCATCGTTTCTTTGTCGATATGAGGTTCTAAAGCATCATAAGCATATGGTAATTTTGGTAATTCAAAAGCCATAATTAAAAATCTCCCTTCAAAATTGTTTACATCCTAAATATAGCAATTTGATGTTAAAATAACAATTAGATTGCTTAAGGTTTTTTTAAATAAGACTAAGGTCTTATTATTACACGCATTAAGGATGAGAGAATGAAATATTTTAACTTTATTAAACGCCTGGTTACATTTAAAAAGTATCCTCTATTTCGTACTGTACCCTTCAGGTACCTGCTGTTAAACATACTGCTCGTGTCGATTTTTATCTCTCTGCCGTTTATTACGTCGTTGCTTGCTACGGTAAATACTTTCGGGCATCTGTCGGAAATAGGCGATGAAATTCCCGAATTTCAAATTGAAGGCGGTGAATATCAGGGAGAAGAAAAAGAGCTCAGCTTAAATGAACATCAAATTCTGTTTACATCGGATATTACACGTGATGAAAGTGATACACTCGATGAAGCTGTACTGTTTGGCTTTCTCCGGGATGGTATATACATAAGCGAAATTCAAAACGGTACTTTCAGCTACAGTTTTATAGGTGATATTATAGATAATGAATCGCTGGAACAGTTTGTATCCAGTCAGATGTCGAGTTTATACTTCTATATATTTATCTACATTACTCTATATATTGTGGTCATTTATTTCTTTATCTTTACGCTGATGCTGTTTCTGTCGCTCTTGTTAAGTTTTATTGCAAATTTCGCCGGCAGAAAAACAGATTATATGAACTGGTTTAAAATCGGTTCCTATATAATGATGATTCTTACTCTGCCGATCGGTCTTTTTGCTGTCTTTACGGAAAACTTCTACTGGATTATACTGATAATCGCTCTGATACCGTATATTTATTACTTTAAAAAGCTGCCGAAGCAAAAGAAAACGCATTCGTAATGCAAGATGGTTACATTTGTTTCGGTTTTTTATTATAATAAGATTATAAAATAGAAAGAATTTTAGATTAGGGGCTTGTATATGTCTGGAATTACACATCGTACACAAACTAGAAAAGTTAAAGTTGGCGATCTTACTATCGGCGGAGCCGATGAAATTATCATTCAAAGTATGACAACAACGAAAACACATGATGTTGAAGCTACTGTTGCTCAAATTAACGAGCTTGAAGAAGCAGGTTGTCAGATCGTTCGCGTTGCATGTCCAAAAGAAGAAGATGCGCTCGCTATCGCAGAGATTAAAAAGCGTATTAATATACCGCTTGTTGTCGATATTCATTTCGACTATAAACTGGCGTTAATTGCAGTAGAAGGCGGCGCGGATAAAATCCGTATCAACCCGGGTAATATCGGACGCCGTGAAAAAGTGGAAGAAGTCGTAAAAGCCTGTAAGGCTAAAGGCATTCCAATCCGTATCGGTGTTAACGCAGGAAGTCTTGAACGCCATATTATTAAAAAATACGGCTACCCTACTGCGGACGGCATGGTTGAAAGTGCCTTGCACCATATTAAAATATTAGAAGACCTCGATTTTCATGATATTATCGTTTCCATGAAAGCATCAGACGTTAATCTTGCTGTAGAAGCATACGAAAAAGCAGCTGAAGCATTTGATTATCCGCTTCACATCGGTATTACCGAAAGCGGTACGCTGTTTGCGGGAACTGTTAAGAGTGCTGCAGGTCTCGGTACTATTATTTCTAAAGGTATCGGAAACACAATGCGTATTTCCTTATCGGCAGATCCAGTTGAAGAGATTAAAGTATGTAAAGAGCTGCTGAAGACTTTCGGTCTCGCAAGTAACGCAGCAACACTAATTGCCTGCCCGACTTGCGGACGTATTGAAATTGATTTAATTTCAATCGCAAATGAAATGGAAGAATATATTTCACATGTCAAAGCACCGCTTAAAGTTGCTGTACTCGGCTGTGCGGTAAACGGTCCAGGTGAAGCGCGCGAAGCTGATATCGGTATAGCCGGTGCCCGCGGTGAAGGATTGCTCTTCATGCACGGTAAAACGGTACGTAAAGTGCCGGAGGAAACTATGGTCGACGAACTGAAGAAAGAAATCGATATTATGGCTGAAGCTTACCACGAGAAAAAACGTCTTGAAAAAGAAGAAGCCGAAGCTGAAGTTAAATAATATTTTAAACCCGCTGCGATATGCAGCGGGATTTTTTGTCTTTGCTATTTTTGAGATGTGAATATATAGTAAATACCGAATTTAATTTATTACAATAAAAGTCAGGTGCAGTTTTATGAAAAAAGTTTTGAACATAATATTTTTGACCGTTATCGGTCTGATACTCATGACGGTTCTCGGTTTCTGGTTTACAGATACAAGCATACGTCCGTCGATTACCGTACTTTTGGTTGTTATACTTGCGGTTTCAGTACTTGTTAAGAACAGACTGAACCGGGAAACTGAAAAATGAGCGGGTCCAGTTTATGGGGTCCAGTTTAGCGTGCTCAGTGCGCCACTATGAAAGTGACAATGGCACGGTAGAAGGTCCAGTGCGCCACTGTGAAAGTGACAATGACACGGTAGAAGGTCCAATGCGCCAATGTGACAATCACAATGGCACGGCAGTCACCTAAAAAACAAAAAACCAGTCCGCAACTCCTCAAAAAGAGCCGCGGACTGGTTTATTTTATCTATCTTACCGGCATGCTTCACACAGACCGTATAGTTCTACTTTGTGGCTGTTGATTTTCACGCCGTTCAATTCTTTTTCCCAAGTTTCTACCGGACAGTAGTGAACGACTTTCGTTTCACCGCAGCGTTCGCATATAAAATGATGATGGTGGTGATCAGTACAGGAAATTTTATACTGCATTTCTCCGCCAAAGGTTGTCTGCTCAAGTACGTTGATATCTTTCAGCGTATGAAGATTCCGGTATATCGTATCGTAACTGATACCGGGATATTCCTTATTCATCATTTCCTGAATTTCCTTGGCAGATAAGTACCGTTCGTCTTCCATGAACAGTTCTATCATGCGCAGACGTTTTTTAGTTACTTTAAACTTAGCTTCTTTAAGCATTTCTTTGTAATCAACTAGTTCTTTGTGCATTCCTAACAACTCCTACACGATTTAATATCAGCGTACATAATAAGATAGCGATAGAGACAAGTACTATCGTCCCGCCGGGCGAGATATTCAAATGAAATCCAAGGAACAGCCCGGCTATTACCGAGATTTCCCCAAAAATTATGCTGACTATCATAAGCTGCTTGAAACTCGATGTGATTCTCATTGCACTTGCCACCGGCAGTGTCATCATGGCACTGACCAGCAGTATACCGACAATCCGCATCGAAGCGCTGATTACCAGAGCAACAAGTACGATAAATATAATGTGAATGTATTTGCTCAGCTTCATAACATCAGCGTATTCTTCATCAAACGAAATGAAAAACATTTCCTTGTAAAGAAAGAAGACAAACAAAACAACAATAGCACCGATAATTATAATTAAAATAAGATCATTAAAGCTGACGGCGCTTATACTTCCGAACAGGTAGCCGAATAAATCCTGGTTAAAGCCGTTGGCTAATGACAGGAATAAAACGCTTAGTGCAATACCGAGACTCATTATTATCGGAATTGCAATTTCTGAATAGTGTTTATACAGTCCGCGCAGCTTCTCGATCCCGAGCGCACCTATAACGGAAAACACGATACCGGAAATTACCGGATTAATGATAAAGTTAAAGACCGATGTTAAATAAACGCCAAAAGCGATGCCGCCGAGTGCCACATGACTGAGTGCATCTGCAATCAGCGACAGCCTTCTTACAACGATAAAAGTTCCGAGGAGCGGTGCAATCAGGCCGACAATCAGACCGCTTATAAATGAATATTTCATAAAGTCATAATTTAATATTGCCTCTATCATTTACAGCACTCCCTCTGGTGATTGTGCGACACGAGCTGCAGCGGGAAACCGTAAATTTTGGACAGTTCTGCTTCACCGAGATTTTGAAATTCCTTATTCGTACCATGAAAGTGCAGATGCTCGTTCAAGCATGCGACTTTATCGGCATTGTCGACGACAACACCAATGTCATGAGTTACGAGCAGGATTGTTACCTCTTGTTCTTTTAATTTCAGAAGAACATTATAAAAATCTTTAACATGCTTGCTGTCGATTCCTTCCGTCGGTTCATCGAGAACTAAAATTGAAGGTTCGTTAATTAAAGCCCGTGCGATAAACACCCGCTGAGCCTGCCCTCCGGACAGGTTTGATACGTTCTGATGTTTAATATGACCAATATCAAGAAGCTTTAAAGTTTTATCCAGCTGTTTATTATCTTTTTTATTGAATCTTTTAAACAATCCCTTTTCTTTTGTCAGTCCGCTCAGCACCACTTCTTCTACAGTAGCGGGAAATCCCTTCGCATGAGCTGCCGCTTTTTGGGAAACGTAGCCGATTTCCTGCCAGGCATTAAAAGATTTGCGGCTCTTGCCATTAATCAGTATATTGCCCTGCTGAAGCTTATAAACACCGAGGATTAATTTCAGCAGCGTGGATTTTCCAGAACCGTTCGGGCCAACAATAGCCAAAAATTCTCCCTGGTGAATCGAAAAGGATATATGCTGGAGAGCCGGTGTCGCTTCCAATTTATCTTTATATTCATATGTTACGTCTTTAATTTCAAATACAGGCACACTCATTAACAAGACTCCTTTTATTTATCTCCTGATTTATTTTACAGTAATCGTTACGATTTGTAAATAGGAATGATTACGAAAAAAGAGCACCTGAAAGAGGTGCTCCTTGAATTATACTATTCTAATTCCGATACTGCCGGATTAATTTTTACTAATAAACCGGGATCGAATTCCCCTGATTTGATCATATCTATTTCGTGTTTATACGGTGCGAAACGATTTTTCTTATCCGGACCGACAAATGGAGTTTCTAATATTTTTGGTACGTCAGTGAACTCCGGATGATTAATAATATAAGTCAGTGCATCAAATCCGATATGACCGAAACCGAAGTTTTCATGTCTGTCTTTATGAGCACCGGCAGGATTTTTAGAGTCGTTCATATGAAGAATTTTAATGCGATCAATACCGACAATTTTATCAAACTCATTTAAAACGCCGTCAAAATCATTTTTAATATCATAGCCTGCATCGTGAACGTGACAAGTATCAAATGTTACACTTAAGCGTTCATTATTTGTTACGCCGTCCATAATATGTGCGATTTCTTCAAATGTACGGCCGATTTCGGAACCTTTGCCAGCCATTGTTTCAAGGGCAATCTGCACATCGTTGTCATTCGACAGAACTTCGTTAAGTCCTTTAACAATTTGCCTAATTCCCGCTTCACTTCCGGCACCGACATGTGCACCTGGATGAAGTACAATCTGTTTTGCACCGAGAGCTTCAGTACGCACGATTTCTTCCTGTAAAAATTCAACGCCTAAATTAAAGACATGATCTTTTTCAGTATTTGCGATATTAATAATGTATGGAGCGTGCACGACGAAATTTTTAATGCCGAGTTCCGCCATAGCTTTCTGTCCATTTTCGATATTCAGATCTTCAATTTTTTTACGGCGTGTATTTTGCGGTGCACCGGTATAAATCATAAATGTAGATGCACCATAACCTGCTGCAGTAGTTACCGACTCTTCCAGCATTTTCTTACCGCTCATCGAAACATGTGATCCCAATAGCATTTACATCAACCTACTTATTATCTTTTTTATTTCTCTTCTTCTCGTTGCGTGATTTAGCTTTTGCATAGCGTCTTCTTTCCTGGCGCTCAAGTTCTTCTTTCTGGAACTTAATTTTCTTTTTATAGCCCGGTTTTACTTTTTTAGGGCTGCGTACTTTGTAATTTTGCGTTTTATTCGTCTTGCTGCGTGTATTTCTCGCTGCGCGCTGCGTGCGGTCTTTAATTTCTTTCAATTCACCGCCGCGGATATCTTCATGATTGAAAACATATCCTTTACCTTCAAGTGCATCAATTTCGTTTTGTTCACTCGGTTCGTAAAGTGTAATCGCAACGCCGCTGTACTGTCCTCTGCCGACACGGCCTACTCTGTGCGTAAAGAATTCTATCTGCTTTGGAATATCGTAATTAATGACATGGGACGCACCGTCAAAATCAAGTCCTCTTGCTGCAAGGTCGCTTGCAACAACCCAGTGATAATCAAGACTCTCGATTTTTTTAATTTCCTGTGTTCGTTCACGCGGTTTTAAACCGCCATGGAATAATCCCACATTAATGCCGGCTTCTTTTAAGTAAGCAAATAATTCATCGGCACGGTCCCTTGAATTGGCAAAAATTAAACCGATATACGGCGTAATATTTTTAGTCAGTTCAAGTGTTTTTTCTAATCTGCTCGATCCTTTAACAGGCACGAGACTGTAATGGATAGATGCTTTATTAAGCGGCGTATCAATTACGATAATTTCCGTTTCGCCAATATATTTTTCCATAAAATGTTTTAACGGGTCAGGGATAGTGGCAGAAAATACCAGGAACTGGCTTGAAGTCGAAATACGGTTAGAAATATAGTCGACATCTCCCATAAAACCGAGATCGACCATTAAATCGGCTTCATCGATAACAACAGATTTCGCTGCATGAATATCAAGCGCCTGATTATCGATTAAATCCTTGATTCTTGTCGGCGTACCGATTACAAGCTGCGGATTTTGACGTGCACGCTCTTCATCGCGTTTCATTTCCGTGCCGCCGATAAATGCCCGTGCACTTATATCTTCATATGATTCGAGAACTTTTTTAGCCATATTCTCAAGCTGCTTGGCAAGTTCTCTCGTCGGCGCCAGGATTATAACCTGCGGTGTTTTCTCTTCCGCGTCGATATTGTAAATAAGCGGCAGTAAAAAAGCATGGCTTTTCCCGCTGCCTGTTGCTGACTGTGCAACGACATTGCTGCCTTTTAATATACGGGGGATTACGCGTTCCTGCACCATCGTCGGATGTGTAAATCCTACTCGCTCTATTGCACTGAGCATTTGTTTGTTAAATTCAAATCTTTTAAATGCATTTGACATATATGTCACCTGTCCCTTTCAAACTCCTTATCAATTATAACTAAAAATGCATATTTACGCTATAATAATCGTTCAGTCATTTGGATGATTTGAATATCAGCAAAAAGTAAGTATAATCAGATGTAAGGAGGAGTTCAACTTATGGATATTATTAAAATCTCACCGCGCGGTTACTGTTACGGCGTTGTTGACGCAATGGTGATTGCGCGCAATGCTTCGCTTGACCAGTCGCTGCCGCGTCCTATATATATTTTAGGTATGATTGTACACAATAAGCATGTGACGGATGCATTTGAAGAAGAAGGCATTATCACACTAGACGGACCGAACCGTCTTGAAATCCTCGAACAGATCGAAAGCGGTACTGTTATCTTTACAGCACACGGCGTTTCGCCGCAGGTAAAAGCACGTGCTAAAGAGAAAGGACTCGTATGCATCGATGCGACTTGTCCTGATGTAGAGTTTACACACGATTTGATTCGAGAGAAAACTGCGGATGATTACGATGTTATATATATCGGTAAAAAAGATCATCCTGAACCGGAAGGCGCTGTCGGTGTCGCACCGGATCATGTTCACTTAATCGAAACTCCAGAAGATGTTGCAGCCCTGCCGGACTATCTTTCAGACAAGAAATTAATCGTGACGAATCAGACGACGATGAGCCAGTGGGATGTCAGCCATCTTATGGACGATCTTAAAGTCAGATATCCGCACATTGAGGTGCACAAGGAAATCTGTCTTGCAACACAGGTTAGACAGGAAGCTGTTGCCGAGCAGGCCGGAGAAGCTGATTTACTCATCGTAGTTGGAGATCCGAAGAGTAATAACTCCAACCGTCTTGCTCAGGTTTCTAAAGAAATTGCGCACACTAACGCCTACCGCATCAGTTCATTAAATGAACTTAAAAACGAATGGCTGGAAGGTGTGGAGAAAGTTGCAATTACAGCAGGCGCCTCTACTCCGACACCGATTGTAAAAGAAGTCATCGACTATATTAAAAATTATAATATTGAAGCTCAGGCTGCACCGCAATCAGCAGTGCCGATGACTAAGATTTTACCAAAAATCAAAAAACCAACACCTGTTAAAGTGATGGAATAATAAGCAAAAAGCTGCGGAATCTGAATATCCAGATTCCGCAGCTTTTTTCATCATTTATTCAAATGGGTTTGTTGATACTTTTGAAGGCTGTACCGGCACATCAATCTGCTCTTCGATCAGCGCAGCAAGATATTTAGTCATTAAAACTTCAATATAATGGCCGGCATCGATAATATTCTGACCGCGGTCTTTTGCATCATAAGCTTCATGATACTTAACGTCGCCGGTGATCAGCACATCTGCCCCGCTGTGAAATACAGCCTCGCTGTAACTCATCCCTGCTCCGCCGATTACAGCGACGGTATTGATAATCCCGTCGCCTGCTTTCACGATATTAACCGGCTTAAGGCCAGTTTTGTTTTCTATCAGCTTGACGAGAGCCTCGAGCGTATCTCCGTACTTAAATTTAACGCCGAGTCCGGTATCGGCCTTTCTGTCGAGACTGTATATATCATACGCAGGTTCTTCATACGGATGATATTTTCTGACTGCATCAATAACAGCTCCCTGTTCCCTGCCGTCAAAAATGCATTCTATAACATACTCATCCACATGTTCCAGTTTTCCTGCTTCCCCGATGGTTGGATTGGCCCGGTCTTCAGGTCTGAACTGGCCGTGAACCCTATATTCATAACTGACTTCCGTATAATCCCCCATATCACCCACCGGTGCATTTTTTAAGAGATTTTCTTTGAATTCTTCTTTATTTTCCGTGTTGATATTCACCCTGAGTTTTTTAAAGTTACCTTTTTGAGGCAGAAGAATTTCTGTTTCAGGATAACCGAGTTCCGACGCTATCATATGACTGACGCCATTTTTCTGATGGTCGAGGTTTGTGTGCATCGCAATCAGATTAATATCATTTTTAATTAATTTACGGATAACAGCACCTGGTCCTTCGTTCACCACTTTTGAAATCTCAGGGAAAATTAAAGGATGGTGGCTGATAATAACATTGGCATTCTGCATAACAGCTTCATCCACAGTACCGGCGCTGCAGTCGAGCGCAGTAATAATACCTGTAACGGTATCGTTCTCGTTACCTACCAGCAACCCAGTATTATCCCAGTGTTCACTATCTGAAAACGGGGCAATTTTATCCAGCTTTTTTAAAAAATCACTTATCTTTAACATTCTCCAGCACCTCATCGACATATTTAAGATTAGATTCAAGTCTCACAACTTTATCTATATTCTTTTCCCTATCGTTGATACCATTTAATATTTTTTCTATATGACTCTTTTCACGTTCCAGCTGTGCGATAAACACCGGTTCCCGTTTATCAATATTTACAGGACCAAAACGCAATTCCGCTTCACTGTATTCAACAGTTTCTTCGGTATAATCAAAGACAATAATATCGTAAAAATGAGGACCGTCTTTTAATTGCAGCTCGTCTGTAATTTTATAATTATGCTCAGCCATTATTTTTCGAATCGGATATGGATAAGTATTTGCCTGCACAATAAAGCGGGGTGTACCACGGACGAACTTCATCCCTGTTTCAATTATACTCGCTATTAACGGCCCGCCCATGCCGCAAATTGTAATGGTATCTGCATCATCCATGCTGCGGAGTACAGATAAACCATCTCCAAGGCGTATTTTTATTACATCGGATAATTGATTCTGCTGGACATTTTTAACAGAAGAATCATAAGGCCCTCTCGCGATTTCTCCGCATATGGCTGTCTTAATAATCTTTTCGTTTACAGCATATATCGGTAAGTATGCATGATCCGATCCGATATCAACAAGTGCATCTCCAACGATATAATCCGATACTATCTTAAGTCTTCGATTTAACATATACTCACTCCTGTATTAAAAAAAAGACCCCCAGCATTGAGAGTCTTTTTTATAAAAAATTATTGTTCAGAGAAAAACTGGTATAAAGCTGTAAGTTCTTCATCTGCAATCTGATCAGTTGAGAATGCAGGCATAGAACCTCGACCTTCACGTACAGTTGTCGTGAAATCTTCCTCAGCAAGACTAGTTCCAGCTAATGCAGGTCCCATTCCGCCGCTGAAGTCCTGGCCGTGACATGAAGCACAGTTATCACGAGCGATACCTTCTGCATCTACGTCACCGCTTGAAGCTTCATCTCCGCCTGATTCTTCAGAACCTTCAGATCCTTCTTCTGTTGCAACGTCTTCCTCGCCATCATCAGTTGAACCTAATCCAGAAAGTAAGAATACAAGTCCGATCCCTAAGAAAATAATCAATAAGAATGGAACTATAGGATTTTTATTCATAATGTTACCTCCCTCATCTGTTATTCATGTTATCTCATATATAATTGTATCTCAAATTGTGTCAAAGTCAAAACAATTTTGAGAAAATTTTACACTGTTAATCCATAAAGTCTTTTAATTTCTTGCTTCTCGATGGATGTCTCAGTTTACGAAGGGCTTTCGCTTCAATCTGTCTGATACGTTCGCGGGTAACACCGAATACTTTCCCTACTTCTTCCAGTGTGCGTGTACGGCCGTCGTCGAGACCAAAACGGAGACGGAGAACATTTTCTTCACGATCCGTTAAAGTATCGAGCACATCTTCAAGCTGTTCTTTTAACAGCTCATAAGCTGCGTGATCCGACGGACTCTGTGCTTCCTGGTCTTCGATAAAGTCCCCGAGGTGGCTGTCATCTTCTTCACCGATAGGTGTTTCAAGTGATACAGGCTCCTGGGCAATTTTAAGAATTTCACGTACTTTTTCAGCAGGCAAATCCATTTCCTCGCCGATTTCTTCCGGAATCGGTTCGCGGCCTAAGTCCTGCAGCAGCTGACGCTGTATACGAATCAGTTTGTTAATCGTTTCGACCATGTGCACAGGAATACGGATTGTTCTCGCCTGGTCGGCAATAGCGCGTGTAATCGCCTGACGAATCCACCATGTTGCGTAAGTCGAGAATTTAAAACCTTTAGTAAAGTCGAATTTTTCTACCGCTTTAATCAGACCCATATTACCTTCCTGAATTAAATCGAGGAAGAGCATACCGCGCCCGACATAACGTTTTGCAATACTTACAACAAGACGGAGATTCGCTTCTGCCAGACGGCTTCTCGCGATGTCATCGCCCTGTTCGATGCGTTTAGCCAGTTCGACTTCTTCAGCAGCTGTCAGTAAATCAACGCGCCCAATCTCTTTAAGATACATACGGACAGGGTCGTTAATTTTAACACCCGGAGGTGCACTCATATCGGAGAGATCGAGTTTTTCATCTGTATCAGCCGAATCTTTTTCATTAATCATCTGGATTTCATTTTCGTTCAATTCTTCGAAAAATTCGTCCATCGCATCAGAGTCCAGTTCAAAGTTCGCTAATTTATCGGCAACTTCCTCATGGGACAGCTGGCCATCTTTTTTACCTTTTTCAAGCAGGTATGCCTTTGCCTGTTCGACAGTTGTGAAATCAATTTCTTTAATGTCAGCTGTAATTGCTTTTTTCTTCGCCATACTGTGCCTCCTAGTTATCAAAAAACTACATTTTGTAAATCCGGTTAAGCTCAATCAGTTCCTGAGTCAGCTTAATTTGCAGTTCTATATCGTTTTCCCGTTCCGCAATTTCAAGCCTGCGGTTTAATTCCTGCTTTTTGTTTTCACTATTTCTTATACCACTTAAATCTTCCAGATAATCATTTATTTCACTATGTGAGACATCTTCATGAATCGACATGCCGTCGAGTTCTATCAGTGTGTCCGTCAGTGCAGGATCAAGATAATTAAGGGCAAGAGAAAGATCGAAAACTGTATGCACCTCAAAATAAGCACAAAGTCCTCTTATTATATCATAATAAGGCCCGTAAGTTAAGACATTCGCATCGAGTGTTCCCCTGTATTCCAGCAGGAATTCGCGGTTTGTCATCATAATTCTCGTGACGTAACGCTCTTTTTTCTGGCGCAGCGATAATTGCTGTTCTACAGGTCCGGGTACGGCGTAATCGGACTTTTGCCGGACTGGTGCCGGAATTTGTCCGGACAGCGCATGCTTATTCACTCCGAAAATAGAGCTGATTGTTGCAACCAGCCGTTCTGCTGTTAAAGAATCTGTGATATATTTCAGATCATTTGCCAGAAGAGTTAAATTCTGCGTAAATTTCATATCGTTTTCTTTCGATTCATGGCGCAGAACTTCTGCTTTAAAGTGCAGATAATGCTGCTGCTCATCTGCGATAAACTGCTCAAACTTTTCTTTTCCGTACGTTTCTATATATTCATCAGGGTCCATTTTCTTAGGAATTTTCTGTACGTAAACATTCATCCCCCGCTTGAGAAGCGTGTCGCCGACTTTCAGAGTGGCGTTCTGTCCCGCAGAATCCCCGTCAAACATAATTGTGACATTCGAGGAGAGCCGTTCCAGCAGATTTAAATTTTCCTGGCTGAGCTCCGTTCCCATAGTCGCAACAATGTGCTGCACTTTAGTCATTTTAACTTTCAGTACATCGAGATGGCCTTCCATTAAAATGATATTATCGAGCTTCCTGATATGTTTTCTTGCATCATTTAAGTTAAAGAACAGTTCCCTTTTTTTAAATATTTCAGTTTCAGGCGTATTTAAATATTTTGGCTCACTGCCGTCGATGCTTCTCGCTGTGTAGCCGACACGGTGACCCTGATGGTTCTTTATCGGAATCATAATCCGGCCGACAAAACGGTCGTAATACGAAAAGTTTTCCTCGTTTCTTGACAGCAGGCCTGCCTGATATGCCGTTTCTTCGTTATAGCCCTGTTCAAGCAGGGCATTTTTTGCAAAGTATGACATATTCGGCGCAAAGCCTATTTTTTCAGAGCGGATAAGTTCCGTGCTGAAGCCGCGGTCGAGCAAATACTGCAGCGGTTTTTCACCTTCGCTCGTGTTCATAAGCAGATGATGGTAAAGATCTGTCATATAGTCATGCATACGGATCAGCGTCATGTCGCTTTCTTTTACGCTGCTCGTTTCTGTATCTATTTTTATATTCAGCGGTTCTCCGAGTTTTGCAGCCGCTTCAGCGAATGACATATTCTCAATTTCCATCAGAAACTGGAATACGTTCCCTCCTTTTTTACAGCCGAAACAATGTGCAATCTGCTTGTCCGGACTGACGGAAAAGGACGGTGTTTTTTCATCATGGAACGGACAGAGACCAACATAGTTGCGCCCTCGCCGTTCAAGTTTAATATAACTTGCAACTAACTCGGTAATGTCGGTCTCATCTTTTATTTTCGCTATGGTTTCCTCGGGTATTCTCAAATTATCACCCTCTAATATTACTCTCGCTGTCCACATACTTCATAATGGCATTCGCAGTTTCCTCGATTGCTTTATCCGAAACATCTATAACCGGACAGCCTATTTTGCCAATAATTTCATCAAAATAAACCAGTTCATCTTCAATGCGTGTGCTGTTCGCATACATCGCAGTGTCTTTTAAGCCGAGCTGACTTAAGCGCTCTTTGCGTATTTTATATAAAGTTTCCGGATTAATTCTGAGTGCCACACATTTCTTTGGATCGACATCGAACAATTCAGCCGGCGGCTTTACTTCCGGTACCAGCGGCACATTCATTACTTTGTATTTTTTCAATGCTAAAAATTGTGACAGCGGCGTTTTAGATGTTCTCGAAACACCAAGCAGAACGATATCCGCCTTGTCAAGACCGCTTGTGTCTTTGCCGTCATCGTATTTTACAGCAAATTCTATCGCTTCTATTTTTTTGAAATAATCTTCGTCGAGGCGGTGCACTCTGCCGGGCTCATTGTACGGCTCGAGTCCTGTAGCCTTCGCTATTTCATCCATCAGCGGGCCCATCACATCGATATAGGAAATATTTTCTTTATCGAGTTCCGCGGCCATATATTTTCTTAAGTCAGGTGTAATTAAAGTATAGACGACTAAAGCATTTTTGCTTTTTGCTAAATCTATTACATCGTCGACGTCGTCCGGGCTGTCTACGTACGGATAACGGTCGATAACATTATCGGGCGCGTCGATTTTAAATTGTGACAGGGATGCTTTCGTAACGAGTTCGCCTGTTTCTCCGACCGAGTCTGATGCAACAATTATTTTAAAATTCGACATTGATTATTCACTCCATTAAATTTACAAATACTTTTGTAATATTGGTTTTTGTAATTCTGCCTATCACTTCAATTCTGCCGTTAACTTCTTTAACAACGGGCAGAGAATCAATCTGTCTGTCGATAATTTGTTTGGCCACATATAAAAGAAGATCATCCGGATAACACATCGTAATGTTGGGTCTCCGGGTCATCACTGCACTGACCGTCGTGTTTTCTGTATCTTTGAAACTCATCGTCCCTTTTAACAGATCTTTTCTTGAAATAACACCGGCAAGCGATTGTTCATCATCGATCACGTACAGGGTGCCCACATCTTCTAGGAACATTTTGACGATGGCATCATAAATACTGGTTCCGGTCGTAATTAAAATCGGCAGACTCTGAACATCACGGACTAATATATTATTTACTTTAAGCGCGATAACATCATTCGTTTCTTTGCCGGTATAAAAATATCCGACACGGGGTCTAGCATCGAGAAAGCCGGACATCGTCAATATAGCCAGATCCGGACGTAAAGTTGCACGGGTCAGGGAGAGCTGTGCTGCAATTTTACTACCCGTAATCGGCCCGTGCTGTTTAACTATGCTTAATATTTTTTCTTGGCGTTCATTCAGTTCCACGTTCTCACTCCCAACATATAATATTATATAATATTTGCCGGGATAAAGAAATATCATCGTACTTGCATTCATTCTGTTCTGATTATATAATAGCCGTAAGCGAGTTAAGGACGGTGTGAGCTTAACAATTTAAATGGCGCAATCATTAACTGACAAAAGCAATTAATTTATATTTAAAAGCGAGTTTTCTTACTAAATTGGGTGGAACCGCGGGCAACGCTCGTCCCTGGATAGCATATTTCTGCTGTCCGGGGACTTTTTATATATAAATTAATAATAAAAAAGGAGCTGCATTAATAATGAACATGGACACAATTGTAAACCTGGCAAAAACAAGAGGTTTTGTATTTCCGGGCAGTGAAATCTACGGCGGTCTTGCCAACACTTGGGATTACGGTCCGCTTGGTATTGAGCTGAAGAACAACGTTAAAGCGGCATGGTGGAAAAAATTCATCCAGGAGTCACCTTACAACGTGGGACTTGATGCTGCAATCTTAATGAACCCGAAAACCTGGGAAGCTTCAGGTCACTTAAATAACTTTAACGACCCGATGATCGACTGCAAACAGTGTAAATCGCGTCACCGTGCCGACAAACTGATTGAAGATGTTATGCAGAAAGAAGATGACACTTTCGTTGCAGACGGTTTATCATTTGAAGCAATGAAAGAAATCATCGATGATAAAAACATCGACTGCCCGACTTGCGGCGCTCATGACTATACTGATATCCGTCAGTTCAACTTAATGTTTAAAACATTCCAGGGTGTAACAGAAGGTTCGACTAACGAATTATTCCTTCGTCCTGAAACTGCACAGGGTATTTTTGTTAACTACAAAAATGTTCAGCGCACAATGCGTAAAAAACTGCCATTTGGTATCGGCCAGATTGGTAAATCATTCCGTAACGAAATCACACCGGGTAACTTTACGTTCAGAACACGTGAATTCGACCAGATGGAACTCGAGTTCTTCTGCAAACCGGGAACTGAAATGGAATGGCAGAGCTACTGGAAAGATTTCGCTGTTAACTGGCTGAAAGATTTAAACTTAAGCGAAGATAGAACGCGTCTGAGAGAGCATGATGAAGATGAATTATCACACTACTCCAATGCAACAACTGATATTGAGTATAAATTCCCGTTCGGCTGGGGTGAACTCTGGGGTGTTGCGAGCCGGACAGATTATGATCTCCGTCAGCACATGGAACATTCGAACGAAGATTTCAGATATCACGACCCTGAAACTAACGAGAAATATATTCCATACTGCATTGAGCCGTCACTCGGTCTTGACCGTATGACACTTGCTTTCCTTACAGATGCTTATGATGAAGAAGAACTTGAATCAGGCGACTCACGCACAGTACTGCGTCTGCACCCTGCTCTTGCACCGTTTAAAGCGGCTGTCCTGCCTTTATCGAAAAAATTAAGCGCTGATGCTATGGGAGTCTACAGTCTTCTGGCAGCAGACTTTAATATTGAATTTGACGAGTCGCAGTCAATCGGTAAACGTTACCGCCGTCAGGATGAAATCGGTACACCGTACTGTATTACATTCGACTTTGACTCAGCTGAAGATAAAAAAGTAACTGTAAGAGACCGCGATACGATGGAGCAGTCGCGTATTGCAATTGACGAACTTCACGATTTCCTGTCATCAAGAATCAAGTTTTAACTGCTGCGGTGCCTCAATTTATTGGGGCACCCTTTTATACATATATTAAATTTTAATGGAGGATGCTTATGTTCAGAACTACTCTGCTGCTTTCACTGGTGCTGATACTTGCTGCATGCGGCAGCGATGAAGTTGAGCCGATGTCTTACTACGGCAATACGCTCGAGAATTTTGAAGCTGTGAACCAGCATGACGAAACATTTACATCCGAAGATATGGACGGAAAAGTCTGGCTCGCCAACCTTATTTTTACTGAATGTGTGACAGTATGTCCGCCGATGACGCAAAATATGACTGAACTGACACAGGAACTTGCCGAAGAAAATATCGAAGATGTCGGTATCATCAGCTTTTCGGTAGACCCTGATACGGATACACCTGAAGTGCTGAGCGAATATATGAGCTGGTATAACCCTGCGGATAATATCGAGTGGCAGCTGCTTACAGGATATGACTTTGAATACCTGCGGGATTATGCCCTTAACAATTTCAAATCGATTGTAAAACTGCCTCAGGACGGCTCCAATCAGGTATTACACGGGACAGCAATATATTTAGTCGATGAAACCGGCAAGCTGATTAAAGACTACACAGGCGTTGATGCAGGAGATAATACATTCGAGACAGAAGAAATTGTCGAAGATGTTAAAACGTTGACTGGTAATTTAGATTAATAGTTTATTTTAAAAAGCACTTGATTTTCAAGTGCTTTTTATTTTGCGTATACATGAGACCTCGTCATGACTACGCAAGTTGCTATCCGTATACATGAGACCTCGTCATGACTACGCAAGTTGCTATTCGTATACATGAGTCTCTATCATAACTACTGAAAAAGAAATACGTATACATGAGTCAATCTCATGTATACGTATTTATCTTTACTGCGGATCTATTAATTTCCTGCTTCTGAAATATACACCGCTGTATTCAGCGTACAGCATTTCAATAAACTTAAGCAGCTGTTTGCCGATGTCTTTAGATATTTGAATGCTGTTAACATCATCGAGTTTCACCGATTTCAAATACAGCGCAAAATACAACACTTTGTTGCTGACAGGTATGGCGCGTTCCAGCGTTTCTTCGGTCAGACAGTCATGACAGATAACATTGTGATATTTAAAAGAATAGTGGCTGTATTTTTTATAATCACTTCTGCCGCATACTGCACAGCTGTCTAAATTCAGCTGCCCGCCGTAGGCAGGCAGCATTTTTATCAGCACAAGAGAAGTTACTCCAAGGCTTTCATTGCCGTCATCCAGCAGTTTGAAGCCTTTTTTCAGCAGTCTGTAAAAACCGGGTTCTGCTCTGTCATCTTCCAGCGCTCTCGTAATTACTTCCAGTATATAACTTGCGTGTGTATATAAATCAAAATTACCGTTCACATTCTTATACCGTTCGGTCACATCGACATCGTTCAGTGTGCCCATGCCCTTAAAGCGGTTATAGGTAAAGAGTGCTTCAAGGTAGCCCTGCCGCAGCGTAATAAACTGATTCTTAGGTTTGTTAAAGCCCCGTGCCATCAGCGGAACCTGTTCTCCGCTTTCAGTCAGTATAGTAATAATCCGGCTGGACTCGCTGTAGCTTGTCTGCCGGATCATCATACCAGTCTGTTGATAGATCATTATCTCACCCAGTTTTAATATTCTTCGTCTTTATACCCGAGAGATCTTATAAAGGTCGGTTTATTGCGCCAGTCTTTCTGTACTTTTACCCAAAGCTCGAGATACACTTTGCTTCCGAGCAGATTTTCGATATCCATACGCGCTTCGCGTCCGATTTCTTTCAGCATCTTGCCGCCTTTACCGATAACCATTCCTTTTTGCGACTCGCGTTCAACGTAAATAAGCGCTTCGACTTTTACTTTGCCGCCGTCATCGTCGCCTTTCATTTTCAACACTTCAACCCCAATTGCGTGAGGCAGTTCCTGGCTCAGCTTATGCAGAGCCTTTTCACGAATCAGTTCGCTCACGATAAAATGCTCGGGATGGTCAGTGATCCGGTCTTCCGGATAATACATCGGTCCTTCAGGAAGATGCGATTCGATAACCGACAAAAGACGGTCAATATTATTACCCTGCAGCGCTGAAATCGGCACAACATCACTGAAGTCCAGCTTGTCTTTGTAGACCTCAATCTGTTTGATTAAATCATCCGGATGAATTAAATCGATTTTATTTAGCACTAAGATAATCGGTGTCTTCGTGTTTTTAAGCATATCGATAATAAATTCATCGCCGCGTCCGATTTCTTCAGCAGCGTTAATTATAAACAGGATAACTTCTGTTTCACGAAGTGTATTCCGCGCGACTTTCATCATATGCTCCCCGAGCTGGTGTTTCGGCTTGTGTATCCCCGGTGTATCGATAAAAATCATCTGGGCATTGTCTTTTGTATATACCCCTTGTATTTTATTTCTTGTTGTCTGCGGTTTATCCGACATAATTGCGACCTTTTGACCAAGAACCTTGTTCATAAATGTAGATTTACCTACATTCGGCCGTCCAATGATGCTGACGAAACCTGATTTAAAACCGTTAAAATTCATTAATCCATATCCTTCCCGCTAAAACCGAGCGGCAGCAGATCATCTACCGTCCGTTTTATTACTTCACCGGATTTGCTCGTTAAGTAAACCGGCATCTCATCATGGCATAATTCTTTCATTACCTGCCTGCAGACACCGCAAGGGCTCGCAGGTTCAGGTGCGTCTGTAACGATTACAATCGCTTTGAACTTTCTCTTATTATTAGCATATGCGCTGACAAGCGCAGTGCGTTCTGCACAGATCGAGGCAGGATACGCAGCATTTTCAATATTCGTTCCGTAAATGTACTCATCATCTTCAGTAATCAAAAGAGCACCTACGTTAAACTCAGAATAAGGTGTGTATGCCCGCGATTGCGCTTTTTGCACTTCAGCCAGCCATTCTTCTTTAAATAATCCATCATTCATCTGACGTCCCCCTTATATAAAAAAATACGGTATGAGGATAACCATACCGACGATTACAGCATATACACTTGCAAGCAGCACTGCCGCTGCTGCAATATCTTTCGCATAGCGGGCAAGTATATGGTAATCGCCGGTAACTAAATCCACCGTGTATTCAATTGCACTGTTTATTGCTTCTGTAATCAATACTAAAAAAACAGCAGTTATTATAAACAGCCATTCCACTGCAGTGATATTGACTGCAGCACAAATACAAATGGCCGCAGCTGCAAAAATCAGATGCAGTAAAAACTTTCTATCCTTTTTAAACAGCTGAAAAAGTCCATGGAGAGGATGCTTAAACCGGTCCGGATTAATCGCGTGTCACACCGAATGCATTTAATATTTCTTCTTGTTTACCGTTCATTACAGCTTCGTCATCGCTCTCCATATGATCGTAGCCTAAAAGGTGCAGGAATCCATGTAGTGCGAGGAAAAGAAGTTCACGGCGATAGCTGTGACCGTAATCTTCCGCCTGTTCTTTTGCACGGTCTGTACTGATTACAATATCTCCGAGAGTACGAGGCGCCTCGGCATGAATAATATTCATGTCATCTTCCTCAAGCGCAAAAGAAATTACATCTGTTACGCTGTCTTTATCCCGGTAATCCCTGTTGATATTTTGAATTTCTTCATTTGAAACGAAAGAAACAGATACTTCTGCATCGCCTTCTTCTTCAAGATGGCCGTAGGCGAAGGTTAACAATTCCGATACTTCTTTAAGCTCAGCATCATTGACAAAATTATCATCGTTAATAAAATCTATATTAATCATAGCTGTGTATCCTTTTCATACGCAAGAATTATTTTAGAAACAAGCGGATGTCTGACAACATCTGTTTCATCCATGCGTTTAATAGCGATTCCTTTAATATTCTCAAGCCGTTTTACAGATTCAACCAGCCCGCTTTTTGTGGAGCCCGGCAGGTCAATCTGTGTTTCATCGCCGGTAACAATCATCTTCGAGCCGAAACCGAGCCGGGTTAAAAACATTTTCATCTGCATTTCAGTCGTGTTCTGCGCTTCATCGAGAATAACAAAAGCTTCATTCAGCGTACGTCCGCGCATATAGGCAAGCGGAGCAACTTCAATCACGCCGCGCTCAATTAAGCGGTCAGTCGTTTCGACACCGAGAACTGCGTGAAGACCATCGTACAGCGGTCTCAGATAAGGATCCACTTTTTCTTTTAAATCACCCGGCAGAAACCCGAGATTCTCGCCCGCTTCTACTGCAGGACGCGTCAGCACGATGCGCTTAACCTGGTTTTCACGAAGCATCTGACAGGCGATTACAACAGCTAAAAAAGTTTTCCCTGTACCTGCAGGCCCGATACCGAAAGTTAAGTCATGCTTTCTTATACTATCGACATACTGACGCTGCCCTGTAGTTTTCGCTTTAATACTTTTACCTTTAACATCTTTAGCAATTTCCTCGTTATAAAGATCTTGTAAATATTCGATGGTATCATTCTTTGCCATCATCGCAGCAGACTGTACATCTCTTAATGAAATCGACATACCCCGCTGGATTATTTTTAATAAATGAAGCAGCACATCTTCAGCGAGTTCGACATTCTCTTCATCATCGCCGCTGACAGTAATTTCATTGCCGAGCGTATGAATTTTAACGCCGAATTCCTCTTCCAGGTATGTGATGTGTGAATCATTTGCACCTATTAAAGCCTGAGCTTCGTCAAGGCTGTCTATATTAATAATATTAGGCATTTACAAACCCCTTTATAATAAACTTGTCTATTTAAATTTACCACTATCAATAGCGTACTGCAATTATTTCAGACACATATGAGCGGCGGTCAAAGCGATGGGAGCTGGAGTAGACATGAGACTATCAAGCCAACCCCAGAGCGCCCGGATACGCATGAGACCCAATCATGCTACCCCGCAGTCTCAAAATACAAAACAGTTCCTGCCGCCAAGAAAATCAGCTGTAAAAATTAAAAACCGGACGGGGAATCCCATCCGGTCAGCGCTGTGTTTATAATCATCAGCCAAGCTTCTTATTCGTTTTCTGTTTAGATTTCGGTTTTCCGAGAATCTCCGACATAATAATACCGTTAACAAATGATTTTGAATCAAAGGATAGATCATCAGATGATATTGAAGTATCGGAGGCACTCTGCCTGCCGTGTTTATGCATCTGATTGGCGTCATCATCATATGAATAGCGTACTTCATCTGCAATATCACGTCCGAGGCCTGCTGTTTTTTCAGTACGCTCGTCGTAACCTTTAGTATACACATTTTCTTTTGCTTCCGAAGCACGTTTCGCATGCTTTGAACGGTCTGTAATACGTTTTTCAATATCAGAAATATTCTGGGATGAATTCGCGCGTTCGCGCGCGGTCTGAATTGTTTCTCGCACCGGCCGCTCTGAAGCTTGTCTTTCCGGACGACTGTTTGGAGCCGTTTCGCGGCTTCTGGATGGTTCTCTCGGCGAGGGTTTAGATTCTGTGCGTGTCTGTTGTTCCGAGTTGTTGAATTCTTCATCAAATGCCTCTTGCAGCGTCTGGAAGAATCCTTTTTGTTCATTTGTTGTCGTCTCACGGTCAGGCTGCCTGCTGCGCGGCGCAGTGTTTTGTCTTCTATCCAGTTTAGAAGTATCAATATTGCGGTCGCCTTCTTTGTCTTTGTTGTTTTTACTGCCGATGATTGAAGAGACTATACCGAGGACGATAATTAGTAGTGGAATAAGTTCCATACTATATCACACCCTATTCTTCTTCGTTAAATTGTGTAGGGTTTGTCATTTTATTTATTGAATCTCTCATGCTGGTATCTGCTTCAACATTCTTCAGATCGTAATAATCAGTTGCTGAAATATTTCCGTCTTCTAATGCTTTGGCAAATGCAAGAGGTACTCTGGATTCTGCTTCTACTACTTTCGCTCTCATTTCCTGTACGCGGGCTTTCATTTCCTGTTCCTGCGCTACAGCCATTGCACGGCGTTCTTCCGCTTTAGCTTGTGCAATATTTTTATCTGCAACAGCCTGTTCAGTCTGAAGATCCGCACCAATGTTTTTACCGATATCCACATCTGCAATATCGATTGAAAGAATTTCAAATGCAGTACCTGCATCTAAACCTTTCGATAAAACAGTTTGTGAAATACGTTCCGGATTTTCCAGCACTTCCGCATGCTTGTTGGAAGAACCGATAGTTGAGATTACCCCTTCACCGACCCGGGCGATGATCGTTTCTTCACCGGCACCACCGACAAGGCGTTCGATGTTTGCTCTCACTGTAATTCTTGCTTTTGCTTTAACTTCGATACCATCAACAGCAACACCAGCAATGAATGGTGTTTCGATAACTTTCGGGTTGACACTCATCTGTACTGCTTCAAGCACGTCACGGCCTGCAAGGTCGATTGCAGCACAGCGTTCAAATGTTAAGTTAATATCCGCACGCTGAGCAGCGATTAAGGCATCGACAACACGGTCGACGTTACCGCCGGCTAAAAAGTGAGATTCAAGCTGATTCGTCGACAGCTGAATACCCGCTTTGTGCGCTTTAATCATCGGCTCGATAACACGTTTAGGTTTAACACGTCTTAAACGCATACCCACCAATGTAAAGATACCTACTTTAACACCAGCAGCAACTGCTGAAATCCATAAACCGATTGGAACAAATGACAGGATAAATGCAGCAACGATAATAATTACTACGAAAATCAGTAATGTTACGAGTGCACCGCCTGTAATAAATGCTAAATTCATTCTCCACTCTCCTTGTTTTTAATCTTCCGTTGGTCTGACAACAATTCTCGTACCTTCCACAAAAATAATTTTAACCTTTACATCACTCGGAATATACGATCCTTCGGCAACAGCATCGATTCTTTCATCACCGAGACGGATTGTCCCGGAGGGTCTTAAAACCGTATGTGTCACCGCCATTTTACCGACTAAATGCGAGCGGTCATCAAATGATGTATACCCCGATTCCTTGTCCGTTGCATCATTTAAAATCAACCGATTTAGAAAAGAAATTTTACGTTTCTTATGTTTCACAAATATCACCCACTCTATTATCACCATAATTAAAATTACGGCTAAGAAAATACTGTATAGAACTGCATTGCCGCTGACTGTTAATATACTTACTCCAAATACGATAATTCCGATAAGCCCGAGCAGTGTTCCAATAACAAAAAATTCAATTAGAATAAGAAAACCGCTGAGCAGAATCAGGATTAATGTCAGCATATTGCCGCCGCCAGTAAGAAGGTGACCCGAGAAAAAGATAAATATCGACAGAACAGCAAGAATGCCGATAATATTAACTCTCTGCGAGAAGAGCTGATACACCACACCAAGGAAGAATATTGATAATAATAGAAATGCAACAACGGGTGAAGTTACAACATCTATATAAAATTGAATTGAGTCTTTAATTATATATAAATATGAACCGCCCATGTACATCCCTCCTGCTTCCGATTATACATTAACTGCGGGTAAATGAGAAATGTAGATACAAAAAAACAGCGTACAAAATGTACGCTGTTTTTATAATATATCACTTATCAGAGGGAAGAGTGATATTACTTGAACTTACGCTTACGCGCAGCTTCAGATTTCTTCTTGCGTTTTACGCTTGGTTTTTCGTAAAACTCTCTTTTACGTGCTTCTTGAATCGTACCGTTTTTAGATACTGTACGTTTGAAACGACGAAGAGCATCTTCAATTGGTTCGTTTTGCTTAACAACTGTTTTTGACATTTGTTTTCCCTCCCTCCGATAATGCAAAAGGCTAATTCACATAGACTATACTATGTACTTTAATATTATAATATACTAGATTTGTTTCAGTCAACTGTAATTTAATAATCGCTCTCTGAAACTTCTCCATTAACAATTGCGATTCCGCTTGAAGCGCCGATTCTTGTAGCTCCGACTTCAATCATCTTTTTGGCATCCTCATAAGATCGTACGCCGCCGCTTGCTTTAACGCCCATGTCTTCGCCTACTGTCAGGCGCATAAGCGCAACAGCTTCCACACTGGCTCCGCTGCCATTAAAGCCGGTAGATGTTTTAACGAAATCCGCACCTGCTTCTTGTGCTAATCTTGAAGCAGTCACAACCTCATCTTCTGTAAGCAGTGACGATTCAATAATAACTTTAACAAGTGCTTCTTTATTAGCAGCATCTACGACGCTTTTAATATCTTCTTTTACGTAATCAAAATTGCCTGCTTTAAGCTGGCCGATATTAATTACCATATCCACTTCATCAGCACCGTTTGAAATAGCATCTTTAGTTTCAAATGCTTTAACTTCTGATGTAGTTGCACCGTGAGGAAAACCGATTACTGTGCATACTTTAACTTCGCTCTCAGCAAGCTTTTCTGCGGCAGTTTTAACCCAAGACGGCTGGATACAGACGCTGAAGAAGCCATGTTCATGCGCCTCGTCACACAGTACTGAAATCTCTTTATCAGTAACTTCCGGTTTTAATAATGTATGGTCGATATACTTTGCTGCGTTCATTTTAATGACACTCCTAATAATTTATATTCATCGTAATGATACCACAAATGAGTTATTCATAGTAACTTCCAATTACAGAAAGTGCATAGAGCGGCGCTGTTTCCGCTCTTAAAATTCTGCGTCCGAGTGCGATATTCTCATAAGTTTTAAAAATATCAGCTTCTGTTTCGGTAAAACCGCCTTCGGGCCCAAACACAACAGCAATCGTCTTTACACTGGTGCGCGCGAGAATATCTTTTATTGAACTGCCGGTAAGATTGTTATCCTCATAAGCAAATAATACAAGATCATATTGTGTGAAATCAATAGTTTTCAGTGCTCCGACAAATGAAATGCCAGGTATTTTAGTGCGTCTGCTTTGTTCAGAAGCTTCTCTCGCAATCTTTTCATAGCGCAAAAGCCTGCTCTTTTCTTTTTTAGCATCCAGTTTAACGACGCTGCGTTCAGCTTTATACAAGATAAAGTGATGAACCCCGAGCTCGGTCGACTTCTGAATGACAAGATCCATCTTGTCTCCCTTTAAGAAGGGTGAATACAATGTAATATCTACCGGAAGCTCCACTTCACTCTCTATTTTTTCTATCACTTCATATGATACCGGTTCAAGATCAGTCAGCAGGACGAGATAAGCATTGCCCTCCCCGTCGACTACATTAAACTTATCTCCGGCTTTGGCGCGCATTACATTTCTAATATGATGCACATGCTCATCGTCCATAACAAACGTTTCATTAAGCGAGACTGTTCCTTTGATAAAATACCGCTGCATTATGCCACCTTCAGAGCCGATATTGCGACCCAGCCTTCTTCTTCAAGAACATCAGTAATTGAGAACCCTGCCTGTTTCATATGCGTGATAATATCATCTCGTTTTTCAACGATAATGCCGGACGCGATAAAACGTCCGTTATTATTCAGCAGTTTGTAAGCATCATCAATCATATCATCTATAATATGTGCAAGAATATTTGCTACGATAACATCATAATTTTCGGTTTCATCTTTTAACAGATCGGCAGGCATGACCGCAATATCTTCCCCGCAGTCATTTAAAGCAAAGTTCTCTTTTGAAACCTGCAATGACAATTCATCAATATCAGTTGCTTTAATATCTCTTGCGCCGAGTAAATAAGCACCAATTGATAAAATCCCGGAACCCGTACCGACATCAATTACTTTGTCCGCTGGATTTATTACATCTTCAAGAAAAGTCAGACACATGCTCGTCGTGGCATGATCGCCAGTTCCGAAGGCCATGCCGGGATCAATTTTAATCACTTTATCGCTGTCGGCAATTTCAACATCAGCATACTCCCATGAAGGAACGATTAAGAAGTTTCTGCCGACTTTGAAATTATGAAAATATTTCTTCCACTCATTTTCCCAGTCCATCTCATCTATGATGCTGGTGCTGATTTCAATTTCTTCTTTACGAACAAGAGGTGTTTCACTGATAAACTGTTTGATTTCACTAAGCTTGCCATCGATATCATGTGTTTCATCAAAATAAACGAGTATACGTATGTCACTGTCCGGATAGTCTTTCGGATTCAGCCGGAATTTCTCATCAAAATCCTCAGTTTTAGCTTTTAATATATCAACAGAATGTTCGATTGAAACACCTTTTGCGATTGTATTTAAGAATATTGAAAACTGTTCTTCGTTCTCTTCTTTAGTGCTGATACTGACTTCATGCCATTTCATAGTTTACTCACCTTTAAAGAATCGTTTTGTTTTATCAAAAATATTTTCCTGCTGCTCACTGATATTCTCACCGTTTATATCTGCCAGTTTCTTAAATACTTCCCGTTCCTGTTCAGACAGTCGCGTAGGCGTAACAACAGTCACTGTTACATACTGGTCGCCGTAGCCGAATCCCTGGACGTTTTTCACACCTTTTTCTTTCAGTCTGAAGCGTCTTCCGGACTGTGTGCCGGCAGGTATGGTCAGCATGACTGACGAATTGATTGTCGGAACTTTCAATTCATCACCGAGAGCGGCCTGGGCGAATGAAATTTTAAGCTCATAATGGATATCATCGCCGTCACGAGTAAATTTAGCATCCTGCTTAACTCTGAATACGATATACAGATCTCCTGCAGGTCCGCCGTTAATACCAGGTTCACCTTGACCCGACAGACGTATCTGCTGGCCGTTGTCAATACCTTCCGGCACTTTCACTTCGATATCAACATTTTTCTGAACTGTGCCGTGACCTTTACACTTATCACACGGGTGTTCGATTTCCTGGCCCGTGCCTCCGCATGTAGGACATGTGCGCTGTGTCTGTACACGGCCGAATGGTGTATTTTGTTCTACTGAGACGTTACCTGCACCTGAACATGTTTTACATGTAGATTTTGACGTACCGGGTTTAGTACCTTCGCCGTCACAGACGTCGCAGACTACATCTTTTTTAATCGTGACTGTTTTAGTCGCGCCGAAGACAGCCTCATCAAAAGTAACCGTCATCGTATACTGGAGATCGTCACCTTTTCTAGGAGCATTCGGATCTCTCTGGCCGCCGCCGCCGAAAAACGAACTGAAGATATCTTCAAAACCGCCAAAGCCTCCGGCACCGCCGAATCCTCCACCGCCGCCGAAGCCGCCCTGGGAATTCATACCCTCATGTCCGAAACGGTCGTACTGCGCACGCTTATTGTCGTCAGACAGCACTTCATACGCTTCAGATACTTCTTTAAATTTTTCATCAGACCCGTCTTTCATGTCCGGGTGATATTTCTTTGATAATTTACGATATGCTTTCTTTATTTCATCTTGTGTTGCGTTTTTATCTAAACCGAGTATTTCATAAAAGTCTCTTTTAGCCACAATTTTTCCCTCCAACAGTCAATATAATACCATTTAAAAAAGTCAAAGCCAATGCGTTTGGCTTTGACTTAAGTGTTGAAGATTTTATTTTTTATCTTCTTCGTCATCTACTTCTTTATAATCCGCATCGATTACATCGTCATCAGCATTATCTGCTTCTGCACCTGCATCCGCTGCGCCTTGCTGCTCTTCGGCCATTTGTTCATAAAGTTTAGTTGTAACTCCTTGAACTGCCTGCTCAAGCGCTTCTTTTTTAGCTTTGATTTCATCTAAGTCAGTACCTTCAAGAGCTGTTTTCAGTTCTTCTTTAGCACTGTCGATTTGTTCTTTTTCTGATGCTTCAACTTTGTCGCCGAGATCTTCGACAGCTTTGTCAGCAGAGAAGATTAACTGGTCAGCTTCATTACGGAGCTCAGCTTCTTCTTTTTTCGCTTTGTCAGCATCGGCATTTTCTTCAGCTTCCTTAACCATTCTGTCGATATCTTCATCAGTCAGGTTAGAGCTTGATTCGATAGTAATCTTCTGTTCTTTGCCTGTACCTTTATCAGTAGCAGTAACGTTTACAATACCGTTTTTATCGATGTCAAAAGTAACTTCGATTTGCGGTACACCTTTTGGTGCTGGCGGCAGATCCGTTAACTGGAAGCGTCCTAAAGTTTTGTTGTCGCTTGCCATCGGTCTTTCACCTTGTACAACGTGAATGTCTACTGCAGGCTGGTTATCAGCTGCCGTAGAGAACACTTGTGACTTGCTTGTAGGAATTGTCGTATTTCTTTCGATAAGAACTGTAGATACATTCCCCATCGTTTCAATACCTAGTGATAATGGTGTAACGTCTAGAAGAACTACGTCCTGAACATCACCTGTGAGCACACCGCCCTGAACTGCTGCACCCATCGCTACTACTTCATCAGGGTTCACACTGCGGTTAGGTTCTTTGCCTAGTTCTTTCGTAATTGCATCCTGAACTGCAGGAATACGAGTTGAACCGCCGACTAAAATAATTTCATCAATGTCAGATTTGCTGATACCAGCATCTTTAAGCGCCTGTCGCACAGGTCCCATAGTTCTTTCAACAAGTCCGTGAGTCAGTTCTTCGAACTTCGCACGTGACAGAGTGGTTTCAAGGTGCAATGGTCCTGCTTCGCCCGCTGAGATGAACGGTAATGAGATTTGTGTAGATGATACACCTGATAAATCTTTTTTAGCTTTTTCAGCTGCATCTTTCAGACGCTGCATTGCCATTTTGTCTGTGGATAAGTCAATGCCGTTTTCAGCTTTGAAAGTGTCGACCAGGAAATCGATAATTAAATCATCAAAGTCGTCACCGCCGAGACGGTTGTCACCTGCAGTTGCAAGTACATCGAATACGCCGTCGCCAAGTTCCAAAATAGAAACGTCAAACGTACCGCCGCCAAGGTCAAATACTAAAATGTTTTCTTCTTTATCCTGTTTATCGAGACCGTATGCAAGAGCTGCTGCAGTCGGCTCGTTAATAATACGTTCCACTTCAAGTCCTGCAATGCGGCCAGCGTCTTTTGTCGCCTGGCGTTCTGAGTCATTGAAGTATGCCGGAACTGTAACGACAGCTTTCGTTACTTTTTCGCCTAAATAGCTTTCAGCAGTTTCTTTTAAGTTTTGTAAAATCATCGCTGAAATTTCCTGCGGTGTATATTCTTTATCTTCTACTTTTTCAACATGGTCTGTACCCATATGTCTTTTAACTGACATAATCGTGTTCGGGTTTGTAATTGCCTGGCGTTTAGCTACTTCGCCGACCTGGCGCTCACCGTTTTTAAAAGATACTACAGAAGGCGTTGTACGGTTACCTTCAGCATTTTGTATTACTTTAGGTTCTCCGCCTTCTAAAATTGATACTACTGAGTTAGTTGTTCCTAAGTCTATACCGATTACTTTACTCATTTATATATTCCTCCAATTAATTTATTATTATTCGCTTACTTTGACCATTGTCGGTCTGATGACACGGTCTTTTAATATATAACCTTTTTGGAATTCTTCAATCACAATATTACTCTCTGTATCAGACTCTTCGGTCATCACTGCCTGATGGAAGTTCGGATCGAATGGCTGGTTTAGAGCCTCAATTGCTTTAATCTCATGTTTTTCAAGTGTTTCAACAAGATTGTTGTACACCATTTCAACCCCTTTGTGGAGAGCGTTGAAACTTTCATCTGTTCCTTTAATAGCGAGCGCACGTTCCAGATTATCGATTACCGGCAGCAAGTCTTCTGCAAACTTCTGATCTTTATACTTATTGTTCAGTTCAGTTTCCTGACGGTTGCGGCGTTTAAAGTTTTCAAACTCAGCATAGAGTTTCAAATACTTGTTCTCGCTTTCCTCAAGCTGCTCTTTCATAGAAAGAAGTTCGTCTTCTGCTGATGGTTCAGAGTTTTCTTCAGAAGTTTCCTCTGCTGATATCTCTTTTGCAGTATCCTCTGGTTTTGTGTTCTCTGTTTCAGTTTCTTCCTGCTTCTTTGTTTCTTCAGCAGCAGTTTCAGCAGTTTCGTCAACTTTTTCTTTTTCTTCTTCGTTAGTCAATGCCTACACTCCTTTTTTAAATGAGTGGAGTAATTTAATAACATGTTTGTAGCCCATCAGTTCCGGGCCGACAACAATTAAATTACCACTCAGTCCAGCGTGGTCAAAATTAGTTGTAATGACTGAAAGTGATTTATAACTTTCATCCAGTTCATCACCGAAGTAAATATTCACATCGTTTGATGCGAGCTGCTCAACAGATTTATACAGCGCTTCCGATTCGATATCGCCGTATAAATGCTCGAGTGTTTCTACTTCGTTTCTCATGTCCTGCAGTAAATAATTAAAACCCGCATGACCAATCGTTCGTTTCTGCACTTCAACTGATGCCATAATTTGTGCAGTCACCTGGTCGTACAGATCTTTTATACCCGGCGGGACGTGAGGATTGTTCTTTAAGATGACACGGGTGTCGCCAATATTTTTATCGAGCAGCAGCTCGTTAAAAATATTGCTCAGTTTCTGGAAATCATCAATCGTTATATCACGGCCCATTTTAACAGGCATCTGCCTGACTGTTCCGCTGTTTAATACGATAATAGCAATGCTTGCAGTATCAGTCAGCGGAGTTATATAAAGACCTTTAACAGTTTCATTATCCGCTGTGAGCGACACCTGAGTTAAATACTTCGTCCTGTCGCTGATTGTCAGTGCAAGTTCATCGGTTAAATTCTCCAGATTGTCCGTGTCAGAAAAAAGCTCAAAGGACTTTGCCGGTGATTGTTCAATATTCAGTTTAAGTTCTTCGATGTAAAATTTCAGTGCTTTTCTCGAGGGCACACGTCCGGATGACGTATGCGTCTTAATTAAAAAGCCTTCTTTTTCAAGTGCAGCCATTTCATTTCTGATCGTCGCGCTTGAAACATCGAAATTATATTTGTCCAGTAAATATTTAGAACTGATAGGTGTCATTACATTTAAGAAATCATCTACGATAAATGTAAGTATGATTTCCTGCCTTTCTGTCAGCAAAGAATCACCTCTTTAGCACTCTTTCTTCCCAAGTGCTAATTATAATTTATCAAATAGGTCAAAGAATGTCAACAATTAAACACGCTTTCTTTTTTACAGTAAAAATTCTGCGAAAACATCGTTGCCAATCATACGTCCCGCTTCGGTTAAGGATATATAACCGCTTCGTCTGTCCAGCAGTTTGCGTACTAATAGATTCTCAAGTACTTTGCCGTATACCGCATCGACCGGGAGACCGTATTTTTCTTTAAAGCGCGCTTCCGAGACACCCTTGTTCAAACGCAGTCCCAAAAACATTTCCTCTTCAAACTTATCATTTTGAGTCAGTTTTAACTGTTCTTTAATGACGGAACCGTGCTCGTTCATATTATTAATATAATGATTCACCGGTTTTATATTGTAGTATCTGGATTCCCCTGTGTAGCCGTGACTCCCAGCGCCGGCACCGATATAGGGCTCGTTCAGCCAGTAAGTTTTATTATGCATCGACTCGAATTCACTCTTTGAAAAGTTCGATATTTCATACTGAGGATAGCCGAGTGCATCAAGACCTCCGATGACTTTATCGTACTTCTCACCTTCTTCAAGACTTCCTGAAATACTCATCTTTCCCTGATTAATCTTGTTGTAGAAAACAGTATGGGGCTCGATAATCAGCGAGTACCATGAAATATGTTTCGGCTTCAGCTCGCTGATATATTTCAGACTCATATCTATATCATCAAACGTTTCCCCCGGGAGATTATACATCAGATCGAGCGAGTAATTTGTCAGACCGATTTTCTCCAAGTGATTAATACTGTTAAAGATATCATCGAAATTATGAGTCCTGCCGAGAACTTTTAAGAGATCGTTATTAAATGTCTGCACGCCTAAGCTTACCCGGTTCACGCCGTAGTTATACAGGACATCGAGTTTTTCTGATGTCAGTTCGTCGGGATTCGCCTCAAAAGTAAATTCATCCGTTACAGTAAAATGTTCAGTCATAAATTTTAAGAGACGGTCAAGCTGTCTGACAGTCAGCGCAGTCGGTGTCCCGCCGCCGACGTATATCGTTTTAAGCGTCTGTTCCTTGTAAGAACCGAGCTCACTGATGAGTGCCGTAATATATTCATCTACCGGCTGGTTTTTAATCAGCACCTTATTGAAGTCGCAATAAGTGCAGATTCGGTTGCAGAATGGGATATGGACATACATGCTATCCATTAAATTCCTCCTAAAATTAGAGGAGAAATCAAATGATTTCTCCTCTTGGTGTTGTTAATCTTCATCCATTTTTAAGACGGCGAGGAAAGCTTCCTGCGGTATTTCAACGTTCCCTACCGCTTTCATCTTCTTCTTACCTTCTTTTTGTTTCTCTAATAATTTCTTCTTACGCGATATATCTCCGCCGTAACATTTAGAAAGTACGTTTTTACCCATCGATTTAATGTTTGTTCTCGACACAATTTTTTGTCCGATTGCTGCCTGAATAGGTACTTCGAACTGCTGTCTCGGGATGATGTTTTTCAGTTTTTCAACGATTGCTTTGCCGCGCTCATAAGCAAAATCCCTGTGCACGATAAAACTCAGTGCATCCACTTTTTCTGCGTTCAAGAGAATATCCATCTTCACCAGTTTCGATTCCTTGTAGCCGATTAAGTCGTAATCTAAGGATGCGTAACCTTTTGTGTGAGATTTAAGCTGATCGAAGAAATCGAAGACAATTTCCGATAAAGGAATTTCATAGATGATATTCACACGCACATCATCGAGGTAATCCATCGTTAAAAAGTTGCCGCGTTTTTTCTGGCACAATTCCATAACAGCACCGACGTAATCGTTCGGCACCATAATCTGCGCTTTAACGTAAGGTTCCTGGATGCGTTCAGTCTTTTGCGGATCCGGCATCTGCGCCGGGTTGTCAACACTGACCGTTGTGCCGTCGGTTAACTCGACGCTGTATATAACAGAAGGTGCTGTCGCAATTAGATCAATACCGAATTCTCTTTCGATACGCTCCTGGACAATTTCCATATGAAGCAGTCCGAGGAAACCTGTACGGAAACCGAAGCCTAATGCCTGGGATGTCTCCGGTTCATACTGCAGCGAAGAGTCATTCAGTTCAAGCTTTTCAAGTGCTTCGCGCAAATCGTTATATTTTGAAGAGTCGATCGGATACATTCCGCAGAAAACCATCGGATTCATTTTCTTATAACCTTGCAGCGGTTCTGACGCCGGATTTTCCGCTCCGGTAATCGTATCTCCGACCATAGAATCGCCGACTTTCTTAATCGATGCTGATATATAACCTACATCTCCTACTGTCAGTTCATCTACAGCGAGCTGTTTCGGCGTGTTGATGCCGACTTCATTCACTTCAAAATCCTTGCCGGAAGACATCATGCGGATTTTATCGCCAGCCTTAACAGTTCCATCTACAATTCTAATCGACGAAATAACACCGCGGTACGGATCAAAGACAGAGTCAAAAATCAGAGCTTTCAGGGGTGCTTCCGGATTGCCGTCAGGTGCAGGAACATCTTTTACTATACGTTCAAGAATTTCTTCGATACCGATATTTGCTTTTGCAGAAGCATAAATCGAATCTTCCGCGGGAAGTCCTATTACATCTTCTATCTCTGCTGCGACTCTGTCAGGATCTGCAGCAGGCAAATCGATTTTATTAACGACCGGAATCAATTCCAAATCATTGTCTAGGGCAAGGTAAACGTTTGCCAGCGTCTGAGCTTCAATACCCTGGGCTGCATCGACAACTAGAATTGCCCCTTCACAGGCTGCAAGCGAGCGCGATACTTCATAAGTGAAGTCGACGTGCCCCGGTGTGTCAATCAGGTGGAAGGTATACTCTTCCCCGTCTTCAGCTGTGTACTTTAAACGGACAGCATTCAGCTTTATCGTAATACCGCGTTCTCTTTCAAGATCCATCGAATCTAAAAGCTGCGCTTTCATATCGCGGCCTTCTACCGAGCGCGTATTTTCCAGTAACCTATCAGCCAAAGATGACTTGCCGTGATCTATATGAGCAATGATAGAGAAGTTCCTTATATTTTCCTGCCTTTTCAAACGTTCCATATTGTTCATTTAAAATCCAACTCTCTTCATGTTTACAATGTTATAATTATATCAATGCAGAGAACTAACTTCAATTCATTTCGGATTGATTATTGCATAATAAGCTTATATTTGATAAAATATCTGTTGTTGCAATAAAAGTTGTACAACTTTATGTCGGAGGTGACATTATGCCTAATATTAAATCATCGATTAAACGTGTTAGAACTAACGAATCTGCTCAGAATCTTAATATTGCTCAGAAAAACGCTATGCGTACAGCAGTTAAACAAGCTGAAGCTGCTAAGAGTGAAAATGCTGAGAATCAAGCTGAGTTAGTTTCTAAAGCTGTCAAACTTGTTGACAAAGCTTCTAAACGCAATCAAATTCATGCTAACAAAGCAAGCCGTCTTAAATCAAAATTAATGGCTAACTAATAAAAAAACCTTCTTTATGAAGGTTTTTTTATTTTTGTCTTTTTAGCTTTATATTTCCAGTATAAATAATTCAAACAGTGCATTCCGGTCTAAATAACTGGATTTAAACTTATAGTCTATATCGCGGCAGACAATCATTTTTTTTAAGAGTGAATCTAGCGGATATTTTCTAGTATGTCTGAGTGCAAGTTTAACACGGTACGGATGGACTTTCAGCGCTCTTGCTATATTATCTTCCTGATACCCTTCCCCGTTTAAAATTTTCACCTGATACAGCAGCCTGAACTGTCCGATGACAAGATGGAGCAGTTTCATAGGTTCTTCTTTTTGCAGAATCAATTCTCTTGCGAGTCTGACAGCTTTTTGTTTTTCATTTTTTAAAATAAAATCCGTGAGCAGAAAAACGTTCTGTTCCAGTGAAACACTGACAACTTCTTCAATATCCTCAGTCGTAATATTCCCTTCTGCATACAGCACCAGTTTCGTCACTTCATTATGTACAGCTTCATATTTATAACTTGTTTTTTCAAGCAGCATATTCAAGGCTTCCGTGGGTATCTCGAGACCGTTCTGGTCGAAAACCGAGCGGACATAGTTCGTAAGCTCACTCTCATTCATTTCGTTAATTTCAATCAGTGTGCCACGCTCAGTGATTAATTTCGTTACCTTTTTTCTTTTATCCAGCTTTTCTGAAAGCACTGTAAATATGATGAGCGTGTCATCACTTTTATTTTTAAGGTAATCAATCAAAAGATCGATATTGTGGGTTACTGAGGTGCCTGATTTCTGAGCGGTAAAAAGAATCGCCTCTTCGACGACAATCACTTTTCTGTCAGCGAGAAAAGGAAGAGTCTGGGCCTCCTCTATAATTTGTTCAACTGGTGTTTCTTTAAAATTAAGTGTTGTATAGTTAAAATCGTCGAGAGCTCCGACATACTCTTTAGCAATACTTTTGATTTTATCTTCTATGCGGATAATATTAGTGCCATACAGAAGTTGCAGCAATTCCATAAATAATGCTCCTTAAAGTTTATAAATCTATTATAGCTTTTTAATTAAATTTAGCCTATACTGTAAGTAAGTGTTTAGGGGGTAATTACATGAATAAGTTTGAGAAAAATGTTCAGTCAAAAAATAATGACGTTATCGATGCTGGTCTTGCTTTTATAGTTGGATTTGTGGCATTTACTGTAATTTATGTTATTCCACAAGTATTCGCTATCGTTGCAGGATAAGCAGTCAGTTTACTCGGGCCGGGTTTCCGGCTCTTTTTTTGTGTCTTTTTTCAGGCATTGTTCACTGTCCCCAAATTTTGAACGGATACATATTGTATCATGATTTATACTAAACTCCACCATTCCCTTATCTTTCGTACTGATAATTCTGCTCCCGGCTAAATTTTCTATGACACTCACATGCGGATGTCCGTAACGGTTATTTACTCCCGCTGAAATCAAAGCAATTTCCGGTTCTACAGCATTGATAAATTCCTCTCCGCTCGATGTATCACTGCCGTGGTGACCCACTTTTAAAATATCACTTTCCAGATTATAGAGAGCTGTAAGTTCTGCTTCAGTTACAAGACCGATGTCACCTGTAAACATAATGCTGAAGCTGTTCAAGTGCGCTTTTAAGACGACGGACTGTTCATTGGAGTCAGGGGCGGCACCTGGCACAATCAGATGGTCAAAATGAATATTTCCGACAGAAAAATCCTCCATATCCCCGCTGTTTCTAATTAGCCCCCTGTGTTCGTAACTTACTGTTTTCAGCCAGTCATCGAATTTAACATCTCCTGTATTCATTATTATATTCCCCACATTCTTTTTACTGAGTATATTCAGAACTTCTCCGCTGTGGTCGAGATCCAGATGGCTGATGATAATTACATCGATAAAATCGACACCCTGTTCTTTTAAATAAGGCAGGAGTGTTTTATCGCTTAAATTAATCCGGTTCTCATCATGCTGGTATGTTCCGCCCGTATCGAGCAGCACTGTTTTCTTATTTTTGTGGTCCTGAATCACAAAGGCATCTCCCTGGCCGACATCGACCATTGTCAGCGTAAAATCCTTGTTTAAATGCTGCTGGCTCAAAAAGAGAACGAGCAGAAATACCAAAATACAGCTGATAATTTTTTTGATTTTGAATGCAAGAACATGTACAGACAGACGATATGTCAGAAACATCATTATAATAATACTCACATCCGGCAGATTTTTTACCGGAAACCGGTGTTTAAACGCCCCGGCAAGATAATATATACTGTCTTTCATCAAGGTGTAAAGAAAGTGGTACAGCATATCGATTGCAGGAGGTACATGGAAAAACAAAAGAATATTATAAACTATCACACTCGGAAAAATTATAAATGAAAACAAGGGTACGAAAAATATGTTCAATATAAGGCCGCTGATGCTGATTTCATTAAAATTTATAAGAACGATAACTAAAGTCGACAGCTCGCTGATTACTGTAATAAGAATAAGCTGAACCAGATTGGCACAGTTCATAAATAAGGGGCGGGCCAGCAGAATAAAATAAGTAGTGACATACGACAGCTGAAAACCGGCATGGTAAATGACATAGGGATTAATTATAAGCTGAATCAGAGCACTTAATGAAATGATGGCAAGATAAGGTTTTTGTTTGAAAAATGAACAGATAAGAAGCAACACTCCCATAAATACAGCACGGAGTACGCTCGGCGAGAAGAAATTCAAAAATAGAAAGAAGATAAGAGATATTATAATAATGACTTTAATCATATTTACAGGCAGCCGGAAAAACTTTAGAACCCCGAATATTACAGCACTTAAAAAAGCGACATGGGTTCCGGAAATGACATACAGATGGTAAATCCCGAGCTTCTGCAGTGCATCAAAAAATTCCGGGCTGATATAGTTTTTATTGCCGACTGAAAGTGTCAGTATGTCGAATTTATAATCATGTAAAGAAGAATCCAGCACTTTTGACATATACTTGTAGCGGATTAAAGAAAATTTTTGCGAGAAAGTCAGACTGCCGGATTCGCATTTTAAAGTAGCTGCATCATTCAAATATATCCTGCCGGACAGTTCATTAATTCTCAATGTCTGCTGTCCGTCATTTTTAATAAAGTTACGCTGTTCCTGAGGAAGTGATACGGGCAGACTGCCTGTGCAGATGTCCCCTATTCGAAGCGCAGCACTTCCCGCTTCGTCATACATCTCATAAGTCCTGTCATCACTCGTTACGATGTAATGCAGACTGTCAGTGTAATATTTATAATCTTCTATCACAATTTGAGACAGCGTACTCGGAGAGAAGCCCGGAGCTTCTCCTGAATAAATAAACGCAGCAGCTGCCGCGCTAAGAGATAAACTGATTTTAAACCACAGACTCCGTCCTTTTAAATAACTACTGTACAGTAAAATCGCATAAAAAAATAAGCCCGTCAAGGGGCTTATAATTATCGTGCATCCAGTAATAATCGATATCAAAAAATAAAATAAAGTCATTATATTGACTCGAAATACATATTCACTTTTTTACTGTCGAGTTCGACCAGTTCATAGTGTACATTATTTTTATCCAACAATTCAAGCGCATACGGATGATTTTTATAATCGGCCCGATAATATATATTTTTAATACCTGCCTGAATTAGTGATTTTGTACAATGCACACACGGAAAGTGAGTGACATAGACCGAAGCGCCTTCTGTCGACACACCGAACTTCGAGCATTGGAGCAGTCCGTTAATCTCTGCGTGGATAGTTCTGATGCAGTGACCGTCCTCTACGTAGCATCCTTCATCCACACAATGCACCTCGCCGGATACAGAGCCGTTGTAGCCTCCTGCGATGATCCGGTTATCTTTAACGATGGTTGCGCCGACGCTGAGACGTTCACATGTCGACCGGAGCGACAGCAGCATTGCTTGCGCCATAAAATATTCATGCCAGTTGATTCGCATAGTGCCACCTCAGTTTATAGTAATATACGGTTTTAGATTTTCGAACGTTTTGTCGCCGATACCGGGTATATTTTTTAAGTCCTCAAGAGTACTGAACAGCCCCTGTTCTTCCCGGTAAGTAATAATCGCCTGGGCTTTTTTCTCGCCAATGCCGTTCAAGGTTGTCAGTTCTGCAATGCCCGCAGTATTAATATTAACGAGTTCACGTTCACTCCCGGCATCTGATACTCCGCTTCCTGAAAATAAATCTGCCGTCGTCTCTTCTGTTTCCCCTTCAAAGGGAACGTAGATTACCATTTCATCGGCAAGTTTGGCAGACTGATTTACCGTCGCAAGATCTGCCTTATCAGTAAGACCGGTAATATCAAGAACATTTTTAACCCTCGCATCGATAGGCAGTTCGTACACGCCTGGAAGTTTAACTGCACCTTTTACTTCAACAAACAGCGTCGAAGAAAGTACTGCTGTTTCTTCTTTAGACTCTTCTGCCGGCAGTTCTTCGTCAGCTGAAGGCTCAAAACTAAAAGTTTCTTCTGGTGCTGCAAAGCTCGTGACTGCAAAGTAAACAATTATTGCGAGTCCTATCAGAATACCCGCTGCGTAAAACTTGTACTGTTCAAAAAAGGATTTGATATCCATCATTTTCCCCTCCATATAAATAACCTCTCATACTATATATAGGGAAAAACGGCGATTTATTTTTTTTTCGTACAAGTTAATTTATAAACCTGTAAAACTTTAAAAGTTATTTCTTCAGTATATAAAAGTTTCTTTCAGCCACTTCAGTAATAACATTAGTAATATCAAAGTCGCTGAATGATTTATCGATTATAAAACCTGCTTCATTAATCATTTTTAAAATTTCACTGTGTTTATAAGTCTGCTGATAATGAGTTTCTTCATATTTTTTATATAAGTCTCCGGAATTTCGAATGAAAAATGTCAATTCATGCCAAACACTGAGCTCCTCTTCACCGGGTACTGTCAGCCACGTGTAAAAAATATCCTCCGTACTGTCGGAATATAATTCATAATTAAAATCATTCTGCATTTTATGTTCAGTATGGACATCAAAAATAAAGACGCCGCCTGCTGATAAATGATTATATACATTTTTTAAAACTGCAGCAAAAGCTTCTTTGGAAGATGCATAATTCAGCACATCGGCTGTAGCTGTAATGAGCTCAAATGTTTCATCCAGCTCCATCGTAACCATATCCTGCACCATGTATTCGCTCACCGGATCGTTTTCTCTCGCAATTTTAATCATTTCCTCCGAGTTATCAATGCCGAGCTTTCTTTTGGCCCGCAGCATTTTTAAAATCTCTCCGGTGCCTGAGCCGATATCGAGTATGGAGCCGGCATCACCTTTAACTTCATTAATTATATCAAGCCACAAATTATACGGCATATCATAATTCAGGATACCGTATACTTCGGCGAATGTTTTATATTCGCTAGCCTCCAATAGTATCACCGGAATCTTTAAATAAGCGCTCTAAATTATAATACTCGCGTTCTGTTTTTAAGAATATATGAACGATAACATCACCGATGTCACAGAGAATCCATTTGCCGGTTTTCTGTCCTTCAATACTTATATCGAGGCCGTTTTTATGAGCGACTTCCCGCACTTCGTCGCTGATTGCCTGCGCCTGGCGTTCTGAATTCCCGTGACATATAACAAAGTAGTCTGTCACCGGGCTCGTTTCTTTTACATCATATACTTTTATATCTGCAGCACGTTTATCGTCACATGCCTGCACCATTAATTCCAATACTTCTTTACTTTGCATCCTGTCACTCCCTGGCCATATTATAATAATTAAGACATTCTAATGTCTTATGGTAAATCGTAGAATCTTTATTCAGCAGATGTCTGATATTCGCTTTTGTAATCGAATATACTGCGAGATCCAGATTATTCTCCCCGAAGACAATATCGCGTATATCATCGACGCCCGGCTGGCTGCGCTTAGGTTCGATGTAGTCCGCGACAAAAATAATCTTTTCAATGATCCCCATCTGCTTTCTTCCCGACGTATGATGCGCAATCGCATTTAATATCTCTTCGTCAGTAATATCAAACTTATTTTTCATCTTAACTGCTGCGATTGGTCCGTGCAGCACTTCAGTTTTATACTGAAGCAGTTCCGGATCAAGTTTTTCAGTCGTCACTGTCTGGTACATTTTACTTAATTCATCGTACTTCGCGTAATCGTGCAGTATACCGGCTAGAAAACATTTTTCCTTATCTGCGTTAAATATTTCCGCCATTTTTACTGCTGTTTCCGCCACCCGTTCGGAGTGTTTAAATCTTTTCTTCGGCAGTTTCTCCGCTGCAACTTTCAATGCTTTTTTACGTTTCATATAATCGCTGCTCCTTAATATATCCGTACACCTCTTCAGGCATTAAATGTCTGACTTCAGTATTTGTTTTTACTCTCTCTCTGATGAGAGTCGATGAAACTTCAACGATGTTCGTATTTAATTTTATAAACGGAGGTTTAACATTATACAGCTCGTCATTTCGATCGAGCACAGTAAATTTCGCAAGTTCGTGCAACTTGTCAGCATTCTTCCATTTATCAAATGAAATAAAGTGATCTGTACCGATTATAAAATACAAGTCATCGTCAGGATATTTTTCCCTCAAATACTTCAATGTGTCAAAAGTATACGTTACTTCTTGCTGATCAATTTCAAAAGTATCTATTTCTGCAAAATCATAATTTTCAACTGCAAGTTTCAGCATATTTAAACGATGACTGTCACTGGAACCTGCTTGTTTTTTTAAGGGAGAGGTAAAGGTCGGCACGATAATCACCTGATCCAATTCCAAGCCGATATAAGTTTCAGCGAAAGCATTAATGTGTCCGTTATGCACCGGATCAAATGTCCCGCCGAATACACCTATTTTCATGGCAGTTTAATTTCTTTGTTTTCCTTTGATTCTCTGTACAGTACAATCGTATTGCCCATTACCTGTACCAGTTCTGCACCTGTGCCATGGACAAGTGATTCAACGATGCTGTCTTTATCTTCCATACAATTTTGCAGTACTGATACCTTAACCAGTTCTCTTTTTTCCAGAACATCTTCGAACTGCTCAACAAAACTTTCTGTAACACCATTTTTACCTACTTGAAACAGCGGCTTCTCATGGTGTGCCAGTGAACGCAAATAGCGTTTTTGTTTACCTGTTAATGTCATTTTCTTTCCTCCATATATTGTTGCAGTGCAGTCTGCACCGCTTTATTGCTTCCGTGTTTCCCAGTCCATATCTCAAAGGCATCGAGCGCCTGGTTAACCAGCATTCCGAGACCATTCGCATTATTATTAAAGTAATTCATAAAAGGTGTCACCGCCGGATTGTAAATTAAATCCATTCCTGCAGTATCATCTGTAATAAATGAACTGTCCAGCTGGAAGGCTTCAAATACGTCTTCACCCTTCAGGCCGAGAGGGGTTGCGTTGATTACCGCATCATAAGATCCTCCTGTGAATTCGGTATTCAGCACACCGTTAAAGTCCGCAGTTTTAAACGATTCAAAACTTTCTCTTCTTCGCGCAATCACTGTCACTTCATCACCGTTATCGGCATGTGCACGGTAGACAGCCTTCGCCGCACCGCCTGCACCGAGAATAAGCACACGGCGGCACCCCGTTCCAAAGGCATCGTTAAATGCCTTCATATAACCTGTAATATCGGTGTTATAACCGCAGTATCGCCCATCTTTTATATGGACTGTATTTACTGCGCCAATTTTTTCTGCTGCAGGGGCAATCCAGTCTAAATGCTTCATAATTTTCTCTTTATGAGGCACCGTAACGTTGAAGCCGGACAAGTTATATTCATTAACGAGCGCTTTAATGTCCCCCAGTCCTTCAGGTGTGACTTCCAGCGCCATATAATCTGCCTCAACATTCAGCGCTTTAAAGTTTGCATCGTGGATAACAGGTGACAAAGTATGTTTAATAGGATAGCCGACTACAGCATAATTCATCTTTACTGCACTCCTTTAAAAATAGTCGAACGTACAGACACATTAACGCCTTTCGGTACAGTCACTGTGACGAACGCTGATTTTGCCACCGATACAAAAGTCAGTCCGCTGATTAAAATGTCGCTCGTCTGATCAAGTTCCAGCTCATGAATGTCGAAGTTTGTGCTTAAGTAAGCTTCTTCAAGTTCAGGAGGTGCCAGAAGACCATTGTAATGCTTATCGTAAAACTCTCCTGCATTGACAGTTTTCGTACGGTGCACATTTAAGTGATGATTGCAGTAGACAGAAAAGCTGTTGGCATCTCCTGATGTGTAGTCCACTCTCGCAAGGTTGCCGATAAAGAGTGTCTGGCCGCTGTTTAACTGAAAAGTTTTCGCTTTGATTTCTTTAACCGGTGAAACGTATTTTAAATCGTTTACTTTCACATAATGTGAAATCTGTGAATCGACGACAATTCCCGGAGTATCGTAGAGGGTCTGAGTATCACCGAGTGGAATATCGATCATCCCGAGTGTCGTACCCGGAATGTTGCTCGTCGTAATAACATTTTTTAAGCCGGTATTGTCTTCAAGCAGTTTATTAATTAATGTCGACTTGCCGACATTTGTCGTGCCGACAATGTATACATCTTTTCCATCTGCCATATCACTGATTTTTTTCATCAGTGCGTCCAGGTTCTGGCCTTTTAAGGCACTGATTGCAACTGTATCATTTGCAGTTATACCTGCGTCTTTCAGCATTTTCTTAGCCCGCTCAACAAGGCGGCTTGTATTTGTGGATTTAGGGAACAAATCTATTTTATTCACTACAGCAAGTACTTTTTTGTCTCCGACAATACGGTTGAATGACGGGATAATACTGCCTTCAAAATCGAACACATCAATTACTTTGACAATCAGGCTGTCCGTTTCATACAGCGAATTCAGCATTGTTAAAAAGTCTCCTGAATCCACATTTAATTCCTGTACTTCATTATAATGTCTTAAACGGTAGCAGCGCTGGCAGATCGGTTCTTCTTTATGAAGTCCGCTTGCCGGAATATACCCCTCTTTATTCTTATCTTCTGTCTGCAAAATGCTTCCGCATCCGACACATTTTATATCAGTCACATTATTCCTCCCATGTAATCATATTTTTTCTTTTAAAGTATTTCATTATAACACGTTCTATTCTGCGGTTTAAGTAGGTCGCCCAGCCATCTTTTTCTTTAACTGGCACGACGAGAATACTGTTGATATTTACCCGGTTTGCCCCAAGTATATCCGTCATCAGCTGGTCGCCGACCATTACGGTATTTGCTTTTTTAGTGCCGAGTATTTTTAATCCCCTGTGGAAATTGGCAAGCATCGGTTTTTTTGCTGCAGAAATATATTCAATACCGTGCGGTTCTGCAAATCCCGACACTCTTTTATGATTACCATTTGACAAAATGAGCAGTTTAATGTTCGACTCTTCAAGTGTTTTTATCCATTTTAAAACATTATCATCAGCATCAGCCGCGTCAAAAGCGACCAGTGTATTATCAAGGTCTGTCATTACAGCTTTAATATTATGCGCTTTTAAAAATTCCGGCGTAATATCTTCATACCGGCTGACAAAATGACTTGGCAGAAACTTATCTTCTATAATTTTCATAATATCTCCCCGGAAATTAAATTCATATTAACACAAAAAAAGCACCTTAAAATTAAGGTGCGCTTCCTTTACTCGATTATTTCAGGATCTTCTGTGTCAGTTTCAGTAAATACAACGAAACCGATAATAACCGTTATTACAATTGCAAGGATCATTAAAAATAACATAGTAACCTCCACATCACAGTTCTCTTAATAATGATTTTACAACTTCGGACGAGTGAACACAAGCTTTCGCGAGAAATTCTTCATAATTCATATCCGCTGCATCATTTGCAGAGTCGCTCATGGAGCGGATAATGACAAACGGCGTGTTAAACTGCCAGCAGGTCTGCGCAATACTTGAAGACTCCATGTCTACACACATTGCTTTTGGAAAATGCTTAAAAATATGTTCTTTTTCAGCATTACTGTCGATAAAGGAATCCCCGCTCACAACGAGACCGCTCGCGCCATTAATCTCATCATTTAAAGATAGAGCAACGAGAGCACGTCTGACAAGATTTTCATCGCTTATATAAGCTTCCGGCATGCCGGGCACCTGGCCGTAGCTGTAACCGAAATTAGTAGCATCCACGTCATGGTGGGCAACCGAAGTTGATACCACCATATCAGTCACTTTAAGATTTTCTCCCATGGCGCCTGCGACTCCGGTGTTGATTACATAATCTATATCGTATCGCTCAAGCATAAGCGCCGTAATAATACTCGCGTTAACCTTGCCGATACCGGACTGGATGAGCACTATATTTTTACCGTTTAATGTGCCTGTATAAGCTGTTGTATGTGCAAGCTGGTCTTCTCTTTCTATGAGCATCGCATTTTTTAACAGTTCAACCTCCGGCTCCATAGCACCGATAATTCCAATTGTATAATTAGTCAATTTTAACAATCTTGACTTTCATTTCATTGCCGTTTGGTAAAGCAACGTTAACTTCTTCTTTCAGTTTTGCTCCAAGAAGTGACTGCGCCATCGGAGATTCGTTGGAGATTTTACCTTCAAACGGATCAGCTTCCGCGCTTCCAACAATCTGATAAGACTCTTCATCACCGTCTGGAACTTCTTTAAATGTGACTGTTTTGCCGAGAGATACAGTATTATTATCTCCTGTATCTTCAATAATTACAGCATGTCTAATCATTTCTTCAATTTTAGTAATTTCTTTTTCGACAAACCCCTGCTCATCTTTAGCCGCATCGTACTCGGAGTTCTCTGACAAGTCTCCGAAACTGCGGGCAACTTTGATTTTCTCTACAACTTCCGGTCTTTTAACCGTTTTCAATTCTTCTAAATCTACATGAAGCTGGTCATATCCAGCCTGTGTCATTGGGTATTCTTTTTTGTTTTCCATCGTAAATCCTCCGTTATTTAAATTACTTCTAATATTTTATTCGTTTACCAGCGTGCGGATCTTAGTTGTAATAATATCTATCGCAACCATGTTCTCGCCGCCTTCCGGAATTATTATATCACTGAAGCGCTTTGTCGGCTCGATAAACTGCAGATGCATTGGGCGCACCACTGATAAATACTGTTCAATAACTGAATCCATCGAACGTCCGCGTTCTTTAATATCTCTGCTTAAGCGGCGTAAAATACGAATGTCAGAATCTGTATCGACATATAATTTTACGTCCATAAGATTTCTCAGTTCGTCATTTTCAAGGGCGAAAATACCTTCGATAATAATAACTTCTTTCGGCTCCACAGTGATTGTTTCACTGCTTCTTGTATGATTTGCATAATCGTACGTGGGAATATCTATCGTGTCACGATTTATCAATTGCTTAATATGTTCAATCAGTAAATCGTTATCAAAAGCGAATGGATGGTCGTAATTCGTCTGGAGACGTTCTTCCATCGTCTTATCACTTTGATCCTTATAATAATAATCCTGTTCGATTAAAACAATACTGTGGCCTTTCAGTGATTCCATAATCTTTCTCGTCACTGATGTCTTACCTGAACCGGAACCTCCGGCTATACCGATAATTGTCGGTTTCTCCATTCTGTTACACACCCTTAGTAAATTACGAGCAAGCCGTCGCCGACATTTAAAAATGAAGTCGTATACTCGCTGTCTTTCATTGACTGATTAAACGTTCTGACTTTGTCGCGCAGTTTACGCTTATTTTTATTTTCGACATTTTCATTGGCAATAAGTCCGCGGACAAAAATATTATCGACAATAACTAGAGCATCTTCAGTTAAATATTCTTTATATTTATTAAAAAATAACTGATTATTCCCTTTTGAAGCATCGATAAAAAGAAAATCAAACTGAGCATTGCCAAGTTCAGCTTCTTTGGCATCCGCTAAAATCGTTTTAATATTATTACTGTAGTCACTCGCCTCAATATTCTGATTGGCAATATCATGGCTCGCTTCATCTTTTTCAATCGTCGTGACATGAACACCTTCCGCCGCACTCGCAAAATGCAGAGCACTGTAACCTATAGCGGTACCGATTTCAAGAATATTTTTGACACCTTTAATTGCGATGTACTGTTTTACAACATTCAGTGCATCGCTGTCTATTATTGGTACGTGGTTATCAATAGCGTACCTGTGAATAGCAGGGAACAGTTCTTCATTCGTATTTAAATCTCTTACATAATTTATAAGTTCCATCTGATCACCATATACAAAAAATACAACTGATAACATAAGTTATCAGTTGTTAATCCATTACAAAAGATAGTACCATAATTCACTCTTTTTGAAAAGAGCTGATTACTGGTTATCTATATATTGTTCTCTGTTAGCCAGGTGCTCATCATAAGTTTCCGCAAAGTGATTATTACCTTCACTGTCAGCAAGGAAATAGAAATAATCAGTATCGGACGGATTCATGGTGCTCTGCAGAGACTCCTGGCCCGGTGACGCAATCGGCCCCGGTGTTAATCCTGTATTTATATAAGTATTATATGGATCATCGACTTCGAGATCTTCATACAAGACAACTTCCTGATGCTCTCCGAGAGCATAGAGCACTGTCGGATCAGTCTGCAGCGGCATAGCCGGATTGACAGACATACGGTTTAAAAAGACGCTCGCAATGCGTGAACGGTCAGCAAGAGACGTCGCCTCCTCTTCGATAAGAGAAGAGAATGTCAGGAATTGGTGGAAAGTCAGTTCCATAGGCTCGCCTTCGTAATCTATAGTATAATCCGGTACAGACGTAAACAGACTGTAGCTGTTCTGCTCAGTAGCATCAAGCATATTCCTCACAAGCTGTTTTAAATCAGGTTCTTCAGTTGTAATATCGTAGGTTGCAGGATATAAGTAGCCTTCAAGAGGGTATTTAATATCTTCAGCCAAAATTTCATCAGTCAGCATATCAGGGTATTCTGCTATCAGTTCCTGAATGAATTCTTCATCTTCCATCAGTGCCATAAAATCGTCGGCCGACACCGGCAGATTATTTTCCAGCTGGGTGCTGATTTCATCCAGAGTGTATCCTTCAGGCACTGTTACACGGTACAGCACTTCCTGATATACCGTGCCGGATTCAAGCGTCCTTGCTATCTGCTCAAAATCCATGGCGGGAGACATCTGATAAGTTCCTGCCTGGTAGCTCGAAATACTGTTTAAACGCAAATATAATTCAAACATCGTACCATTTTTAACGATGCCCTGTTCTTCCAGAATATCTCCGATATCACCGGCAGAATATCCTTCGTCAATTGAGAGTTCTACCGTTTCCGTGGAATTCTCATCTACTGGCTGCAGGCCTCCGCGTATGTATAAAAATGCGGATATGATACCGATAATAATAACAATAAGCAGTGCCAGCACGATGAACAGAGTCAGGTACGATGAAACATTTTTAGAAAATTTAACATCATCGTATTTACTCATGTGTATCTCCTGTCTGAAAAAATAGCTTCCAATAAATTATTGGAAGCTGAAAGCATTTTACTCGTCATAGTCGTCCATCTGAGTGTTAACTACTTCTTCGATCATATCCCATTCGTCGTCAGTTTCAACTGGCAGGAATTTACCGCCGTCACCGTCTTCGTCCGGTACATTAATCATCGGAATAAGTTCTATGTCTTCTTCTTCGTCGCTGAAATTACCTTCTTCAGCTAAGATTACGTAGTTTTTATCGAAATCAGGGTGATAAAATTCCAGCATCTTGCGGTAAAGTACTTCCGAACCGTCCTCATCATAAAGTGTAAGCAGTTCTTCTTCTTTGTTAAATTCAGTGTTTTCTTCGCTCATAATTATGCTCCTTTGTGCGGGTTATCCAAGTACCCCTGTAATATAAATACTGCCGCCATCTTATCGATAACCGCTTTTCTTTTCTTGCGTGATAAATCTGCTTCAAGCAGGGATCTTTCGGCCGCTACTGTACTCAGCCGCTCGTCCCACAGAGTTATTTTAACATCTGTGAGTTCAAGCGCAAGTAATTTGGCAAAGTGCTGCGATCTTTCACCGCTTTCACCGATTGTATTGTTCATATTTTTCGGCAGGCCGACAACGATGGTATCCACTTCGTTGGTCTTTGCAATTTCAACGACCTGGGCTATGCCGTAATCGCCGGCCGGTGTATTAATTTTAAGCGTGGTAAGTCCTTGAGCTGTCCAACCCAGGGCATCGCTTAAAGCTACACCGATTGTTTTTGTGCCTACATCAAGGCCAAGAATTCTAACCATTTATCTCTTTGGAAACATAGCTTTTAACTAAAACTTCCATTATTTCATCGCGTTCAACGTGGCGAATCTGATTACGGGCTTCATTATGGCGCGGAATATAGGCTGGATCTCCGCTTTGAAGGTAACCGACAATTTGGTTAATAGGATTATAGCCGCGTTCTTCCAATGTGTTATAAACGTTAGTGAGTACTGCTTTTACGTTTTCTTCTTTACGTTCATCAACACTGAATTTCATTGTTTTATCGAACTGGTCCACAAAAAAGCACTCCTATTCTTACTTCTGTATTTAATGATGATTATATCATCTTAGAGGTCCTAAATAAAATCTTTAATATACTCGTCAACAAACTGTAATGCTGCTGTTATACTTGCAACATCTGTCCCGCCGCCCTGAGCCATGTCCGGTCTGCCGCCGCCTTTGCCGTCGACAATACCGGCCATGCCCTTCATAATATCACCGGCGCGGACTTTCGATGTTAAATCTTTTGGAACAGTAACAACGAGTGATACTTTACCGTCCGTCACTGCAGCCAGTGCTATAATCGCATCCTGATTCTGCGATTTAATCAGGTCCATTTGAGCGCGAAGATCTTTCGCATCGGCTGCTTCAACTTCTTTTCTGATAACTGAAACGCCGTTTACTTCCAATGTTGCATCACCTAAATCATTTAATTTAGACTGCTGCAGTTCCGCTTTCAGTTTGTCATATGCATCCTGCTGCTCTTTTTTCTCTTCAAGCAGCTGTTCAAGTCTGTGTTCAACATTGCCTGTTTTTGTTTTAAGTGTACCGGCTACATTTTCGACTGTTTGCTCATATTCTTTGTAGAGCTCGACAGCGTATTTGCTGGTTACTGCTTCAATGCGTCTGATGCCTGCCCCGATTCCGCTTTCTGAGACAATTTTAAATACTCCGATATATGCAGTATTTCTGACATGAATACCGCCGCACAGTTCGACTGAGTATTCGTCAATATCCACAACACGCACTACATCGCCGTATTTCTCTCCAAACAGGGCCATAGCGCCTTTTTCTTTCGCTTCTGAAATCGGCATCTCTTCGATTGAAACATTTAAGCCGGCATAGATTTTTTCGTTGACGTTATTTTCAATTTCTGCCAGCTGTTCTTTGTTTAAGGACTCCAGGTGAGAGAAGTCGAAACGGAGACGTTCGGCCTGAACGAGTGAACCTGCCTGATTTGCATGTTCTCCGATGACATCTTTTAAAGCCTGGTGCATTAAGTGAGTTGCCGTATGGTTTTTCATAACAAAGCTGCGTTTTTCTCTGTTTACGGCAAGTTTATACGTTTCGCCTGTTGTTAGCGTACCTTCAGTGACACGGATAACATGAACATTTTGCCCGTTAGGCGCTTTGTACACGTAGTCCACTTCAGCAGTGCCGCCTTCATTTGAAATAATCCCTGTGTCAGCAATCTGTCCGCCGCTCTCCGCATAAAAAGGTGTCTCAGAGAAAATGACTTCAACCTGGTTTTCTCCGCTGTAATCATTAACGATTTTGTCTTCTGCCACTATATAAAGCAGGCTGCTTTCTGAGCTTGTAGTTTCGTAACCTGTAAACACACTCGGTTCTGTAATACTGTGGAAGGTCTCCGATTGAACCTGCATCGAGTCCCCGCTTTTACGCGCCTCTCTTGCGCGCTGTTTCTGAGCAGTCATCTCTTCGGTAAAGCCCGATTCATCAACTTCGAGACCGTCGAGTGCTGCATATTCTACTGTCAGCTCATACGGGAACCCGTAGGTGTCGTAAAGTTTAAATGCATCTTTACCTGCAATGACTTTATCTCCGGCGAGTGCACGGTCTCGGAGACCCTGATAAATCTGCATGCCGTCGTCAAGCGTCGTAAGGAAGCGTTCTTCCTCGCCTTTAACAACATCTTTAATGAATGAAGCTTTCTTTTTTACATTCGGGTAGAATTCACCCATGACATCTCCGACGACATCGACCAGATTGTACATAAATGCTTTATCGATTTTCAGGTCTTTACTGAAACGTACTGCCCGGCGGATTAATCTGCGAAGCACGTATCCGCGGCCTTCGTTTGAAGGCAGTGCACCATCGGCAATGGCAAATGTAACAGTTCTGATATGGTCTGAAATCACTTTAAATGCCGTATCCAGTTCTTCCGATTCACCGTATTTCTGTCCGCTGACTTTTTCAATTTCTTGAATAATCGGTGTAAACAGGTCTGTATCGAAGTTTGTTTTTGCATCCTGAATAACACTTGCGATACGTTCAAGACCCATCCCTGTATCAATATTCTGCTTAGGGAGCGGCGTATAGCTGCCGTCTTTATTATGGTTGAATTCACTGAAGACGAGGTTCCAGATTTCAAGGTACCGTTCATTTTCCCCGCCTGGATACATTTCTTCAGGCGGTGTTACCGTATCATAGTGCTCACCCCGGTCGTAGAAGATTTCACTGTTCGGTCCGCACGGGCCTTCGCCGATATCCCAGAAATTGCCCTCAATACGGATAATCCGCGATTCATCGAGACCGATAACATCTTTCCATATATTTAAAGCATCCGTATCTTCCGGGTGCACTGTAACGTACAAGAGGTCCGGATCAAAGCCGATCCAGTCGCCATGCGTTAAAAACTCCCAGGCACGGACAATCGCTTCTTCTTTAAAATAGTCGCCTATGGAAAAGTTTCCGAGCATTTCAAAGAATGTATGGTGACGCGCAGTGAAACCGACATTTTCAATATCGTTAGTGCGTATGGCTTTCTGCGCGTTAACGATGCGTGGATTTTCAGGCACGACACGGCCGTCAAAATACTTCTTTAAGGTTGCAACTCCTGAGTTAATCCATAAAAGAGAATCGTCATCGATCGGCACGAGCGGTGCACTCGGTTCCACCATATGATTGTGTGCTTTAAAGTAATCTAAAAACATTTGGCGTACTTCATTGCCTGTTAATTTTTTCATAGTTATCACTCCTGTAATTTTATAAAAGAATACAAAAAAACCGCCCCTAATAAAGGGACGATTGTTACCGCGGTACCACCCAAATTATGACATAGTCATCACTTTAGTTTTTCTTAAACTGACTGAAAGGCAGCACATATACGGATTATCATTGTTTTCACCAGCCACAATGTCTCTAAAAGTAATACCCGCATATTCGGAAATTCAGCTTTTATTAGTACCAATTATAATTTTATAATCATTTAGTGTCAAACAAATTCGTACGGAGTGACACTTTCCATGCCGATCATCGGATCAATCGTCATGTTTTCAATCATTTCATCTGTTAGATATTCGGGCAGCTCCCCCGGATCTTCTTTATATACTTTACAGTATTTTTGCAGGAACTGCTGCAGCATCGTATTTCTCGGAATACCTTCGCGTTTAATCGCGCTGTAAAAAGCATTGGCGTCGCCGCACAGTATTAATGATTCTTTCGCTCTCGTAATTCCCGTATAAATGATATTTTTCATCAGCATATGGTAATAACTCGAGACGATTGGCATAATGACAATCGGGTATTCACTGCCCTGCGCTTTATGGATACTTGTACAATAGGCGTGCGACAGTTCCGTCAGGTCACTGCGTTCATAGGCGATTTTCGTATTGTCATAATCCACAACGAGCGTATCTTTATCTACATCATCCGTATTTTTAAAGTAGATACCGTCGATAATACCGGAGTCGCCGTTAAAGATATTATCTTCTGTCCGGTTAATCAGCTGAATGACTTTATCTCCCGTCCGGAAAATTTTGTCGCCGAACTCGAGTTCTGTTTTGTCCTCAGACTCAGGATTTAAAATTTTCTGCAGAAGCTGATTTAAAATATTAATTCCTGCCGGCCCTCTGTAGATCGGTGCCAGCACCTGAATATCCCGCATGTCATATCCTTTTTTTACAGCTTTGGATACTACTGTATCGACTACATCGGCAATTTGATTTGTTCCTGCTGGAATAAAAAGTCGGTCTTTAAATTTATCGTTTATATCCATCGGTACGCCTTTGTCGATATCATAGGCCAGTTTGACAATTGAAGATCCTTCACCCTGGCGGTAGACAGTATCGAGTACAGTCGTTTTAATTGTCCCGGAACCGATTAAATCTTTAAAGACAGTTCCCGGACCGACCGACGGCAGCTGTGCACTGTCGCCGACAAAGACGAGCTTTGTATGAGGCATAACGTTCTGGATAAACTGATAAAACAGCCAGGTATCCACCATCGACATTTCATCCACGATAATCAATTCCGCATCAATTTCGTTGTCGATAATATCGTCGACTGCCGTATCCTGACCCCAGCCAATCAGCCTGTGAATCGTACTCGCTTCAATACCGGAAGTGTCGGCCATCCGCTTAGACGCCCGTCCCGTGGGGGCGACGAGTTTGACCGGATAGTTTTTCGGTTCATATGAATCGTAATCTTCATATTCAAAGATTTCCTGATACAAGGTAATAATCCCTTTAACTATCGTAGTTTTACCGGTCCCCGGCCCGCCGGTAATAATCGATACTTTTTCTGTCAGCGCATTTAAGATTGCATGGCGCTGCTTGTCGTTATAATCAATCGACAGCGTTTTCTCAATACCGCTGATGACATCTTTAGCATGTTCTAAATCAAGCTCATCAGGATTATGCGCGAGAATACTGCTTACTTTCTCGGCAGCTTTATGTTCTGAATAATAAATATTCGGCAGCGTGACTCTGTCTTCTGTAATAACAAGTTTTTTATTCAGTGCCAGCTGCTCTGCTGCAACGGCTACATCATCGCCCCTGAAATATATACCGGATGTATTCAGCCGCTCGAGCGTTTTTTCCTTTAGTTCTTCATGCATGATATAAGTGTGGCCAATGCTCGTAATTTCATCATTCAGTGTGTGCATCACACCCGCAACAAGACGTTCCGGATCATCCGGTTCTATACCTGCGTTAAGCGCTATCTGGTCAGCTTTTTTAAAGCCGATGCCGAATATATCACTGACGAGCTGATACGGATGGTTCTCGAGAACATTTAAGGTATCTTCCTTGTATGTATCGATAATTTTTGAACGTTTTGACGGTTCGATATTCAATTTAATCATCAGGAGATAAGCTTCATCTGCCACATTTGAACTGCGGACAGTTTCAGTAATCTGCAGTTTTTTAGCTTTTGTCAGCCCTCTGACTTCATTTAATGCATTATCATCTTTTACAATTTTGCTGAGCGCATCGAGGCCCAGTGCATCGACAATTTTTTCAGCCGTCTTCTCGCCGACACCCGGAAATTTATCGCTCGAGAAATACTGCACCAGGCCGTGGCTCGTATTCGGGATTTCTTTTTTAAATTCAGTAGCGCTGAACTGCTCGCCGAAACGGGCATGCTGCGTCACCTTGCCTGTAAATTTATAACTCTCTGTTTCCTGGATATCATGAAAATGGCCGGTAACAATTGCATCATCTTTAAATTGGGTGTTCGTCTTTGAGACATTGACACGCAGAACATGAAACCGCGTATCTGCACTCATAAAAATTACACGGTCCACATCACCGATAATATAAAGTTCATCATAGATAGATGTCTGTGCATCAGATGTCATAATGATCTACTCCAATTCTTTAAATTTTTGCAGAGCATGCTGCGCAAGATGATGGTCAGGCTGTATGTCAACAGCACGTCTAAAGTGTTTTTGCGCCGTTTTTGAATCTTCATCTTTCATATAAACGGCGAGACCGAGGTTGTACTCCGCATCTGCGTGATTCTGTACCTCTGTCACGGATGTCAGCAATTTTACAGCCGGTTCGTACTGTTCCAGCTGGCACAATGTTAAGCCGTATTCAAAATTGATATCTGTATCTTCAGGTTTTTTGTTATACGCAGCCTCAAAAAACGGGATACTCATTGCAAAATTATCTGTATTCATATAGGAACGTGCAATCATAAAATTTAAATCGCCGTCTTCATAATGTTTATCATAAACGCTTAAATACAAGGTAAGTGCTTCTTTATAGCGTTCAGCATTAAAGTACAGATTTCCAAGCGTGTAGCCCGCGCTGAAACTGTCCGGCTTCAGCACCAGCGCCTGCTGCAGGAAGCGTTCCGCTTCCTCTATTTTACCAATACCGCCGAGAACTACCGCTCCATTAATATAATGGGTTTCGTCTTGCGGGTTTTCATCAATCGTTTTAAAAATCAATTCCAGTGCTTTCTCGTGTTCTCCTGCTTCAATATATTTTTGATAATCAAACATTACGCAAGGTACTCCAGTGCTTCACCATTGCGGAATACTTTATCGATTGTCGCACCGCCAATAACTTTGTCTCCGTCGTATAAAACAACAGCCTGACCCGGAGTTACTGCACTTGCGCTCTCGTATGACACTTCAATCTGATCATCGCCCGTTACTTTAACAGTGACCGGCACATCTTTTTGACGGTATCTGAATTTCGCAGTACATTCGAAAGTATCTGCTGCAGGGTTGATAAAGTTCACATCGCTTGCCAGAAGACTTGTGGAAATCAAAGCTTCATGATTATCTCCCTGCACTACATATAATTCGTTAGTTTCAAGATTTTTTCCTGCTACGAAATACGGTCCGCCGTCCCCGCCGATACCGAGTCCCTGACGCTGACCGATTGTGTAATACATAAGGCCGTCGTGCTTGCCTTTGTCCACACCGGTATCCATGTTGATCATGCGTCCCGGGTTCGCCGGCAGGTAATTGCTTAAAAACTCCTTAAAGTCTCTTTCGCCGATAAAACAGATTCCTGTCGAATCTTTTTTATCTTTTGTTGCCAAATCGTATTTATGTGCGAGCTCACGTACTTCCGGTTTTTCCAGATGGCCGAGCGGGAACAGAACTTTCGACAGTTGTTCTGTTGTCAGCTGATTTAAAAAGTAGGTCTGATCCTTGTTGTTATCGACACCGCGGAGCATCGTTACCCCGTCATCATCGTGAATCACACGCGCATAGTGACCGGTTGCAACATAATCCGCCCCGAGCTTCATCGCATGGTCTAAAAATGCTTTAAATTTAATTTCTTTATTGCACATAACGTCCGGGTTCGGTGTGCGGCCTTTTTTGTATTCATCAAGAAAATACTGGAATACGCGGTCATGATACTCCTTCTCAAAGTTAACTGAGTAATACGGAATGCCGATTTCCTCTGCAACGAGCCTTACATCTTCGTAATCATTTGTCGCAGTACATACTCCAAACTCATCCGTATCATCCCAGTTTTTCATAAAAATTCCGACGACGTTGTAGCCTTCCTCTAGGAGCAGTTTTGCCGTTACTGAAGAATCGACGCCTCCGCTCATTCCAACAACAACTGTCGTGTCTTTATTCGTCATTAAAATACTTCCTTTCTTTACTCTAAATAATTATATAAACCCGTTCTTACCGAGTTTTGTGTATATAGTTTTAAGTTTTTCCGCGATATATTTCATGTCGTCTTCAGTCAGCTGTTCACCAAAGCTGAAACGGATAGAACTTCTCGCACGGTCTTCATTGTACATTGCTTCAATGACATGCGACGGCTGAACAGTTCCTGCATTGCATGCCGATCCGCCGGAGGCGTATATACCCGCCATATCCAGCGCAGTTAACAGATATTCGGAAGTAGTCCAGGGAAAGTACAAATTAACAATATGGTTTGTCTGTGTAGTAACGTCACCGTTCACTTCAAACGGTACTTCCTGCTGCTCTAGTTCCTTAAGCAGTGTTTCTTTTAATGATCGCAGCACTTTTGTATTTTCCTCGCGGTTTTCGTCTGCTTTTTCGACTGCTTTCATCATCGCGTAGGCGTATAAAGTATTTTCTGTTCCTGCACGGCGTTCCCGTTCCTGCGAACCGCCCGTAATCAATCTTTTCAGATGGGTGTTGCGTCTCACATACAGTACACCAATTCCTTTTGGCGCATGCAGTTTATGACCGCTCAGCGTCAGGAAGTCGCAGTTCAGTGTTTCTGTATCGACCGGCAGCTGTTTAAAGGCCTGCACTGCATCGATATGCAGCAGCGCTCCGCTGTCTTTTAGAACCTCTTTGATGTCTGCCATCGGCTGAACAGTACCCGTTTCGTTGTTGACCATAATAATCGAGACGAGTTTCGTTTCTTCAGTCAGTGCATCTTTCAGTTCATCGATATCGATCCGGCCATCTTTGTCGACGCTTAAATAAGTAACATCACACGTATCCTCGAAATCCTGATATGTTTCTTTAACAGAAGCATGTTCTACAGCTGTTGTGATGATATGCGGTCTCTCATAATAATCCGCTGTCCCGCGAATTACCATATTATTGGCTTCGGTAGCACTGCCGGTAAACACTATTTCATCCGGATGTGCATTGAGGCGTTTCGCTATATTTTTACGGGATGCTTCGTAAAACGCTTTGGCTTCCTTGCCGATACGGTGAATACTTGACGGATTGCCGAATTTATCCGCCGAATTGAGCATACTTTTTAAAATTTCTTCATCTATAGGAGTCGTGGCTGCATAATCCACATAAATTGACATGTTATCCCTACCCATCATCTACTTTTAATTCTTATAGATTTTACCATGTTCAGGCAGATATTTATACTTTTCTGCTTGATTATAAGACAATACTAGATGATAGATAAATTACCTGGAGGTTTCAAGATGACTAAAAAAATTAATATTTCAGTACTGAATTTAGTACCCGTTCGTGAAGGCTCAAATGCAACCGGTGCATTTGAAGATATGATCACCCTCGCCAAGCACGTGGACGGTTCAAGTTATCAGCGCTACTGGATATCGGAGCATCATAATATGGTATCCATCGCTTCCAGTGCAACGCGCCAGCTGATTCAGCACATACTTCAGAATACGGAACATCTGCGTGTCGGCAGCGGCGGAGTAATGCTGCCAAACCATTCACCGTATATTGTCGCTGAAGAATTCGGGACACTATATGCAATTTTCGGCGACCGTCTGGATCTCGGACTCGGACGTGCACCGGGTACTGATATGCTGACGGCAAATGCTATCCGCCGCAATAATCACGATGGTGTATTTTCATTTAAAGATGAAATTGAAGAGCTGCAGAGATATTTATCGAATTCCGGCACTTCCCTCGTTGCTTATCCGGGAAATAATACGCATATTCCAATCTATGTACTCGGCTCGTCAACGGACTCAGCATATATCGCAGCAAGTCTTGGACTGCCTTATGCCTTTGCAGCACACTTTGCGCCGGCACAGATGAAAGAAGCATTTTCAATTTATGAAAATAACTTTAAACCGAGCAAGCAGCTGTCAAAACCTTATAAAATGGTCTCAAACAATGTGATTTTAGCTGATACAAAAGCGCAGGCAGAATATTTAGCAACGACACACTATATGAATGTTCTCAGTTTATTCAGAAGTTCGCGCATGCTGCTGCAGCCGCCTGTAGATTCTATGGATGGCATCTGGTCACCGCGTGAAGAACACGCAATTAATACCCAGTTCCCGCTGCAGTTCTTCGGAACTAAAGAAGACGCATTTCAGCAGCTGAAAGACTTCCAGCAGGAATTCGATATCGATGAAATTATCGCGGCGGCTTATATTTACGATATGGATGCTTTACTGAAATCTTATGATTTGTTTGAAGAAGCGGTGAAAGAATATAACGCAGAAATAGAATAAAGATTGTATTTACCAGCAGAATTGCCTATTGAGGGTATTCTGCTTTTTGTATTTTGGGAGGTGTATGCGGAAGTATGAGAATAGTTTTAAGTACATCGCGGATTCACCGTAGTACTCGGACCTCCTCCACCCTTCCAAGGCCGCACCAAGGCCGAAAAAAAGGGGCTGATTATCAGCCCCTCATCAAATTAATCCTATTCTTTTTTTCCATCTTTTGTATACTTCACGACTTTCGAACCTTTGTTATCTGCGATTTCTTCTGCGCGCTCAACTGCTTCATTTTTATATTTGTAAGTGCCAGCCGCACGTTTCGCTTTAACAGATTTAACCGTCCATTCTTCAGTGTTGTCATCGTATTTCACGATAACATTTTCATCAAGCAGATCGGGATTCGCGCTGTCGGTCTCGTGTGAATCATTTTTCGACGGATTACCTTCTTTTTCAAATTCTTTCAGTTCTTTTTCAGATGCATTTTTATACCATTCTTTACCTTCGGATGTTGCAATCGGCACCGCGCGTTCTTCGCTGTAGCCGCTGTCTAAGAGCGCATTCGCTATATCGATAATTTTCTTTCGTTCAAGTTTATCGAAGTTCTTCAGTGAATCGGGATAATCCTGCATACTCCAAGCCATGATATCAGTCCTTTTCCATAGAAATTTAACTAATATCACTTTTCCCTGTTAAACAGTTCTTAAACTCCCGCTTTAGTATACACACTCACAATCTCGTGGTGCACATCCTGTACTTCCTGCAGCTTTGTGAGCACTGCTTCAAGCACGTCTTCCTCCGCCAGCGTCAGCACTGTCGGGCCTGCACCGCTGATAACAGTTGCAAGTGCACCCGCCTCAAGCGCTGCAGTTTTAATATCATTAAATTCTTTTATCAGCGGCTGACGGTAGGGTTCGTGGAAACTGTCTTTCATCATCAGCTCCCCCATCAATCTGTAATCTTTATTATGCAAAGCAAGAATCATTACATTGGCAAGCGCGTTCTGTGCGACCGCTTCGCTTCTTGTGTAGGCATTCGGCAGGACGTCACGCGCCTCTTCAGTATTTATTTCATACTCAGGTACACTCACAATCAAACCGATATTATCCAGATTTAAATGATAGTAAAAAAGTTCTCCCTGCTGATAAAAACCAACGAATGCTCCGCCCGTTATGCACGGTCCGACATTATCCGGGTGCCCTTCTATTTCACAGCCGAGCAGTACTTTATCATAGTCGGTTAAATTAAGTTCCAGAAAATAATCAGCAAGTTCAATTCCTGCGACAATAGCACTCGATGACGAGCCGAGTCCGTGGGACAGCGGAATTTCACTTTGCATTTCAATATGCAGGGCCGGCAGTTCTTTATTGTATTTTTCTGCAATGGAGCGCGCTGTTGTGAATACTAAATTCGTTTCATCTGACGGCAGTACATACAGTGCAAAGTCTTTAAACGACACTTTGAAGGAATCCGCAAGTGTCGCTTCTATATATAAAAACTTGTTAATTGCAACGCCGATTGAGTCAAATCCCAGGCCGAGATTGGCACTGGAAGCTGGTATTTTTAACGATAAATCAGCCATCTTACTGCTCTAAGCTTTCAATGTACTCGACTATTTTTCCTTCATCGAGCGGCAGTTTTTTCGGCTGGTCGAGTGCGACTTCCATCGCCGTGTCAGGGTCTTTCAGACCGTTTCCTGTTAAGACAGTTACGACTGTGGAACCTTTTTGTATGCTGCCGTTTTCAACCGATTTAAGCACACCTGCAAGTGATGCAGCAGACCCCGGTTCACAGAAGACACCTTCAGTTGACGCGACGCGTTTATAAGCAGACAGTATTTCTTCATCAGTTACGGAATCAATTTTACCGCCGGACTCATCCCGGGCAGCCGCTGCCTTATCCCAGCTGGCAGGATTTCCGATACGGATGGCAGTACCGACCGTTTCCGGATTTTCAATCACTTTATTTTTAACGATGGCCGCTGCGCCTTCGGCTTCGAAGCCGTACATTTTCGGCAGCGACGTCCCTTTTTTCTCGTTATATTCTTTAAAACCTTTCCAGTAGGCTGCGATATTTGCTGCATTGCCGACAGGAATACATAAGTAATCCGGCGCTTTGCCTAAGGCATCAATCACTTCAAAGGATGCTGTTTTCTGGCATTCGATGCGGTAAGGATTCAATGAATTTACGAGCTCAATGCCGTCGTTGTCTTCGGATATCTTACGTACAATTTTCAGTGCATCATCAAAGTTCCCTTCAATTGTCACTGTTTTAGCGCCGGACATCATAGCCTGTGTTACTTTGCCTACTGCCACTTTCCCTTCAGGCAGCACAACGATTGAATTTAAACCGGCGCGAGCAGCGTAGGCAGAAGCCGCAGCGGAAGTATTTCCTGTAGACGCACAAATTACCGTATGCGCTCCTTCTTCCTTCGCTTTTGCAACAGCCAGCACCATGCCGCGGTCTTTAAATGACCCTGTCGGATTTAAGCCTTCAAACTTGGCATGCAGTTCTATGCCGAGTTCTTCAGACAGTTTCTCTAACTTGATTAATGGAGTGTTACCTTCATACAAAGTCAATTCGGGTGTGTTTTCATTTACTGGTAAATATTCTTTATATTCTTTTAAGACACCTTGCCAAGTCATAATTATTCAGCTCCATTTATTTTATACACTGCAGCGGGTGCCAATGTATTTTGAATTTTTTGCAGTGCATCTGCGCTTATTTTTAAGGTTTTTAAAGCAGATTCTTTTGTACTTATAACTTCAAACTGAATATCCTGTGATGATAAATATGATTCCGCTTCAGACAGCGATCCGTTAAATCTTAAATAATAAGCACTGTCCGGCAGCTCTGTTGCCGGTTCGCCTTTTTCTTCAGGTATATTTTTCGCTTTCGCTGTAATTACCGCACTGTTAATCATATCGCTGACTACAGCTGATGCAGTCTCATAACTGCCTGCACCCGGGCCGTAAAACATCGCTTCGCCGATCATATTGCCATTGACGAATACTGCATTTTTCTCATAGTGCACATTCGCCAGCTGATGCTTTGTATCGACAAAAATCGGTTCAACCGAAAGATTGTATTTATCTTCGAGATCTTCTGCTACACCGAGCAGTTTTAATGTTAATCCTGCACTTTCAGCCAATTTTATATCTTTAATATCCACGTTCGTAATACCATTTAAATTCACCTGGTCGAGCGTGAACTTTTTATTAAAAGCGAGCCTTGCGAGCAGCAGTGTTTTACGTGCTGCATCAATTCCTTCGACGTCCGCTGTCGGATCTGCTTCGGCGTAGCCGATTGCCTGTGCGTCTTTTAAGGCATCGTTATAGTCCCAGCCGTCAAATGTCATTTTCGATAAAATATAATTTGTCGTGCCGTTTAATATACCCATAACTTTTGAAATCCTGTTGGCATTTAAACTGTGCTGCAGAGTATGAATAATCGGAATACCGCCGGCGACAGCCGCCTCGTAATATAAGGCTGCAGAGTTCTCTGATGCCGTTTCCTCCAGTTCATCGATATGCACAGCGAGCATATCCTTGTTCGCCGTCACTACCGGAATACCGCGCTTTAAAAATTTATTGATAATATCTTTCGTACTGTCAATTCCGCCCATTACTTCGACAGCAAGATCGATATCTGCATTTTCAATTTCAGTAATATCATCGGTCACCCGAATACCTGACACATCAGCCGTTCTCGTTTTCACCATGTCTGAAACCAGAATATGGGTAATTGTAAAGCGCACCCCTGACGATGAATGTATCAAATCTTCGTTTTCTCGCAATAAATTAACGACACCGCTGCCAACGGTGCCCATGCCGAGTAAAGCAATCTTCTTATCCATAGTGACCTCCAATATTAAATAGTATGAATACTCATATTAGAGTGCTTCTGAAAAAAATTCAAGGTATTATTCTGAAAACTCTACACTTTTCTAAACTTTTCATGTATTATAAGACCCTAAAACTAATATAAAAAAAGGTGTTAAATATGAAAGTAGCTAAATTTGGTGGAAGTTCCCTATCTAATGCAACACAAATCAAGAAAGTCGCATCCATTGTACAGAATGATAAAGATATTAAAACGATTGTGGTCAGTGCGCCCGGAAAACGCTGCGATGACGATGTTAAAGTTACCGATATGCTGATTGCACTCTGCACAAACAAAATTGCAGGTCTAGATACTGAAGAGGCTTTGACTGAAATTCTGATGCGCTACAAATCAATTGTCGAGGAATTATCTATCGATTCATCTCTGCTCGATAATTTCGAAAGTATTTTAAGAGATTATTTGAATACGATTGAAGACAACGATTACTTGCTCGATGCCTTAAAGTCACGCGGAGAGGATTTTAATGCCCAGCTGATCAGTGCCTATTTTAATTCGCTCGGGATCAGTGCCAAATACGTTTCTCCTGAAGAAGCCGGCATTAGAGTTACAAACACGCCTGCCAATGCCCGTCTTCTTCCTTCATCGTACAATGAAATTAACAAGTTAAAAGATTATCCTGAAGATGTCCTCGTTATTCCGGGCTTTTACGGAATTGCAGACAACGGCAATATCGTAACATTTGCACGCGGAGGTTCAGATATAACCGGAGCAATTATTGCACGCGGCATTCGAGCGGATATTTATGAAAATTACACAGATGCATCACACATCTACGCAGCCCACCCGGGTATTATCGAAGAGCCTTACAAAATCGAAGAAATTACCTACCGCGAAATGCGTGAACTGGCTTATGCCGGTTTCGGCATTTTTCATGATGAGGCGCTCGAACCGCTGTATCAGGAAAAAATCCCTGTGATGATCAGAAATACTAATGAGCCGCATATTGAAGGCACTAAAATTGTGCCGGAACGTAAACTTAATCCAGACATTCCAGTTATCGGCTTCAGCTGTGACGAAGGATTCACTTCTATTTCACTGCACAAATACTTACTGAATAAAGAGATCGGTTTTACACGCCGTATTTTGCAAATACTTGAAGACTATCAGATTTCTTATGAACATATGCCATCCGGTATCGATGATATTTCTATTATTATGCGCTCAAACCAGTTCGAAAATAATAATTCACTGGATAAAATCATCGAGGAAATCGACCTCCAGCTTGAACCTGAATGGATTGAAGTCGAAGAAGATTTAAGTCTGCTCTTTATCGTCGGACTCGGTATGGCCCGTCAAGTCGGTATCGTCAGCCGCGTCACCGCTGCTCTTGCTGAAGAAAAAGTGAATATCCGGATGATGAATCAGGGGTCTACAGAGTACAGTATGATGTTCGCAATTCAAACGAATGATCACGAACCGTCAATCAGAGCATTATTCAAAGAGTTTTTCTGAGGGATTATCCTTTAACTAAAATACGCGCACATCTATAATGGACATAGTATTTAAATTTTAGGAGTGACCGGCTTATGAGTCTTCAGACACGAGTAAATTATATTAACCGCTACCGGGAAATTGCTATGCAGTTTTCCAAAAGCGGGCTTGGCTTTCTCATAGAAGAAATCGGTCTCGACCGTGTGATCTCGCTGCCTAAGCGTATTTTGCTGCGCCAGCAGAACGATGAAGTTCTCGAAAAGACTTATGCGGAAAGAATCCGTATTTTTATCGAAGAGATGGGAACGACGTTTATTAAACTTGGCCAGATTGCCTCAACGAGAGGGGATCTGCTTCCGCCTGACCTGATCAAGGAACTCGAGAAACTCCAAAGTCACGTGGCGCCGTTCCCGGCAGCTGAAGCCCGGAAATTAATTGAAGAATCATTAGAGGCACCGATTGATGAACTCTTTATGATTTTTGATGATACGCCTGTCGGCTCTGCTTCAATCGGCCAGGTTCACCGGGCCATGCTGCATACCGGTGAAGATGTCGCCGTTAAGGTTCAGCGCGCAAATATAGAAAAGACAGTCCGTACCGATCTTGAAATCCTCCGTCATCTTGCCGTGCTCGCGGAGTCCAATCTTGAATGGGCGAGAAACTACCAGGTTACGGATATGATTGAAGAATTCTCCGATGCACTGATTAATGAGCTCGATTATACGATTGAAGCGCGCAATGTCGAACGCATCGGCAAGACTCACAAAAATGACAATAAAATAAAGATCCCTGAAATCTACTGGGAATATTCGACAAAAAATGTCATGGTAATGGACTTTATTAAAGGCATTCCCGTGAATCATTTTGACGAACTGGATAAGCTGAATATCGACAGAAGCGATCTTGCCGAGACACTCGCGAGAGCGATTTTCCAGCAGATTTTTGAAGAAGGATACTTCCATGGCGACCCTCATCCCGGTAACGTGAGCGTCCTCAGAGACGGCACGCTTGTCTTTTTGGATTTCGGTATGATCGGCCGGCTGACCAGCGACCTGAAAATTAATTTCGGTTCCCTGCTCATTTCTCTGATGCGGAAAGATTCAGACGGCGTCGTTAAAGCAATTGTTAAAATGGGTGTCGTGCCGAGCGATGTATCCATGCGGGATTTAAACCGCGAAGCTGAAATTATGCGCGATAAGTATTACGATGTACCGCTCTCAAAACTTAATTTCAGCGATGCAGTAAATGATCTGTTCGGTATTGCCAATAAGTATAAAATCAAACTGCCGCAGGACTTCACTATCCTTGCGAAAACGCTTTTGACACTAGAAAGTATCGTCAGTCAGCTGGATCCTGATTTCAGCATTATGGATGTCGCGGAACCATTCGGCAAAGCTTTGCTTCTCGAACGTTACAATCCGAAAAATCTGCTGAATTTCCAAATAGATGAAATTCAGCAGCTCGGCAGTGAATTAAGAGAAGTCACAGAAAATGTACATCAGTTCTCGAAGGGTCTGAAGAATCAGAACCTGCCGATTGAAATAGATGTTAAGGGCCGTTCACAGTTTTCGAAACATCTCGACAGAGTGATTAACCGTCTGTCGTTCAGTATCGTCCTGCTCGCCTTCAGTATTGTCATGGTCGGCTTAATCGTCGGTTCTGCGATACTTGGTGAAGGCAGTATTATATTCAGAATTCCGATTATAGAAATCGCTGCGATATTTGCGATGGGCATGTTTATCTGGCTGCTCTGGTCAATTGTTAAATCCGGGCGGTTTTAAAAACAATGCACCTGAATCAATCAGATTCAGGTGCATTGTTTATTTTTTAATTCAGTAAGGAATTAAAGTTAAATATAAAACATATAGCCGTCAAATTCATCGGTATCATTGTCAACGATATCGTGCAATGTTGTGTGGTCCAGTACATCATTTACCGCATCTCTGATACGTTTCCATAAGAAACTTTCATTTTTAGTTTCGTGGCTGTCGGCATCGACAATCATAATATTTTCTTCAACAGCGCTGAATACCTGCCCGACTGTGATTTCATCAGGAGCATAGTTCAGCTCATAGCCGCCGTAGGCACCTCTTGTACTTTTAACGAGACCATCTTTTTTTAAATTCGCAACAATCTGCTCTAAATACAAATCGCTGATATCGCGTTCTGTAGCGACAGATTTTACACTGCGCTTTTTAACGCCGTAGTCTTTCGCAAGCGTCAGCATAAAATATAAACCATATCTTCCGCGAGTGGATATTTTCATTCTTACACCTCAATAATTTTAGTTCATCTAGTTTTTATATTATAATTAAATATAACATATCTTTTAAAATAAGGTGAAATACTATGAATAAACAACCATTAAGCTACCGCATGAGACCGGCATCAATCGACGAAGTGCTCGGTCAGGAGCATCTCGTTGCTAAAGGCGGTATTATCAGGCGCATGGTCGATGCCAAAAGACTTTCTTCAATGATACTGTACGGTCCTCCGGGCATCGGCAAGACCAGTATCGTCAGTGCCATCGCAGGTTCTACTAAATACAAGTTCCGTACCTTGAATGCCGTGACGGATACGAAGAAAGATATGCAGATTGTCGCAGAAGAAGGTAAAATGAGCGGCAGTGTCATCCTCCTCCTGGATGAAATCCACCGCCTCGACAAGGCGAAGCAGGACTTCCTCCTTCCCCACCTTGAAAAAGGAACGATTATTTTAATCGGGGCAACGACATCCAATCCATATCACGCGATTAACCCCGCCATCCGCTCGAGAACCCAGATTTTTGAACTGGAACCGCTTAGTACTGAAGATATTAAAACTGGCTTGCATCGCGCTTTAGAAGATAAAGACCGCGGGCTCGGCGAATACAATATCGAAATCGCCGACGACGCTGTTGAACACTTTGTTACATCGGCACACGGCGATGTCCGAAGCGCTTTAAATGCTCTGGAACTCGCAGCCTTAAGCACTGATGCGGATGAAGACGGCGTCATTAAAATTACTCTGAAGGATGCTCTCGACTGCATGCAGAAATCCGCCTTTCTGCACGATAAGGACGGCGATATGCATTACGACGTGATGAGCGGACTGCAGAAGTCCATCCGCGGCAGCGACGTTGACGCTTCCCTTCACTACTTAGCACGTTTGATTGAAGCAGGAGATCTCGTTACAATTGCGCGCCGGCTGCTCGTCATCAGCTATGAAGATGTCTCGCTTGCGAATCCGAACATCGCTTCGCGTACACTCGATGCCATTATAAGCGCAGAACGATTAGGATTCCCGGAAGCGCGAATCCCTTTATCTCAGGCAGTCATAGAACTCGCTCTGTCGCCGAAGTCAAATACAGCAATATCGAGTATAGACAGCGCCTTATCCGACGTACGTAAAGGCCGCGGCGGTGCCGTACCGAGACATCTGCGCGACGGCCACTACAAAGGCGCGAAAGAACTCGGAAATGCTGTCGGCTACAAATACCCGCACAATTATCCAAATCACGTCGTCGCCCAGCAGTACCTGCCTGACACGCTGGTTAATCAGCGCTACTATAAAGATGACGGCATCAGCAAATACGAAGCGTCGCTCAACGAGACCTATCATAATTTGAAGAAAATGAACAAAGACACCGATTACGGCAGGAAAAAATAGCTTGAATCAGCCACCCCACTTGCAATGTGCGGGTGGCTTTTTGCTGTCTTGTGGTGCTTTTATATAAACAGTCTGTGGGAGACTCGGAAAAAAGGGGTTCTTTGACCGAGTAAATGATTTAGTCAGTCAAAGAACGGCATTCTCTCAGATTCGGTGGCGCGCAGGACTTCCCAAGTCTAAAAAAGACAAAAAATAGCCACCAAGTAAACTTGGTGACTACCGAAATACCCAACGTAAGCCGTGTGTTATAGTTGATTATTTTGGCCTGCTATTTGCAGGTGGGTGCCCTGTTTCCAACTCCAAACGTCCTACTTAGTACATAGGCTTGTTTTTTGAAGGAAAACCAATTAGGCTCCCGATAAAAAAAGTGTTAGGTCAAAATATAAGTCAACACATCACGAACTCTTCAGGAATTTCTATTAATATAATAATACCACATATTTTTGAGATGTAAACCAAAAAGCTTGAAAGCGCTTTAAAATATTTGGCAGACGTCTATATGACAATTTTCACAGTTAATCATATGCCGCAGTTTATCGATGTCGTGAATTGTAATAATTTTGTTTTCCACAGATATAATCCCCTGTTTTTTCAAGTCACCGAGAAGACGGTTAACAACTTCTCTCGATGTGCCGGACATGATACCGAGTTCCTGATTGGTTACTTTCACCGTAATCCTTATGCCGCCCGGCACAGTTTCGCCAAACGAATTCGACAGCCTGATTAAATTCGAACACAGCGCGCCGAGTTTACCGTACATCACATTATCACGAATTTTCGTTACCGCGCGCTGCCTGTCTATTTCCATCCAGCGCATCCACTCCATCTTCACATCTTCATTGTCCATAATGATTTTTTCAAACTCTTTTTGAGACAGCCGGAAAAGTGCAACATCTGTCTTTGCTCTGGCTGATGTATTATGTGCCTTCGGCCCGCAAAATAAGGTCACCGCACCAAATATTCCTTTTTCACTCAGCAGGTTTGTCGCAAGCTCCGCCCCTTCTTCCTGCATTCTGCTGATAAAAACCTGTCCTTTTTGAATCAAATAAATGTAAGCGGTCGGATCGCCCGGATGATATATGAACTCACTTTTTTTAAAGGTGATCCTGCTCCCGCTTTCTTCGATCAGACTGATGAGATGTTCCGGATAAAAAATGGCTTGATCAATCATTTTCCGCCTCCCTCATTTTATTAAATATTATCACAAAGTGTGATATTTATCACTTTTTTATAAACAAATATATTCTACAATTTATGTATATAAAAATGAGAGAAAAGAAGGTGAAATCATGTCTGAAGAAAAGGATAAAATTAAAAAAGAAGAAAAACACAATGAAGATAATCATCATAAGCTTGATTTGCGCGGCACTTTTATGATGGTAATGGCGATTGGCGGATTGATGCTTTTAAGCTGGTTCGGCGCATTTATATTATTTATGGAAAGGATGTAAGCTATTAAATGCATAAATACGAAAAAATATGGATTTCACTTGGAACAGCTTCACTTGCAGTATTTTTAATTATTTTAGGTATTTCAGCTGTTCACGGCGGACACACGCCTGCTGCGAGCGGCATCGAAACGATTAATCCCGAACATGTCCGGGAAGATGCCCGCTTCAGTGAACCGGGGCTTAAGGAGGCCACAGACGGCGATCACGATTATGATTTATATTTTCTTGCCAGCGCTTTTATGTACGAACCGGGAGAAGTTGAAATCCCTGCAGGTTCTACTGTAAAAATTCACGTGACGAGTCCAGATGTCGTTCACGGTTTCCAGGTCGTCGGAACGAACGTTAATATGATCGCTGAACCGGGGCTCATTTCTACATATGAAATGACCTTTGATGAGCCCGGTGAACATCTCATTGTCTGCAATGAGTATTGCGGTGTCGGTCATACCGATATGACATCGACACTGAAAGTTGTAAATGGAGGTATTGCTAATGAGTAACTATACCGGCTCAGAGATTTTTTCAAGTAAAACAAAAGTAGATAAAAAAGACAGTAAACTCGTGCTCGCGAACATGATTTGGGTTTCATTTGCCCTATTAATCGGAGGGACTGCCGGACTTCTGCAGACTCTCGTCCGGTCGGGGCAGTTCGAATTGCCTTTTGGCATCGGCTATTACCAGCTCCTCACGCTGCATGGTGTAATTCTTGCTCTTGTTATGACATTTTTCTTTATAATGGGTTTCCAGATTGCAGCGCTGTCAAGAACTGCCGGCTCATTCAGCACTTCAGAACTGAGACTCGGCTGGACGGGCTTCTGGGTCATGACAGCCGGGACTTTAATGTCCGCGGCAATGATTGCTTTAAATGAAGCGAGTGTGCTGTATACATTCTATGCACCGCTTCAGGCGCATGCTGTCCACTATATCGGCCTTGCCCTCGTCATCGTCGGCACATGGATTTCAGTTGCCGGCCAGCTGATGAGATACTTCAGATGGCGAAAAGAAAATAAAGGACAGAAAACACCGCTCTTAAGTTATATGACAGCAATTAACAATGTCATGTGGATTGTTTGTACTATCGGTGTCGCTGCAACGGTGCTGTTTCAGTTTATTCCGTGGTCACTCGGCTGGGTTGAAACGATTAACATTTCGCTGAGCCGTACGCTTTTCTGGTATTTTGGTCATCCGCTCGTTTACTTCTGGCTCCTGCCTGCTTATATGGTCTGGTATGCTGTGATACCGAAAGTGCTCGGAACGAAAGGTTTCTCTGATAACCTGGCACGTTTAGCTTTCGTACTGTTTTTATTCTTCAGTATTCCAGTCGGTATTCACCACCAGCTTGTGGACCCCGGCATCGATGCATTCTGGAAAGGTCTGCAGGTTGTTCTGACCTTTATGGTTATCGTGCCGTCACTAATGACAGCCTTCAGCATGTTTGCCGTCTTTGAAACCTACGGACGCAAACAGGGCGCCCGCGGCCTGCTCGACTGGTTTAAAAAGCTGCCGTGGACCGACGCACGTTTTGTACTGGTTTTTATCGGCATGCTGTTTTTCATTCCGGGCGGACTTGGCGGTATTATTAATGCTTCCGGTCAAATGAATCAGCTGGTGCATAACACAATATGGATTGTCGGACACTTCCATATTACTGTCGGCGCTCCTGTTATTCTGACTTACTTTGCTGCCATGCTGTTCCTGCTGCCTCACATAACAGGCAGAAAAATTGATAAAATCGCCAATAGACTCGGGCTGTTCCTTGCTTATACATGGGCACTCGGCATGGGTATTATGTCTCTTGCCATGCACTGGGCAGGCCTTCGCGGCGCACCGAGACGTTCTGCATTTTCAGAATACGGCGGAGCTGACATTGCTTCTGAATGGATAACTTACCAGGTGATGCAGGCCGTAGGCGGCTCCTTCCTGTTTATCGCTATCATTATTGCAATACTGCTGTTCTTAAAACTGACTACCGGGCCAAAAGTAAACGATCCGGAGGAATTTCCTGTCGCAATGTTCATGGACCAGGAGGAGCCGGTTGTTAAATGGGTGGAAAACTGGAGATTGCTTATCATTATTACAATTTTCCTGATTCTGATTGCTTATACAGTTCCTGTTACGCAAATGTTTACTGAAAACATACCGGGAGCCAAAGGTTTTAAACTCTGGTAAATATAAGAAAAAACACTGGACTACACCAGTGTTTTTTCTTTTTTATTTTTAGGTTTTTCTGTCTTATGTTTAATATAATTAATTACCAGATGAATAAGTAAGGCAACGATAACAAAACCGATTCCAATGCCGAACATATTCAAAAAAAAGTAAACAGGCTCGCTTAAGTCGTGCAGAAACGGCCGTTCTTCAGTATAAAAATAATTGCTGCCGATTGCATTATTCAACAGCTGCATGCTGGTTAAATAAACTACAAATAAAACCGTCGACTGAAGTGCACCTTTTAATAAAGGCACAAATCCCTTCGTAAAATACCTGATAAGCGGATAGACGATTATCAAGCTGTGCAGCATGAAAAATGACAGACCCAGCATATGAAGTGCCGGTGAAATACCGACGGGGTATATGAAAGAGGCATATGCAAACAAGCCAAAATAGAAAATTATCTGATCCAGCCACTTCTGTTCAGCAAAATATTGAAAAATGATTAAATAGCACACTACTCTGCAGATGTGAAGAGGCAGTGAATCTGTTACTGTAAACTCATCAGCTAAAATATAATAGCTGCCGCTGATGATTCGCTGAACAATAGCAAAAATCAGTATACCGAGCATTGCCGTTTTGGGATTTCCTTTAATCTGATAACGAAACTTAAACAGCATAAACAAAATAACAAAGATGCCGGCCAGATAAATTACATGATTAAGATCGCCGATTTGCACCAATGGTGCTTCAGGATCAAGAAATGACTGCATATGAACCTCCTTGTATATAAAAAAATAAACTGAGATTGTACAATCTCAGTTTAACCAATTCTTCTAGTCTTTTTCAACTTCTACGTCTATATGCAGTTCTTTTAACTGTTCTCTGGATACATCCGAAGGTGCATCCATCATTAAATCACTCGCATTTTGTGTTTTAGGGAACGCGATAACGTCGCGGATATTATCCGAACCCGTCAGGAGCATTACAAAACGGTCAAGACCGTATGCAATCCCGCCATGCGGCGGCGCACCGTACTGGAAGGCTTCAATCAGGAAGCCGAACTGGCTGTCGCGTTCTTCATCTGTGAAACCGAGCGCTCTGAACATTCTCTCCTGCAGCTCGGCATCGCTGATGCGGATTGAGCCGCCGCCGAGTTCATAACCATTCAAGACGATATCGTAAGCATTGGCTTTCACTTCATGAGGTGCAGTTTCAAGTTTATCAATATCTTCACGCTTCGGTGATGTGAACGGATGGTGCGCTGCAAAATAGCGGCCGAGGTCTTCATCGTATTCGAATAACGGCCAATCGGTCACCCAGATAAAGTTAAACTGATCTTTGTCGACTAAACCTAAGTCCTTGCCGAGCTTGTTGCGCAGATTGCCGAGAGCGGCATGTACAACTGAATCTTTATCTGCAACAAATAAGACGAGGTCATCAGTATTTAACGATAAAGTCTCCGTCAATTCCTGCTTCTTGCCGTCATCAAAGAACTTCGCAATCGGTCCCTGCATGCCTTCTTCATTTACTTTCATCCAGGCGAGTCCCTTAGCTCCGTAGTTTTTAACGAATGCTTCCAGCTTATCGATATCCTTACGTGAATAATCCGGCGCTGCGCCAGGCACAACGATGGCTTTCACAGAACCGCCGGCCTCAACAGCTGCTTTAAATACTTTAAAATCAGCAGTGCTGCTGAACTCGTTTAAATTCTGCAGCTCGAGATTAAAGCGCGTATCCGGCTTATCCACACCGTAGCGCGCCATTGCATCTTCATACGTAATACGCGGGAAAGGTGCTGGGATATCAAGCCCTTTTACCGTCTTCATTACATACTGAATCAGACGCTCGTTCATATCGATAATGTCTTCCTGGTCAGTAAAAGATTTTTCAATATCTATCTGTGTGAATTCCGGCTGTCTGTCAGCACGGAGGTCTTCATCGCGGAAACATTTAACAATCTGATAGTAACGCTCCATGCCGGAAAGCATTAACAGCTGCTTGTAGATTTGCGGAGACTGCGGCAGCGCGTAAAACTCTCCCGGGTGGACACGCGACGGCACTAAATAGTCGCGCGCGCCTTCCGGTGTCGATTTTGACAGCACAGGCGTTTCAATATCCATAAAGTCTTCTTCCGCTAAAAAGTCTCTGACCGCTTTATTAATTATAGACCGCGTTTTTAATATATTTTGCAGTTTCGGACGGCGCAAATCAATATAGCGGTATTTCAGACGCGTATCTTCATTGATATTATCATCGCTTACTTGGAAAGGCGGTGTTTTTGCTTTAGCCAGAATCTCAATTTCTTCTGCATAAACTTCAATTTCGCCGGATGCTATATTTTTATTTACTTGTTTTTCATCGCGATTTTTAACTGTACCTTTAATATCCACAACATACTCGGTACGGATTTTATCGGCAATCTTCAGTGCTTCCTTGGAAACGTCCGGGTTAAAGACGACCTGAATCAGACCGTTCTTATCTCTTAAGTCGATAAAAATCAGTCCGCCAAGGTCGCGGCGCTTCTGCACCCAGCCTTGCAGATGAACTGTTTCGCCTGCTGTATCAAGTGTAACTTCATTAGAATATATTCTTGTCATCTACAATTCCTCCAGTGTATTAATTATATCGTCGAACGATAATTTAATGGTTTCACCCGTCTCCATATTTTTCAAGTCGGCCTGACGGCTGTCAAGCTCATCTTCACCGAGCACAATAGTATACTGGGCGTTCTTTCTGTCAGCATCTTTCATCTGTGCTTTCAATTTACGGTTTTCATAATCCATATCCGCACTGATGTTGCGGCTGCGCAGTTTGTGGAGCAGCGTTCCTGCAGCATTCCGTGCTTTATCAGTCATAGTGCAGATATAAAGATCGATGCCTTTGGCTTTCGGAATTTCAATCCCTTCAGCTTCAAGGGCAAGCAGCAGACGTTCGATGCTGAGTGCAAAACCGATTCCGGATTTATCCGGCCCGTCCATCATCTCGAGCAGTCCGTTGTAACGTCCGCCGCCGCACAGAGTCGTAATAGCACCGAAACCTTCGGCATCGCTCATCAGCTCAAAAGCTGTGTGCGTATAGTAATCTAGACCGCGCACCAGATTATAATCCACTTCATAATTAATATTAAGTTTATCCAGTTTCGCTTTAACAGTTTCAAAGTAAGCTTTTGACTCATCGTTTAAATAATCATACATGCGCGGTGCTGTTTTAACGAGCTCGTGATCTCGGTCTACCTTACAGTCGAGAATGCGCATCGGATTCGTATTAATACGTGTCTGGCAGTCATTGCAGAATTCATCGATGCGCGGTGAAAAGTGTTCAACCAGCGCTTTATTGTATTCGTTGCGGCTCTCGATATCACCGATTGAGTTAATTACAAGCTTCAGGTTTTTAAGGCCGAAGGACTGGTAAATATTCATAAGCATACTCAAGACTTCCACATCGATCAGCGGGTCTTCAACCCCGATTGCTTCAACACCGAACTGAACGAACTGGCGGTAGCGCCCTTTCTGCTTGCGTTCATAGCGGAACATCGGTGCCAGGTAAAAAAGCTTCACCGGCTGCTCAACGTTGTGCTGCATTTTATTTTCAATATAACTGCGCACAACAGGCGCCGTTCCTTCTGGACGAAGCGTCAGACTGCGGTCGCCCTTATCTTTAAATGTATACATTTCCTTATTCACAATATCAGTAGAGCCGCCGACTGCCCGGACAAAAAGGTCTGTTGATTCAAACATCGGTGTACGGATTTCTTCATAATTATAATTCTTTGCAATCTCGTGCAGTTTTTTCTCAATATACTGCCATTTATAAGATTCTTCCGGTAATATATCCTGTGTTCCTCTCGGTACCTGTATCATTATCATCACTCCTGAATTTTTTATAAAAAATAAAATCCCTTATACCGGGAAACGGTATAAGGGACGAAATGGTCGTGGTGCCACCCTAAGTTCAGCACAAAAGTGCTCTATCAACAGATAACGGCTGTGACCGCTGTATATACAGCTTCTTTAGCAAAGTGTCGGCAAATATCATTTGGAGCATTCACTTTCAGCCTGGGTGAATTTCTCTGTGCCTCATTATAGATATTCTCTTCGCCATGAAGTAAAGGTATTAAGTTGAATTATTCTCTTTATAATAGTCAGATTTTTTATCTTTGTCAAGCTATCGCTTTAAATAACTGTCGATACCTTCCATAATAGCTGTGACCATTTCGTCCTGATAATCTTCCTGATTTAATATATAATCATCAAACTCATTACTCAGGTAACCGAGTTCAATTAAAACTCCGGGATAATCAAGCTGCCAGACGACCTGGTACTGCATGACCTGATTGCCGCGGTTAAACAGCAGCGAATGCTCGTCAAGCGCTGCATTTAAATGTTCACCGAAGGCTTCCTGGTTTGGATAAGTATAAAAGGTCGTAAAGCCTGAAATCGCAGGGTCATCAAAAGCGTCGCTGTGCAGGCTGATAAATAAATCCGCCTCGACTTTACGGTCATCGAGACTCACGGTTTCATCTGCGCCGCGGGTCATAATGACTTTTGCCCCTGCTTCTGTGAGGGATTGCTCAAGCATAGAGGCAATTGAGTAGACAATTGTGTCTTCATTTTCGCCATATTTACTCGGTGCACCGGGATCTTCGCCGCCGTGTCCGGGATCGAGGGCAACTGTCGTGCCGCTGAAATCGTAGCTCACTTCATCATCGGCTTCTGAAAAGTCCATCGTAATTAATTCTTCCGGTTCATGTATAACATTTTTATATACATAAACCGACAGCAGGACAATACCGAGCGCAATAATGATAAAAAAGAGCGGTTTAATATACAGATGCTTTTTATATTTCAGGAAATAGCCGATTGCATCAGCCGATTTTTTGAAGATTGCTTTAATTGAATCCATCAGATGATTTTACCATCCCGGGCTTCGTAAATAATAGTGATTGGTCCATCGTTAATCAGCCTTACGTCCATATGTTCCCCGAAAAACCCTTCTTTTACAACAAGGTCGTGTTCGCGCAGCGCTTCATTGAAGACCTTGTAAAGTGTTCTTGCATCTTCACCGGAAGCTGCTTCTGTGAAACTTGGACGATTGCCTTTCAGGGTGGAGGCATACAGAGTGAACTGGGACACACTTAAAATTTCGCCGCCGACTTCTTTAATCGATAAATTAATCTTGCCTTCCTGATCTTCAAAAATACGGGCATTCGCAATCTTTCTTGCAAGGACGCGTGCATCTTCCTCTGTAGATGTTTTACTGACGCCCACCAGTAAGCAGTAGCCGTCGTTAATCTCATTATACATTTCGTTGTTGGCAACCAGCGCGTGGGAAACTTTCTGTAAAATGATTTTCATCTCTTATACCTCACTTAAATACGCGTTCAACGCTGTATATATCTTTTAGTTGTTTAATTCTGTCGACTGCACGATACAATTCGTGCTTATTCGGAACCATAATAGATAAACTCACTCTCGCCTGTTTTGTTTCATCAGCTAAGCCATTCACACGTGTAATCGGGACTTTCAGGCTGGAAATTAAGTTTAAAATTTCATTTACAAGACCGTTGCGGTCGTAGCCTGTAATTTCGAGATCCACCTGATATCTCTTATCTACATTTTTATTGCCGACCCATTCGACATCGATCAGACGCTCGGTTTCATGGATAATATTCGGACAGGTAACGACGTGGACTTTGACGCCGTGTCCTTTCGTTATATAACCGATAATATCGTCCCCTGGAATCGGATTGCAGCATTTAGACAGGTTAATCAGCATATTATCCATGCCTTCGACATATACGCCGGATTCAGTTGTTATTTCTTTATAATGATGTGTGCGGTCGATTTCTTCAATCTGATTCGATTTTTGTTCAGCTTCTTTAATTTTCTCAAGCAGACGGTTTGTCACCTGGTTTGCTGTAACTCCGCCGAAACCGATCATCGCAAACAGATCATCTTCATCGTGCAGATTATAGCGTTCGAGCACACCTGACACATTATCATCCTGAATTACATCATCCGGATTATAACCGCGCGCTTTTATTTCAAGCTCAACAGCTTGCCGGCCTTTTTCAATGTTTACTTTGCGGTCCTGCTTCTTGAAGAAAGACCGGATTTTATTGCGGGCACTGGATGTTTTGACCATTTTCAGCCAGTCGATGCTCGGTCCGTATGACTGCTTGCTCGTTCTGATTTCGAGAATATCGCCGGTTTCAAGCTCATGGTCAATTGGTACGATTTTACCATTCACTTTGGCACCGACCATCTTATTCCCTACTTCGGAGTGAACCTGGTAGGCAAAATCAATCGGAATCGCTCCCTGAGGGAGTTCAATAACATCGCCATCCGGTGTAAAGACATATACCTTGTCGCTGAGAAGGTCTGTTTTCAGCGCCGCCATAAATTCTTCTGCATCGGGATTATCGGTTTCATTGCCGACGATATCTTTAAACCAGTCAAGCCTTGCATCAAGTGATGCTTTGTTCGCATCGACACCTTCTTTATAGGCCCAGTGCGCGGCTACACCATGTTCTGCAATCTCATGCATTTCATGGGTGCGGATTTGAATCTCCAGCGGATCGCCGTTTGGTCCGACTACAGTCGTGTGAAGCGATTGGTACATATTCGGCTTCGGCATGGCGATATAATCTTTAAATCTGCCAGGCATCGGGCGCCAGATTGTATGAATAATTCCGAGCGCCGCATAACAATCCCGCACATCGTTGACCAGTACGCGAATGGCAAGCAGATCAAATATCTGTTCGAACTGCTTCGACTGCTTCTGCATTTTCTTATAAATACTGTAGATATGTTTCGGGCGGCCGGATAAATTATGCTCTATCGAACTCGAGTCAAGTTCCGAATCTATTTTTTTGATTGCTTCATCAATAACATTTTCCCGTTCACTGCGTTTCTTTTTCATCAGGCTGACAATACGGAAATACTGTCCCGGTTCTATGTATCTGAGTGCTGTGTCCTCAAGTTCCCACTTAATGCTTGAAATACCGAGGCGGTGGGCCAGCGGCGCATATATTTCAAGCGTCTCCCGCGAAATACGCACCTGTTTTTCTTCAGGCATTGCTTTCAGTGTCCGCATGTTATGGAGGCGGTCGGCAAGTTTTACTAATATTACGCGGATATCTTTCGCTATAGCGATAAACAGTTTGCGGTGATTTTCAGCCTGCTGCTCCTGATGGGAGCGGTATTTTACTTTTTCAAGTTTAGTCACACCGTCTACAATAATTGCCACTTCTTCATTAAACATACTGATTAAATCATCATATGTATACTGAGTATCTTCAACGACATCATGCAGAAATCCTGCGACAATAGTCGGTGCATCGAGTTTCAGCTCTGCTAAAATTCCTGCAACCTGTACAGGGTGTGCGATATACGGCAGACCATTTTTACGGAACTGTCCCTCATGTGCTTCACGTGCCAGCTCGTATGCTTTTTTTATCATCTGCAAATCGCTGTCATCGAGATATTCACTACACATATTAAAAACATCTTGTGCTTCATACGGGTATTCCTTATTCATGGTCACGCCACCCTTCCGAAAATTTAGATATAAAATAATAATACTACAAATAAATGTCTAAAGAAACAAGACCTATAGAAAAAAGCCTGTATTTACAGGCTTTTCTTAACTTTCATAAGTGATTAATGAAATTGTATCATAACCATCGAGCAATTCCATTCCATTTAAATATTTAAGCTCGATCAGGAAAGCGATTCCGGCTACAATGCCGCCCATCTCTTCAATCAGTTTAATTGTCGCCATAATCGTACCGCCGGTAGCGAGCAGGTCATCTGTAATGAGGACACGCTGTCCCGGCTTGATAGCATCCTTATGCATCGTCAGTGCATTTGTACCATATTCGAGATCGTATTCGTATTCCAGTACCTCGCGCGGCAATTTACCTTTTTTGCGCACCGGTGCAAAACCGATACCCATACTGTAAGCAACCGGGCAGCCGATAATAAATCCGCGTGCTTCAGGTCCGACAACAATGTCAACATCCTTCGCTGCAGCGTACTCTACAATCTGATCCGTTGCATATTTATATGCGGGGCCGTTATCCATTATCGTAGTGATGTCTTTAAAACTGACACCTTCTTTCGGCCAGTTTTCAACTTCTGATACATACTGTTTTAAATCCATAATTTCCTCCAATTTACGCTGTAATTAATGTACGTAAATAATCTTTCATATTTTGGCCGGAAGACATTTTCAGTTTTGCCTCGGCTTCAATTTTAGTAGTTAAGCGTTTTAAATATTGACTGTTTTCTATATTGATCCCGCTCTGTACTTCATCCTTATATACTATACCATTTTCGAGGCGGATTCGTGACAAATCAGCTAAAATATCGGTAATAATTTTTAAATTTCTCATCGAAGTGCCTATTCTTTTTGCAAGATGTGGCGCATGGATAGATAAATCTATTGCCCCGTTCTTCGCATTCATAATAATTTCATCTGTCTGTTCAATCAGCTGTTTCGACGGCAGCCCTTCAAAAAACAGTTCATTTTTATCGTTGAAGATTACGATAATTTTAGAAGCCTGCAGCCCTTTCAGTGTTGTCTTCAGCTCCTCAAGATCATAAGGAATATCCCGCAGCACTACAGTATCCACCGCAATAGGCAGCGGGTCCCCGTACGTAAAGTAATTTTCTTTGCCGTCATTACCTTCGCTCGTGACGAACAGATCATCGCTTTTAATAAGCGAAAAATCCTGCTCGTTTTTAGCACGCATATCAATAATCTGCAAATCGTCAATACGCGCATCCATCAGGACCATCTGCAGTGTGCGCTTATGATTAAAGTCGTTAATATTCAGCCTGCCTATTAAACTGATTTTGTCGCCGCTCTGCACTTCGCTGTGAAGAAAACCGAATTTAAAGCCGATAATATCGATATCCAGCTCCTGCAGCGTAATTTTAATATGCGATAAGTCTTTGCCGACCTGACGGATACTCTTAACTGTCTGATTCGCAATCATAAATACCGGGGTATTAAAATCCTTGCCAAAAGGTTTTAATCTTCTGATGCGTTCAAAATCTTTCAGCGTTAAATTGTCACCCGTCACCTTATAATCAATATACTGAACAGGTTTTAAGTTAAGATTCAGCTCATTAAAATATCCGGTTATTGTTTTTTTAAATTCATCAAGAGAGTCTTCGTAGATCGATAAGCCGAGCGCCTGCGAATGACCGCCAAGCGTATTGAAATAATCTGGATATTTTTTCAGAACACCGAGGAGATCAATACCTTCAATTGAACGTGCCGAACCTTTATACACATCAAAATCACTGCTCATAACAATCGCAGGCTTGCCGAACCTGTCGACGAGTCTCGATGCCACAATGCCGAGTACACCCTGATGCCAGTCATCGCCCGCGACAATATTAATTTCGTTACTTTCATCGACCTGTTCGGCCGCTTCTTTATAAATCGTTTCAACCAGTGCTTTTCTCTCGGTATTCAGTTCTTCAATGCCGGAGGCAATTTCATATGCACGGTTCTCATCATCCGCCAGTAACAGTTCCACACCAATTGACGCTTCGTCCATTCTCCCTGTCGCATTTAACCTCGGTGCAATAGTAAAACCGATTGTCTCTTCGTCTATTATTCCTGTATGATTGCTCATTTTTAATAATGTTGATAAACCGAGCGGCGTCTTCTGATTCAGTTCAGCGAGTCCTCTTGTTACGAGAAATTTATTCTCATCCGTCATCGAGACGATATCTGCGACTGTGCCTATAGCGACAAGTCCGAGATATTCATCTTTAGCGAGACGAAGAGCCTGGATAACCTTGTAAGCAGCACCGACACCCGCAAGTTCCTGGAAAGGATATTTACTTTCCGGATAACCGGCATGAACGATCACTGCATCCGGAATTTCATCTGCAAAAGCGTGGTGATCTATAATCACTGTATCGATATTATTTTCACGGAGCAGTGCGATTTCCTTTGCTGCTGCGACACCGTTGTCAACCGTAATCACAAGATCTGTATTCCCGACGACTTCGAATTCAAAGAAATCGTAGTTCGGACCGTAGCCGTGTTCCATTCTGTTCGGGATAAAATAAAAAACATTTTCATTTTCAGCTCTCAGCGCGTCGTATAAAATCGCGGTGCTGGTTATCCCGTCCGCATCATAGTCGCCGTAAATTAAAATTCGGGACTCCGCGTCCAGATGTTTTTTAATCATTGCTGCCGCTTCATTAATATTTGGCATATACTGCCAGTTATACTCTGACGGCGCCAGAATATCATCCACCTGCTCCTGTGTATTATAACCCCGGTTTTCAAGCAAGGTTACTTCCAGATGATTCAATTTATATTCTTTTTTAATATCCTCGCTTAACTGTTCAGTGCGTTCCCGCACCTGCCATGTATATTTTGATGTAAACATAATTATCACCTTTTTAAAAAACGCCCAGGCGCACCCGGACGTTTTGAATTTACTATTATTATACTACCACTTTATCATCATTTTTAGCTTTCTCAGTATAGACAACAATTTCTCCGCCTGATTTTCTAAGCTGTCTGCGTTTTAAGACACCCCACAGCTGGATTGCAATGAAGAACGATGAATATACACCGCTCATCAGACCGATAAACAAGGCCAGCGAGAAGTTGAATATCGACGATGCACCGAAGAAGACTAAGAAGATAATCACGATTAAAACAGTCAGCACTGTATTGATTGAGCGTGTTGCTGTCTGTCTTAATGACCGGTTAATGACAATATTAATCTCTTCTTCGCTTCTGAACACTTTAATTTTCCGATTGTTTTCACGAATTCTGTCCATGGTCACAATCGTGTCGTTAATCGAATAACCGACAACGGTCAGTACTGCAGCGATTATAGTAATATCCACTTCGATGCGGAAGACAGAAAATACTGCAAAGATAATCAGCACGTCATGCAAGAGAGCCAGCACAGCAGGCAGCGCCATACGCCATTCGAACCGGATTGAAGCATAAATAATAATACCGACAGAAGCGATAATCAGTGCAATAATTGCATTCTGTGCAAGTTCCTGGCCGATAACCGGACTGACTGTGCTGATCATAGGTTCATTGCCGTACATTTCATTAAAGTGTGTCTGCATCTCAGTCACTTCCTGCTGCGACAGATCAGTACCGTAGCGGGCAACAATTGTATCCGGTCCCGAGACTGTCAGGTTTTCCGGAGGAATACCGAGGCTATCAAGCTCACTTTCGACTTCTTCAACTGCCGCCGTGCCGTCTGTCACAATATCTGCTCTTGTACCGCTTGTAAAGTCGATTCCAAGATTCAGCTTAAATACAAAGAGAATAATTAGTCCTGCCGCGACGAGTAAAGCACTGAAGGCAAAAAATTTATTCGCATGCTTAACGAAATTAAAACGGTCCCATGGGGTACTTAAATCTTCAATCTCTTTACCTTCAGAGATATTATGAATACTTTTCGCATTTACCCCGAACCAGCCTTTTTTGTTATAAGCATAATTCGACTGAACAATCAGGGACATAATCACCCGCGTTAAGAATACCGCCGTAACAAAGCTCATTAAAATTGAGAGCATGAGCATAGTTGCAAATCCTTTAACGCTGCTCGTACCAAAAATAAACAGGACTACAGCAGCAATTAAAGTTGTCAGGTTAGCATCAATAATGGTCCATAAAGAAGATGATGCCGCTTTTTTATATGCCTGTTTTAAACTGCGGCCGATACGCAGTTCATCTTTTATTCTTTCGTACAGAATTATATTTGCATCCACAGCCATACCGACACCTAATATCAGAGCCGCAATACCCGGCAAGGTCAGTACACCGCTGATCGCATTAAAACCGCCCAGTGTCAGGAATATATACACACTGAGTGTAATTACCGCAATAAAACCTGGTATTCTGTAGAATACCAGCATGAACAGAAATACAAGCCCAATACCAATCAGACCAGCTGTAACAGTTTCATCGAGCGCCTGCTCACCGAACTGCGCGCCGACAGAAGTAGAGTATACTTCGTCGAGTTTTACTGGCAGCGAACCTGAGTTAAGAAGCGCTGAAATATTTTGTGCACGTTCGACGCCCTCCTGGCCTTCAAAGCCGCCTGAAATCATTACATCAGTCGAATTAATCGGCTGTGACACCGTCGGTGCAGAGATAAATTTCGGATTTTCTTTTTGCACTTCCTCTAGAAATGAATCTTCACCTTCTGTGAAATCCATCCAGATTACCATCAGGTTTTCACCCGAAGGACGCTGTGAAATTTCTTCAGTCACTTCTTTAAACTTATTGCTGTCACGCAGTTCTAAAGACACCATGGCATTGTTCATCTCATCATAATCCTGAGACGCACCGCCCTGGACTAAGTCTTTGCCGGACAGCAGTACATTATCGTCGACGTCGCGAATTGTCAGTTCAGCCTGGGTGCTTAAAAGCTCCCTTGCTTCCTGCTGGTCATCGACACCGGCAAGCTGCACCCGGATTCTGTTATTATCTTCAATTTGTATATTCGGTTCCGACACACCGAGCACGTTGACTCTTGAATCAAGGGTCGAAGCTGTGCTCCGGACTGCGCTGTCATCAATCGTATCTCCTTCTTCAAGAGGTTCGACCTGATATAGAACTTCAAAACCGCCCTGGAGATCCAGGCCGAGATTGACGTTATTTAATACATCTTTAAGCGTTAAGGCGATTGTTGTAAACAGTACAACAACAATCATCAGTGCAATAATTAATTTACTGGATTTCTTTTTCACGTTGACACCTCTAGTTTTTACAGTGAGTTAATTATAACGTTAAAAATTACAAAGATAAATAAAAAAGCCGACGAATGCCGACTTAGGTTTTTGTATTTATTTTACAACTTCTTTTAGAGCGACACGGTCAAATTTAAGAACTGCCGACTCATCAGTACGTAAGTACATGTGCTTCTGGTCGAAAGACTCTACAGTACCATGCAAACCGCCGATTGTAATGACTTCATCGCCTTTTTGCAGTCCAGCCTGCATTTCCTGTACCGCTTTTTGTCTCTTTTGAGCCGGGCGGATCATTAGGAAATACATAACTAAAACTAAAACGATTATCGGTGCGAAAGTTACGAGTAATTCCATTGCGCAATTTCCTCCTGCTTAGAAATTTTTCGGATTTTCAGTATTCAATCCATAAGATTCGAAAAATGCTTCTTTAAAATCCAATAAATTATCATTTAAGATTGCAGTTCGAACATCTTCCATCAAGTTTAACAGAAAATAAAGATTATGATAAGTAGTAAGTCTCAATCCGAGTATCTCATTTGCTTTAAATAAATGTCTGAGATAGGCACGTGTGTAGTTTTTACAAGTATAGCAGTCGCAATTCGGATCCAGCGGTGTAAAATCGCGTTCGAATTTTTTATTTTTAACGACAACACGCCCTTCGGAAGTCATCGTTGTTCCGTTTCGTGCAATACGCGTCGGCAGTACACAGTCAAACATGTCGACCCCGCGGATAACACCTTCGATCAGAGCATCCGGCGAACCGATGCCCATTAAATATCTCGGTTTATCTTCCGGCAGCAGGTTCACGGTTTCTTCAAGCACTCTGTACATTACAGGTTTCGGTTCTCCAACAGATAAGCCGCCGATGGAATAGCCCGGGAAGTCCATTGCTACTAAATCCTTCGCACTCTGTTCGCGGAGGTCTTTATATTCCCCGCCCTGGACGATGCCAAAGAGCGCCTGGTGTTTATCGTGTCCTTTTTTAATATGATGGTTGAGACCGCGGTCAGCCCAGCGCGTCGTGCGTTCAACTGACTGCTTAACGTAATCGTGGGTCGAAGGAATCGCTGCACATTCGTCAAAGCTCATCATAATGTCAGAGCCGAGGTCGTGCTGAATATCCATCGCGCCTTCCGGACCTAAAAACAATTTAGAGCCGTCGAGATGGCTGCGGAAGTGGACGCCTTCTTCTGTAATTTTACGGCGGTGGCTCAGGCTGAATACCTGAAAACCGCCTGAGTCTGTCAGAATCGGCTTGTCCCAGTTCATGAACTTATGGAGGCCGCCGGCTTCTTTAACAATGTCATTTCCTGGACGCAGCCATAAGTGATACGTGTTCGATAAAATAATCTGCGAACCGATATCAGCAAGCTCTTCCGGAGACATCGTTTTGACAGTTGCGAGCGTGCCGACCGGCATGAAAATCGGTGTATCGATAACACCGTGCGGTGTATGGAGCTTGCCGAGACGCGCACCGGTCTGTTTGCACGTTTTAATATGTTCATAGCGAATTGCCAAAGTAGTCACCTCTTTAATATAAAATCATCGCATCGCCGAACGAGAAGAAACGGTATTCCGAGTCGACTGCGTGGGCGTATGCATTTAAAATATGTTCTCTCGAACTGAATGCGCTGACCAGCATGACCAGCGAAGATTTAGGCAGATGGAAGTTCGTTATCAAGACGTCCACCGCCTTGTAAATAAAGCCCGGGTAAATAAAAATATCTGTAAATCCGGAGGCTTCTTTAAATTCGCCGTGCTCATGCATAATAGTTTCGAGCGTACGGGTACTCGTCGTACCGACGCTGATAATTTTACCGCCGGCATCTTTAGCCCGGTTCAGTTTTTCTGCCGCATCAGCTGTCATCGTATAGAACTCGCTGTGCATTTTATGGTCTTCAATCGTTTCTGCTGCGACCGGACGGAAAGTTCCGAGGCCGACATGCAGAGTAATATAAACAATTTCAACACCTTTATCCTGAATCTCTTTCAGCAGTGTCTCGGTAAAGTGCAGCCCTGCTGTCGGTGCTGCAGCTGAACCCGATTCCCGTGCAAAGACAGTCTGGTAACGGTCTTTATCATCGAGTTTTTCTTTAATATACGGCGGCAGCGGCATTTCACCGAGTTCATCCAGAACCTGTTCCAGAATGCCGTCGTAAATCAGCTTCATATGATGAATACCTTCTTCGAATTTCGCTGTGCATTCCGCAACGAGCTTACCTTCTCCAAAATTAATCCTCGTACCTATACTGATTTTTTTCGCCGGACGGATGAGTACTTCGTATCCGCCGTCAAGCGGTTTTAAGAGCAGCATTTCAATTTTTGCGCCTGTTTCTTCTTTGATGCCAAACAGTCTTGCAGGCAGTACTTTCGTATCATTTAATACGAGTACATCCCCCGGATTAAAATAATCCGCGACATCGTAAAAATGTTTGTCGGTCAACTCGCCTGTCGTCTTATTAACAGCAAGCAGCCTTGAATTAGTTCGTTCTTTTAACGGTGTCTGCGCAATTAAGTTTTCAGGCAGATGAAAATCAAATTCTTCTAACTTCATGTGTTTCCTCCTAAACCAGCTTAAGTCAAATCAATATTTTTAAAATATTCAAATGATTTCGCTGTGGCTTTACGCCCTCTTGGTGTCCGTTCCAAAAATCCGCGCTGGATTAAATACGGTTCATATACATCATTCAGTGTCACGACTTCTTCGCCGATGGATACTGCAACGGTTTCGAGGCCGACGGGACCGCCTCCGTATGTACCGATAATGGTCCGCATAATTTTATGGTCAACCGGTTCGAGGCCTTCCGGATCGACCTCCAGCACTTTAAGTGCATAATTCGTAGTATCCAGTGTAATTGCTTCTTCACCTTTAACCATTGAAAAGTCTCTGACGCGCCGGAGCAGTCTGTTTGCTATTCTCGGCGTGCCGCGTGATCTTCTCGCGAGCTCGTCCAGACTGTTTTCCGGAATCGCCACTTCAAAAATATCCGCTGTCCGTTCGATAATCAGCTTCAGGCTGTCAAGGTCGTAATACTGCAGTCTGAGCTGTACCCCGAAACGGTCTCTGAGCGGTGCTGAAAGACTTCCGAAACGGGTCGTTGCGCCGACTAAAGTAAACGGCGGCAAATCGATTCTGATACTTCTCGCTTCATCGCCCTGACCGATGACCACATCGATAAAGAAATCTTCCATGGCGGAATATAAAATTTCTTCAACGAAACGCGGCAGTCTGTGAATTTCATCGATAAAGAGCACATCACCCGGTTCTAAACTGGATAAAATCGCAGCGAGGTCACCGGCTCGTTCAACCGCCGGCCCGGATGTCGTCTTAATATTAACGTTCATTTCAGCAGCGATAATATTGGCAAGCGTCGTTTTACCGAGCCCCGGCGGACCATGCAGAATTACATGATCCAGCGCTTCTTCACGCATTCTTGCCGCCTCGATAAACACGCTTAAATTATTTTTAAGCGCATCCTGTCCGATGTACTGCTGCAATTTTGCCGGCCGGAGCGATAATTCGAGCGACGCTTCATCATCGTGCTCATGCTCATCCAAAATACGTTCATCCATTACTTCACCCCGTTTAATTTAGTAATAGTTTAAGTCCAAGCTTCACTGCTTCGTCAACAGAACTGATATTTTCTTTTGCAAGTTTCTTCTCGATGCGTGTCAGCTCACGTTTCGAGTAGCCAAGAACTTCAAGCGCGAGCAGTGCCTCATCGACGTATACAGAATCTGCAGCAGCTGCTGCTGCTGTTTCAGCAGGATCCGCTGTTTCATCCGGCTTCAGCTTGCCTTTTAAGTCGAGAATAATCTGGCTGGCACTTTTTTTCCCGATGCCCGGGAATTTCTGCATAAAAGCATTATCTTCCCGTTCTATTGCATTGATTATTTCATTCGGCGTTGCTGCAGCAAGTATAGCCAAGGCACTTTTAGGACCAATCCCTGTCACTTTCAAGAGGGATTTAAACATTGATTTTTCACTCTCACTGGTAAAGCCGTACAGCGTATGTGCATCGTCTCTTACTATGAGCTCTGTAAAAATCGTTACATCCGTATTGATATAGCGTTCAAGCCGGAACGGATTTGGTACGAGCAGCAAATACCCGATACCGCCTGTCTCCACAGTCGCTCCAGCTGGTTTGACTTCCGTCAGCTTACCTTTTATATACTGGTACATTTATGATCACCTATTCTACAAATTCAAACTCTCCGCCTAAAATACGCACAATATTTCCAGCCTGTATACCGCGGTCGCGGAGTGCATCATCGATACCCATCGTGCGCATTTGTCTTGCGAATCTGCGTACTGCAGCTTCGCGGTTAAAGTCTGTCATCATGAACAGACGTTCAATTGCTGCGCCTGATACAACATAGGCGCCGTCATCATCACGTGTAATTTCAAATTTATCAGGATCTTTTTCATGACGGTATACAACGCGGCTTTCCGTCTCAATCTCTTCTTTAACAACCGGCTGTTCTTCAAGCAGATCTGCCACTTTATATAGAAGCGCATCGATATTTTCACCCGTTGCTGCTGAAATTTGTACAATTTCACTCTCCGAATCAATGCCGTCTATAAAGTTATTAATTATTTCTTCATCGTGATCGATTAACTCCACTTTATTTAAAGCGATAACTTCCGGACGCTCGAGGAGTTCTTCGTTGAACATCGCCATTTCCCGACGGATAGTTTTGTAATCTTCAACAGCATCTCTGCCGTCAGTTTCAGAAATGTCCACTACGTGCACGAGCACTTTTGTTCTTTCGATATGACGGAGGAACTGATGACCAAGCCCTGTCCCGCCTGATGCGCCTTCAATAAGTCCCGGCATATCAGCCATGACAAAGGTTCTTCCATCTTTTGTCTGTGCCACGCCGAGGTTCGGCTGCAGTGTAGTGAAGTGATAATCTCCGACTTTCGGTTTCGCCTTTGATACAGTACCAAGCAGGGTTGACTTACCGACACTTGGAAAACCGACAATACCGACATCCGCCATCATTTTAAGTTCCATTGTGACTTCGAGCTCATGACCTGGCTCCCCGTTTTCCGCAAAGTCCGGTGCCGGGTTGCGGCTTGTAGCAAAGCGGGAGTTGCCGCGCCCGCCGCGCCCGCCTTTAGCGATTACCGCCTGCTGGCCGTGTTCAATCAGATCGGCAAGCGTTTCGCCATTCTCCGAGTTTTTAACTATGGTGCCGGGCGGCACTTTTAATACTAATGGCGCACTGTTTTTACCGTGCATATTAGAATTCATTCCATTTTCTCCGTGGGATGCTTTAAAGTGACGCTGGAATCTGAAGTCCATTAAAGTTCTTAAGCCTTCATCTACTTCCATAATAATATCTGCACCGTTACCGCCGTCTCCGCCGGATGGCCCGCCCATCGGAATATATTTCTCTCTGCGGTATGCTACCAGACCGTTACCGCCGTTACCTGCTTTCAAGTGGACGGATACGTAATCTATAAACATAACACTCACCTCCATGTAAGATTCTTTATTTTTAATTATAACATTCATAAAAAAAGACATCAGCAGAAGCTGATGCCACAAAATTATTATTTTGCTTCCTGATATACAGAAACACGTTTTTTGTCGCGTCCGACACGTTCGAATTTAACAACACCGTCGATTTTCGCGAATAGCGTGTCATCTCCGCCGCGTCCTACGTTTTCACCAGGGTGAATTTTAGTACCGCGCTGACGGAATAAAATAGATCCGCCTGTTACGAATTGTCCATCTTGTCTTTTGGCACCAAGGCGTTTTGATTCAGAGTCACGACCGTTTCTAGTCGACCCAACCCCTTTTTTCGATGCGAAGAACTGTAAGTTTAATTTTAACATTCAATACACCTCACTCATGTTCAATTTTTATAAATTCGCTATATTCTGATTCAATAGTTTTTAATGACACAATCATTGTTTCCAAAATCAATTGAACTCTGTCATCAGATGTATCTTCAAGCTTAACACTTAAATATCCACCTTCTTCGGCCATATCTATGGCCGGCTCGTAATCAGTAAGCGCAAATACTGCGTTCACACTGCCGAATACAACTGCCGAAGCACCTGCACATACGAGATCTTTTCCGTGAACATCAAAGTCCGCGTGTCCGTCCATCGTAAATCCGGTAATATGTTTCTCACTGTTACGGGCAACGATAACATTAATCATTACGCGTTGATTTTGCCGATTGTTAATTTAGTATAAGGCTGACGATGACCTTGTTTACGGCTGTAGTTTTTTCTGCGTTTGAACTTGATAACGTTAATCTTTTTACCGCGTCCATGCTTTTCAACTGTAGCTGTAACAGTAGCACCTTCAACTGTAGGAACTCCAACTTTAGCGCTGTCGCCTCCAACAAAAAGTACTTTGTCAAACGTGAATTCAGCGCCTTCTTCAACTTCTAATTTTTCAACGAAGATTGATTGACCTTCTTCAACTTTTACCTGTTTACCACCTGTTTCGATGATTGCAAACATACTTACACCTCCTATTATTTAAGACACGCCACTATAGGTGGGCTCTGCCGCTTAAACCTATATATGTGCGGTTGACGTTTACGTTTCATCAACTACTGTATTATATAAAATATAAGTGGCTGTGTCAATTGATTCTCCGCAATTCTTTTCTGACCTTCGCCGTCTGAATGGCAAGGACATAAAGGATAACGAAAAACAGCGCACTGACCAGTACGCTAGGGATTGCCCGGAGCGCGATATAGTCGAAGAACGGCATCGCTATAAAATCGAGCACCCGGTAAATCGCGTACTGGTATAAATCGAAAAGAAATGTGTTCAGCAGGACGACAAAGGCCATCGCTACAAAATCCCTGTAGAACACTCTGAAAGCTGCCTGCATAAAGACTACGAAGGCGATAAAACCAAAGATGTGAACACCGTACAGCGAACCGATGTACACATCGAGCATAATACCGAATACAGCAGCAAAAAACATACTGATTCCCGGCCCTGCGTATATCGTTAAAAGCAGAATATACATAAACAGAAGCTTCGGCACAAAGTAAACTTCAACTCCAAAAACCATCATCGGACTGAAGCCGGTAAAAGCCATATCAGTATACATGAGTAATATTCCTATAATAAAAATTACTATCGTCTGCATATTTGTCAATCCTCCAGTGACTCAGGATCGCGTTTTAAGACAAACACATTATCCACATCATTTAAGTCACTGTTCATCTGTACATAAGCGTTCTGGCTCAGCCCGTATTCATCGTTTTCAACTTCCACTACTTTACCGATAACAATACCTTCAGGGAAAGCACCTGTCAGTCCCGATGTAAATACTTCGTCGCCTTTTTCAAGTTTTACCTGGCTTTTAATATTTTCCACGACCAGCACATCATTTTCCGTATCGAAGTTACGGATGTTGCCGTATACAGCTTCATCGTTGTGTCTTACTTCAACCGACAGGTTATTTTGTGATGCATTCGTCGAAATCATCTCGATAAAACTCGAATTACCGTTAACGCGTTTAACAATCCCGACCAGTCCTTCCGATGTCGACACTGCCATGCCTTCTTTAATGCCGTCTTTTTCTCCCTTATCAATCGTAAAGGATTCGAGCCACTGGTCAGGTGCACGTGAAATAACCCGGGCATTGACAGTCTCGTAAGCCATACTGGAACTTACTTCCAGAGACTCTCGCAGCTCTTCGTTTTCAGCCTTGAGACGTTCATTGTCCGACTGCAGCTGCGGCAGCATATCGAGCTGCTGTTTCAGTTTCTCGTTTTCTTCAAGTGCACTGAAACTTCCTGCTATGTTTGAAAATATATTTCCTATAAAGCTGAACGGCGCATCGACAACCTTTTGAGTCGCGGCTGCCGTATCACCGGTGAACTGCTCCGCTTTCGTTGTGGAATCTCTGTCCGACAAAGAAAAACCGATTAATGCAATTAATACTACTATGCCAAACAGCACGATTAACATGCGGTTTCGATTAAAAAAATTAATCACTCTCATGCCGCCCCCAAAATTTAATATCTGGGTAAATAATACCACATTTGATGACAGACAATAAACTAATCTTGATAGAGTTCTGTAATCTCATCGAGTCTTTCTGCAAATGTTTTTAAATCTTTATCATATATAAGTAACTATATGAAACACTTCTCTCTTGAATCAATTCAGATAATCTTTAATCAGCTCGCTGCTACAGTACCTTTATAAGTAAACTTGCCGCGGCAGTGTCTGCATATATACCTTTTATTGTAGCCTTTGACCCTTTTCGTAAACTGGTAGCTGCATTTTCTGCACTCATATAAATAGGCCTGGCCCTTATATTTATAGCTCCGGGTTTTGGCAATACCGAGACGCTCCAGCGTCTCGGTAAATTCACGATCCGAATCTCTGTATGGTTTCTTTAATGTGTATAGTGCATAATGAACACATTCGTGATACAGCACATCGAGAATAATTTCCCTGGAGTTATTAACGAGAAAAGTGTGGGACATAACAATTTCTTTCGAAACAACCTGCTGCTTCTGATATTTTATTTGAAAGGCGCCGAGCTTAGATTTCATTCTTTTTGATATTCTGATTGGGATTTCGAGTGTGAGTCCGAAATTTTCAGCGAGAAATTTACGGGCATAGCTGTGCAATCCATCACTGTTCATAATATGTTCACCTTCTTAGTGTTTAAATAGCCTTAAAAAAGGCAACAAAAAAAGGGAGATCAAAAGTCTCCCTAACAGATAAATAATATAATATGATATCTAGGCCAAAGGCACTATCGAAGAACGACTTAGTTAATGATATGAAGAGTATAGCTTTAACTTTTGTTTGTGCGTTCTGTTATGTATTTCTTAATATATTTTCATTATATTTTAATGTTCAGAACTTTTCAAGCCCATGAGCGAATTTCTTTTACTTTGTAACGTGTTTGTAATAAACACAGTAATATTTCCATATAATTTTCTCTCTTTAGTGTAATTATCAACTATTATCTTTAAAATAGCAAACTATTAACTGAAATATATACGGAAATGTTTCAATTTAATTTTCAGCAGCTGCAAGGATAATATGCATATCCACCGTAATTTCTTTATTCCCCTTATCCGCAAATCTTTCTATCTGCGCTGTATCTGCATGCCAGCCGAGCGGTGTCATGGAGATTAAATCTTTCAGTGCAGCAGCGTCAAGAAATTTCGTATAAGTTATCCGTTCTTCTTTCACAAGCTTAACATTCTTCTTCATTAATTCAAGTGTATCATTGTTTTCATATTCTTTCCCTTCTGTACCGCTGAACAATTCCCTGCGGAGTTCTTTTAAATAACCGCTGCTCGGGATTACTTTTATAATTATACCGTCTTCAGCTAAAATTCTTTTAAATTCAGAGTAATTTGCAGGCGATAAAAAATTCAGTATAAATTTGCAGGACTTGTCACTAAGCGGCGGGTTCGCAAGATCTCCAGCAATCCACAATGGATTTCCGTAATTTTTCGCCGCCATTAAGATACCCTCTTTTGAAATGTCCAGGCCGATACCCGTCAATGTTTCTGTATTTACTTTATCAAGTATCGTCTGCAAGTGAGACCCTTCACCGGAACCCGCATCAAACAGCAGTGAATCTTCTGCTGAATGATTTAATATTATATCAGCAATTTTATCGTGTACCGGTGCATATAATTTTTCATCACAGATTATTTTTTGCCGTGCCTCAAATAAAGCATCATCGTACTGAGTATCCACAGGTTTTTTAAGAATATTTACATAGCCCTGTTTGGCGAAATCAAAAGTGTGGTTATTGACGCAGACCAGACTTTTAAGCTCTCTCACTTCCACAGCTTCATGACAAAGCGGACATCTTAATTTTCTGCTTATATTTTGTGCAGTCATTGCACTCTTTTCTCTTTTTTTCATTTAAAATCCCTGCCTGAACTTATATTAAAATAAAAATATTACCACACTGACTATGAAGAAGACCAGACCGATAATCGCGGGAATAAATGCCGCTAGTATCTGTATCTTGGTGCCGCCGATTAAACAGCGCTTTGGTTTTTCCGGGTCGTACAAGTCAATCAGTTTGTATCCTATCGGGTATCTATTGATAATCGACCCGTGGGCGGTCATATTTTTCTTTCTTCAGTATATGACGCCGCCTGCTTCATATTCTATAACCGGATAAAGATTATTATCGCTGCCCTGCACTTTATCGACAAATTTACCTGTCGTTCTGCTGTACATTTCCGCTTTTTCACTGCGACTCCAAAAACATAAATTATCACTGATATTAAAATCAAAAAAAGTCCGGCGGACCCGAAAATCACAGTAAAAATCTGCTGGTCTGACATGTAATGAAACACTCCAGCGTAATAATTATTTAGAAAATAATTATAGCATATGATGCGAGCGCAAATGAGACAGTGTTAAGTTTGTGTAAATAACTAATAGCCAATGTTAATAATCTTCTAAAAATGCTATCTTTTAAGGAGACTATACTTTTAGGAGAAATTAATGAACAAACTCAGAATACTGTTAGAAATATTTTTAGTATCGACGAGACTCGGATTGACATCCTTTGGCGGTCCGACAGCCCATCTCGGTTATTTCCATGCCGAGTATGTCGGGAGAAAAAAATGGATGAGTGAAAAAAGCTATGCGGATTTAGTTGCACTTTCACAATTTCTGCCGGGACCTGCATCGAGCCAGGTCGGCATCGGTGTCGGTGTAATGCGCGGCGGTGTACTCGGCGGACTGACATCATTTATCGGCTTTACCCTGCCCTCTGTTATCGTCTTGATGATTTTTGCTTCTCTGATGACGACTTTCGATATCAGTGAAGCAGGCTGGATACACGGTTTGAAAATTGTTGCCGTTGTAATTGTCCTCCACGCCATTCTGGGAATGAGTAAAAATCTCACACCGGATATAGAAAGAAAAGTCATCGCACTGTTTGCTCTGGTCGCAACACTGCTTTTTCAATCGGTATTTACCCAGATCGGTGTTATTCTGATTGCAGCGGTCATCGGTTTTATTCTTTTTAAAGATTATAAGGACGATGGTCAAAAATCTGCATCTTTCCCAATTAAAAAAAGTTTTTCTGCAGCATGTTTAGTATTGTTTTTCGTACTGCTATTTGTATTGCCGGCCTTCCGTGAGCTGACAGGCTCTTACTGGGTTGCTGTTATAGACAGCTTCTACAGAGCAGGCGCTCTTGTATTCGGCGGCGGACATGTAGTATTGCCGCTACTTGAACAGGAACTCGTTCCGACGGGATGGATTACGGAAGAAGCCTTCCTCGCAGGATACGGTGCAACACAGGCAGTACCCGGTCCGCTGTTCACTTTCGCAGCTTATCTTGGAACAGTAATGAACGGCTGGTTTGGGGGACTTATTGCAACTGCCGCGATATTCCTGCCGGCCTTCTTGTTAATATTAGGCGCACTGCCATTCTGGGATATGCTCCGTAATAACGAGAAGATCAAAGGTGCTGTAATGGGTGTTAATGCCGCAGTTATCGGTATATTGATTTCGGCACTATATACACCGATCTGGACAAGTTCTATTTTAAAACCTGCAGACTTCGCTCTCGCAGCCATACTGTTCGTCATGCTGCTCTACTTCAAACTTCCGCCGTGGGTTATTGTAGTAACCGGCGGCGCTGGCGGTATGTTGATCGGATTTCTGTAAATGTTAATAAAAGCAGCTGCATATTATGCGGCTGCTTTTGTCTTATATACGCTGGTTGATAAGAAAGATCGCAGGATTGGAACAGCTTATGTACGTTGTCGATTCCATAACGTACTTATAAGTCGCCCCATGAGCTTTGTCAATTTAACAACGTACTTACCCAAGTATCTTCCTCGCACCATCCACAATTTCTTCTACTATTTCAGCTGCCGGCTGCTCTTTTACAACAGAGCGCAGATTTTGTCCTGCCCAGAGCGACATATACTCGCTGTCACTATATACAGCTGCGGCACTTCTGACACTTTTCGTTGCAGAGTTCTGATACGGATATGGCAGCGGCTCTGCAGTAAATTTTTCTATAAATTTGTTAAGTATACCGCGTGCCGGTCTTCCGGAAAACACTTTGGTGACAACCGTCTCATCTTCTTTACTGGCAAAAAGTTTTTGCTTATAAGCTCTATGAATGCCTGCTTCTTCACTCGATAAAAATCGCGTGCCTATCTGAACGCCTGCAGCCCCGAGAGCAAGAGCAGCTGCGAGGCTTCTGCCGTCATTCACCCCGCCGGCAGCAACTACTGGAATTCCCACATTGTCTGAGACCTGCGGAACTAAAGAAAAGGTCCCGATATCTGCTCCATTTTCATGACGGATTAAATCAAAAGTTCCTCTGTGACCGCCTGCATCTGAACCCTGAGCAATAATAATATCTGCACCGCTCTTTTCGGCAAGGACAGCTTCTTCAACCGTCGTTATCATCGCCGTGATTTTCATACCTCTTTCTTTAGCTTCTTTTACTTTATCTTCTGGCAGGAGACCGAAAGCTGTACTGATTACCGGTACTTTTTCTTCTATTAATATTCTAACCTGCTCATTAAAATAATCAGCTGCATTAAACTGAATATCCGCTTCGCTCACATCAAGATCCTTGCCAATTTTAAGCAGTTCAGTCATCACTGCTTCTTTCTTTTCAGCATCCGGTTCTGCAGAATTGTCCACACAAAATAAATTCACAGCAAATGGTTTATCCGTTAATTTTCTAATATCGCAAATCGTCTGCCTGATATCTTCCGGCTTCATATATGCAGCGCCCAGTGTGCCAAGGCCGCCGGCCTTGCTCACTTCCGCAATCAGTTCCGGCGTTGTTGCTCCCCCAGCCATTCCCGCCTGGATAATTGGATATTTAATATTTAAAACATCACAGATTTCAGTTTTTAAACTAATCATTCTACCGCTCCCATCTGTAAATTGATTTATAACAATCGTAATTTAATACACAGAAGCTCAATAACAGATATTATTCCGGTGTTTTCGAAGAATTCATGCCCGTCACAATGTCCATAATATTATAATCGACAATCCTCGGATATTTGCCGTCAAGAGCTGCAATTTCTTCCATATCAGCTTTATCAAGTGAAAAATCATGAACATCAAGATTTTCTTCCATGCGTTCTTTACGAACCGATTTTGGAATAATGATAATCTCCTGCTCAAGATGCCACCTTAAAATAACCTGCGCAACAGTCTTATTATATTTATCTGCGATTTTCTTCAGCATTTCATCTTTTAGAATATCATGTTTCGCTTCAGCGAGCGGTCCCCATGATTCAACTTTCACCCCGTACTCTTGCATTACTTTTTGAGCTTCTTTTTGCTGCAGGAAAGGATGAAGCTCAATCTGATTTACTGCCGGAACGACTTCATTATTAACTATTAAATCTACGAGACGTGTTGAATCAAAGTTCGACACACCAATTGCTTTAATTTTACCTTCTTTATAAAGTTCTTCCATAGCACGCCATGAGCCGTAATAATCTCCGAGCGGCTGATGTATTAAATACAAATCAAGGTAGTCTGTTCCTAACTTATCCAAAGTTTTTTCAAATGCTTTTTTAGCTTTGTCGTACCCCTGGTCAGCAACCCACAGCTTGCTAGTCAGGAAAATTTCTTCACGGGCTACTCCGCTCTTTTTAATTGCCTTACCAACGCCTTCTTCATTACCGTAGGTCGCTGCAGTATCCAGACTGCGGTAGCCGGTCTCAAGTGCATCGAGCACACAGCGTTCTGTTTCTTTCGGGTCAACTTGGAAAACACCGTAGCCTTCAATCGGCATTTTTAAACCATTGTTAAGTTCTGCGTACTGCATATAAATTCCTCCACTTTAAAATATAATTTAAATCCTCTTTGTTTTTATTATACATATATATTTTTGAACTTAACAGACTGCATTTCCACTGTTCTTCCACTGGTATTTTTAAAGCAATCCATAAAATTTAACCGGGTTTCATAATCTCCTGTACAGGGAAATAAAGAATATTTACACTGATAAAATCTATCAGGAGGGGTTTCATGTCTCATGCGATTTTAACCATTTTCATCTTATTTTTTCTCTTTCAAATCGGGGCTTTCGCAAAGAAAAAGGGAGAGATGAAAGATACTCATAACTTTGCGCTGCAATGGCCGCTTTATCTTTATATCTTTACCGTTATGATTTCTCTGACTTTAATCTTTGCAGGAATTTATTACATTATGTCATTTTCTTCCCCGATACTGATCGACAGCAATCAGGGGTCTGTGATGAAGGATCATAACTTTGCAGAAATGATTTACTACAGCGGAGCAACTCTCTTGTCTATCGGATACGGAGACTTGAATCCCATCGGCCCGATTCGTTACATCTCGCTCTTTGAAGGCTTTCTCGGCATCGTTATGCCTACTGTCATATTTATCAGCGAAATTACTAATAAGCATAAGGAAGACTGACAAACAGTGCCCTTATGCTTATTTATAAAATTATTTTCACCAGTCCGAGGCATAATATAATCTGTACTTTTTATAATCGATAAACTTCGCGTGATAGAAATCCATAGCTGCCTGATTAATATAGGAATGGTACAGTCTGTCATACTCATAACTGCCGAAAAAAGGCCCTGGATATGACGGCAGCAGCAAGTTGGCTTTTTCAGGAGAATAGCGGATTTCATTCAGTCTAAGATATAAATCTGAAATAATGTTTTCTTTTAAGAGTATTTTCCCCGGGTTTGAAATATTATAATTTTGTTCAAAGTATCCCTGCAGCGCATTAAATTTTCTGTAGTAGCTGTACTCTATTATTTCTCCTGTCTCAATATCTTCCAGCAGTAAATACATATCCAGTCCCATACTGAAGCCTCCATTATATATAATTCATTTCTTTCAGAGAAACATACTTGCCGTCACCGATAATAATATGGTCCAGAAAGTCCACTCCTATCAAATCACCGCATTCACGTAGTCTTTTTGTGACTTCGATATCTTCTTCTGACGGTGTCGGGTCTCCGCTCGGATGATTATGGACACAGACAAAAGCTGCAGCGCTACGTTTCACAGCTTCCCGAAATATTTCACGCGGATGCACAATACTTGTATTCAGGGAACCGATGAATAGGGTTTTTTCTTCTATGACCATATTTTTGGTCGTTAAATACAGCACGATAAAATGTTCCTGATTGTAATATCTGATTTTCTCCATCAGTATATCCGTCACGTCTTTTGGAGACCGGATATACTTATCTTCTTCCCTCGAATGGGTATGCATTCTGACAGCGAGTTCTATAAAAGCAAGTATAGTAATAGCTTTCGCCTTGCCGATTCCGTTAATGGCAGTCAGCTCTTCATAAGTTACATCTCTCAGTTCTCTGATGGACTGCAAATTCTTTAATATTTTACTGGCTAAGCTGATACTTGATTCATTCCGGTTACCTGTGTTGATTAATATGGCCAGCAGTTCCTGATTCGTTAATTTATCCGGGCCGTAATTAATTAAACGTTCCCGGGGTTTATCGGAATCATGCATTTCTCTTATAAGCAGTTCTCCAGTCATTAAAATCCTCCATAGTATATATCGATAAAATCAGCGTAGAGATAAAATGTCGTGATTAAGCTTGCAGCGATGAATGGAACTAAGGGCACCTTAGTAATACGCGAAGTCTGAAACAAATCCAGAATGATAATCGAAATTCCGCCGATTATATATGTGAATAAAAAGGTAAAGATAAAAAAATCAAAGGGTGTTATTACTGCCAGTACAGAAAACAGCTGAATATCGCCGTAGCCGATTTTTTCCTTAAACAGCATATAGAAAATATGGAGAATCACCACGGTAAAAAAATCAATCCGTACATCCATATATTCAAAACCGGTTAAATATAAGCCGGAAACGAAAAGCAGCATCAGCATATGAACGGGAATCAAGAGCGTATCAAAATCGTAAATTGACAGAGGAATAAGTATGCTGACGAGCAGATAATACAGCAGCATATTATCGTAACTGAGTGGTACGATAAGCGGCATTACAAACAGTAAAATTGTCAGCACTTCCACTATTAAATAATTCAGGCCAACAGGTTTCCTGCAATGACTGCAGCGTCCGCGATTTTTTAAATAGCTGATAATCGGAATCAAGTCAGTGACTTTTAAATTTGTTAAACACGAATCACAACGGCTTCTTCTCGTTAAAAAGGAAATACTGTCCGACTGAGTCAATGCGTAAAGGAAAGAGGCGACCAGGCCGCCCGCAATGATAATTAGAGACATATTTAACCTCCAGCTCGTGATAAGCTCAATATAAGCTGCAGCTAAGTTGTTGTAAAATCGCATAAATTTAAAATTTGTATGTATATCTGGACAGTTTTTTCAAGATTGCACCGAAATCAGATTATTAATGGAAAACTGACTGACAAAAGTATGATTTTCGCAGAAATAAAAAATCTTTTAAAATAGAAAAATCCGTAATCTAAATGAATAGATTACGGAAGTTCCGCTTAACACGCTTTTATATTTTACTCATAAATACCTTCCGGCACTGTGATACCTTCGTCATCATATTCACCATAATCTTCGAGGTCCGATGATACTTCAATATGCAGTTTCTCACCTTCCACTAAGCCTGGTGCAGTTGAAACATAAGCAACATGTGACAGTTCATTCGTTTCTTTATCAACGATACCGACTACAGCATTTTGCTGCTCCGATAATTCAGCATTGGTAAACTCTACACTGAAAAGGCTGCCGAATGTATCATGCAAGATATTTTCAGATCCGATGTTATGAAGATAATAATTCTCATCATCTTCCGAGATATTGATTACATCAGAACTTTCCATAAAAGCGTCATGCAGATTGGAGTATGAGCCGTAATAGATTTCTTCTGCTTCAGCCTGTCCTCCGTAATCATTCCACATGCCGTTCTCATACACAAACAGTGAGTCGGCATCAGCATAAGCGTAAGGAACAATCGAACTCGTCGCAGGATCGAACATGCCAGAGAATACTTCAAATTCATCCCCTTCATCTATTTCCGCTGTCAGACCTGCCACATCACTATCCGCAGGAAGGTCTGAATTTCCGGCAAAAACGTTAATTACCATAAATGTTTCTGCATAGTAAGTCGCTACATCTTCTTTTGGCATGAGTACTTCTTCAATTGCTGCATCCGATTCGGAAGCGTTCGCCAGCTGTTCGCCGATACCTGAGTTCAATTCAAACATCGAAGTCATTTCAGTACCATCTTGTCCGGTTAATGTCTCTTCGGAAACTTCAAAATTAATATCTCTTGATTCCGATTCTGCACTGTCCGCATCAACATTATCTATTGAAGATGAGCTTTCAGATGAATCATCTTCTTCAATACCGTCTTCACTGTCACTCTCTGAATCATCAGTTTCAGTACCCGATTCTTCATTTTCCGCTTCATCATCTCTGTCAGTGTCTTCTCTTGCTCTGTCTTCACCTGTTGTATCTTCTGTCTCATCCGTTGATTCGTCATCTGATGTATCTTCGCCGGAATTTGTCCCTTCTGTATCAGTTTCTGCTTCTTCACCGGATCCTGTACCTTCCTTGTCTTCTACAGAATTATCCTCGGCATCTTCTTCTGTGCCCTCGCTCGGTGCCGTATTATCTTCCGCAGGTTCCTCCGTGTCACTCGTTCCGCAGCCTGCTAAAAATAAGAAGCCTGCAAATAACAGCATTAAATATCTGATAAATATCCACTCCTTAAGATTAAGAATATAGTTCATTATAATTTTTACTTTCCCTAAAAATTTCTGAATAAACGGAAAATGGACAAATAAAGACATAAAATCGTCACAACTTATATTTTCTTAAATTTCTGAATACATAAAATAATTTGTCATTATATTTCCCCAGTGATAAACTATGTTCATATATAAAAAGGGGGATTCACAATGAGTTTAAAAGAAAAGCTTTTCAGTAAACTGGAGTCGAAAGAACAGCACATGATTGAAACGAGAAGGCATCTTCATGCTAACCCGGAACTTTCATTTAAAGAAGAAAACACAGCGAAGTTTATCGAAGACTTTTATAAGGATAAGGATGTTAAAGTTACTGCAAATGTTGGAAACGGTTATGGAATTATCGTTGAAATCAGCGGCCAGTCACCTGGCAAAACCATCGGTCTTCGCGCCGACTTTGATGCACTGCCGATTCAGGAAGAAGCAGATGTTCCTTTCAAGTCTAAAAATGACGGAGTGATGCACGCCTGCGGACACGACGTACATACCGCTTACCTGCTCCACCTCGGGGAAGCGCTGATTGAATTAAAAGATGAATGGAACGGCACGATAAAACTCATTCATCAGCACGCTGAAGAAGTACCGCCAGGCGGTGCGAAAAGCATTGTTGAATCAGGCATACTCGATGACCTCGACGAAGTATACGGCATTCATATTTTCCCTATGCTCGACGTCGGGGAAGTAGGTCTGATATCCAGCAATTCAATGGCCGGCCGCTCCAACTTTGATTTAACTATACAAGGTTCAGGCGGACACGGCGCAATGCCTCATACGACCCATGATGCGTTAGTTGCCGGCGCTTACTTTGTCGCTGAAGCACAGACAATCGTTTCCCGCCGCATGGATCCGATGGACTCAGTCGTCGTATCAGTTACAGCCTTCGATGCACCGGGCGGCTACAACGTTATTCAGGATAAAGTTACTCTTAGAGGAACAGTCCGTTACTTAAATGAAGAAAATAAAGTACCTGCCTATGAAGCTATGAAGAAAATTGCTGCCGGTATTGAAAGTTCATTTGATGTTGAATGCGATCTGGATTATGTTTACGATTATCCGGTGACCTACAACCACCCTGAGGAGACACAATATGTGGAAGATATTTTATCAGAAAGTGTCGGTTCTTATATTACTGAGATTAAACATCCGAAACCTTCCAGCGGATCTGAAGACTTTGCATATTACACTCAAAAAATACCCGGGACTTTCATCCACGTAGGATCGAAACCTGACGGTGTGGAAAATCCATATCCAAACCATCACCCTAAATTTGAAGTTCATGAAGATTCGCTTTTAATCAGTGCGAAAACTTTAGGAGATGTGGTTTTAGGACGCCTTGAAAGTTAATGTAATTTAAAAACAGAAAGATAAATAAAGGGGTTTGATTACATGTCAGGTATGGATTTTGCCAACTCCCCTGTCGTCTGGATATTTGCTTCCGCGATAGTGGCCTTGGTTATTTTTCAGGCAGTAAAATTTTTATCATTATCAAAGAAAGCAGCAAGAGATGTGGGCATCAGCGAAATGGATATTAAACGCGCAGTGAAGACCGGAAGTATTACTGCGATTGGTCCTTCAATTGGTATTATCATTGTTGCAGTATCTTTAATTTCATTAATCGGCAATCCGCTGACTATGATGAGAATCGGTGTTATCGGATCTGCACCGATTGAAAGTATGGGCGCACAGCTGTCGGCACAATCTGCAGGAGCAGCTTTAGCGGGGGATGGTTTTACTCCTGAAATATTTAACCTCGTCGTCTGGACCTTATGTATCGGCGGTGCCGGCTGGATGATTTTTACCTTTTTCGCTACACCGTACTTAAGTAAAATACAGACTAAATTAACAGCTAAACCAAAAGGTGAATACTTAATGGGCATAGTTGCGAGCGGTGCAATGATTGCCGTTTTCGGATCGTTAACCGGCGCTGAAATGATAAAAAGCGCACCCTATATTTTCACGGCAATAGTGGCTGTAATTTCGTCACTTACATTTAACTATATAGCAAATAAAAAAGGAATTAACTGGCTGAAAGAATGGTCATTAGGATTTTCAATACTGATCAGTCTGATCGCAGTTTATTTCTTTATATAAAACGGAGGGGTTTTTATGCAGGAATTTAGAGCAGCCTCTCACAGATGGGGCCGTATTACTTTAGGGCTGGCAATCTTAATATCATTTGCAATGCCTTTATACATTTCGTTTGTTATGGGATTCCATCCCGGATTCTCATTAATTCTTAACAGCTTTCTCGCTTATGCAGCAGTTGTTGCAATCGTCTGGTTTTTAGAACCGATTATGTACTTCCCTGTACTCGGAGTATCCGGTACATATGTTGCATTTTTTACCGGCAACATCTCAAACATGTGCCTGCCTGCAGTCGCATCATGCCAGGAAGCAGTCGGTGTTAAAGCGGGTACAGATGAAGGTGAAATTATCGGCACACTTGGAATCAGTGCCGCTTCACTCGTTAATAAAATAATACTGATACCTGTTATACTTGCGGGACTATGGCTCTTAACAGTGATTCCTGAAAGTGTACAGGAAGTATTTCCATTCGTTCTGCCGGCAATCTTCGGTGCAGTACTCGCACAATTTTCAGGTAAATTCCCGCTTTACGGAGTGCTCGCACTCGGTGTCGGAATACTCGTAAATATGTCGCCGCTGCCGCTGTTCACAAAAAATATTTTATGTATCGTCATCTTAGTTGCCATTATGCTGACTGTAAATAAAATGAAAAATAAAGAAGCATAGTATTATTAAAAACCATCCGGAATCTCTGTGATTCCGGATTTTTCATGTGATAAATTTGTCCGGGTAGGACGACGATCTGGTGTTGTACTTGTACATACCATAATGCACCATTCCCCGCGGTCCACACCCTCATCCCAATCCAAAAAAAGCGGCACCCTAAAAAGAGTACCGCTTACTTCAAAATATATTATTGCAATCTGTTAATTACTGCTTCTGCAACCCCTTCGGCTGATGCCGGGTTCTGCCCCGTAATAAAGCTGCCGCTTGAAACGACATTTTCTTCGCCCGCTTCGCCTTTTACGAAACCTGCGCCGTTTTCTTCAAGTTTTGTCTGCAGCATAAACGGCATATCTTCTGATAAATTCACGGCGTCTTCTTCAGCATTTGTAAATGCAGTCAGTTTAACACCGTCTACTAAATATTTACCGTCCTTGGTTTTTGCATCGGCAAAGGCTGCCGGTCCGTGACATACAGCACTGATAATTCTGCCGTTGTCTTTAAAGTAGGCCATAATATTTTGAATATCAGGATCTCCCGGGAAGTCAAACATTGCCCCGTGACCGCCTGCTAAGAATATTGCGTCATATCCTTCATATACCAGGTCTCCGATACGCGGCGTTTTCTGAAGAAGTTTCGTCACTTCAGTGAATTTCTCATCATCATTCCCATTCTCGACAGAGTTCGGGTCAATCGGAACATCTCCGCCTTTCGGTGATGCTATATCAACTTTAAATCCTGCACTCTGAAATGCGATATAAGGTTCTGCTGCTTCAGACAGCCACAGACCTGTCGGTTTATCTTTATTGCCTGCGATTGTGTCAGCATTTGTTACCATAATTAATACAGATTTAGTCATATTAATATCCACTCTCCTTTTAATTTGTTTACCCTAAAGATTAAGATATTAATCTCAGTTTAATTAAAAAGAAGCACCAAACTGATATTTCAGCCGGCGCTCATAAAAATTTTATTTATTCTTCATTATTCTGTTCAACCAGCTTTTCTACATCAGATACAACTTCCGCCTGCGGGAATTTTGTATCGCCTGAATCTACACCGGAATAGTCTTTAATGATTGTACCGTCTGCATCAATCAGATAGAAAGCAGTACCGTGGGTGACCTGGTTGCTGCCTTTTGGCGGCGGTGCGACAATGGTTTTAAAGTTATCTTCTGCGAATCCTCTAATAAACTCATAGTCATACCCTGTCAGAAACTGCCATTCTGTATTTTCCGGTATATCATACCAGCCTGCATATTCCGTTAACACTTCAGGTGTATCAACTTCAGGATCAACAGAGAAACTCATTACTCCATAGTTCTCGATGCCCTTTTCATCCAATTCCTGGGTGACCTGAGTCATATTTTGAGTCATCGGCGGGCAAACAGTCGCACAGTTCGTAAAGATAAAGCTGAGGAGCCATACTTTACCATCCATATCTTCTCTAGTGAACGCTTCATCATTCTGATTCGTCACTTCGAAGTCCTGTACTTCATCACCGTACCGGCTCATCGGCTCTACTGCGCCTGCACTGCATGCTGATAAAAACATCAGTGAAGCCAAAACCGCGATTAACCACTTTTTCAAGTGTGTCCCCTCCTACATTTCATCTTACTACCAATGTTATCAAAAATTAAAAATTCTGTGCATGAAAATTATGCACTTTCTATGACTAATCATTGTCTAAAGGGTCACAATTTTCGTCGTACTCCGCTCATTATCCGGTTTCACATATAAGATGTGCTCCATACGTTCTTTTAATTCTTCGACGTGAGAGATGATGCCGATTGTTTTTCCTGTTGTCTGCAGATCAATCAAAGTAGATATCGCAACTTCCAGTGTTTCGTGGTCGAGCGTGCCGAATCCTTCATCGATCAGCATGGTATCCAGTGTAATTCCGCCGGATTCCTGCTGCAGCATTTCATTTAAAGCGAGTGCCAGCACGAGTGAAGCCTGGAAAGTTTCTCCGCCGGACAGTGAATTAATATTGCGCGCCTGGTTATTGTAGTAATCAAAAACTTCTATATCCAGGCCGCTGTAACGGTTCACTTTTTTCATGCTCCGCTGCAGTTTATACCGGTGATTCGTCATCGCAGTCAGTCTCACATTAGCAAGTTCCAAAATACGCTCCAGATAATACGTGAGCACATACCGCTCAAGCGAAACCTTTTGCCCCTTTTTGCCCTGCACCGCTTCAACCAGTTCATTCAGCTGGCTGAATTCTTCATAGGATGCATTGAAAGTGCTGATTAGCTCTGCCAGATACTCTTTTGAATTGATGTTCTGATTTTTTCTTTCATTGACCGCAGCATAATATTCTCGCGCGGACTCGAGTGCCTTTTCAGCTTCATTTATGGCCTTAATATCTTCCTCAGTACTGACTTTTTCTGTAGATTCCAATGTTTTCTTTAATTCTTCCAGACTCTTGTTAAGTGATAAATTTTCATCATCAAAAGTTTTTACTTTTTCTTTTTTCTCGTCAATAGACTCATCGTTAATAATGCGGTGCAGTGTCTCTGTATCCGTATAGCCATGCTGAGTCATAAATTTTTCAATTTTACTGTTAAACTTGGCTTCTGACAGAGCGGTCTTGTCAGCATCAGCTTCCAGAGATTTTACTTTTTGAGCGGTTAAATCACGCTGTTTAGTTAAATCATTAACAGTTTCTTTCAGCTGATTCAGATTTTCCTGAAACTCTTTTATATCTTCGTTTTCCTTGTTCATATGAGCTTTAAAAGCGCTGAAGTCCTTATAACCGGTCACTTCTTTAAATTCCTGCAGTTTTGCTGTCAGCTGATTGACTGCGTTTTTCACTTCCTGGCTCCTCATCATCAAGTCATGCATATTTTCATTTTCACGAGCCAGTTCGTTATTAAGCTGTTCTTTTTGTTCAAGTTCACTATTTGTCTCAGCCAGCATTTTTGCCGTTTTTTCTGTCTCTTCTTCTGCAGATTTCAGTTGCACTTCAAGCATATCCTCATCTTTTTGTTCTTTATCTTTTAATATTTCATCGATTACATCAATTCGCATAACGTGCTTTTGATTAATTTCTTCATAGTCAGTGATTTTTTCCGTTAAAGTATTAAGCTCCCGGCGGTCCTCTTTTGAAAACCCGCCTGATTCCGGCAGTTCAAGCACAGTCTGTTCGCAGACTGGACATGCTTCGCCGAGCTCAAGATGATTAATAAGATGATTGAGTGTCTGGGCTGTTTCTTCGTCATAGTCTAAAAGACGGGTGTTAAATACGCTTAAGTCTTTCTTCAGCTGGCTGATATCTCCATTATTTTCTTCGATATTTTTCTTTATCTGTATGCGTTCGTCAATGAGTTTTCGATCGCTATGAGCTTCCTGCACCTCATTTTCAAGTTGTCTGCTTTTATTTCGGAGTTCACTGTGCTGTTCTTGCAGTTCTGAAGCTTTTTTGTATGTTGCTGTCAGCTTTCCAAGTTTCTTTTTAATATCTTCAATATAAGCTGAAAGTTTTTTAAGATCTGCTTCTTTCTGCTCTGATTCTGCCGTCAGCGATGCGATTTCATCCCCGAGCGTTTCATATGAAGATGATAAAAAGGATTCACGCTTATAATACTGCTGCTGCCTTTTATTCATATCGGGTATATTTTCTTTTGTCTCTTCAAGCTGGGCTGCACTGTTATTCAGTTTCTCTGTCAGATGCGTTTCCTGTTTTGTTTCCGCAGCCAGGCTTTCTTTAATTTTCCGGCCTGCCGTTTTAAGTTCCTGGTGTCGCAGCAGTTCGTATCTAATTGACGATACCGATTCAAAGTCAGCGATTTCAGCGCGCCAGGCATCGATTGACTTCGCCTGTTCTTTTAAAGATTCCTTAGACTTTTTTAATTCGTTCAGCTGATTGATTTGTTCATTGTGTTTTTCTTTTTTAAGTAAAGCTTGCTGCTTTTGATCAAGCTCACTTTTAAACTTCTTGCCTTCTTCAGCCAGTGTCTCAAGTTTTTTCTTATAACTGAAGATAACCCCGTCTGCATATTCCAAAGCTATATTGTAATTCGGAAATTCCTCCTGCTTTGTAATATCAATGTCGTCAGTATGGATGTGTTTAACACATTCGTTAATTCTCATATCGAGCTTCGCCGCTTCAGCAGACTGTTCTTTCAGTTTATCTTTTAAATTCAGTTCAAAGTTTAAAAAACGTCCTGTCTGGAACAGCGTGCGCAGAATTTCCTGTTTGTCTGTACTCGATGACACGAGCAGCTCTTTAAATTCTCCCTGCGGCAGTATTAAAATTTTTCTGAACTGCGCCCGGTTCAGTTTCACTATTTCCTCTACTGCGTCTCTCACTTCATTCAACTTACCAGCAAGAATATTCCCTTCTCCGTCGTACAGCACCGCTTTTGGCGGAGTCGCACTCTTATTACCCGGTTTATGATATTTAAGCGTCCGTTCCACTGTATATTCTTTACCTCGCACATCGAAGGTAAGTCTCACCTCTGCCTGTTTATCGATGGGCGCAAATTGGCTGCGGAGGGACTCTTCATCCCGGCCGGCTGTCGATGCACTGCCGTACAAGGCGTATACAATCGCATCAAAGATCATCGTTTTACCGGAGCCTGTCCGCCCGCTGATTAAAAACAATTTATTGTTCAGACTGCGGAAATTAATTTCTTCTGATTCAAACGGCCCGAAATATTCTACTTTTAAGTTAATCAGTTTCATTATGTTCACCTGCAAAATATGACTTAAACATCGTTTTATCAAAAGCTGTTACAGCTCTGTCGAGAGTCGTTTCGATAAACGACTGATATATTTCTTCATCGCTCGTCGTCGCCATATCAACAGTCTGAAGTTCTTTTGACCGGTCTTCGATTAACGGTTTTAATTCGAGTGTATTCGGATAAAGCATTTTAATTTTGCTCATCGGTTCCGTTACATAGCTCATATTCGATAATTCAAACTTAAAATACGCATTGTTATCTTTAAAGGAGACGTTCCCGTTCGCAACTTCCTCATAGTCTCCTGTATAGACAACGACATCATGCCGGGGTTCCAGCGGAATAAAAGATACTTTTTCTTTGTCAGTATCAATAATTCTGCATCCTTTCGGCTGCTTGTGTTCGGAAAATGAATATTTTAATAAAGATCCGCTGTAAAATGATTTTTCGCTGTCTACCGCAAAAGGATGATGCAGATGACCGAACAGTGCATAATCGAACGCGCTGAATGTTTCTTCGCTGACCGCTTCACTCAGCCCCATTGACAGCGGACGTTCGGAATCACTGGCAACACTGTCCGATAAGTACAGATGCCCGACAAGTATGTTTGTTTTTTCCTGGTCCAGCTGCCCGTAAATTTTTTCAAGTATTTTATCGTAGGCATGCTGGTGAGAAACAATGTCCTCATCCTTAAAATAATTCCGCGCCTCAAGTACTTCGATATGCGGCAGCAGATAAAAGTCGGTATCGCCGATTGTTACAGGAATGTGCGCCTGATCAAGTGATGTATTAATATGAAAATCCGTCGCCTTAAACCATTCGCTGCCGTAATTCAGCCGTTCACGGCTGTCGTGATTACCGCTGATGACAAGGAGCGGTTTTCCAAGTGTAATGTTGATACGGTACAGTGTATCATTCGCCAGTTTCAGCGCCTGACGCGAAGGGTTCGCGCGGTCAAATATATCGCCTGCAACGACGACAAGATCAATGTCGCTGTTTTCTATCTCATGCATTAACTGTTCTAATATGTAGGACTGATCTTCTATCAGATCGAGACCGTTCATTTTACGGCCGATATGCCAGTCGCCTGTATGTAAAATCCGCATTAAAGTCACCTCTTAAAGTCGTTACATTGATTTTATCATATTTCTTAAACACAAAAGACTCTCACCGGTCAAAGTCCGGGAGAGTCAGTTCTTATTTGAGCTGCTGGATTGTAATGATTAAATCATCTAACTTAGTTTCCATGCGGTGCAGCAGGAAAAATGTGATTACAGCCGGAAATCCAACATCGCTCACAAAGGGTATCCAGTCCATCTTACTTAAGCACTGTCGTTGCTGTATTTACGACTTTCGCAGAGTACAGAGAAACCGGAATTCCCTGTGACGGACGCAGAATGTTTTCCGCGATCAGACGCGCTGCTTCCGCTTCGACTTCCTGAGATGTAATACCTGCTTTCGGGTTGTTGACAGTCAGAGTAAATCTTTTGTCCTGATTAGTAGTAAAAACCATTACTAATTTTTCATCCATGACTATTCCTCCTTTCTATTAGTGGTGAGAGCTGAACTTAATCGACGATGTGAGTGACCACTTTCTCAACGATAGAATACTGTTCTCCTGTCAGATTTTCGTAAATAGACGCCAGGGCGTTTACACCTGCATCACTGGCATCGCTTGCCAGACGGTTAAGCGTACGCGATTTTGTAATCTCCTTGCCTTCCTCATTCATCACAAAGAAGTAAAACTTGGCACTTAATCCTTTTATCATGTCCTCACCTCCTCTCACCCTATATATCGTCACAAATTATTAAATGGACAAACAAGTTTCAAAATATGTATAATATGAGTTAAGTAGAGGTGATTACAGTGTCATTTGATATATTTATGATTTTGATTGCGATATGGACGTTCATCATGCTTGGAGCGATGACAATCGGCGGATTTTTTATGTTCAGAAAGTTTTTGCGGCGCATGCCTAAAGGCGATGGTTATTCAGAACTCGACTGGCAGGATTACTACATAGACAAAGCACTGCCGCTCTGGAATACTGATGCACGTACGCTCTTAAACGAACTGGTCAGCCCCGTTCCGGAATTATTCAGAGATGTGGCCAAAGAAAGAATTGCCGGCAGAATTTCGAAGATTGCGCTCGATGAAGGTGTTAAAACGATTGAACTCGATCAGATAATGAAAGGCTACATTATTGCGACACCAAAGAAAGACCATAAGTTCATGAAGAAAAAATTAAAGCAGCTTGAGATAGATTACACACCATATTTGGAACTATTCGAATTGGCAGACGATGAGAAACAGAAATTCTCCATCTTTGAACAGACAGAAAAAGTAAGCGGCAGACCGTCTTAAGACGGTTTGCTGTTTTTTTATTGGTCCGGGAGATTATTGATGGTGTTTTTGGCAGTTTTACAGCCAGCGCGCCACTGTGGATGTGACAATGACCGGACAAGAGCCACTCCGCCCCCTAACAAAAAACAGCAAGCCATCACACCGCGGCTTGCTGTTTTTTAAATTCATTATGTTTGATAAGCATTGATAAACGCCAGATTCCAATCATGACGAAGGCGAGCAGGAAAAACATGCCGCCGATTTCGCCCGGTGTTGTGGTCAGTGAGAATATATACTTAAGCGCAATTCTCGCAAGCAGCAGTCCCATTAAAATTATAGGGAAAGCTTTTGTCTGTCTGACGTACAACTCGGAATTTTTAACTTCGTATTTCGTAGTTATAATCAGCACTACCGAGAATACAGCACCAATCAGTACCGTTTCGGCAATGTGTGTAAAGGATAATCTGAAGTACGGGAATATATACATCAGTGCTCCCGTTGACATCATCACCGGCGGGATAATTATTTTCTTTAATGTCAGCGGGGTCTTACTCGCATGTTTGCGGACAAAAATGACGATAATCCCCATTATTACTGCGCCGATTGATGCAAGCAGGAAGAGCAGTTCTTCGATTGATTCAAGAAATTCTATCATATTAGAACCCCTGGAAATCTCCGAAGAGCGGCTGCAGCCAAATAATGATCTGCGTTAAGCCGTCAAAGTATAATAATATTCCCATCAGTATCATGATTACTCCGCCGGTTTTCATAATTACGTTTGAATATTTCAGCATCCAGCGCGTCTTCGACACGAAGAAACTGAGGACGAAGAACGGAACACCAAATCCGATACAATATACCACCATCAGCATTAAAGCATTGCTTGGTTCTGATGCACTCATTGCAAATATCGCACCGATAATCGGTCCGTTGCACGGCGTCCAGCCGGCTGCGAATGCCATACCGATTAAGATTGAACCGAAGAAGCCGGATGGTCTGTTTTTAAACTCTATTTTATGGTTTTTCATCAGAAAATCAAATTTCAGGACACCTGTAATAACGAGTCCAAAAATAACGATTAAGATTGCACCAATCTGACGGATTAAGTTACTGTATTCTATCAGGAACCCTCCGAAAAATGCCGTTCCAAAGCCGAGAGCAATATATATAATGCTAAATCCTATTAAGAAAAACAAGGTATGTAAAATGGCGCGGCCATTAAAATTCTGTTTTTCAACCTCGTTGTAGCTCATTCCGGTAATATACGATACGAATGCAGGGAAAACCGGCAGTACACAAGGGGACACAAAACTCAGCACACCTGCTCCGAAGGCGAGGAGAAATGTTACTTCTGATCCCATGAAAATACCCCCATTCAGATTTAGTATATCAAATCTCACGGGGGCAATGAATATATTAATCTGTTTAAATATGACAAATTATTGTTCACTATTTTGCAATCGGTACATTTTATAGTAAATTCCCTTTATTTGTACCAATTCGTCGTGTGTTCCCCGCTCCACAATCTCTCCTTTATTAAGGACGAGTATCTCATCAGCATCCTGTATTGTCGACAGACGGTGTGCAATGGCGAGCGTCGTCCTGCCGCTTCTCATTTTCTGTAATGAGGCCTGGATTTTCTCTTCCGTCGATGAATCGATGTTTGCGGTTGCTTCATCGAGTATCAGGATTTTAGGGTTTGATGCCATCGTTCTTGCAAAAGCGAGCAGCTGGCGTTCCCCGCTCGAGAAGTCCGCACCTTTTTCGACTACTTTTTGTTCATAGCCGTGCGGCAGCTTATTAATGAATGAATCCGCGCCGACGAATCTTGCTGCCTCCTGTACCATCTCAAAAGTCATCGTGCTGTGATACAGCTTAATATTCGAAGTGACCGTACCGTAAAAGATAAAAGGATCCTGGAGCACGAGTCCGATATTTTTCTTCATTTCTTCTTTCGGCAGTTTTTTAATAGAATAGCCGTCGATTAAAATATCACCGTGCTCATACTCATAAAACCGCAGCATCAGATTGATAATGGAACTCTTGCCTGAACCTGTATGACCGACGAGTGCCGTCGTTGTCCCCGGCGGCACTTCAAAGCTGATATTCTTCAATACATCAACCTCACCGTCGTAGCTGAATGTAACGTTTTTAAACTCCACCCGGCCTTCTGTAATTTCATGCTGGTCTTTTGTCTGCTGCACCGGTTCATGGCGACTGTCATCAAGCAGCGTAAATACTCTGCTTGCTGCAACGAGCGCCTGCTGGAAAATATTCAGGTTCTGGCTGACCTGGTTTATCGGTTCAAAAAACCGTTCCATATACTGAATAAAGGCAAAGATAACTCCTGCAGTAACACTTGTTTCAAAACTTAAGAATCCGAAGTAGCTTAAAATCACGACTATAGACAGGATATAAATCATATCAATTGCGGGTCTCAGCAACAAGCCGTCGAGTTTTATCGTGCGGAGATTATACTGATAATGTTCTTCATTAATCGTTTCAAACTCACGCTGCAGTCTTTTCTCCTGATTGAAGACCTGGATAATTTTCATACCTTCAATCGATTCTGCAAGTTTAGCGTTCATATCGCTTAACAGCCCGCGGGCACGCGAGAAATAACGCGCTGAGTATTTCCGGTAAACGAGCAGTATAAAGACGATTACCGGCATAAAAATCAGCGCGATAAATGCCAGTTTTACATCCAGGATAAACATCATCACAAAGCTCGATATTACCATAAATATCGCCATTAAAAATGTGCCGAGCACCGAAGTAAACATGTCGACAATCGCCTGCGTATCATTGGTCAGGCGTGAGACGACACTGCCTGAGGGAACTTTATCGAAATAAGTCATCCCAAGATGGCCGATTTTTTTAAAAGCATCGATTCGGAGCTCTTGAATCACTTTAAAAGCGAGCAGCTGCAAGAGATATATCTGCCAGTAGGTCGTCACGACCGCGAGCACATTCACTGTAATAAAGGCGATAATCAGCCACATAATATCTTCTTCCGGGAAGACCGATGGCGTTAAATAATTATCGATAAAAATCATGACCAGATACGGTGTCATGACACCCATTACGGTAGAAATAATCAGCATGCTGAAGGCGAGCGCGAGGACTCCTTTAAACGGCAGTGTGTACTTAAGCAGCCTTCCGAGTACACGGAGCTGATCTTTTAAAGTTAAGTTAATGACATCAGTCGTCATGATTACCTCCTCCTTCCAGCGTCTCATCGAGCTCTTTCGTTAAATCCCTGCGCAGCGACTGCGCTTTAAATGTTTCATAATACCAGCCGCGCGCTTTGGTCAGAGATGAATGAGTGCCCTGCTCGATAATACGCCCGTCTTCCATAACGATTATTAAATCAGCATTCCTCACCGCACTCATTCTGTGGGCGGTAATAATATTTGTTTTACCGGCTCTATTTTGTTCTATATTGCTTAGAATTGCTGTTTCCGTTTCAGCATCGACTGCCGACAGGGAATCATCCAGTATAAGAATCTCCGGATTATTCATTAAAGCACGAGCTATTGAAATTCTCTGTTTCTGCCCGCCGGACAGCGATACACCGCGTTCACCGACCACCGTGTCATAGCCTTCAGGAAAGGCGGAAATATCCTGATGAATATAACTTAAATCCGCAGCCTTCTGCACTTGTTCAAGACTTGCATCAGGATTGATAAAGGCAATATTATTTCTGATTGTCGTCGAGAACAAGAAATTATCCTGGGGTACATAACCAAAGAGCCCGCGCAGTTTTTTAATATCGTACTGTTTAATATCCACACCGTTAATAGTGACAGAATTGCCGGAGTCCGTATCGAACTCCCGGAGCAGCAGCCGGATAATAGAACTTTTCCCTGAACCTGTCCGCCCCACAATGCCGAGTGTCTCTCCTTCTTTTAAAGTAAAATGTATATTCTCGAGCGACACTTCATCTTCTCCCGGGAAGGAGAATTCAGCTACATCAAAGGTAATATCACCGGAGGGAATACTGCCGGTTGTAATCTCAGTGCTGATTTCGCTTCTCGTGTTCATAATTTCTTCAATCCGGTCGTACGATGCCTTGCCCCTTTCCACTAAATTAAAGAACCAGCCGAGAGCAAGAAGCGGCCAGACCATCATACCGAGATATGTAGTAAATGTAACGAGCTGGCCGAGAGAAATTTCATCGGCTACGACCATGCGTGCACCGAAAAATATCGACAGAAAATAACTGATGGCAATAATTGCCGTAATTGTCGGATCAAACAGCGCATCGATCTTTGCCACTTTTAAGTTCTTTTTAACGACATCATTCGATAAATTGGTGAAATCTTTTAAATCTTCATCCTCATAGCCGAATGTTTTGGTTACCTTGATGCCCGCAACGGACTCCTGGGTTTTATCGTTTAAAGAACTGAACGCTGCCTGCGCCACGCGGAAAAGCCTGCTTAAAATTGAACCGTACCAGCTGGTTAAAATAACCATGAAAGGCAGCGGAATCATGGCAATCAGTGTCAGCTTCGGGCTGACAGTCAGAGCCATCGTAATCAGCACGGCGCCTCCTGTAATTACCGAGTCGGCAATAGTTAAAATACCGGCGCCCGCCGTCATTTGTACCGCATTAATATCATTCGTCGCATGCGCCATTAAATCCCCCGTGCGGCGTTTGCCGAAAAATGACGGTGACATTTTAGAATACTTTTCAAACAGCTGTTCACGGAGTGTCCGCCCCAGTCTATTCGACGCACCAAAAATCATCACGCGCCAGAAAAACCTGAATATGTATGTGAGAACCGCCACAAAAATCAGCAGTACACCGAATAACACAAGCGTATTTGATGTTAAAGTCTCCGTTGTAATTCTGTCGATCACCCGGCCGATAACCTGCGGCGGCACGAGCTCCATCAGTGCGACGAGAACAAGCATGAACAATCCTATAATGTAACTCTTCTTTTCGAGCTTAAAAAACCACCCCAAATTTTTAAATACCCGCATCCGTACACTCCCCTTATTTCTACACCTCTATTTCACTTTGAATTTTACCATATATTTCGGAAATTGAAATAAATCTTAAGTCTGATAATGGAAGATTGGGGCTGGGCTGGCATGACATGGTTTCATGTGAATCCCAGATAATTAGGGTTGATATGACAGAACTTCATGTGTACCCTGCATCACAAAATTCGCATGAGCTAAAAAATCACCAAAAAGAAAAAACCGCAGAGAATTCTGCGGCTATAATCTATTTAATACGAAAGATTCGCTCCTGGACCGACCGGAATACCGAGCATCATCCAAATCACAAACATAATTAACCATGTAATTAAGAAAATCACCGAATAAGGAAGCATTAATGAAATCACTGTTCCTATACCGTTTTCTTTACCGTAGCGCTGTGCAAATGCAACAATGAGCGGGAAGAATGGCATAAGCGGTGAAATAATATTTGTTGTTGAGTCCCCGATTCTGTAAGCAATCTGTGTTACTTCAGGCGCAATACCGAGCTGCATGAACATCGGCACAAATATCGGCGCCATAATTGCCCATTTTGCTGAATCCGCGGCAATCGCCAGGTTGATAAGTGTAGTAATCAGGATAAAAACAATCAGCACAGGCAGACTTCCAATATTTAAATTCTCGAGAAGACCTGCGCCATTAACAGCAATAATGGTACCAAGGTTTGAATAGTTAAACAAAGCAACGAATTGTGCTGCAAAGAAGATCAGCACGATAAAACCCGCCATTGTTTCTAATGATGAATCCATGAGTTTTACAGCATCTTTATCGTTTTTAATCGTTTTATTCATTGCACCGTAAACCAGACCCGGCACAAGGAAAATCAGCATCATTATAAATATAATGCTCGAAATAAACGGCGAACCGACAATCCCGCCATCTTCGCCTCTTAAAGGTGAAGCCGGGAAAGCGACAAGGCATAATATCCCAATTACTGTAAGGACAGCTGCTATATTTGCCCAGTTCAGAGCCCGCTTTTCCTGTTTGTCTAAACTTTTGTTTTCACTAATTTCTTCATTATCGAAATCGAATTTTTTAAGGCGCGGCTCAACAATCTTGTCGGTAATTATAGTACCTAAAATCACGATAAGGAAGGTCGAGACAAACATGAAGAACCAGTTATCCGTTGCATGCACGATGTAAGTCGCATCGAGAATGCCGGCCGCTTCAGTTGTAATACCGGAAAGGAGCGGATCATTCGTACCTATTAAAAGGTTAGCAGAATATCCTCCTGCGACACCGGCGAAAGCTGCTGCGAGACCCGCCAGCGGATGGCGGCGGAAACCGAGAAATATAATCGCACCGAGCGGCACGAGCACTACATAACCGACACTGGCGGCAACGTTTGACATTACACCCATAAACACCACAATCGGTGTCACAAATTTACGCGGTGCTTTCGTCACAACATTTGTCATGAGTGCACTGATATAACCGCTTTTCTCCGCGACACCGACACCAATCATTGCGACCAGTACAGGACCAAGCGCAACGAAAGACGTAAAGTTTTCAACAACGCTTGTAAACATATAGCGTATGCCGTCGCCGGTGAGCAGACTGACTGCGTGAACTGTTAACTCTTCTCGTTCTCCTGACTCGGGATTTATTCCAACATAGCTGACATTAACTCCCAGTAAATATAAAACATGAGAAATAATAATAACAAGCAAGGTAAAAATTAAAAATATCGTGACCGGATGCGGTAATTTATTACCGGTGATTTCAATCCAGTCGAGAATTGAACGTTTCTCTTTCAAACTTTTATTCATAGTAAACTCCTCTAAATAATAATCGCCGTTTATTATACTACGCCATGTTACTTTTTGCTAGTAAGTAATTTTATGTGCCCAGTATAAATTGCTGACCGTGCCATTGTCGCTTCCACAATGGCGCACTAATCCTTTCGCAGCCACAAAAACACCCGGACAGAATTTCTATTCCATCCGGGCGCTCTTATAATTTATTCTTCTGTGCTGAAGCTGGCATTTTCAAGTCTGATATTCCCTACAGGATCAAGACCAATATTGCTTACGCTGCCGTTATTCACTCCGAGCAGGAAGCTCGTGTGATTTAGATAAACTGCCGGTGAATCGTCAATCAGGAGCTGCTGTACTTCACTGTATGCTTCCTGACGTCCGTTTTCATCCGGATTTGTGCGTCCTTCATCCAGTAATGCATCGACTTCTTCATTCTTATAGAATGAACGGTTACCCGGTGCACCGAAGTTATTTGAATGGAAGAGTGCGTACAATCCGTAATCTGCATCAGCTGTTACTGTAGTCCAGCCGAGGATAAACATATCGTGTTCTCCGTTTGCAGTCTGATCGAGGAAAGCGCCCCACTCTGACTGCTGAACTTCCACAGTAATCCCGATTTCACTTAAGGCATTTTGAATATAAACTGCCGAGTCCACAATAGCAGGATCGTCATTCACCCATAATGTTGTAGTGAAACCGTCTGGCTGTGATGATTCACTTAAAAGTTCCTCTGCACGTTCAATATCAACTTCAATGCTTTCCAGGTTTTCATCGTAACCCCAGACATCCGGAGCTAGCGGACTTTCAGCTGCTATACCGTAACCGTCATACACACCGCTGATAATTTCATCACGGTCAACTGCATGGGCAATTGCCTGACGAACTAAAGGATCATCAAATGGTTCTTTCTCCATATTAAATCCTAAGTAGTTCATACGTACTGATTCGCTTTCGATTAATTCAGTTGCATCACCGTTTTGAATACGCTCTGCACTAGCTGTATCTATTTCATTCGCGATATCAATACCGCCAGTATCGAGTTCAGCTAAACGTGCCTGTGTTTCCGGTATAACTCTAAAAATAACTTCGTCAAATTCGCGCTCTCCATTTTGGAAATCTTCAAATCTGCTTAAAGTCACTGAATTTCCCGGCGAACGGTCTGCCAGCTGCAGGTGGTTCGTCCCATCTGTTTCAGCACCGGTAACAGCACCGATATGTTCACTGATTTCATCAGCTACAGTCTGGAACTCATCACCGCCAGCTTCACGCAGCTCGTAGTATTCTTCTAAACTGACATCACTGCCGGCCGCGTCCAAGGCAGGCTGGTAGTCTTTATCGATTAAATCCTTACTCATAATTCCGCCTGCGTTATGTGACAGGTGTGCAGGTAATGGAGCAAAGGCATATTCTGTATGTAAGTTCACCTCGTAGTCTCCAACGACTTCTACTTCTTCAATCATTTCGTAAAGGAATGCAACCTGTGATGCAACAGCCGGGTCATTAACACGGTCAATTGTTGCTTTCACATCTTCAGCAGTAAACTCCTGCCCGCTGTGGAAGGTTGTTCCTTCACGCAATTTGAAATTCCAAACTGTATCTTCCGTCGCTTCCCACTCAGTCGCAAGTCCAGGAGTCAATTCGAGCGCTTCATCCTGGAAAATTAAAGACTCGTAAATGTTACGTCTGATCTGTGCACTAGCCGAGTCATTCGAACCGTGCGGGTCAACTGTAACCATATCTTCAGACATACCGATGTTAATCGTTCCGCCTGACGTTTCTTCTGTACTTCCTTCTCACTCTGCAGCTTCATCTACATTTTCATCGCTTGAACATGCAGCTAAGACCAATGCTACAGTAAGTAAAAGGAGATACCTAAATCCTATTTTTACCATTTTTGTTAACCCCCAAAATATTTTGATAATTTGAATTATATAGAAAATATATAATTTTGCAATATTATGATTAATATTAGTATAAAAATTAAAAAATTAAGATATTACTGCATAAAAATACCTCTTAACTGACAAAAGCAGCCAAGAGGTATTTCCATATTATTTAAATCTCACCGTATCCAAATGTACTCTTCCTGTTGGATCAATTTCAACTTCACTTAATGAACTTTCATTATATCCAACTGCAAATTGGACGTGGAACAGATATGATGATGGTGATTCTTCAACTAGAATTTCTTCGATATCAGTATAAATCTGCTGACGTGCTTCGTCATCAACTTCGGCGCGTCCTGCATCTAACAACTCATCGACTTCGGGGTTGTCATAGAACACACGGTTTCCTGCCGCACCCTGGTGTTTAGAGTGGAACAGTGCATAGAGACCATAGTCTGCATCACCTGTTACCGTCGTCCATCCAAGGATAAACATTTCATGGTTGCCGTTCGCAAGTGTTTCTAAATACGCACCCCACTCGAACTGCTCAATCTCTACATTAATGTTAAGTTCAGCAAGTTCATTTTGAATATAGACAGCTGTATCGATAATCTGCTGGTCATCGTTAACCCAGATTGTTGTATCGAATCCGTCTGCCATATCAGTTTCTGCTAACAGTTCTTTTGCTTTTTCAATATTGTATTCCTGTCCTTCAAGGTCTTCAGAATATCCCCAGACACCCGGAGCCAAAGGACCTTTGGCAGGAATACCCATGTCATCGTAAACACCTGCTACAATTTCTTCGCGGTCAATGGCATATGAAATTGCCTGACGCACCTTGATGTCATCGAATGGTTCTTTATTCATATTAAATCCTAAATATGACATACGAACTGAATCTTTAACTGTTAAAGCAGTATCCGCACCATTTTCAATACGGTCAATGCTGGAAGAGTCAACATCCGTTGCGATTTGTACACCGCCTGTTTCGAGCTCTGCCATACGTGCACCGCTTTCAGGAATTACTTTGAATGTTACATTTTCAAAGTAGCGGTCTCCGCCTTGGAAGTCTTCAAATTTCTCCAGTTCTACTGTATCTCCCGCACTCCGTGAAACATATTTCAGATGGTTTGTTCCATTAGGCTCAGACCCAATTACCGTACCCACGTGTTCTGAAATATGCTCCTTAACGGAATCGTATTCTTCCCCGCCTGAGTCACGCGCTTCATAGTATTCTTCCAGTGTCATATCAACACCTGCTGCATCCAAAGCTGCCTGATAATCACTGTCAATCAGTTCCTTAGGCATAATGCCAGCCGTACTGTGAGCCAGGTGACTTGCCAGCGGCGCAAAAGGTATTGAAGTATGTATATTAATTTCATAATCATTTACAACTTCAACTTCTTCAATCATTTCAAAAAGAAAAAGTACTGGTGAAGCTAACGCTTCGTCCCTAACTCTGTCAAAAGTTGCGACTACATCTTCTGCAGTAAAATCTTCACCGTTGTGGAAAGTTGTACCTTCACGGAGTTTAAAATTCCATGTTGTTTCATCAACTTGCTCGTATTCAGTAGCGAGCCCCGGCTGTAATTCCATATTTACATCCTGATCTAATAATCTCTCATAAATATTTGTTCTTACCTGACTTGAAGCTGAATCATTTGAACCATGCAAGTCCAGCGACACTACATCCGCCATCGTCCCAATTGTTAAATCCCCTGTGTTTTCACTTTCTGCTGCGTCACCCCCGGCCGCTTCTTCTTCGACGTTTTCATCACTCGAACAAGCCGCCATAACAGTTAAGAAAGCGATTACAAAAAATATTAAAAAATTTTTGTGTTTCATTCTACTTTACCCCCTTTGCGTGATAAATTTATTATATCCATGCAGATAACAAAATTGCAATATTTTTCTAAAAATTGAATAAATATAAAAAACACGCATTTTTACAATGCGTGTTTTCATAAGTCTTTACTTCTTTTTGTCTTTTTTAGCTTGTTCTGATGATTTATTCATCATACTCAGCATTTGATTAATTTTCTTCTGAGAAGGTTTCTGACCCATCTGCATCATCATAATTCTGAGCATGTCTTCATTAATAGGAGGGTTTTTCTCCAAGTAATCCATCATGTATTTTCTAGAGATCCAAAATCCTAATGCGAAACCACCAATGAGGGCTACGATTACGATCAATATCCATATCCAAGTCGCCAAAATGCTCACCTCTTTTCCGTGTAAACCACTATTTAGTTTACCTTAACGGACATCTAAATTCAATGCTTATTTACTGCGGATAATATTTGCCAGGTTTTCTACAGTAAAGCCGTAGCGTTCAACGACTTCCCCGCCCGGTGCACTTGCTCCGAATGTATCAATTGTTAACAGTTTGCCTTTTATGCCGACAAATCTGTGCCAGCCGAGGCTCGCAGCCATCTCTACTGCTGTTCGGTTTTCAATGTCAGTGTTTAGCACTGATTCAATATATTCTTCATCCTGCTTTAAGAATGCCTGGACGTTTGGAATTGAGGCAACTTTAATATTTACGCCTTCTGCTGCCAGTTTTTCTGCAGTTTCAACTGCGAGTGAGACTTCACTTCCTGTAGCAAAGACAATTGCATCGTCTCCGCCGTCATAAGCGAGGTAACCGCCGCGACGTACGCCTTCTTCGACTTTTTCTTTATCGATATCCAAAACAGTGAGATCCTGGCGTGTCAGTACTAAAGCTGTCGGTGTGTCTTCAGACTCCAGTGCAACTTTCCAGGCTGCGCGCGTTTCATTGCCGTCTGCCGGACGGATAACATTCAGATTTGGAATGGCACGTAGACCTGCCAGCTGTTCAACCGGCTCATGCGTCGGCCCGTCTTCGCCGACTGCGATAGAATCGTGAGTGAATACGTATGTTACCGGTAATTTCATCAGTGCGCTTAAGCGTACTGCAGGCTTCAGATAGTCACTGAAGACAAAGAATGTTCCTGCATAAGGATAAACCCCGCCGTGTGCAGCCATTCCGTTAATTGCGGCTGCCATCGCAAATTCTCTTACACCGAACCATATATTGCGGCCCGCATAATTGTCTTTCGAGTAGTCGCTCGCTTCTTTAACATTTGTTTTGTTACTTCCCGCAAGGTCAGCTGCCCCGCCGAAGAAAGTCGGAATTGATTTTGATAATTCCTGAATCATATCTCCCGAGTTGCCGCGCGTTGCTTTTTTCGTTCCCGCTTCATAAATAGGTAGTTTTGAAGCATAGTTTTCAGGCAGTTCGCGTTTAACCGCAGCTGTAAAATCATTGTATCTTTCTTCATCCGCAGCTTTAAATGATTCAACTACTTTGTTCCACGCAGCTTCTTCAGCTTCCCCGCGTGCAGTTAATGTTTCATTAAAGCGCGTATAAACTGACTCGTCCACATCGAATGTTTTCAGGTGATCAAGTCCGTATGCTTCATAAGCACCCTGGCGTTCAGCATCTCCGAGCGGCGCGCCGTGGGCATCCGATTTGCCTGATTTGGTCGGTGCGCCAAAACCGATAACCGTTTTCACTTCGATCAGCGTCGGTTTATCGCTGTCTTTAGCGTCGTTGATTGCTTTATCGATTGCATCTAAATCGTTGCCGTCTTCTACGCGCAGATAGTTCCAGTTATAAGCTTTAAAACGTCCCGCAACATCTTCTGAGAAGCTCTTGTCAAGATCGCCGTCGAGTGAAATATCATTTGAATCGTAAAGTACAATCAGCTTGTTCAGTCCGAGGTGGCCTGCAAGTGATGCCGCTTCGTGCGAAATCCCTTCCATCAGGTCGCCGTCTGAAGCAAGCACATAAGTATAGTGGTCAACCACTTTACGGTCGTCTGTATTAAATACAGAATTCAGGTGTGTTTCCGCCATTGCCATACCGACACTCATAGCGAATCCCTGTCCAAGCGGACCTGTAGTAATTTCTACGCCGTCCGTATGTTTAAACTCAGGATGTCCCGGTGTTTTGGATTCGTACTGTCTGAATTCCTTTAAGTCATCCATTTCAAGAATGCCTGAAAGATGAAGCAGGCTGTAAATTAACATTGAGCCGTGGCCTGCGCTCAGCACGAAACGGTCTCTGTTAAACCAGTCGACATTTTTCGGGTTAAAATTTAAATGTTTTTGCCACAGTACATACGCCATCGGCGCTGCACCCATCGGCAGACCCGGGTGGCCTGAATTTGCTTTTTCAATTGCATCAATACTTAAAGAACGAATTGTATTGACCGCTAATAAGTCAGTCTTATCAAATGACATTTACTTTCGACTCCTTTAATTCTCTTCATTATTATTTTTATCTTTGCTGCGTAATGCCTTAACTTTGTCAGGGGTAACATCTTTACCTTCCGGATCAATCACTTTAGTGTTTTTAATCTGTTTCTTAAAAGAACTTCTAAAGTTGGATAAATATTCTTCTCTCAGACCAGTCAGCTCTTTAAGTTCCGCTTCAGATATTTTATCTTCACGCTTTAACTTTGCCAGCTGGTTGAGACGCTGTAATTTTTGATCGTCTAACATGAGCTCCACCCTTTCCAATATAATTTACCATAAAAAAGGTGCGGAAACCAAATGGTCCCGCACTTTAATAGATAATATATACACTAATTATTTAATTTCTGCTGGAAACGTCATAATTAACCCGTTCCGTCAGTGTCCCGCTGCTGATAAAACCGTTTGCCGGCCGTTTTTCTTCAGCTGTTTCATCCTCCGCCTCTTCAGGTTCATCAATTGACGAAGCCGATACTGTACCGTTCGCTTCTTGTTCGATTGTTTCATCATCTTCATTTTCTGAAAATGCAGTATTTTCATGAGAACGTACGTTCTCCGCATAATCAGGTTCAACCATATTAAAACTATATAAAAGCCCGAAGCTTAGCATTACCACGAATAATCCCGTGAGCGTCTTGAAATCTTTCATTGTCATTAATATCCACTCCTAAGAACAAATGTTTGTAATAACAATATAACAGAACACTTGTTCGCAGTCAATATAAATACGAACAAATGTTTGTAAGTGATTACACTATATGATAAAATTTAATTAATATAAGGCTGGAGGTAAAATTATGAAAGATTTAACAGACAGACAAAAAGATATTTTTCAATATATAAAACGCAGCGTAAATGATAAAGGCTATCCGCCGAGTGTCCGCGAAATCGGCAATGCCGTCGGACTCCAGTCGAGTTCAACGGTTCACGGCCATCTGGCAAAACTTGAAACTAAAGGCTATATTAAACGCGACCCGACAAAACCCCGCGCCATCGAAATCGTTCAGGCATCAGATGACAATGCTTCACCGGTCATTCATGTGCCGGTGCTCGGTAAAGTTACAGCTGGTCTGCCTATTACAGCCGTAGAAAACGTCGAAGAGTACTTCCCTCTGCCCGAACACTTTACGGCAAATCATAACAGTGAAATTTTCCTTTTGAATGTCGCTGGCGACAGTATGATTGATGCCGGCATACACGACGGCGACCGGGTCATCGTGCGCAAACAGAACATCGCGCACAACGGTGAAATTATCGTCGCTATGACAGAAGACGACGAAGCAACTGTTAAACGCTTCTATAAAGAAAAAGGCTACTACCGCCTGCAGCCGGAAAACACTTCGATGGAACCAATCTACCTCGATAACGTTATCGTCCTCGGTAAAGTTGTCGGCCTGTTCCGAGAATTTGTTTAATATAATATTAATTTTGACCGCCCTGAACTTTGTTCGGGGCGTTTTTTGTGCTGGGCGGGAGGCGCTTGCGTATGCATGAGCGTGTGTCATGTATATGTATCGTGATTTGCGTATACGTGAGCTGACGTCATGACTATGTATCGTGATTTACGTATACATGAGCTGTAGTCATGACTATGTATCGTGATTTACGTATACATGAGCTGTAGTCATGACTATGTATCGTGATTTGCGTATACGTGAGCTGTCGTCATGACTATGTATCGTGATTTACGTATACATGAGCTGTCGTCATGACTATGTATCGTGATTTACGTATACATGAGCTGAGGTCATGACTATGTATCGTGATTTGCGTATACATGAGCTGTCGTCATGACTATGCATCGTGATTTGCGTATACATGAGCTGGCCTCATGACTATGTATCGTGATTTGCGTATACGTGAGCTGACGTCATGACTATGTATCGTGATTTACGTATACATGAGCTGTCGTCATGACTATGTATCGTGATTTACGTATACATGAGCTGAGGTCATGACTATGTATCATGATTTGCATATGTATGACGGAATAATTCACGGGGCCTTCACTTTCTACATCACCCAAAATTAAATCATCCCGTTGTGATTTTCTCAACCCGTTAACAAACAAAAACACCCGGATTCATCGAATCCGGGTGCACGCCACACCATATTATTTCTGTATATAGTTTTCCGTATAATACGGTATATTGTCATTGTTATACTCGATGCCGACACCGAGATGGTTAAAGTTATCATTCAGTACATTCACCCGATGTGACGGAGAGTTCAGTAAACTGTGATGAGCGAATATGGGAGATGTATGGCCGGTCGCAATATTTTCCCCTGCCAGTCTAAATTCAACCGAGCCGTTTATTAGTCTGTCTTTAAGTGTGCGGCCGTCGGGTGAGTCGTGATCAAAGTAATTATTTTCTGCCATATCACTGCTGTGCCCGTAGGCGACTTGATTTGCAGAAGGATCCCGTTCCAGCACAGAATAACCATACTCAGCACGGGTTGCATTCACTAAATTAAAATGCATTTCCTCGTTATCTTCCCTCGCAGGATGATTGTAAAGATTATTGATTTCAATCACTTCATCTTTATTTATAATCAGCATGCCGTTCGCTTTATAGTTTTCATGTATATCGTAAAAGAAATATGCATAACAGTTGCCGGCATCGAAGACATCGTATTCTTCATGGTCAACTTTCAGCCGCTTCCACTGTTTACGGATATAATCGACCGGTTTGCCGTATACTTCGCGCAGCTTATCCCGGTTCATTCCTTCAATACTCATCTTTCCGAATGACACATCGCCCGAATTAGTGTAGCCGCCGGTCACAATGCCGTCGCGGACGAGCACCATGTGAAAGGCTCCCGGCTGGTTCATAATAACAAAGTCGCCTTCGTATTCGGAATGAACCACCGCCTCTTCATCTGTCCTGAACGAGGAACCGAGTGAATAATCGATGTTCGTCTCCTGTGTTCCGTGAACCTGTTCAATTTTTGACGTATCGTAATTCGGAATGATATTCTGTTCCAGCCAGTAATTAAAATAATCTTCGGTCAGACCTTCCTCGAAATCGTAGGATTGTATGGCCGGTAAGATAAAGAACAAGGCTGCATATAATATTAATAACGCTGCGATCCGCCGTGCCATATTACTCCTCCATTAAATGCTGACGTATAAATTATCAATCAATCTTGCTTTTTCAAATTGCACTGCAATAAATATAATAACATCCTGATCGATGTTTTCAACCGGCTCCAGTCCGCGCGCTGTGTAAATCGCGAGGTCATCGACAGTGCCGCTTGTCTTTTGTTCAATATGCAGCCTGATAAACGACATCACTTTATCCGTATTGACAGTGCCGTTTTTAATCTGTTCAGCCGCGTTTAATAAGGCGGCATATATTTCCGGTGCTTCCCTATATTCTTCTCCGCTTAAATTGACATTGCGGGAACTTTTCGCAAGGCCGCTCTCTTCACGTTTTGTCGGCACCCCGATAATCTCAACCGGCACATTAAAATCCCGGACATAGCGTTCAATAACCATCAGCTGCTGGCGATCTTTTTCACCGAACACCGCAATATCAGGCCGAATAATATTAAACAGTTTGCTGACCACTGTGACTACACCTTCGAAGTGCCCCGGACGCTTTACCCCGTCCAGTATATCCGCCATCGTTTTAATGCCGAGCGTGAATTCCATACCCTCCGGATACATTTCATCATCTGCCGGGTGGAAAACAAAATCCACACCGTGCTCCCGGCAGATGTTTAAATCACGTTCTAAGTCGCGCGGGTAAGTATCATAATCTTCCTCCGGCCCGAACTGCAGCGGATTGACAAAAATACTGACTGCCACAAGGTCAGCGTGCTGCTTCGCTGCTTCAATCAGCGCTGCATGGCCTTCATGCAGATAGCCCATAGTCGGCACAAGCGCAATTTTTTTACCGCTCTCTCTGTCTAAAAGTCTTCTTACTTCTTTAATACTTCCGGTATGCTGCATTTATTCGTACACCCGTTTCTTATAGGTTGTTTCCTCTGTCGGGAACATTCTGCTCTTCACTTCGTTCCGGTAGTTCGTGAGCCCCTCAACAGCAACTGAATTTATATCCGCATACGGTTTAACGAATTTCGGCAGACGGTCGCTGCCGTACTGCAGAAGATCGTGATAAACGAGCACCTGGCCGTCGGTATGAATGCCTGCCCCGATGCCGATTGTCGGAATGCTGACTGTTTCCGTTACCTTTTTGGCAAGGTCCATCGGAATTGCTTCCAGCACCATCATCGATGCGCCGGCCGCTTCAAGTGCTTTCGCATCTTTAAGCAGCTGTTCAGCCTGCTCCGAGTCTCCCGCCTGCATTTTAAAGCCTGTAATACCGAAGTGCTGCGGTGTTAATCCTAAATGCCCGCAGACAGGTACACCCGCTTTAACCAGTCCGCGGATAACATCAAATGAGTCGGCGCCTTCCATTTTGATCATATTCGCATCGCTGTTCTGATACAATCTGATGCCGTTTTTAATCCCTTCATTTACATCTGTATGATGAGTACCGAAAGGCATATCAACGACGATAAAGGTATCCGCTGCACCGCGTCTTGCCGCCTTCGCGTGGTGAATCATATCGGCGAGTGTCACCTGTACCGGTGATTCGTACCCCAGGACGACCATTCCAAGTGAATCTCCCACTAAAATGACGTCCACATCAGCCTGTTCTGCAAGTTTTGCAGAAGGGTAATCATATGCTGTTACCATCACTATTCTGTCATTGTTTTTCATGCTGATTAAATCTGCTGTCGACTTCATAGTTTCCCTACTTTCTTAAAATTAGATATAATTATTTTACCACAAATACAAACAAAAAACGGAGTGACATATATGAAAATAGGTATTATCGGTGCGGGGGCAGTCGGCAGTATTATCGCCCGCGAATTTTCTAAACTGCCCGCGGATAAAGTACAGCTTACATTAATGGCCCGGACACCGAGGGACGGCTTTACTATCCTAGAAGACGGGGTAAAAACATATCATGAAATACAGGTTCACGATGTAAATAAAGTATCGGAACGATTTGATGTGGTCTTTGTCGCGACAAAGACCCCGGCACTTGAAATGCTGAAAGATACAGTTGATAACATCACCCGTAAAGATTCGGAAATTATCTATGCACTGAACGGCATGGGCTACGATTCAGTCTTCGAAGGCGGGATTCCGTCCGTTGTTTACATCAGCGGCCAGCAGCATGACGATTACATCGAACACTTCGTCAATCAAAAGATTATATTGCCTGAAACGGACTATACTTATATCGATGAACTGATCGCAATGATTAATGTTAGTCAACAGGTTAATTTCGAACTCTTGAAAAGTTCCGATTTTAACAAAATACGCTATGAGAAGCTGCTGATAAATGTCGGTATTAATTCGGTGACCGCACTCAGCAAAAATACCTCAAAAATATTCGAAGATGATAAAATGGTTCAGCTGACCCGCCAGCTGCTCGAAGAAGCGATAACCGTTGTAAACAAATACAATAGTGACGGTGTGCAGATTGGTGATGACTTTACCGACACTGCTATGGATATGTATTACAGCTATCCCCGTGATATGGGCACGAGTATGTATTACGACGTTATGGCGAACCGCACTACGGAATTTGAACACATCCAGCAGTTTATCTTTAACATGAAAGAGGACGGTGACCTGCACACACCCGTGCTCGACATGGTCGTCACCCTCTTCGCCGGCTATGAAAAACAGTAAACTAAAAAGGAGAAATCACCTGATGGTGATTTCTCCTTTTCTTATTTCACTTTTTTCTTTGGCCTGAAGTAAAAGAGCCTAGCTAAGAATGCTAGAGCTAAAATAACAAGGATTGCGTAAACAATATTCGAATACACATCTATAACTCCTGCAATATCTTCCCAGTTCTCTCCGATTGGCTACATCCGCTGTCGTCAGGCGCAGCTATTTGCCGTATTTTAAGATTATCCGCTTCATCCGTCCAAGCCCGAGGATACCGCCGATGTAATACAGCACGACCGCCCCGCCGACGGAGCCTGCCGTCGAAGCAGCAATCACACCGGTTACTGACATATTAGATGGTGCAGTCATAAAACCGCCAAATGTTAAGATAACTTCCGAAGGTATCGGCGGAAATATATTTTCCACTGCAATCAGGATTATAATTGGGGCGTAGCCAAACTGATTAATAACTTCTTCTAAAAAATTCTGCCTTCTTTTCTCTGTCCCCGAAATAATTTATTTTTATGTTCCGCAGTATGTTTTAAAGTTCGGGTCAGCATCATCTTCCCCCGGGGCATCGGTATATTTCCCGCCAAGTTTATCGTTAAACGGTTTCGATACAGCTTTCAGCAGCTGTTTTAATTCGCCGTAATGGCCTTCCACTGCGAGGTCCAATGATTTTTGAACCAGGTGATTCCGGGGAATAAAACTCGGATTCGCCGCATTCATCGCGATATCAATTTCTTCTTTTTTTGCACTCTGAGCTTTCTTTCTCGCCTGATACTGTTCAAACCAGTTAATAAAGTCACTATCGTTAAACATCGGCAGTTTATCGTAATTCGTCAGATAAAGGTCCCGGAAGGTGCGTGTGTAATCCGCTTCATACTTAAACATAAAGCGAAGCAGATCATCGACCAGCTGCACATCATACTGCGCTTCATAATCCAAATCCAGTATTCCGAGCTTGTCGCCCGTCAGTGAAATATACTTTCTATTATAATACTGAGGATACTTATCGAGCACTGTCTGGGCGGCCTGCACCGCTTCTTCTTCGGAGCTCTTAAACAGCGGACACAGCGCTTCTCCGAGCTTGCCTAAATCCCACTGCCCGATCGGCGGCTGATTTTTGTACCGGTAGCGTCCGCCCGTATCAATTGAACTGAAAAACGTATCCGGATTATACACATCCATAAAGGCACAGGGACCATAATCAAGCGTTTCGCCTGAAATTGAAATGTTATCCGTGTTCATCACTCCATGAATAAAACCGACAGCCTGCCACTGTGCAATCAGTTCTGCCTGCTTCCGCACGACATGGTCGTAAAATAAGAGATATTTTTTATCTTCTTCAAGCGCGGACAGGTACGGATAATGACGTTCGATTGCAAAATCCGCGAGTTCTATTAAGTCCTCTTTCGACTGGCGTGCAGCATATTCAAACGTACCGACCCGTATATGTGAAGCCGCAATGCGTGTCAAAATACCGCTTGGCGTCGTTATCTGACGTGTCAGCTGTTCTCCCGTATCAACAACAGCCAGTGCTCGAGTTGTTGCAATACCAATATTCGCCATATATTCGCTGATGATATATTCCCGCAGCATCGAATCAATCGGCGCCCGGCCGTCACCCTGACGAGAATACTTCGTTGCGCCGGACCCTTTTAAGACAACATCGTATTTTTCGCTATCTGTGTTATGCTCACCTAAGAGAACGTTCCGGCCATCGCCGAGCATGTTGAGTGTTCCGAACTGATGTCCCATGTAGGCTTGTGCAATCGGTTCTGCTGATTCCGGCAGACGGTTGCCGCTGAAAAACTCAGCATCGTCTTCAAGTGCATGCTCATCCAGTTCAAGCAGTCTTGCCAGGTGGTTATTAAAAAGAACAACTTTCGGCGCCTCAGACTCTTCGGGTTCGTAAGGAGACCAGAAAGTTCGCGGCAGCGCTTTATAGTCATGTGTAAAATTAAAGCCTTTATACATTAAAATTCCCCTTTCAAAACAAACGTTCAAACTTAATCTCTAGTATCTGAGTATACTATATGCACGAACCCATGTATAACAGAATACACTGCTGTATTCGGCAGTAAATCTTTTGTTAAGTTTTTAGAAAAAAGGGTATAATCAGTAACATACAGAAATAGGAGTTGGAATCATGGCAAATGGTAAAAGTCGTGCTTCCTGGAAATATGCCTTTGCGTATACCGGTATTGTTGTAGGTGCCGGCTTTGCAACAGGACAGGAAGTACTTCAGTTTTTCGCAAGTTACGGACTTATCAGTTTTATCGGTGTTATTTTAACGGGGCTCGCAGTAATGTTTATCGGACGCCAGGCGGCAAAACTCGGCTACTCGACACATGCCGAATCCCACGTGCTGCCGCTGAATACACTATTCGGAAAAAAACTCGGCCTCGTCGTTGATATTATTCTCGCTTTTTTCCTTTATGGTCTTGCGATCGTAATGATTGCGGGAAGCGGCGCAACTTTCAACGAAGGTTTTGGTGTTCATCCGCAGGTTGGCGCAATCATTCTGATTATACTTGCTTTTATTACATTATTAATGGATTTTGATAAAATCGTCTCCATAATCGGCGTCATTACTCCTGTGCTGGTCATTGCAATGTTTTTTATTGCAGGGTATAACATATTGAATCCGGTGGTCCCGCTGTCGGAAGTCAATCAGTATAACGATGTATCACGAACACCGACTGGTTTCTGGTGGTTTGACGCTATTACTTATGCCGGCTTTACGCTGGCAACCGCTTTCAGCTTTTTATCAATAATGGGATCTGAATCCGCCCGCCAATCTATCGTCAGACGCGGTGCGGTTTACGGTGGACTCTTAATCACGCTGTTAATGCTTCTGATAAACTTCGGGGTACTGTCAATCATACCGAACGCTTACGACGTGGCCCTGCCGACGATGCAGATGGCAGTAAATGTGTCACCATGGCTCGGTACCGCCTACTCGGTAATTATTATATTATTAATTTATAATTCTATCGTCGGCTTTTTATTTCCTTTCCTCGCGCGTTTTACAAAACCCGGGACAGGTAAATACAAAATGCTGCTGGCCGCCTCGCTGATTATCGGCTACTTCGGCACTTATGTCGGTTTCGTCGAGCTCGTTAATATTATTTACCCGCTGTTTGGTTATGTCGGCATGACTATCGGAGTAATGCTGACTATTCGCTGGGTATTTTTAAAACTTAAGGCACGAAAGCTGGCTGAAAAATTGTCGGATAACGAAGATGAATAAGATGATTAATCCTGTGACTGCCTCCCGGCAGCTGCAGGATTTTTTGATATCTTTTCCGCTTATAAAGTTTATTTTTTTTCTAATAGTTTATATAAGTTATGTAAACAACATACAGGAGATGAAATTATGTCACAAGGTAAAAACCGTGCTTCATGGCGAATGGGCTTTGCATATGCCGGAATAATCGTTGGAGCCGGATTCTAAACAGGACAGGAAGTACTGCAATTTTTTGCCAGTCACGGGCTGGTCAGTATTTTAGGAATTATACTGGCGGCGCTGATTTTAATGTTCGTCGGCAGACAGGCGGCAAAACTCGGCTTCAGGTTGAATGCCGAATCACATGAAACGCCGCTCAGGGTACTCTTCGGTGCCAAACTCGGCCTGGTCATCGATTACGTTTTAATATTCTTTTTATACGGTATCGCGGTCGTTATGATTGCAGGGAGCGGTGCTACTTTTAATCAGGCCTTTGGTATACATCCGCAGCTCGGCGTGCTGATTCTTATACTATTAACCTTCGGCACACTGCTGCTTAATTTCGATAAGATCGTTAATATTATAGGCGGAATTACGCCGCTGTTAATTATCGCAGTGGTTATTATTACCGGTTACAACATATTAAATCCATACGTTCCCTACTCTGAGGTCAATAACTATGTGGAACCGTCACGCACCCCAAGTTCATTCTGGTGGTTCGATGCGATTACTTATGCAGGACTTGCACTCGCGACAGCATTCAGCTTTTTATCGATTATGGGATCTGAAGCTCAGAGACACGCAATTGCCCGCAGGGGTGCAATTTATGGCGGCCTGATTATTATGCTGTTAATGCTGCTGGTTAATGTCGGTGTGCTGTCAGTAATGCCGACAGCAAACGAGGTGCCGCTGCCGGCCATGGAAATGGCGGACAATATGGCACCGTGGCTCGGGTCAGTCTATTCAATCATTATCATTCTGCTGATTTACAATTCAGTAGTCGGTTTAATGTATCCATTCCTGACCCGCTTCACCACTGCTTATTCCGGAAAGTATAAAATTATGCTGATCGTCTCGCTTATCGCAGCCTTTATAATTGCCAACGTCGGATTCGTCGAACTTGTCAATATCGTTTACCCGATCCTCGGCTATATCGGACTCGCAATCTCACTTTCGCTGTTCATCCGCTGGATTATGAACAAGAATACGAAGAAAAAACTGCTTTAAATACTGTAGAAGATAAAAATCGCCCATCCGCTTTGTGCGGATGGGCTGTTTTGATGGGTGGGTGTGAGGAAGTGACAATCTTGGTTGCCCATGTGAAAACTACATGGGAATTCAAACGCTGCTCGTTGCCCATGTGAAAACTACATGGGAATTCAAACGCTGCTCGTTGCCCATGTGAAAACTACATGGGAATTCAAACGCTGCTCGTTGCCCATGTGTAAACTACATAGGAATTCAAACGCTGCTCGTTGCCCATGTCAAAACTACATGGGAATTCAAACGCTGCTCGTTGCCCATGTGTAAACTACATGGGAATCCAAACGCTGCTCGTTGCCCATGTGTAAACTACATGGTAATTCAAACGCTGCTCGTTGCCCATGTCAAAACCGCATGAGAATCCAACAATCAGCTCAGCCCTTCAGATGGTCTTTATATTTAAAGTACAGCTCTGCTTTCGATATTGCCTCTTCAAAATTACGATATTTAAAAGTATATGTCGTTTTCTTTCCTTTTCTATCCACGTAACAATGCTTTAATAAAATTCTGTATACAACTTTAAATGTGAGACTGTGTCCGATAAAGTTCATAAATGAGACTCTCGTCATTGGTTTTCCATAAAAAAGATACTTATAATCACTAAGCGCACGTAATAGAAGTGTTTCGTTAGTCATTTTACTTTGACATTCTGTACAAGTGAAATGAAAACGTGTTTTTAACAAGTTATAACTGCTACATTGTTCGCAGTACACTCCCTTCCTCAGCCGCGTCTCATCAACATCACTTTTAAAGTAGGGATTTTCTGCAATGTGTTCACTCAAAAGCCGGACTATGAATTGTGATTTATTACCGATTTTCCCGCCTCGGAACTGCCTGAAATATCTTCTTAAATCGGAACGCACAACAATTTTACTCCAAAGGGAATTGTCGTCGGTATGCAGATAAAAATCATCGCTCGGGAAAATCAGTTTACCGCTGACCCGAAAGCTGCTGTTAGCAGCATTCCTCAAGCCAATCAGTTTTCCGACGGCACGGTTTAACTGAGCGACCGGATCTTCTGATATTCTCCGTCCGGCTCGGTACCAGTCACCGCCTTCAACCTTGTAATCTCCCGTGTAGTTCTTTATCTCGTTTACAGCGATTCCTTCATCATCAATGACGAGAGCATCGTACTGGGTAACAGATTCTCCGATTTTAATATAAAGGTCCCGGTAAACTAAGACATCACCGTGTCCGACATCATTAAAAATCTCATCGTATAAACACTCTCCCTCAAAACCTTTCAACGTTGCAGCATGTCTTCTGTTTTCTTGCTTCGTTAATTCACTCCTTTTTTCAAGCGCATCGTAAAATAATAAATCATGGGATTTAAGTCTCGGATTCAAGAACATTTATCCGCCTCCAATATAAATTTGCTTATATCAGTTATACAGCAAATCGCTGTACAAAAATCATAAATGCCAAACAACTTACAAAAATTGCAAAACTGTATCAATATCACTACTGAAATATAGTTACAGAAATTACCACTAAATTTTATATTACTTATTACACATTTACGGTACTGATAAAAGTCCAACTGTGTTAGTATGTTCACTTGTGTTATTAATTTAGGAGGAGATTTTTGTGCAAGCACAAAAAGATGCAATTAAATTTGCTTTTGCCTACACGGGAATTGTTGTAGGTGCGGGGTTCTCTACCGGTCAGGAAGTTTTACAGTTCTTCACCAGTTTTGGCCTCTGGAGTTTTGCAGGTGTAGCAGTTGCTGCAATCTGCGTATTATTTATGAGCAGGCAGACTGCCAAGCTTGGATACAGATACGATGTAGTTTCTCATGAAGTACCACTACATAAATTGTTTGGGAAAACTGCAGGTACATTGGTCGATTATATCTTTGCTTTTTTTATGTATGGGATTGCAATTATAATGATTGCGGGAAGCGGTTCGGCTTTTGAAGAGAGTTTCGGTCTCGAACCCTGGATCGGTTCCATCGTGCTGTTATTTTTAGTGTTCTTCACACTGCTTTTGGATTTCGACAAAATTGTTACTGTACTCGGTGCAGTGACACCGTTTTTAATTATTGCAGTATTAATCATTTCACTGGTTAATATTTTCAATCCGGACGTTGTCCAGAGCGAGGTGAATCAGGCTGCAGATATCAGCCGCACACCGACAGGTCTCTGGTGGTTCGATGCAATCACCTACTCAGGCGTCGTTATCGGTGTCGCCTTCAGCTTTCTGTCTATTATGGGAGCTGATGCTGATAAACAATTTACCGCACGGCGAGGCGCAGTCTACGGCGGAATAATATTTCTTATTATGCTGTTTCTGCTCAATGCCGGAATGCTTGCAGTACTGGATGAGGCAAACCGTGTAGCGCTGCCGACACTTGTTATGGCAAATGCTATTCATCCGATCTTCGGGACTGTATTCTCGATTATTATTATCTTACTGATTTACAATACTGTCGTCGGTTTGCTGTATGCATTTTTAGCACGTTTTACAAAACCGTATTCCAAAAAATATAAGATCTGGCTGGTTACATCTCTCGTTATCGGATATATTTTAACGTTTGTCGGCTTTGTGGATCTCGTTAATTTCTTCTATCCGATTTTCGGTTATGCCGGAGTCCTCATCGGTCTCGGACTTTTAATCAGATGGATAATCAATAAAAATACGACCAAAACTTTATTATAAGACGGCACAAAAAAGCTGTGAAGACTGAGTCTTCACAGCTTTTTACATACTTTATAATTTAATTCTTGTACCCGCTTTACCTTCAAGTGCAAGTACTGCTTCATCTAATGAACAGATGATGCCTTCTTTGCCTTCGTGTTTAGCGAATGCGATTGCCGCTTCGATTTTAGGAAGCATAGAACCTGCCGGGAATTGTCCGTCAGCAACGTGCTTTTCAGCTTCTTCAACAGTAATCTCTTCAAGCTTCTGCTCGTTTTCTTTACCGAAGTTGATATAAACGTTAGGAACGTCTGTCAGCATCATGAATACGTCAGCTTCAGTTTGTTGTGCAAGTTTTAAGCCTGAACGGTCTTTATCGATTACAGCTTCAACGCCGTGGATTTGACCTTTGTCGTCGCGGTAAATAGGAATACCGCCGCCGCCTGATGATACAACGAGTGATGTTTCAATCAGTGTTTTGATTTCTTCAACACCGTGGATAACTTTTGGTTCAGGAGAAGGTACAACACGTCTGAATCCGCGGCCTGCGTCTTCAGCCATCTGATAGCCTTTTTCTTCAGTCATTTTTTTAGCTTCTTCTTCTGTGAAGAATACGCCGACAGGTTTAGTCGGGTTGTCGAAAGCTTTGTCGTCTTTGTCGACTTCTACCATTGTAAGCAGTGTAACAACGTTTGTTTTGTCGCCGCCTTCAGCCAGTCTGTTTTTAAGGGCAGATTCCATCATGTAGCCGATCATCCCTTGAGATTCAGCATTGTTGACGAAAATCGGCATTGCTGGAATTTCTTCTTTCGCCGCTTCGTTTTGAGCGATGATGTTGCCGACCTGCGGACCGTTACCGTGTGTAACGACGATTTTATGGCCTGCTTCTGAAATTTCAACCATGCGGTTTGCCGCATTAACCACGTTCTGGTACTGGTTTTCAAATGTTGCTTCCTGTTTAGGCTGTAAAATTGCATTTCCGCCTAAAGCTAATACTACTTTTTTACCCATTCTTTCATCTCCTATTTAGTGTCATATAAATACCGTACAGCGTGTCGCGCCCTGAACTTGAGCCGAGCTCAAGCAGTTCATCGGCACTTTCCTGTGACGGCTCATTACCAATTGCTGTAATACGTGTACTGAATATTCCTTTTAACGCCAGTTTAATAAAATTTTCGCTGACAATTGTCGTCACCGTCTGACTAATATACTGATCCAGTGCAAAGAGATGCTTCTCGGCGATAAACGGCTGGAGCTTATCGACATACAGAATACCTGTAATAATATCATCGCCTGACGGCGTCAGCCCGATACCCCGTCCCGCTAAATAAGCGAGCGGAAAATCCGCGCTGTCATCAGCAAGATCATCGATAATCGACGAGAGCTTTGCGGGATTGAAATCGCCTCCATCATAATCTGTGAAGTCATAGTCATCGACAACTTTTCTAATTGTACTAATATCAGCCCGTTCTGTCACTTCTTTATAAGCATATAGTTCAGCCTTATTTACCATCAGCATAAAATCGTTATGATTTACGCCATTTTTAGTCAGCCTGACGGTATCATTAACTTTAAGCGTTTCTTTAATGTGATGTATTGTATATTGATCTATCGTAATTCCAAATGGAAAATAACCATTTTTATTTGTTCCGATAAAGATTAACTCATTCTTGTCATTAACAATATTAAAACCATTGTTAAAAATACTGTGCACACGCATTGCTTTATTTGTTTTTAACAAGGAAAGTGCGATCTCTCCGATCGCACTTGACTCATATATCATTTATGCATTAAACCCGAGTTTTTCAGCATAAGCTGTAATTGCTTTTTCGAAACATTCGATTGGCGGGTTAACTGTACCGGCACCAATCTGACCAAATCCTGCAACTTTGTGTGCAATACCTGTGTTAATTACCGGAAGGATTCCTGATTCAACTACTTTACGCGCATCGATTCCTGTTGGTGCACCTTTAAAATCCCAAGTCGGGATAATGAAGTTAGGGTTTTCCTGTTCTGTAATTTCAGCCATGTTATTGCTTGTTTCAAGTGCATCGTTGAAACCGCCTGAACCGACAAAGCGAGTAACAGCAGGTGCTGCAATCATCGCCATACCGCCGACACCGATTGTTTCAGTAATCGCAGAGTCACCGATATCCGTGTTTGCATCTTCAGCTGAGTAACCAGTGAAGTACAGACCTTGAGGTGTGTTTACCGGTGCTGTGAACCACTCATCACCCATACCTGCGATACGGATACCGAAGTTTTCACCGTTACGGCACATTGCTGTAACGATTGTACCGTGTTCAATTGTACGCGCAGCATCAGTCATTGCTTTAGCTGTAGCCATTGCCACGTTTAAGAAGAACTGGTCAGTGTCAGCAAGGAACTGCATAACTTCTTCGCGTTTTTCTAATTCAACATCTTCAAGGCTTGTAATTGCCGGAGCAACTTCCTTAAGGAAAGCCAGTGAGGCTGCGATATTTCTCTGGTGGAATTCGTCACCCATAGCAATCGCTTTAGCAACTAAAACGTTGACGTTTAAACCTTCGTCCATTGTTTTAAGCGCTTTTGATAATACCGGGCCAAGTACATCTTTCATCCAGTGAAGACGTGTAAGAACCTGGTCGCTGTAAGAACCGAAACGAAGAACCGCACCGATACCTTCGTTTAAAGTACAGTAAGCTTCGTTGCCGTGTTCTTTGTTAACAACAACTACAACAGGCATGTTCATTGAAGTAATACCGCCCATTGGCCCTACTGCATTTACGTGGTGACAAGGGATGAAAGTGATTTTGCCGTTTTCCAGCAATTCACGTGCACCCTGTTCGTCGTCTGCCCATCCCTCAAAAAGAATAGCACCGACACATGAACCCTGCATAGGATCAGTCATGTTTTCATATTTAATCGGAGGTCCGGCATGTAATAATACATGCTCAGTCAGTTCCGGAATTACAGTGTGTGCAGGTACAACATCTGTTAAGAAAGGCGCTGAGCCAATCATTTTCTGTACGACTGCTTTGTTTGCTTCATCTATAGTTTGGTAAGCCATTATACATTCTCTCCTTCATAATTGTTTAAGAATTGAAGTACTTTCATAAGCTTCTCATCGCCGCCGGCAACTGGACGCCAGTTGAACTGAACAACTTCAGCTCCGCTGTTTTCTACTGCTTCAGTGAAACTCTTCAGACCGATGTTGATTACGCTCGGTTTGTTAGAAATCAGGCTCATCATTTTATCGTCTACAGAAAGGTCTTCAGTACCTTTGTCGAATGCTTTGATTTCAAGTTCAGGCTGAACGACTTTGCCGTCGATTAATTCAATTGCTGTACGTACCATCTGATCGTTAGTATCACAGATTACCGCACCTGCTTCTTCTAAAATCTGACGCTGTTTGTCATAGCCTTGAGCATCTTTGTCAGTACCGACTACAGTTGCAAGAACGACTAATGAACGCTCTTCTGAAGCTGCTTTGTCCGTAATGCGTTTAATTGTCGGAGCAAGTTCAGAAGCCATGTCGGCATGTGAACCGTAACCGATAACGTTGTCGAGCATAATAACTGCAGTATCTTCACTGTCAGCAGATGTTTCTAATTTCTGAATACGTTTTTCAGGGTCGATCATCGGGTGAGGCTTACCTTGTGTATACATGTCATCACCGAGGTCGATAACTTCGTGTGATGCAGATTTGTATGTGAAACCTTCATCTTTAATTTCTTCTTCACCAAGTGAATGTTTAATCATCATCGCTGCTTCACTTGCAAGCGTACCGCCTGAGTAATAAGCTTTGATGCCTTTTTGGTTTTTATCGAAGTCCGCTTTAATGTTGTCTTGAGCTGAAGGTGTGAAGTTAACTTTCTCATCATTTGACAGCTGAACTGATGCAACTGCAGCTTCTTCAAGAGTGTAAGCGTGATAAATTTCTTCTTCCTGATATTCAGGTTTGTTACCAAGGAATAAAGCAACGACTGGTTTGTCAATGCTGCGCAGTAAGCTTTCTACTTTTTCCTGTACTTCTTTAGCCGGCGGCTTAGAAATAACAGTGATGACCTTAACTTTAGGATCCTGATTTAACGCTTTAATGCTGTCGAGCATAGTTACAGCGCCGACCTCTGTAGATAAGTCGCGTCCGCCTGTACCGATAGCGTTCGTTACACCTTTGCCCATACGGTCGATAATAGTAGTAACTTCCTGGATGCCTGTACCTGATGCACCGACAACACCGATGTCGCCTTCAGCAACTGTGTTTGTAAATGCTAACGGCACGCTGTGGATAATTCCTGTACCGCAGTCAGGACCCATTACTAATAATCCTTTGTCGTGTGCAAGTTCTTTCAGACGAACTTCGTCTTCTTTTGCCACGTTGTCACTGAACATGAATACGTGCAATCCGTTATGAAGTGCGTTTTCAGCTTCCATAGCCGCGTATGTGCCGGGAATTGAAATCATTGCAAGGTTCGGATTGTTTGCAAGTTCAAGCGCACGCTTCCAGTTGTGAGCTTCACTGCTCTTAGCAGACTCGTCAGAACCGCCTTCGCCTGCAAGTTCAGTATCAACTGCTTCGTTCACTTCATCAACTTTTGATTCGTCTTCAGTATCGATTACAATAGCGATATCGTTGGCACTTGCTGTTTCAAGTTCCGGAGTACCGAGTCCTGCACCTTTAAAAATGTCTTTGTTAGCAGGCGTTCCCATCATAACTGATGCTTTGTTCACGCCGTCCATAGCGCTTAATTTCTGGCTTAAAAGCATTAATACGATAGAATCCTGATACGTATTTTCTTTAATAATTGTATATAACATCATGTACCTCCACTAATATTTATTCTGCAAATCTGTTTTTGCCGTGGTAGCGATCAAAATGAATATCGTCACTCACGAGGTAGTCATAAATTTCATCGACAATTTCTATGCCTTCTTCATCGTACTTATCCGCACGCATCTTGCCGCGTTCTCCCGGATAATTGACTTCTGTAAATCCTGGTGCCGGTGTCTGTTCTTTCAGTTCGTCAAGCATAGTTGACAGCTGACGCTTAAACTGATTCACATCCGTAAAGTAAGCCGGATTAATGACGATATGAAGCTGGCCAAGCTGTCTGCCTGCAGTTAAGTCTTTGTACATGCTCGATACATGCACTCCGTGCGGCAGACCTAAGAGACTGCCTGAAAGGATATCGACCATCATCATAAGGCCGTAGCCTTTCGGTCCTGCTACAGGAACGAGGGCGTGAACGTCTCTTGAGTTTGTCGTCGGTTCACCTTTATCGTTAACAGCCCAGGTATCCGGAATATCATTGCCCTTAGACCGGGCGTCGAGCACTTTACCCCAGGCCTGCACTGTCGTTGCCATGTCGAACGTAATAATACGCTCGTCATTGGTCGGTGCACTGAAGGCGATTGGATTCGTACCGAAGTACGGCTCTGTGCCGCCGAAAGGCACAACCATCGGATCGGATTGGCAGACAGAAATTGCCACCATGTCCTCTTTTGCCGCCTGTTCAACGAAGTAGCCGAGAGCGCCGGAGTGGGAAATGTTCGTCATGCCGACGACAGATACACCATTATCGCGTGCAATTTCAATAGCGTGCTCCATACCCTGTTTTGCAACTTGATGACCTGGACCGTTGTCACCATCTAATATAGCTGTTGACGGGCCGGTCTTTTCAAATTTATATTCCGGGTCGCTGGTAATACCGCCTTTGGCAATACGTTCTGCATAATATTCGACGCGCACTGCACCGTGGGAATGAATACCGCGGTGGTCAGCAAATGTTAAAACATCACTAATATCAGCCGCCGCCTCTTCTTTTAAGCCTGCTTTTTGAAGTTTATCTTTCATTAAGTTGAATAATTCTTCTTTTGATACGCGCATTTACAAAACCTCACCTTTTAATATGGTGTATCCGATTTTAAATACTCCAAGATGTCTTTTGGAATCGGAATACCTGATTTTTCGTATTCAGCTTTCGTCGCTTCCATTAATTCACCCGGGTAGTATACCTGATCAAATCCTGTTGCCGGCTTGTTGTCGTGAAGTTCATCAACCATCGTATCCATTTTTTCTTCCATCGCTTCTCTTGAACTGAAGAAGTCTGGATTGATTACGAGGTGGAACTGTCCTAAACGGCGGTACTCGCTCAAGTCTTTGTACATACTTGTAACGTGTTTGCCGTGGTTTAAGCCGAGCAGGCTGCCCGCTAAAATGTCAACAATCATCATCAAGCCGTAACCTTTAGGACCTGCTACCGGAAGCAGTGCATTTACTGCATACGGGTCAGTCGTCGGGTTGCCGTCTGAATCAACCGCCCATGTGTCAGGAATATCTTTGTTTTTACTGCGTGCATCGAGGATTTTACCCCAGGCCTGCACTGTCGTTGCCATATCAAAAACGATTGGTGTATCGTTTTTGCGCGGCGCTGCGAAAGCGATCGGGTTCGTACCGAAGTACGGATCAGAACCGCCGAAAGGTACAACCATCGGATCTGATTGACACACTGATAAAGCAACCATACCCTGTTCAGCTGCTTTTTGTACGAAGTAGCCGATAGCGCCCGAGTGGCTCATTTCGCTGACGCCGACTGCACCGATGCCGGATTCTTTAGCGAGGTTAACCGCTTCTTCCATCGCTTCATATGCAACGTAGTGGCCGACAGCGTTATCGCCGTGATAGACACCAGTTGACGGTCCGGTTTTCTCAAACTTAAGTTCCGGTTCGTTATTGAAGCCGCCTTTTGCACAGCGTTCAGAATAATACTGCATGCGCACTGAACCGTGGGAATGAATGCCGCGCTCATCTGCCCAGACGAGGACGTCTGCGGCACGATCAGCGTAAGCTTCCGGCATACCATTCAGCATCAGTTTTTCTTTAAATAACCGGCGAAGTTCAGATGAATTCGAAATTACCAGTTGTTCTGACATATCGTTGCCTCCTGAATAGTTTAATTAGATTTCAACGTCTCTGTTGGCATCTTTAGAGTAAATATATGAGAATGACTCATCGAGACCGACTGCATAAGTTGCCTGCAGCGCATATGCACCCATAAAGATGTAGTCGCCTTTATCAACAGGCATCCAGTTGTTATCAAGATTGTACATTCCGCGTCCGCTTAACACGTAAGCGCCGTGTTCCTGTACGTGAGTTTCGATATAGCCGTGTGAAGCACCCGGTTTAAATGACAGGATGTGGAAGTTCATGTCGTAAGCAATATCGGCAGGAAGAAGGTCTTGTACAAGCACTTCGTCCATTCCTTCGTAAGCTTTAGCCTGAATGTCATTTACATTGCCTGTAACGATTTCAGGTTTGCCGACACCTTTAGCTTCCTGGTAACGTTTTTTGTAAAGGAAAAGACGGCTGTCTTCACCATTATTATTGTTAACAAAAGTCAGTTCAAGGTGTGGTGGAACGTAAATATATCCGCCTTCTGATAATTCGTAAGTTTCTCCGTCGACTGTTGCAGTAACGTTTCCGTATACTACATACATGAAAGTCTGTACGCCGTCTCCGCCGAAGCCTTGAGTGTTTCCGCCCTCGTTTTTAACAGTAACTAAATAGTCAACGAAACGTGCGCCCATGCGCGGTGAACCGAGGATTGACATATCGCAGTCGACAAATCCAGGTACGACATTATTTACAAGTCCGTCCGGCGTAAGTACCGCGAACTCATCCTTTTTAACGATTGAACGTGTTTCAAGTAATCCTTCTCTGTATCCTTGCTGATGATTTAAGTAACCCATTATTATATCTCCCTTTCTTAATATCCAAATATTTTATAAGAATCTTTAACCGCTGATTAATACGCTAATTTGTAAAGAGTTTCTGCCAGTACTTCAATACCATTAACGAGGTCGTCAATATCAGTTTCTTCTTCCACGTTATGCGAGATGCCTCCGATTGAAGGAACAAAAAGCATTCCTGTCGGCATATAGCCTGCGAAGATCTGTGCATCATGACCGGCGCCTGAAGGCATTACTTTGTAAGAATCTCCAACTACTTTTTCAGCTGATTCTTCAATCATTTTAACGATTGACTCATCCATCAGTCCTGGAGACTGTTCCATCCACAGGTTAATATCTGCAGTCATGCCGTATTTATCAGCAACTTCATTAATTGTCGATTCTACAGTTTTCGCAAATGCATTCAGTTCTTCTTCATCGATATGACGCGTATCCACGGAGAATTCAACTTCACCAGGAACAACGTTTACGACACCAGGAACCGGTTTAACACTGCCGAAAGTAACAACGAGCGGGTCGCCGATTTCGCGTGCTTTTTGAACTAAAGTCTGTGCGATTTCAGTGAATGCCACAACTGCATCTTTACGGTAGCCCATCGGAGTTGTACCTGCGTGGTTTGCTTCACCTTTTAAGTTAATTGTGTAGCGTTTTTGACCGACAATACCAGTAACTACACCAATTTGTTTTTCTTCTTTTTCTAAGATTTGGCCCTGCTCGATGTGAACTTCAATGAAAGCTTTAATATCATCTCGGACTTTATCGTCTGTTCTGAAATCAAATCCTGAGTCTCTCATTGCATCGACGAATTTAATACCTTCGTCATCTGTAATGTCTTTAACATCGTCGCTATTCTGCAGGTTGAAGAAGTTTTTAACACCCCAGAAAGTATAAGGGAAGCGTGATCCTTCTTCTTCAGCAATCGACAGCACTTCGAGCGTGCGTTTCGGCTGTCCGTATTTTTCTTTCAGGTAAAGTGTAGCAATTAAAGCACTTAAAATACCGAATTGACCGTCAAGGTGGCCCCCTTCAGCGACTGTATCAATGTGCGAACCGCTCATGATTGTCTCATCCGGGAATTCACTTCCGATTAAACGGCCTGAAACGTTACCGATTGCATCGCTGGAAACTTCCAAACCATTCTCTTTGAAGATATCCTGCAGTGCACCGACTGCCTGACGCCATTCTTCAGAATATAGTAAACGTGTGATTCCGCGCGGATCCAAGCCGCCGTAACTTGTAAACTGTTTGTCCAGTTTTAGGAAGGTTTCACGAATATCCATTATTTTATCCACTCCACTCATATTATTTCATTTATAATTATAGATTTAATTGCCTCCTCGGGCATTGACAGTTCCAACAATCATTATTTTTCAAATTATTCACTTTAGACAAATACACAAAAATTCATTAGTCTGTATAATAGTACAAGTAAATAAAGGAGGCTCAAACCTATGACAGCAGTAACTATAAAAGAAACTGACACTTACACTCTTTCTGGCAATTTGTATGAGAGCACCGCACAAAATGAATCGGACGTGCTCGGCACTTTGATTTATTTACACGGCGGCGGACTTGTGTTCGGAGAAAGAACGGACCTCCCTTCAGAATATACAGCGGTACTCAGACAAAAATTCCATGTGCTGACTGCCGATTACAGATTAGCGCCGGAATCTGATATCGACGATATCTTTACCGACTTACATCACATATATCACTACGCGGCATCTTTGAAACGCGGTAATGTATATATTATGGGGAGATCGGCAGGAGGTTTTTTAAGTTTAATCATGGCAAGGGACTTCGACATCTCAGGTGTGATAGACTTTTACGGCTATTTTAACTTTACCCACAGCGACTTTAATTACCTTCCGCACGACCAAAAACATTTATCAAATATGCTCACAAAAGAACTGGCGTCGAATAATATACGGGATTATACGACTGTGAACGAACCGCCTGATCCGAGATACCTGCTTTATTTATACTACCGGCATTCGGGAAACTGGGCCGAAACGCTCGGTATCGATACCGAATCCGATAAATACCGTCTGACCAATGACGATCTCGCAGCACTGCCTCCGGTCTTTATCGCACACGCCAAAGGCGATCCGGATGTCCCGGTGTTTTTCAGCAGGAAACTTGCTAAAACTGTGGCGATTAGTGAATTTGTCGAAGTCGATACGGTAACACACAACTTCGACCAGGAAGTATCTGAAGCCAATATCAAAATTTACGAACGCGCAGTTCAGTTTATGGCTGAACAGATTTAGAGTGAAACAGCGGTATATTGTGTGCCGGTGTTTTTCTTTTGGCCGATGGGTGGTTGGTGTTGGTGTTCTATGGAAGTCGTTGATTTGACAAGGTATCTGTAGATTGTTCTATGGACGTTGTTGATTTGATAAAATACTTACCGCAATTTGTTTGTCTTTTCATTTTAAGTTACCATGACAATCTCACATGGGAACCCAAAGCACGTTAAGTTACCACGTCAATTCCACATGGGAACCCAAAGCACGTTAAGTTACCACGTCAATTCCACATGGGAATCCAAACCACGTTAAATTGCCACGTCTATCTCACATGGGAACCCAAACCACGTTAAATTACCTTGTCAATCACACACGGGAACCCAACACACGTTAAATTGCCACGTCTATCTCACATGGGAATCCAAACCACGTTAAATTACCACGTCAATTCCACATGGGGATCCAACACGCTTTAAGTTACCACGTCAATTCCACATGGGAATCCAACACGCTTTAAGTTACCACGTCAAACTCACACGGGCATCCACCCCACCAACTCTCTCATTCCACCAAAAAGCACCCCGCAATCAAAAATTGCGCGGTGCTTCCCTTAATTTATTTATAAAATTTACCGATTTTAGCGTCGCTTACGCCGTTTTCGAGTGAATAGATTTCTTCACCGCGTAAAATTGTAGCGGCAACCTGTGCGCCGATTTCGCGTCCGATGTAAGGACTGATTTTATTGCGGTATTCTAATTCTTCTTTTTCAACTGTGTAAGGTGAATCGCCTTTTATCAGCACGAAGTCAGCATCGTACCCCACTTCAATACGGCCTTTTCCTTCAAGTTCAAAACGTGCAGCCACGTTAGTTGCAATAATGTCAGAGAACTGAACGAGTGACATGCCGCGTTTTTGGACTGCTTCATCAAACAGCATATCCACGTTATTCTGGATCCCTGAGATTCCGCCCCACGCTTTAAATGCATCGTCAGTGTCTTTAAGATCAGGTGTACATGGTGAGTGGTCACTTGTAACGAACATCACTTTTCCGTCAAATACGCGTTCCCACATTCCTTCAAGACGTGATTTTTCACGGATTGGCGGCGAGCATTTCACTACCGGTCCAATATCATCGAGTTCTTCTTTATAGAAGTATAAGTAGTGAGTACATGTTTCGCATGTAATATCCACACCGTCATTTGCTGCTTCATTGATTAAATCAATGCCTTCAGCACATGCTACGTGCACGATATGCACACGGCATCCTGTTTCACGCGCGAATAAAATAATTTTTTGAATCGGCTCAATTTCAGTAAATACAGGACGTGAGTCCACATAAGCTGCTAGTGATTTTTCACCGCGCTCCTGGGCAAGCTGGCCGAGTTTATCTGTGATTGGCCCGTTTTCAGCGTGAATCGACAGGATTTTACCTGTTTTTGCAATTTGACGCATTCCTTCATATAAAGAGTAATCGTCGACGTTCATAAAGTCGCCTTCAATTGCGCGGTCGCCTGCTGTTGCAACGAACGCTTTATAAGCCACAACGCCGTTTTCATCAAGCTCCTGAATCCCGCCTTCAAGATTAAACGGCACTAAGCCGCCGTAGCTGTAAACATCCACAGATAATTTATCTTCACCGGCTGCAAATTTCTTGTTAATCGACTCTTCGTCAACTGTTGCCGGAATTTGGTTTAAAGGCATTTCGATAAATGACGTCACTCCGCCTTTTGCTGATGCGCGTGTACCTGTATCGTACCCTTCCCAGTGATCGCGGATACTGCCGCCCGGTTCACTGATATGTACGTGAGCATCGATCATACCCGGTGATACAATTAAACCTTCTGCATCTTTAACACGCGCTTCGCCTGCATCAATATCTGTACCGATAGCAGCAATCTTGCCGTCTTTCACACCGATATCGACATTCTTTTCTCCGCCTGGTAAAATTACCAGTCCGTTTTTTATAACTAAATCAAAAGCCATTTATATTCCTCCTGACCATTTCTGTAAAAACGTAAAACGCAAAAGTATTACTCAGCTGTGTGTATACTTTACCCTTAGTGCAGCCAGTAAAACGCACAGCTGGTTAATTATATTTACGTTTTAATTATTATTAGTGTACTATTATATGAAGAAATAAATATAGTTAAAATATTACGTCTGAATATTAAATTTGTGCATTTTGTACAAATTCTTATATACGGCATTTTAGGTGATGACTAATTGGTATCTATTAAAGAGATTTTATCCTTGGAACGTTTCAGCAATTTCAAATTAATAAATAAAAATGCGGACCTGTCCCGCGAAGTGACCAGTGTCGATATTACGGAAACACCGGATGTGAAAGATTATACATCCCAGGATACACTCCTTTTAACGACTGCCATGAATTTTAAGGACAACCAGCAGTCGCTCATTAACTTTATCAGTGAGCTTGCCAGCGTGCCTGTTGCGGCACTCGGCATTAAATTATCGCGTTTCATTCACACGATTGACAAAGAAGTGATTGAACACGCCGACAAGCTCGGCTTCCCGCTGATAGAAATTCCGGAAAACTGGAAGCTCGGCCAGGCGACTCACAGCATTTCCACTTATATTTCAAAAGATGAAACGGAAAAATTATATTACGCGCTGGAAGTGCAGCAGCGAATGAATTCCATGCTGATTAAAGAATTCAGCGTCGAACGCATGCTGAATCAGCTGAGCCAGTTTTTACGCTTGCCCCTTGTGCTGATTAATCCATTTTATAAAGTAGAGGTAACGAGCAACGATTTTAAAAATGATCAGAAGCTGCTGAAGGAAAACCTGAGGTATTTCAACAATGTGTATCTGCCTGATAAAGACAGCGTAAATGTCGATTTCAACAGCAGGATTGCAGTATTCGAAGTTCCGGCTTTCAGCTATTTCCCTTATTATTTAATCGTATCGAATCTCGAAACTATTAGTTATCCTTTCAGCCATCTCGCCATAGAACAGGCGATTAACTCGCTGTCGTTCGCGATTTATAAAGATTCAAGAATACGCGCGACCGAGCAGGAAGATGTAAATCTGCTTTTCAGCTCCCTGATCAATACAACTGATGGCTCGCCTATCAGTCTCGAGAGCAACCCGGAGTTTTTCGAGCGCTATCATTTGAAAGATTCCTCATATTATAAAGTGATTATTTGCGGCATTGATCCGGGCAGCGATATTGAGAATTCTGAGTATGTCAATGAACGCTACCAGCTGACCTTCGAATGGCTGCAGAGCGTTCTCGTTACTCTCGACCCGAACATCAGTATTTTCGGTTTCGGCGATTCAAATAAATTCGCTATTCTGCTGCAGGACAAGCATGAATATTACGAAGCATACTGCCGCCATCTGCAGCAGGAATACAAGAAGTTCTTTAAAGAGTCACTATCCTTCGGCATAGGCAATGAAGTATCGGATTTCACTCAGATTCATTCTTCTTTCGTAGAAGCGCTGGAAACTTTTGACCTCTGCAAAGGTGAAGGAAAACGCGAGTTTCTCGAAATTTATCGTCCTCGGAATTTTGAAGAACTGCTGCAGCTCCTGCCGCAGGATAAAGTCCGCCCGTTTGTTCTAAGCACTCTCGGCGAACTTGCTTTTCCGTCCAATACAAAAGATAAAGAATTAAAGAAAACACTGCAGAGTTATATGGATAATCAGTGCGACATTACGAAAACATCCAATGATATTTTCGTGCACAGAAATACTGTCAAATACCGCATTAATAAGTGCGAAGAAATGCTCAGAGTAAATGTAAGTGATCCTGTGCATTCTCTCAATATTCGCCTTGCCTTATTCATTTCCAAGCACATCCAGAATAATTAATTTCTTGTGGGGGGATCAATAATTACAAACACTCATTGTTCAATGTGAACAATGAGTGTTTGTTTTTTAAAACGTATAACATAGGTAGTTGAAAATTACAGGAGGCGTACTTAATAAATGAATTAGAAAAGAACGGCTCCCAGTACTATAAAAAAATAATAGTTGCTTTAGTACTTGGCTGGGTCGCAATCTGGATTTACAGAACGATTTTGACACCGGTTTATCCTCAGATTCAGAGCTCTTTAATCGATGTATCTAACGCAGAAATCGGTCTGATCGCTTCTGTATATTTCTTTGCTTATACAGGAATGCAAATTCCCGCGGGCGTATATGTTGATAAATTTGCTCAGAAAGCAGTCTTAATTCCAGCATTTATCGGTTTTGTGATCGGTGCTGTTGTACTCGGTACAGCAGGTTTACTGCCACAAGTATACCTAGGGTATTGCTACAGGTAGTTACTACGGACTAATGGGGAAACTTGCAATCGATCCTGTATTAATCACTTACGTATCAGATTCTGTTCCGGAGCAAAAAACAGCCAAAACTCTTGGCCTGTTCAACTTCTTCGGTATGGCATCATCAGTCGTGGCACCTTGGCTGACAGGTTATATCGGTGACGTAACCGGTTCACAAGTACTTGCTTTCTATATCGGTTCAATCTTACTGATTGCCGCAGCAGTATTTTTCTTCTTTGTAATCTACCTTAGAAGCAAAAAAGAATCACACGCATAATAATATTTATAAAAGCAGCGGAGTCATCTATTTAATAGATATCTTCGCTGCTTTTTTGTCTTGAATTTTATATTAGCTCACTGACGAAAATGGTCCCCAGCCTTTTTGCAGGGGACTCATTTATTTTATTTATTAAACTGTTAGAACGGGAATACATGCAGGTCGATACCGTAAACGACCGGCACCCACAGATAAACCACAACGATAATGATAACTGAAGCAATGACATTCAGCCAGAACCCTGTTTTAACCATTTCTGCGATACTTACCTTATTTGTTCCAAAGACAATCGCATTCGGCGGTGTTCCGACAGGCAGCATGAAAGCACAGTTTGCAGCCATTGCTGCCGGAATCATTAAAGCAAGCGGATGAACATCAAGAGCAATCGCAAGTCCTGCAAGTACAGGTAAAATCATCGTTGCTGTTGCTGTATTTGATGTGAACTCTGTTAAGAACAGTATTAAAATTGCGACGATAGCAATCATCAGAATCAGCGGCATGCCGCCTACACCTGCGAGCATTTCACCAATCCAGGCATCGACGCCTGTGGCAACTATAGATCCAGCTAAAGCCAGCCCGCCCCCGAACAGAAGCAGAACCCCCCAAGGCAAGTCTTTTGCGACACCCCAGTCGAGAACACGCCCGTTTTGTTTCTTCGATGGAATCAGGAACAGAAGAACAGCAGCGAACATCGCAATGGAACCGTCGCCGAGCATTTCTGTAAACGCGAACTGATCGAAGAAGAAACCGCGCATAACCCATAGGGCTGCTGCCAGGATGAATATTACCAGCACCCATACTTCTTCTCTTGTCATTTTGCCAAGCTTTTCCAGTTCATCTGTGATAATTTTACGTCCGCCCGGCAGTTCTTTCATACCGTGCTTAAACGAGAAGTAATTCATATATGCCCAGGCAATCGCAAGCATTACAATGACTACCGGTATACCGACGAGCATCCACTGGGCAAAATTTAATTCAACATCAAAAATCTGTCTCATCTGGCCTGCCAGTATAATCAGCGGCGGCGTTCCGATTAAAGTACCGAGTCCGCCGATTGTTCCTGCATAACCGATACCGAGGACGAGTGCTTTCTCAAATAATTTAACATCGCCTCCGAGTTCCGGCGTTGATAACGAATGTGCTTCTTTAATAATTGCAAGACCGATTGGAATCATAATCATTACTGCTGCTGTATTGGATACGAACATTGAAAGCAAGGCAGTAGAGACCATAAACCCAAGTAAAATTGTTGCTGTTGTCGTACCTATAGCTTTAATAATAGACAGGGCAATACGGGTATGTAAATTCCATTTTTCCATTGCTACGGCGAGTAAGAAACCGCCCAAGAATAAGAATACTATGTCATCTCCGTAAAAACTTGCTGTTTCCTGATTTGACATTACTCCGCCCATCGGGAACAGAACCAGAGGCAGCAGCGATGTCGCTGGAATAGGAATAGCTTCGGTGACCCACCAAGTTGCTATCCACAATGCCGCAGCAACAACAAAGATGCCTGAGCTGTCCAGTGAATCAGATTTTAAAAACAGCAGAGCCAGAACAAAAAGCAGAGGCCCTAAAATTAAACCGATTAATTGAGCTTTACTATATGCTTTCCTGTGCTCTTCAGGCGAAGGCGCACCGGTCGCTGCATTTCTTAAATCTTTAGTACTAAAAAACTTGAGTAATGATTTTGTCCTTTTGGATTCACTCCAAAGGTTATCATAACTTTTTTGGACAACTCCTCTATCTTTGGAATCGCTCACAAAAATCCCCCCTAAAATAAACATGATTTGAATTTATCATAAATATTCAGATAAATCTATATAAATTTAATGTTTACTGATAAGTTTATCTTATTATTAAAATCATGTAAGCGCTTATAGTAAGAATTGTGCGAATAGTTTGTACCTGTCTTTCATAAAAAAACCCAAAGCTGATGTGAGCTTCGGGAAGGTCTTACTATATAATATTAATTGATTTTTCTACATGCTCTACTCTTTTATAACCTGATTCATCCAGCAGGAATACCGCAATAATACCGACAATAAGCAGGCCGCCTGCAAGGTAGAAGCCCATATCCAAGTTTCCTGTAACATCTGTAATGAAACCGGTAATGTACGGTGCTAAAATTGATGCCGACATTCCGATAAAGTTATAAATACCGAATGAAGTTGCAAGACCGACACGCGGCGCGTTATTAGCTACAACGGCAATCAGTACAGGGTTTGTACTTAACTTACCAACGATACCGTAAACGATGAGTGATACATAGAGTACCCACATCTGATCGAATAGTACGATAGAGATTGTCGATAGAAAAGCCAGCGGAACCATTACCAGTAGTACCGGACGCTGTTTGCCTAATTTGTCTGACAGCCAGCCGAAGAACAGCATACCAGGAATTGATGCCCATGGTACTAAAGATGACACGAAAGCAACACTTGAGCCGCTGATGCCGCGTGCTGTTTCAAGGTAGTACGGCAGCCAGGTCAGAATTACGAAGAAACCGTAGATCGAACAGAATATAGTGATAAAAGCCAGTATAAGGTTTCTATTTTTGAACAGTTCCGATACTTTCAGTTTCGCCGGTGCACCGCTTTCGCTCGTTGGCGCCTGATAACCAGGCGGGTGCTCCTTCACTATAATCCACATAATAATACCGATAACAATTACGATAACACCCATAATCCAGAACGGTGTGCGCCATGACATATCCATTTCCTGAACTGTAATACTGGAAATCCAATACCCGGCTGACATACCGATTGCCATACCACTGTTAATAATGGCACTGCCGAGAGTCAGGCGTTTTTGCGGAATCGCTTCAGATGATAATCCGTACTGCGGTCCATAGAATACACCCTGGAACATACCAGTCAGGAACCACATCATGAGGAACATATAAAATGTTACCATCTGCCCTGAAATGATAGCAAGAATACCAAAGCCGATAAAGGCAGGAATAATCATTTTCTTCCGTCCGAATTTATCTCCTAAAAACCCTGACGGTATTTGAGTCGCAGTATAACCTAGAAAGAACAGACTGCTTATTAAACCTAATTGAGCAGCGTTAATACTAAATTCAGACTGAATATTGGTCATAATCGGATTTAAAATTGTACGCGTTGCATAAATCGCAATCCATCCGAGCGTAAAAACAATGACGATTTTTATCCAGTAGCTGTTGGAAAGTTTTTTGTTTTCCATGGTTAATCTCCTTTTATAATAGTTTTATATTATGATCACTTTATATTTTACAGGACCGCTCCCGATATTGCTTTATCTATAGTAGATAATATTTTTATTGATATTGTGCAAAACATCACAAAAAATCGGGTGTGAAAATAAGTCTTATAAAAATATTTGTATAATTGCGTTAATAATTATATTATTAACAGTACAAAAAAATAAAAAGACGAAGGATGATGCGCATAATGGCAAGTTTACAAATAAACAAAAGACTGATCATGACACCTGGACCTGTTGCAGCAGATCCGAGAGTATCCCAGGCTATGAGCAATTCTATTCTTGGACAATTCGATCCGGAATTTACCGGAATAATGGATGAAACTATGGAATTAATCCGGAAATCATTTAAAACTGAAAATAAATGGTCATTTCCAATAGACGGCACAAGCCGTGCCGGCATCGAGGCTGTAATTGCCAGTATCGTTGAGCCGGGCGACAAGGTACTCGTTCCGATAATCGGACGTTTCGGTTACCTGGTGACTGAACTGGTTGAACGGGCCGGCGGTGTCGTTCATACAATCGAAGCGCCGATGGGAGAAGTAATCCCTGAGGATGATATTATTGAAAAAATGGATGAAGTACAACCTAAAGTTCTGGCAATTATTCACGGAGAAACATCGTCCGGCCGCCTGCAGCCGATTCAGAAAATTGGACATGCAGCAAAAGAACGCGGCATCTTTACTGTAGTTGATGCAGTAGCGACTTATATGGGCCAGGATATACCGGTTGATGAATGGGCACTCGACGCAGTAATCGGCGGTGCACAGAAATGTCTGTCGGTGCCGTCGGGAATTACTCCGATTACCTTCAATGAACGTTTCAGCAATGAGATTAATAAGCGGAAACGCGTGGAAAAAGGAATACGTACAGAGAATGACAAATCGACATCCCATTTCATTACGAGCAACTACCTGGATTTAACGCAGCTGCAGGACTACTGGGGCGAACGCCGCTTAAATCACCATACAGAGGCAACGGTGAACGTTTACGGGCTGTATGAGGGACTGAAGCTTGCAGTAGCTGAAGGTGTGGAAGCACGCGCCCGCCGTCACAGCTATCACCACGAAGCGATGAAAGAAGGAATAAAAGCACTCGGTCTTGAGCTGTTCGGTGATGAAGAACATGAGATGCAGATGGTCGTCTGCGTTAAAATACCGGAAGGAATTAATGACGCGGAATTCCGTGCCGAGTTGCTATCACGCTTCGGTATTGAAATTGCCGGCACCTTCGGTGCGGCTGCAGGTAAAATCTGGCGCATCGGTACTATGGGATATGTTGCTGAAAAACAGAACCTGCTGAACTTTATTACTACATTCGGTGTGTTTTTACAGTCACAGAACGCAGACAATATTGACCCTGCCGCTGGACTAAAAGCGATGACAGACTTTTACGATAACAATTCACTATAATTTAAAAATCCGGCTAATAACAGCTTAAGGATTACTCTCATCCGAGAATTATTTGTGCCGAAAACATTCCAACCAGAGCTAACACGCTCACTATTATGGAGAATTTGATGTCAGTTTCTGATGAGTGATGCCGCCCGTCATGCCTACGCACCAGTTCTTTCGTATACATGAGCGCCTGTCATGACTACGCACCGGACCTTTCGTATACATGAGCGCCTGTCATGACTGCGCACCAGGTCTTTCGTATACATGAGCGCCTGTCATGACTACGCACCGAGCCTTTCGTATACATGAGCGCCTGTCATGACTACGCACCGAGCCTTTCGTATACATGAAGTCCAGTCATACCAACCCTGAAGGGCCGCAGCCTGCTTTAACACTCGGGAATCCGTCTTTCATCTACTTCAACACAATAAAGGCCTGGGAATCTTAGAATCAAGATTCCCAGGCCTTTTTACTTTTTTATATACTCCGCACTTCAAGAGAAGTTACCAGACTTAAATTAACATAAACTTCTCCCCCGCTTCGATTCGGAAGTTTCACAAACTGATTATCTTCAAAAGTACCGTCGATTAAGCCGAGCAATTCATTTACCGCTTCTGTCTTGTTCACTTCCATCGTCGATCCGCCGATATAATGAATCGTAATAATCTGTTTCATTTCCTTCACCTCTTTGTAAACTATACCCGTATTTTATAACTTTAAAAATGTTAAAATTGAGCATATTAAGGAGTGATATTATGTCACAGGGTGAACGTAATTTACAGGAAATGCACGGTACAAAACGCCGTGCAGATGCTTTTTACAACAATCAGATGATCGACTATTTAAATACGGAAATGCAGGAGTTTGTGAAAGCCCAGCAGTTTTTATTCATGTCGACAAGCGACGCCGGCGGCAACTGTGATTCGACCTTTAAAGCTGGTGAACCGGGTTTCGTTTATATTATAGACGATAAACGTCTCATGTACCCGGAATACCGCGGTAACGGTGTCATGGCATCGCTTGGAAATATTACTGAGAATCCGCATATCGGCCTTTTGTTTATCGATTTCTTTGAAGATCAGATCGGTCTGCACGTTAACGGTGCTGCTGAAATTATTGAAAACGATGAACTACATACAATTATTCCGGATGATGACACCCAGAGTGCTCTTTTTGCACAGCACGAAAACCGGACAGAACGCTGGGTCGTCACCACAGTCCATGAAGCTTACATCCACTGTTCGAAACATATCCCTAAGCTCGTCGATACGAAAAATCTAACTGACTGGGGAACCGATGATACTCAGAAAAAAGGCGGGGACTATTTTAAAGTGAAACAAAGTAAAAAGCAGCATGAATAATGATTATTGATTATACAGTACACCAGCTGCCGTCTGTTTCATCTTTTCAACATAGGACTTACCGAGTTCGTTTTCGATAATTTCAAATGCCTCTTTAGACATAAACGGTCTGTATTCTGCATGGTGAGCATCGCTTGCCACAATTTGAATCAGGCCTTTTTGTATCAGCTCCAGTGAGTTCTCCTGCAGGTCGCTGCCGAATTCTCCGCATACGGAAGCTGCAGTCACCTGGGCCAGCGCCCCCTCTTTGATTAAGCGCGCTAAAATTTGTTCATTTTTAACAAGCGGACGGCAGCGTTCGGGATGGGCAATAATTGGAGTAAGGCCGAGTTCCCGGAGTGCCGTGAAGACTTCATCTACATCTTCGCGCAATTCTGTAAAAGAAAACTCGATAAGAATATATTTGCTGCCGGCCAGTGTCAAAGCTTCTCCCGTTCGGAGCTCGTCAATCAAATCATCGTTGATTCGGATTTCCTGGCCCGGGTGCACTTTAACGGGCAGCTGGTGTTTATCGATAATATTTTTTACTTCAGAAAGTTTTTCTTTTACAACATCTGCAGGTGTATTATACGTACCGCTGTGATGATGCGGCGTACAGATAATATCTGTAATGCTTTCGTCCACTGCCTGTTTGAGTAAATCCAGAGTTTCTTCTTCAGACTTCGGACCATCGTCTACGTTGATTAATAAGTGATTATGAATATCTATCATTAAATCTCTCCATTCACTGTAGTCACCTATATTATACCGCGGATTAGTGCTTAAATAAAAATATCCGTTTTTCTTAACAGACCTCTTACAAATCTATATCATTCTTTAACAGGATTTGATTTTCACTTAATTATTCAACACATCTCTGCAGATCCTTCTTTAGGCTTTTTCCTGACTGAAACAGAAGGTGCTGTGAATAAGAACTAAATAAGATGACCCCAGCACAATACCGGGGTCATTTACTCACTCTATTAAATTACCTCTTAAACACAACTTCTCCATTAACAATTGTCATCTGAATCAGTTCATCCGACAGTTCAGTTTTTTCTTCAAACGGATTTTCATTGAGGACAGTAAAGTCTGCATACTTGCCGGCTTCCACTGTTCCTTCAACATCATCTGTGCCATTTAATTTGGCCGCATCGCTTGTCATTTTACGGTAAGCTGCGACACGGTCGAGCTTCATGTCTTCCCCGAGAACATCGCCGCCTCGCGTTTTACGCTCACAAGCAATGCGGATAGACTCGAGCGGTGAGATATCCGTTACCGGACAGTCCGAATGTATGGTGCTTACCATCCCGAGTTCATCTGCCCATTTTACAGGTTCCATCCGCTTCACCCGGTCAGGTCCTAAAAATTTAGATTTATGTACATCACCGAAATAGTAGATGTGATTCATAAAGAATGAGCCGCCGATGTCATTTTCCACCATGAGTTTTATATCATCTTTATTGACAATTTGCAGATGTTCCACTCTGTGTTTGATATCAGTCTGTTTATAATCAGCTGTATTGATATACGCCTTAATTACCGCCTCCCCTGCTCTGTCCCCGTTTGCATGGGTAATCAGCGGGAATTCTAGCTTCTGGAAATGCGTAAACAGTTCCTCCAGTTCCCTGCTTGTAAACTGCGTGTCGTCAGACGGTGTGCCATCGTAATAGTCTCCTCTGATGCTCGCTGTATGAAGCTGAATCGAACCATCGTTAAAGAATTTTGCTCCGCCGAGGGTTGCAAACCCTCCGCTTAAAGTCTCAAATTTCTCTTTTAAAGTCCGGCCGGTTTCTTCTTTAAAAATTTCCTCTTCCAGCAGCAGCTTATAATCAATGGCATATCTTGTTCTGAAATTTTGCGGCTGTTCCAAATACTCAAGGACAGCATAATAATCATCCATTCCGTTTAAAAGTCCGATGCACATTTCTGTTGCGCTCGTGATGCCGCGGCTCTGGTAATCATAAACTCCGCCGGCAATATCTTCCGCCAAGTCATCCGCTTCAATTTTCGGCAGCACAGCTTTTGCTTTATCAAGAGCAGGAAACTCAAACAGCACGCCATTAATTTTACCTTCCGCATCCCTTTCAAAACGGCCGCCTTTTGGATCCGGATCATCGAGATTGACACCCATAATTTCCAGTGCTTTCGTATTCACCGCTCCCATATGGGCTGAACTGTGCTGAACGTAGATTGGAATTTCTTTAGACACTTTATCCAGATCAAAACGGTTTGGATGACGCTGCTCTTTTAATTCAAATTCGTTGTAGCCGTATCCTCTCAGCCAGCCGTCTCTAAGCAAAGTTTCCTGTTGCTCAGTAAACTTCCTGACCATCTCCTCTATACTCGAAACACTTTCCGGAGAGCAGTTCAGCTGCCTGCGGAAGTTGCTGTACATGACGAGATGACTGTGCGTATCGATAAAACCCGGTGACAGAAACTGGCCGTTTAAATCCAGTGCTGTATCATCAATAATTAACTCGTCCTGCTCAGTTACTTCAATAATTTTTCCATTATCTATTAAAACTGTAGACAAGGCAGCCGTGCCCCTTTCAACATCGAGCACCCTGGCATTGATTATTTTTTCGACTCTCATTTAAAGATCCCCTTTTTTATAATCACTTAATCTGTAACGTATTGCGGCTTTCGGTATTTCGCTCTTGTCGTGCTTAGTCACGAGACTGACACCGACGACCAGTAAAAAGGACAGAACGTATCCGACGAGTGCCTGATCAAACGGCAATCCGAGATATGGATATATAAATATAACAGCCAGCGAAACAAGCATACTGGTGAGCACCCCTTTTTTAGTAACACGCGGCCAAAACATAATCGCAAGGAACGGGAAAACCAAGAGCACACCGTTAACCATAAGGGCCCAGCGGTAGGCATCATTAATATTGGTAATAAAGAAAGCTGCTCCAAGACCGAGCAGTGTAATTAAAATAACAGTCAGCCGCGAAACAAGCAGAAGATTTTTATTATCTGCTTTTGGATTAATCAGCACTTGATACATATCTCTAGTTAAGTTGCTCGCACCTTGTAAGTTAAATGATGTGGCACCGGTCATCAATGCAGCAAGCAGTGCAACGAAGATGATTCCCGCAACAGGCGTCGGCAGCAGTTCATTAGTAACAAAAGCGAAGACCAGATCCTGATTCATCGTTAAATCAACAAACTGACGGGCAGACACTCCGATTAAAAACGGCAGGAAGGAAATCACCATAACAATGACATGTCCTGTAATACCTGCCCGAAGGGCTGTCTTTTCATCTTTAGCCGCAAAAATTCTCTGCCAGGTCGACTGCCAGACTAAATAGAAAGGGCCGACCGATAAGGCATATAGCAAGGTTTCAGACATGCCTTCCGGACTGATTGGACTCAGAAACTCCCAGCTTGTATTTGCAAATAAATCAGAAATTCCGCCGACATGCATCACTGTAACGATAGCAAGCACAATGAGACCGACTAAAATTAAAACCGATTGTACAGCATCAGTCAGTATCGTTGCCGGCAGTCCGCCGAGAATAGAAAAGGCAAGTATTAGAGTAGTCCCGACAATCATGCCGGTTGACTGATCCCAGCCCAGTGTAATATTAAATACCGTTGACATCCCGATCAGCTGCAAGGCAAGCGTCGGCACCGAGTAGATAAAAGCAGACAGGATGGACGGCAGAATGCCGGCACGTCCGCCAAAACGGGCAGTAAATAAATCAGCGAGCGTAAATAGTTTCTGTCTTCTTAAAGGTTTAGCAAAGACAATAACTAAAATCAAACTGAATATGTAAGCGACCAGCGCAAATTTCACATAGCCTGACAAACCGACTGTAAAGCCGAGACCGACCCAGCCGATAAATACAGCTGCACCTGCATTCGTACTTACAATCGTTCCTGTAATTTTCCAAAAACCTGTACCCCAGGAAGAAATCATATAATCTTCATATGTTTTAATTTTGTAGAAGTAATACCAGGCGATGCCGATCATCGCTCCAAAATATATTATAAAATACGCTAAATACCAGTACATAATTTCCCCCATCATTTAATAGATTGTTAGTTATTTCTTTTGTTTAAAGAATATAAAAAGACTTAAACCCAGCAGCAAAACGCCTGCAAGAACCATTATCCAGTTGATGCTCGGGGCTGGTGCATTGTTCAGCATAAGCAGGTTTAAACTTTCAATCATCTCACTTTCTCCTTCCCATCGTATTTATAGATGTGCTTCATTATATATAACTGACTAAAAAATTCAAATAACTCCAGATAAAAATATCTGAAGCATATGTTTCTTCAGCACACGCTCCAGAGTTTGATAGTACTTAATTTTCTATTCAGTCGACTTGCCGAACTTTCTGCGTTCCGCTTCAAGTTCTAAGTCCTCCACCTCGTCATCCAGATATGTTTCATCAGGAAGGTTTTCTATCGGTTCATTGTACGACACAGGACCGTCGAGAATCTCTTCTTCCACTGCCACGTTCTCTATCCTGTCTTCGACATCTTCAGCTTGTTCTCCGCCGTAAGTATACGCTCCGCAATTCGGACAGATAGCGGTCTCTTCGGTGAGTTTCGCACCGCAATTTTGACATGCATCCATAATGTAAACCTCTTTTCAGTTTATGTTCTTAGACAAATACCCTTATCAAAGATATCTAGTCATTTCAGCATCAAAAAAACTTCCCGGCAGCACCGGGAAGCAAGCTTTAGTCTTCATCCGCACGGCCGAAATCACTGCGCTCTTTTTTCTGCTGTTTATTTAACTCGTCTTCAGGATAATTCTCTTCCGGCATATCTTCCATCTTATTATCTTTGCCGGGACCGTTTAAGAACTCCTCTTCAGGTGCTCTTTCCTGAATCAGACCGTTAGCATCTGTGAAATTCTCATCATCGCGGATGAACTCTCCGCAATTTGGACAAACTCTTGTCCCTTCCAGTACTTCTTCACCGCAATTTTGACATGTTACCATAGGAATCACTCACTTTCAGTAAAGTATTTTCTAATAGATAAATACCCAATTAAAAATTAAATACTCATGCATGGATTGCTTTATATATACCCTTATTTATAGTTTAATTAAAATAAGACGAAATCTGGAGGGTAAAAATGAATCTCTTATTTATCGTTCACTTCCATGCGCCGATGGGTGGCCTGCACGAGAATGTATATTCCAGTGCGCTCTATATGAAAAAACAGGGCTGTGAAGTTTACGTCTTGCTTAAACCGGGACCATTAGAAGAGAGACTGCGAGCACAAGGCATCCATACTATCCTCGCAGAATTCGGAGCTGGTGTTACCGCAGTTAAAACATGTATCGAACAACTGGAAAATATGAATGTAAAGTTCGATTTAATCCACTTCCATCCAGGACTGTCGAAATATCCGGCTCTTAAATATGGCTGGGAAAATGATATTCCGCTTGTCGAGACTTATCATGGGATGTGGCATGATGATTTAAATAAGCATGCCGGGAAGCTCGATGCGATTGTTACTGTATCAGAAGGAATTAAATTAAATCTGCAGAGCCGTTTAAAGAGGCTGCATGACCGCTATTATGTAATACCAAACGGCTACGACAGCAGCTTGTTTACCGAACCTGTCTATCACGATAAAAATAAGAAAGAACTGAACGTCGGCTTTGTGACCCGGCTCGATGATGATAAGCAGTTTATAATGGATATTCTGCTGCTTGCGGTGAATCATCTTAAAAAAAAGCAAGATATAAAAATCAATATCCATATGATTGGGGACGGCACACAAAAAGAAGAGTTTATGAGGTTGTCTGAAGAGATGTTATCAGACACTGGACACTCAATAATATTTAAAGGATGGCTGACGGACAAAAATCTGAGAGATGCCTATCTCGAATGTGATCTGATTATTGCTCCGGGACGTTCTGCCATAGAAGGTATGGCTTCCGGCAAACCGGTTATTGCGGCGGGCAGTAAAAATTATATAGGACTGATTAAACACGATAACTGGCAGTTTGGTATATATAACAATTTTGGGGGTACAGGTTTTAAATTCGCAGTCTATGAGCTTGGCAGTGTGGAAAGAGATCTCGATTACTTAATCGACAACAGGGAAAGAATAAGACCGCTCGGTGAATTCTCTTACAAAATTGCCAGTCAATTTTTCGATGCGGATAAGTTAAATCAGAAATTACTTAATCTGTATGAGATACTAGTTCTCGGGAAACAGGTTGAAGTAAATAAATAAAAGCCGAAGCGGATGCTTCGGCTTTTGGCTTACACCAGCTGATCTTTAAACATATCATCGTAAAATGACAGTGTGAATACCGAGTAGAATGATACCAGCGGTGACTGAATTAAATTGTTTTTCCATGCTGTTTCAAAGGCATTATCGATGTTGTAGTCCAATACCGTCGTATAGAATACATCATCGTAAATCTTGCTGAGCACATGGTTGTTGCTAGCCTGCAACTGTGTGATGACAACTTTAAGTGTCTCGTTCATATCGCCTGTGTTCTGCTCGACAAGACGCAGCAGCGGTTCGAGTTCTTTCGTCAGCTGAATCAGCTGAGCGCGGATTTCCTGGTTCTTGTCTTCAAGTTCCTTAGGAAAATCTAAAGGATAAAAGTCCTGATCCGTTTTTTCCAGAGTAAATCTTTCAAGCACTTCAAATTCTGAAGGATACTGCACTTTCTTATCTTCGCTCAGGACGCCATGAGTACTTTGCATAAGCGATAACCTGATTAAATCGATTCTGACGAAAGCGCGGCAGAGTTTCACTACAGATAAGTGATTGAAACCTTCTTCTTTGAATTGAGCTAAAATATCATCCAGATTTTTGGACTGTGCTTCAATCATCTCCGGCAGACGGGTCATTCTGTATGTAAAGTTTCTATAGTCTGTCTGGTTCAATAATTCTTCTTTAGTTTCTTTATAGCTTTTCATGTAATCCCCTATTCTTTATGTCATTATTAACAGTTTAACATACAGAGGGTTAAAATTTGATGCTCCTGCTGATTTTTATTACTGATATCTTAACCGGGATACTCTTCTGTATCTGCTCTTATTATAAAGCAGTTTATCTTTAGTAAAAAACTTGTAATTCCGCAGCAGATACAATACTAACTTCACCGCTTCAGAAGAATATTCGAGCAGTGTTGTTTGATGATTTACCCCTATAAATTTTAAGTTCCTGCTTCCGTTAAACACCTTATTAAAAATCATTCTGGTGCGGAAAATATGGTATTGACTCGTAACGATGATAACGTGACTGTAATGTAATCTGGATAGTATCTGCTGAATTTCTACTGCGTTGTTGTAGGTGGTCGTTGAGAAGTATTCTGTGAGGATATGACGCTCGTCTATATAGTCGTAGCTGGAGTTTAAAAGGTCTTTCGTCCCGCGGAGTTCGTTATCATCATTAAATGACGTAATCAGGATATGCGCCTTGCCGTAATCAAATTTCTGATAAAGATCTGCGACTGCTTTAAAGCGGCGGTAATCACCGTCAAGGTAGACAATTAGTGTTTTATTTTCATAAGACATAACAGTACTCACCTCATCTGTATTGTTACCTGCAGTGTAACAGGCCAGTATTTAGATACAGCTTTAGATGAGTAAAATTAATGTAAATAAAAACCGTGAGATATCCTCTCACGGCTTTCTGTTATTCTGCAGTTTTTAAATTAATAGAATCTTCATTATACTGATTGAAACTTACCATAATACGATCGGCTTCTTCTACAGTATCCAGTGTCATCGGCGGCTCTCCGCTGTATTGAATCGTTTCAATGAAATCTTCCCCGTTAAAATAAGATACGTAGCTTGAACGGTTAATCTCATAAGTATTGGATGGATCGTATTCAATAAAATCAGTAGTCATCATTTCTTCATTTTCAACAGCTTCGCCATTGTAGCCCATCCAGCTGCCTTCAGTGAGCGATCCCATATCCATCAGATTATCATCTGAACCGCCGCTGCACGCTGATAAAAGCATAATTCCCACGAGTAAACTCATAAAAGACAATTTGGTTTCATTGATGGTCCCCTTTTCTGTTTAAAGTAAGTAACAGTTAAATAATAGCATAATATTGCTGGCTGTCTCACTGTTAACCAAAGAGATTATATAAGCCGAAGCGGTAGCCCCATATTTTTACAAACTCGCTAATCCAGTGGGAAAAAGTGTCTTCTCTGTCGAGTCCTTTTTTACCTTCAAGATTTGAAGCGGAAATATAGTTAAAGGTCTTGTCATTATCATTGAGCCGTTCGAACGCTAGTTTTGCCCGTTTAAGATGGTAATCACTAGTGACAATCATTGCAGAGTCGAAATGATTATCGTCCATAATTTCTAGAGTTCTTTCTGCGTTTGAATATGTGCTGGTAGATTCCGTATCAACGATCACATCGTCCTCTTCTACACCGTAATGGCGAACAATAGATGTAAGCTCTTCAGCATTATATCTGTCCCCTGCCGGGGTAATCAGCACCTTTCCGGCATAGCCTGACTGGTATAAATCAGCAGCCTTCTCTACACGGCCCTGATCTCCGCCGCCGAGAATCACAATCACATCGCTGTCTTCAGGTGTATCAGACTCTCCAGGTATAAAGCTTTCTATTAAAATTGCTATAAATGTAAGAGCAAGAATAACAAGTAAAGGAATTGCAATTTTAATATTCATTGTTGCCTCCGCATTTGATATTATTCAATTTCAACGAGCTGCATGCCGTTTCTATTGCTTTTATTAAAGCTGAGTATTACACCATCAGCCTCTTCCACTGCACTAATAATCTCAGGTGTATCTTCATAGAGCTCTGTTTTGATAAACTCTTCACCATTGAAATAAGATACATAAGTGTCACTGCTTACCTCATAATCTTTTTCTGGATTATACGGAATGAACTGCGACTGTATCATTGCCTTATTATTTTCTGAAGTACCTTTGTAGTTAACCCAGCGATCTTCTATAATATTTACTTTATTAATTAAATTATCATTTGAATTATTTTCTCCATTGCATGCACTCAGTAATATAATCAATGCTATAAAAATAGAAAATTTAACTTGCTTAGAGTGCATATATATTCCTCCTCAAAACTATTTCGCCTTAGAAATAACACTATCTTAAGTATAGGTTATGTAATTGAGCAGTATTTTTTATAAATAATAGCATAATCTAAGTTATCAATAAATTATGCTATTTTATATGTTAGTATTTTGAAAAAAATATAATTAAAAAGAGATTTTATAAATTTTGTTGTTGTTATTTATTACTAAATTTTTCTCATCAAAGTTAAGAATTTTTATTTCATTTTTCTCTTTAGAAAGAGTAGTTAGGAAAAATCCTTTTTTAGTTTTTTGTCTATAGAGTATTCTCTGATTAGATTCAAAAGTGTTAAATCTATTTGAAATTTTACAAGGTGTTATCTCTGAGTCATTTAAAATAATACTGGTATATTTACCATAATGCGATTGAAGTATATAATTTTCAATACCTTCAACTAAAAACTGTCCTCTTGAGAGCATTTTAGCTTTAACACCTAATCCTAAATTAAAATTTACTGCAATTGTATTCTGGTTTTGAGAATCAAATTTATCAAATATAATCAATGTATCATCGTCTAATATAACTACATATCGTATTAAACTGGTATCAGCATAACCATTATTAACTCCCTTCACAATTTTATAATCCTCTCCAATAAAGTAATCATCTATGTATATTCTTTCTTGATCTTTCTCCAGATTGGAAAGTAAATAGTTTTTTCGATATAAAGATAAGCTATTGTGAGCTAATGGGGATATCATATGTTGTCTTATTTTATCTTTTTTAACATAATTATATTTACCAGAATCGTTTAACAAAATCTGTTTATCAACATAGAAAATAAAACTCAAATCATCATAATGTTTATGACCTTTACTTCCGTAACCAGATATAAAAGTAAGTTGAGATTTTCTATTTTCATTTTGAAAAACTACTCGACCGGCTTCTTTATCTATAAAATCATCATAGATTTTAATGCCTTTGAAAGTACCATCACTACTATCACCATTTATAGGATATCGTAAATTTGGCATGGCTATGATTCCTTCTAAATTCGAAGCACTATTTAGCTTTTCTAAATATTTTTCGCCTAAGGTATGTTGTACTATATTTAAGTTTTCTTCAATAGAAAATAACCATCTAATAGTTAATCGATGATAATCAGGAGAGTTCTCTAAATGTAAATACTGCGAACTAAAATCTCTATCTATTGCCTCTTGGGATCTGTTTACTACTTTATTAATAATATCCTTTTCAAGAAATTTCAATTGATTAGGTATGTATTTTAAAGTTCTTGATAGAGCAGTATCCATCATGATACCGTGATTATTCTTTTTATAATTTTTTTCGTCTAATAAGAAAATAATATGTTTTTCAATAATATCGATTATATTTCCGGGTATAACATTAGGGTATTGATATTGAGAAAAAAGTAAAATATTATTTACACGTGCAGATACAGGTTGTTCATGCATGATAAATTTACTTTGATGTTTAGAAGCAATCCATCTGCTTAATAACTTCTCACCTTCAATTAAATACTCTTTATTTTTAGTTCTGATATACTCTTTTGTTAAATAACTTAAAAAAGATAAAGAATGTACGTAAATTTGATATGTTTTATTATTTAAATTATTATTCCAAAAATCAACGTCTTTTTTTACATATCCAATTGATGTATGTACAAAAACATCTCCAGCCAATAATTCTTTTGAATACTTTGTAAAATTCTCCATGTTATTTTCACCTCACACTCGTTATTTTACTATAAAAATTATAGATATCTACTTTATAATACATAATTATATTTTTATCTGTTTCATTAAGTTATCTGTTCTTGGATAGATGTTTTTTCTTCATGTTAAACTATTTAATGAAAGTGAAAAATTTTAAACACAATATTTATTAAATTAAGACTATGTTATTATTATATTATCTATTGAAGGAGTGATACTAATTGGATGTAAATGATTTAAATTATTTGTTGGATCAATTTAAAGATGTTTCAAAAAATAAATATAAAAGTGTAAATGTGGGCTCTAATAGTAGTTATATTACATATTTGAAACGCAGTGGTTTTAATCATAGTATTGAAACTATTAATGCATCAAAAAAACTTATAAGTATTTTAACAAAAGAGGGTAAGCTTATTGATGCATTTCATTATCCACTTTACCCTAATGGAACTGAATTTGCTTTAAATCTTACAAGAGATAAATTCAGAGCTGAAAACCATCTACATAAATGTGGTTTAAACACAACAAAATCACGTGTTTATTCCTATGATGAAGTTGAAAAAGCTAAATCTGAATATTTTATAGATGATATAAATGAAAGAGTAGTCATTAAACCTCTAAAATCAAGCTTAGGCAGAGGAGTTTTCGTTAATGTATCCAAAGAAAGATTTAATGAAAACTGGAAATTAAGTAAAGAAGATTTAACTGTCACTGAACTCCGCCATGGTAATGATTTAAGATTTATAGTGCAGAACTTTCTGAAAGGCTTTGAGGTTAGAGCAACTATCCTTCAAGGAACACTGGTGGCGTTAATCGCAAGAATACCTCCTTATGTTGAAGGCAATGGTCGTAATACTATACAAGAATTAATTGTTATTAAAAATAGAACACGAAAATCATGTGGTTACTTAAAGAAATATCCAATTAATATTACCAGTAAGATTAAAGAATTTCTCAAATCAAATAATTTAAGTTTAGACTATATTCCTAAAAAAAATGAACGTGTATTATTAAGTTCTGTTTCCAATATTGCTGGAGGTGGTGAATTAATTAATATTACTGATAAAGTATCAGATAATATCAAAGAATTTGCTCTTGATGTTCTTGCTTCAATTCCAGGCTTGTATTCGGGAGGTTTAGACTTAGTGTTAAGATCTTTTGATGATCCAGAACCTCATGTTATTGAAATAAATACTTTCCCTGTTATTTCATTAACAAAATACCCGACCTACGGCAAACCTTCAAATCCTGCTAAGGTACTCGTAGAATCTGTCATTGCTCAACATCAGATTAATAATAATGAAGATAACCAATATTATATTGAAAATGCAGATGAATATTTAAAAAACTTTATTGATTTTTCTAAAAGACAACTAAAATTCATAGACATAGCAAAATAAAAATCTCCCCTTCATTCTTTCACTTTCTATAGTGTGCTCAAATAATGAAGGGGAGATCTTTTAATATTCTATTATAATTTTTCTAGATTATTTAAAATTTGCTGTTTATGTATTTCATTTTTCATTTGTTGGAATATCATTAAATTACGTACATAATCATTATGATTTTCTATATCATAAATTTGTTTTGGTGAATTTTTAAATTGATCTACCGCATAAAAAGATTTTAAGAAGTACTCTTGAGGGGCATACTGTTTTCCATATGTCGGATAGAGTGTAGACTGCAGCATAGGCCACGCATTTATTTCAATCACTCTCGGTTCCTTATCTTCAAATGTTTTCATTATTAAATCTACGCCCCCAGAATACAACCCAGGAATTGCTGCTATTGATTTTACTGCTGAACTTTTAATTTCATCGCAGACATCATCTGTAATATCAACCATTTCTCCACCATTACTAATATTAGATAGAGAAGATAACAATACAAATTCACCTTTGTTAGGTATACTTTTAAAGTTTAAATCATTATAGTTTAAGAATTTCTCTTTTTTTTCATCTAATACTATAGGCCTCTTTCTTAAATGGGCACATTTTTGTCGCTTTCTATTCTTAATTTGAACTAAATTTTTTATAGAGTTTTTTCCATTGCCGACAACATAGGCAGGTATTCGTGCAACTATTGAAATCAGTTTACCTTCAATAACTACTGCTCTGGCTTCAAATCCTTCAATATAATCTTGAACCATTAAGTTCACTTCTCGGTTACTCGTTCCCTTTATTATATTTACTGTATCATTCCAAAAATAATCAAAATCATTTTCATTAATCCTTACATTAACTCCGAGACCGCCAGACATATTTATTGGTTTTATAACAGCTAATCGATCACTTTTAGATGAGTAAAATTCTTCTTTTGCCTTACTCAAATCATTCTCATTATATACAGTAGAATTAGTAGTATATATACCAGATAATCTCAATAATTTTTCTGCTGCTATTTTATCTTTAACTAACTTCATAGATTCTCGAGAGTTATTAGGATATTTCATATCTTTTAATTCTCCAATAATTGTACCGTCTATTCTTTTTAAAGTAACAGCTTTTTGATTTCCACGGCCTAATCCTTCTTCATAATTAAAACCTAATCTTTTAGTTATATTTACATATTGCCGCATTGTATTTAGCGTTGGTATTCTCTTGTATACATTCTTCTTATTATTAGAAATGTTTGAGAAAATATATTTTACATCACTACTAAGCATGTATTTCACACCCTTATATTAATAAATTATTTATTTAATTTATTTTTAAAATCTTTAAGTAATAGATCAATTAAATCATTTACAGGAGTTTTCGGTTCTCCTTTAAGTGGATAATGGTGCATGCGCAGGTTAGCTCCTGGATTTACTTCTAACACACTTGCACTGCTATCATTAAAAGACTCAAACATAATATCCACACCGGCGGTACTAATTCCAGGAATAACTTTAATAGTATCTTCAGCCAATTTTTTTAGCGAGTCACCGACTAAATGACTAATTTCATAGCTATCTCCACCTAAAGAGATATTAGATGAATTATGAAGGAAAACAATTTCGTCTTTTTCGAGAATACTATTCAGGGTTTTTCCCAGTTGTTCAAGATTATGTTTGACAACATCTGATATTTTAATAGGAAGTCTTTTTAAATGCGGATTCATCATTCTGGCAGTATTTTTCTTATTAATAAGTTCATTAACTGTATGTAAACCGTCTCCTACAATATTTGCTGGAACTCTTAGAATAGCTGAATTAAATTTGTTTTCAACAACCAGCATTCTCGTTTCAACACCACTCAATATAGGTTGTAATAATACTTTAAATATCTTTGTTGTTTCATCATATTCTTTTTTGGCATTATTCCATGCAAATTCAAAGTTTGATTCATCAACATCTAAAGTAATACCTCTTCCACCATACATATTTAACGGTTTGAGTACGAGTGGTCTTTGGCTTTTTTTAGCTATTTCCAAGCCTTTATCGTAATCTTTTTCTTCCAGTAATATTGACTCTGTAGTGCTAATCTCATTAGTAGATAAAAGATTCTCTGTTTTCATCTTGTCTTTACACAGTCTGATACCTTTTTTATCGCTGGTTGATGGAATTTGACCGTTCATACTTCCAAATAATTTATTTTTGTAGTAAAATTTTATTTCCGAACTGCTCATTCTCTCAGATGTACATTCAGGTAACGATTTTATATGATTTTCTGCTAATTTTAAAGTGCCGTTAACTCCGTTATCATATTGATTAATATGAAGGTTAATTAAATGATCAGACATGATTTTTTTGAGAATATCGAAATCCATCTTTAACTCCATTCTGAGTTGATTATTAAAAGTCAGTATATTTTTTTATAAATCTACTCTGATTTCTTTATTATTTTGATTAAATATAATCTGGTTATTATGCAGTTTAATATCTCCTATGTTATCGATATTTTTTTTATTAAAGATAGCTGTAATAAAAGTCGCATTGTCAGTTTGCTGATTAAAAGTAATTCTAGAATTTTCAATATAATTGTTAAATTTTCTTGAAATGTATCCTTTCTCTATACTACTCGTAATCGAAGTATTAAATCTTTCAAAAGTTTTAATTATAAATTCTTCCTGCCCTAAAGATATTTCATATGTCAAATTATCTATTCTACTAATTGTAGCATTTTCATTAATATTAAAATTTTGCTGCACATTCTCGTTATTCTTACTCACCATTCTATCTGCAACAATATAAAGATCATCTTTTGTAAGAATATTATAACGTATTAAATTGACTCCTTCATATAACCTATTAATACCCGAACTGAAGATATAGTCCTTATTTGTACGATATCCTGTTAATTTAAGTTGAGATTGTTCATTAATTGGATCAATCAATTTATATTTTTTCCCCGGAATACCTATTGTATTATGCGCTTGAGGGGATATAATATGTTGCCGAATTGGATCTTTACTTGCGTAACTGTATTTTCCAGAGTCGGATAGTAATTCTTGTCCGCTCATAAATAATGTTATTGATAAATCATCGTAATGTTTATGAGTTTTACTGAAATAACCACTTTTGAAAGTCAGCATAGTACTCTCTTTCGGATTATTCTTGTTAAAATTATTAAATATTCCTATACCTGATTCAGTATCATAAAAATTTTTATAATTCTTTTTGATTTTAGTATCATTTATATGTCCAGTGTCTCCAATAATAGGATATACAAGATTTGGTTGAATCATATAATTTTTGAATTCCTGTGCCAGATTAAGAATAGATTTTTCCTCTTTACCGATAGGTATTCTTAACTCTTTAAGCTTATTTTCAATTTTTTTAAAAATGGAAAGAACCATTCTATGGTACTCTGGGGAATTTTCTAGATGAACACCTCGCCTAGTAAAATCTCTTCTTAAAGCGTAACGAACTCTGTATAAAGCTTTATCTATGTATTTAGTTTTCTTTTCTTTGTCTACGATATAACTTGATGCATTTAATAATGAATAATCCATCATTAATCCATGATTATTAAATTTATAATTACGTTCATTAAATAGAAACTCGCAGTGTTCAATTATCATTTTGTTAAAAGTTTTTTCAGCTATTTTGTATTTCTCCGCCAAATTTTGAAAATCTATAATATAGTTTAATCTTGAAGATACAGGATGTTCTTTCCAAGCATGATTCTTACCTTTAGTGTGATCGGTTTTATTCCAATCTAAAATAATATCTCTTGCGTATTTTTGTAGATTTTCATTACTATCATATTTTGAAATAATAACTAATGCTTCGACGATACTTAAGCTATGTAAATATGTTTGATAGGTATTAGCATTATCAGAATGCTGATAATTCCAGTCTATTCCATTAGTAATATTAATTGGTTCAAAACCTTTTCTAACAATTAATTGATTATTAAAATATGCATCAACTTTCTCACGTTCTTTGCTATACTTCATGCCTTACTCCTCATTAAAATTTTCTTTTATAAAGTATTTTCTATAATTACTTTAATTTTTATAATACCATTTATGTCTCTAGTGTACATATCAAAGGACAACTTCTCTATTTATTTTATAACTTTTTAAATCCCTAATTAAAAATAATAAAATATTCTATTATAGGGAGTATATACTTTTTACAATAGACTCTAAGTAAAATATATTTGATGTATAATTACATCTTTAATCTTAGTTTGCAAAAAGCGAGTTAAGCGCTTTTGGTTTAGATGGTCTTGTCAGTTAATTACGGCCAAAAAATGTATCATCTCTACCATCTTTCTTACCATTGAATTACAAGAAAATGTACCAATTTAGGCAATTTGTTTAATACTTCCGATATAATTAATCTTAACACTATTAGGCGCGACATTTTATATCAGTTGAATGAACAATCTAATTGTTTATTATGAAAAGAACTAACCTAAGCAATGGACTTCAATAAAATCAAGCAGGTATTTAAATACTCAATCGCTTCATAAAAAATCATATACTTTGAAAATTTTTGAATTACCAAACACCATTGGAAATATAGTTACGTATATAATTGTGGGTTGTTTAACCTATTTTAACAAAAAGAACTATATCAAGAAAATTTAAATTAAACTACAATATTCTAAATACTATACAGTATTTAGTATGTTATACTCATCATACATTTTAAATTATATTGATTAAGGAGGATGGCATGGTTAAGCTGAATGTACGTTTATATAATCCCTCAGATTATAATAAAATTATAAATTTCAAAGTATTTAACTATCAAAAAGATTTTACAACATCACCTATTAAGATTATTAGCGAAAACTTAGAAAGTGAAAATTGTTTCCCATTTGTTGTCGAAAATAAAAAAAATGAAATCATTGGATTTTTTTTAATACATAGACATTATCACCATCTAGGTTTCTCTACTCCTTTTGATGCTACTTTCATCAGAGCAGTAAATATAGATTCAAAACATCAGGGTAATGGTTATGGAAGAGCACTATTTAAACAGCTTCCAGAGATATTAAAAAATCATATAAAAGATATCAGTGATTTATATCTAGTTGTAGATGACATTAATAAAGTTGCTTTAAATCTATATGAGAAAACTGGATTCATACATATTGCTACCAAAGAAAATGGTCCGAGTGGTCCTGAAAGATTATACTATTTAGATCTAAATTTATTTACTTAAAAAAGATATTTTAATGTTGTCACATTGATTGAACAATACTATGTTATATCATAGTAATTTAGATATTTTATAAAATTAATCACCTAATATTACTTAAAATACTAGAAATAGAGCCTTATTAAAAAGACTCTATTTCTTATCTCACTTCATACCAATTTGATAAATAATTTTTTATTGTCTCATACTCGTCTAAATCTTCAGTACTATATACCGAGACAGTAGCACCCTCTAACACTTTGAAGAACCGTTCTCTTTGATTCTCAGGTATATTATGGACGTTATCAGGGTGGTATTTAGTAAAAAAGTCAAGGGACATATTTTCTAGCAGGTGCTCAGCATCTCCTGGAATATCAGAAACCATTGTAGAGGCTACCTCATAACCTTTAAATTTCAAAATATATAAGGCTAAATGATCTGCTTGAAATACATCACCCCATTTAAAATGCGGATTTTTCAATGGTTTTACCGGATTAGTTATCTCGATATTACTATTAAATCTTTCGTTTTCAATTTCTAAGTAGAGCTGTTTTCTATATCGCTTTTCACTTCCTTCAGAAGCTAAAGATATCAAAGACTCATTAATATGTTCAGGGAAATAGTGTGCAGCAATCCTTAATGCTCCTATCTCTGTAAGACCTAAAGTATAAGGTATTGACGACATCCCAGCACCTTCAATCAACAAAGGTGTTGATGCATTTTTAATAAATCTCGAATCACTTAAAACTGCTGATAACATGACAGATCCGAAAACATTAAAATCTGAATTCAAGTAGTCCTTATATAAAATAGAGCCAATCACCATAAACAACCAAGAATTTCTTCTGAAATCTGTTTCGATAATGTTTGTTTTTACAATATGACTATTAAATTTCTTTATAATACTCATTTCCCTATTGAAATCTCCACCAAAATCCATTGCTACTAGAGAAGAGTTTCGAGGTAAAAATGCCAATGCAGCTAAACTATCAAATCCACCACTAAAATTCAATGTCTCATTATCAAAAGATTTGTTAATAGTATATTCATTTAAATCTATATGACATTTTAACTTGGCTCCAGTATGTTTTTCTATAGTAGCTTTTGTTCTTAAAGATACTTTTAAATCCATAAAAATTGAATCGTATTTTCTTCCGCATAAACAGGCCAAACTGTATGCAATTAAATCATCTCTAACAATTATTGGATCAGTTAATTCAAATTCGATATAATGTTTGATTTCTCCATATTCATAATCTACATTAATGTATCCAGGCCTTTTTATAACATTTATAAATTTAATTCTCATTTAAACACTCCATTTTTATAGATATATTTAACAATAATTAAATAACATATCTTTGAGTTATTTAAGTATAGATATCTTTACTGTACTTGCCCTTAAGAAAGAAGAATTTTTAAATTCTTTAGAAAACTGCCACTCCATATCTAAGTTTTTATTCGATGGTATGATAACTTCTTCTCCTCGATTATAATTTTCTATATCTTTAATCACAAATTCATTTTCAATTCCTATATGTAAGTTTATAATTTCTTTCTTATCATAATCAGTTTGGATATTGATACGTAAATCTTTCTCACTTAGATTTTTCAAATTGATTCTATAATCCTTCTCAAAGCTTATCGGTGACTCTTTTATTTTGTGACTCCACTGGTTCAATCCTCCAGAGTATTTCAAATCATTATTATACTCTAATTCATACTCTGGTGTTCTGATTGTCGAAAATTTTTCACCGTGCATAATAATAATCTCTTTCTTTCGAAGTAAGTGTTTCGTTAGCTCTTCAACCTGATAAAATTCACAATCATCATAGTAAAATTTAAAAATATTTTCATTTTTTATTTTATCTAGAGGACTATCTTTTTCATTTATCGAAATTATTGTATTTTTAGATCCGATATAATCACTAATTTTAGAAGGTAAATAAGGATTATATGGCTTATTCATATTTGTCTTTGTATCAAATACTATTAAAGCATCAAATCTAGTGCTTAAATTTAAGAACTCTAAATAATCTACTGTATTAAGCAAATTAAGATTTATTTTCTTTAGATTATTTAGTTGGTTTTCATTGATGTGCTGGGGGTTAGTAAATATATAGAATTCATATTCCATCATACTTTGCTCCCTTAAACTTTTAGAAACTTTAATAAATTCATCTACGCTACGATTACTATAAAAATTACCAAAATATGCTATATTTATTTTAGTTTTATCAAGTTTGAGCTGGTTGTTTTTAATGTTGTAATATTTGAAATTCAGAGTTGGATGTTTTGAAATTGTTGCTTTATTCTCAATGAATTTTTTCAATTCATCTGGGAACCGCTGAATCATATATTTCATCTGATTCTCATTTGTAAATACGAGTTCATCAGCTAAAGCGAATGGAATAATTTCCACCAGATTAAATAGATTATCATCAACATATTCTGTGAACTCACCAAGAATTCCATTTTTCAATACATTAATAAAGTTTTTGTTATGAATCGTATGTTTTCTTTCTCTACTTTCAATATCTATAAGCAGAGGATCTGAGAATTCTGCTTTCCAAAATATGTTAGGATCAATCTTTTTAATAAACATCCCAGGTATATGAGATATTGGAAACATTGCTCTAGTATATATTTGTTCATATCTGTCACTATTAAGGAGATACTCACGAAATGCAATATCAATAAAATCTTCTAAAATTCTAAAATCAGCAAAAGAAACTGGTTTATTTACAACTGTGTTTTTCCCTAAATAAGGATTAACTAAATTGAGTACAGTATTATCAATACCTCTTTTACCCTTCATATTGTTAGAGATGACATCTACAATTTTACTTTCATTAATTATTCTTTTAGTCACTACTGATGCACTTGTATCACTATAAGGAGCAAAACAATAAGAAATTACTAAAGTTTTTGCAATGTTACGGTTCAGTAGAAAATATTTAAAATGCTTTAATTTACATTTTTCAATTAACGTAAGTATATGTTGGTGTTCAGGTATATTATTCTTTAAAAAACGATTCATGAACATTATCTGAGCATCATATTTTTGGGTTACTACTCTTTTCAAAGTATTATCATGTATTATATCCAATAACGGATCTAATATTTTCAATATATCTAGTCTTTGAGTAATTAAGAAATCAAAACTGTCGGGTTGACGTGATACAGAGTCCGGTCTGATATTTCTATAATATATGGAATTTTCCTTCTTTGGTATTAAGCATAAAGTTGGTTGATGAGTTATTAAAAGTTCTGTAAATAATACTGTATCTTCTCCGCTTCTAAGTTTATGATTAAAGCTGTTGTACTTTAAGTATTTAGTTGGTATAGCCTTACAAGCCGTAATTGTTAAAATTCTTTTTATATCAAAATAGTTAAGTTTTAGATTATCAAAATTCATTAATAATTCTTCATTAATAATATTTTCTTCAATGATTTCACCATCAATATAATCGTGAATTTGTGATATCGTCAAACAATTATCTTTTAAATAATTATAATTAGACTGTATATATGTATCAGAAACAAAGTCATCTACATCAATAAATATAGTATGGCTGTAGCTTGCATTTTTGATTCCAATATTTCTTGCAGATCCAGCTCCTGAATCATCATTTATCAATATAAGCAGGTTTAAGTCTGAGTATATATTAATATTTTCATATAAGTGATTAATGGTTTCTGAGAAGATACCATTAAAAACTACTATTACTTCATATTTTGCATCAACTATCTTTTGATTCATTAAACTTTCTAAGCATGTGTCTATAAATTCTCTTCCTCCAGATACTGGAATAATTATAGACAACCCTTTTTCAAAAAATTCATCTTTTAAAACTATATCTCTTGATTCATTAAATCTGTTCTGGATTTGCGTAAGGTTCATATTTATCACCTGCTAATTTCTTTTAATAAAGATTCTATTTTGTCTATATGTTCAGAGATTTCCCGTTGTTTTCTGACATGTTTTAAATTATTCACTTCAATTTTTTTCAATATATTATTAGCTTCAGTAATGAGATATATTAACTTATAGTTATATGAATCATTCCAATCTCTTTCTGAGAATTTTTTAATTATTCTGTTATTGTTTTTAATTAATGAACTATTTATCTTAGGCATATAAAATAGCTTTTTTACAATCTTTTTCTCTGTATGTTCTATATTCTTAATTAGAAAGTAGTTATTGAGAAAATCCCAATTATATTCAAAGTAAAATTCTGGATTAATATGAAGTGAAATGTGTTTAGCTTTTAAAATCTTTTCTATATTTTTAATTAGTAAATCCACATCCTCTTCGTCTTGTAACAGCACAGATAATTCAATCTTCTCAAAACTCTCAAAAGAAGGAATATTTCTTATTTGGTTTACTGGTAAAATAATATTAATATTGTCTGTAAAATTCTCAATCTCATTTTCAATCATAATTTCACACCTACTACATTTTTATAAATTAAGTTAACTCCTTAATAGTAATTCTTCCTGCTTTTTGCCATGATGCAGCATCATAATTGCGCTCATAATGCATTTTAATATTTATATCTGTATCGGTTTTTATAAATTTACCATTGAGAAATTCATCAATATTAAACATATCATTATTCAATTCCACTTTTATCCTATGAGCATTCTTAGGATTATTAAAATAAGATTCTACAAGCACCATTCCAGGCTTGTTTTTAGTATATGTTACTTCATAAATAACTTCTTTAGTTATCGTCTGAGATGCTGGGTAAAATGTAATACCTTTTTCAAGAATATTACCATCCAGGTTTTCAGATACGCTTATTCCCTTTTCTTCGGCTTCGCTTAAGAATTCTTGATTAACTACAACTTTTTTAAGCTCTTCAGACATTTTCAAATTTTGTTTCTTCAGCCTAGCATATTTTTGCATTAAGGTTTCACCATTTGCAAAATCATAAAAATCTATAGCCGGATGCAGTATATTAACAACTCTTGTGAGAGGATCAAAATTAGATGCATCACTGAAACGGTAAATACTCTCCTGTATTGCCATCACATTAAATGGATCATAGATTAGCTGCGGCTTTGGTTCATTTCTGTAATTCAGTTTATTAAGCAGATTATACTCAATACCTGAACGTTCATTTAAGAACTCGCTGTCCAAATTATATAAGTTATTAAATTCATCCAATTCATCTTCAGCTAATTCGTTTTTCTTCATATAAAATTTGTAGTCCATTAAATGAGTATTAGCTAAATAGGTGGTTGAAGGTTCCATATCTTCATTTAAAAGACCCATTTTATATTCACGTGCTATCCAGTTTCCAATCTTAAGTGTAGTATCATCATTCTCTCTTAAATTGAGTGTCTGATTCATCAACACTGGACGGAGGATAGATATTATCGCTTTATTCATCTTATTTCTTCTGAAATTCAGCGTTAAATCTTTGTCTAAGAAATATTTATACTGATTACTTACCAAATCAAGAATTGTTCTTTCTATTCGTTCATCAGACAGCTTATTAACAGCCAAATCTATCCGTGAAAGAGTAAAGTTCTGAAGATTTAGGATTGATGCACCGTTTAAAGTTGGTAATTCATTTGTATCATCAACTGTTACCAGTGCTTTTACTGCATCGAAATATACAGGTGTAATACTCACGGCATCTGTAATCATCTTCCATTCGCCACCTTGATTAAACAGGAGTATAAAATGCCCGTTTAAATATTTTATATTCTCCAGAATATTATTCTGATTATTAAGGAGTGTATTTAAGGTAGCCGTAATATCAGTTTCCGGATTTCTCACATCAAAACAGTAACCGTAGCTGATGATTGTACCGTCATTTTTACTAACACTGTTAAAGATATCTTTATGATTATAGCTGATTACTAAATCGTCATTCAATTTATAGTTATAACTGTACTCATCATTTACTTCATGTGATATTTCAAAACTATTTAACATCACAAACCTCCGTTTTGATTATTATATGTGGCTGATTTGAATACGCCCCGCCTGCTGCCAGGATGCTTTGTCAAAAACATTATTGTAATCTATTCTTATCATTAATTCCTGAAAAGGTTCAAGTGTTACCTCATAGCCTTCGTATAAATCTACGATATCAATACTCTTAAACGTTTTATTATCAAGTTTCATTATTTTAACATTAATATACTTTCTTCCGCTTTCTTTATTAAAAAAACTCTTTAGATGCAATTTTTTTGGTTCATGCGTATTATTCTTCGCTTTAAACACATATTGATTTTGCGGACCGACAATCTCTGAATTTGGCTTAATCGTTAATACATTATCTTCATTTCGTTCCAATTGCAGATTGTTCAATTCATACACTTTCAAACCATTAATATATTGGTTGTTTAATCCAATTTTATCATAGTCGACATTAATTGTTTTTTCGTTTACTCCTATAAATAAAAGTGCCGGCCAGTATTGCTTTATCAGCGTTTTATAAAGAACCTTATCTTTACGTTCCTGAATAGAAGGAGATTGCAGAAGATCAATTATTCTCCGGGTATTTACAAAAATGAAATCCAAAAGTTCAGGGTCTGTTTCCTGCGTCACATTACTGTGCCAATTTCCCATGCGGCTTTCCAGATGGAAGATTTCGAAGTAATGCCTGCCCTTACCCACACCTTCGTTATGAAGATTACGTTTATAGTAATTTTTAACTATTTTATTGTAATCGGGAAGTTTAACCGCTTCTTTTGAAACACCATGTATAAAATCTGACATTTCCTCATACGTTTCAGGGTTATGGTTTTTCTTTAAAGGGAAATCCGATTTCCCCATTCCGTATACTGTAGATTTAATATGGAGTGCCTTATTAAATTTTCTTTCGTTGCGGAAATAGTCGATTAAAGAGAATGAGTGAGCAGTCTGCAGATTTTGCAGTGCATTTTCTCTTTCCTCTCCCTGTAAATTATAATCAGCAAGATCCACCATCGTATGGTTCACATTTAAGTTCGTACCAATAGTTTTAGTGACATACATATCAATATCGTAAATTTCCTGTGCCCGTTCACTTAAACGCGCAAGATTCGGATGCAAGTACGTAATATACTCCACTTTTTTACTGAAAGAATTTGTCAATGCCATGGACACACGTGAGTCATATCCTCCAGTTAATGTCAGGATAATTTCTTTGTTTAAATTCTTAAGCCACTTAATCATTTCATCAAAATATATTTCTAATTCTTTAATAACAATATCTATACTCTTAGGCACAAGTTCATTATAAGGATAATATCTTTCAAATTCCCATGTATTTAAATTTAATTTTAAACTGGGATTGAACTTAAAGATTCCTTCATATCTTGTAAAATCGAACGAACCTTTCAGCTCTTCTCTTAACAGTTTAACTTCTATATTATTCTGTTTCAGTACTTCTTCAATCAGAATATCATGGGATGCAATTACTTTCTCATTTTGTAAATAGTTAATCGGCAGCAGGGCACTCGCATCAGTATAAACTGTTACACTGCCTTCTTTATTAACGATAAGCACGTAACGGCCATTAATATAATCCAGTTCTCTTTCAATATCATCAGATACTGATAAAGCATTTAGAATTTCTTTGTCTGTTAAGTCACCATTACGAATATCCAGCATATAACCTAAAGCAGCCAGCTGAGTGTTATTGTCTTCAAATACTGTAATATCCATGTCATTGCTGTAATGTAAATCATACTCACCGATAGTACATTTCAAATTCTTTGTAATTTTGTCCCCCTGCAAGGATTGATGCAGTAATACATATGAATATGATGTTTCAATATTATTAACTAACATGCTGTTCCCCCTACAAAACGATGTTTCTCTTAGAAGATCTTATCTGAGCAACATTATTTTCTGTATTCTAAAATTCTTTCTTCCACAAGTGCATAATTATCGCCGATATATTCTTTGTAAAGATTGAATATTTCAAGCAATTTGTCTGCTGCTTCTCTCTGGTTAGACTGCTCTACTCTTTCCAGCCTCGGAAGATACCAGTTCATTAAGTAGTATTCAAAACGATCTTCTAAATACTCGTTAATTAAATCATTTTCAGTTAAGAAATTTATACGGTATTTTTCCAATTTCAAGTATTTCTCAAAGAAGGACAAGCCGACTGTATTCGTTACAGAATCAACGACAGCACCGTAATACATATGAATCACTTCATCAATGGCCTTTACTTTATTAGAATGAAGCAGCAATTCCTGATAGTAAATCGTATCTTGTCCGATAGCACCTTCAACCATTTTTATATTATTATCATCAATAATATTTTTACGTACAATCATAGCCTGGATACTCTGTGCTTTTAAGAACGAGCGTTTCAGGAAGCCTTTTGTATCATCAATCAGATTGCTCTTATAGTTGTAATGCTGAACTGTTTTATAATAGTTGAAAATACTCTTTTCATTCTGGTCTTCCTTAACCATATTGCCGACTACCATATCAAGACTGTCGTCCGCTTCAATCTCTTCTAAAAGTCTGCTAAAGCCGTCTCCTGTCGCTTCATTATCCGGATCAAGGAAAGTGAGCAGTTCTGTTGATGCAAGTTCCACACCCTTATTACGCGGTGTTGAAGCACTGCCTGATGCATTTTCAAATTCATAATAAACAATATCCGGATTCCGTCTGATTAAACGGTTTACTATATTGACTGTTTCTTCATCAGTTGAACCATCATTTACAAAAATAATTTCCATATCATCATATACTGATTGTCGTTTTAAGCTGCGCAGACATTTGTTCTCAAGATATCTGCCGTTATTATGAATCGGTACAACAACACTAAGTTTATGCTGCCTGCTGCTCTTAGACGGAAGGTCATCATGCAAAACAACTTCAGTATCATCAATATTCAAACCAGATAAGACTTTTTCTTTTACAGTTTCTATCTTAGCATCTGGTAAAATATTCAAATCAAACATTGTTAAAGCGATATCCGAGAAGTTATCGGTATAGTTGTATTTCTCTTTAGTCTTATCTTTTGTCACAAAATCAACGTCTGCATACTTAAATCCGCTGACCATTTCTTCTATATAATTTTCTTCATAGTAATACTTTTCATTGTCGAAATAAGTTACAAAACGGTACGGTGATAATCCGATATCGTTCAGTTCATCCTTATTAATGAAATCTATATTTTTGTAAGACTGAGCTTTAACCATCCGATCTGCTTGTTTATCTTCAGATTTCAGCACAACCAGTACTTTTGCCTTATCTACATTCAATTCATGTCCAAGTATACCGTACATATATTGAATTCTATGATACGTCGTTTCATAATTCATCGTCTGACGGATACCCGCAGAGGATATTTCTCTTATAGCTCTATCAGAAGTATGAGTTAAAAACTGCGGTACATCCGTTTTATAATTATAAATAAAGACATGAGGGAATTTACTGTTCACTCCGACTGAGAAGTTTGACAGCAGGATATTACCAAACGCTTGAAGCTCATACACTCTGTTTGCAAACATTGTATTTGAATATTTAACCGAGTTCACGTTAATCGCATTACGATAGATTTTATGTGTTTTCATCAGTAAGTCATGCGGTAAAGGATATGAAAGATACTTCATATATTTGGGCGGGAAATGATACCTTTTATTTTCCAGCTTTAAGTTGCGGTCAATAATCGTTAAATCTTTTCCTGACTTGATTACGCCATCAAATGCCATTGCGGATTCCTGATTTCTTATTGGATATTTCACCATCCAGCTGCCGGCAAATATTACATCATCTTTATATTCTTTAAATTCAGATGCATTTATACCGATTGGATTATGTTTATGCGGGTTGATTCCAAACTCCAGCTTATACACTCTGTCATGACCGACCGCTTCCACATAGCGGGGAATAATTTCTTCTGCTGAAGTAAAGACATAATCACATTTTTTCGCAATTTCTATAAACTGGTCATAGTTGACAGGATCCTCTTTTGAATAGAATAAAGCTGGTATATTTCTATCCTGCAGTTCCTGAATTAATTCATACAGATGGTGGCGTTCTTCCGATTTGTCTTTAGAAACATTTTGCCAGCTGCCGTCAATGCCTTTCCAGGTTGTTGCAACGATAACAAAATCAAAATCTATATCAATATTGTCTTTGTCGTAGTTGATATAATGCAGATTTACAACATCCTTATAGGCCTCATATAAAAATTCATCACAAATAATACCTACGTTTAAATCTATTTTCTTAAATACACGGGAACCGTTTGATTCTGTTACAAAGTCAGACAGTTCTTCTACTTTATCAATCAGTTCCGGTTTCCCTTGTTCGTTGAATAACTTATAGTATTCTTCCAGAGATAAATCATGGTATTGTGTCGACGTCGAGACATCTTTATTAAAAAGGTCTCCGTATGTATCAACATCATGGAATTTGGCCAGCTGGTAGAGACCTAATAAGTAGTTATCTGAAATGCTCACGTGAGGTAATACTGATTCGTTATTATTTACTGTCAATACAATCCACCTACTTTCTCATCTGCCAATATTTCGTCTGAAGTTTACCGAAGAATGATTGTTTAAGATTTTTATATCGGTTCTCAATATTTTTACGTTTTTCTTTTTCAGCTGCCAGTTCTTCCTGCAGCAATTCAATATCTTTATCAACAATTAAGTTGTTTACTTCTTCAGTATTCGAAGGTTCAATTTCAATATCCGTGTCTCTGAACTGGCTTTTCAGACGTTCAACGAGCGCTTTTGTCATTTTACGTTCTTCTGAGACATTCTGAATCAAATCGTATACGACTGTTTCATCAAATGTGTATTGAGGTTCATATTCCGGAAGACTTTCCTTGTCATATTTCAGCTCGCTCATATCTGTCCAGTAATTCCCCATACCCGTTTTAACTTTAGCCAGATTTATATCTCTGAACATATGCACAATAGTAATCGGATATATTTTAGCTTCATCAACACGCACTTCAGATGTCAGGTTATTAAATTCATATAATTTAAAGTCATCGGTATAGCCTGTTACATTAATTTTTGCTCTTTCAGAGCGCACCAGCGTATCCGAAGAGAACCAGCCTTGCAGACGATGTTTTTTAAACAGCGCCTCATATTCAATCCCGTCTTTAATCATAATAAATCTGGAATCAAGCATCTGGTCTTTTAACAGACTTAAGTTATTTTTAGCTACAACGAAGATTTGTTTGTCCTGTTCCTGCATGAACTTATCAAGATCAAGTCTTACATGTTCACGCGGCTTTGAGTAAACAACAATAGATGTTTTTAATTCAGCCCAGCCAAGTTCATTGCCCTCATACTCCAAATAGTAGTAATCTTTCTTACCCACTTTTCTGTGAGCCAGTACACGCATAATCTGTTTCTGATAATCTTTCAGTTCTCCAAGTTTTTTCATTGACTGTACTGACTGCAGTAAAGGTTTGTTCCCCTTTTCATAAATCCATACGTAATGACTGACATCAAATTCTTTAACATGTCTCAAAAATTTATCTAATTTATGTTCCATTTCTCTACCCCGCATTTATGTATTATTAAATTATAAAAAAAAGAAAACTGCAGACAGGTCAGCTATTAACTTTGTCTACAGTTTTTATATTTATATTTATACTAGAATTTTTGAATATTACCGTAGTTGTAGTATTGAACTTCAGAGAAGTTATTAGGTACTACATTCTTAGTATCAAAGATTACTTTGTCTTTCATTGTTTCAAAATCGTTATCAGTTAAGATCTTGAACTCGCTGTGGTCACTTAATACTAATACTAATGAAGAATCAGTTACTGCAGACTTCATATCCTTCTCAACAAAGTCCATTTTCACGTGCGGATCGTAAGTATTTACTTCCAGTCCTTCTTCTTTACGAAGCAGTTCGTAAATATCGAACGCCGGTGATTCACGGATATCATCCACATCACCTTTATATGTTAAACCAAAAACAGTTACTTTGTTGCCGTTCAGTTTAGACAGCATTTTTTTAGTAATGTTCACTACATATTCAGGCATAGATACGTTGATTGATCTTGATAGCTGAATTAACGGAGATTCTTCCGGTGCTTCAGCAATGATGAAGTAAGGGTCTACTGCCAGGCAGTGTCCGCCGACACCAGGTCCCGGTGTGTGCAGGTTAACGCGCGGATGCTTGTTAGCCATTTCAATTACTTCATGAACGTTAATATCCAGACGGTTACAAATCATAGCAAGTTCATTTGCGAGTGCAATATTCACATCGCGATAAGTATTCTCCATCAGTTTAGACATTTCCGCTGTCTTAGCGTTTGTCTCAATCATTTCACCCTGTACAAATGTACCGTACACTTTTTTACCTGCTTCAACACACTGAGGGGTCATACCGCCGATAATACGGTTGTTGTACACAAGTTCTTCCATAATTTGACCGGGCAGTACACGTTCCGGACAGTGGACTAAGAAAATGTCTTCTCCGATTTTAAAGCCCTGTTCTTCAAGGTAGGGCGCAACGTGATCATCCATCGTACGCGGTGCTATTGTTGATTCTACGATAACAGTATCACCTTTTTTAAGTAATGGAACAATCGATTTAACACCGCTCATTACAATAGAGATATCTGCTGATTTATGTTCATCATTATTGTTTGGTGTAGGAACCGCAATAATATATGCATCTGCTTCTTCTGCAGTTGTAGACGCTCTGAATTTGCCTGTTTCAAGCACTTCCTCAAGCGCTTCCTGCAATCCAGGTTCTTCGATATGAATGGTTCCTCCATTCAGCATATCTACTGCTTCCTGTTTAATATCGACACCCAGTACATCAACGCCGTGTTTTGCAAACATAATTGATGTCGGCAAGCCGATATAACCTAATCCTATTGTTGTTAGTTTCACTCTGAAAACACCCTACCTTTTCCTATATAAATTACTCTGCTTTTCTTAGTATACCAAAACTTTTTACATTAAAAAGGTTAATTTTTTGTAAATATTGATTTAATTCCTGTCTGTCGTTCTTTTTAGCACTTATAACAGTCACTGCACTGTCAGCAAGTTCTAAAAAAGCACCGTAATTTTCACACTCTTCAAAAGGCGGGCCGATCAGGAAAATATGATCATAGTAGCTTTTCAGCGGGCTTAATTTCGACAGTACATTGTAGTCGCTGAACTTAGCCATCAATTCATCTTCATCCATTTCTTCAACATGAATGATATCGAGTTTTTCAAAGGCTGAATGGTTGATTGCTTCACTTAAAAACATCGAATTTCTTAAAGTTGTAAACAAGTTCGGTTTTGCTTTTGAATGAATATACTCTTCGACTGCCGCAGTGCTTCTGCTGTCGAGATTAACAACCAGCACCTTATCTTTTAATTCCGTCAGTATATAAGCAATATGCATCGCAGCATCAGTGACTGCCAGTCTCTTATTTACAGAAGAGAATATTGTTTTGTTATTAGGATTGTCGTGATTTTCATTTCTTATTGCCATAGCTGTATCATACAGGTTGTTAATTATATCTTCATTAAAGTTATTGAATCTGTCTTCCGTTTCGCTCATAGTCTCACTCCTAGAAAGTACCGAGGGTTCTTTCACCAAGATAGTGCTCGATATCTTCTTCAGTACTTATATTTCTATTACTAAGCGCTGTCACAATACCGATGCCGGCACCGATTAACAGCGACAGTAAAATGATCATTATTTTTAAAGCGTCATTTTGTGTCTCATAGACATTCAGAGCAGTGCTGTCAGTTGTTACAGCACCTTCTTCAGCCAGAATATCCATAGCCTGAGCTTGAATCGAATTGTAATTAATTCCCGGCTCAGTCGTAATTGTCAGATGTAAAATGTCAGAACCGGACTGGCCGTCTGCAGCGGCTACAAGAATATTATTCGATGCCTTATTCACAGTTTCGTTAAACTGAATATTTAAATTTGCAATCGTATTTGGTTCAAGCCCGCTTTCTAAGGTATAATATTCTTCGTACGTTGTACTCGCCGGTGGTATGAAGAAATTAACAGCTGTACCCACTACCCCGAGTGCCAATGTCCATATGATAATATTAAGTAAATTTTTCTTTAAAAAATACATACGCCGTCTCCTTCTCAATGATTCATCTTATATTATACTATTAAGGCGGCGAAATAGAAAACATTCTACGAAAAATACCAAGGAGCATTTTTATGAAAATCGATATTATCGGCAGCCAGTTTGCCGGCCGTTTAACAGAATTCAGAAGTTTCCCATATGATGTAAATAATTTTGTGTCAGGCCAGAGTTTCCTGTCCCTTTTATCCAAGCCTTACCCGGTTGCAATGAAAGATCTCAACACATCGGACATCGTTGAAATCTCAACTGCTCACAGAGACTTAAACAAGGCGAATTTAAATAAGCTGCAGGAATCCCGGGCTGAAGTTTTAATGATTGATCTATTGAGCGAAATGAATGCGCTTGTCAAATATAACGGTTCTTATTTCAACAAGCAGTCCTTCGAGCTGCTTGACGAGGCAGTGGATTATGAAGAAGTCCGTAAAATTGAACAATTCAAGGCGCTGAAACAGCATTTAAATAAAATTCTTGAACTGACAGCCTTTTATAAACAGGTCATCTTAATAGACGTGCTTCCGAACAATGAACATGATGATTTCATTGCCGGCATTTATGAGCTCCTGTACAGCAGCATTGACAATAAACTTGTACTGAGCGCTGATAACAAAGGCGTCAATGATATGCTGGATGCCCCCATTGAAATATACGAGGGCCTCGTCCAGCAGCTTAGAAAATTCAACTCTGACAACTACGAAAACCAGCTGCTGTTTGACGAAAAACTGGAAGATAATATTCTGTCTGTCTATATGAACTATATTGAACCAAGATACTATGTATACGAACTTTACAAAGACGGAAAGCCGTATAAAAAATCTCACCGTACCGATTCAAGATACTGCCAGTTTATACTGGATGAGCCGGGAAAATACCGTATTCGAGTGACTGCTGAAAGTGACAAAGCCAAACCGAGATTTTCTGAAACCTATGTCTACAAACCATTGACAGCCGGCAAAGAGAGTCCGGACGCTGAATATATAGAAATGCCTGACAAGAAAAACGAATGGATGCTGCAGGTTTTACTAAATAATATGAAAGTGAGGGGCCTTATCGGTAATCCTTATAAATATCCGGAAGGATACAATGGTATCGATGTATATCAGAGAGAGGAAATAAAATCACCGTATATACAAAAAGAAGATTTAACTGAAGTTTCCCTTGCTCTCATTGAAAATATGTCTCCGAAGGATTTAAAAGATTTTGTTAATGAACACAAAACGCTGATTAACGAGGCTTCTCCTGCCATGCAGAATTATATAAACTTTCTTCAACAGTAAAAAAAGAGCTGCACTTTGTGACGTGCGGCTCTTTTTAACTTGCTTTAATATCCAGTTTTTCATAAACTTTGACAAGTTTTTGAAGCAGAACTTTCCAGTCCCGGTTTTCAACGACCCACTCCCGGGCTGATTCTCCGATTGCTTCATTATTTAAAACACTGATGACTGCTTCTTCAAATGATTCCTGGTTATCCGCTTTAAAGTAAACACCATTGACCTGGTCAATTACCATTTCCTTCAGTGCATTGACGTCGCTCACAATGACCCGTTTACCCATGGCCATAGCTTCATATGTCTTAATCGGTGTCACGAGCTGGCAGACCAGCTTATCCTGGCGCGGAAACGGCGCAATGTCAATGACAGAGTAATAATCCTTCACCGTCTCAAAAGGCACCTTGCCTGTAAAGATAATATCATCGCTTAAATTCTGCTCCAGCACTTTTCTCTGCAAGGCAGCGCGGTGCTGGCCATCACCAACTACAAGAAGCTTGAACTTCTCCGTAAATTCATTACTGTTGTTCAGTGCTTCTACAGTATCAATAATTAATTCAAGTCCTTCATAGTTCGTAATAGAGCCTACAAAGCCAAGTACTGTACTGTTTTCAAGCTGGTACCGCTCGATAAGGTCCTCGGACTTTTTCAAAGGTGATAATACTTCACTGTCTACCCCGTTAGGCAGCACAGTAATTTTTTCTGCAGCAATTCCTTTTAGTATTAAATACTCTCTTAAACTTTCACTGATTACAATGACCTCGTCAGCATACTGGCAGCATAATATTTCATAGTGCTCCTGCATGTTAAAACGATCAGAATTAAAGAATTCAGGCACTTTCGATGTCTGGGTATGATGCCAAAGGCCGCGCACTTCATAAATCGTTTTAATATTCATCTGGTTGCCGAGACGGATAGCAGGCATGGCATTTTGAAAGTTCGATGCCGCATGTATTGCTGCCGGCTTTTCTTCCATAACTATTTTATATAACTCATCTTTATAAACGTTGAAATACTTCCTTAAAGGCGTACGGTTTGTTAAATACTTATCCGAGCGGTCGATATAGTACGTACGGTAATCCCCTTCATCAAGACCCGGTTTCGAATAATTCTCATGTTCAGGAGACCAGCCGAGGCGCGATGTCGCTACAGGCCGGTAGCCGTAATCTTTCACTCTCGATACTATTTCATTCGTGCGTATCGTATAACCGTTAATTGCAGGCATAGCTTTATTCAGTACAAACAGCACTGTTTCACCGTCATCCCGATAAGGACGGTTGTCACGCAGAGCTTTCGGCTGCCATTCGGTGTGAAACAGTTCATGCTCCTGCTCCGCCATCAGAAATTCTCCCGGGTACACTCTCGATGCAAACTGCTTTCTCATTTCCTGCAGTATTTTATATCTTTCATCGATATTCCCCATCACATGATGCGAACGGATGAGTGAACGCAGAACATCTGCATTATTCGGTTTAATCTCATAACCTTTACGGGCATGGAAGAGCGAAGCACCGTACATTTTAAGATTGAACAGGTACATCGATAAGTTAATATGTATTTTTAGCTGCTTATCTAAGGTGCTGGAAGTAATCAGTGCATCCAGCTTCTCTTTTTGACCTGCTGCAGCATAGTATCTCGCTAAAATGTAAGTATGGTTCTGTTTTCTGCCGGCACTCTTTTCAAGATAAGTAAAAATATAAAAAGGCAGTTCATAACGCTTGTTAACACGCTGCAGCTGGTTAATCACCGCGTTATATATTCTCGTTCTCTCACGGACATTAAAGTTATGGTGGACGAATTTATCGGTTAAAGAACGGGTATCTTCATCTATAAATAAGGTCGCGCTGTGAAAGACGTTCTGCAGCCGCTTATCGGAATTAAACATCTTTCTGCTGAGCGAATCATTAAAGTTTAAATGACGGTCAAGAACAAGTCTTCTGATGCTCATAATGTGCTGGGCATTTAAAGTCACTTCCGGCAGCAGTTTCATGATTTTATTCATCAGCATTTTAGTGCCTTTGTCGAAATGATAATAATTCAGGAGATTCTGCAGCCGGTCTGATTTCTTATCATTGGAACTTAAATTGAAGTCCAGTGTATCCACAGCAATCGGGTCTATGTATTTAAAAAGATTTTCATTGCTGTTGATGTGGTCTACAAATAAGTCATTCAGCTCATCCAGGTTCTTCTCTTTAGTAAAATAGTTGTTGATCACAAGAACATAACCAAGATTCCGCATGTTCTCATCTGTCTGATCAATTTTCTCTTTAATTTCTGCAAAAGGCGCATTCGGATCTATATCATCTAAGACAGTTGTCCGGTACTGAGACCATGAATATTTATAATATAAATCATCTTTCTCATGGTGATACAGCTCTTCAAGCTGCATCTTATTTTTGCCTGTCTGGCTGATCATCTTTTCAATTGTTTCATAATAGTTTTCTTTTATTAAATTCCTGACGAGCACCATCTGCTGCTCTTCTGTCAGTTCACCGAGGACATCGTATCCGGAATCAGCAATATTTACGACATCTTCATATCTTTTAAGATTGTAGTACAGCTTTGTTTTAAAAGGAATGAGCGCCTTATTCCGGTCGTTCGCCACCATTTCAAGAGACCCTTTGTAATTCTTTTCATGACGTAAAATCAGTGCTTTTAAATATGCTTCATAGTCATTCTGAAGGCGCATATGGTCTATTAAATCCATCAGCGTTAAATGCTCCGATTTACGGAGAAAATAACTGAGACCCGGCTCAGCTTTTCCGACTTTCTTAGTCAGGCTCAGCTTCAGAATATGTCTTGAGACGACAGGCATATTATATTTTAATGTTACGTATGAAATAATTCCTTGCAGGTATCTCATGGGCAATTCTCCTAATGTCTAATCTAAAATGAACTAGTTCTCCATATTACATATATTCCTACTAATTTACCATACTATTTACAAACTGAATATCTGAAAAACGATCCCGAACATCATAAACAGAAACAAAAGCGTGCCGACAGCAACACTGTTCATATTTATTTTTTCTTTAGGCAGATCTAAATGCTGGCTCGCCTTCATCTGCTCGCCTACCATTTTGTCCTTATATTCTATCTGCTCATCTTTAGTCAGATTTTTATACTGGTTAACAAACTCGGCATAGCTTTTAACAACATCTTTCATTTCACCGAACTGTTTCATTTCGCCGTACTGCACCCAGACTGCCTTATTGCAGAACTGTCTGATCTGTCCCGTTGCATGGGAAACAAAGAAAATCGTCTTACCCTGCTCCTGGAAATCTCGCATGCGGTCGATACATTTATTGGCGAAAGTTTCGTCACCGACTGACAATGCTTCATCGACAATTAAAATATCAGGGTCGGTATGGATCGCAATGGCAAAACCCAGTCTCGACTTCATACCGCTCGAATAGTTTTTAATCGGCTGCTTAATAAATTCACCAAGCTCGCTGAATTTTAAAATATCATCGTAGCGTTCTGCAATCTGCTTTTCACTTAAGCCGTGCATGAGACACTTGATACGGATATTTTCTTCGCCCGTCAGTTCCTGGTTCAGTCCCGCACTGATTGCAATTAAGGAAGTACGCCCGTTAATATGGATTTTACCTTTGGACGGGACTGTCGCTTCAGCAATTAAATCTGACAGCGTGGTTTTACCGGAACCGTTTAATCCCAATATACCCACAGAATCCCCTGCATTAACTTCGAAATCTATATCTCTTAAGGCATAAAAAGGTTTTGCTTTATATAATTTGCCGAAGGTCAGCAGTGATAACACTTTTGCGATGCGGTTTCTATTAATATCATATATTTTAGAGACATTCTCTACTTTAACTTTATACATAATTATCCACCTTTATAGGTAATCCACCAGTCTGTCTTTATAGCGGTAATGCACCTGTACCCCGATAAAGAACAGGAAGAGCGTAATCGACCAGAAGAAAATGTGGTCGGAAACATCACCGTAAAAAGCCGGACCGTCAAATATCAAAGCATATCTGAAAGTCATTAAGAGATAAGCCAGCGGGTTAAACGCCATAATCGTTTCCATTAACGGCGGACGTCCTGCCGGCTCCCAGAAAATCGGTGTAATGAAGAAAAACATTCTCATGACGTTAGCCTGAATATTTTTAAAGTCTCTGATGAGTATATTAACTGACGACATGATTAAGCCGATGCTGTATGTAAAAATAATGGTCGCAAACATAAAGTAAAACCAGACCAGATAATGCAGGGGTTCCGAGTAGCCGTTCACGATACTGATAACGAGAACGATAACAGACATAATCATAAAAGTAATCACATTATTCGCCATGGACATAGATAACAGCACACTCGACGGGAACTTCATTTTAGTCACGAGCCCGATCTGGCTGCTGATTGCATTCGACGCTGCGTTTATACAGCCCGAGATAAAGCTGAAGCCAAAAATACCCGTTATGAGATAGACAAGAAACGGCACATTCTGCACATCGCCCCGGTCTCCCCTTAAGCCGAGTCCGAAAATCACATAGAAGACTCCGACCTGGGCTGCCGGCATCAATATCGCCCATAGTATGCCGAGATAGTGGTTGGCATACTGCGCCTTAATATTATAGAGACTTAATTTCCAGATCAAATGAAGGTTCTCAAAGTTTTCTTTTAACAAAGCAAGGACGTTTTTCATTATGTAAGCTCCAATTTATAATTTCGAAATTAATTATACGCTTAAATTAAATAAGTGTCACTATACAATAGCGACACTTATTCTTTATAGCTCTATCATATTCTTCTCAGAGAGTTCAGTCAAAGACATTTCGAGCGCATATTTCACGTGTTCGATATGCAGGCCGCCCTGGGCGTACACTGTGTACGGCGCTCTGACCGGTCCGTCTGCCGACAGTTCAAGCGACGCACCTTGCACAAAGGTTCCCGCAGCCATAATAACAGGGTTCTGATAGCCCGGTATTAAATCCGGAATCGGCATGAAGCGCGCATTGACCGGGCTTGCTTTTTGAATCATCTGAGTGAACGTTATCATTTCTTCTTCATTATTAAATGATACACTCTGAATTAAGTCCGTACGCTCTTCTGTATATCTCGGTGAGGGTTTCATATTTAATTTTTCAAAAACATAGCTCATTAACAGCGCACCGTTAATAGATTCCATGACCGTATGCGGCGCCATAAAGAAGCCCTGGTACATATCAGTGAGTGCATTCAGGCTCGCGCCCATTTCCTTGCCGACGCCCGGCACTGTTAAGCGATAGCTCACGCGCTCGACAAGTTTTTCTTTGCCTGCAACGTAACCGCCCATTTTAGCCAGACCGCCGCCCGGGTTTTTAATGAGCGAGCCTGCCATAATATCCGCACCCGCTTCCAGCGGTTCTCTCGTTTCCGCGAACTCACCGTAGCAGTTATCCACGAAGACAATAATATCCGGGTGTTTTTCTTTTATCGTTTGTATAACCGCTTCTATTTCACCGACATTCATCGATTTGCGGTGAGAGTAGCCTCTTGAGCGCTGAATGCCAATCATTTTTGTTCTTTCTGTAATTGATGACAGTATACTTTTTGTATCGAACTGATCATCTTTTAAATCGACTGTGTTAAACTCAACACCCATTTCTTTCAGGCTGCCGATATCATCTTCTGTCGTGCCGATTACTTTTTCAAGCGTATCGTATGGTGTTCCCGTAATATATAAGAGCTCATCGCCGTTTTTTAAAAGGCTCAGCAGGACCAGACTGATCGCATGGGTTCCTGAAATAATCTGTGTCCTAACCAGAGCATCTTCCGCCTTAAACACATCTCTGTAGATCTCTTCCAGCTTATCCCGCCCGACATCGTCATAACCGTAGCCTGTCGTGCCGCTGAAGTCACTTTCTGTGACCGAGTGATTTGTAAAGGCTGCCATCACTTTTTTAAAGTTCTTATAGGCAATATCCTTATTCTTTTTATAATACGGCTGCAATGCCTCTTCTGCTTGTTCTATGATGCTGCAAATCTTTTTTTCATTATTCACGTTCGTCATCCTTCTCTACTATACGTTCTGCAAAATTGCCCTCGGGTTCAAAGCCGCTGACTTTAACTTTCTCTTCATCAAGCTCAAGTTCTTTAACGATAGTCTGTCTTTTTAATCTGTAAATCTTATCCTGTCTTGAAAGCGGAATTTCCGCATCATAGGTATTGAAATACTTCGTCATAAAGTTCTCGACATCCATTAATATGTCCTCTGCCGGCATATTCATATTCACAAACTGATGCGGACTTGCCGGCAGCAGTCTTTTCTCATCATTTAAATCTGTTTTATTAAACAGAATCAGCTCGGGAATATCTTTCATGTTCAAGGAATCGATTAAATCCAGCACCGTATCGTACTGGCTAACAAGGTCCGGAGCATTATTATCGATTACATGAATAATGAAATCACTGTCCGCCGCTTCTTCTAGCGTCGACTTAAAACTTTCTATTAAAGTCGTCGGCAGTTTTTGGATAAAACCGACCGTATCCGATATAATGCACTGAAAACCTGACGGAAGAACCATTTCCCGGGTCAGCGGATCCAGGGTCGCGAACAGCTTGTCTTCCTGCAGCGTTTTTGCATTCGTCAGCTTATTAAACAGCGTCGACTTGCCCGCGTTCGTATAGCCGATCAGCGATACCTTCGTCACTTGATTCGACCGCCGCTTATCGCGGTATCTTAAACGGTGTTCTTCAATGACAGAGAGCTGCCTTTTAATATCCTGGATTCTTTTATTAATGTGACGGCGGTCTGTTTCAAGCTTGGTTTCTCCGGGTCCTCTTGTACCAATTCCGGCACCGAGCCTCGACAGGTTGATGCCCTGCCCTTTTAAGCGCGGCACCAGGTATTCAAGCTGGGCCAGTTCCACTTGCAGCTTGCCTGCTTTTGACTGAGCTCTTAAGCTGAAAATGTCGAGAATGACCTGCGTTCTGTCGATCACACTCGTATCCAGTATGTTTTCTATAGTGCGGTTCTGGCTTGCCAGAATCTCATCGTTAACGATAGCATAATCAATATCTTCATACTGCATTTTGACTTCTTCAAGAAAGCCGCTTCCCACATAACTCTTCCTGTCTATCGATGTGCGGTTCTGGATATGCGTGCCGATAATCTCTATGCCGATGGACTCACTCAGCTCTTTAAGCTCGCGCACTTCCGACTCCACGTCTTTATTTTGTACAGTGTTCGTCGCAAGGATTATTCCAGTATGTGTCATATTCATGACAAACACCCCCGATTTTTTTATTTAATATTACAATATCATGTTTTAATCATATTAATAAGGCTATATTGTAGTATCAACTGTTGTATATAGAAAGTAAAGAAAGGAGGATCATAAGTGAAGACAACTTTTTATGACCTCTCAGCACAGGACGCAGACGGGAATCATATTCACATGAAGGACTTAAAAGGCAAAGTAATTCTGATTGTCAATACAGCAAGTGAATGCGGTTTTAATAAACAGCTTGATGAGCTTGAAAAATTATACCGGAAATACCATGATATCGGTCTAGAGATTCTGGCATTTCCGTCAAATAACTTTATGAACCAGGAACCATGTTCCGCAGCAGAAGCACGCGACCTTTACGGCAGAGAACACGGTGTTTCCTATACTGTAATGGAGAAAACCGATGTTAAGGGAGAAAATATTCATCCGCTGTTTAAGTACTTAACCGAAGGGAAATCAGGCTTAATCACCAATTCGATTAAGTGGAATTTTACTAAGTTCCTGGTTACCCGGGAAGGAAAAGTAGTTAAACGCTATCCCCCTCAAAAACCGCCGCACGACATCGAAGAAGACGTTGAAAAATATTTAGCTGGATAAAGCGGAAAACAGCCGGACAGGAAGTCCGGCTGTTTTTTTACGCTCGTATAAATGTACTGATTGCATGCTTATATATAATTTGAACTTTTCCTTCTGAATCAAGTTCAACAACATACTTGTCGAAGTCAGTAATTTTCCCCTGCAGCTGAAAACCATTCATTAAAAATACGGTGATTTCCTTTCCTGATTCTTTGTATTCCCCTAAAAACGAATCCTGCAAATTCATTTAATTCTCCCCTTTTGTTTGTAAGAATTGATATATATCTTTAATGATTATATCTGTATCTGTCTGCGCGATATCGTACCACTGCACATCCAGCTGATTGCGGAAAAAAGTCAGCTGCCGCTTCGCATACTGCCGTGAATGAGCCTGAATGCGCTCCTTTACTTCAGCGAGTGATGCTTCCCCTTTAAAATACGGCAGAAACTCCTTGTAGCCGATTGCCTGTCCCGCTGTCTCTGACAGCTTCTGATTCTGCAATCCGCTCACTTCTTCCGCGAGACCGGTATTGAACATTGCCTCTACCCGTCTGTTGATACGGTCGTATATCACACTTCTGTCTGCTGTGAGACCTATTAAGAATGTATCATATTCCGGCTTTTGTGTATACGCTTTCTTTTCTTTAGCCCCAAGCTTTTCTTTCACCAGTCTGCGGATAATCCTCTTCCGGTTATTCGGGTGGATCCCGCTTTTAGGCACCAGTTTTTCAAGTTCTGAAAACAGTTCTTCATTCGAAAACTTCTCATACGCTTCAGTCAGCCGGTCAATATCTTCCCGGCTTTCTTCATTAAACTGATAGCCCTCAATCAGTGCCTTGATATAATGTCCGGTGCCGCCGACCAGCATAGGCAGTTTCCCCCGTGCTTCAATATCTGAAACAAGGCGCGCCACCTGATTTTGAAAATCGGAAACAGAAAATGTCTCATCCGGGTTTAAAATATCAATCATATGATGCGGTATACCATCCATCTCATCTTCAGTGATTTTACCGGTTCCGATATCCATGCCTCTGTAGACCTGCATGGAGTCGCCGCTGATAATCTCAGCCTTAATTTTTTTGGCGATATCTATCGATAATGCGGTCTTTCCGATAGCTGTCGGTCCGGCTAAGATAAGCAATTTACTTTTCGACATATGTTTCCACCCATTTGACAATATTAGAATACACCGCGCCTCTGTTTTCTTCAAACAGCACTTCATGCCGCGCGTTCGGCACGAGCTCCATTTTCACCTGAGTAAAATGACGCTGCAGCCGCCAGTGTAAAAGTTCATAATCTCTGCCGAAATGCGAAAATGGATCATCCATGCCGCCGATTAATAAGTAAGGGATATCCCTGTATTGTTTAAGACACTTTGAAGAATCAACGTAGCGGATGTTTTTCAGTATTTCAGCGAGTGCTCTTACACTCATCTTCTGGCCGGCATGCGGGTCAGTGTTATAAGCATGGATGTTAGCGTAATCTGCCGACAGCCAGCGGTTTTTAACCGTGCCCTTAAAGTTGCCGTCGTAGCCGAGAAAAGATAATTTGTTAATCAGTCTCGATTTCGTGCCGGGGATTAATTTAGAGAGCGCCTGCATCAGGACGTGAGACAGCGTATCAGAAAAACGGACCTTGCTGCCTGTGCCGACAATGACACCTGCATCGTAAAGGCCTTCTTCAAGCAGTCTTCTGAGCAGAATGGAACCCATAGAATGACCGAGTCCAATATGCGGAAGACCTTCAGGCATGGACCGGCTGACGATCTTCGCATCTTCGAGCAGGTCTTCAAAAGAAGAGAAGTGGCCAAGATTGCTTAACTTCTCATCGCTGCCGTGCCCTCTATGGTTATGAATAACACAGTGAATATCATTTAAGGCGAGATACATCAGAAACTCCTTGTAGCGTCCTTTATGATCGGCCATGCCGTGCAGGATTTGAATGCTCGCTTTCGGCTTCTTTGGCGCATAATGCGTCACTGAAATACTCCTGTCTTTATTTCTCATCGTACGGTTAATAATTTTCAATTTAAGCCCCCCTTACTTCATAATCCGGTTAAACAGCCGTTCTATTTCATACGTTGTCATATGAATAATCACCGGCCGTCCGTGCGGGCAGGTGTACGGCGAAGCACATTTTCCGAGCTCTTTTAGCAGCGCTGTCATCTGGTTTTTATCGAGGTAATGATTTGCTTTAATCGACTGCTTGCAGCTCATCATAATGGACATTTCTTCTCGGTATTTATTCACATCAAAATTGTCTGTCTCTGTAATAAATTCAATTAAGTCATTGATATCCTCTTCCGGATTTTTAGCTTTAATCCACGATGGATAACGGGATACCGTGTACTGTTTAACGCCGCTTTTTTCAATATCGAAACCGAGCGACTGCAGTTCGTCAAGCTTCTCATCGATAGTAATCACATCGTCAAAACTGAATTCGAAAGTGTAAGGAATTAAGAGCGGAATGCCGTCGTTTTCCTTAATAATATTCGCGTAAATATATTCGTATTTAATGCGCTCCTGGGCAGCGTGCTGGTCCATGAGATACATGCCTGTTTCGTTCTGCATAATAATATAAGTACCGTGCAGCTGGCCGATAATTTCTAAGTAAGGCAGTTTTTCTTTTTTCGGCAGCGGTTCGTTGTAAACGTAAGCAGGCGCATCTTTGGGTGCTGATTCTTTCTGTGCTGGCCGTGCCTCCTGGAAAGGATTCGTGTAAGCTGATTTTTGCTCTTGTTCCGGCCGCTCTTTAAACGTTTCCGGTGTTTGACGGACGGGCGGTGTGTAGCTGTCAATATGCTCCCTGATCTGTTCGTGTCGCGCTGTAAAATCCATAGCTGTCTGCTCGTTTTTTTCACTCTTCGGCGTCTTATGTTCCACTTCCGGAATCAGTTCCGTTTCCATCAGTGCTTCTTTAACTGCCCTCTCGGTCAGCTTCAGCAGTTCTGTTTCCTTCGACAGCTTCACTTCCACCTTTGACGGATGGACGTTGACATCGATCAGTTTCGGGTCCATGGTGATATTTAAAAAGGCGAGCGGATACTTCTCTTTCGGCTGCAGCGTATGATAGGCATTAATAATACTCTCGGACAGTTTAAAATGACGGACATGCCTGTGATTAATACTTAAATTAATATAATTGCGATTGCTCCTTGTCACTTCCGGTCTCACGATATACCCTTCGATTTTATAGTCCGGGCTTTCCGCTTGAACTTCGAGCGTGTTGCTTGACACCTGGATGCCGTACAGAATGTTGATGACTTCTTTCAGATTGCCGTTGCCGGTTGTTTTAAAGCGGTCCTTGCCGTCAAAAACCAGCCGGAAGCTGACATTCGGATAATTTAAAGCCATCCGCTGCATAATATCGATAATTTTACCCGCTTCAGTGCGCAGATTTTTAATATATTTTAAGCGGGCCGGTGTATTGAAGAATAAATCCTCAATTTCAATAATGGTGCCGCGGCGTTCGTGCCAGACGGTATCTTCATCATACTTCCCGCCGGCGTAAACAATTTTAAAAGGCGTTGAGTCCTCCCGCATGCTCTCCAAGGTTACTTTGGCGACGGCACCGATACTGGCTAAGGCTTCCCCCCGGAAGCCGAGCGAACGGATTTCAAACAGCTCGTAAGCAGTATCGATTTTACTCGTCGCATGTCTTTCAAATAAGAGCGTGCGGTCCTCATAATCGATGCCGCGGCCGTTGTCGACCACCTTAATCGATTCCATGCCGCTGTTTTTAATAAAGACTTCGATGACCGTGGAATGGGCGTCGAGCGAGTTCTCAACAATTTCCTTGACGATGGAACTCGGACGCTCGACCACCTCGCCCGCTGCGATTTTGTTTTGTATATGAGCGGGCAGTACGTGTATCTGTCCCATTTCTATTCCTCCCCGCGTGCCTGATTGTGAAGCTTATGCAATGTGTTCAGCGCCTCCATCGGCGTCATATTATTTAAATCAAGCGATGTTAACTCGGCTAAGAGATTTGCTTCGTCTTTAGATACTGTTTCGCTGTCATCAAGCGGCAGTTCCAGCTGGAAAATGTCATTTTGTGCCTTCTGAGGCGCTTCCTGTTTCCTGTTTTCAAATGAAGTCAGATAGTCAGCTGCAAGTTCTGTCACCCGGTCCGGCAGTTCTGCCAATTTCGCAACGTGAATGCCGTAGCTTTTTTCCACCGCTCCAGGTTTGACCTTGTGCAGGAAGACGAGTTTGCCGTCGTATTCCGTTGCTTTAACGTGCACGTTCCGGAGTCCCGGCAGCGTGTCTTCCAGGTTCGTGAGTTCATGGTAGTGGGTCGAAAACAGCGTCTTCGCTCCGATTTCATCGTGAATGTAAACGAGCATAGCCTGGGCGAGCGCCATACCGTCATAAGTGCTCGTGCCTCGGCCGATTTCATCGAATATAAGCAGCGAGTCTTTCGTCGCGTGCTGGAGCGCGGTATTGGCTTCCATCATTTCAATCATAAAGGTCGATTTGCCGCTCGATAAGTCGTCGCTTGCCCCGATGCGTGTGTATATCGCATCGAATATCGGCAGCTCAGCGCTTGCCGCAGGAACCCTCATACCAATCTGAGCCATAATAATAATGAGCGCAACCTGGCGCATATAGGTCGACTTACCGGACATATTCGGGCCGGTAATCAGATAAATAAAACTGTCATCGCTCATCGTGAGGTCGTTCGGCACATAAGTATTTTCATTCAGCATGCGTTCAACGATCGGATGCCGCGCATCTTTTAAGCTGATGGCTTTGTTTTCTGTAAATTCCGGTGTGGTCAGATGGTAGTCGTTCGACACCAGGGCGAATGATATCAGCGTATCGAGTGTCGATATTTGCTCAGCCGTCTGCTGAAGGCGGGTAATGTAAGCCATCATATCCGTTCTGAGTTCAGTAAACATATCGAATTCGAGCTTAATGCTGTCATCTTCTGCTGTTAAAATCTGGCTTTCCATTTCCTTCAGTTCCGGTGTGATAAAACGCTCAGCGTTGGTGAGCGTCTGCTTGCGGTTGTATTCAAATTTCTCCGCGTCAAAGTTTACCGCCTGGCCCTTGGAAATTTCGAGGTAGTAGCCGAATACTTTGTTAAAGCCAATTTTTAAGTTTTTAATGCCGGTTCGTTCTTTTTCTGTCTCGAGGTAATTGTTCAGCCAGGTACGTGCATTGTTGCTGATATCACGGAGTTTATCGAGTGATTCGTTGACACCGTCTTTAAAGATCTTTCCTTCTCGGATGGTTTTCGGCGGCGTGTCGGTTAAGACAACGAGGCGCTCATACGCATCTTCCAGGCTGTCGAAGTTCTGGAATGTTTTATTGTCCGTCAGTTTTAGTGATTCAAGTACTGCTTTTAATTCCGGCAGTCCTTCCAGTGAATCGCGCAGCTGAACGAGATCTTTCACGTCGACATTGTTAAAAGCGAGACGCCCGACCAGCCGCTCGATATCGTAAACGTGATTTAAAATAACGGACAGTCGCTCGCGTTCGGTAAAGTTGTCGATTAAAGTCGTCACGATATTCTGGCGGTTAACTATCTCCTGTTTAGAGACAAGCGGCCGCTCGATTTGTTTTCTGAGCTGTCGTTTCCCCATCGGTGTTTCTGTGCGGTTTAAGTACCAGAACAGCGACCCTTTTACTTTTTTAGTCTGAATGTTTTCTAAGAGTTCGAGGTTCGAAATCGCAGCATAGTTCAGTTTCATAAATGTATTAATCCGGTGTTTTTCCACCGTTTTTAAATGTTTCAGTTCCTGCATATTCTGTTTACGGATGTAGTTCAAGAGCAGATTAATCGCCTGGTGTTCATCGACATCCGCTTCATAGTCGTAATCAGCAGGTTCATCCGCTTCAAATACTGTATAGAGCGGCGGATCGTTATAAATCCGGTGAATCAGCTGCTCGCTTTCTTTGTTTGTGACGAGCTCCCTTGCGCCGAGTGTTTCTATTTCACTTTTCAGCTCCGTTTTGTCATCGGTGCTGAAAGCAAATATTTCACCTGTTGAAATATCGGCGTAGCTGACTTCTGTTTTATCATTTTTTTCACAGAGTGCCAGAATAAAGTTGCTTGCACCATCGTCCATACCGAAGTCATCGATTAAGGTCCCCGGCGTAATGACCCGAACCACTTCTCTTTTGACCATGCCTTTAACCGCTCTCGGATCTTCCATCTGCTCACAGATCGCCACTTTAAAACCGTTATCAATCAGCTTTGCGATATAGTTCCGCGCAGAATGGTACGGCACGCCGCACATCGGTATCGGATCCTTGCTTTTATCGCGTGAAGTTAATGTAATTTCGAGCACTTTTGCAGCCGTGACTGCATCGTCGTAAAACAGCTCGTAAAAGTCTCCCAGTCTGAATAAAAGCAAGCTGTCCGGATGATTGTCTTTAATTGAAAAATACTGTTTCATCATCGGTGTTGGTTCCCGCATCTTAACACTTCCTAAATTAATCTTGTCGTATTATTATAACATGCACCAACGCTTATATCCGCCGTAAGACTCCGTGTTTTTCCAATTGTTTTAAGATGATGTAGGACGTGATGGCACCGATCAGACTGGATACTAAGAAGGCTGCCGCGACGACTGTGAAAATTTGCGCGTCGAGTTCAAGGACGATGATCAGCGGGTAAAGGCTGAGCGCGCCGATAACGCCGGTGCCGATGACTTCGCCTGTTGCTGCGAGCGACAGTTTTTTAGAGTATTTGTAAAGCAGCCAGGCTAAGAGCGCGCCGATCATGCTGCCGGGATAAGCAAATACGGTGCCCGTGCCGAATAAGACTCTGATCGTCGACGAGATAAAAGCCTGAACGATAACCCAGGGGCCGGTAATTACTGCACCGAGCACATTGATCAGATGCTGCATGGGCGCTGCGCGGATAATGCCGATTGGAATAGTGACGAGCGTGCTTAAAATAACGTTTAAGGCGACAAAAGCTGCGGTGTAGGTCATGTTTTTAGTTAATTTGTTGATGGTAGTACCTCCTATTTTAAAATTGCTGGTGAGGAATGCCTGGCTTGGTGCGTTGGCATGACGGGCGCTCATGTCTACGAAAGGCGCGATGCGTTGGTGTGACGGGCGCTCATGTATACGAAAGACACGATGCGTTGGCATGACGGGCGCTCATGTCTACGAAAGGCGCGATGCGTTGGTGTGACAGGCGCTCATGTATACGAAAGGCGCGGTGCGTTGGTGTGACGGGCGCTCATGTATACGAAAGGCGCGGTGCGTTGGCGTGACAGGCGCTCATGTATACGAAAGACGCGATGCGTCAACATACAAAGATGGCGCTGAAACACTCTATTATTCAGAGATTTCAACGCCATTCAATATGTAGCTGATACTTATTTAAACTGGTTCGGGTCGCGGTTCGGCTTGTTGCGGATTGCAGCGCCGGTTTCGCCCTGCATGAGGTCGCCGCCTGTTTGTTCAATAATTTCGCTTGTAACTGTGGAGCTGATTGCATGCGAGACCATCTGGAGCAGTTCGTTGACGCCTGCCTGTGATTCTTTGAACTGGTCAACGAGCGGCATTTCGTCTAATTCCGCTTCGATTTTAGCGAGTTTTTCTTCCGTCATTTTGTAGGCGCGTTCTTTGCCGTAGTTTTGGAAGTTTACAGCTTGCTGCTGCAGGCTTTTCAGGCTGGCCATTTTTTCGCGGATTTCCTGGTTTTCGTGAATCTTAGCTTCCGCTTTCTGGAAGAATTCAACCTGTTCTGTTTCCGCCATCATTTTACCGAGCTTTTTTGCTTCTTCTATTATTTCATCCTTAGTATACATTCGAAGTTCCACCTTTTAGTTGATATATACCATTCATTATATATGAAAGCCCTCATTTATTAAATGTAAATCTCCTGATTCGTTTGTCAAAGTACAAAAATGCACACTCCGGCCCTGGAGTGTGCATAACGAATCTATGCCACTTCCCTACGCTGGCATAATCCAGATCAGGTAGTAAGAGTGTTTCTCAGCCCGTAAGGGCACCTCCAGTGGTGTGCGGTATTTAATTGCTTCCATCATAACTGAACAGAAAGTGTTTGTAAACATAGATGAGCCGCACAGCTCGCCTGTTTACTGATTCACCATGTCATAGTACTTGCCTTCCAAAGCAAGGAGCTCTTCTTCCGTTCCCGCTTCAAGCAGTTCGCCCTGCTCTAAGACGAAGATCCGGTCGACGGCTTTTATCGTGTTGAGACGGTGGGCGATAATAATGCTCGTCCGCCCTTTCATCAGACGCTCCAGCGATTCCTGGATTTTCAGTTCTGTAATCGTGTCGATGCTGGACGTTGCTTCATCGAGCAGCAGAATGGCAGGGTCTGTAATAAGCGCCCGTGCAATAGAAATCAGCTGTTTTTGTCCCTGCGAGATAAAGCCCTCATCTAAATCGAGCACCGTGTCGTAACCCTGCTCGAGCGTCATAATAAAGTCATGGGCATTGGCGACTTTCGCCGCTTCAATCACTTCATCGTCTGTCGCATTCATCCGGCCATAGCGGATGTTTTCACGGATGGTCGCTTCAAACAGGTACGGGTCCTGCAGCACGAAGGCTGTCTGTGAACGAATGTTAGTCCGGGAGTAATCTTTAATATCCTCCCCGTCGATTAAAATGCTGCCTGAATCCGCTTCGTAAAAGCGGGCTAACAGCTGCATAACCGTCGTCTTGCCGGCACCTGTCGCACCGATTAAAGCAACGGATTCCCCGGACGCGACTTCAAATGACAGATTTCTGATCGTCGGCACCTGCTGCTCCCTGCTGTAGGAGAAGGTGACGTCTTTAAATTCAATGTGTCCCCGCAGTGTTTTATCAGTAATTTTACCTTCGTCAGCTTCCGCCGGCGTATCGAGTATTTGGAAGACGCGTTCCGCTCCCGCAATTGCCGACAGCACCTGGTTCAGCTGGTTGGACAGATCAGCGAGCGGACGTGTAAACTGGCGGGCGTATTCTGCAAAGACAACAATTGTTCCGACTGTAACAATACCGTTAGTCGTCAGCGCGAGAATCCCGCCGGCACCCGCGACAATGGTAAATGAAATGTTATTCAGCATATTCATGATTTTAGGAATAAAACCGGAATACAGATTCGCCCAGAAGGTCACTTCTCTTAAATTTTTGGCGCGCATTTCAAAGTTCCTGACCGCCCGTTCTTCCTGGGAGAATACTTTCACGATTTCCTGGCCGGAGACAATTTCTTCAATGTAACCGTTCAGTTCGCCGGTGCGCCGCTGACGCATTTTATACAGCGGCCCCGTACGGTTCGTTATAAATCTGACACTGACAATTAAAATCGGGATAATCAGTGCTGTTAAAAAAGTCAGAAGCGGACTTAAGTACAGCATGACTGAAAAGGTGCCGAGAAGCGTGACAATACTCGTCGTAAACTGGATAAAGGACGAGTTCATCGTCTGCGACAGCGTTTCAATATCGTTGGTCATCCGGCTCATTAATTCACCGTGCTGGCGTTTATCGTAAAAAGTCACCGGCAGCTCCTGCATATGTTCAAACAGGTGATGACGCAAATTGTAAATCGTCCGCTGCGACAAGCCGACCATCAGATAAGCCTGGATAAAGGTCGTCGCCGACAGGAGAACGTATGATGCTAAGAGTATCATCAGCACGCGGAAGAGCCCGTCGAATTCCCGCGGTATAAAGTAATAATCGACAATTCGGCCGACGAGAAACGGTCCAACGATGCTGAGCAGACTCGTTACAACAACGAGTGAAATGATAAAGTACAACCGTTTTCTCTCGCCGCGCATAAATTGCCAGATTCGCTTTAAGGTCTGGCCCATATTGTCCGCTTTATTTTTGTTTGATCGTTTGTTCTTGCCAATATCCTCTTTTGTAATGAGCCGTTCATGCCCGAAGGGGCGTGCAAAAAAGTTAGTCATCGAGATGCCCCCCTTTTTTCTGCGATTCGTAAATTTCCCTGTACAGTGCTGAAGTTCTGAGCAGCTCTTCATGGCTGCCGAGGGCGGAGATCTCACCGTCATCTAAGAGCAGCACCCGGTCCGCCTGTTCGGCAGTCGATATTTTTTGCGTAATGACGATGCGGGTCACATTTTCGCCTGCGAGCGCATCCCACAAATTATTCTCCGTCCGGACGTCAAGCGCTGATGTCGAATCATCCAATATTAGAATCGACGGTTTTCTGACAAGCGCGCGTGCGATTGACAAACGCTGCTTCTGGCCGCCTGACAGCGTAACCCCCATCTGGCCGACCGTCGTTTCGTAAGTCTCATCAAAATTCATAATATTATCGTGAATCTGCGCTTTTTCAGATGACATAAAGACATCATCTTCTTCAGCATGCAGATTTCCCCAGAGCAGATTATCGTAAATACTGCCGGTAAAGAGCACTGCGCGCTGCGGCACGTAGCCGATTGTCTGCCGGAGGTCAGCAGTATTCCAGTCGAGTACATTTTTACCATTGACCGTCACGACGCCGTCAGTCGGATCATACATATTCGGGATGAGGCTGATCAGTGAACTTTTACCTGAACCCGTCCCGCCCATAATGACAAAGTTTTCATTATCATGTATTTCAAATGAAACATTTTTCAGCACGTAACGGCTGGTATGCGGATATTTAAAGGATACCTTGTCGAATTTAACGGTACCTTCGCTGTCTGCCGGTTCGTAAGTGTTTTTATCCTCCACAGCAACCGGCGCATGCAGGATTTCACTGATACGGTCGCTGCTCGCCTTGGCACGGGAAGTTGCGATAATCAGAAAGGCAAACATTGAAAATCCGCCCTGCATACGGAGCGCATAGTTAATAACCGCAACGATTTCCCCGACGGCAACCTCATTTGTCTTGAGGAGGTCGGAAGCGACCCAGAGCACGAGGAGCAGGCTGCCGTTCATAATTAAGAGAAGCACCGGCAAAATGGACTCCATAAGCCGGAGGGCAAATATCGTGTCGTTCCGCAGTTTCGCTGCAACTTTGGCAAACTTTCCAGTTTCGTATTCACCTGTGTCGTTGGCTTTTATCAGCCTGACCGCTTCTAAATTCTGCTGGATAAAACGGTTAATTCTGTCGAGCCAGTGCTGGACACGGAGGAAGACCTGGGCCCCTTTTCTCGCTGTGAAAAACAGAAAGATAACAAGTATCGGCGTCAGCATTGATAAATACAGCCCGAGCGTCGGATTGACGAGGAAGGACATGACGAGTGAACCGATGACGAGCAGCGGCGCGCGGAGCAGGATGCGGAGACTCATAAAGAGCAGCATCTCCGTCTGCAGCACGTCCTGCGTCATCCGGGTGATCAGACTTGATGTTGAAAAACGCGATAAGGTGGCAAGCGTAAAATTCTGAACCCGCTTAAAGATAGCGAGCCGCAGATCATAGCCGAACATATTTGTTAAATGGCTGGTAAAATATGTATTAAAAATACCTGCAAACAATGCAATCAGCGACACTGCGAACATAATCAGCAGGTAGAATATAACATTGTCGATGCTGTTGATCATAATTCCGTTGTCGATGACCTGCTGAATAAACAGCGGCTGGATCAGTTCGACGATAAGCTCAATAAACATGAAAAATAAAGCAATAACAATCATCCATTTGTACTTCATGGCATAACGGTAAACTGTAATCATTGTAAAACCATCCTTTGTTTCTGTGAGGTAAGCGCCTGAGTATGACAAATCTCTTTTGATGATATTCTTTCGAAATCCGAATTAATTATATTATGCCACAAAAGTGACATAATTTTCACTAAACTTGAACCGGATTTGAGATTTTTATTGCTGGACGGAAAAAACGGGCGCATTTTTTGTTGGATGCGCCCGTCTCTTGTTCTTACTCTTCAATTTTAAAGTTTTTAATTGTTTTACTGTCAGTGTCGATAATTACACCGCTGATTACGCCCTTGCCCTCGTCCGGCACAACATGGCGTTCAGGCAGATTCGTTATAAATCTGCGGATGACCTCATCTTTTCTGATGCCTAATATGCCGTCTTTAAAACCGGTCATGCCGACGTCAGTGATGTAAACTGTGCCGTTCGGGAGACGCGCGGCGTCATTCGTCTGAACATGCGTGTGCGTGCCGACTACCGCATTGACCCGGCCATCCAGATGGTAGCCCATGGCGATGGACTCGCTCGTCGTTTCACTGTGGAAATCCACGAAGGCTGCATCGTATGTGTTTTCTTCGAGAATTTTATCGATTACTGTGAACGGATTTTCAATCGGCTCGAGGAAACTCCGCGCCTGCAGGTTCACGATTAATAATTTCTTTCCGTTAATGTTGACGATGCGGCTGCCGTCGCCCGGTGTGCCCTCCGGGAAATTCGCGGGGCGGACCATTTTAACACCCGAGTTTAAAAGGTCATACACATCGCGCTTAGCGAAGGCATGGTTCCCAAGCGTGATAAAATCCGCGCCGCCGTTTAAAATTTCCTTATAAGTACTTTCCGTTATCCCTTTGCCGTGGGCCGCATTCTCACCATTTACAATCGTAAAATGTGCATTATGCTCTTTTTTCAGACCCGGCAAATAATTTTTTATCATGCGCCGGCCAATTTTTCCGACTACATCTCCAATGAATAAAATCCTCATCAAATCACCCTATCTATTGTGTTAATTATACATTATTTTGGAAGTGTTGGGTGTGGATTTTTCGCTCATGCCTACGTATTTCACGATGCGTAGGCGTGACATGGGCTCATGTATACGTATCTCACGTTGCGTAGGCGTGACATGGTCTCATGTATACGTATTTCATGATGCATAGGCGTGACATGGTCTCATGTATACGTATCAACCGTTGCATAGGCGTGACATGGTCTCATGTATACGTATCAACCGTTGCGTAGGCATGAGAGGCTTTCATGCCTACGGAACATTCTACTCATTCGGAAAACACTCTAAATTTACACATCTTTTCAATTATTAATGAACTTTATCTTTATATCGTTGCCCTTTTCTTATTTCAC
>NZ_QUMW01000010.1 GCF_003387165.1 Jeotgalicoccus halotolerans
AATTGGTCGCCTCAATGTCTGCTCCTAATTAATAGAAGACTTCTTTATTCGGAATTAAACGTTGACATATTGTCATTCAGTTTTCAATGTTCTTTGTGTTTTTCAGGCAATCTCTGAAATCGCTTAAGTTATCTTAACATGTCTGTTTTTCAGATGCAACAACTTTTATTAAGTTTTTGTTAAGAATATAAAGTTTTAATTACGTCACGTTTGAAGCGACCTTTATATCTTAGCACATTCAAGTTTCGAATGCAATAACTATTTTTAAGTGCTTGTTAAGTTTTATTCGCGCCTTTCGACGACTTTCATATCATAACACGTCTGTTTTTCAGATGCAACAACTTTTTAACTTTTTATTAATCTTGTTAATTTTTGTTGCGTTGTGTTTTGACGACTTTTATATCTTACCAAGATACGTAGGAAAGGTCAACGCTTTTTATATATTAATTTTATATATTATAAAGAAAGACCGCAAAATCAGCATTCTGCGGTCTTTTTTCATCTTATATAGTTTTCTTCATAATATTTCCAGCTCATTATTTCTTCTTATCCTGTTTCACAGCTTGCCGCGTTTTGTTTTTATAACCCATTTTCTCACGTGCTTTAATTTGGCTTTCTTCTTTCGTACGCTTTTCTTCCGCTTCTTTTTTGAGATCACTGCGTTTTTGCTCATTAATATCACTTCTCGTGATACGGCCTCTCTCTTCTTTTTCTTTTTGAGAGTCTTCTATATACTTCGGCAATCTAATCAGTTGATATGCGTTAGTCAGAATGACCGTAAATACTGAACGGTAGATCCAGTTAGTCTCCTCTACTGATATAAAAGGAAGTAATGTGAGTGAAGTCATAAAAATCATAAAGAACGCCGAAGCTATAAATACATTCGCCTTTGTGATTTTATTTTTATAATATGCAAAGCCTACTCCAGCTACTACGATTATAATAGGAATCCATACAAAGGACCATGTAGAACCGTGATCTATCCCAACCTGTCTGAAACGGAGATAGAACAAGTCGAAAACTGCGTACATTATTAGAAGAATCTGTACATACGGCCAGGCTTTTCTGAATATTCCCATGCCAAGCGGATGGATGAATAAATATATATAGAAAACAACCTGACTGACTGTTGCTATTAACAGCCCGTAGCCGACCAGAAATATAAAGCCGGCAAAAAAGTCACCGAACTGGCCCTGGAACAAATATTTCGTAACAGTTTCGTATTCAGTTATCAGACTGATGGCGGTAGTTATAACCGCACCAATCATTAATGTAACAAAATAAAACTTAACTAAATACTTCGATGTCATTCAGCAGTGCCTCCGATCACTTTCTTCGCCATGTCTGTATAGACAGCACTGATTTCATCATCTTTATATACTGACGGTGCAAAATCCTCTTCATTCCATTTCGGCTGACCCAGTGGAAGCTGTCCTAATAACGGCGTATTTAATTCATCTGCGAGCTTCTGGCCGCCGCCTTTACCAAAAATATACTCTTTGTTTCCTGTTTCTTTACTTTCAAAGTAACTCATATTTTCCACTACGCCGATAATCTCGTGATCTGTATGCTGTGCCATTGCACCAGCTCTTGCTGCAACAAAAGCAGCAGTCGGGTGCGGTGTTGTAACGATGATTTCCTTACTGTGCGGCAGCATCTGGTGAATATCCAATGCCACATCACCGGTACCCGGTGGCAGGTCAAGCAGCAGATAATCCAGATCTCCCCACTTCACTTCTTCAAAGAAACTTGTCAGCATCTGGCCGAGCATCGGCCCTCTCCATATAACAGGCGTATTTTCTTCAACAAAGAAAGCCATGGAAATGACTTCGACACCAAATCTCTTTACTGGGATAATCGTTTCGCCGTCAAGTTCCGGACGTTCTGTAATACCCATCATATCCGGTACACTGAAACCGTATATATCGGCATCAATTAAACCGACTTTTTTGCCTTCTTTTGCAAGCGCAACTGCCAAATTCACAGCAACTGTCGATTTACCAACGCCGCCTTTACCTGAAGCTACAGAAATAAATTCCGTCTTTCCGAGTGTAAAACCGCGTTCCATTGCACTGCCGCGTGTGGAGCGGAATTTTTCAATTGTTTCATCCGGCAGCTCTTCAAAACGCAGTCCAACACTGTCTGCCCCCTCTTCTTTAAGCAGGCTGACGATTTTCATCTGCAGTTCCAATTGTTCCTGCCCGCCCTCGCGGCCAATTGCTATTTTAACACTGACGTGTTTTTTCTCTTCTTTAATACTGACTTGTAAAATCCCTTCGGTCTCACTGATCGGGACATTTAAAATCGGGTCGTTCAAATTTCCTACTAGTTCTCTTACCTGACTTTCAGTAATCATGTATATGCTCCTTCATTCGACTTAATTCCATTACCGTTAATAATAACACAACATCAGAGACGCTAATATAAACGAAAAGTGAATTTCCGGTTACATTTCAAAAACTGGCTCTCCGTCTATAACAGTTTTCAGCACTTTTGTTTCCTTGACTTCATCCGGTGTGACTGTCATGACATCTCTGTCCAGCACGATAAAGTCCGCAAAATATCCTTCAGCTATTCTGCCTTGTATATTTTCTCTGTAGACAATTCTGGCCGCTTCAGTAGTATACATTTTAAACGCTTCAAAACGGGAGACAATTTGTTCCGGATTATATACAGTACCGTTATCCTCCCGGGTCATCAGCGCATGAATGCCGAGAAAAGGATTAACTTTTTCAATCGGTGCATCGGATGATCCGCCGAGTATAATACCTTTATCCAGCAGTGTTTTAAAAGGATATAAATATTCTGCACGTGCACTGCCTATATATTCCTCTACCCACGGCATATCTGAAGTCAGGAAGGTCGGCTGAATATCGCAAACAACAGGCAATTTGGCGATACGCTCAATTAAATCCGGCCGCAGCATACTGATATGAATCAGACGGTCATGCTTCCCTTTTGGCACAGGATACTTCTCTACAGCATCGAGCACCATTTCAATTGCCCGGTCGCCAATCATATGAACAGCGATCGCATCATTATTAGCCCGGGCAGTCTGAACCAGCTGCTCCAGTTTTTCCACCGTGTGAATCTGCAGTCCTTTGTCTTGTGTACCGTTATACGGTTCGCTGACAAGTGCAGTCTTCGCTCCAAAAGCACCATCTGCAAAAATCTTCATCGCATCGCGTTCCACAAAGTTTTCTTTATATGTTTTATCAGCCTTAACGACATCTTCGTATACCTGCTCATGAGTCAGAAGATTCACCCTGAATTTTAATGCGTCTTTACCCAGCGTGTTTAAATAAGCATCCAGCGGCGCATTAAAATCACCGTAGTAGGCAAGATCTTCCGTATGAACATTCGCAATACCGAGAGACTGCAAATATTTAACACCGCGGGCAATGTCTTCCCCTAACGATTCGGCGGTATCTTCCACAGTTGCCGCACGCATTTCTTCAAACGCCTTGTCGTATACCCAGCCTGTCAGTTCACCATTCTTATCTCGTTCAAAATATCCGCCTTCCGGGTCCTCGGTATCTTTAGTGATGTTCAATGCTTCGAAAGCTGCAGAGTTCACTACTCCCGCGTGCGCACAAATACGCGTAATTAAAGTCGGTTTATCGGTCAGGTCATCCAGCTCTTCTGCTGTAATTTTATACTGGTTGTCGAAATTGTTTTCATCATAGCCGAGGATATTGTTCCAGCTGCGGTTTGTCTTAAACGCTTTAACCTGTTCTTTCATCTCATCGATGTCCGTTACATCGTCGAGTGCCAGCAGCTCCAGTTTCTTGCCGATCATAACCAGATGCTGGTGCACATCGGTCAGGGCGGGCATCATTGTTTTACCTTTTAAATCAATAAATTCAGATGCAGATGATTTTAATTCTTTATAGCTCCCGGTTCTCTCAATCAGACCATTATGTATTAATACAGCCTCAACCGTATCCATAGGTGCATTCATCGTGTAAATTGTTCCGTTATAATATAATGTCGACATCTATTCCATACCTCTCATCTATAAAAAAATACTTTCATATATTATTATATATGAAAGTATTCCCAGATTCATTTATCGTTCACTTAATTTTTTACTCCGGTCCCTCGCACTGCCGAGAGTCTTCGAAATCATTTCCTGAAGTTTGAATTCACTGAGCGTATCTAAGCCCGCTTCAGTCGTACCTGCCTTAGATGTAATATCCGTCCGCAGCTGTTCAAATGATTCAGGACGTTCCGATAAAGTTTTCCCTGTACCAATAACCAGGTTTCTCGTCAGTTTTTCCGCATCTTCTTTTGAAAATCCGAGTTCCTCGAGACTTTTCGCATACTGTTCGTAAATGTAGTACAGAAATGCTGGCCCTGAGCCGGTCGCCGCTGTAATGTTATCCATGCCTTCTTCACCAACGACAACATTTTTACCGAAACTCGCCATTAATTCAATCAATTCGTCCTTGTTGTCGAAGTCATCCGAAAATGCAATGCCGTTAACCGAATACTGCACCATTGCATTTGTATTCGGCATAATTCTCGCTACCGCATTTTCCATACCAGCTTCTTCCTGAATTCTCGCGATGTGAATACCCGCCATCACCGAAATCAGTTTTGTTTTCTTTTCCAAATACGGACGGATCCGTTCAGCTACATCTGTAAAGTTCTGGGGCTTGCTGGCGAGCACGATATAATCGGCATCTTTGCACAGTTCCGCATCATCGTAGGACACATTCACACCTAGCGATTCTTTAAATTCCATCGCTGCCACCCGGTTTGACTTACTCGTAATATAAATGTCTTCTGCTTTGACTGTTCCTTTTTCAATCATTCCTGTAAATATCGCACTGGCCATATTGCCTGCGCCAAAAAATACTATTTTCATTCCTACCACTCCGCTCAGTTTTTCATTCGTAAGCTGTCTATAATATCATATTATCCACAAAGGTTGCATCAGATATAAAAAACAATCGCTGTATAGTGGCATATCGCTGCGATTATGATAAAGAAGTGCCAAATCATGTGAAAATATTTACGTGTTTTCTGCGCATAAAACCATGCCCCTGCAGTGTAAGCGAGTCCGCCGAGTATAATAAGGCCGATAAAGACCCACGACGTTTCACTTATAATAGAAGGAATAAATGCAACTGCGGACCAGCCCATAATTAAATAAATTGCCAGACTGACTTTTTCGTTCACTACAGGTGCCAGCACCTTATAGAGAATACCGAGTATTGTTGCAACCCACTGCACGATAAGTATTACAAGGCCGAAGGTGCCGCCGACAACAGAAATTGCTATCGGTGTATACGTTCCGGCAATCGCCACGTAAATAAAACTGTGGTCGAGAAGACGCATAACATATTTATGATTTGTATTGTGCTCCATCGAATGGTACAGAGTGGAGGTCAAAAACATTAGCAGCATACTGATGACGAATATTGAACCCCCGGCTGCATGAGACATACCACCCTCGAGATGCATATAGACAGCGGTAAACGGCAGCAGAAAAATAAATATTATCGCAGCTACCCCGTGACTGACCGCGTTGCCCACTTCTTCTCCGAACGTTAGGGGAACAACATTTTTCAAAGTTCTTTCTATCCTTGTAGATACTTCTTCTTTATTATATTTGCTGCTTTCAGAATTTGACTCTTCAGCCATTAAATCAGTCCTTCTTCAGTTAAATCTTTAAAGGCAGTTTCTATACTGTCATTTCCTGCTTTATTTTTAAGCGGTGAAAATTCACCTTTTCTGTCGACCTGAAGCGTATTGTGTTTATCAGCATATTTAAATGCATCAAAGTAAAACTTCTCAAACTTCAGTACCTCTTCTTTTACAACTGTTAAATGATGGTTGAGGTGTTCCAGTTTTTTCAGCGCCAGATGGTAAGGCATTTCACCGTCAGCTGCTTTATTTAAAAAGTTCATGCTGTACATATGAATACCGATATTTGCGTTCGTGAATTTGTCTTCACTGCCGGCAGGAAGTTCCGTATATTCCACCACCCCTTTACTGCCGTTCATTACAGCCAGACGTCCGACTGACTCACCAGATTTCGGCGTAATCGATTTCGATGTAATATCATTATTTTCAGTAACGTGGAGACCGACCAGTGCAGGATCCAGCACTTTAACGACAACATTGTCGACATTGTTCATAAATACGTGTTTTACGCCCGCCTGCTCCATCTCCTTGAGCATTCCGCTGTTCTTTAATGAGCTGAAAATCCCTCCGTTGCCGTTCGGTGTCAGCATAATGTCCTTATATTCGGTAAGAAGCAGTTCGCCCTCTTTGGTCAGTGGTGGAAAATGCTCCTGTTTAAAGAAGTGAATGTTTTCTTCCGGCACTTCAAAATAATTATGCTCTTTAAAGAAGTCCATCGTTTCTTCATGGTTGATATCGCTCGTCATAATATACCAGCGAACTTTCAGCTCACCCTGTGCATTTTTAAACTCGAGAATCTGTCTTGCCTGAAGCTCGAACAGCGACACACCTTCAAATGAAAATGTTCCTTTCGGACCTGGGTGTTCAAGTCTTGTTCCCTGACCTCCGGCCATCAGTACAACCGCAACTTCGCCGCTGTCGACAGCAGTGTTCGCCGCTTCAGACACAGCATCTAAATCGAGTGCGGATTTCAGCACATAAGGCACCTCTTCTACTGAAGATAAATCCACTTCTGTTTTGTTGACATATGTTTCGTTATAAACACGTTCGATAGTATTAATATCGAGTGTCTCAAATTGTTCTTTCACTTTGTCCTGATAGCTGTCTTCCAGCAGATTGTATTGAGGAATCCATTTTTCAATCATATTTTTTCTCCTAACTTATGCAGTAATAATCCGTTTGATGAGTTTCGTTCTTTTCTGTTCTTTACCGAAGTGGTAGCTGTCGATAACTTTCTGAGCGACGCTGTTCACGTCTTCAGTGTTCGCTGCAATTTTAGCGATAACATCGCCTTTTTGAACATAGTCTCCAACTTTCTTCTCGAGTACAATACCGACAGCGAGGTCGATTTCGTCTTCTTTTGTCTGGCGTCCTGCACCGAGGATTGATGCTGCAACCCCGATATTTTCCGCATCGATGACTTCAACGTATCCTTCTTCTTCGCTGACAACATCAAAGTGATATTCTGCCTGCGGCAGATTTTCAGGATGATCAACAAGCATGCCGTCGCCGCCCTGATTGTTAACGAAAACTTTAAACTTTTCTAAAGCACTGCCGTCCTTAATAACTTCCTCCAGCATAGCGCGTGCTTCATCGAGATCTTTTGCCTTGCCGCCGACAACTGCCATCTGTGCTCCAAGTGTTAATGATAATTCAGTTAAGTCAGGAGGTCCTTCGCCTTTAAGCGTATCGATTGCTTCTTTCACTTCGTTTGCGTTACCGACAGCATAGCCGAGCGGTTCTTCCATGCTTGAAATAATTGCCATCGTGCGGCGGCCGACATTATTACCAATACGCACCATTGTCTCAGCCAGTGCTACAGCATCTTCTTCTGTTTTCATAAATGCGCCGTCTCCGACTTTAACGTCTAAGACAATTGCATCTGCACCTGCAGCAATTTTTTTGCTCATTATAGAACTTGCAATTAACGGTATCGAGTTTACCGTTCCCGTAACATCGCGCAATGCGTAAATTAATTTATCGGCAGGTGTCAGGTTTCCGGACTGTCCGATAACCGCAACTTTATCCTTATTGACAAGATTCACAAAGTCATCCTGTGTCAATTCCACATGGAACCCCTTTAAAGCTTCAAGTTTGTCAATTGTTCCGCCGGTATGACCGAGCCCGCGCCCGCTCATTTTTGCAACGGGAACATCTAGTGCTGCTACTAAAGGTGCGAGCACTAATGTAGTTGTATCACCGACACCGCCTGTAGAGTGTTTATCCACTTTAATGCCGTCAATTGCAGACAAATCAATCTGATCACCGGAATTCACCATAGCCATCGTAAGGTCAGCTGCTTCTTCAGGGGTCATATCGTTGAAGAACACCGCCATTAATAAAGCTGAAGCCTGATAGTCGGGAATTTCCCCATTTGTATATCCGTTAATGAAGAATTCAATCTCCTCTTTAGTCAATTCTTTGTTATCGCGTTTATTGGCGATAATATCTACCATTCTCATCGTAAAGTGCTCCTTCTATTTAGACGTTGCCGTCCATTCCTTTTTATTCTTATAGCGTTTCGTATGCGCATAAATATTCTCAGCCGCATAATCTTCATTAGTATACACTGTTATATCGAAATATGTCCCATTTTCACTGTGTTTTTCGTCAGTATAAATATCCTTTAAATGCACAAACAAATTTTTCATTGCCGTATGATCGAGGCTCGGATATTCACGTAAGATTTTCTTTTGCAGCCGGCCATTCTGTTCCAGCACTTCCTGCACAACAATAACAAACGATTCCGATTCCTTAATTACATCATCAAAAATATTAGTTTGTCCGCGTTCAGCCATAGTAAATCCTCCTCCCTGTTAACAAGCATATCCATTTCATCTTTTTAGTATCTTCATTATACTTAAAATATGTCACAATTCATAACATGAACTTTAAAAGTGGAGGTACAAATATGCAGAATTTACATGGTAAAACCGCTTTAATTACCGGAGGTTCCAGAGGTATCGGTTTAAAAACTGCCGAGGCACTAGCTGACAACGGAGTAAATGTTGCAATAGTCGGCCGCAGCGGTGATACTTTAAAAGATGCTCTTTTAACCCTGGAAAAAAAAGATGTAAAAGCTATTGCCGTAAGCGGTGACGTTTCAGTTAAAGCGGATGTTAAAAGTATCGTCGAAGAAGTATTAAACGACTTTGGCCATATCGATATTCTGATTAATAACGCAGGAATTATGGGTAACGGCAGCTTCTTTGATGATAATGAAGATATGTTCCGGAAAATGATCGACGTTAATGTTTTCGGTATGTATTATATGATGAAAGAAGTGTTGCCTGGTATGCAGGAGCAGAATTCCGGCGACGTGGTTAATATCGCTTCTGTTTCAGGTCTTCGTTCGTCAGCAGGCAGCGCACTGTATTCCGCGACTAAGCATGCCGTTATCGGATTAACTGAAGGCGTAATGCGGGAAGTCCGTAAAAATAATATACGCGTTCAGTATTTAACACCATCAGCCGTTTTAACTGATTTAATCGGCACACCGTCACTCGAGCCCGAAACGATGACCCATCCCGAAGATATCGCTGATATTATCGTCAACCAGCTGAAGATTCATCCACGCACATTTGTTAAAAACAGCGAGATGTGGGCTACGAATCCAAAGCCTAGAAACCTGTAATTAAATATAATTATCGTCTGGAACTGATATTTCCAGACGTTTTTTATGCGGCTGATAAAAAATAACGCTTGTTTATTTTTAGAAAATGATTTGCCAGTCTATTAATTTTTCTTCATAATTAAAATTGAAGTTTCAGAATGGAGGGTAATAATGAGCCCAACTAAAGAAGATTATCTAAAGGTGTTGTTCGAACTTGGAGCGTGGAAAATCCAGGTGCCGAATAAAGAAATTGCCGAGCGTTTAAATATTTCCCCCCCGACTGTGACTGAAATGATGAACAGTTTAGTTAAAGCAGGATGGGTAGAATATACACCATATAAAGGAAGTATGCTGTCTGATGCAGGAGCAGAATATGCAAAAAAACTGATACGGAAACATCGCCTGTGGGAAGTTTTCCTTGTTGACAATCTGGGATTTAATATCGATGAAGTGCATAATGAAGCAGAAGTGCTCGAACACTCGACAAGTGATATTTTAGCCGATCAGCTTGAAAAATATTTAGGCTATCCGGAACACTGCCCTCACGGCGGCGCTATTCCTTTAGAACTGATGGATACCCAGGAAAAAGTATCAACTCGTTTATCCGATATTAAAAACGATGATATCGTCAGCATTTCAAGAATATTAAATGAAGATAAGCTAGTGCAGCACTTTAAGCGTGCGAATCTGAATATCAACGATGACATTCAAATCACTGACCGTGACAAAAAACTTGATCTTTTCTACATTACCAATCACACTTCCGGTGAAGACACTGAGCTGAGCCGGACAATTGCCCAGTATTTATTTGTCGTTAATAAAACCGAATAAACGAAAAGACCGCTTCCTTTAAAGGAAGCGGTCTTTTCGTTTATCATATTATATTATTTAACGTCTTCGCCTAAATAAGATTTAAGCATCCAGTTATTTTTCTCAATCTCCTGAGCCATTGCGATGAACATATCTGCTGTACGGTCGTCGCCGGCACCTTCTGCCACTTTCACACCCTGGTTTAATTCTGCTGAGAGTACTTCAAAGTCTTCTGTCAGCTGTTTAACCATCTGTTTTGCATCAAGTCCATATTCGCCTTCTTCAATGCTTGACTCTTCAAGTGCTTCAGTCAGTTTTGCGACTGGTTCGCCGCCGATTGTTAAAATTCTTTCCGCAAGATCATCTACATATACTCCTGTTGCATCATACAGCTCTTCAAATTTAGCATGTAGTGAAAAGAAGTTAGGTCCTTTAACATACCAGTGGAAATTATGAAGTTTAGTCCATAATACCGTGTTGTTTGCCAGCTGTTTATTAAGTACCTCGATTACTTGTGTTTTCTCTTTAACTTGTACCATTAAAAATCACCTTTCTCTTATATAGATTTGATTTTCGCCTAAAATCACTATTTAGAATCATTATTATCTGTAAATATATTATACCACGTCTGAAACAGATTTCAACTCTTATTTATAACTATTATAAATAAGAGTCTCTCTGATTCCGACTATGTTTAGCAATACCCCTGCATACTTTTTATAAACATAAAAAAGCCGGATTATAATAATCCGGCTATCTTTAGCCCGTCATAGAGCCCATTTTCATCAACGTGTCCAGTGACGTATCTGCTGACTGCTTTTGCTTCCTGCACACCGTTGCCCATCGCAACACTATTCTCAATTAGCTCAAGCATCTCTACATCATTGGGTCCATCGCCAAATGCATACGCATCCTTAATATCAATATTCATTTTATCCATCAGCGTCTTTATTCCCTCAGCTTTTGATCCGCCTGCTGGAATAACATCCATACAGAATTCATGCCATCTTAAAAAATATACGTCGTCATAAGAAGCAGTGTACTCCGCTTCCTCCTCCTCTGTACAGAACAGAAGAGACTGATAAATAGCATTATCTTCAAAATACGCTTTGTCTTCCGAAACTTCAAAGTCGAGTTTCAGTGAACCAATCCCCGCTTTTACATGTTCATGTTCTTTTGTGCTGACCCTTAAATCTTTCTCATCGCAAAATGCGACCGGGTGGTTATTGCTGTGCGCCTGTGCACTTAATTTTTCCAGTGTGCTGCTTTCGATTGGATTATCATATATCACTTGACCTTCGAAAACAATATATTGTCCGTTGTAGCTGATATATGTTTCAATGCCGAGTTCCTCTCTCAACTTCTTATACATAAATGGGCCACGGCCGGTTGCGATTGCCACAATATGCCCGTCTTCTTTCAACTGGCGGACAGCTTTCTTCGCTTCAGCAGGCACTACTTTATCAGAGTTGTATAACGTTCCATCGATATCAAAAAATATTAACTTGCGATTTGACATAAGGCACCTCTTCTATAATTTGTTACAGTATATAAATATTCGTTAAAATAATTAAACCGATAATCAGCAGCAGCCAGATTACTGTCATGACTAGATTAGATTTATCGTGAAGTGCAGTGTACAGTTTGAAATCCGTTACTATATTCAAAATGAGCTGCAGTATAACTACACTAACCAAGAACCAGACTCCAAGTGTTATGTTTCCTGTGAAAAATACCGCTGCTCCAATAATAAATACCACTGTCATAAGGACTAAAAACACACGTTCAATATAAACGAGTTTCAGCCGCATTATTTTACCTATTGCTTTTTCGTCGCTGAAGTATCTCCGTTCATCAAAGGAAAAATGCAGTCTGTCATCGTTGAAAAAAGTCGTCATTGCAAATTTAAGCAGCAGCCCTGCCACGAGGACAAATAATAATATGTACATACAGTAAGTCCTTCCTGCTAGTTATTCACTGCACGTTTAGCCAGTTCATCCGCCATCTCATTAAAACGGACACCGGTATGTGCAGCGACTTTGTAAAAATGTATGTTGATTTGTTTTCCAAAACTGTTCATTTCTTCAGCATAATTACGCGTGACAGCATTTTTTGCCTGCCATTCCCCAGTGTACCATTTTTCAAGACCAGCGTAATCGTAGTGCACATGGATAGTCTTATAACCATGCTGTATTGCCCATTTGACGGCATACAGAATACCTGCAATTTCAGCTGACACATTCCACAGATTATTATCCGGATCAACAGGCGTGCTTTCTGCAGCAGTATGGATTACTTCATCATTAATGATAAACACCGCTCCGAAGCCTGCCTTGTTAACACGCTTATCGTAGCTGCCGTCTACGTAGCTAACAAGCTCGCCATCAGGTATTTGCTTATTTTCATCTTTAAGATTATTCATAAAACGCTCCGCCTCAGCTTTTGTTTTAAAAGATTTAAATTCGGCTCCGCTGAAGCCTTTTACTGCTTTTTCGCAGGCTGCCCATGTATTGTAAATACCGGGACGATGGCCTTTTCTTACTGCATAAAATTTTGCCATATATATCCTCCTGTAAGTTTCAACTATAAAAACCACTCATGATTGTACCATGAGCGGCCCTCTGTTTTATAGTAAACTGCCAGCACCTCAAGCCGCGGTCTTAAACTTCAGTGTATATTTGCTGTCAGTATATTTTCTCAATAAACTGTCTTTTTATATGAGAAAACTTTCTTAAGCGCTGCTCTGGACATTGAATTTAATGTGTATTAATATCTCCTATGTGCTTTTAATAGAAAACTTGAAAGGGAGGCGCGTATGTTTAAAAATCCTTCAAGAAATACAATTATTACAGTGTTTATGATCGGAGCTTTCGCGGTCGGCATGACGGAATATGTCGTTACGGGACTGCTCACTCAGTTTGCCGCTGATTTAGATGTTGCCGTCTCGACGACAGGACTGCTGCTGAGCGTATACGCGCTGAGTGTCGCTCTGTTCGGACCCGTAATCCGGCTCTTAACTTTAAAATTTCCCCCAAAATTATTATTACTTATATTAATATCTATTTTTATTATCAGTAATATCATTGCAGCGACTGCACCGAATTTTGAGGTGCTGCTGCTGTCACGCCTGTTATCCGCCTCGATGCATGCTCCGTTTTTCGGCGTCATGATGAGTCTTGCGATGGCAATTTCACCCCCTCACAAAAAAACGGGAGCTATTGCTCTTGTCAATGGCGGCCTTGTGATTGCAGTAATGCTCGGTGTACCTTTTGGCTCTTACATCGGTTCAGTCCTCGACTGGCGTGTGGTTTTCTGGATGATTGTCGCTCTTGGCGTTATTAATCTGCTCGGTTTGATTCTTGTCACTCCGAACTTTAAAATTGCAGACGTCCCAAAAATTACTGCAGAACTGTCAGCTTTAAAAGATAAAAATGTCATCATGCTTATTATAACAATCGTCTTCGGTTATTCCGGAGTTTTTACAGCATACACCTTTTTAGAACCGATGCTGCGTGAAATCGCCAATATGGGAGATCTTGGCGTTACCTTCAGTATGCTAATGTTCGGTACTTTCGCCGTCATCGGGAATTTCTCTTCCGGCAGAGTTCAGCCGGGTAAACTGACGGGAGCCGTAACGCTGGTTATTTTATTTATAGCCATCGTGCTGCTCGGGTTTACATTTATGCTGAAGGTACCTTATCTCGCTTACCTTGCTGCCGGCTTGTTCGGTTTAGGCACTTTTGGTATTTCACCGATGCTTAATGCTAAGATTATTTTTGCTGCGATAACGGCACCGGCTCTTGCAGGCACACTCGCCGCTTCAGTATTCAACTTGGCAAATGCCATCGGTGCTTCGCTGGGTTCTGTGCTCCTGTCTAACAATTTCAGCTACACTGAAATCACATTTATTGCAGGCGGCATGCTGATATTCGGCGCCTTATGCATGGTTGCCACACACTTTATAGAAGATAAAGATCGCTTCACAGCCTGATGTTAAAAAGCAAAATTATAACCTCCGGGAGTCTGAAATCAGATTCCCGGAGGTTTTCTGCTTACCGCTCTGTTAACAATTGATCTGCCAGCAGACGGTAGCTGTTTATTTTATCTTCTATATTATGAGTAATCGTCACAATCATAAATTCTTCGACTTGATAGGCTTCGCTGAGCCTTGTCAGTTCATCACCGGCTTCTTCCGGTGTTCCAAAGATTAGATTCGATAATATAGTTTCTGCTTCCAGTCTTTCATCTTCTGTCAGTTCGATATCGGCTGTATCTTCTGGGCTTGGAATTCCTTTAAAAGCTCGTCCCGTTGATTTCAGCGCCTGATTGACAGCATAACTCCAGGCGAGTTTACGAGCTGTTTCGCTATTTTCATGACAGAACACATTAACTGTAACAATAATTTTACCCGGCGAAGAACTTTCACGATATGTATCCAGCACCTCCAGAGGGTTGCTCGTACTCATAAATTTCCCAAAACAGTAATTCATATTGCTGTCCCGTGCAGAAATTGCACTTTTCTCACTCGTGCCGAGCATCCATAATTGAGGCGGGGTATCCGGTACAGGCATCGCCCGGAGGCTTTTATCATTATTCTGTATAAATCCCTGGAGCTCTGCCAGGAGTTCCGGCATTTTAAACACCTGCTGCAAATAGTTATCGCTCAGCGCTTCGGATGCTTTGTTATCTCCGCCTGGTGCACGCCCGATACCGATATCGATGCGGTCTCCGTAAAGAGCGGCCAGAGTATTGAAAGTTTCCGCCACTTTAAACGGTTTGTAGTACGGCAGTAAAGTTGCACCGCTTCCGAGACGGATATTTTTTGTCACCATCCCGATAGCGCCGAGTGTCACTTCAGGCGCACTTGATGATAAACCGCTCATACCGTGGTGTTCTGCCAGCCAAAACCTCGTAAACCCAAGTTCATCGCCCGCTACGGCCAGCTTCACACTATTTCTTAGCGCTTCGCCTGCGGACATATTTACAGAAACAGGTGCCTGGTCAAGAATACTCAGTTTCATAATTTATTTTTCTTCTTTCAGTGTAATGCGGTACTCTCCCACCTGGTCTTCTTCATACAGGTTATCGAGTGATGTTGAATAGTTGATAATTCTCGCTTGGAACTCCTCATTATTATTCCCCGGGAGTCTTACAAGGAACTCTTCTTTGTACAGGTGCTCTGATAAATTGTGGTAATCTTCACTTGTCACATCAAATTCAATATACACTGTACCTTCTTCCTCATCTCTTTTTAACTCTTTTACATCCAGAGTTATATCGTCTAAAACTATAATGTCATTCGCCACTATTTTTTTCATCCCTTTCGATTCACTAATGAGAATATTAACATCCGCAATATTCTATTGCTAATAAAATGTTTACCCTCTTTTAGATTTTCTAAGCTTTGTTAAATGGATATTCCAGCGTCTATTTTAATAATTTATATGTGTTCAGTTTCACATATAATTAGACATCGTCTGCTTTATTACGTACATTAAAGATATACCAATTGATTGGAGAGAGACTATATGTTCAGTGATATCAAACAATTAATGAAAAATCCGTTTTTAACTATTTCCCTGCTCGCAATCTCAACAATCCCGGCGCTTTATACTGCAATCTTTCTCGGTGCCATGTGGGATCCTTACCATAAGATGGATGAAATCCAAATCAGTGTCGTCAATGAAGATAAAGGCGCCGAGCTCAATGATGAATCACTTAATGTCGGTGAGAGAATTGAAAATGAACTCGCTGAAAACAGCGAATTTGACTGGCAGTTCACCGATGCAGAAACGGCACAGAAGCATTTAGAAAATGGAACATCGTATGCAACTATACATATTGCAGATAATGTATCCGAACAGGCAACAACGCTCCTGGATGAAGAACCGGAATTAATTTCAATCGATGTAACTACAAACCCGGGCTTTAATTTCATCGGCAGCATGATGGGCACCCAGGGCGGATCAGGTGTTGCAGATGCTATTGCTAAAACTGTCGGTGAAACTTATACCTCAACGTTAATGGATGTTTTAGCAGAAGCGGCAGGGTCGGTAAATGATATCGAAACTGCGCTCGCTGATTTACAAAAAGGCGCAACCGAGCTCCGTGAAAGCAATGAGCAGCTGCAGACAGGACTTGACCAGGCAGCACCGGCACTTGGCGCAGCGGGCAGTCAGCTGACTGAGGGGAATACTGAAATTACGGCTGGTCTCGAGTCACTGGAAGAAAATCTCGGGGATCTTGAACAGGAAGTAGCAGACGGTTCAGCTCCTCTTGATAATTATTCATTTACTGAACACAATGCCGAGGTGATTGTTTCTCCTGTTGAAGTAAACGAAAGTGAGATTACTGATATGAATAATTACGGTCAAAGCTTTGCTCCCTTTATTATTGCTGTCAGCTTATTTGTCGGGGCCATTGCTTTCAGTGTAATTTTCCCAATTAACCGCAGTACTGAGAACTACCCGAGCTCACTTTCTATGTCCGGCAGCAAATTGATTATCATCTCAATACAAGCAGTAATTTCCTCTGCTGGAGTTGCATCAGTTATAGAATTAATGTTCGATTTCCCTTTAAATGTACCGCTTAAATTTTACGGCGTCATTATACTGTGGGCATTTGCTTCACTGCTCTTTGTGTCAGTACTTGTGTCACTGTTCGGCAATATCGGTAAATTTATAACAATCGTTTTTTTAATTCTGCAGCTTTCAGCGAGTGCCGGAACTTTCCCGATAGAAACTGCCGGCAATATATATCAATTTATACACCCGGTACTGCCGATGAGTTACGTTATCGCTGCTATGCGTGAATCGATTTTCAGTTTTGAAGGCAGTTTATCATATGGGGATGCAGTCATTTATACTGTATCAATTACTGTCGGCAGCATTCTTATACTTCAGCTGATAAACTTCCTGAAGTTCAAATTTATCTCATTCGAAAACCTGATCAGAAAACTGAGCAAAATTCAGTCCTGATTATGTGAACAGCCTGAAGTTGTAATCGAAGACTTATCTTCATCAAAAAGGCACTGTTCCCGACGGGAACAGTGCCTTTTCTCTATTTAAACTTCATCTTCTGTACGATCTTCCACCGGATAATCCAATTCTCTCAGCCGGTTTACAAATTGTTCATGGTTCAGATAAATATGATTCAGCTCTTTCAGTATTTCCTCTCCACTGTAGAAACGAATGACTGTCTGAATATCACGTTCAATTGTAATATTGGTGATATCTTTTTTCGGCAGTACTGTTTGTCCCCGGCGGAATTTAATAATCATTCCAGATGGTGCAATATGCAGTTCGTAATATTTATCACCCTTATCGGCTTTAAATATAAAACCGGCTATAATTCCGATTAGAATAACGAGTGCCATAATATAAGCCCGGTTAAATGCACTTTCTTCAATATTTCTGAACGTCATATATGACATATCAAAAATAATAAATAGTAAGTACGCACTCAGGGCGACGAGTCCGAACAGTTTTACATTAAATCCTTTCGGATCATAATTTTTCGGTACATCTTTTCTCTCTAAATATATTACACCGCCGTTTGCCATCACAGCACCTCATCCTTCTCATTTATTCCACCATTTTAACATTTCCTTTTTTATTTTGCCCCTCATTTAAATCGTAATAGTTACTATTATTAATTGTTGCGTTTTAAATAATAGCACTGTCATCTTAAAAATGTAAACTGTTTTTAAAAAATTTATTTATTTAGTAAAGCTACATCCAATCTTTATATTTAAAATATCCCAGCATGCACACACTGATTATAATCATTATGCCCAAGGTTACAAAGTATGCCGGCGGCCACGACAGTTCGGGCATATTTTCAAAATTCATGCCGTATATACCGGTGATCAGTGTCAGCGGCAGGAAAACTGCTGAAATAATTGTGAGCACGTTAATAATTTTATTCATGCGGAAAGTATTATAAGAGATATAATTATCTTTCATTTCATCAATCATTTCTTCTGAGAATTGAATAATCAGCTGCTGTCTGTCGATTTTAGAATTAATTTTACTTAAGATCGGCTCGCTCTGGCTGCTGTTAAAAATATCTTCCTGTTCTTTAAATTTTTCCACGAGTTCTTCCATTGGTACGATGACGCGCTTCACCCGGAAGATTCTTTTTCTTAAATTGAACATTTTTGCTGTGATATCTTCACCTTTTTTCTCATTGCCGTGCTTTTCTTCAAACAGCATTACATCATCTTCTATTTCATGGACGATATCGAAATACTGATCGACCGTTGCATGAAGTATATGGAGTGCGATATCAACTTCCAAATCTTCGTGTTTATGTTTAATAATTTCGGCAATATCGATAAAATCATCCAGCACTCCGTCATGATAGGTAACAATGACATCTTTCATGATAGAGATATTAATTGCATGAGCTTCCAGCGTATCCCGGTCAATGACGTGACAGATTAACAGCTGATAGTCATCAAACTTATAATACTGCGGCCGGTATCTTTTCGTAGTTTCATCCTCTAACCTGTCTTCTTTAAAATTAAAATCTTCAAGCAGCTGCTCCTTATCATTAAAACTGTTGTAATCATACCAGGTAAAAGTTGTATCGTAAGGAACTGTATCCCGGCCACCTGATGTTTCTATCTGATTGTTTTTAGATATGTACTGAATTTCAAGACTCATCGGAATCTCCTCCCTGATTTCTAATACCCAAATGTTAAAGATTAAAGCAAAAGAGCAGTGAGATTAAAAAATCTCACTGCTCTTATCATCTTATTTCATATCTTTTTCAAAAATCGTATCTCTCTTGAACTTGGAACCTTTAAACATCGTTTTCGAAATGATTGGATACGCAACACCTGCAACGATAAATCCGATCAGCCATGCAAGGTCAACGAACATGAAGGCCGCCGCCGCCCCGATACCGAGTGCCAGTATCGCCGCATAGTTGACTCCGTCAAAGTTTCCGCCTTTTTTATACAATTCTTTAATATCGATACGCTGTTTTCTCATAATGTAGAATTCAACGATAAGAATCGCAATTAACGGTCCTAAGAAAGCTGAGTATACATGAACGAAAGTATCCAGACCTTTTGCATTGTCATCCTGTACTAACAGCCAAGGGAATGAACCCATTGCAAGCAGTCCTGTAATTACTACTGCAACCTTGTAGTTCAGTTTAGTAAACAGCTGAATCACATAAGTTGGTGTAACAATGTTTGCTACCATGTTTACTGCTATTGCACCAAATACGATAAATACAGAGATGAACAGCTGCATGTAAACATTATCGAATAAGGCTGGCAGTCCAAGTGCCGGGTTTGTATAGCCTGTCGCACTTGCAAGCATCGCACCGACAACGATGACTGAACCGTAGGCAACAATAATCGGCAGGAAGTAAAGTAATCCTCTTTTTCCGTCCGTATAACCTGTTTTCAGTTCACGTGAATAGTCTGCCGCACTTAGGAATATAGCAGCATAGTTACCGAGGAAGACCATGATATAGGCGAAGAACTCAATCCCCCATGTACCTTCGGCATTAATCCATGAAGTTGAAATTGCTGCACTGTGGTCTTTAACCAGTATGATAAACACAGTTACAACAATACCCATCAGAACGATGGATGCCACTGATTCAACTGCTTTAATACTCTTGAAGCCTTTCATTGAAAGCACTATCTGTATAACTAATAGAATAATAAAACCAACAAAAACGTTGTCGAATGCGCCGCCTGACAGTATTCTGAATACTTCATTTAGCGCCGTACCGCCGATCCAGCTCTGGATACCGTACCAGATAACAGCAGGCACCGCCCGGAGCAGTGAAGAAAGCAATGTACCTTTCTCCCCAAATGAAGCTTTTAAGTGAGCTACGTAAGGAATACCGTATTTATACCCCGCTCTGTCGTTTAATGCAAAGAGGATAGAAACGATTCCGATTGCAATTAATGCTGCTGCAATAGTCTGCCAAATATTCAGTACTGCCATACCTGCAACTACAACACTCGCACCGAGTGTCATATTACCCATGTTGACACCGTCTCCGACCCACAGTGACATGTATCCCGCTGCCCCTAAAGTTCTGTCTTCAGGACCATTCGGTTTAAGAGAATCCGTCTGAGCTGCCGCATCCAGGCCCTCAGGCGGTTGATTGTTATGTTCTTCTGACATATTTACACCTCTGTTATATTCCAAATTTAATTTATTTACATTCAGTGTTTAACACCATCATTTATTATATATGTCTAAAAGCCCGGTGTCTTTATCCAGTATAGATAATTTTTTACGTTTTTATCTATTTAATTATCTATATTTTACAGGTTACTCCTTTCTCATTATTTCCAGTATCTTCAGTCCGACCTGGACTGAGAGCATTTCATTCGCATCGTCGTAGTCCATCTGGGTAATTTCCTTAATTTTATCAAGGCGGTAGGAAACCGTTTTATAGTGTACGTAAAGTCTGTCTGCAGAACGCGAAACATTTTGCTGGCACTGCAAATACATTTCCAGCGTTTCAATTAATTGTTCCCTGTTTGTCTTGTTATAATCAAGCAGTCTTCCGAGACTGGCGGGAATAAATTCCTTCAATCTGTTGTTATCGTGTTTGAACTGGTAGAGCAGACGGTAAATGCCAAGCTCTTCAAAACTTAAAATAGGATTGTGCTGGTAAGACATTTCATTTACATCAAGCACTTCCTGCGCTTCTTTGTGACTTTTCGGCAGATCATGCACTGTATCCGCAATGGAGCCGATACCAGTATAAACTTTCGCCTCTCTGACCGTGCTTTCAAATTTGTTAATGACATAGCCGAGCGTTCTTTTAATAGTATCCATCTCTTTTTTCTTATTACTCTGTCCGGAATGCACCGGCCAGATTACAATGACCTGATTAAACCGTTCGCGCACGATAGCATTTTTTAAATAGTAGTCTATATTATTATTTAAAATATTATAATACCGTTCTCTGATTTCGCTCGTTACTTTTTTACTTTTGAATTTCAGTGTAAATACTACAACTGCAGAACGGCTGTTTAAATCAAATTTAATATTATCGGCACGTTCGACAATATCATCTTCATCTCTGATGTCGCCCGATAACAAATCATCGATAATCTCATTCTTATATTTCTTCTCAACTTCAGAAATCGCAATTTTTTTAGCGAGATTTAAAGACAGCGCTGTCGCCGCATTTTCAATAGCCATAAAATCAAAATCGCTGAAGCCTGAATGAATTGCACTGATCACAAGCATAACTTTTGTCTGGTTGACCGATGTGACCGGTATCATAATCTGCTCGCATTCACGGTCCTGCAGTTTCGGATAAATTACAAAGCGGCGGTAGATCGGGAAAATAGTGTTCTTTGTATTTTTCTCCTCTTGAAACTTATGCGATTCGTAAAACAATTCCACTTCCTTGTCCGTAGTCGCAATGACTTTAAACAGCTCGTTGTAAATTGTGACGGGATTTCCAATCAGTGACTCGAGCGTCTCAATAATCACTTCATCGCTGACATTCTGAATCGACAATTCGGTGAAACGGTGGTGAATTTCTCTGAAATATTCCAGTTTTTCAACATCCTGATTAAAAATTTTTCGTGTAACTTTATAAATAATATCGATAAACGGAATTGCAGTCGGCAGCGATATAATCGGAATATTCCTCTCCCTGCAGACCTCCCTTACCGGTTTTGGGATACTGTCAAACTCTTTCGGTATCTTAACGATTAGAGCGCTGATTTTTTTATCGGCAAGCTCGTGCATCCAATCCTTCATTTCTTCTTCGTTTAAATCTTTTACCGGGAAGAAACTTGTCAGAATGGACTCACCCCCGTTAAGCCATAACGAAATGTCAGGTGAATCGATTACCGTTATACCTTTTATGTTTTTTGCGAGACTCTGTTTGGTGCCAATATATTCAGCCTCCCGGAATTCGTCGAGAGTCAGTAATTCTTTAACTGTATAATGCATGGTCAAACCTCTTTTTAAATGATTTTATCCTAAGTCGATAAACATTCTAATATCTTCCACCATATACTATAACAGCTTTTGCCCACTTTATACCCAATAATAAGCTCATAGAAAACACATAATTTCTTATCGAAGTTGGATATACTTTTTTACACTAATAGATTTTGTTTAATGCTAGTCAATTCCCTTAAAAATGCTATGATTAAATTATTATAATTAGGAGGGTGTTTTATGAGCAGAAAAGCATTTAACACAAAAACAGTCAGCAGCTCGGGGCCATATTCGCACGTTACCGACGCTGGAGATTTTCTTTATTTTTCAGGACAGACAGCAAAAAATAGACTGGATGTTACTGAAGATTTAACAGGAGATATTGCTAAACAGACTGAAATTGCCTTCCATAACCTCTTTGACGTTATGGAAGATGCGGGAGTTACAGAAGATCAGGTTGTTAAAGTGAATGTTTACTTAACGACGATGAAAAACTTCGAAGCGATGAATGAAGTATATAAAGAGAAGTTCAGCGCTCCATATCCGTCACGCACGTGTGTCGCAGTACTTGAGTTACCGCTTGGCGCAGAAGTTGAAATTGAAATGATTGTCAAAAAATAAGATAAATAAAGCAGAATCCTGAGTTTCCGGGATTCTGCTTTTTTGTTGAGAATAGGAGTGTGCGGGAGTTAGGATACATATGAGATTTTGTCATACCAACCCCAGCAATTTTTCAGCCATTTCCTTCTCATTCCTCATCAATATTAGTCTAAAAGTTATTATGATAAAATCAAAGAGAGGAGGCGTGACTATGAAAGTACTGATTTTTGACGGAGACTGCAGTTTCTGCAATTTCTTCGTACGCTTTACGGTGCGCATTAACAAAAATCCTGAACTCCGCATTACCGATTTCAATACTGATTGGACTAAAGAAAATCATAAGCCGGATGACGATATAGACAGCGTTATTTATATCGCAGAAGACAAAACTTATATATATTCTGATGCTGTACTTCACATGCTCGCGGATGCTAACAGGCTTTTTAAGCCCGTTGTTCTTCTAAAACTTATTCCTAAATTTATACGGGATACAATCTATAAAGTCATTGCAAAATACCGTAAAAAAATTCCCGTTAAGAATGTATGCGAACGGCCTTCAAAAAAATTTATCGATATGTATTTAAGTTAATAGGAAGAGTGCCGTCGTCAGTTCTCGGTGGCGCGCAATCGCCCGCTTCAATATCACTCTCAAATATTTAAAACACATTCAGCGCTGTGTAAATAACGAGCGGCAGAGTGATTGCGCTGAGCAGCGTGCTCATCATCACAATTTCCGCAGCGTATTCGGGATCACTGCTGTACTGCTGGGCAATAACAGAACTGTTTACAGATGCAGGCATTGCTGTCGTAATCAGTATCGCCTGTGCAACGACACCTTCGACGTTAAAGAGAAGCAGCATCGGCAGTGCCATGGCAGGAATGACTAACAGTTTCACGGCCGTTGCGATAAAGGCAGTAAACCGGAGGTGGCGGAATCTGATGCCGGCAATCTGTGTTCCGAGTATGAACAGCACCATACCGATCATCGCGTCTCTTATGTAATCCAGTGATGATATTACCGGCGTCGGCAAACCAATATTGAAGTAGTTAAATATCAGACCTAAAAACAGCCCGTAAAATATTGGCATTTTAAAATAGCCTAGCAGCGCTTTAAATTTCCCTACATTTTCCGCACTCAGGACGAAAATACCGTATGAGTATGCAATAATATTTTGGAATACTACCATCATGACCTGCACACTCATCGCAAACGGATCACTTTTAAATACCAGATCGTTAACCGGCACGCCGTAATTACCAGCGTTATAAAATAAACTGGAGTTCGTAAATAATACAGTGTGCTGCCCTTTCACTCCAAACACAGCTGCGATAATCCTCGACACGGCATAAGACAGCAGTGCAAAGATAAACAAAAAAATCATTATGTATAACAGCAGACTGAAGTCTATATCCGAACTGTAGAGGTTCATAAATATGAATCCCGGAATAATATAGTTCACCATCAGTTTGCCGAGTGTCGGCCGATCGAGTTGCAATCTCAACTGTGCAACGTAACCGATAAAAACAATAATAGCTATCGGCAGCATTACATTCGTTAAAATAAACAGAAATTCAGTCATAGATGTGTTCTCCCCTTATTTTGATGCAAACACCTCTTGAAAAGCTTTTAAAAATGAATTTTTATCTTCCTGCGATAAAGCCTTAGGACCTTTGATCCGCCCACCGCCTCTTCTGATTACACTGCTCATATGGCGTGTTTCAAGCAGATAATCCATATTCATCTTATTATACTCGAAACCTGTATGATGCAGGACTGTACAGCCCTTCGGCAGAAGCAGCGAGGCTAAGCCGTAGTCCTGTGTTACGATGACATCTCCCGCTTCAGCCAGCTGGACAATTTTATAATCTGCAGCATCGGGACCGGCATCGACATAAATTGTCCGGACATGCGAGTCGAGTTCTTTTGAACTGAAATGAGACAGACTCGATACAAGTACGACTTCTATATTTTCATCTTTAGTTTCTTTAATCACTATATCCTTTACCGGACATGCATCTGCATCAATAATAACTTTCATAAAACATCACTGCCTTTTCATTTAACCTCAATTATAGCAAATATTTTTTAGTATTTTCTCTGGAAATCTGTCTTTCTGATTTCCTCCTTCTTTACTTTGATAATTTACGATAAAAAATATTCTCAATTTATCTGTTTTGGACAATGTTTTTTTATATAAACCCCCTTATTATAAAGTAGATATTAAAATAAATTAAATATGAAATGGTGTGACATAAAGTATGACTAAGTATTTCAAAAATGTCGATAACTGGCTGGGCGGCCTTCAATGGTTAATGTATATATTTATCAACACAGTTGTTGTGCCGATTACCATGGGCGCAGCTTTTAATTTATCGCAGGCGGAAATTGTGAGTACAATGCAGTTTTCATTTATACTTGGCGGAATTGCATGTCTGTTACAGGTATTTATCGGCCATAGAAGGCCGATTATGGACGGTCCATCCGGACTGTGGTGGGGCGTACTTCTCGCCTTATCTTCACTTGCAGCAGCGCAGGGAATGCCTATTGCAGAAGTGGGCGGCAGTATCGCAACCGGCTTAATTATTACAGGGATTCTTACAGTAATTATCGGTTTAACAGGTTTAGGATATTATTTAGAAAAATTATTTAATCCAAGTGTTATGGGAGTATTCATGCTCTTGTTCGGCGTCTCCCTTTGCATCAGCTTCTTCAAAGGCATGGTCGGTCTGCCATTTGGCGGCGGAGAGGGTCCGACAGAAATTCAAATTGGACCCGCGATTTTATCATTTGTTATTGTCAGCTTAGTTCTTATTTTAACGATTCGCGGTTCCAATAAATTATCACAGTACGCTATGCTGATTGGGATTATTGTCGGCTGGCCAGCTTATCTCTTATTGTTCGGCTCGGATGCACAGCTTACAGGCGGAACAGCAAATTCCCTTGAAATATTCTGGTTCCCGCTCGGTTCGCCAGCATGGAATATTGGAATTATTTTAACCGTTGTTATTACAGGTATGCTTAACTTATCTAAACAGTACGGCTCTATTAAAGGAACAGATCCTCTTTATCCGGATTCACCTTCAACGAGCAAAGATTACAGAAATTCATTTACTATTACCGGTGTTATGACGATTCTTCCAGGATTTCTCGGATTGGTACCTTATTCTCCATTTGTATCATCAATCGGTTTTATTCAGCAGACTAAAATTTACGAACGTATGCCGTTTATCTTCGGTGCGGCAATGTTCTTTATTATGGGTGTGATTCCTCAATTCGGTTCATTCTTTACGATGATTCCATTAAGCGTCGGTTGTGCAGTATTATTCGTTTCATATGTTCAACTCTTCGGCTCTGCATGGGACTGGTTCAAACTTGTGGAATTCAACAGCCTGAATATTTACCGTGCAGCTATCCCGATGTTTCTCGGGCTTGTACTTATGGCAGTACCCGCTTCGGCATTCGCAAGTCTCCCAGGCTATGTTCAGCCGTTATTATCAAGCGGTCTCTTAATGGGTACGATAATTTCCATCGCAATGGAAAATTTAATGAATTGGGATAAGGTCGGTGCAACTATCTCAAACAATATTGGTAAAAATATTGAAAAAGAAGAACCTGTCAATAAATTATAAGTAAAGTTAAAGCTCTGTCCCAACGGTCAGAGCTTTTCTTTATGTTCGTATTATGATGTATATCTGCTGTTATGGTAAGGTAGATTCATATAATGAAGAAGTGAGGGGTTTGAATATGGACGTAAAATATCCTATCGGTAAATTGCAAGTTCCTGAGACTGTGACTCTTAACGATGTTCAAAAATGGCTGGAAGATATCAGTACTTATACTGAACGTCTCCGCAATGAAGTTGCTTCCCTGACGGATGAGGAGTTAAATAAAACATACCGTGAAGGCAGCTGGACTGTGCGTCAGCTCGTTCATCACATTGCTGATTCACAGCTGAATATGTATCAGCGCCTGAAGCTTGCTTTAACGGACAATAACCCAAAAGTTCCGGAGTTCATTCAAGATGACTGGGCAGAGCTGCCTGACAGCGAACTTCCTGTAGATAGTTCTCTTAAAATATTGGAAGGCATAAATGAACATGTAATCGCGCTTGGAAACAGTTTGACAGAAAAACAGTTAACACGTGTATTCACACATCAGGTTAATGGTGAAATTTCCGTCGGAACTAAAATTGCTAAGCTGTCATGGCATGAAGAGCATCATTTAGCTCATATTAAAATCGCCTTATCAAAATAAATACACACAGCAAGAGCTCCTTTGAAGTTTTTTCAAAGGAGCTCTTTTCAGTCGAGTTCAATGATATTCAGTTCAAACAAATAATCGTCGTTGAAACTGATATTAATATAATTTGCACCACTCACTTCAGGCAGATATGCAGGCACCGCTGTAATTTCTACAGTTTCTATAAATCTCCTGCCGTTATAAAAACTAATATAAGCAGGTGATGTAATAACATAATCTTCAGAAGGTGTATATTTCAATGCGCCTGTTACATAATAATCAGCGTCTTCAACGAAGTTGCCTTTGTCATCGATTCGTTCACCGGTAAATACATCATCCCCTGATAGAAAATCCTGCCCAAACATGATTGTACCCTGCATTCCTTCTTCCACCGGTTTACCGCGTCCGACCAGATCATCAGGAGTAGTATTGACTTCATTACCCGCTGAGGCGTCTTCCCTTCCTTCATTTATCAGCTGAACTGTGTCCTTTTCCGAATCATTGAAACTGACAATAATACGGTCCGCTTCAGGCACCTGTTCTATAATATGCGGTCCGTCATGCCCATAGTTATTTGTTTTAATAAATTCACTGCCGTAAAAATAGGATACGTAAGCAGCAGCCGTTACCGTATAATCCTGCTCCGGGATATATTCCATCGGCTCAGTGCGGGTCATATAAGATCTGGCATCATCTTCACCGCTGTAATTTATCCAGTAACCGCTGACGAGTTCAGTGCCTTCCATTACATCAACCGGTTCTGCAGCTTCCTCAGCTTCTTCTGTTTCAGATATATTTTCCGTATTCACACTGGCATTCTCATCAGATTCTTCTTCAGATTCAGCATCTTCTTCATCTGCTGTCTCCGTAGTTTCCGTCTCTTCAGTCACAGATTCTTCTGTATCTGCCTCAGAAGTTTCAGGTTCGTCAATCGGCGGTTCGTCCGTATTACTGCACCCTGTCAGAATAAACGCACCTGCCAGCATAAGTATTAACCATCTCATAGCCTCTCCCCCTGCTTGTCCATTCCTCTTAAATTAACTGCGGCTGTATGTAACATTATTAACCTATACCCATATTTTCTAAAAAATAATAAAAGGCTGCCTGAATTTTTCATCAGACAACCTTTTACAATAGAATTTTTACGGATTATTTGACCACAGTCCTGCATTTTTCAGTACAACACGCGGATTTAATTTAAGCTGGGCAACAATCAGTTCAGCAAGATCTTCTGCCTGCATGACTTTTTCAGGATTGCCGTCTGTTAAGTTCAGTTCAACCGCCATATCTGTCGCGACTGTACTTGGCGTTAATGTCGTTACACGGATATTATGCTTACGCACTTCCATCATCAGTGATTCACTCAGGCCGATCACTGCAGCCTTCGATGCAGAATAGGCACTCGTCACCGGACCGCCTTTTTGACCTGCTGTAGAAGATATGTTGATAATATCTCCTGTATTGCGTTCAATCATCTCAGGCAGTACCGCGCGTGTTGTGTAATACACGCCGTTAACATTAACATTGAGAATGTTCGTCCACTCTTCAGGCGTCAGTTCCATGAAGCTGCCAAACTTGGAAATACCGGCGTTATTGAGAAGAATGTCAATCGCACCGAGCTCACCGCGTATTGATTCTACCGCTGAAGTGATTGATTCCATATCCGATACATCCGCTGCAGCGATTGCCGTTTTAACATCATGACTCTTAAGTTCTTCCTGAACTTTTTCAAGATTTTCAATCGACCGGCCGACCAATCCGATATTTACACCCTCTGCTGCCAGGGCAAGAGCCGTTGCACGGCCAATACCGCGGCCTGCTCCTGTAATCAATGCTGTTTTGCCGCTTATATTTTGCATATTGAAATCTCCTTTAACTCTTTTATTTCACATATAATTTTATCACGTTCTTCATCTTTAGCATAACTTATGGATTTAAAATATCAGCTAATTCATGCAGTTCTTTAATCTCGTAATCCGCTTCAATATCAGTCTCGTTTTCCAGTCCGTAAGGATTGTACCAGACCGAATCAATTCCGGCATTCCTTGCACCCGCAATGTCAGAAACGAGGCTGTCCCCAATCATAAGTATATCAGAAGGCTCAAGATCTGCTCTCTTCATACTCTCTGTAAAGAATCCAATATTCGGCTTTGCACTGCCGATATCATCAGACACGTATAAATCAGTAAAATACCGCTTCAATCCGGATAAATCCAGTCTGTTCTCCTGCATCGTCAATACCCCGTTGGAAGCTGCATATATCTTATAATCTACTGATATTTTCTCCAGTACTTCTTCTATACCGGGCTCCATGATGAACTGCTCACCCAAAAAATTGCCGAAATGCTCTTTAGCAAGATTACTGTCATAATCCATTCCCAGTGTCTCAGACAGTTCTTTAAATCTTATATTCAGTACATCCGCAACGGACAGCATTTCCTCTTTCTGCTGTTTCCATAAACGCTCATCAATTGCTGAAAACGAATCAAACACAAGTTTGTTATATTTAAGATTGAGTGTCGAGAAAGTTTCCTTTAATGCACTCTCGCTGCATTTTTTAAAGTTAAATACTGTATCATCGATATCGAGAAAAATAGCTTTGTACATAGATATACTCCTATCATATATTCTGGCATTAGCTCATATAAACGATATCAGTAAAATTTATGATACTCAACTGACCATAAGCCTTCCTCCAGTCAGCCATATTTCTTCTGATGTGCTTTCTTCAATTTCAAATACTCCTCATCTTCACGTACTTTAATCCATTTCTTCTCAAAAATAGCAGCTGATTCTGCTTTTGCAGGATCAATATCTCTTTCTTTCACTTCACCGTCTTTATCGTATTTTCTGCCGCCCTTATAATTTGCATAACGGCGGGCTCTCGTATAACCCATCTGCAGGAATTTCCTTGCCATATCCATGCCCACAAAGTCATTGTTCTCTTTATAATCCAAATACATCTGATAGATTTTATCGGAAGACTCTTTAGCTATCTCAGGTGTTTTGAACCTCCAGTGCTGAAGTATTTCACTTTTATAAGGTTCTACCAAAAGCACGCCCTGCTCGCCTCTGCCTACTCTGTACAGTTCAGGCTGCTGACGAAAATTTATATTGTCGAAATTTAAGTCATAGTCAAACGCCATTTTATCTCACTCCCCCAAATCTATATACATAATTACAGTACCCCTATTGCCCAACTTTAAATATTTTACAGCTGATAGATATACCAGTGAATCTATATTGAACCGGGTACATGGCATATATGCGTATACCTATAATGGCTAAATCAAGTAAAAAGAAGTGAAGTCAAATGTACAGTTCTAAAATTAACCGATTGTTATTCAGAAGTCTTCTTTTATCAAATATTCTTAATATCATTGTTATTGCCCTGACAATTTATCGTCATTTTACCATCGATAGTAAGATTGAAAAATTAAAAGGAACGTAGACAGCACAGTTTTATTTTTGGGATAATTTCATCTATCTTAATCCTGCTTAAATTATTTACGGCACAAAAAAGCACTCCCCATTGCTGGGAAGTGCTTCTTCAATATATACATATATATTAACGTTTTGAGAACTGTGGAGAACGACGGGCTTTCTTAAGACCGTATTTGTAACGTTCTTTCATACGTGGGTCACGTGTTAAGAGTCCAGCTCTTTTCAGCGCGCCGCGGTGTTCTGGATCTGCTTCAAGTAAAGCTCTTGCAATACCGTGACGGATTGCTTGTGCCTGACCTGTGAAGCCACCACCGTGAACATTTACCAATACATCGTAGTTACCTTCTGTTTCTGTAACTGCGAATGGCTGGCTTAAATCTAAAATTAAGCTTTCAAATGGGAGATAATCTCTCATGTCGCGTCCGTTAACTGTTACTTTACCTTCACCTGGTACTAAACGTACACGTGCAACTGAGTGCTTACGACGTCCAGTTCCTTGATATTCTACTTTAGCCAAATGTTTTCCCTCCTAGTCCTTAACCACGTAACTCGTAGTTTTCAGGTTGTTGTGCTGCGTGTGGGTGTTCCGCTCCACCGTATACAAATAATTTCTTGCCTTGTTTACGTCCTAATGGATTCTTAGGTAACATTCCTTTGATAGAAGTTTCTAATAATCTCATTGGGTTTTTGTCTCTTAATTCACCAGCTGATACTGATTTGATTCCACCAACATGACCTGAATGTCTGTAGTAGATTTTTTGTGATTCTTTTTTACCTGTTAACACAATCTCACTTGCATTGATTACGATAACGTAGTCACCTGAATCAACGTGAGGTGTGAAAGTTGGTTTATGTTTCCCGCGTAAAATTGTTGCTACTTCTGTAGATAAGCGGCCTAAAGTTTTACCTGCTGCATCTACAACAAACCATTTACGTTCGATGTTTTGCTCATTAGCCATAAACGTTTGACGCATAGTAATTTCCTCCTAAATCTGTTCTCTATTGTCGTTTTAAATTTGTCGTTTTTGTCTTTTTATATTCATAATCCTAATAAGTTTCCGGGGCCTATTAATCATGGATGGATATAAAAATGTACCGTTAATTATTATATAATTTAACCTTCATAAAGTCAATGTTTTCAAGATAATTTCTACAGCTTTTCATACCATACTTTTTCCAGATAAAGTCCTTCTGCCGGTGCTGTTTTAGGAATCACCGTTCTGTCTTTTTTGGCAATCATGTTTAAAGTATCAGGTTTTCTGATACCTCTGCCGCATTCGAGAACATAAGCTGTAATTACCCGCACCATATTATAAAGGAAACCGGTGCCGGTAATCAGAAATTCAAACCCGTCTGCTGTTTCGATAACTTTAAAGTCTTTAATAGTCCGAACTTTATTTTTAATTTCCGCCTTGGCACTGGAAAATGTCGTGAAGTCATGCGTGCCGATAAACGGCTGCATCGCCTCTTCCATCAGCAGAGCATCCAGTTCATACGGGTAATGTGTCTTTAAACCATCGTAAAAAGGGTTCTTAGTGCCTGTGTAGACTTTATAACGGTAAGTCTTCCCCGTCGCATCAAAGCGTGAATGAAAGTCATCAGCAGCGATTTTAACATCGTTAATCAATATGTCAGCCGGCATCGCTCTGTTTAAAATAAATTTCCATTTTTCAGGCGGCAGATCTATCGGTGTGTCAAAGTGGAAATACTGTTCCAAAGCATGCACACCTGCATCCGTTCTTGATGATGCATGAATCCGGACAAACTCCTTATGCATCCGTTTCAGCTGTTTTTCCACAGTGCCCTGCACCGTGCGGTAGTCATGTTGATACTGGAATCCACTGAAGTTTCGTCCGTTATATGAAATATTAACTGCCACTCTCATTAGTTTCACTGCCTTACAAATATTAATAATGCACCGAATAAAACAAGCACGATCAGTGCCAGTGTATCCCGTGTTCTCCAGGACAGAAGACGATAGTGCGTCCTGCCTTCCTCGCCCTGATAACCTCTGACTTCCATCGCTATCGCCATTTCTTCCGCCCGTTTAAATGCAGACATAAAAAGAGGTATAAAAATTGGAACGAGTGCATTGATACGCTGTTTTAAATTTCCTGTCATAAAAGTCGATCCGCGCGCACTCTGTGCTTTTATTATTTTTTCTGTCTCATCCATCAGCGTCGGAATGAATCTTAATGAAATCGACATCATCATCGCAATCTCATGCACTGGAACTTTTAAGGCTTTCAGCGGCCTGCACAGCTTTTCAATAGCATCTGTCAGCTCGATCGGACTCGTTGTCAGCGTCATCAGCGTGGTAATGACTACGAGAAGTATCAGCCGGATTGTAATGTAGATACCGGTGATCAGCCCTTCGGACTCGATTGTAAAGAATCCGCCGTCAACCAGCACCGTCCCGCCTTTGGTTAAGAAGATATGCATCAGGAAGGTAAATATCAGCAGAATAAAAATCAATTTTAAACCGTTAAACAGAAATCTGATTGATAAAGCTGCAAGTTTTGTCACCGACAAAACGAACAGTATCAGCAGACTGTAGCCGACCCAATGATTTGCAAAGAAAACGATAATCATAAACAGAATGACCGAAATAATTTTAGCTCTCGGATCCAGTCTATGGACTATACTGTCTCCCGGAATATATCTGCCGAGCAGCATTGAACTAAGCATTGTTACGCCTCCAGTCCTCATACAGCCGAATAAATTCAGCTGTATTTTTCGGAGTGCCATTCAATGCTATACCCTTCTCTTTTAAATCCCGGGCCAGCTGAATAACATGAGGTACTTCCAAATCGTACCGTTCCATAAAGTTCTGGTCTGTCAGTATATCAGCTGTTCTGCCTTCGCCTGCAAGCTCTCCCTGTGACATTACCTTTACTTCATCAGTAAATTCGAGCACATCATTCATATCATGTGTAATTAAAATTACTGTAATACCTATTTCTTTATACACATCATAAAACAGCTGCATCGTTTCATCATGGCTTAAAGGATCGAGTCCCGCCGTCGGCTCATCCAGTATTAAGATATTTGGTTCCATCGCAAGTATTCCAGCGATTGCAACTTTCCTCATCTGGCCGCCGGAAAGTTCGAACGGGCTTTTCTCAAGCAGCGATTCATGAACATTGAGAAGTTTAAGGTAATAGCAGGCTTTCTCTCTTGCAGCTTCTTCCGCTATTCCCATATTCATCGGACCAAACATAACATCTTTCAGCACCGTGCTTTCAAACAGCTGATGTTCAGGGAACTGGAATACCATGCCGACCTTCATCTTCGCCTGATGGATAAGCTTCTGCTTAGATTTTTTCGAAAGTATAATGCCGTCTGTTTCCACTGTGCCGGAGCTCGGCAGAATCAAGCCGTTCATCGTTTGAATCAGCGTTGATTTACCGCTCCCTGTATGTCCGATCAGCCCGTAGAACTTTCCATTTTCAAAGGTCGTATTTATATTTTTTAAGGCATGATATTCAAATGGAGACTTGCGGTGATAGATTACATTTAAATCTGTAAATCGAATCGTCATAATAGCCGCACCACCAGTTCATCATGAGTGACGAATGAACCGTCCAGAAGTGCATTTGAAATTTCCACCGTATAAGGTACTTTTAAGCTGCTTCTTGCCAGCATTTCCTTATCCCGGTAAATTTCTTCAACCGTGCCTTCTCCGACAATACTGCCGTCGTTCATAACGATGACTTTGTCGCTGTGGTCAATTTCCGTTAAATCATGAGTAATATAAAGAATCGTTGTATCCAGCTGTTCGTGCAGGTTCCATAAAATGGACAGCACTTCGTTCCTGCCTGCCGGGTCCAGCATCGAAGTCGCTTCGTCCAAAATGAGGACCTCCGGCTGGAGCGCGAGTGCACCTGCGATAGCGACTCTCTGTTTTTGGCCTCCCGACAGACGGTGGGGTTCATGAGAACGAAATTCAAGCATATTAACGAGACCAAGAGCATGTTCTGTGCGGGCAATCATTTCCTCTCTTTCAAGTCCCAGATTTTCCAGTCCGAAGGCAACGTCATCTTCTACTGTCGCACCGACAAACTGGTTATCCGGATTTTGAAAGACAATTGCAAACTTGCGTCTCAATCTCTGTTTATTTTTCTCGGTTAAAAGTTCATTGCCGACGTATATTTCACCTTCATAGTCTTCGATAATACCCATGATGATTTTTACCAGCGTACTTTTACCTGAACCATTATGCCCGATAATGGACGTCCATTCGCCTGCATTAAAAGAGATGGAAATATGATCCAGAGCATATGCTTCTTCAGACCGGTATTTAAATGCAATATCTTTTAGTGAAATCATATTTCCACCCCTTTAAAAAATTATGTAAAAAAAGCGCGTACCCTGCAATAAGAGTCGCGCACTGATTATATACTGCAGGATACGTTGAGCTAGACGAATGAGCCCTTCCGGGCTCACCATCATAACACTCACTCTGCTTTTAAAAGTTTACGCTTCTTCAGTTGTAACTGGAGCGCCTTCTACGAATTCGATAATTACAAGTTCAGCTCCGTCACCGCGACGAGCACCAAGTTTCTTAATGCTTGTGTAACCGCCTTGACGGTCTGCGAAACGTGGAGCGATGTCTTCAAATAATTTTTGAAGTGCATAACTTGTTGAACCATCTTCATTGATGATTTCTACGTTACGTACAGTTTGACCGGCACGTCTTTTCGATGCTAGGTCACCGCGTTTACCAAGTGTAACTAAACGGTCTGCAAGTTTACGTAATTCTTTAGCACGGTCTTCAGTAGTAGTGATGCGCTCACTTACTATTAGTGAAGTTGCTAAGTCGCGTAGCATTGCTTTTCTTTGGTCAGATGTACGTCCAAGTTTTCTGTAACCCATTATTTCTCCTCCTTTATGACTAGTCTTCTTTACGTAGACCTAAATCAAGGTCTTCAAGTTTAAATTTAACTTCTTCCAGTGACTTACGTCCCAGATTACGCACTTTCATCATATCAGCTTCTGTTTTATCAGTAAGTTCCTGAACAGAGTTAATACCAGCGCGTTTCAGACAGTTATAAGAACGTACTGATAAGTCAAGTTCTTCAATAGACATTTCAAGTACTTTCTCTTTCTGATTTTCTTCTTTTTCGATCATGATTTCAGCGTTTTGCGCTTCATCTGTAAGACCTACAAAGATGTTTAAATGTTCAGTGAGAATTTTAGCACCCAATGATACTGCTTCCTGAGGAGAGATTGAACCATCAGTCCAAACATCCAGAGTCAGCTTATCGAAGTTTGTACTTTGTCCTACACGTGTATTTTCAACAGTATAATTCGCACGTTCTATCGGTGTATAGATAGAGTCGATTGGAATTACACCAATTGGCATATCAGCTTTATTATTACCTTCTGCAAGAGTATATCCCCGACCGCGATCAGCTGTCATGCGTAGTTTTAAGCTTCCGCCTTTAGATACTGTTGCAATCTTAAGGTCTCTGTTTAAAATTTCCACATCGCTGTCGTGAGTAATATCAGCTGCAGTAACTACACCTTCACCGCTAAAATCAATTTCCAAAGTTTTTTCTTCTTCGGAATATATTTTTAAAGCAAGGCTCTTCATGTTGGTAATAATTGTAGTCACGTCTTCAACAACGTTGTCAATTGTCGAAAACTCATGAAGTACATTTTCTATTTCAATCGTCTTAACTGCCGCACCTGGTAATGATGATAACAGAATGCGACGCAAGGAGTTCCCAAGTGTTGTCCCATAACCTCTCTCTAAAGGTTCTACAACAAACTTACCAAACTTAGAATCTTCCGATACCTCTACTGTCTCAATTCTAGGTTTCTCGATTTCGATCATGTGTAACATATCCTCCCTTTAAACGCCGAAAATATTAGAAAATAATATTGTTCCCAACTACTTAAGCGATTTATTATTTTTTATACACGACGGCGTTTAGGCGGACGGCAGCCATTGTGTGGAACTGGAGTTACATCTTTGATAGCTGTAATTTCAAGTCCAGCTGACTGAAGCGCACGGATAGCTGCTTCACGTCCGGCACCAGGACCTTTAACTGTAACTTCTACAGTTTTAAGACCATGTTCCATCGCTGCTTTAGAAGCAGTTTCAGAAGCCATTTGTGCAGCGAAAGGAGTAGATTTCTTAGAACCTTTAAACCCTAATGCACCAGCAGATGACCATGAAAGAGCATTACCGAACTCGTCAGTAATTGTTACGATAGTGTTGTTAAAAGTTGAACGGATGTGTGCCACACCTGCTTCGACATTCTTTTTCACTCTACGTTTACGTGATTGTTGTTTGCGAGCCATTATTTATCCTCCTTTACTTTAGTAACTATTTATTTCTTCTTGTTCGCTACTGTTTTAATTGGACCTTTACGAGTTCTTGCGTTGTTCTTAGTTTTTTGACCGTTAACCGGTAAACCGCGACGGTGACGCATTCCCTTGTAAGAACCGATTTCCATTAGACGTTTAACGTTTAAGTTTGTTTCACGGCGTAAGTCACCTTCGACTTTATACGCATCTACTACTTCACGAATTTTGTTTAATTCATCTTCAGTAAGATCTTTAACTCTAGTATTTTCATCAACTGATGCTTTAGCTAAAATTTCGCTAGCGCGTGCTGGTCCAATACCGAAAATATATGTTAAAGAAATTACAACACGTTTGTCACGTGGTACGTCAACTCCTGCAATACGAGCCATATCTTTGCACCTCCAAATTAAGTATTAACCTTGTTTTTGCTTGTGTTTAGGGTTTTCACAAATTACCATTACTTTTCCTTTTCTGCGGATAACTTTACATTTTTCACAGATAGGCTTTACTGATGGTCTTACTTTCATGTTTTTTACCTCCTTAGAATATGGAGTCTCTTATTTAAAACGATAAGTGATTCTGCCACGTGTTAAGTCATAAGGTGACATCTCAACTGTTACTTTATCACCAGGAAGTATGCGTATATAGTTCATACGAATTTTACCTGATACATGAGCTAATATCTCATGACCATTTTCTAATTCTACTTTGAACATTGCATTTGGTAAAGTATCAAGCACTGTACCTTCCAGTTCAATTACATCTTGTTTACTCACTTCTTTTCCTCCTTATACAGCATTTCAATTCCTTTATAGAAATTTGCTCTAGGTGACGACTCACTTCGTCTAATAACGACTCTCTCGTATACATATAGACATAGCAACATTCACCTAAATTGCTGCAAGGTGAACATTTCTATAAGCCATTAAGAATTTCATCGACTTCTTCGAAAACTTCTTCTATATCTTTTGAGCCATCTACTGTAGCTAGAACTCCAAGACTTTTATAGAAATCTAAAAGTGGTGCTGTCTGTTTGATGTTGACTTCCAGACGGTTTTGCACTGTTTCCGGATTGTCATCTTCGCGCTGGTATAATTTACCGCCGTCTAAATCACAGATACCCTCTGTCTTAGGCGGATTAAACACGAGGTGGTAAGTCGCACCGCAAGTTTCGCAGATGCGCCGGCCAGTCAGTCTGTTCATCAGTTCTTCTTCAGGCACTTCAACATATATGGTTTTATCGATTTGAGTGCCGAGCTCTGACATGATGCTGTTCAACGCTTCAGCCTGTTCAACGGTTCTAGGGAAACCGTCAAGCAGGAAACCATCTTTTGCATCACTTTGAGAGAGACGCTCTTTTACGATACCAACTGTTACTTCATCAGGAACAAGTTCTCCCTGATCCATAAAAGCCTTGGCCTGTCTCCCGAGATCCGTCTCGTTTTTAATTGCAAGACGGAACATATCTCCTGTGGAAATATGGGGAATCGAGTATTTTTTGATTATTTTCGCAGCTTGAGTACCTTTACCTGCACCAGGCAAACCCATAATAATAATATTCATTATTTTGTTTCCTCCTACTTATCTACGCTTTCTAAATCCGCGGTATTCTCTCTGGTTAGCCTGAGCTTCCAATTGTTTCATCGTTTCAAGAGCGACCCCGATAACGATCAGCAAGCTCGTTCCCCCAATTTGAATTGCCTGCGGCAAGTCCATAAACTTCGTAATTAAGAGTGGTAAAATTGCAATTCCTGCAAGGAACAGAGAACCTACAAATACTAATCTGTATAAAACAGAAGTAATATAGTCCTGTGTATTTTTACCTGGGCGGATACCGGGAATGTAGCTGCCCTGTTTTTTCAGGTTGTCAGCCATTTTCTCAGGATTCACCTGTACAAATGAATAGAAGTAAGCAAATGCGATAATCAGGACAACATAGACAATCATTCCTATCCAGTCAGACGGATCGGCAAAACGGGCTACCGTTTGTGCCCAGTCTGCATCTGGGAAGAATAATGTCAGAGTTTGAGGCATCATCAGAAATGCCATTGCAAAAATTACCGGGATAACCCCTGCCGGGTTAACTTTTAACGGTAAAAATGTCGATTGCGGCGCGAGCTGTGATCCAGGTGTTCTTTGTCCTTTTGCATATTGCACTGGAATCTTACGAATCGCTTGTAAGATAAACACTGCAAACGCAGTCAGAAGAATAAGGAATATTACAATACCGGCAATTTGGAGCACTGCCATTGTAGTATCCGCATTACCTGTGAATCTTGACTGATAAAGCTGAATCAATGCACCTGGAAGTGCACCGAGGATACCAGCAAAGATAATGATTGAAATACCATTACCTACACCATGTGCAGTAATCTGCTCACCAAGCCACATAAGAAATGCTGTACCCGTAGTTAAAATTAAAGCAATAAGCAGATAAGATCCGACATTATTGTCATCGATAAGGTTGCCGCCAAACATCTGGTTAAATGCAAATGACATACCGATAGCTTGGATAAATGCTAAAACGATAGTGAAATACCTAGTGAATTGAGCAAGTTTACGTCTTCCGACTTCACCTTGTCTTGCCCATTCAGCAAACTTTGGAACTACATCCATTTGAAGCAGCTGCGTCACAATTGAAGCCGTGATGTACGGCATTATTCCCATCGCAAGGATAGAGAAGTTCATGAGTGCTCCGCCGCCAAATGTGTTCATTAAATCTAAAACTCCGCTCCCGGAAGCACCAGTGTCGAAAACACCAGGATCTACACCGGGAACAGGAATATAAGTGCCGATTTTAAAGATAACTAGCATTGCCAAAGTAAACAGTATCTTGTTACGTATTTCTTTAATCTTAAAGAAATTCGATATCGTTCCGATCATTAGATCACCTCATGAGTTCCGCCCTGTTGCTCAATCGCTTCTACAGCTGAACTAGAAAATTTGTGCGCTTTAATCGTCAACTTCTTCTCTAAGTTACCGTTGCCTAAAATCTTAATTCCAGATTTTTCGTTTTTAACAATCCCTGATTCTATTAAAAGTTCAGGCGTTACTTCTGTACCATTGTCAAAACGGTTTAACGCACTAACATTTACAACTGCGTAATCTTTACGGTTGATGTTTGTGAATCCGCGTTTTGGAATTCTACGGAAAAGTGGTAATTGACCACCCTCGAAAGTAAGACCAATTTTACCGCCAGAACGAGACTTCTGTCCGTCATGACCGCGACCGGATGTTTTACCGTTACCTGATGACATACCGCGTCCAACTCTGTTACGTTTGTTACGCGCGCCTTCAACTGGTTTAAGTTCGTGTAATTTCATCTTCGCACCTCCTACATTATTTTATCATTAATTTTCTTCGACTGTAACTAAATGACTGATTTTCGCAAGCTGTCCTCTTAACTGAGGAGTATCTTCCTGCTCAACAGTCTGGTGCATTTTTCTAAGGCCTAATGCTCTAACTGTTTCTCTTTGTGTTTCTGGTTTCCCAATAACACTTTTAGTGAGGGTAACTTTCACTTTTGCCATTGACTATTCCCTCCTTAGTTTAGAATCTCTTCTACAGTTTTATCTCTGAGTTTTGCAACTTCGTTAACATCTTTAAGTTCAGTTAAACCTACCATTGTAGCGCGAACTACGTTAATTGGTGTGTTAGCGCCGAGTGATTTACTTAAGATATCTGTAACACCAGCTAACTCAAGTACCGCACGGACAGGTCCGCCAGCGATAACCCCTGTACCAGGAGCAGCAGGTTTCATTAATACGTTACCTGATGAGAATCGTCCGATTACTTCATGAGGTACAGTACCATTAACGATCGGTACTTCAATTAGATTTTTCTTAGCAGCTTCGATTGCTTTTTTAATAGCTTCCGGAACTTCCTGTGCTTTTCCGGTACCGAAACCTACACGTCCTTTTCTGTCTCCAACTACTACTAAAGCTGAGAAACGGAAACGACGACCACCTTTAACTACTTTAGCGATACGGTTGATCGTTACAACGCGTTCTTCAAATTCTTGTACTTCTCTTTCTCTTCTTTGAGCCATGAAATATGTCCCTCCTTTATATTAGAAATCAAGTCCGTTTTCACGAGCTGCGTCTGCTAATGCTTTAACGCGTCCATGATATAAATATCCACCACGGTCAAATACTACTTTCTCGATGCCTTTATCTTTTGCACGGTTAGCAATAAGAGTTCCGACTTCTTTAGCAGCTTCTACGTTAGAGCCTGATTCGCCTTTGAATTCAGTGTCTTTAGTAGACGCGCTTGCAAGTGTAATTTGCGCAGTGTCATCAATTAATTGAGCATAGATATGCTTGTTTGAACGGTAAACATTTAAACGTGGTCTTTCAGACGTACCTGAAAGTAAGTTACGCACGCGACCATGTCTCTTTTGACGTACTTTATTCTTGTCAATTTTCGCGATCATTGATGTTCACTCCTCACTTATTTATTATTTACCAGTTTTACCTTCTTTTTGGCGAACGTTTTCACCTTTATAGCGAATACCTTTACCTTTGTATGGCTCTGGCGGACGTACTTGGCGGATTTTAGAAGCTAATGCTCCAACTTCCTCTTTATTAATACCTTCAATTTTAATGTTAGTATTACCGTCAACTGTGATTGAAAGATCTCCAGCTGATTCGAATTCTACCGGGTGTGATAAACCAACGTTGAGCGTTAATTTATTACCTTGCATTTGAGCACGGTAACCAACCCCGATAAGTTCTAATTCTTTAACGAAACCTTTTGATACACCCTCAACCATGTTATTGATAAGTGCACGAGTTGTTCCGTGAACTGTACGGTGTTCTTTAGATTCACTTGGGCGAACTACTTCTAAAGTAGTGTCTTCAAGATTATATGCCATTTCTTCATTAAATGTGTTTACCAGTTCACCTTTAGGGCCTTTTACTGTAATAGTATTGTCCTTAATGTCAACTGTAACATCATTTGGAATGTCAATAAGACGTTTACCTACACGACTCATTACTTTGCACCTCCTGTTTTATTAATTACCAAACGTATGCGAGAACTTCCCCGCCGAGATTTCTTTTACGTGCTTCTTTATCAGTAAGCACACCTTCTGATGTTGAGATAAGAGCAATCCCAAGACCGTTAAGTACTCTCGGTAACTCTTCTCTTTTAGCATAAACACGAAGTCCAGGTTTAGAAATACGTTTCAAACCAGTGATAACGCGTTCGTTTTCGTTGCTGTATTTCATGAATACACGGATGATGCCTTGCTTATCGTCCTCGATGTATTCTACATTTTTTACAAAACCTTCTGTTTTCAAAATTCCAGCGATTTCCTTTTTCATGTTTGAAGCAGGAATCTCTAAAGTTTCATGTCTAACAATGTTCGCATTTCTAATGCGTGTTAGCATATCTGCAATTGGATCTGACACTGTCATTTAAGTTGCCTCCTTTCGATTAATGAATCTTACCAGCTTGCTTTTCTTACACCAGGAATTTGCCCTTTGTAAGCAAGTTCACGGAAACAGATACGGCAAAGCTTGAATTTACGTAGTACTGAGTGTGGTCTTCCACATCTTTCACAGCGAGTATATTCTCTAACTTTGAATTTTTGTTCTTTTTGCTGTTTAGCAATCATTGATTTTTTAGCCACTATATTGCCTCCTTATTACTTACTTTTGGAACGGCATACCGAATTGTGTAAGCAGTTCACGAGCTTCTTCGTCCGTGTTTGCTGTCGTTACAATAACGATATCCATACCGCGCACTTTTGATACTTTATCGTAATCAATTTCCGGGAAGATTAATTGTTCTTTAACACCTAATGTGTAGTTACCGCGGCCATCGAACGCTTTCTTCGAAATACCTCTGAAGTCTCTTACACGTGGTAATGAAACTGAGATAAGTTTGTCCAGGAATTCATACATTCTTTCTCCGCGAAGTGTAACTTTCGCACCGATCGGCATACCTTCACGTAAACGGAATGTAGCGACTGATTTTTTAGCTTTAGTAATAATTGGTTTTTGACCTGTAATAGCACTTAATTCCTCAACTGCTGTGTCGAGTACTTTTGCGTTTTGTACAGCGTCACCGATACCCATGTTTACTACGATTTTATCAATCTTTGGTGCCTGCATTACTGAAGAATAATTAAATTTATTTACGAGTTCTTGTTTAATTGTTTCATTGTATTTATCTTTTAAGCGAGCCATTAATGGGACCTCCTTCCGTTTAAATCTTATTTGATCTCTTTACCTGATTTAACAGCGATTTTCACTTTTTTACCATCTTTGATTTCATGACGGACACGAGTGCGTTCACCTGATTCAGGATCTACATGCATGACGTTGGAAACATGAATCGGAGCTTCTACCTCTAGAATCCCGCCTTCCGGGTTCATTTGAGATGGCTTCTGATGTTTCTTAATTACGTTGACATTTTCGATAACGACACGATTATCTGCAGGAATTGCTTTTAGTACAGTTCCTTTTTTACCTTTGTCCTTACCGCTTATTACAACGACCTGGTCACCTGTTTTTACGTGCATAGTTGTCGCACCTCCTTCGGTTTTGGTTATAGTACTTCTGGTGCTAATGAGATAATCTTCATGAAGTTTCCTTCGCGAAGTTCACGAGCAACTGGTCCGAAAATACGCGTACCTCTTGGACCTTTATCATCAGTATCACGGATGATTACGCATGCGTTCTCATCGAATTTAATATATGAACCATCTTCACGACGGACACCTGTTTTTGTTCTGACGATGACGGCTTTAACAACCTCACCTTTTTTGACAACCCCACCTGGTGTTGCATTCTTAACACTTGCAACGATTACATCACCAATGTTCGCAGTTTTACGGCCTGTTCCGCCTAAAACTTTAATAGTTAGCACTTCACGTGCACCTGAGTTGTCAGCTACCTTCAAACGGCTCTCTGACTGAATCATGCGTGATTCCCTCCTTCTGTTTCAAATATTTTATATAATTACAGATTCTTTAACGATCTCAACTAGACGGAATCGTTTAGTCGCAGATAATGGACGTGTTTCTTCAATTCTTACAATGTCGCCCATTTTCGCAGTGTTATTTTCATCATGTGTTTTATATTTCTTAGAATATTTAACACGTTTTCCGATGATCGGGTGCTTAGTGTAAGTTTCAACAAGTACCGTTACAGTCTTATCCATCTTGTCGGATACGACGCGGCCCTGGTAAACCTTGCGTTCGTTTTTTCTTTCCACGATTTGAACCTCCTCTAATTATTGATTCGCTTGCGCTTCTTCAATCTCTCTCTGGCGAACCGTCGTTTTCATTCTAGCAATAGTCTTTCTAACTTCTTTGATACGAGCAGTGTTTTCTAGCTGACCTGTAGCTAGCTGAAAGCGCAGATTGAAAAGTTCTTCTTTCAATTCTTTAACATTAGATTCAATTTCAGAATTCGTTAAATCACGGATTTCTTTAGCTTTCATTCGTATCACCACCTAATTCTTCACGTTTTACTACTTTCGTTTTTAATGGAAGTTTATGACTTGCAAGACGAAGAGCTTCTTTCGCCACTTCTTCTTCAACACCCGCAACTTCAAACATAACGCGGCCTGGTTTAACAACTGCAATCCAGCCTTCAATTGCACCTTTACCAGAACCCATACGTACTTCTAATGGTTTCTTTGTATATGGCGTGTGCGGGAAGATGTTGATCCATACTTTACCGCCACGTTTCATGTAACGTGTCATTGCAATACGTGCTGCTTCGATTTGTCTTGCAGTAATCCAAGACGTTGTTGTAGCCTGCAGTCCATATTCGCCAAAGCTTACTTGATTTCCGCCTTTTGAACGTCCTTTAGTGTCTGGACGGTGCTGACGACGGTATTTAACTCTTTTTGGTAATAACATTCCAATTTTCCTCCTTACTATTTATTATTCTTTGTAGGAAGAACTTCTCCACGGTAGATCCATACCTTGACACCTAACTTACCGTAAGTAGTGTCTGCTTCTTCGTGAGCATAATCGATGTCTGCACGAAGTGTATGAAGTGGAACTGTTCCTTCATTGTAACCTTCAGCACGAGCGATGTCGGCACCGCCTAAACGTCCTGATACTTGTGTTCTGATACCTTTAGCGCCTGATTTAATAGCTCTTTGAAGCGCTTGTTTTTGTGCTCTACGGAAAGATACACGGTTTTCTAGCTGACGCGCAATATTTTCTGCTACAAGTTTAGCATCCATATCCACTTTCTTAATTTCAATAACGTTGATATGAACCTTCTTGCCAGTTAAGTTAGTCAGTGCAGTACGGAGTTTGTTAATTTCACTACCGCCTTTACCAATTACCATACCTGGTTTACCTGTGTGCAGTGCAATGTTTACACGGTTTGCTGCACGTTCGATTTCCACTTTGGAAATTGATGCATCTTTAAGATTAGTCTCGATATATTCACGAACTTTTAAGTCTTCGTGTAACAGGCTTGCAAAGTTTTTATCTGCATACCATTTTGCTTCCCAGTCACGAATGACACCTACACGAAACCCATTTGGATTTATCTTTTGGCCCAAGTTAATTCCCTCCTTATATAATTAAGCGTTCTCTGTCTCTTGGTTTTCTTCAGTTTCAACTTCTGTTTCATTTGCATATTCTTCAACAACTACTGTGATATGGCTCGTACGCTTGTTGATTTTAGTAGCACGGCCCTGAGCACGTGGACGGAATCTTTTCAGCGTTGGACCTTCGTCTGCATAAATTTCTGAAATGTACAGGTTGTCGATATCCATATCGTAGTTGTGTTCTGCGTTAGCAACAGCAGATTTAACTAATTTCTCCACTACCGGTGAAGATCTCTTGTTTGTAAGTTTTAGAATTGAAATCGCTTCTCCAACTTCTTTACCTCTGACAAGGTCAAGAATAAGGCGTACTTTACGCGGAGCGATTCTCACAGTTTTAGCAACAGCTTTCGATTGCATGAGTCTTTCCTCCTTTATCGCATATGGTTAGTTATTTATCTTTTTGTTTTCTGATCGTTTCCGTGACCTCTGAAAGTTCTAGTAGGTGCAAATTCACCCAGTTTGTGGCCAACCATATCTTCTGTGATGTACACAGGTACATGTTTGCGTCCGTCGTATACAGCGATTGTGTGTCCGATGAAATTCGGGAAAACCGTTGAACGGCGTGACCATGTTTTAATTACACTTTTTTTACTACCTTCGTTCTGAGCCTCTACTTTTTTCATGAGGTGATCATCGACGAAAGGTCCTTTTTTAAGACTGCGTGCCATGTAGGCGCCTCCTTCCAATAATGCGTGCGGATTTTATCCGCACACTTACATTACTTATTTTTTACGTCCTCTTACTATGAACTTAGTCGAACGGTTTTTGCCTCTGCGAGTTTTCTTACCAAGAGTTGGTTTGCCCCAAGGTGAAACTGGAGATGGCCTACCGATTGGCGCTTTACCTTCACCACCACCGTGAGGGTGATCGTTAGGGTTCATTACCGAACCGCGTACTGTAGGGCGTTTACCTTTCCATCTAGAGCGTCCGGCTTTACCAATGTTGATAAGTTCGTGCTGCTCGTTACCAACTTGTCCGATTGTCGCTCTGCATGTAAGGAGAACCATACGTACTTCGCCGGAAGCTAATCTTACCAGCGCGTATTTACCTTCTTTACCTAACAGCTGTGCACCTGTACCTGCTGAACGAGACATCTGTCCGCCGGCACCCGGTTTTAATTCGATATTGTGGATTGTAGTACCAACTGGGATATCAGCTAATGCTAATGCGTTCCCTGTTTTGATATCTGCTTCAGGTCCACTCATGATTACTGCTCCAACTGTCATGCCTTTAGGTGCTAAGATATATCTCTTTTCACCATCTGCATATGATACTAACGCGATGTTAGCTGAACGGTTTGGATCGTATTCAATAGTTTTTACTGTTGCAGGAACCCCGTCTTTATTACGTTTAAAATCAATGACTCTGTATTGACGTTTGTGTCCACCTGCTTGGTGACGTACAGTGATTTTACCCTGGTTATTACGTCCCGCTCTTTTCGGCAGCGGCTCTAATAATGAACGTTCCGGAGTTGTTGAAGTAATTTCAGCAAAGTCCGAACCAGTCATATTACGACGACCATTCGTGGTAGGCTTATATTTCTTAATTGCCATCCTCGTTATACCTCCTTATTGGTATCTATTATTAATTAAAAGATTTCGATTGAACCTTCTTTAAGTTTTACAATCGCTTTTCTTCTTCTGTTTGTGTAGCCTTCGTAACGGCCCATGCGTTTTTTCTTAGGCTTAACATTCATAATGTTTACTTTGTCTACTTTAACGTCGAAAATTTCTTCAATTGCGTGTTTAACTTGAGTTTTGTTCGCTCTCACATCTACATCAAATGTGTATTTGTCTTCTGACATTAAGTCAGCAGAACGCTCAGTGATTACTGGGCGCTTGATAATGTCGCGTGCATCCATTATACAAGTACCTCCTCTGCTTTTTTGATTGCTCCCTCAGTGAAGATCACATGGTTAGCAGAAAGGATATCTAGTACGTTAAGACCAGCTGGAGTCAACACGGTAACACCTGGGATGTTACGCGCTGATTTTTCAACGATTTCGTCTTTATTTTCAAGTACAAGAAGTACTTTCTTAGCCGCACCAAGGTTTTCAAGAACTGTTAAGAATTCTTTAGTTTTTGGCGCTTCCATTTCAAGGTGGTCAATCACTTGTAGTGCTTCTTCATTCACTTTCGCTGAAAGTGCTGAACGAAGTGCAAGTTTCCTCATTTTCTTCGGCATGCTGAAGCTGTATGATCTTGGAGTCGGTCCGAATACAACGCCGCCTCCGCGGAACTGTGGTGCACGGATTGTACCTTGACGTGCGTTACCTGTTCCTTTTTGTTTAAACGGCTTTCTTCCGCCGCCGCGTACAGCTGAGCGGTTTTTCACTGCATGTGTCCCTTGTCTAAGAGATGCACGCTGTAAGTGAACTGCTTCAAACAGTACATGCTGGTTCGGTTCGATTCCGAATACATCCTGGTTTAGTTCGATAGAACTTACTTTAGTTCCTTCTTTTGATAAAACATCGATTGCCATGTGTTTATCCTCCCTTCCTTATTACTTGTTACCTTTTTTAATTGATGATGAAATTTTTACAAAACCTTTTTTAGGTCCTGGTACGTTGCCTTTAATAAGAACAACATTTTTATCTGCGTCAACACGTACGATTTCTAAGTTTTGCATAGTAATCGTTTTACCACCCATTTGTCCAGGTAATTTTTTACCTTTGAAGACTCTTGACGGGCTCGCTGCCATAGCCATGGCACCTGATCCTCTGTGGTAACGTGAACCGTGACTCATTGGTCCGCGGCTGAAATTGTGTCGTTTGATAGAACCCTGGAAACCTTTACCTTTTGAAGTTCCTGTTACGTCTACAAAATCGCCTGCAGCAAATGTATCTACAGTGACTTCTTGACCTACGTCAAATTCCTCTGTGTTTACGTTCTTGAATTCGCGTATGAAGCGCTTAGGAGCAGCACCAGATGCTTTAGCATGGCCCGCCTCTGCTTTGTTAGCATATTTATTGCTTCTGCCTTTTGCGTTATAATCGCGTTTGTCATCAAATCCGATTTGAATCGCGTTATATCCGTCTGTTTCTTCAGTTTTCTTTTGAACTACTACGTTTCCTGCAGCTTCAACTACTGTTACAGGGATTAGCTCTCCGTTTTCACCGAAAACTTGAGTCATCCCAATTTTTCTACCTAAGATTCCTTTGGTCATCGAAAGTCGCACCTCCTATAATTTATAACTTGATTTCGATGTCTACGCCTGATGGTAAGTTTAAGCCCATTAGAGCATCAACTGTTTTAGGTGTAGGGTTTAAAATGTCGATAAGACGTTTGTGCGTACGCTGTTCAAACTGTTCACGTGAATCTTTGTATTTGTGCACCGCACGAATAACTGTGTAAATAGTTTTCTCAGTCGGTAACGGAATCGGTCCTGATACATCTGCACCTGAACGTTTTGCCGTTTCAACGATTTTCTCTGCTGATTGATCCAGCACTCTGTGGTCGTACGCTTTTAAACGAATACGAATTTTTTGCTTTGCCATTATTTATACCTCCTTATGGTCGTCATCCTATTAATGGTAGACTATCTCCGCGAAAATTTTCTCGCACATCAGCCATGGCAATGCGGCCGGGTGTGTCAGTAACCTCTCGCTTCATCGATGTGTGATGTGCATTGGATCAGCACTTCACGTATACAGGACACATTAGTGTCCGCTTAAGTCCAACGTTAGATATGATACAGTAAAAGAGTGAGGAAATCAATAGATTTCTAAAGATTTCTTCACTCTTTTTAAAGTTTTTTTATTTTCTATTATATATGCATCAGTTCTGATATTAATTAATGAATATGAAGTATAAAATAAATACTATAAATAAACCGTACATGATTGGATTAATTTCTTTTCTTTTTCCTGCCATAATCATCGTGATCGGATAGAAGATAAATCCGACAGCGATACCGGTCGCAATACTGTAAGTGAGCGGCATCATAAATACAGTCAGGAATGCAGGGACTGCGATTTCAAATCTGCCCCAGCTTATCTTAGATAGATTCGATGCCATTAAAATTCCTACTATTATAAGTGCAGGCGCTGTCACTTCAGAAGTAAATGTCACAATCAGCGGTGAAAAGAATATTGCTGATAAGAATAACAGACCGGTGACCACCGAAGCAAATCCGCTCCGTGCGCCGGCTGCTACTCCGGCAGTAGACTCTACATATGAAGTAGTTGTAGATGTTCCGAAAATCGCTCCTGTAATCGTGGCAAATGCATCTGCGAGAAGCGCTTTACTAGCCCGCGGGAGTTTGTTGTCTTTAATAAGGTTGGCTTGTGACGCTACTCCTACGAGTGTTCCTGCAGTATCAAAGAAATCCACAAACAGGAATGTCAGCACTACAATTAGAAACTGCACATTAAATATTGTATCAAAGTCCATCAGACCTTCAAACGCCGCACCAAATGTCGGTGCAACACTTGGCACAGAGCCAACAATTGCAGACGGCAGCGGAACAATTCCTGTCATAATACCGAGAAGTGCAGTAGCAATCATACCGATAAAAATTGCAGCCGGCACTTTTTTAGTCATTAGAATAACGGTAATAACGAGTCCTGCAAAAGTCAGCAGCACACCGCCGCTTTGAACATCGCCGAGGCTGATTAATGTCGCATCATCTCCTGCGATAATACCTGAGGACTGAAGTCCAACGAATGTAATAAAGAATCCGATACCGGCACTGACCGCCATTTTCATTTCCATCGGAATGGCATTAATTATGTATTCGCGAAGTCCGGTCAATGTCAGCAGTACGAATATTACTCCGGAGAAGAGAACGCCGGTCAAAGCAGTCTGCCATGGAATACCCATCGTCAGCACAACTGTAAAAGCGAAGAACGCGTTCAGCCCCATGCCCGGTGCTAAAGCGATGGGATACTTCGCAATAACGCCCATAAAAAGACAGCCGACAAAAGCGGCAAGACACGTTGCCACGAAGACGGCATTAATATCCATCTTCATTTCATCGGGTACGCCCTCTATACCCTGCAGTGACAATATTGAAGGGTTTACTGCAAGAATGTAAGCCATCGACAGAAACGTCGTCAGTCCCCCGATAATTTCTTTTTTAAAATTAGTGTCCAGTTCATCGAATCCAAAAAACTTTTTCATAACAAACTCCAATCATATAATGATTATTTAAATTGTATAATCTTCGGATCATCATAACCGATAAAACGAATCAGCAGTTCCCTTGTATAAGGGAAAAACATTTCGATAATTCTGCCGTAAAAAAGTACAATCAGCACCGTACCAATAAATACCGGTCCGCCAAGTATCAGACCAAGTACAGCAACTGTAAGCTCCATTAAAAACCGCGCTCTCGCCATTCTTAAATTAAACTTCATGACCAGCACCATCATTAGCGAATCTCTCGGTCCCGCTCCTAAATTCGGTGTCATGTAAAAAGCCGAACCAAAGGCTGCAATAAATACACCCGCTGTAAAAAATAGTGCCTGTGCCGGCCAGGCTTCCGCATCCGGCAGTATCCAGACAAAAAAGTCGATGAATGCACCTATCGTTACCAGATTGACGTAAACTCCCCCTTTAGGAAGAGCTTTTAAAATCAGCGAAGTTGCAATAACTATTCCAATGCCGACGATAACCGACCAGCTTCCAAATGTCAGTCCGAGTGATTGCCACAGGCCAAAATGCAGTACATCCCAGGGAGACAGCCCCATAACGAAACCTTTGACCTGCATCGCTATACCGACCGATAATATGATTAAACCCGCAAAGTAAAACAGGCAACGCTTAATAAAGCTGTGCGACAAATTATCACTCCTATGTATAATAAGCATAAATTTTACCAGTTGGATTAAATCTCAAATACAAGTATATTATACACCTTTTTTTATATTAATCTATGCTAAAACCGTACATTTACATTTTTTTTAACGTTAACGTTTGTCTAAAATTTATTGTTTTCTCATCACAATTAGAACTCCACTTTTATGATATGATATTAATTAAGTTTAGGTGGTGGTAAAAATGGATTTGGAAAGCAAATTGCAGGAGTTAAAGTATGAATATGTTCACCTTCAGGGTGACTTGGAAAAAATTGAGTCCACTGGTCATCCAACTGCGAAAATGACTGACCGTCTTCACGACCTCGAACAGCAAATTAAAGAAGTTCGCCAGGCGCTAAAAAATAAGTAATTTCAGGACGTGTATATAATGAAACGAATGATTACCCTGATTATGATCATTCAATTTTTAATCTATTTCGGATTCAGTATGATTATCCCCGTCATTCCCGAGCTTGTGAATCAGCTCGGTGTCAATACGATACATATGGGGCTGCTGCTTGCGGTTTATTCACTTGCAAGTTTTCTTTCGGCACCGTTCTTCGGGCGGCTGTCGGATAAAGTCGGCAGACGTCCGCTTCTGCTCGGAGGGCTCGCTGCTTTTGCACTCAGCTTTTTAATTTTCGGTTTATTCATCGACAATTTAACCGTACTGTATATAAGCAGAATTATTGGGGGTGCCGCTTCAGGCGCACTTTATACCGCCACAACGAGCATGGTTGCAGATATTACAACTCGTGAAGAGCGCACAAAATACATGGGCCTTGTCGGTATGTGCATTGGTCTCGGCTTTATTTTCGGCCCGGGTGTCGGAGGAATTCTCGCCGGCATCTCTTTAAGTTTTGCCTACTACATGACGACAACCGTGATTACCGGCGCCTTGATTTTCAGCTTCTTTAAAGTCTCTGAAACATATCGTCAGTCAACACAGCAGGCACCGAAGAAAATTACCCTCGCCGCTGATTACTTTACGCAGCCGATTGGCATACTGATGATCGGCACTTTTTTCGTAATGTTTTTCATGAGCGGGATGGAAAGTACTTTCCAGCTGCTCGGACAGGACCGCATTGATATTACACCGACAGAAATGGGTGTACTGTTTTTCATCGGCGGAATATTCAATGCGCTGACTCAAGGAGTGTATATAAGAAAGCTGAAAGACGGCCAGGAGAAAAAAGCAATGGTTGCGGGACAAATTATGGCAGTTATTGCCTTTATCATGCTGCCGTTTATGACCGGACTTGTCTACGCAGGAATCTGTATTGTGCTGCTTATGACAGGCAACGCACTCGCAAAAACATTAATGACATCACAGATTACGAAAGAAGCATCTGCCCATGATATGGGACGCGTTACAGCAACGACATATTCTCTAGACAGTCTCGGTAGAATATGCGGGCCGCTTATATTTAACGCACTGTTCTTAGTATCTGCCGGCTTGCCGTTTTATTTCGGTGCGCTGATGACTGTGCTGTCTACACATTTTATTTTTCAATATTATAGAAAACGAGGGAGAGCCGCATGACCTTACTAACGCTCCTCATGCTTTTAATTTATATCGTTATCAGTGCTGCTACCATTTTAAATATGCGGTCGCGCGTTCTTGACGTTGCACGTTATATTTCCGGCGCTGCATTTTTAATGATGACAATTACATTCAGTCTGTCACTGACCAGCCCGGATATTTTTATCGTACTGGCACTTTCTTTATGTATTGTTCTGTCAGTTGAAATTACAGCTTTTAAAGAATCAAAGGGCGACCGCGAAAATTTATTTTTAGTTCATGCCTTTACGCTGACGATGGCGCTTGTACTTATAATAATACTGCTCACGCTGTAAGGAGATGTGTACATGAGACGTGTTATCCTAATACTGCTGATGTTAATACAGATACTGTTCTTTATAAATTATTCGATTAACGACGGCATTATTTTCTACAACATTTATATCTGGTTCACTCTCGCAGCACTGGCTATTATTACAGGCATCCGGGCTTTCCGCTCAGAGCCTCATCTGAATGAAAGCCGGAATATGCACTCTTACTTTTCACTCGCGCTGATTATTATCTCGTGTGCGTCCGTGCTGTTTATATTGTATATTGCTATAATGCAGCCTTATTATTTATAAGCGAAAGATCCATCCGGAGTACTCCGGATGGATCTTTTTTTACTATTATCTTCTTTTAAGTATTCTATTCAGCTGCATTTTACTTTTCTGGAACAACGGAAACATCACTTCCGCCATGGTATACAGAGGACGGTTTGTTACATAATCAAATTCACCAATTTTATCTGATACTTCTGTGCCCCATACTTTTTTAAATTGCCACAGCCCAAAATGTTCATCCTCTCTATCGGGCTCAACCGATACACCGCCGAAGTCATATGTCACTGCCCCGTGTTCTCTTGCATACTGCATCATATGCCACTGCATGTGATGATTCGGTAGAAACTCCCTGAAATCGTTTGAAGATGCTCCGTAGAGGTAATAAGATTTATGACCGGCCTGGGCATAGAGCGCTCCTGACAGAAGAACCCCGTCCGGATGTGTACGCTGAATTTCATTCATGCCTTCAAACTGCGCCTGAACTTTTGCCATACGCTTATTTAAGTTTTCAAGCTGATTTTGCTTCTTCTGTTCATCTTTAATTTTTTCCGCTTTCCTGATATCTTTTTCCACCTTAGCAATATCGTTTTCAAGAGCCTGCAAAGCTTCTTCCGGCATCAGTTTTACCATAAACAGTTCCATGTGGCCTTCTGGATTTAAGTTATCATACAGCGATTCAAAGTAAGTAATATCTCTCGTTAAGAAACCGTCGCGTTCGCCAGTCTCTTTCATCAGCTTAACAAAGTCAGGCAATTCTTCTCTCGCTGCCTTATACACCGTCGTTCCCGCGCGAAGAGAATTGCGGACTTTCGTGCGGTTGTTGCGCTCGAAACTCTGCAGCAGCAGTTTATCATCAACACTGATATCCGTCACCATCGTCGTACGGGGCTGGATAACATCTTTGCTCATTCCGTCTGTAAGACCGTGGTGTTTAAAACCGAGGGATTTCAGGTATTCTATTGTATCTTCATTGCCTTCAGCGGGAATATCCGGATCTATTTTAATCGTATAGGACTTTTCATCCGCTGCAATTTTCTTGGCCGCTTCGAGCAGTGCGCGGACAACTTCTTTGTCCTTGTAATCACAGACGAAACCCCGGGAGGCATAACACATAGTAAAAAATGTTTTCGGCACTTTTTTAAACAGGAGCAGCGCCGCTCCTTCAACTTTGCCGTTCCGTCCGACAGCTATGCGCCTTGAGTACCAGCCTGTTAATTCCTTTGAACCTGCCCATGATGTCAGCTGCAGCAAATCTCCTGACGGATGGGACATAACAAATTCATCGTGCATTTCATCTGTAATATTCAGTAGTTCAACCATAGTTTCTCACCAATCATTTCTCGATTATTTCTGATATAATAAAACCCCAAAGGGAGCGTGCAAAAATGAAACAGATTATTTTAATTTTATTTGCGGCATTTAACATTTACAGCTTAATTAATATTTCAACCTCTTACCAGCATGATGAGCTCATTGCTCTGCTCAGCACAAGGATAATTTTCATGACAATCTCTATTATACTGTCTGTATTATTCCTCGTTGCCGGTGCATCCAAAAATACTAAAATTATAGCAGTCCTAACGATTCTAACCGGTCTGCTGCATTTTGCTGCCATCCTGCTTATTTACATTTAATTTCTACAATATTGTAGCATATTTTAGTATACAGTTCTTTTGAAATCATCTGGTTTAGGGAGTAGATAAATATGAGAGATCTCGGTATATATTTTGGTACATTTGCACCTTGTCACGTCGGTCACTTCGAACAAATTGTCAGAGCAAAAAGAGAAAATAAGCATGCCGCTGTAATTATTAGCGGTTACGAAGGTGATCGGGGCGACCGTATCGGCATGAATCTGGCACACCGTACCCGGGCGATGCGCCAGCTGCTCCGGCACGACAGCAATGTCTCGATCCTCGAACTCAACGAAACAGATATTCCTCGTTATCCTGCCGGCTGGCAGCCGTGGCTTGAAATGCTCGAAAGTCTTATTCGCCAAACTAAAGATGCCCTCGATTTCGATGTTGAAAGTGCTACGTTTTATATAGGCGAGAGGGAATATATAGAACCGCTTGAAAGTTACTTCAATGATAAGTGGCCGGAGATTGATATTCATATGACTATGGTGGACAGAAAAATTCTTGGTATCAGCGGGACTGAAATCAGGGAAACACCTATATTAAACTGGGACTATGTTACCCGCCCTTTCCGCCGCTTCTTTGTACAGAACATCCTTGTTACCGGCGCTCCAAACAGCGGTAAATCAATGCTCATTGAGGATTTGGCCCGGAGATATTCTACGAGCTGTTCCATCGAATATGCTGAGGAATATTTTGAAGACCATCAGCTGAAATCACCCGATCTTGATGCTAAAGATTTTCATGCCATCGGCATCGGTCAGTTCGAACTGAACCGCCGCCATATCCATTCCAATGCAACACGCAAAATATTTTTCGCCGATACCGATGTCCTGTACTCAAAAGTACATAATATGCTCGCTGCTCACGACGAGCAGGATTACGTCAATCAGATTTTTGAACATTATATTCATCTGCAGACATGGAGTCTGATTCTGATTATGCCGCCGCCAGAAGACTCATCAGATTACGACCGTAAATTTTACAATCTGCTTCTCGAACAGCTGGAACATTATAATTTAATGAATCATGCGGTCATTTTAAATAATACATATCTTGAGAATTACAACCGTGCTCATGCGCTGATCGATGAAATTTTAAAAGAAGGAAAAGATAACTGAATTTATTGATTTTTCTGTTATAATGTAATTTACTATTCGTTTATACAGGAGGAATCGCTATGCAAGAAGAACTGCTGCTAACACCGGGACCAACTCCGGTGGCCCGACGCACGTATCAAGCAATGTCCCAGGGTATTTTCGGTCACAGAACAAGCCGCTTCAAAGAAATGTCAGCCGGCATTCAGGAAAAACTGAAACCTTTATTTGGTACAGATAATCCCGTTGCTGTATTGACTTCATCAGGCACCAGCGCACTTGAAGCTGCTATGGTTAACCTCGTTGATGACGGCGATACAGTTGTTTTAATTGTCAGCGGAGTATTCGGCGGTAAGTTTGCCGATATTGCCGGACACTATAACTTTAATGTTCATATCTATGATGTGAAATGGGGAGAAGCGGCTGATCCAAAAGCTTTTAAAGAATATCTTAACGGACTGGATAATGTTACTGCAGTATTTACTCAGGCATGCGAGACTTCCACGTCGGTTCTGCATCCGCTGTCTGAACTGGGTGAAGTCGTTCACAATTATAATGAAGAAACGCTGTTTATCGTAGATGCAGTCAGTGCCCTCGGCGGCGCAGATATGAATATGCAGCGAGATAAAATCGACTGCATCGTGTCAGGGAGCCAAAAGGCGCTGATGCTTCCTCCAGGACTTGCATTTGTTGCGCTGAACGACAGAGCTGTAAAGAAAGTAAATAACTCTCGTCACGGCCGCTACTATCTGGATTTAAAAATGTATTTTAAGTCTCTCGAAGTTGATTACACACCGCAGACACCTGCAGTGACTCTGTACCAGGGGCTCGAGGATGTTCTCGATATGATACACGAGGAAACAATTGAAGAAGTATTTGCACGCCATAAAAAAATGCAGAAAATGCTCCGCCGCGGCATTGAAGCGCTGGAGCTGGAACTTTTCGTCAAAGAAGAAGCGGCTTCGCCGACAGTAACAGCCGTCACCTCGACACCTGAAGAGATTTCGCATATTAAAGACACGCTTGAAAAGGATTATCATATTTCGGTAGCAGGCGGGCAGAAAGACCTCGCCGGAAAAATTATCCGTATCGGCCACATGGGCTTTATGTTCCCGAAAGATATGCTCGCTATATTAAGTGCCCTTGAAGATATCCTAAGCAGACTGCGCAGCAAAAACTACTACGGCAAAGCATTAACTGCCGCCCAGGAGAGTTTATATGTCCATTCATAACGTAATCGTACTGGACCCTGTCAGCCAGGATGGCATACAGGCACTTATTGATAATGATAACTTCAGAGTTACACGTCAGGAAGGCTTATCGGAAGCGCAGATTATCGATATCATCCATGATTTTGATGCAGCAATAGTCCGAAGCCAGACTAAAATTACAGAACGCATTATCCAGCATGCAAAGAAACTTAAGATGATTGCACGTGCAGGCGTAGGCGTTGATAACATCGATATTGATGCAGCCACCAAACATGGTGTAATCGTCGTCAACGCTCCTGAAGGCAATACTATTTCAGCCACTGAACATACGCTCGCTATGATGCTGTCGATGGCACGCGATATTCCTGAAGCATATAAAGAGCTGACAGATGGTACATGGAACCGCGGCGCTCATAAAGGAGTGGAGCTTTACGGCAAAACTCTCGGTATTATCGGCGCAGGAAAAATCGGCTTCGGCGTTGCGAGACGTGCCAAAAGTTTCGGTATGAAAATTGCAGCATTTGATCCGTACCTATCTGATGAAAAAGCCCGTGACAACGAAATCCTTAAAATGGAAGTTGATGAACTGGCAGCTGCAGCAGATTTTATCACTGTACATACACCGCTGACACCTCAGACCAAAGGTATTGTCGATGCAGACTTCTTCAGCAAATGTAAAAAAGAAGGTGTTTATCTTATTAATGTGGCGCGCGGAGGGATTATCGATGAGGATGATTTACTTGAAGCACTTGATGCAGGCATTGTAAAAGGTGCCGCACTCGATGTATTTGTTACCGAGCCGCCGGAAAACACTGCACTTCTGACACATCGCCGCACTGTTGTGACACCGCATCTCGGTGCATCTACAGCTGAAGCTCAGGAAAAAGTTGCCGTCAGTGTATCGAAAGAAATTATCGAGTACTTTGAAGACAATAAGATTACTCATGCTGTCAATGCGCCGCGTGTGAGCAGTTCTGTTACAGAAGAATTGACACCTTATATGTCTATCGTGAAACATTTGGGACAGTTCGGCATTCAGCTCCTCGACAATCCGCCGCAGGAGATTAAAATCAAATATCATGGAGATATCGCGGTAGATGATACGAGTATTCTGACACGTACTTTCGTGACTAACATGCTAAAACCCCATTTCGGCGACGAAGTGAATATTATTAACGCTCTGTACTACTTAAATGAGCGGGATGTAACTTACAAGGTTGAGAAGAAAGCAAAAGCGGACGGCTACACAAACTATCTGGAAGTTGAACTTATCAACGATAACGAACACGTGACTCTCGGCGCCTCAACTATCCCGGGATACGGAGAACGTCTTGTAAAAATTAACGAATATCCTATCGACTTTAAACCGGAAGAAAATATACTCATTATAGAACACACGGACCGCCCCGGTATTATCGGAGAACTTGGGGCACTGCTTGGCGAAGATTCAGTGAATATCGCTTCTATGCAGCTGGCCCGGCTGTCTAAAGAGGGCGACGCCATGGTTCTGTTTATATTGGATAACCAGGTCCTGGAAGCAACTTATGAAAAAATAAAAGAAATACCAAACATCCATAAAGTCCACAAGATTAAGCTCGGATAAAAAAGAGACTCGAATAAAAGTTCCGGAACAGTAAGAGAAATGGCTTGGAAATCTTAAGTTTAAGATTCCAAGCCTATTTTTATAGAATAAAATATATAAAAACCGATCGCCGGTCATTTACTATCATGAGAGTGAGTGACCGGTCCTCAGGTTTGCGTGACAGGGTTTCATGTGTACCCTATTTTTATTTAATCAGTCGTTCCACAGCATCGGGAACATCCAGTACATCTTTCAGCATCTGCTGTTCCGGTACATTCAACTCTTCAAATGTACCGATAATTTCACGTCCTGTAAGTCCTGTCAGCGTTGCAATAAATACTGCCCCAATCTTATCGGCGCAGTAAAAATCTGCTACGGAGTCACCCACGATAAAAATTTGTTCATCGCTCTTGTTTTTTCCGTCAACAGCTGCTTCAAACAGTGCATTGTTCTGCACATACAGACTCCATAAGTAGCTGAAAGGGTGCGGCTTTGTCAGCGCATGACCGGCAGTGCTTCTATCTTCCGCTTCCATCACTTCACTTGCAGTTGAAATACGGCGTTCATCGAATACTTCCAGCAGGCCGCCTTCTTCAAACGGCAGAAGTGTTTCCTGTCTTGGCCTTCCTGTGGCAACACCCACTGTGTAACCTTTAGCTTTCAGTCCATCGAGCATTTCTTTAATCAACGACGGTTCAACAATCCACTCTTCATCGTAAATAAATCCCCGTTTCTGCAGTTCTTCAGGAGGTTTGCCGGTGTCCGCTTCAACAAGCTCACTGCCTAAATACCATTCCTGATATTTAAAGTGTCCCTGCTCCCATATCGGACCGTACATACTGAAGTCTTTCGGGTCTTTCAAATTCTGAAGTGTTCCGGCATAGTTCATTAAAGCACTGTAAATTTCATCTTTAGTGAAATTTTCCCGGGAAATAAATTCAAGCACTGCTTCCGGATTTACAGATACTTCTCCGAGCATATCTCCGACTTCATTTAAATTTGTCACGTCGACATCAGCCAGATTTAAGTTTTCCTGTTTCAATATATCTATGTACATAATTGCAAAGGTAATAAACAGCATATCCCAGTTTGAATTCAGTCCCGCTTCCTTAAAGCGTTTCAGCACCTGATCATCAGCAAAAATCGTTCTTCGGATATCTTTAATTTCGCCCTCTGTATAATCCGTTACGAATTTTCGGCCATCTAAATTTAAATAACGCGGACTGTACAGCAATTCCTCAACTGTCAGTGCAGAAACATCAAAACATCTTTCTTCACTCAAAAATACACCGTCAACATCAAACAGAATCGTTGTCATGATAACACTCCAGTAATTTTTTATGTATTTTCAGTTTCTCACATCGCCTTACTATTGTCGACTATTTATACAAATTTTCTGGCAACTTGAACTTTTAAGTCATAATGATTTTTATGTTTTAAATTTCACCTTTTTGTAATATGATAAACAGTAGATTGTAAATTTATCGCATAGTTCAATAAGGAAAAATAAAGTTTGTAAATTAAATATTATATGGAGGACTCTTTATGTCTCTTAGTCCAATGGAAGTTATCTTCATGTTCCTCGGTGGACTCGGTATCTTCTTGTACGGTATCAAACAGATGGGCGACGGCCTGCAGGCAGCTGCCGGCGATCGTTTGCGGGATATTTTAAACCGTATGACATCGAACCCTGTCAGAGGAGTGCTTGCAGGTATCATTGTTACCGTCTTAATTCAAAGCAGCTCTGGCGCTACTGCCATTACTATAGGTTTAGTGAGTGCAGGGTTCCTGACGCTCAGACAAGCTATCGGCGTTATTTTAGGTGCCAATATCGGTACGACAGTTACGGCATTTATTATCGGTCTCGATATTGGTGCATATTCTCTGCCGATTCTCGCTGCAGGTTCATTTATGCTGTTTTTCTTTAAAAGCAATCAGATTATTAACATAGGGAGAATCCTCTTCGGATTCGGGGCCCTTTTTTACGGTCTTGAGTTAATGGGAGACGGCGTTGGACCGCTTGCCGATCTCGCATATTTTCAGAATCTGATGCTGACCATGAGTGATAATTCACTTCTCGGTCTCGCTGTAGGTATTATCTTGACTGTCATTGTCCAAAGTTCGAGTGCCACAATTGCCATACTTCAGAATTTCTATGCTAATGATATGATTGATTTGCAGGCTGCTTTGCCAATCCTGCTCGGAGACAACATCGGTACGACAATCACTGCTATATTAGCAGCTCTCGCCGGCTCAATTGCCGCTAAACGTGCTGCTCTGGTCCACGTTACATTTAACATCATCGGTGCAGTAATCTTTATGATATTGATGCCGCTGTTCATAATATATGTTGGATATCTCGAAGACTTCCTGAGCCTGAACAAACCGATGACTATCGCTTTCGCACATGGCTCATACAATATAATTAATACATTAATTCATCTGCCGTTTGTCGGCGCTCTCGCCTGGCTGGTTGTTAAAATAATTCCGGGACGTGATTTTTCTGAAGACTTCACACCTCAGCATTTAGATCCGCTGTTATTAAAACAGTCCCCGAGCATTGCTATACAGGGAGCACAAAGCGAGGTTAAGAATCTTGGACAGCTGGTCCTCAGCACTTTGCAGGATGCACGCCAGTACAGTGACAAACAGGATGATAAGCTCTTCAAACAAATTGAAGATAAAGTTAACGTTGCAGCAACACTGCAGGATGCAACACGCAGCTACCTGCTCGATGCATCGAAATACGGAGTTTCACAGGAAGATACTGAACGTGTCAGCACCTTGCTGGAAATATCTCGTATACTGCTTAAAGTAAGTTCACAAGCTAAAAACCTGGCCGATCAGTATCATACTAAGTATGAAAATAATATCGAACTGTCAGACGATGCTAAAGACGGTCTGGAAGACCTATACAGACATGTTTACGAATCATTCACAATGGCTCTTGAGACGCTTGATGTTTACAATCCTCAAGCACTGGAGCAAGTTATCAGATTGAGCCAGAAATCTCACAGAATCGAAAACAAACTTCGTAAAGAACATATCAAACGTCTTTCGAGAGGTGAATGTTCAACGGATGGCAGTTCCCTCTATGTTGAGCTAATCAGTAATTTAGAACGTATCGGCTATAACGCAAGAAACATTACAGAAACAAACTTAAATAACGTTACGGAAGAGCTGCACGATGACTTTACTGTATACGATTGATAAAAAAGGAACCGGGATTAATTTCCCGATTCCTTTTTTTATTTTTAATATTTATCCATATAAGATTTAAGTTCCCATTCCGAAACGACTGAACGATAATCTTCCCACTCGAGCATTTTGTGTTCGTAAAATGCTTTATAAATATGACTGCCGAGCGCTTCTTTTGCAAGATTGCTGTCACGAAGCGCTTTTAAGGCATTGTAAAGCGTCGAAGGCAGATCTTCTACGCCGTTTTCAAGGCGTTCTTCTCTGGTCAGTTCATAAAGGTTTAAGTCTATGGATTCTTGAAGCTCCAGCTTATTTTTAATGCCATCCAGTCCCGCCTTTAAAATGACTGCGAGTGCCAGATAGGGATTCGCTGATGGATCGACAGAACGGACTTCCACACGTGTTGATAATCCGCGTGAAGAAGGGATTCTCATCAATGGCGAGCGGTTCTTTTTACTCCATGCGATGTAGCTTGGCGCCTCGTAACCCGGCACCAGGCGTTTATAAGAGTTCACAAGCGGATTCGTTACCGCAGTAAAGCCTCTTACGTGCTTCAGTACACCTGCCATAAAGTATTTCATATCTTCGCTTAAGCCATCTTCTGCAGACTCATCAAAGAATGCATTCTCTTTTCCTTTAAAAAGCGACACGTTAAAATGCATGCCATTGCCGTTAATTCCAAACAGCGGTTTCGGCATAAATGTTGCATGCAGATTATGCTTTCTTGCGACCGTTTTTACAACGAGCTTAAATGTCTGTATATTATCACATGCTGTGACAGCATCCGCATATTTAAAATCAATTTCGTGCTGTCCTTCAGCTACTTCATGGTGGGATGCTTCGATATCAAAGCCCATATCCTCCAGTTCAATAACGATGTCCCGGCGGCAGTTCTCCCCCGAGTCCGTAGGTGCTAAATCGAAATAGCCACCCTGGTCATTTAAGACAGTCGTCGGTTTGCCCTGCTCATCCAGTTTAAAAAGAAAGAACTCAGGTTCAGGTCCGAGATTGAATGATGTATAACCGAGCGATTCCATTTCTTTTAAAACAGTTTTTAAATTAGTCCGGGGGTCGCCTTCGAATGGTGTCCCGTCTACTTTGTAAACGTCACATATCAGCCGTGCTACTTTGTCACCCCGCGATGTTGTCCAGGGAAATACCGTCCATGTGTTTAAATCCGGAACCAGATACATATCTGATTCTTCGATGCGCGTAAACCCTTCGATTGAGGAACCGTCAAACATCATTTGTCCGTCCAGAGCTTTATCGAGCTGACTGAAAGGCACTTCCACATTTTTAATCGTTCCGAGAATATCTGAAAACTGCAGCCGGATAAACCTTACATTCTCTTCTTGTGCAATACTGATAATTTTTTCTCTGGTTAAACTTTCCATACCCCACGCCCTTATCTGATTTTGATGTTATTCATGCTGAAAACTCATGAGAAAATATTACCATACCCATTTTTCATGCGCAATCAGCAATTAATTATATTAAAAAAGATGCAAACCAGATATTGAGTTTACATCTTCTCTCTGTTTTAAAAGACACTGATTATATTCATAATAAAGACGAATAAAATTATTGCGGGAAGGATAAATCTGAGCAGGAAGATCCAGGCTTTAAAAACAGTGTATGAACTGCTCCCTTTTGTAACGTTCAGCTGTTCCATAGCAACTCTTCTGTCTAAAATATAACCGATAAAAATTGATGAGAACAAAGCCCCTGCCGGCAGGAGTATATTCGATACAAGGAAGTCCACGTTGTCAAATATCGTTCCCGCAAAGAATTGAACGTCATTCAGCACCCCTTCTGACAACGCAGACGGAACACCGATAGCAAAAACGATAACAGCGTAAATGTAAGTTACTTTTTTACGTTTCGACTGATCGCCTTTAACCGTATTGGCAACGTTAATTTCAATCATAGAGAACGAAGATGTCAATGTCGCAAATAAGAATGCGAGCAGGAACATCAGATAGAAAATAATACCGAACGGTATCGCATTGAATATTTCAGGCAGGACGATAAATACCAGACCCGGCCCCTCGACACTCTGCATGCCGAAAGAAGCAATCGCCGGAAAAATCGCAAGTCCCACCATTACAGAAACTGCGATATTCATGAGTACTATATAAGAGGCCGACTTAGGCAGATTCTGATCAGCTTTTAAGTACGATGCATAAGTTATCATCTGTGTAATCCCCACACTGAGCGCAAAGAACGACTGTCCGAGTGCAAACATTATTCCATTGGCACTGAGTTCACTGAAGTCCGGGAGCAGGAAGTATTTAACTCCTTCAAATGCATTCGGCAGCGAGAGCGAGCGGATAATAATGAACAAGAACAAGATGAACAGCATCGGCATCATAATTTTAGATGCGCGTTCAAGTCCTTTTTGTATCCCCTGGGCCACGACAAACGCAGTGATAAATATAAAAATACCCTGAGCAGCAATTACATATACCGGATTGGTAATAACATCTCCAAGCAGCACTGTATAATCATTGACAGTATACAAATTCAAAAAATCAATCAAAGCAATGAGCAGATAAATTAATATCCAGCCGCCGATAACACTGTAGAACGACAGCAGCAGCATCGTTCCAAAGTGTCCGATCCAGCCGAAAATTCTTAAACTTTTTTTACCGCTTAAGTATTCGAAACCGTCAATCGGATTTCTTCCTGAGGCACGGCCGATAACAAACTCACTGATTAAGAGCGGCAGGCCAATAAGTATAGTAAATAGCAGGAAAACAAACAGAAACGCACCGCCACCGTGTTCAGCAGTCATATAAGGGAATCGCCACACGGCGCCGAGACCTATTGCAGAGCCTGCTGCCGCCAATATAAAACCTAATTTTGAGTTCCAATTATTTTCGGACAAAATATTACCTCTTTTCCATCATCAATGTTCGTATTTTACCACACTAAAGAGAGTTTTTATATACAAATAAGCCGGGAGAGGCGTTTCTCCCGGCTTTTCGGTATTTTCTATAACTTTAGTTAGGATTATCTTCTAGTTCAGGTATAGATTTCTCTAAATACTGACGGTCCTTATTCGCATTAAAGTGATCGGCTTTTTCCATCTTAACGTCAGTCACATAGTCAGGCATTTCTACGAAACTTTCGTAAATACCTTTCTCCACCAGGAAGTTTCCTTCCGGGAACTGAACACCGATGTTTCCGTCTTTAATAGCTGCATACTTAACGAATCCCTGGAAGACTCCGTTCTTATTGTATAGAACGACCGCTTCCCCGTCTTCCAGTCCTTCTCGTCGTGCATCGTTTTCACTGACGAGTACATCGTAGCGTCCCATGTGGTTAAAGGCATCCTGATCTCCATAAATCATCGCGTTAAACTGCTTGCCGCGTCTCATCAGAAGTTTGAATTCTCCAGCTTTCTTATTGTTGTCAGGAATATCCATCGTAATCAGGTTCGCTCTTCCATCCGGTGTCGGACATACCCCGCCTTCACACAGCCATGCTCCGCCGTACTGATAAACGTCACCAGCTTTCTTCAGGTGCTGAACACCGTCATACTGAGGATTCGCTTTGGCAATCTCGTCGCGGATTTCCTGTCCTGACTGGAAATCGATTAAGTGAGACTCTTCAGGCTTAACACGTTTCGCAAGGTCGACGTAAATCTTCCATTCACTGCGTGCTTCGGCAATGCGGTTGCGGTTCCCTTCAATTTCAGGAGAGAAGTAAATCATACGTTCTGTCGATGTTGATAATCCACCGCCATCCTGCTCATAACGTGTTTTCGCAGGCAGCACTACAACTGTTTCTTTTGCATCGAGCAGGGTTGATGTATTTAAAATAATATCCTGGTGAACACGGATGTCGAGATTTTGCAATGCTTCTCTTACAAAGTCCGGATCCGGCATCGTTTCCAGGAAGTTACCGCCCGACATATAGTAAAGCTTAAGCTTTCTTTCATTGTCGTCCGGCAGCATTGCGTTCTCAATCGTTACACCAACAGTATCTCCAGGCCACTGAGGAAGTTTGAAATTCCACAGTTCTTCGATGCGCGGACGGTTTTCATCGTTATAATCCCCGCCCGGCAGTGAAAACGGATCTGCTCCCATTTCACCTGAGCCCTGCACTGATGAGTGTCCGCGTAATGGCATAAGACCTTTGTTTTTACCGCCCAGCCAGCCCCGTAATAAAGCTAGGTTCGATACTTGTGAAATATTATCTGTCGCGTGTTTGTGCATTGTTAAACCAAGTGCCCAGACCATAACGCCTGTTTTCGCTTTAGCAAGACTGTTTGATAATTCGATAATTTGTTCTTTACCGATACCTGAAGACTGGACAATCTCATCCCAGCTCTGCGACTGAACGTTTTCTTTAAGATCGTCATAGTTATTGACGTGTTCATTAACAAACTCGTGATTAATGGCCGAACCTTCATTTTGTTCTTCAAGATCGAACCAGTGTTTCATTACACCATGCATGAGCGCGATGTCCCCGCCGATGTTTACTTCATAGAATTCATCTGCTATTTCAGTACCGAACAGTGCTGATTCAACAACTGAAGGCACCCAGTAATTCTCCATAGCAGGCTCCCTGTAAGGATTTATAACGATAATTTTCGTACCGCGCTTTTTAGCTTCCATCATATATTTGGTAGAAACCGGTGATGCGTTTGACGCGACACTGCCCCAGAACACCAGTACATCAGTTCCAAGCCAGTCCTGATAGTTACAAGTCGAAGCTCCGACACCTACAGAGCGTTTCATTGCTGATTTACTCGGCGAGTGACAGATACGCGAGGCATTATCAATGTGATTGGTTTCCAGATAACGCGCAGTTTTCGCTGCAACATAATAAGATTCATTCGTAATACCGCGGCTGGTTAAGTAAAATGCATACTGTTTCGGATCGAGAACTTTCATTTTATCCGCAATAGTATTCATCGCTTCATCCCATGATACTCTAATAAATTTGCGGTCGCCTTTACGGCGGATCATCGGATATGGAATACGTCCAAGCTCGCGGAGCTCGGTGCTGTCCATCTTGCGCAGCTCATCTATATCCTGATGCAGTATCTCAGGTTTAATCGGAGGTGCTGTATTCAGACGCAGAACATTAAAACGCGTCGTACACATATGCGGACCGTTTAAAGTCTGGTCCTGCAGACCTGATACCCCCAGTGCACAGCCGTCGCAGACACCTTTTAATATAATATTTTTCGCGTAGTTTAAATTATCTCTGTTTTTCCAGACGATTTTAGCTGTATCTCTCATATGATGCGGTTTTACTTTAGTTAAACCGAATGGCACAGGACTTACCCATAATTTCGGATCCCATTTTTTAGTTTTATTGATCGGACCCGGATGCAGAGTTTTACCCATGTCGACACTCCCTCTATATTATAATAATTCCATTGTACACTATTTCGCGGAAGCGCTCACAGAATCAAGCTTATTTTTTTCTTTAAGCCTTTTAATATCCTGTCTGATAAATATAGAAATTACCAGCGCAATAACAAACAGACCCGCAAAAATGTACAAGGACCATGCATAACTTTGTGTAGATTCATAAATCTTAGCAACGATAAACGGCCCGGCGAGTCCAGCTGCAGCCCACGCTGTTAAAATATAGCCGTGAATTGCACCCAGCTGCTTAGTTCCGAAAATATCCCCGATATAGGCAGGAATAGCAGAAAATCCCCCGCCGTAGCATGAAATCATGATGAACAGCAGTATTTGGAAAAGCCATTCATTAGTCGTAAACGGCAGAACTGCAAAGATGCCAATCTGCAGCACGAAAAACAGCGTATAAAGATTCGTTCTGCCTATGTAATCTGATATAGATGCCCAGACCAGGCGTCCGGCACCATTAAAGACACCCATGACTCCAACCATGAAAGCTGCTGCACCTGCAGTTAATCCTGCAATTTCAACACCCATCGGACTTGCAACTGCCAGGATGGCAATACCGCACGTCACGTTGATAAACAGCATCAGCCATAAGAAATAGAAGCGTTTTGTTTTTATCGCTTCGTTCGCCGTCAGCTGAGCAAGATCTTTAGAAACTGCCCCTTCGCTTTCTTCGATAACAACGCCTTTTGGATGGTAGCCTTCAGGCGGTTTTTCAAGATATAAACTCGATGCAAACATCACTATGAAGTAAATGATACCTAGAATAAAGAACGTATTCGGAATACCGACCGATTCGATCAGCATGCGCATAACCGGACTCGCAATCATTGCAGCAAAACCGAACCCCATAATCGCGAGCCCCGTCGCCATTCCTCTGCGGTCAGGAAACCATTTAACCAGCGTTGAAACCGGAGTGATATAACCGATTCCGAGTCCTATACCTCCAAGGACCCCGTACCCTACATATAAAAGCCACAGCATTTCAAGCTGTATCCCTAAACCAGCTGTAATCATACCTGCTGCAAAAAAGACTGTGGAAACCAGTCCCGACTTTCTCGGTCCTTTAGCTTCTACAAAGTGTCCCATAAATGCTGCCGACAGCCCTAAAAATAAAATAGCGATACTAAATGTTATTGAGACCTGACTGAGCGACCAGCCGATTGATTCCTGAAGCGGCGTTGTAAATACACTCCATGCGTAGACTGAACCGATTGAAATATGTATGCCCACCCCGGCAAGTGCAATCAGCCAGCGATTTTTCTTTGTTTGCATGTAAATCCCCCTATTGTTTTGACGGAATTCCTTAAATTGTAATTTCGCCTTAAATATGATTATATAAAGAAAAAGAACGCTTTACAATAAGATTCAGAGTGGGAGAGTTATATGTTATGGAAATCGTTACGAAAAATACAATACGCCGCTATACAGACGGGAACTTTATCGAAACTGAAGATATAATAGCTGAAGAATTTCCGCTGACTATATATTTAAACGATGTAGAATTCGCTACTTTAGTCTGTTCGCCTGATGACCTTGAAGAACTCGTCATCGGCTTTTTAGCTTCAGAAGGCGCACTGCGTTCATTTAAGGAAATTGAATCCTTGAACATCGATGAACGCGGCGGTTTTTGTCACGTGAAAGTGTCGCGCGAACTTCCTAAAGACTACGGCACGTTTTCAAAACGCGTACTCGGCTCATGCTGCGGCAAAAGCCGTCAGTTCTATTTCCAGGCAGACGTTGATACTGCCAAATTTTCACTGTCGGAGACAAAGCTGACACCCGAGCAATGCATCAGCCTCATGAAAGAAATGCAGGAGAAAAGCACTATATTTAAAGACACCGGCGGCATTCACAATGCGAGCATCGCTTCCCCTGACGGTACCATTGTCCATAAAGGTGATATCGGCCGTCATAATGCTCTCGATAAACTGTACGGTCACTGTCTGCAGAACAATATTTCCGTCAAAGATAAAGTTATCGTATTCAGCGGGCGTATCTCATCAGAAGTACTGACGAAAGCTTCAAAAATCGGCGTCGGCATCGTACTCAGTAAATCTGCTCCGACCGATCTCGCAATTAAACTCGCACATGATTTAAATATTACAGCCGCCGGCTTTATCCGCGGCAGTTCATTTAATATATACAGTCATCCGTGGCGCATTATTGGTGCGGACGAGCTGGATACTGAGTAAACTTTGACATAAGCAAGCTCAGTCTCTTAATTCAACTTTCAAAAAATAGCGCTTGTCTCTGTAAAAAGACAAGCGCTGTTATTTATTCTTCATTATAATTTTCTTTTTCCAGGTCATCGTATTCGAGCTCTAAAGCAGAGTAATAACTGTTCATTATACTTGCAATCTTCTCTGCCCATTCTATATCAGTCGCATAAAGATGTGTTCCGGGGTTTTCCGGGTTCCAGCGCATGCGGTAGAGTGTATTTTGTCCGTTATCTAAATAATTGTCACGTATAAATTCTGCGCCGCCAATTATTGCTGCTTCCGGCGTTGACCATCCGGCTTCGCGGGCGTAGCTAGAGCCTTCCGCTACTGCTGCGCGGTCGAATGCTCCGATTCCGAAGAAGTTATAATATGTTGTTCCTTCAACTTCTATACCGGAAGCAAGTTCCGATTCTCCGTGGCCTGTCTCGAGCAGTGCATGGCTAATCAGATACAGTGAGTTTACCTGATGCTTTTGTTCTGCTTCGAGAAATGCAGCGCCTGTACCTTCCAAGATTCCTTTATCTTCAAGCAGTATGTTCAAGTCGTTTTCATCGGCGCCCGTTTGTGAATTCAAGGGGACGAATTGAAAATCATTGCTGCCGCTTATTGTCATCGCTTCTTTTATATCATCTTCACCTGCATATTCTGCCGTATTGTCAGTAAGCTTCACATCACCTGTGTTATTACTTACCTGCATGTTGACAGCTTCATCAAAAGTGTACGTGGAAATCTCCTCCGTTTTAAAAAATGATGTTTCCGAAACGAAGAATGCCAATGTAAATAATGCCATTACAATAATCAGCAGTATAAACGGAATATTTTCTTTTAACTTGTCCATAGACATCCTCCGAAAAAAATAAATGAGACTGACATTGTCAGTCTCATATTTTATGTTTAATATATTAACGCTGTTTTTCCGCTAGTCAAATAAAACTGCCTCTAATTGTTTCAACTTTTCCTGGCTCTCTTCATCCAGTGATGCTACAGTAATCCGCTGTTCAAGCAGATCTGCAGCTTCTTCAATAGAAATGCCAATCGCTTCACTGATTTGATACGCAGTTAAATTGCCTTTTAAAATGTTTAAATCTGTCTCCATACAATCACCTGTTCAAAAGTAATATATTATCGAGAGCTTGCACAATTCATCCTCCGCAGACAAATTCATTAATTGATTAATATGAAGCTCCAGACAAATTCGCTGCTAATTAGTGAATTTTTTTTACTTAGTAGATTAATTAAACTACATTATTTAAAAATTATCAAGCTGGCTGTAATATTTTATCATTTTATAATATTTTACAGTCTTATAATATCATACCTGCGATAAAACCGGTAATGACAACAGGAATATTTAAAAAGACAAAAGTCGGTACACATGTATCCCATATATGGTCATGCTGACCATCGATATTCAATCCTGCAGTAGGTCCGAGCGTTGAATCTGATGCAGGTGACCCCGCATCCCCAAGTACACCAGCAGTACCGACAATCGCAATAATCGCAGCCATCGATAAGCCGAGTTCTGCACCCATAGGGACAAAAATCGCTCCAATAATCGGCAATGTCGCGAAAGATGAACCAATACCTATCGTTACAACTAAACCGACAACCATCATACCCATAACGATAAAGGCCTTGTTATTACCGAGAGAACCAGAAATACTGCTGACGAGCGGCAGGACATCTTCTGTTTCTGTAATCACACCTGCAAAGCCGTTTGCCGCCAGCATTACCATACCGATATACGCCATAATTTTTATGCCGTTTACAAGCTCACGGTCAAGTTCAGCCCACTTAAACTGCATTGACAGAAAGAAGACCATAATACCGCCGAGGGCACCGAAGATCATCGAATCCGTAAAGAACTGCACAATGAATGTGACAAGGATTGCAATCACAGCAGTAATAATTGTTTTTGCACTAACTGTTAGCCGCTCTGAGGACAAGTCACTTTCTTTATTAAGATACTTCCGCGGTTTTCTGAAATAGAAAAATGCGAGTATCAGACCAATCACAAAACCGAGAGCGGGAATAATCATATTTGGAGCGACATCGCTGAATTCTATTGTTACCCCGGCATTCGCAAAACTTGTTACAATCGTATTCTGAAAGATTTGTCCGTAACCAAAAGGCAGTACCGCATAAGTAAATGTCAGCCCAAAAGTCATGACTACTGCCAGCAGTCTGCGGTCCAGCTGAAGCTCATTAAACAGACTGATCAGTGGCGGAATAAGTATAGGAATAAATGCAATATGCACCGGCACTAAATTTTGACTGATCATAGAAATAACAAGCAGAGTTGCGATTATAGAAACTTTCGCTATTACGCGCGCTTTCGTCGTTTTGCTTGCATTCAGCAGACTTAAAATTTTATTGACCATAACGTCGGTTATACCGCTGTATGCTATCAGGGCGGCAAATCCTCCAAGCAGTGCATAGCTGAGTGCAATTTCTGCTCCGTTAACAATTCCTCCGGTAAAGACGCCGATAACTTCATTGACGCCCATACCCGATATCAGTCCGCCGGCCAGCGCACCGATAAACAGAGCCAGTATAACGTTAAGTCTGCACAAACTTAAAATGACCATAACGAGAATAGCTATTAAAACTGAATTCATTATTGTTCCCCCAAAAATTTATCTGTCTTCAGATTGTGATTTTTTTGATAATTTAGACATTGACTGTCGTTCATTTTCACTGGTACATTATATAGTACTTATCATTTGCTATTTAAGGACGTGAACGCATGCCAATTAAAATCGTCGAAGGACTTCCTGTGAGAACGAAACTCCAACAGGAACAAGTATATACCATAGAAGCTTCCCGCGCGATAACCCAGGACATCCGTCCATTAAAAATTCTTATTTTAAATCTTATGCCTCTTAAGGAAAAAACAGAGTTACAGCTGCTGAGGCTGCTTGGCAACTCACCGCTTCAAATTGATGTTGAATTTTTACATATGTCTACCTATAAAAGTAAAAATACTCCGACCAGCCATCTCCAGAAGTTTTATAAGACACATCAGGAAGTGAAAGATGAATATTTCGACGGGATGATTGTTACTGGCGCTCCGTTAGAAAAATTTAATTTTGAACAGGTAGGGTACATCGACGAACTGAAAGAAATTACTGACTGGGCACAGACACATGTCTTCTCCCGATTTTATATTTGCTGGGGAGCACAATTCGCTCTGAATCACTATTACAATATCGAAAAACTTATTTTATCAGAAAAGCTGTTCGGTGTGTTCGGATATCAAAATATAAAACCGGAACATCCATATGTGCGCGGCTTTGATGATATTTACCAGGTCCCTCAGTCGAGACATACAAGAATTGATTACGAAGCATTAAACGGTATTCCGGGTCTCGACATCCTGACTGCGCATCCTGACTTCGGCCCGGATATCATTACATCTAAAAATCAGCGGGATCTCTACATTTTTGGCCACCTCGAATACGACAGGGAAACGTTGAAAGACGAATATGACCGGGATGCAGAAAGCGGGCTCAATACAGCTGTCCCTCTCAATTATTATCCCGATGATAAACCGTCGGAAAACCCAAAATTTCAATGGCGGAGTCACGGGCATCTGCTGTTTAACAACTGGCTGAATGAAACGTATCAGAATACATTGTACGATTTGGAACAGCTTCATAATCTCAAATAAAAAAAGGCGCCCGCGGGCGCCTTTCAGCATGTCTTCGTATACTGCTTGAGACATTCTTTCTGCCTTCTTCTTGAGAGCTCCATGAGGTGTTTACTAAACTCTGAGATGTAGCTGTCGAGCGTCCGGTCAGTCAAATAGGAAATATTTTTATTGATAACCTTTTTTTCGCGCTGCGCATCCAGTACCGGTATGTTATTCGCAAGTTTGTACTCCGCAATTTCCGTAGACACCTTCATTCTCTTCTCGACAAGCTGAACGAGCTCACGGTCTATCTGATCTATTTCTTTACGCAACTCTTCATGTCTCCCCATGGTTAGCCTCCTCATATTATTTTGTTTGAACGATCTTGTTCACTGTTTTCCCTTCAATTTCAAGCAGTACATTTATCGTGTCCATTAATTCTTTGAATTCTGCAGGTGTCAGACACTGCTGTCCGTCGCTCCACGCATTCTCAGGATCTTCGTGAACTTCTATCTGCAGGCCGTTTGCACCGGCCATAACTGCTGCTTTAGCCATTGAAGGAATCAGGTATCTGACGCCCGCTGCGTGTGACGGGTCAACGATAATCGGCAGGTGCGATTCTTTCTGCGCTACAGGCACTGCTTGAATATCAAGTGTATTTCGTGTTGCTGTTTCGAAAGTGCGGATACCGCGCTCCACAAGCACAACGTTATTGTTGCCGCCGGCCATAATGTACTCTGCTGACATTAACCATTCCTGAATCGTTGCAGACATTCCGCGTTTCAAGTAAATCGGTTTGTCAGTCTGGCCAAGCGCCTTCAGTAAATCGAAGTTCTGCATGTTGCGTGCACCGATTTGAATGACATCGACCATGTCAACGAATGTATCTAAGTGATCTGTGCCCATTAACTCTGAAACGATAGGCAGACCGGTTTCTTTTTTCGCTTCATTTAAAATTTTAAGACCTTCTACACCAAGACCTTGGAAACTGTAAGGTGAAGTACGCGGTTTGAATGCCCCGCCGCGCAACGAGTTTGCACCTGCATCTTTTAATTTAATTGCTAATTCCACTGTGCTGTCTAAATCTTCAACTGAACAGGGCCCTGCACAGACCATGAAGTTTTCCGCTCCGACTTTTACACCGTTGCTAATATCGATAACACTGTCATCTTCCTGGAAACTTCTGTTCGCTTTCTTGTATGGCTTTTGAATTCTGTACACCCCGTCCACGATACTGTATTTTTTGAAATCATTTTCGGAGACTTTAGATGTATCGCCGATCAGACCGATTATTGTTCGTCTTTCACCATCAGAACGGTGAACTTTGAAACCTGCTTCTTCGATGTTTGAAACCAGTGTCTTAATATTACTTTCCGCTGCGTCGCGTTTTACATGAATAATCATAATTAAAAGCCTCCTAAAATTTTTAAAAATAAAACTGCCACTTAACTAAAAATTAAGTGGCAGCAAGTATAGAAAAATATGTAGAAGTCCCGACTTCCAGCCACTTATTTAAAGTAAATGGCTAGACATTACAAAATCTTCAGCCATCATTGATACAAACAGTTTGTTTTACGTTTGTACAAATGATGTGTACAAACGGTATCAAAAATAGCTAAAGTAAAGTCGGTTATTCAGTTGTGAAGTTGTATGGGTTAACATAAATAACCGCTCCTTGTAATGTATTTGATTGCCATTATAGGCTGCCTTTAATCAGTTTGTCAATCTATTTATGAGAATTAATTAAATGTTTACATAATTTAGTTAATTAATGTATATTCATTCTTGTAGTATAATGATAAAAATACGGAGGCATAAAATATATGAATATCGCAATTATCGGCTTGGGAAATATCGGAGGTTCCTTTGCTCTTGCTATTAAAACAAACATACCTGACGCTGACATATATGCAATTGATATCGATGCTGCAGTTATCGAAAAAGCAAAAAAACAGCATCTTATTAAAGACGGTTCTCAGGATTTTAAAGACATCATTCCGCAGGCAGATCTTATTATTTTCGCAGTTTACCCTAAACTGCTTGTTCAATTGGTAAAAGATTACACACCTTACTTAAAAGAAGGGTGCATCATTACCGATGTTACAGGCGTGAAAACTTCGATTATCGGTGAAGTTGAACCGCTCCTGCCAGACCATACTGATTTCGTTTTCGGTCATCCGATGGCCGGCAGAGAAAACCGGGGCCTTAAGTTCAGCAGCAGAGAAGTTTTTATCGGTGCAAACTATTTAATCACACCGACCCCGAGGAATAAAGAGAAAAACATCGATTTCCTGAAAAATTTTGTCAAAGAATTGGAATTCGGCAATATTTCAGTAATCACACCGGACTTCCACGATGAAGTTATCGGCTTTACCAGCCAGCTGGCTCACGTCATTGCTATTTCACTAATCAACAGCGATGACGCCGCTCGCAACACTAAAAAATATACAGGTGACAGCTACCGGGATTTAACACGTATCACAAATATTAATGAAAAATTGTGGCCTGAGTTATTTATGATGAATAAACAGCATCTTCTTAATCATATTGATAATTTTCAGACCCAGCTCGACAAACTTTACGCAGCGATTCAAAGTGATGATGTTGAAACGATGGAGAGAATGATGCTTGAAAGTACGAAGCGTTATAAAGATTTACATGATATAGAAGATTAAGTATGAACAAAACACCGAATTCCTGAAGAATCCGGTGTTTTTTCAATAGACGGCAGCTTATGCCGATTCTGCGAGGATCAGATGCATATGAGAACCGACCATGCCAATCCCAGCCAGCCAAGAACAAAATCAAACACAAAAAAGGCCGCATATCGCATGCGGTCCTTTTCTCAAAATATTAATATACTTTATCACCGTTGAAAATTGAGTTTTTAACAACTACATAATCTACTGTACGGATTGCATCTAATTCCTTGCCGCCGGCATATGAAATAGATGACTGCAGATCCTGCTGCATTTCAGTCAGTGTAGCTGCTAATGGCCCTTTGTATTCTACATACATTTTTTTGCCTTCTACGTTTTTATGTTCACCTTTTTGGAATTCAGAAGCCGAACCGAAGTACTCTTTATACTTCTTGCCATTTTCTTCATAAACAGTACCAGGAGATTCTTCGTGTCCTGCAAATAGTGAACCGATCATAACCATAGATGCCCCGAATCTTACAGATTTAGCAATATCTCCGTGCGTACGGATTCCGCCGTCTGCGATAATCGGCTTAGAAGCTGCTTTTGCACATAATCGAAGTGCAGCAAGCTGCCATCCGCCTGTACCGAAGCCTGTTTTAATTTTAGTAATGCAAACCTTACCAGGACCAATGCCGACTTTAGTTGCATCTGCTCCTGCATGCTCCAATTCTCTGACTGCCTCAGGTGTCCCGACATTACCTGCAATTAAAAATGTTTCAGGAATATGTTTTTTAATATGCTTAATCATATCGATTACTCTATCGGAATGACCGTGAGCAATATCGATTGTAATATAGTCAGGAATTAATCCCTGTTCTTTTAAACTGATAACAAAATCGTATTCTTCCGGTTTGATACCGACACTTATAGATGAAATCAGATTTTTATCTCTCATTTTATTAATAAAATCAATACGTGTTTCAGGGTTGAAACGATGCATGATATAAAAATATCCATTTTTCGCCAAATATTCAGCAATATTCTCGTCAATAATAGTCTGCATATTTGCAGGTACTACCGGCAGCTTGAATGTGTGTTTCCCAAATTCAATTGAAGTATCACATTCTGAACGACTGTCCACAATACATTTGTTCGGAATTAACTGTATATCCTCATAATCAAAAACGCTATCCATAATAAAACGCTCCTCTAATCCGTATATTATTTAACTGTTTTTGCAATCTCGTTCGCCAATAGGGATTATAGTAGTTTTATATTCACATGTCAATCAATCTGAAAAAAATAAAAAAAGAATCGAAATAAATTTCGATTCTATCCTTTAAACATGCTTGCTAATTTACCGAAGAAGCCTTTTTTAGGCTCCTCGATTTGCTGTTTTGCTGTTTCGCTGCTGTTATCCAGTTCTTCTGAAGCAGACGATACATTCTCCTCAGCTTTTTCTTCCTCGGCGCTCAGGTCAATTGTTCCTGTATTTTGTTCTGCCGGTGTTTCAGCAGTTTCGGTTTCTTCTGTATCAAGTTCTTCGGTTTCTGCTTCGGCGGATTCTTCTTCGATATTTTCTTCTCCAGCATTCCTAGATTCTTCTTCAGCTGGTGCTTCTGCAACAATCTCTTCTTCAGTTGTTTCCGGTGTCACGGTTTCTTCCATGACCGCTTCATCCGATGTTTCATCAGCTTTGGTTTCTTCAGCCTGTACAGTTTCATCAGTATCTTCTTCAGTCTGCGGCGATTTTTCGCTTTCGTATGCCTCTTCCGCTAAAAATGTTTCCACCTTTTCGACTGGATTGTATTCAAGAGCATTACGATCGTACTCTTCCAACCTGTGTACAAGTGTACTTATATTTGATTTAAGTTCTTTGTTTTCATTTTGGATTTCATCCAGCTTTTCAAGCACTAAAGCAAGCAATCTTGATACGTCGTTATCCGACATTTTCGATACCTGATTCTCACTTTTCGTTTCTTCAAAGTCGTCCATATTTTCTATAATTTCATCTGCCGCAGAGTCCAGTGTATTTCCCGGGGACTTGGCAATTTTAATCATTTCCTGTAAGACACTCACATCTTTTTTTGAAAATAATCTTCTGTTATGTTCATCTTTAGCAACTTCATAATTTCTGTCTTCAAGTAATCTAACGTACTTTCTAACGTTCTGATCAGACAGTTCGACCATGTCCGTTACTTGAGCTGTTGTATAGTATATAGCGTTCTGTGACTGACTCACTCGTATCACTCCTGTAATTTAATTAACCTAATTATAACGCTTATCGTTACTTTTATCTACCATTTTTTAGCGCAGTGTATTGTCGTTACCCGAGTAGAGTTTTCGCAATATTCTACTAAATCATTGACTTATACCGGCTTAATTTATATATTTATAATATCTTTCTAAAAAATACATAAAAGAAGAGGATGATAAATATTGGATACTAAATTATCACAAATCTCATTAAAGCCGGATCACACCGGTGCAACGACTAACCCTATATATTTATCAACTGCATTCGAACATGAAGGTGTGGGTAAATCGACAGGATATGATTACACACGCACCAAAAATCCAACACGCACACATTTTGAAGAAGCATTCGCAGACCTGGAAGGCGGAACTCATTCATTCGCAACGTCAAGCGGGATGGCTGCTGTCCAGCTGTGCTGCAATTTGTTTAACAGCGGAGATGAGGTGCTCGTAAGTTTTGATTTATATGGCGGTACATATCGTATTTTTGATTTTTACGAACAGAAATATAATGTGAAATTTCATTATGCAGACTTTAACAACCACGCTGAACTGACTTCTCTTATCAACAGCAATACAAGAGCTTTTTTTATAGAGCCTATTACCAACCCTTCGATGGAAAAAACTGATTTAGCCCCCCTGTACAAACTCGCGCAGGAAAACGACATAATTACTATCATTGACAATACATTTTTAACGCCGTATTTATCGCGTCCGCTTATTGACGGTGCAGATATCGTCCTTCATTCGGCTACTAAATATATCGGCGGCCATAACGATGTGCTAGCCGGTGTTGTCACTGTTAAAGATGAAGTACTTGCTGAGTCGCTCAGCCTGTATCACAACATGATTGGGGCAACCTTGTCTCCTTTCGACGGCTTTTTGCTGCTCCGCGGATTAAAAACTTTGCACGTGCGCATGGACCGTGCTATTGAGAATGCCAGGAAAACAGCAGCTCATTTTGAAAATCATGAAGCAGTCGAAGAAGTTCTCTACGCCGGCACAACAGGGATGCTGAGCCTGCGTTTTAAAGAAACTCACAGCGTAAACACATTCTTAGAAAATATTGAAGTCTGTACTTTCGCCGAGAGCCTCGGCGGCACTGAAACATTCATCACCTTCCCTTTTACACAGACTCATGCGGAAATGCCGGATGAAGAACGCATTAAACGCGGCATCGACGATTCATTAATCAGGCTTTCAATAGGTATCGAAAGTTCTGATGATATCATTCAGGATATTGAACAGGCGCTAAATAAATCTGTAAAATAAAAAAGGCATCGCCTCCTCGGGGGAGACGATGCCTTTTGTATTATTTAGCTCAATAATGCTCCTGCTTCGTGACTTTTCAGTCCTAAAGTATCGGTAGTGCGTTCATTCATTTCTTTGAACAAATCAGGATTATCTGACAGAGAAACTCCGTATGTTGGAATCATTTCTTTAATCTTGTCCTGCCATAATCCGAAATCTTCGGGAAATGCCCGACTCAAGAGTTCGAGCATAGCATCCACACACACAGAAGCACCCGGAGATGCTCCGAGAAGCGCGGCGATAGATCCGTCTTCCGATACAATTGTCTCTGTACCGAACATTAATGTACCTTTTCCTTTATCCGTATCCTTAATCATTTGAACACGTTGTCCCGCTGTAATCGTCTTCCAGTCTTCTGAACGTGCTTCCGGAATAAATTCTCTCAGCTCATCCATACGCTGTTCTTCTTTTAAGAGAACTTGCTGTATTAAATATTTAGTCAATCCAAGCTCTTTCGCGCCCGCTGACAGCATAGTCAGTACGTTATTCGGTTTTACAGAGCCGAATAAATCTAGATACGATCCCGTTTTCAGGAATTTCGGAGAGAAGCCCGCAAACGGTCCAAATAACAGTGATCTTTTACCGTCGATATAGCGTGTATCGAGATGAGGTACAGACATCGGTGGTGCACCGACTTTGGCTTTGCCGTATACTTTAGCCTCGTGCTGATTTACGATTTCTTCATCATCACACACGAGGAAGAGACCACTTACCGGGAAGCCCCCAATATTTTTAGACTCAGGAATATTTGTCTTTTGCAGAAGCGGCAGACTGCCGCCTCCTGCACCGATAAATACAAAATCAGCGGTATGATATTCCATTTTACTGTTGTTCAAGTTCTTAACTTTGACCTGCCACTTGTCTTTTTGAGTGCGGCGGATGTCCTGAACAGCATGCTTGAAATTCATTTCCACACCTTGTTCTTCAAGTCTCTTAAATAACTTTTTAGTCAGACTGCCAAAGTTAATATCCGTTCCTGAATCAATGCGTGTTACACCAATCTCTTCATCAGGCTTGCGTCCTTCCATCATCAGCGGCAGCCATTCTTTAAGAACATTGTAATCATCGCTGTATTCCATACCTTCAAACAGAGGACTTTCAGTTAGTTTTTCCACACGTTTTTTAAGGAATTCAACATTCTTTTCGCCTTCCACAAAACTCATATGCGGTACTGTACGGATAAAATCTTCCGGAGAATCTAAATATCCTTTTTCAATTAAATACGCCCAGAGCTGTTTCGAAATCTGGAACTGCTCGTTAATCTTAATCGCTTTTGAAATTTCTATCGAGCCGTCAGCCTGTTCCGGGGTATAATTCAGTTCGCACAGTGCCGAATGCCCTGTGCCGGCATTATTCCATGCGTTCGAGCTCTCGACTGCAACATCATCAAGTTTTTCAAAAACTTTAATGTTCCAGTCAGGTTTTAATTCTTTTAATAGTGTTCCAAGCGTGGCACTCATAATCCCGCCACCAATCAGAACCACATCCGTTTTGCTAATAGAAGTAGTCATACTTAAATTGATGCCCCTTATCCATGTTTAATATATTAATATTCAGTAACAGTATACTCCTTTTTCTTGGATCCTGAAAGCCATATCATGAAATGTGTCATACTATTTGTTAAAAGTGTTATACTAATTAAACTCAAAAAAGATGCACTGTCCCAGTACATTCTCAGTAAGTCTATTTTCCACTCTTCTCATTCACGTATTCAGCAAATTCATCTGCACTTCCAGACACTATGTCAACCATCGCAATCTTACCCATACCTTCTGGGAATGCGATAAACAGCACATCATCCTCAACAAATGCACGCACGATATCCGTGTAGGCAAATACTCTGGTATATGGCTCGCCATTCATATCGACATTCATAAACAGCCGTTCATTCGTCGTCATATATGCACCCGGGAAATGTGCCTGGTCTCTGACTTTATATAATAAAGTTCCTTCAAGTGATGGTCCGAATTTCTCTGTCGGATAAAGATCCGCTTCGGTTAAGTTAATTAAACTCACAGTTTATCCTCCTAAATATCATTTAATATTTTCCAATTTTTGTCCTGCGCAACTGATCTCAGGTCGCTGTCCGGTGCAACTGCTACTGGTTTACCCACAAGCTCCAGCATTTTAAGATCCGTTATACTGTCACTGTAGGCCTGACTGTTCAGCCAGTCCACTTCTTTGTTTTGGAAGTGTTCCTTTATAATATCAATTTTGCGTTCAGCAAACATGCGTTCAAACCGCGTTTTATAATCCAGCTTATCACCATTATAATGAATTTTTGAGCCGACGATATAATCAAAACCCACACCTTTAAATAATGCTTCCAATAAAGGTATAAAAGCGCCTGAAATCAGTACTACATAGTAGTTGTCCTGTTTCAGCTGCTGAATTTTTTCAAGCAACGAAGTCCTGAGCTCGTTACTCATCGAAGCGGCAACATCCGAAAAAAATTCATCAATTTCACGTTTGGAATAACCTTTAAATGAAAGTATATAAGATTCCAACGCTCTGTGCTGCATTTTAATTTTCGTCACCATTTTCATTTTATAGCCAAAATAAGTCGGCGCAAAATAGCGAACAAAATGCTTATAGTTCTTTTTAAATTTCGGGTGATTTTTTAAATGTGCACGAAGTGTTTCAAAGGTTTCATGCGGATATAAAGTCCCGTCAAAATCAAATAATGCCACTTTCATATCGGTCTATTCCTTTCTCTGGATAATTAATCTACTCTAAATATTTTACCATAAATAGATTAGGGTATATACTAATATGCAATGACTAATAGGAGGTTGTTTCATGGATTTAACAGTATATTTAGCAGGCGAGATTCACAGCAGCTGGAGAGACAAAATTCAGGCTCTGGCCAAAGAGAAAGATTTACCGTTAACTTTTGTATCACCTCAGACGGATCACGATTTATCGGATGACATCGGTGAAAATATTTTAGGTGAGCAGCCGAATAAATATTACCGCGATGATGCAGCATCCAGTATTAATAATCTGCGCACCCAGGTTTTAATGAACAAAGCTGACGTAGTTATTGCCTTGTTTGGAGAGGAATACAAGCAATGGAATACAGCAATGGATGCGACGACAGCAATTAACTCAGGCAAACCGTTGATTTTAGTGCGTCCAGAGAAATTAATTCATCCATTAAAAGAAATTTCAAATAAAGCAAATGTCGTTACAAATTCTGTTGAACAGGCAATTGAAGTTTTAGAGTATATTTACAAGTAAAATATCATTCACTCAACCCGCCCGGTATCAGGTATGCCGGGCGGATTTGTATTTGAATTCACAGACTATTCCCCGATTCGCATTGTAATAACAAGCCATGATGGTTATAATCGGCTTAGGTGTAATTCTATTCTTTTAATTTAAAAAGATGGAATTTTCATATGTTTGTGTAATTGATTTTAAATTCTGCAAACAGCTCGAATTTATTTTGCAAAGGGGAGAGGATTTATTTTGATTCTTAACACAGTAACAGGATCCGCTTTTACGTTTACAGCGGGTTGGGAACAATATTTGATGATGGCAGTGTATTTTATCCTTCTGATTGCAATCGGAATATACGCTTATAAAAAGTCCACATCAAACCTTAACGAGTATATGCTCGGCGGGCGCAACATCGGTCCATGGGTTACCGCCTTGTCCGCCGGGGCTTCCGACATGTCAGGCTGGATGCTGATGGGGCTTCCGGGCAGTATGTACAGCGTCGGACTTTCAAGTATTTGGATTGCCGCCGGTTTAACAATTGGTGCCTACGTAAACTACATAGTGGTCGCTCCGAGACTCCGTGTATACTCGGAAGTTTCCCACGATTCAATTACGCTTCCGGACTTTTTTGAAAATCGTTTTAAAGACCACAAGCACATGCTGAGAATTATAGCTGGCCTCGTAATCGTTATATTCTTCGCTGTTTATACAGCGAGCGGCATGGTATCAGGCGGTAAATTGTTCGAGAGTGCATTTAACCTGCCGTATCACTGGGGCCTATTCCTTACAGCAGGAGTCGTTGTAATCTATACATTCTTTGGCGGTTACCTTGCTGTAAGTCTGACCGACTTCTTCCAAGGGACGATAATGTTTATTGCTATCGTTATGATTCCGATTGCCACATGGATGACTCTCACAGGACAAGGCATTGAGCCGTTTGTAAGAATAGAAGAGCTCGGCGCGATAGCGGACATCAACTATCTGTCCTTAATCAGCGGGGTTTCTATTATTACTATTATCGGTAACCTGGCATGGGGCTTCGGTTATTTCGGACAGCCGCATATCATCGTCCGCTTTATGTCGATAAGATCTCATAAGATTGTTCCTCAGGCACGACGTATCGGTATTATCTGGATGGCAATTTCACTAATCGGAGCCTGCTTAACAGGGTTACTTGGTATCGCATTTACGGATGCTACCCGGCACGAAGTAGCAGATGCCGAAACGATTCTGGTTCTAATGAGTCAGGTATTATTTCATCCATTAGTCGGCGGATTCTTCCTGGCAGCAATTTTAGCAGCTATTATGAGTACTATTTCATCTCAGCTGTTAGTCACTTCAAGTTCGCTTGTTCAGGATTTCTATAAAATGATTCGTCTGAAAATGATCGGCGGGACAGAAACCAAATCCGAAGAAGAACAAGACAAACTTTTTGTTTTAGTCGGAAGAATATCTGTCATTATTGTTGCGCTTGTTGCAATTGTTATAGCATGGGATGACGAGTCAGTCATTCTTGATATTGTCGCCAATGCATGGGCCGGTTTCGGTGCTGCATTTGGTCCTCTGATAGTTATGGCTCTGCACTGGAAAGGCATGACACGTTCTGGTGCTATCGCGTCAATCATCGGTGGGGCCGCAACTGTTATTATATGGATTGCAGCCGGTACATTCGGTACAGGTTTGTATGAAATCGTTCCTGGTGTAATCGTCGCTACCTTGTTAGGTATCATCGTAAGTAAGATGACTCAGAGTGAACTTCAACCGGAAATGAAACAGGAATTTGAAGAAACTGAAAGAATTTTAAAAGAAGATAAGTAAACCTATACTGAACTTAAAAACACGCGGCCGTATTTTACGGCCGCGTGTTTCACTTTCTTTTTTATTAAGCTGCCGCCGGTTCTCTCTTTTTCTTCTTATACAGCTGATAGAGAACAAGCAGAATGAACAGACCGAAACCTATTGAATCGGTTATAAGATCGCTCTGGATAAACAAGAGAGCCGTTATAACAGCAATGATTCTTTCTGCAATATTATATTTCACAAACATAAAGTTTTGTATAAAGGACGCAAACATCGCCATACCGACTGCCGCTGTTATAATTGCCCAGATCATTTCCATTGCACTTGCGTCTGTAATCAGCAGAATTGTAGGGTTTATTGCGAACATAAACGGCAGAAGAAGCGCAGCCGAGTCATATTTAAAACCTTGCACTCCAGTTCTGATCGGCCCTGCTTTCGCTATACCAGCTGTCGCATACGCCGGCAGATTGATCGGAGGCGTATCGTCAGCAAGAACACCATAGTACAATACAAACAAGTGTGCCACTATGATCGGCAATCCAAGGTTTGTCAGCACAGGAGCTATAACAGCCGCAAGCACTACGTACGTCGCCGTGGTCGGCAGCCCCATACCAAGCAAGAGACATGCAAATACCGTCAGAATAAGCGCAATATACAGCTGAGTATTATCAGTAATCATAAAGTTCGGCAGCGTACTTTCAAGCGTGTCTGAAAAATTGATGACTATTCTTGTGAATTTAGTTGATAAGCCGCTCGTTGTGATTACGCCGATCAGAATACCTGCTGTCGCACAAGCAACAACAATACTTAAGGCGTTTCTGGATGCTTTATCGAAACCTTCCAGCAGCTGTTTAAAGCCGTACTTTTGCGGCGCCACATCCCGCTTGGTCATCTTCTGGAATATCGCAAAAAGCAGAGCGACAATAATACCGCCGAGCACCATGGTAAATATCGGACTGCGCCAGCGGATAGTTTCAGCATTAAACAGACCTAAACCGAGCGCATTATCGAATACTGACAGACCCTGATTCACAAATACAATTAAATACTGCATAGAGAACGTTAAAGCCAGTAATATTGCGGCAAATATAATCGTCCGTCCCATACTTTCTTTAAAACGATATGCAAAAAAAGCAATAATAATCATGGCGATAATCGAGTAAAATGCCGAAGCATTAACTGACGCTCTTTCAACTACCAGGAAGTAAAGCAATATTAAAATAGGTACAATCAGATAACCCTGACTGAGCAGCAGCTTTCTTGCCGATGTCATTTCAGACCTGTCGATACCGGATATATTATGTTTGTTGGCTTCGAAATGAACCATGAACAATATTCCGACATAGGCAAGCAGCGCTGGTATCAACGCACTTTTAATAATTTCAAAGTAAGGAATACCTGTAAATTCCACCATTATAAATGCAGCAGCCCCCATTACAGGAGGAAGAAACTGCCCACTCGATGATGCAGCAACCTCAACGCCTCCGGCAACATGCGGCGGAAATCCTACTTTCTTCATTAAAGGAATTGTAAATGTTCCCGTAGTCACCGCATTCGCAGTCGAACTGCCTGAGATACTTCCCATCATTCCGCTTGCTACCACGCTTGCTTTGGCAGGCCCGCCTTTGTATTTACCAAATCCGCGTATGGCAAGATCAATGAACATCTTTCCAGCTCCAGTTGACTCGAGTATTGCTCCAAATAGTATAAAAATAAATACAAACTGGGCGGAAGCGTATATTGGCGTGCCGAAGATACCATTACTTCTGTATGTAATTTCGTATACGAATCTTGAGAAGTCACCTCTGTTGTGGTAAAACTGTCCAGGTAAAAATTCTCCGGCAAAGAAATAACCGATTCCTATCAGCGCAATAATTACAAGCGGCAAACCAACAACCCGCCTGGTCGCTTCGATAACAATAACGATAAATAGCGCACCCATAATCAAATCTAAATCTGTTGGACGTGCTGACATTATTTCTGGTGCATCCTGTCTTTGTATTAAATATATCCCTAACAGAAGCGATATTGCTGCTAGAATAAAATCATATATCGGAATTGTTTTTTGAGATGTTCCTTTTTTGATCGGAAAAATTAAAAACACCAGTACTATTGCCAGCGTAAGGTGAATAATCAAAAATGTTTTTGAGCCGATGCCTGGCAAGCCGAACCCTGCTACATAAAGATGGAATACCGCCAGCAGAATAGAAAGCGAACTAACCAGTATCGTCAGCTTCTTTCCAAGATCTCTGTCGCTGCCTTCCAATTCCTGAATTAATTTCTGTTGTTCTTTAGCATCCATTAGTTAATCACCTCTAAAATAACCTTTCATTAATTTCACTTCTAAATTTTTCCCTTTATAAGGTGCCTCAGAAATGAGGATATCTTTGTCCCCTATTACAATATGGTGAGGAAACACTGAGGAAGGTCTGATTCGCAACGTACCTCCATGTACTTTACGATTTATATTTTTGATGATGAACTTCCCATCATCTATTTCGACATCTTCACCCTCATAAGGCATACCTGCCCCAAACGATTCTGTATGACTTTCCATCGTATAAATTCCATCACTCCGCACTTCAAAAACTTCACTTACCGGCGAACGTTCGACAGAATGTATATAATTCACTGCAAACTGTTCTCCATATTCAATATTCTGTACAAACAGCTTTTCTTCAGTGCTCATATCTTCAATAATAATTTTTAACGGCTGATTCAGCTGAAATATTATCGCTATCTCCAGGAGGATAAAAAGACTTGTAAGGGATAAAAAGGCATTGCGTATATGCAATGCCTTTTTACAGTTATCTTTACTCATTTAATCACTGCTCATCATAATAGCGCTGAACACCCGGATGCAGATCGATTGACATACCTTCTTCTGCAGTATCAAGTGACAGCTCTTCCCCGCGGACATGAGCATTCGCCATTTGGTCCAGGTTATCAAAAATTGCTTTAGTCATTTCGTACATCTGGTCTTCCGGAATATCATTGGAAGCAATCAGCATCGCCTGCACTGCAACTGTAGATGCTGTGCTGTCAAAGTTATCATATGCATCTGCAGGGATGTCTTGTTTTGTATAATAAGTGTATTCTTCCATCAGACTATCCATTGCATCTTCATCAAAACTCACAATTCTCACATCTGCACTTGCACTTAGTTCCTGAATAGCACCGGTCGGTGTTCCTGCAGTAACAAAAGCAGCATCAACGTTCCCATCTTGCAAGTTAGTAGAAGCATCCGCAAAGTCTAAGTATTGAGCATCAATGTCGTCAACTGTCATGCCATGTGCTTCGATAATCTGATTAGCATTTGCTTCCGTTCCAGATCCCATGTCACCGATAGCAACACGTTTTCCTTCAAGATCAGCCACTGATTCAATACCTGAGTCCGCTAAAGTAACCAGCTGAACTGTTTCAGGATAAATAGTGAATACACCGCTGTAGTTATCGAGAACTTCACTGAACATATTACTTCCCTCAGCACCGTAAAATGCGATGTCATTCTGCACGAGAGCGAGCTGGGCTTCTCCGTTATTTAACTGTTCCGCATTAGAAACAGATGCTCCAGAAGATACACCCGTAGCACTCACATTATCGAGAGAAGAATCAATAATATCAGCCATCGCAACTCCTAAGGGGAAGTAGACTCCGGCTTCGCCGCCTGTAAGCAGAGTAACATTTTCGATCCAGTCCTCTCCGCCTGCAACATCCCCTGACTCTCCGCTGCTCTCCTGTTCGTCACCTGAGTCATCCCCGCATGCTGCTAAAACCAGCAAAACTGCAGACAACATCATTAAAAACCATTGGTTCTTTTTCATTAAATTAGTCCCCTTTCAATTTTTTTACTTTCTTACCAGCAATCTTAACATAAAAACGCTTTCAATAATTAGAAAATTCCTATTTAATTTTATACCTTTTCCATGATTCATTTTCCTGATTCCCACAATCTTGTTAAAGTGCTACTATTATCATTAATGAGGTGCACAAATATGATATATAAATATTTCAACAGAACATTTATTTTTGGTATTTTATTTACTTTTATCGTCGCTGTTTTAAGCATTACGCTCTCAAAGTTACCGGTTATTTCAAGTATCGGCGCACTGGCAGTAGCACTTGTTATCGGCGTAATTTACAGGCAGACTCTCGGCTATCCTGAAGCTTTACGTCCCGGAATTACATTTTCAGCCAAAAAACTTCTGCGTTTTGCTATCGTACTGTACGGTTTTAAACTTAACCTGCAATTAATTATCAGCGATGGCTGGATTATGATTCTTCTAGGCATCGGTGTCATCGTGTTCAGTTTTACCCTTATGCATATATTGAATAAGTATTTTAAAACTAATTCATCAATTATGTTTCTGCTGGCTGCAGGAACTGGAATTTGCGGGGCTGCGGCGATATCTGCAGTCAGTTCAATCATCAAGGCGAAAGAAGAAGATACTGCTATCAGTATCGGTTTGATTTCTGTTGTGGGAACAGTCTTTGCCCTCAGCTATACATTTATCGGCCCATTATTCGATATGAATGATATTACATATGGTGTATGGAGCGGTCTCAGTCTCCATGAAATTGCTCAGGTTGTACTGGCAGGGGGCAGTGCGAATGACGAGGGTATGGCAATGGCCTTACTTTCTAAATTAAGCAGAGTATTTCTGCTTATTCCTGTAAGTTTTCTGCTGATGTATTTCGTTTCCAGAAAACAGCATAAGAAAACCGGCGGAAAAGTTGATATTCCTTACTTTCTTTTCTTTTTCGTCCTGATAGCAATCTTAAATACATTTATCACAATACCTGAAGGGTTGAGCGCAGTAATTGATCAGCTGACCACTCTGTTCATGGTTATGGCCATGGTTGGTCTCGGTCTCAGTGTTTCACTGCAATCCATCCGGGAAAAAGCATTAAAGCCGCTTTACGCTTTAGTTATTACATCGATTTTATTATCGGTAATTACATTTTATATTGCATCTATTATTTAAATAAAAAAGGACAGCTGACGTCAGCTGTCCTTTTTCAGTTCATCTTATAATGTTGTACAGCAAGGAGTGCATCCAGCCCAAGACATTCTAAAATAAAAAATAACCGCTCTCTTAAAGAGAACGGCTAATATCCATTTCTTTTACAGCAGACCAATCCACTGCCAATATGTCGCAGACAGAAGAATAATAAGCAGATAGCCTCCGACTGTAAGGAAGATACCGGATTTCAGTAAGTCGTTTACTGTAAAGGTTCCGGTTCCGTAAGCAAGCATATTTTGCGGTGCACTTACCGGCAGAAGGAATCCGAAACAAATAACAAATTGCTGAACCAGTACAAAACCAAGTGATGCATCCCCCATATTCAGCGTAGTTGTTAACGCGATAAATACCGGGATCAGCGCAGATGCAAGTGAAGTTGCACTCGCAAATCCGAGGTGAATAATAATGTTAAATACAGAAACAAGCGCAATGACTGCAACCAGCGGGAATGCATCGAGCCCCATCGCACCGAATGTTACATCGGATAACCATTGTGCTGCACCTGTTCGTAGCAGAACGGTACCGAGTGATATCCCAATCGCAAATACGATAATTGTTCCCCAGTTAATTGTGCCTTCCACTTCTTTCCAGGTAAACACACCGACTTTAGGCGACAGCATAAGTGCAAGAGCAATTAACGTAACTGAAGATGAATCAAACGGATGCAATATACCTTCTGTAGCCCAAAAGATGAGCAGCAGCGTAGCGATTATAATTAAGCGCCATTCTATAGGTTTAATCGGGCCGAGTTCCGCAAGTTCTTTATCAATAAGCTCCCGGCCGCCGCTGATTTCATCAGTTTCGGCTTTAAAGAAACGTGTCATTACAAAGTAAAGAAGTATACTCATTATAATTGAAAACGGCGCTGCATAGATAAACCAGTCAATCCACGATACATCCTCGCCCATCGCTTCGTTAATAAATCCGACGGCTACGAGGTTTTGTGCTGCGGCAGTTTTGATGCCGACGTTCCAAATTGATACTGCCTGTACAGCAGTAACAATTAATAAGGTAGCAAGTTTACTATCTTTCGACATACCGAAGGCTGCGACCATACCTATTAAAATCGGTATGATTGCACCTGCTCTTGCCGTTGCTGACGGGACGAAAAAGGCCAGTAAAATCGAGACCAGAATCGTTCCCAATACAATCGCATTCGTTTTATTTCCAACAATTCTCAATACGTAGAGAGCGAGACGCTTATGCAGATTGGTAATCTGCATGGCACTGGCAAGAAAAAGGGCTGCTGCGACGAGTGCCAATGCCGAGCTTGAGAAACCTGAAAAAGCTAACGACAGGGCATTTCTTGTACCAAATTGTTCTGTGCCGTCAGGCACATCAAGTGCGGCGCCAATATCATTTGCAGGCACCGGTGACAGCCCGAGTAAAATAATAAGCAAACCGACAATCATTACTGCAGAGACCGGGTATTTAACAGCCTCTGTTACCCACATGATTACCGCGAATGCCAGAACTGACAGTGCTCTGAGTCCGATGACCCCGAGTGCTTCCGGAGCAGGTAAAAAGTTAATGATTACTAAAACTAAGAAAGCAACGATAATCCAGACTGGCTTATAACCCTTCTTTTCTTTTTCCTTCTTGTCTGCCATTAGACAATCTCTCCTTTAATATCTCTTTGGATTTACTACTAATATAACATGATTTACTTCTCATTACCCTTTATCGTTTAATATGTCACAATACTTTCAAAGTCTTGAATTTTTTTATTTTTCTGCACATAAATTTTTGCATTAAGTGAATCTGAAATATATTATTGTATTAATACTATTCATTTTATAAAAAAAATGGCTTGGAAGTCTTAAAATCAAGATTTCCAAGCCATTTCTCTTATTGTCCTCAAGCTTTTGTTCCAGCCTTCTTATAATTAATCGTTAAGCACTTCACTGTTATAAATTTTAGTATTTCTGAATACATAAGAACCTGCTACTGCAATAAGGAATGAGATCACTGCACATATTGCTGCATATGTTAAAACCTGTGCTGCAGGATTATAACCGAACATTACCAGCAATCCGGGCACCGGTGCTGCTGTACCGGGAGCATCATTTACCATTCCCGACATCGCAATAACCATCCCCGATAAACCGCCGCCTATAAAGTTAGTCACGTACATAGGTATAGGATTTGCAGTAATCAGATCTGCTTTCGAAAGCGGCTCGATTGCTACTGAAATAATCGATTTTAAATCTCCTATTTTAAGTTTATAGAACAACCATGCGTTTGCCGGCGAAGAAGCAAAGGCGGATAAGGCAGCTACTGCCATCGGCACGCCTGTCAGGCCGAGCAGAGCAGTTAATGCCATGGAGCTGAGCGGCGAAATACCGACTACTGTAACAATGCCCCCAAGCATCAGCCCCATGAGCAGTGGACTTGTATCGGTAGCAGTCTGAATAATCGTTCCTATTTCAAGCAGTGAGTTGTCTATAAGCGGTGTAATAAATAAACCCAGCAGACGGATAACCGGCAAAGCGATTAAAATTACAATGATAAAATCGAGCCCTTTAGGAATAACCCGCTGCAGCCAGAGTACTCCAAATGATACAATATATGCTGCAAACAACCCCGGAATCAGTCCCATATCACCAAAACCTGCAGCCAGAATTGCAGAGTTTACGGGATTAACTTTCATAGCCAGACAGACGAGCATAACTACTATCGTGCCATCCAAACTCCCTGCCACTGTTCCAGCAGTCTGGAAAAACTCGAGGTCAAAAAGGTCTCCGATAACAAATGCATTTAAAGCTTCAACCAAATATGTAGCGATTGCAGCACCTGCAAAAGCACCCATAACTTTTGAACCGTAAGGTGCAAAGTGAGTAAACAAAGTGAAAAATAGTAAAATAACCAGAAGAAGACCAATGCCTATCAGCTCGTTAATTGTCAAAACCCCCAAATATTTATATATAATGGTGTATTTTTTGAAAAGCCTTTCAGGAAATTACAATGAAATTAAGTTACCATACGAAAAATTTTTAGTCAATTTTAATTATTGCAATTTTATGTTTATCCTTATGTTAAAGTGGTCATATAATTAATAATTGTCTATTTTAAAAATTATTTTCAGGAGGCAAAATATGCTGAAATATCTCGTTAATTTATATGTAGGTTCTAAAGTATTTGAAGGCGGTCTCGACAAGATTAAAGCTGAAGGAAATCTCGGCGAAGATTTTGAATCGGAATTCAATGTCAACAAAGACCAGATGAAAATCGCCGGCTATTTTGAAGCTGTCGGTTCAATTTTCCTTTTCCTGTCGTTCCTCGGAAAAACTTTTACACGTATCGGAACGTTCCTAATTAACACTGTCCTCGGTGTCGCTATCTTAAAACATCTGAAAGCGGGTCACGGTTATGAGGGAAGTAAAAAAGCACTCGGACTGTTCGGTCTGAACACGTTGAGTTTCCTTTCAACATTCCGTAAATAAACAGTCAGCCTGAAGATTTTCTTCAGGTTTTTTATATGCTTTTTGTTTCAAAAAGTACAGTATTGGATATATATATAACTATTACAGATATAAACAAATTAGGAGGATTCCACTTTGATTAAATATAATCAGCAATTTATAAATGGTGAATGGACAGACAGCGCAAGCAGTAAAACTATAGAAGTTATTAATCCGGCTACAGAAGATGTATTTGCGACTGTCGCTGCAGGGAACTCAGAAGATGTAGACAAAGCAGTCGCTGCCGCACACAGCGTTTATCTGAAATTCCGCAATACTCCTGTAAAAGAACGCAAGGAAATGCTAGAGCGCATTGCAGATGAATATGAGAAACGGAAAGATGATTTGATAGAAACTATTACAAACGAACTGGGTTCGCCGCTCTCAGTGTCTGAGAAGTCCCACTATAACGCTGGGTTAAATCATTTCAGAACTGCTGCAGAAACACTCGATACATTTGAGTTTGAAGAACAGCGGGACGATGCACTCATTGTGAAGGAAAGTATCGGGGTGGCCGGTTTAATTACACCGTGGAACTTCCCGACCAATCAGACCGCCTTAAAATTATCAGCGGCCTTCGCAGCTGGTTCTCCGGTAGTTTTAAAACCAAGTGAAGAGACGCCGGTTACCGCATGTATTTTAGCAGAGATTTTCCAGGCAGCCGGCGTGCCTAAAGGAGTTTTTAATCTCGTAAACGGCGATGGTGAAAACGTTGGCACACCGCTCAGTGAACATCCCGATGTCCGCATGATGTCATTTACCGGTTCTGGACGGGCAGGCAAAAGTATTATGGAAAAAGCAGCAGCTGACTTTAAAAAAGTAGCCCTGGAACTCGGCGGTAAATCTCCTTTAATCGTACTGGATGATGCAGATTTGGATGATGCTGCAGCTTCTGCGGTAAACAGAGTAGTGAGAAATACCGGTCAGGTATGTACAGCGGGCACCCGCACACTCATACCGGCAGAACAGAAAGATAAGTTTTTAAAGAAACTGAAAAAGAAAATCAGCACTGTAAAAGTCGGTGATCCAAGAGCAGAAGGCATAGAAGTCGGTCCGCTTATCAGCAAAAAACAGTTCGACCGCGTACAGAGTTATATTGAAAAAGGACAGGAAGAAGGCGCAACACTGTATCACGGCGGTACAGGGAAACCAGAAGGTCTCGATACAGGATATTTCGTTAAACCGACGATATTTACCGAAGTTGATAACAGTATGACTATTGCTCAGGAAGAAATTTTCGGTCCTGTAATGAGCGTCATTACTTATAACGATTTAGAAGAAGCAATCCGCATAGCCAATGACACTGTTTACGGACTTGCAGGTTATGTTGTCGGCAAGAACAAAGAAAAACTTCAGTATGTTGCACGTTCCATCGAAGCCGGCACAATCAGTATTAATGATTGCGGAGGCCCGAGCACTTTACCATTCGGCGGCTATAAGCAGTCAGGCATAGGACGTGAATGGGGCGATTACGGCATAGAAGAATTTTTAGAAGTAAAATCTATTAAAGGTTATTTTTCATAAAATAAAAAAACGCCCATAAGGGCGTTTTTTTATTTGAAATGCCATATTCTCCGTTTCAGCAAATACAAAAACAGCATGAACAAAATCAGACATAACGTTAAAAATCCAATGTTCATCATTGAAACCCCAAGCCAGCCACCCTGCATCCAGAATACCCCCGCAAGGGTCCCCCCTACACTAGAACCAGTATAATAAAAAAACAGGTAGAGTGATGATGCCTGGGCTTTATTGCTGTGTGCAATATTCCCGACCCAGCCGCTCGTGAGCGAATGTGCGATAAAGAATCCGAACGTAAACAATATCAGTCCGGCAATAATCATCCATACAGATGGCAGGAGCACTGTAACAAGCCCTGTAATCGCAACAATAATCCCCGCATAAAGCATAACTACTTTACCAAACCTGTAAACAAGATTTCCTGAAAACATCGAACTTAAAACACCCGCGAGAAAAATCAGATAAATCCAGCTGACCAGGGTCTGGCTGATATTATAATCTTCTATCAGCACGAATGAAACATAGTTATAAAGAGAAACATTTGTTCCGAGAAGCAGAAAACCCATTATAAATAAAATAAGCAGCAGCGGGTTTCTAATGTGGCCGGTCAGTGATTTAAGAAGTTCTTTAACATTGAAATCTCTCTTCACGAAATGCTTGGAAGGAGACAATGCATACCAGAAAATAAATGCTGCAAACAGACCGACTGCACCGACGCCAATCAGACCATACTGCCATCCCCATAATCCTGCTGTTACACCTGAAAAAACACGGCCAAATACTGCACCAAGAGCATTTCCGCTTATGTATAATCCCATCGCGCCCGGGAGGCTCCGGGGATGAATTTCTTCTCCAAGATAGGCCATCGCAATAGAAGGCAGGCCGGCAAGCGCCACCCCCTGCACTGCCCGCATAACAATTAATGAGCTGAATGTCGGACTGAAGGCAGTAAGTATGCATAGGACCGAAGCAGCCAGCATTGATGCTATCATAATATTTTTACGTCCTACTGCTTCTGAAATAGAACCGAAAGTCAGCATGCTGACTGCGAGAGTAAATGTTGTTACGGAAAGCGAGAAACTTGCAGCTGTCGGAGTGACACCATAGTAAGCAGTTAAATCAGGCAGAATCGGCTGTACTACATAGAGTATCGCAAATGTATTAAAGCCTGCGGCGAAAAAAGCGAGTGCTGTCTGTTTATAACTTTTAGTTCCCCGTTCTATAAAATCCATTTCCATCCCCCGTTAAACTTTTAATTACGATTTGTAAACAGTCTGATCGAGCCAGTCTTTAATTTCTTCAAGCGTACTGTTATCGAGCGGCTCCGGATATGTCATCATGACGAGCGGGACAGTATCGTAGCCTACATTAATTACAGGCTGAATATAACTGTAAGAGGATAAATGAAAACCATTTCTCTCATAAAATTTTACGCGTCGTCTCTGTATTTCATCTTCAGGCGGTTCCACTTCGAGGACAACAGGTTTACTGCTCATATCGGTATATGCCTGAAGCGTTTTTGAACCGAGACCTCGCGAACGATGTTTTTCATTCACTGCGAGGTGTTCTAAGAAGCGGTATTTTGCATTGGTCCATTCTGCAAAGAACGCCAGTATTTCGCCATTTTCGCGCAATATATAAACGTTATAATCCGGCTTATCCAGCAGCATCTGCTGTCTTTTAAAATTTCTTATTTCCGACGGCGGAAATGAATCCGTCATCAATGTATATAATTGTTCAAACTCATCTTTCTCTAGTTGTTCCAGCATAATCACACATTCCTTCATTTTAATATTATTATTACTATAGAACAGTTTGGAATATAAAAAAAGCGGTACACGTTTGTGTACCGCTCGAATAACCCCGTATTTTTAATTACTGCTGTGCGCACTGGCACTGATTTTTTTCAGCATCTCTCTGAAAGCACTCAGCTCTTCGTCACTTAAGGCAGTAAACAAACCTGCAAGAAGTTCGCTGTGTGCAGGGAAAATCCGTGCAATCAGGCTTTCTCCTTCTTCAGTCAATGCCGCTTTCATACTGCGTCTGTCATTCTCATCACGTTTCCGGATTATATAGCCTTTTTGCTGCAGCTTATCCAGTATATAAGTCGTACTTGAATTTGCAATCAATATCCGTTCCTGAATGCGGTTAATCGGCTGGGGACCTTTATTATATAAAAGTTCCAGGACTGCAAACTCGCTGATATTCAGTCCGTACTGCTGTGCATCATTCTTTACCAGCTTCTCCAAAATATCATTTGTTCTTTTAATACCGACAAATGCTTTTAAACTTTCTTCCATTCTCGTCATGATATTACTCCTCAGGGGCTTCAAATCCATCAAATTATATAACTTATCAACATCTCTGTCAACGAATGTACTAGTCTTCAAAATAATCATCATCTATTTCGAGCCATATAATTTATCAACGATACCCTTGAAAACATTTACTGTAATCAAGGCGCCCTCATCTTCATCGTATTCAACATCTGTAACTGTCCCCTCGAATTCTTTAAGTGCTTTGTCCACCGCTTCCTAGGCTGTTGTACCTAATTCTTTTCAGCGTTGTCTCTGACTGTGACTGAGCCGTTACTTTCTTCAGTTTCCCATTCCATATCATCGGCACTTGCCGTTGTATTTGCACCGCATGCTCCTAAAACAAAGACTGATGCCAGTACGCCGCCAGCTAAAAGATTCTTATTCAATTTCATGTCAATCATCCTCCAAAATTTTTTCCGCTGCATTTGTGCGGTATGTTTCATTTGTTACTTACAGAATATCCGCCCTCGGCTAAGGGAGAGTTAAACAATAGTTAAAGGATGATTAAAAAGAAAGAATCTTCATTTTAACTGCTGCAGGAGGTCAAGCGCTTCGTCCTGCTCAAGCTTCTTCAGCGTTCGGAGGGCTCTTCTTACAATGAAAGGAGATGTTTCACTAATATTTTCTTTAAGAAAATCTATCACTTCTTCAGGATGGTATTTAGATATATCATTTAGATGATTCGCCACCGATTTTTCAACGTATCTCGACGGATCATTCAGAAATGGCTGCAGCAGTCTGAAGTTTTCCTGTATATCATCTCTTAAAAAAGGAAGTTTTTTTGCCCACGGCAGACGGGGCCTTGTACCTTCTGTCACCAGCCTTCTTAAATGAGCGTTCTCACTTTCTCCCCAAACTTTGAATACTACTTCAACTTTATCGTAATCTTTTCTTATAAAAGGACGGATGGCAAATTCTGCTGTATCGCGTTTCGTAATTTCCTCTATCGCTTTCATTGACTGGTCAAAATAATCGAGTCCGTATGTTTCAATAAACTTTGACAATGCCCTGTAGTAATACATTTCTTCAAACGGAAAGTAAAATTTATCATTTTCGAGACCGAGTACTCCTATAATAATCTCTGTTGCTTCGATATAATCATCCGGAAGATAATACTTAAGCTGTTTTGAGAATACTTCAATTCTTTCAGACATGCGTCCGCCTTCAATTTCCATTACTGTTTCTTTAATAAAACTGTCACTGTCAAAATCCGGATAGACGCGGCCGATATCCTCGGCATAATGTTTCGCAAGATCTTCATCAAAATAATCTTTCATCAGTTTTCGTCGGTTCATCGCTTCCACCTCTTTATAAGTATTAAAAAAAGTTCCTATTTTCATAGGAACTCTGGTAATTCATTTTAGTTTAAATACGGCAGGATACCGAGCCCTTTGCTGCCAATACCTCCATGCACACCAAGTGCAGGTGTTAAATAACCGACCCGGCAGCTGATGCCCGGATACATATTTTCAAATCTTTTTTTAATCTGCTGAGCTTCTTCTGCAATATCTCCGTGAGCAATCGCAATTTTAAACTTGCCGTTAAACTTGTCCATTGCTTCTTCAATAATTGATTCCCACAATTTAATAACACGACTGTTCGTCCGCACTTTGTCAAATGGTTTCACTATGCCGTCTTCAGCAAAATATACAATCGGTTTAATTTTAAAGAGACTGCCTATAAAGGCGCTCCCCGCTCCAAGTCTGCCGCCTCTGACAAGGTAATTCAAATCATCCACAACTAAATATATCTGGCTGTCTTTAACCAGGTTTTCAATTTTTCCGACAGCCTCTTCCACGGCGGTTCCTTTCTCGATCTGTTCGATTGTCTGTTCGAGAAGATGTTCTATAATATAAGAAGTACCATTGGAATCTATAAGATAATAATTAATTTTACCTTCTTCTTTATACTCATTTAAAACCATCTGTGCACTCTGATAAGTTCCGCTGAGGCCTTTGCCGATATGAATAGCAATGATAGTATCGTAACCTTTTGAAATTATCTGGTCGACAACTTCATAATATTCACCGACCTGAGGCTGAGATGATTTTGGAATTTCTTTTTCCGTTGCCAGACGCTGGTAAAATGATTTGAGCGCCGTTTCATCCGTAGTATCTTTAAAAATCGTTCCGTCTTTGAATGTTACAGATAAGTGTACTTGAAATACATCTGAACGGTTTGCTAGCTCATCTGATAAACTCGCAGTACTATCAACGATATACGCAATTTTCATGTCCTGCCTCCTACTATTTGCCGTTTGTTCGTCTATATTTATAAGTATAATAAAAATGAAACTATAAGTATATTAAAATCATTTACGTTGTTGTCTGAAGAAAAATTGCATGGACAATTAACAGAAATTTATGTAAGCTCTTTATATCCTGCTTATAACTAAATTTAATTATATCGGGGAAAACAAAGTAATATATTATGGGAGGGTTTTCATTGACAGACAAAACAGAGAAAAAAGGAGTTTTTCAAAAATTCCTAGACGTCGTTGAACGCGTCGGCAATAAGCTGCCAGATCCATTCGCACTATTTATCGGACTGGCGTTTTTAATTATAGTAATATCTTGGGCATTCAGCTTGTTTGACGCCTCGGTAATACATCCGGGGAACGGAGAAGAATTACCTATCAACAGTCTAATTTCCGGTGAAGGCCTGCAATTCATACTGACTTCTATGCTCGACAACTTTACAGGATTTGCACCACTCGGGCTTGTATTGTCTATGATGCTCGGTATCGGACTGGCTGAGAAAGTCGGCCTGCTCGATTATGCTATCCGTAAAACAATTTTAAAATCACCGCCGTTTTTAGTTACATATACAGTGGTGTTCGTCGGTATTATGGGGAACCTAGCATCAGATGCTGCTGCGGTTATTATTCCTCCGCTCGGGGCGCTGGTTTTCTATAAACTCGGCAGACATCCACTTGCAGGGCTTGCTGCAGGTTTCGCCGGTGCGGGCGCTGGTTTTACCGCAAACTTATTCATTGCAGGGACAGATGTACTTTTATCCGGCATTTCGACAGAAGCAGCTCGTTTAATTGATGACACAATCGTAATTACACCGGTTGATAACTGGTACTTTAATATCATTTCTGTATTTATGCTCACAATTATCGGGGGTCTCTTGACATCGCGTTTTGTCGAGCCGCGTCTCGGAGAATATAAGGGCGAAGGTATTGAGGAAGAAGATTCAGAGGAACTGCCAAACGCTAAAAAGGGTTTGATAGCTGCAATAGTAACAGGTGTTGTTTACTGGGCTGTTATTATCGCAGTTATTCTCCTCCCGAATAGTCCACTGACCAATGAAGAAGGCGGTATTATACCGTCACCATTCATCGACGGTATTGTACCGATTATACTCATCTTCTTTATTTTAATCGGAATTGCGTTCGGTATCACTACCGGCAAGATTAAATCGACAAAAGACGCAACATATTATATGACTGAGTCCATTAAAGATATGGCAGGTTATATTGTTCTCGTATTTGCGATTGCTCAATTTATCGCTTACTTTAACTGGAGCAACCTTGGTACTTGGCTCGCAGTGAATGGGGCTGAGTTCCTTGAAAGCGTAGAATTTACAGGAATCGGATTAATTATCGGCTACGTTATTTTTACCGCACTTATGAACTTCCTGATTACATCAGGTTCTGCTAAATGGGCAATTGAAGCACCTATATTTGTTCCAATGTTTATGCAGCTCGGATACGACCCAGCCTTTACACAGGCAGCTTACCGTATTGCAGATTCATCGGTAAATATTATTACACCGCTGTTCCCTTATATGGTTATTATTTTAGCGTTTATAAAGCGTTATGATAAAAATGCAAGTATCGGAACTTATATGTCACTCATGCTGCCGTATTCATTAGTATTCCTGCTTGCATGGATTATCCTGCTCGTAGTGTTCTACTTCACAGGCTTACCGCTTGGACCGGGTGTTTCTACGTTCTTGGAAGACAGAGTACAATAATTAACCAGGAGATGATTCACAGTGTCATTACACACAAAGCTTATAAATTGGCGGAGGGACTTCCATCGGCATCCTGAGCTCGGCTTTCTTGAAATGCGTACATCTACAATCGTCGCAGATACTTTAGAGAGCCTCGGATACGATTTGAAAATTGGACGGGAAGTAATGCATCCTGGCTTTACAATGGGTAAACCTGGTCAGGAAGAGACATTCAGACATTATGAATGGGCAAAAGAAAACGGTGCTGTTTCAAAATACCTGGATCAGGTATCAGAAGGCTATACAGGTATTGTCGCAACACTGGATACAGGAGTTCCAGGTCCGGAGATTGCGTTTCGTTTCGATATGGATGCCCTTCCGATTTACGAATCGGAAGACAGCAGTCATTTTCCTCTTCAGGAAGATTTCCGTTCAATAAATAATGAAATGCATGCCTGCGGCCACGATGTTCACACTTCCATCGGACTCGGGCTCGCAACACTTTTAATGGACAATAAAGATGATTTAAAAGGCAGGATAAAACTTATCTTCCAGCCGGCTGAAGAAGGCACCCGAGGCGCACGCTCAATGGTTGAAGCGGGGGTTGTCAATAATACTGATTACTTTATCGCTTCGCATATAGGTACCGGGGTTCCGTTCAATCATTTCTTAGGATCAAATAACGGTTTTCTTGCCACTACTAAAATTGATGTATCCTTTAAAGGCGTGTCCTCTCATGCAGGCGGACAGCCTGAAGAAGGCAAAAATGCTATGCTCGCTGCTGCCAATGCCGTTATTAACTTAAACGCTATTCCCCGCCACTCGGGAGGTGCTACACGTATTAATGTTGGTGAACTGCATGCCGGAAGCGGACGCAATGTCATTGCAGACAGTGCCAGTCTTAAAATTGAGACGAGAGGTACAACAAGCGAATTAAATGAATATATGAAAGAGTATGCACATTCTGTAATCCAGGGTGCTGCTCAAATGTTTCAGGTAGATTATCATATAGAAACTGTCGGGGAGGGTAGGAGTGCTGCCGGTTCGACAGAACTCGCACAAGTGCTGGTGGATGCAGCAGATAGTGTGAAACTGGTCACAAAACTTGAAGAAAATAAACCGAGTGGCAGTGAAGACGCAACGTTTTTCATTAATCGCGTACAGGAACGCGGCGGACAGGCTTCTTACTGCATATTTGGAACAGATCTTGCGGCGGGACATCATAATGAGAAGTTTGATGTGAACGAAGACAGCATGCTGAGCGCGGTCCAAACCTTATTTGAAACAGCCAAACTAATAAGTGAAAAACAGTAAGACATTACAGAGACAAAATCTTTACGGATTTGTCTCTTTTTGTTTATGAAAGCTTCAATTGGTTATGTATAAAGTATCGCAATAAGTAATTCTTATTGTACTTTTAGCGATTCTTCGTTTTTATTTCTATATGCAGTTGAACTGCCCGGTGTAGATTGTTATTATTTAGACGTTGTGTAAAAAATCCTCAAAAGGAGTGAAGTAATGACAAATCATTCGTCATCATCTGAGAAGTCAAAAAAAATATCATATGTTTTCGTGTTTGCAGCAATTATTGTAGGATTTCTTGTAATTATAGGGGCAATATTCCCCGATAGATTTGGTGAAATTTCAGGTTCCATTTCAGGATGGGTTACAACTTACTTCGGCTGGTATTACATGATACTCGTCACAGTAATCGTATTCTTCTCTGTATTTCTCGTTTTCAGCCCTATTGGAAAACTTAAATTAGGACAGCCGGATGATACTCCGGAGTTCAATACCCTTTCCTGGATTACTATGCTGTTCAGTGCCGGCATGGGAATCGGTTTGGTATTCTATGGTGCCGGAGAGCCAATGGCTCACTTTATGTCACCACCAACCGCAGATCCCGGGACAACAGAAGCCTTGGCTGAATCTATGCGCTCAACCTTCCTTCACTATGGTATTCATGCATGGGCTATATACGGGATTGTCGCTTTAGCCCTTTCATACTCTAGTTTCAGAAAAGGAGAAGTTGGTTTACTTTCAAAAACACTCCGCCCTTTATTCGGCGATCTTGTTGACGGCTGGCTCGGAGTTGTTGTTGATGTCCTCGCTGTTTTTGCAACTGTTATAGGTGTTGCGGTATCTCTCGGTATCGGTGCAATGCAGGTTAACGGTGGACTAAATTACTTATTCAACATACCTGTAAGTCTTTTGACACAGGGTATCATTATAACCGTGGTCACAGTTCTGTTCTTAATCAGTTCCTGGAGCGGACTCAGTAAAGGTATTCAATATTTAAGTAATCTGAATATGATTCTTGCCGGTTTATTGTTTGTCATTATTCTTGTTGTCGGACCGACAATGCTTATCTTAAATGTAATGACGACAGGCACAGGCGGCTATTTAAGCTCCTTATTATATAACAGCTTTGATGTTGCCCCTCTGAATGCTCAAAAAACTGAGTGGCTGAGTTCATGGACAATTTACTACTGGGGCTGGTGGATGAGCTGGAGTCCATTTGTCGGTATCTTCATCGCACGTGTTTCCAAAGGCCGTACAATCAGAGAATTCATTATCGCGGTACTTCTGGTACCGACTGTTATTGCTATTATCTGGTTCAGTGTATTCGGTATCACGGGCATTTCAACAGGTCTTGCAAATAATGAAATCTTCAATATGGCGGCCGAAGTTCAATTATTTGCTATATTTGATGAATTACCGATGGGCACAATCTTATCGATGCTTGCCATCTTATTAGTGTCATCATTCTTTATCACATCGGCAGACTCTGCCACATTCGTTCTCGGCATGCAAACATCGCACGGTGATTTAACACCTTCAGGAAAAACTAAGCTTACATGGGGAGTCGCTCTTTCCGCCATAGCTTTCACATTATTAGCTGCAGGCGGAGAAACAGGATTAAACGCCCTGCAATCTGCAGCAATTATTGCAGCTCTGCCTTTCAGCTTTGTCGTTATTGCGATGATGGTTGCCTTTTATAAAGACGCGAACAATGAGCGTAAGTACCTAGGATTATCCATCACTCCAAATAAAGAGCGTATGAAAAACTATAAAGAAAGCTCTCTTGAAGAATATCAGGAGGAACTTGAAGCTTATGCTGACGAAGATAAGCCTAGAGGTGTATAGAAATAAAATGACAAAAGCGTTCCGGTGAATTAAATCACTGGAACGCTTTTGTTTTATTGAAGTTTTCCCTGAGCTGCAATATCTATTTCTTTAACTACTTCATCATTATTGATGAGATAAGCTTTATGATATAAATTCGAAACAGGACATATATGGTTCGGAATAATTCGCACTTTATCGCCGATATTTACACTTTGATTAAATGCACGGTTGTAAATAATTGCATGCTCATCAAATACACCGTAAACATAAACTCCATCATATTCTTTAATCTTACCAAACCCTTCTGTCGCGGTCAGCCCTTTGCTGCGCGACTGCGCTGTCAATCCCTTAGCACCGACATCTGTAATAACACGTTCATCTGTCGGCTTACTGATTACAGTAGTCAAAACGCTCGCTGCTGAATGATCATAAGAGTTAATCGCATTAGATTGTGAACCATCCATCAGGATATACGTTCCCGGTCTGATTTCAGTCACTCCCTCAGGTATGTCGAAACCGAACATAAATGGCGGAGTTGAACCGATGCTGACTGTTTCAATATCAAAATCCATATCTCTCGCGATATTTGCAAAATGCAGTGTACGGGTTGTTGCCGTCATAAATAAGTCATAACAGTCATCTTTGTCGACAGCCTTATACGTATGACCATCATGGGAGAATATTCCTTTCAGTTCCACATTTTTAGATGCTCGTATACTATTTAACAGTAATTTGTAGTCGATTTCCTCAATGATACCGGAACGCTCCTCGCCGACTTCAATTTCAATCAGCACCTGGGCTTTTTTATCGGCACCTTCAAATACTTCGTCAATTTCTTCGATATGGTGAATGCTGTCCACACCGAAACAAATATTTATCTGTTCAGCCAATTTTTTAATTCTTTCCAGTTTCTGTTTGCCGACAATCTGATTGGCGATAAAAATATCCTTGAGTCCGTATACAGCCATGATTTCCGCTTCCCCCACTTTGGCAACGGTAATGCCTGTTGCCCCGTGATCTCTTTGCTTCATTGCTAAATATGGCATTTTATGTGTTTTCGTATGCGGTCGTAATTTTACGTTTTTGTTTTTCGCGTAAGCACTCATGTATTCCAGGTTTCTATTAAGCACAGTTTCATCAATTAATAATGCAGGCGTATCTATGTCTTGGTAATTCATAATTCAAGCCCCTTATCCTTATGATTATTTAAATGCTGTCTTAAACCTATAATAGCAAAGATATACCGTATACAGCTGATTAAGAAATTAAATAATCAGTTGCATAGCAGCTCATCTTCGTGGCTGTGATGCTTGCACTCTACCTGTACAGTCACATGTCCGATATTTTCATGTTTCATCTGATTTTCAATGTGCTGGACAATTTTTTGTGTTTCATGAACATTAAGAGTGCCGTTGACCACTGCGTGGACACTCATGGCATTAACTCCGCTCGTTATACTCCAAATATGAAGATGGTGCGCATCCTCAACGCCTTCGATACTGTTAATTTTATTAATTATAGTATCTACATCGATGCCTTCCGGCACACCTTCCATCAGCACATTAACTGACTGGCGCAGTATTCTGAAGCCGCTGACTGCAATTAAAACTGCGACGATAACACTTGCGAGCGGATCCATGAAGCCCCAGCCGAAAATCATAATGGACAAAGCAGCTATTATCGCTGCTACAGAACCGAGCAGGTCGCCGAGTACATGCAGCAGTGCGCCTTTCATATTCAAATTATCATGAGTATCCCCGGACATTAAAATTTTAGCAACGATAATATTAATAATCAGACCGATTGAAGCGATTATGAGCATCCCAGCCGACGCAACTTCCGGCGGATTTACAAAGCGGCCGACAGCTTCTGTTGTAATGAACACAGCAATTATAATCAGTGTGACACCATTAAATACCGCTGCCAGTATTTCAAATCTGCGGTAACCGAATGTCTTTGCTGCGTCCGCGCTTTTTTCGCCCATCTTAAATGCGGCAAGAGCCACCGCAAGGGAAATCGCATCGCTCAGCATATGACCTGCATCTGACAGCAGTGCAAGACTATTTGTCAGCACTCCTCCAATAACCTCAACTATCATAAATGATGTGATTAATATTAAACTTATGGTTAGCGCTTTTTTATTCGCCCCATGTGTATGATCGTGATGATGATTGTGATTATGTTCCGCCAAAGTTCCCACCTCAATTTATCAATTTTTACTATTATTTCCCTATTTTCAAGTGTAGTATATATTTTAACATATCCAAAAATGTAAGAAGGTGCAATTTTATGAAGAAAAAATATCAACTCTATTTATTATATAGCAGTATTTTCCTGATTTTCCTAGGAATAAGTCTTGTCATCCCGGTTCTCCCGTCAATTATGAATGAACTGAATATCAGCGGTGCAGGTGTCGGTTATTTAACCGCCTCTTTTGCTTTTACGCAATTAATCTTCTCTCCATTTACAGGTCGTGCCGCAGATAAGTTCGGACGTAAAATTATTATCGTTCTCGGGCTTTTTATCTTTGCATTTTCCGAGCTTTTATTCGGTATTGGACAATCGATTGAAGTGCTATTTGTTTCGCGAATGCTCGGCGGTTTGGCCGGTGCATGTATTATGCCTGCTGTAACTGCTTTTATCGTCGATTTAACAACTGATAAAAACAGAGCCCGTTCTCTTGGTTATATGACAGCAGCTATAAATTTCGGTTTTATTATCGGACCCGGAATCGGCGGAGTGCTGGCTGAAATAGGTACCAGATTGCCTTTTTTCGTCGCAGCATCACTTGGTTTACTGGCAGCATTCGGAGCCATATTCATGCTCTCTGAACCTAAAAAAATAACAGAAGTTGCAGCTGATAAAACTGAAGTTACAACAAGTAATTTCAAACGTCTATTTACACCGATATTTTTTATTGCCTTCCTCGTTATTTTTATATCATCATTTGGACTCGCAGCTTTTGAATCTTTCTTCAGTCTGTATTTCGACCGTAAACTCGGATTTACACCGACTGATATTGCAATCGCAATTACAGGCGGCGCCATGATTGGAGCCTTTGCACAAATAGTTTTATTCGAACCGTTCACGCGCCGCTACGGCGAGCTGAATATTATAAGGGTATCGATTATATATACAGCAATACTTGTTTTTGCAATTACATTTTTAGAATCGTACTGGGCTGTCATGGCCGTCGCCTTTATCATCTTTATAGGTTTTGATTTGATACGTCCGGCCGTTACGACCTTCCTGTCACATATAGCTGGTAATAACCAGGGATTTGCAGGCGGCATGAACTCTTTTTTCACATCGCTTGCGAATGTTATCGGTCCTGTTATTGCCGGTGTCTTATTCGATATAAATTTGGATTTCCCGTACTACTTCAGTGCATGTGTTCTCGTCATCGGATTCTTTATCACAGTATTTTTCTGGCGCGATCCGCGTAAAGCATAATGTCATTCGAAAGTCTGAATTACGCGTTACATCGGCATTACAGCATGCCAAACACTTTTATTTTCAGTCCTCCTTATGCAATAATGTTTAATGGAAAGAAAATATAAAAAAATTTTTCGTATATTACTGGAGGGTTATATTCATGAAAGACGAAATTGTAGATGTAACCATAATCGGCGGCGGACCTACCGGTTTATTTTCTACTTTTTATGCGGGCATGAGACAGATGTCTGTCAGACTGATAGACAGTCTGCCTGAACTAGGCGGTCAATTAACGGAATTATATCCGGATAAATATATTTATGACGTCGGCGGGTTCCCTAAAATCCTTGCTAAAGATTTAGTTTCCAATCTCGTGACACAGGCGCAGTATGCAGAACCTGACCTTCACCTTGGAGAAACAGTTCAGTCATACGAGCGCAAAGATGATCACTTTGTTTTGAAAACTGATCAAGGTGAATACCTTACAAGAACTATCTTAATTACAGCAGGCGTCGGAGCTTTCCAGCCGCGTAAAATCGGCCTTGAAAACGAAGCTGATTTCGAAGGAACTTCACTGCAGTATGCCGTTAGAGATCTTGAGAAATTCAGAGACCAGGATGTTGTCGTACTCGGAGGGGGAGACTCTGCTCTCGACTGGGCACTGATGCTGCAGGAACTTGCTAAATCAGTAACACTGGTACACCGTCGCAACCGCTTTACGGCACATGAAACGAGTGTTCAGCAGGTAATGGATTCACCTGTGGAAGTTAAGACATCATTGAATGTCACTGAAATAAAAGGTGAAAATGGACAGATTGATGAGCTGGTACTGACTGCAAAAGACGGTACTGAAGAAGTCATTAAAGCAGACCAGCTGATTGTTAACTTCGGTAATATTTCGTCACTCGGGCCATTAAAAGAGTGGGGGCTTGAGCTTGAGAAAAACTCCATTAAAGTTAATGCTCATATGGAAACAAACATACCCGGCATATTTGCTGCAGGTGATATAACGACATTTGAAGGTAAAGTTAAACTGATTGCGACAGGCTTCGGTGAAGCACCGGTAGCAATTTCATACGCTAAATCTTTTTATGATCCAAAATCACGCTTACAGCCTAAACACAGTACAAGCGTCTTTAAACAAGACTAAAAAAATTCCGTATGCAGTGACCTGGTACCTCCTAAGTCTACAGATTTTTTATTTCATCTGTAAACTTAAGTGACATCAGGTCACAGATTTAATGCATACGGAATTTTTGTATTTGCTTCTGATGTTTCATGTGAAACTAGAGTTGTTTATCCTGTCACAAGTCTTAAACCAATTACTGCGATGATGATAAACGACAGGTACATAACACGTTTATAACTCGCAGATTCTTTATAAAAGATAATTCCGATTAATGCACTTCCTACTGTTCCAATTCCTGTCCATACAGCATAAGCAACACCTAAAGGAATAGTTTCCATAGCAAATCCAAGCAGGCCAAGACTGATCGGAAATCCGATGAGCAGCATCAGCCAGCCTTTTAGTTTTTTACCCTGGCCGATTAAAGACATACCTGTTACACCCGCTACTTCCATGAATCCTGCCAATATTAATATCAACCAGCTCATTTAACATCCTCCTCATAATCTGTCACTGTTTTCAGACCGATAACTCCAAATACAAGCAGTGTCACAAAAATAATAATGACAATATTGAATACTCCGCCGAAAACAATAATATCCAGCAGTACTGTCCCGACCGCTCCAATACCGACAAAGACCGCGTATACTGTGCTTGCCGGCATTTTCGTCGATACGTATACGAGCAGTCCAAAGCTGACAACAACGGCAATAACCGTCAGCCCCCATTCAAACCACGTATCAGCATATTTCAAGCCTGTTGCCCAGCCGATTTCAAACATAGCTGCAATAATGACTAATAACCACATAAATTTTCTCCTTTTTAATTCTTAAATTTAAGAATTAAAAAGCCCGGAAGAATAACTTTCGTTACTCTCCCAGGCTTTTATCCTTCCGTGTATTGGAATTAATTCCAGCGTTTCCTATCGGTCCAGACTTAAATAATTTAACGGAACCCTAGAAAACTTCTTATTCAGTTACTTATATCATAAATTATTATTTTCTAAGAGTCAACTTCAGTCTCAGTATTGATAACTCCGTAATGCACTTTACTCGTCTTTCTGATTTGCTGGATGAAACCGAATTGTTCAAATCGTCTGCTTCTGAAGTGATCTTTCAAAACAACTTTTTTGGCTGCCACACGTTTTGCCTCATTTATCGCAGTTTCTGACAATGTTTTGGACTGTGTCACGGCGGAGATTGCTCTTAAGCTCTCAGAATTACTGATTTTTTCTTCGAACATCGGATCAAAATAAACAATATCAAAACTGTTATCTGCCAAGGTTTTTAAATATGTCTCGTGGTCTTCATGCAGCACTTCAACATTTTTCATTGCATCGCTGATAACTCCAATATTCGTATCATATGACGACAGTCCTTCTTTAGTCAGCAGGTAAAGTATTAAACTGTCTTCCAGTGCCGTTACTCTGCCAGAATTTCCGACTGTTAAACTCGCGATAACACTATCTGCTCCGAGTCCCATCGTGCAGTCTAAAAATGACATACCAGCTGTAAGTTCTGCCGCTTCGACCAGGGCGTCGTGTTCATTTTTCAATAATCTTTTAGCACGGACCATGGAAAAGTTCGGATGGTACTTGACCGAATCGTTTCCAGTGAGCGGTGTAATACTGATACCATCTCTTCCAACGACTAATACATCGTCATTGTAACGCTCCCGAAGTTCTTTAACAGAGCGCTTTTTACGCATTACAAAGTCCAGCTTGTAACGTATAGCGATATCCTTAGCTTTTTGTAATGAATGTTCATTATAACGGCCGCCTGTTGTTACTATCATCATCTTTCTCCGTTCTGTATAATATGCTTATCAGTATAGTTTACCATGGTATTATTAACTAAATAAGATAAACGGAGGATGCTGAATGACATTAAAGAATAAGCTTACTCAATCAGAACAGGAAGAACTGCTGAACACTCTCGAATCCCGTTTTAATACTCATATGGAACGCCACGAAAATATCTCATTTCAGAATATCGCTGATAAACTGAATGATACACAGCTCACTGCACTTTACAATATGGAAGCCACAGAAGGTGAACCTGACGTTATCGATTTTGACGGCACGCTTTATTTTGCAGACTGTTCAAAAGAAAGCCCGAAAGGACGGCGCAGCGTTTGTTATGATAGAGCTGCCCTTGAAGCGAGAAAGAAATATAAGCCTGATAACTCGGCTGTGGATTTAGCAAAAGAAATTGACATCGATTTACTCACTGAAGAAGATTACAGACTCCTGCAGCAGTTCGGCGACTTTGACCTGAAGTCTTCAAGCTGGGTTAAGACTCCTGATGAGATTAGAACTCTCAGAGGAGCTTTATTCTGTGATAAACGTTACAACACAGTCTTCCTTTACCATAATGGAGCCGATTCTTATTATGGAGCACGCGGTTTTAGAGGAAAGTTAAAAATCTAAGAAAAAAGACGGCAGCCGCCGTCTATTATTTGTTTTCGATATATTCTTTTATTACCACTGCCTGATTGTGCTCTTCGTCTTTAGCTGCGTATAACAGTGTGACATTGTGGCCGTCTGAGTCCTTTTTAATTTGATCTACCAGATCTTTTCGTTCTTTTAATTCTTTTTTATACTTCTTTTTAAATTCTTCCCACTTATCAGAATCGTGATCAAACCACTTTCTTAAATCCGACGATGGTGCGATTTCTTTATACCACTCATCATGTTCCAAATCTTCTTTTTTAATGCCGCGCGGCCAAACACCGTCTATCAGAATCCGCTTGCCGTCCTGTTGCGAAACGTCATCGTAGACACGTTTTAATTTCAGCATAGTATCATCTCCGAATAACATATTATATTATTCTTTACCCTTCTTTTTTTGATTCATTCATCGCTTCTTCTCTCGTCTTGTTTAAAATCATAAAGTCCAGCTCTTCTTTCGACATCGATTTTAATGTTTTATATTTTAACAGGAGGAATACCGTACCGAGTATAATCCAGCAAAGTAAAGCATAGTAAGATGGTGCTGTTAAGGCTGCCGGCGAGCCCGGGAATAATAGCAGTATCAGGAATACTAGTGAAATGATTACACCGAGTACACCAAATATTACATAAACAATATTTTTATGTTCAGCTCTTGCAAAGAATTTAACAGTCACTGCACTCGTTGCCAGAAACGCTACTGATACACCCACTGATGACATATCAACAATCCAGCTTAAAGCAGTTCTCCCGAGCCAGGGAGCAATCAAACATACTGCCAGTACGAATAAGACTGCATAATGCGGTGTTTTGTTTTTCTTATGCACTCTGGCAAAAACTGCCGGTACAAAGTTTGCACGCCCCATCGCGAAAATCAGTCTGGAAGATGACATATAAAACCCGTTAAGCCCCGTAAAAATACCGAATGATATTGAAAATGCGAGAAATACCATTCCAACAGTGCCCATAGACGACTGTATAACAGAACCTGTTACCCAGACTGCCCCGTCCATTGAGTTCTGGTCAGGATAGATCCATGATGTTACTAAAATCATTGCAACATAGGTTAAAATAGACGCGACAATCCCAAATACAATTAATTTAAATGTTTTGTCAGCACTGAATTTAAATTCTTCAGCTGCCTGAGGAATATTATCAAATCCTACATACATCCAGGGCGCTATTGCCACGATTAAGATAATCGAAGTCCATACTCCCGCTTCATTATTAAAGAGAGGCTGTGCATTTTGAAATGAAAATTCTCCGGTGAAAAATGACGCGAACATTAACCCTGCTACAACAAAGGCCATGAACAAACAGAATATAAACTGCAGATTCCCGGAAAGACCAGAACCTTTAATACTGATAAACGCGAATACTATGAGTACTGCTGACGACAGGATGACTTCCATAATGTAAACATCCCATCCTGCGATGGTGTATAAGTAACCAATCTCGAGAAAATCCGGGAGTACAAATTTAAACAGCAGACTAAACGCACTCGCATTCAGAGCAACTACACATATATAACCCAATACTAAAAACCATGAGGCAATAAAGGCGCTGAATTTACCGAATCCCGCGTATGTAAATGCGAACTCTCCGCCTGATACGGGAAACTTGGCTGTCAACGCACCGTAGCCTACCGCAATAATCAGCATCAGTATACCGCCGATAGTAATTCCGAGCGCCGCACCGAGTGTACCTGATGAAATCAGCCAGTCTCCCGGTAAAATAAATGCACCCCAGCCGATTGACGACCCGTAAGCTATCGCCCATATGAAACGTTTAGACATTGTATTATCTAATTCTGTTCTCGTCTGATTATCAGCAGACATATTTCCAACTCCAATTTTTTATTAATTCTTGTGAACAAGTATCGCATAGTAAAGGATCTATCGCTAGTGCTTTTCCAGTACAAAAGGATGTTCTGTAATTATTGTATCCCCTTTATACAATGTTACAGAAATCCCCGATTCTCTGTCTATCTCATTATCCGGATTGGATAAACTCATCGAACTCATCCCCTCTGCATTGAAATAAATATTATCTTCAGAGTTTTCTCGTCTGACAGGCAGTTCTTTTGTTAAAAGGGTGTAAAGGCCTGCTTCAAGATGTGTTCCAACTGTATGGAGGCCTGCGGGAAACACAGTGTCATATTCTTCGTCAAACGGCATGAGAGTAATTTCTCCCTGTCTTGTCACATAATCGACACGGTAACCCTCCTGCAGTTCCAACACAGCTTCTGTACTGTAATAATTTAAAGCTGTTTCCAATACACTATCCCCCTGCTCATCGTACACGACGATTGCCGAGGCTAAATCTGTTGCCGCCTTGTAACGTCCCGGCTCTATATCTTTGCCGGTCATATATTGACCGGGGGACAATGTTTTTTTCTTCCCGCCTTCTGCGATCCCTTCAAAGACAGTATTGCTATTCAAAAAAGCATAACGGGATTCCAAACCATCCTTTTTCAAAAGATTTTCATCTTCTAATAATTCAGCAGCTTCCTCATCAGTCTGCACCTTTTCACCATTATATGACTCACTCATAAGACCGTTAAAACTGCAGCCCATCAAAAACAACACAAAGAAAAACAAAACGCTAAACCGTTTCATAGTTTCTCTCTCCTTTATAAATACGCAAATAATGTTCATGCGTACCTAACGTTCCGAGTGATACTTCTTGTGAACTGTGTTTTTTCAAAGCGCTCATCATTTTGAATACTTCTTCTTCTGGTAGATCGTCAGCGGGGATACATATACGATCTCCGTCCAGATACAGCGTGCCTTCCCTAAGCGGACTGAGAAACTTTAATTTATCTTCTGAAATATAACCTTTAACGTACTCTCTGTGTGATTCACTGCGGACATATGTGTAATAAATTCTCTGTTCATTTAAAAAATAAATCTGGTCCGCGTAATCATCAAGATTTTCCAGCAGATGAGATGCGACAATAATAATTTTTCCATCTTCTTTTATTTCCTGAAGCACCGAACTGACCAGCTCGACATTCACCGGGTCCAGCCCATTCATGATTTCGTCCATAAACATAATCTTAGTATCTGCGGCAATCATCATCGCAAAACAGAGCCTCTGCCTCATCCCGAGAGAATAAGTTTTTACTTTATTTTTCACATAGCCTTCCATATTCAGCCGTTCTATTACCTCTTCTATATTGCTGCTGTCTGGATTCCATATATCTCTGTACATCTCAATATGTTCAACACCAGAAAAATCTTCATAGAGTTCAGCCTGATCCGGAAAGAATGTAATTTTACTGTGCAGCGCTTTAACATCTTTTGTCGTATTTTTATACACAATATCATCGATCAAAATTTCTCCCGTATTAATCGGAATGAAACGTATAATTGCATTAAATAAAGTTGTTTTCCCCGTGCCGTTCGGCGCAACCAGACCGATAATTGTGTTATCCGGAATATTAAAATTAACATTCTTCAGTACCGTCTTAGTTCCGTAATTTATCGTTAAATTCTTGACTTCCAATGACATTAGTTTTTCCTCCTTTCAAGCTTGCCTGTACGGGTCGGTATCAATTTAAAAACAAAGTGAAACACGACTTCAACGATTATATATAATACCGCCATACTGATGAGCAATTTGGTAATTGTCACATTATTTAATGACTCCCATGACCCTTCCAGCACCGGTATTATCTGCAGGTACAATAGAGGGTTCCAGGCCCCACTAGACCCGGTCAGAGCAATGACATAAGGCAGATAAAACACGGCAACTGCGATGGTAATTGTCAGGTAAATATTCCTGAATACAAAGGACAGCCCGGTTGAAAACTTAACGATGATGTAACTCAGGGCCATCGTCATAAAGACTGTGATTAAAACATACTGCATTATACTGATATATACGGTTTCTTCACCTGCATACAGCGGCACTGGGTATTGCAGTGTTCCACTGTCTGTATAAAATGTACTGAGTAAATACGAGACGAAGATGCCTGCCAAGGTAATAATCCATATCAATCCCCAGCTGATAAATGTCCTTTGCCTCCATTGATAGGCAAAGGAATAAGGTATTCCCTGGGAAATACTCCAGTTAAATTCCTGATCCCGGCTGAAGCGGTCAGCCCCAAATATCGCTGCAATAATAAATATAAATACGCCGGCAACAATGTTAATTAGATTAAACAAAACAAGTGACGGTGATAACGGATTCCAATCAATATCAACATTATTCTCTTTCAAATATGTTAAAAATTTTAAATCACTCTCAATTTCTTCCCGGCTTGGCATAAAGGAGAGCAGCAGTTCCTGCGATTCAAAATCATCCGCTTCATAAAAAAACAAACGGTTTTCCGCAAGTTCAAGGCCCTGATTGACGTAGTCGCTGACTACACTCTCGAGCCCGGAAACTGTATTGCCTTCCTGTTCGCTTAAAATATACCGCTGCATACCAATTATGCTTTGCTGGCGGGCAAGTTTATCATAGATTTCTTGACCCCGAGCCGATTCAAAGTGGTCTTCCGGAATCGCATTGAAAATCTGCTGTGTATCTTCGTATTCGCTCCGCAATTCTTCCAAAGGAAGTGCAAGATCGCGGTCCTGGTAAAATGCCGAATAACTTGCCAGAAAAAGAAACAGCGCTACTAAAAGTATTCTCACTTTCCAGTCTCTTATAATTTTAAGGAAATCCCATTTGAACAGTTTCATTCAGTCCACCTGCCTGACAAATTTCTGACGTGTCATCCAGCCCGCAAGAAGCCCTAATATTATTTCGATAATAATAATTGTTATAAGCAGCACCATGATACCCGTCTCGAAGGTGAAATTATTTGATAAGGTTAAAAAGTTCTGACGGCCGCTTAAAATATTTCCAAACTCAAAATAGTTCTGCGGGAATAAATGAGCTCCAAGGCCGAGAAAACTATCTTCACCGCCGCCGCTGTATAAACGGTTAAATGCGATAATTGCAAAGCCTGCAATCATCACGATAACGTCATGTCTGAATATCAGGGAAAGTACAGCATTTAAACGTATGAAAAGATACAAAAGCACTGCTGTTAATATCAGCGACTCCAAAATCAAGTCAATGACAGGGGAGGTAAAGAAGTTCTCTTCGGATGCTCTGTACCCTTCAGTGTAAGCGTAATGGGTAGTTAACAAAGACATATCACCAAAACCGTAGAGCAGTGATATAAGCAGGAAGAAGAACATCAGGAAAAAAGCGATACCAGTTGCGATAAGGATAAATACCGACACAGACTGATAAAATATGTACTTTCTCCATCCGAGCGGCTGGCCAGCTTTTAAAGTATGGTGCTTCCGGTCATCAACCAGTACTTCACTCGCTACAAAAACAGTGATAAATAATAAAATTAAAGGACCGTAATTTAAGAAGAAGGAATACAGCTGCTGTATTCCTGTTTTACCGTTAAATTCATGCGTTGTCGGATGATTTATCTCAGACAGCGCAAACAAATTATTATTAATTACCGCTCTTTCAAAATCCATGTCTAAAAACTGGCCGTCGTGTTTCCGCTCCAAATAATCATTCAGTGCATCAACCGTAAACACAGGAACATAATCGGTAGTTTTCAATTCGAAAAGACGTGAAATATCACCTTTTTGCAACGCATCATAAAACATAAAATTATTCTCGTAATCATATTTAGCGAGACTATATGTATCGACTCCTGTAAAGCTGTTTACAGCAATATCGCCCTCAGCAAGTCTGCTTTCTTTCATGCCGTAAGCTGATTCAGTTTCAAGGGCCAGCTCATCTGCATCAATTGTCAACGGGTTATTCACCGTCGGCAAATATAAAAATGAGTATAATATTATGCCGATAAATGCCAGCAGAAATATCAGTCTGTTCTTTTTATTACGGTATATTTTTTTAAACGTTTCTAAAAATACAGTTCTAAACATCATCCATCCCCATTTGTCTTTATTATGACGTATTTATAACTATTATAGAAAACGCTTCCATAATTTACAAACTATTTTAAAAATTTTCTATTGTATGTCAGCTGTTATTATATTAATCTTAACTTACTTATTTCATCAGTCAGGAGCTTTACTATGTTTCTCGCTTTTTTGCACGGATTCGTTTTATCGGCAGGATTGATTCTTCCTCCCGGCGCTCAAAATGTGTTTTTAATTAACCAGGGAACCAATCATAAGAAATTTATTCATACTCTGCCGGCCATAATTACTGCAGGACTCAGTGATACACTATTGATTATACTTTCTGTAGCCGGTGTTTCCTTAATTATCCTGTCCATTCCGGCATTGCAGCTCGCTATGTATATTATCGGATTTTGTTTTCTCACCTATATGGCAATAACGTTATGGTTTGTAAAACCCGAGACTGCTCACGCGCCCGCGAAGCTCAATCCTTTTAAACAGATTGGTTTTGCTTTATCAGTATCATTGCTTAATCCTCATGCAATACTGGATACAGTTGGTATTATCGGAACAAACTCCACAGCTTATACAGGCAGCGATTTACTGGTATTCACCTTATCCTGCATCGCAGTTTCATGGATTGCTTTTGTGATTCTCGTATTCTTCGGCAGAATTCTCGGCAGTATAGATAATAATGGTAAAATTATTGTCTATATTAATAAAATATCTGCAGCCGTAATATTTATAATTGCTTGTATTCTTTTTATTAATATTATTAAAATGATTTCAAGAATCTGATCTTTTAAGTTATCCGGCCTCTGGTCAGGGTAAATATAAATATCAATTCTATAAAGAGAGAGGAAGAAAATGAAAACTATTATGAGATATATACTCGCAGCTGTTTTCGGTGTTGCAGGTATTGCACACTTCACAAGGACAGAAGGTTTTACAAATATCGTTCCGCATTATTTGCCGTTTAAAAACTTTATCGTTAAAGCAAGCGGAGTGGCAGAACTGATTATCAGTTTCCTCTTGTTAATTAAACGGCCGGGCAATTTTTTAAAGAATGTCATCAACAGCTTCCTGATGCTTGTTCTTCCGGCTAATGTTTACATGGCCCGAAAAGCATTGCCGCTTGGCAATATTGAAGTTCCTAAGCCGCTGCTCTGGGCAAGAGTCCCGCTTCAGTTCGTTCTCGTAAAAATGGTAAGTAAATTATAAAATAAAAAAGGATAGCGACCCTGAGTCGTTATCCTTTTTTACTGCGCAGTTTCTTCCTTATCTTTTTTAGAAATATTCATTATAATGACACCGAGTATAATGACGCATAAACCGATAATATTTACTGCAGACAGCTGTTCATTAAATAAAAATACTCCGATAATTCCTGCTCCCGCTGTACCGATCCCTGCCCACACGCTGTAAGCGATACTTAACGGAATGGTTTTAAGCGCGCCGATTAAAAATGTAAATGATAATCCGAAACAGATAAACATAATAACCGTCGGCACGATGTTCGTAAAGCCGTCCGATAAATTCAGCATTGTTGTCCCCGTGACTTCGAACACTATTGCACCCATTAAAAATAATATTGCTCTCATTTCCGCGTCCTCCTATACTCTCATCAAAATCAGACCGATAATCAAAATAATAATTCCGATGACCGTTGTGGCTTTGATTTCTTCTTTAAATATGGCAAAACCAATGATTGCAGTTAACATCGTACCGACGCCGCTCCATGCTGCGTAAGCAAAACTCAGCGGTAAGGTTAATAACGCCAGCGACAGCAGATAAAATGCCAGAACATAGCCTGCCGCAACACCGATAATCGCTCTTTTAGAATTGTTCACAGCTGTTATTTTCATCATGCTGGAACCGAATACTTCTGATATAATCGCACCCGCTAAATAGACAAAGCCCAATTTATTCACCTCTTCAAATTTAAAAACACATTCTAAAATTCAGAATGTATTTTCACTTTAACCTTGTTTCTCTAATATACCATCTGTCATTTTATAAACTGCATCACAATACTCAGTGAGACGTTCATCATGAGTAACGATAATACATGTTTTCATACGCTGCTCTGTTTCTTCTTTTAGAATCTGCATTACTTTCAGTGCGTTTTCCGTATCTAAAGAGGCTGTCGGCTCATCTGCCAATATAATGCTCGGATTAGTATATAATGATTTCGCAATAGCCACACGCTGTTTCTGACCGCCTGATATTTCACTAGGCAGCTGGTCCTTCACTTTTTTTAAAGACAGCTTTTCAAACAACTCATCCAGTTCACTGTCAGCCATCACATCTTTTTTTGATTTTTTTAAGAGCTGAAACTGCTGTTTAACTGAAAGGAATGGCACCAAATTACTCGCTTGCAAAATAAATCCGATTTCATTCAATCTCAAGTGCGCGAGTTCCTTACTATTCATTCCTGAAATACTTTGACCGTTAATTTTAACATCGCCTTCGGTCGGCGTTTGAAGTGCACCTGCAATTGTTAAGAAAGTACTTTTCCCTGAACCTGAAGGTCCGATAATTGCGATACATTCCCCTTTATTAAAAATAATCGATGTGTTTTTGACCGCTTCTATCGTCTGGTCGCCATCTTTGAATGATTTTATAACATTTTCAAATTTAAGCATTATTTTCTCCTCCTATCCAATCGCCTTTAACGGATCGACTTTCCGCACGCTGATGACTGAGGATAAACTTCCAAGCATCGCAACTGCAATAAGGACAACCATATAAATAATCATCGTTAAATAATTAAACTCGACCGGTACTGCTGGAGGGAGGAACAGTCCTGTAAGGAATGTTAATCCCAAACCGATTACAGTTCCTATTACTGCAATAATAAATGTTTGTGCCAGTACCGTTCTTGCAAGATAACCGTTTGAAAAGCCCTGTGCCTTTAACACACCAAACAGACTCGTTTTCTGGAGTGTCAGCACATATAAGAAAATGCCGATTACTGCTGCAGATATTACAAACAGGAAGATAATCATAAAGTTCAGCGTTAAGCTTTGAGCTGTATAACCTGGAAGACTTTCTATAAATTCTTCAATTTCGAGCACTTCAAGTTCATCATTAACTTCACTATTCTGCCAATCAGCATCCCGGATAACCAAAGCATTAATGATATCTTCACTCAGCATCGGATTCAGTTTTTCGATTGTTTTATTATCCGTAAATAATACTGATGATGCACTGTATTTAGCACTTTCAGTAAATCCGGTGAGCGTCAGTATTTCATCACTGTTTGACAATGTCAGTTCGTCCCCGACTTCAAAACCTGTTTCCTTTAATGAATAGTCTGCCACGACTTCATTTTCTTTTTCAGCTTGCTCACCTTCTGTGAGTTTCGGAAGGAGGAATGAATCTTCTTCTATTCCGAAAACAAAAGCATTCTCTTCAATATCACCGTTTGATGCAATAACTGAATGCTGTTTCAATGTTGCCTGTTCCTCAAAAAGGTTTTCGACATCATCTTCCGCTATCATAGACTGCTGAATTGTCTGGTTTGCTTCATCATTTAAAATGATGGCATCTGCTTCCCATTGATCCACAGCTTCTCTATTCATATCCATTAAACCGCTTGCCAGTCCAGATAATAAAAACAGCAGGTAGCTGATCATCACAAGGACTCCGATAATTAAACTGAACTTCAGCTTATTTCTTATCATTTCATTCCATGCTAAAAACAAAGTATTACTCCTCCTCGTTCATCTGCTTCGTAAAAATTTATATCTTACCTATTATAAACTTGCTGCTAAATTCATTGGTACTGTAAAATCAACGATATTATGTTTTTATTCTCTTGACTATTTTATTTATTATATTGACAAGTAAAGTTGTCAATAAGACAAATATATGTTACATTATAAATAAGAAAAATATAGATAACTAAAACAAAGCGAAGGTGAAGCTATGAAAACAAGATTGCGTGAACTGCGCGCGAGGGACAGTTTAAATCAGACCCAGCTCGCAAAACTCGCCAAAGTATCCCGGCAGACCATCAGCTTGATTGAGCGCGAAGAATATATCCCGTCCCTTTTAATTGCAAAACGAATGGCTAAGATATTTAACGAACCAATCGAGAATATTTTTATATTCGATGAGGAGGAGTTATAAATGAAAACCATCTTAAAAATGCTGCTGTACGCTGTGATCGGCTTTGCAGCGGGTTATTTGACACTCGAACTGCTTTACGGACGAAACATAGGCGGTACGCTTGACGATGTGTACTTCTGGCTGAGTATCGTGATGATTATAATAATAATCGGCCTGCTTTTATACGCATTTATACGACACAGAAATTTAATCAGCTTAACAAAAGATAAAAACCGAAATATGACTGACGATGAATTCGACGCATACAGCTATAACTCATTCAATGTTATTACTGTAATGACTTCTGTATCATTGATACTTTCATTCATGTCACTTGCCATCCAAACCATGGCCGCAGAAAATCCTTGGCTTATCGTACTGACGGTGATATTGGTTTTTATTTCTCTGTATATGAGTATTCGGTCCTCAGCCCTTATCAACATAGTTTATCCGGATAGAAATTTACCGGAACCCGGCGAAAAGAAATACAATCAAAAACTGCTGGCTGCTACAGACGAAGGTGAATTATTTGTGATGGCGAAAGCACTGTACACTTCAGGCTCTCTCACGTCTGCTCTGTTGTTTTTCGCAATGATTCTGATGATTTTTTATTCAATTATCACAGAGGAATCACAAATTTTCAGTATTATACTCCTCGGTCTCATCATGATTATCAATCAGCTGAAATATTCATATGAAATCAGAGAGAAGTAAATGGAGATTATTATAAAAATTATTAAGGATGAATAATTTATGAAATGCGGTACGAAGCGCTTTGAGGTTACTGTAAAGAAAGATAACAGGATCGCAACACAGGAAATCTGCCCACGTGATCAAATCGATGCAAGAAAAATTTGCCGCCGCATGTACGGTGAAGATAAACATATTATTTCTGTCAGAAGAAAAAAGTAGTGAATTTGAAGATAAAGATTTATAAGCCGCTGAAAATCTCGTTCGCTGAGATTTCCAGCGGTTATGCTTTTAGTTTATTGATTAGGATTGCTATGACACAGGTTCATCGAATTCCGGCAGCAGAGAACAGAACAGTTCTTCGCTTCACATTTTACATTAGCCTACCATTTTTGAATGTCGTCACGAATACTGTATTCCTGTTTCACACCATGACGTTCTTCGAGTTTATTCTCCACCTCTTTCAACGATACACCTTCGTTATTCAGCATGACCAGCAGATGATATAAAAGATCGCTCGTCTCATCGACAAGTTCCTTTTTATCTTTATTTTTTGCTGCGATAACGACTTCCGTCATCTCCTCACCGCATTTTTTCAAGATTTTATCTGCGCCTTTATCGGTTAAGTATTTAGTATAAGAGCCCTCTTCAGGGTTCTTAATTTTCTTCTGTACTGTCCGTTCCAGCGTCTGCAGGCTGAAGTAGTCATCACTGAAGCAGCTTCTTGTGCCCGTATGACATGTCGGGCCGTGCGGTACAACTTCAATCAGCAGTGCGTCCTTGTCGCAGTCCAGTTTCATCGATACGACTTCCTGTACATTGCCGCTTGATTCTCCTTTTTTCCATAACCGTTCTTTTGAGCGCGAGTAAAACCAGACCACTTTGTCAGTCTTCGTTTTCTCAAATGCTTCTTCATTCATAAATCCGTTCATCAGTACTTGTTTTGTGTTTGTATCCTGCAGTATTACTGATAATAGGCCGTTATTTTTACTGAAATCAGGATTCACTATAAACGCACCTCGATTCCATTCTCTAAAAGTTCCTGTTTTAAATCGCCGATGTTAACTTCTTCTCTGTGAAATATTGAAGCAGCAAGTCCTGCAGACACATTCGTATTCTGAAACAAATCGACAAAATGATTAATACTCCCTGCACCGCCGCTTGCAATAACTGGTATATTGACAAGATTCGCAGCCTGTTTAAGGAATTGCGTATCAAAGCCTGATTTCACACCGTCGTGATCCATGCTGGTAATAAGCAGTTCTCCTGCACCGGCCGCTTCTCCTTCAGCAATCCAGTCCAGAGCTTTAATTTCAGTTTTTTTAGTACCGCCATGTGTATATACATAATAATCTTCAACTTGATTATCGTATTTCACATCCACCGCGAGTACAATACACTGGCTGCCGAATCGCCGGCTCGCTCCTCTGATAATACCCGGATTTTCAATAGCAGCAGAGTTGATACTTATTTTATCGGCACCTGCATCGAGGAGCTGTTTAATATCTTCAGTTGTTCTAATACCGCCGCCTATAGTCAGAGGGATAAAGAGCTCTCTGGCCGTGTCCCGGATAACATCGAGCATCAACTCATGACCTTCCTGTGTTTTGGAAATATCAAGAAAAACGAGTTCATCAGCACCTTCCTGATTATATCGTTTAGCCATTTCTGCCGGCCTTCCAATATGCTCAAGGTCAATAAAGTTAACCCCTTTGACCACTGCTCCATCTTTAACATCCAGGCATGCTATTATTCTCTTTTTAATCATTTAATGCCCTCCCAAAACTTAACGTTATGACTTGCTTTTCCAACTATTGCTTCAGTTATTCCAAGACTCTCAAGCTTATCGAGGTCAGCTTTATTTCTTATACCGCCGCTTGCAACAACTTTATGACGGGTCATATTATTAACTCGTGCAGTATTTTCAAAGTTCGGGCCAAGACCCATGCCGTCTTTATTTATATCGGTATATATAATACCAGCAAGATTTAAATCTTCGACAGTTTCTAAATATTCATCTATTAAAATACCACTGTTTTCTGTCCAGCCATTGATATAAATATCGTTCTCTTTTGCATCCACACCGACAAATATTTTCCCGGGAAATAGTTCTGCTGCTTCTTTAAGCCAAGCCACATCTGTAATCGCCCGTGTCCCTAATATAAAATATTCAACACCTATTTTATGATACTGTTTAATTGTTTCAAGAGACCTTAACCCCCCGCCGATTTCAAAGGGCAGTGAAGACTGGCCAATAAGTTCTTTTACAAGATTAGACTCCAGCGCTTCTTGCTTTAAAGCGCCCAACAGGTCAACGACATGGATACGCTGAACTGATTCAAATCCAGCATAGAATTCCAGCGCCTCTTGAGGTGTTTTTTTCATCCGAGATTGTTTATTATAATCACCTTGTGATAAACGTACATTTTGCCCGTCAATTAAATCTATAGCTGGAATTATTTTCACTTTAAAAACTCCCATCTAAAGCATTTTTTAGAATAAATAAACCTGTTTCTCCGGATTTCTCAGGGTGAAACTGTATACCGGTAATATTTTCTTTTTTAACTATAGCCGGTATATTTGAGTTATAGTCGGTCTCAGCAATAGTATACTCGGATGCGGAGACCTTATAACTGTGTATAAAATAAACATCTTTTCCATTTAAAGATTGATAATTGCTAGTCAGTGTGTTCCACCCCAGATGAGGAATTGTCAAATCAGTATCTATCCGCGCAATGCTGCCTTTCAATATTCCGAGGCCATGAGCATTGCCTTCTTCACTATGCTCAAATAAAAGCTGCATTCCGAGACAGATGCCGATTAACTGCTTATATTTACTCAGTTCGACAATAATGTCTTTCAGTCCAGAGGTATTTATAATATTCATAGCGTAGCCAAAATGTCCCACCCCCGGGAGAATAATTGCTTCGCATGAGGAAAGTACATTTTTATCTTTTGTTATCACTGACTCATAACCCAGTTTTTTTAAAGCATTTACAAGATTCCCCGTATTTCCAAGAGAATAATCAATAATACCTATCATTCAATCACACCTTTTGAAGAGGGGACACCGCTATCTGAAGGCTGCAGTGCAATTTTCAGGCTGCGTGCAAAGCCTTTGAATATCGCTTCGATTTCATGGTGAGAGTTACCGCCTTTTAAAAGATCGATATGAAGCGTCATTCTTGAATTCATAGCGACAGCGTTAAAGAACTCTTCTGTGAGTTCCGTATCGAAATCACCGACCTTCTCTCTCGATATTACAGCATTATAGCTGAGGTGAGGTCTGCCGGATAAATCCAGCACAACACGCGCCAGTGATTCGTCCATTGGCAGATACATCGACCCGTATCTTTGATAGCTTTCTTTTTCAACGTACATCTCTTTCAGCAGCTGGCCGAGCACTATACCGATATCTTCAACGGTATGGTGAGCATCGATGTGCAGGTCCCCTTCTGCCTGAATGTTCATATACAGTTCGGAGTGAAAACTGAGCAGCGTCAGCATGTGATCAAAAAAACCAATGCCTGTATTTATTTTCGACTCTTTGAAGTCTTTTTCATCATGTATTTCAATGCTTATTTTCGTTTCTTTAGTTTCTCTGTCTTTACTGTACTTAGTCATGTGATTTACCCCACTCTGTAATCAGTTCTTTCAACTTCGGATACTCATCTTCATCGATAATTGAATAGCGCGCGGCATTTCGCAGGTTTTCTTCGTCATACACTCTGCCTCTGTAGCCATTTTTATAAAGATATTCATATAATTCTCTTGCCTTGTCACCGTAAGTAAATACAAAATTCGTATGTGACGGTTTAATTTTAATATGACGGCGTACTGTTTCAAAAGCATCAACAAGAGACTGCTGCAGCTGTTTTTGATAGTCGAACCATTCGTCCAGCTGTTTATCATGACTGAGCAGCTCACTGCCGAGGTTTAAAGTTAAACTGTTTAATGGATACGGATGATTAATTCTCGTAATTGCGTCATAAGTTTTCCCTTTCGCGATGACGATACCGATTCTTAAACCTGCCAGACCGTATACTTTGCTCATCGTTCGTACAATGATAATATGCTCGTCTTCAGGCACCGGACGATCCAGTGCAAATTCTCCGTATGCCTCATCGATTACTAAGTATCCTCCGACAGATTTCATCGCATCTGCAAGTTCATTAATAAAATGACTCGGCAAGAGTACGCCCGTCGGATTATGCGGATTTGAAATAAAGAATACTGACGGCTTTTTATTTTTAATTTCTGAAATCGTTAAATCATAATCGTACGAGAAATCTTCACGAGACGGCACTGAATAGTAACGAAATCCAATCTGATTAGTATAAATCTGATACATGAAGAAATCGGGGTTCAAAGACATTACACCGTTCTTTCCGAGCGTCATAATAATTTTTTGCAGCCATTCATCCGAGCCGTTCGCCACTTCAATGTTCTCTGCCGAAAATCCGTTTTGTTTTGCGTATAATTCTTTAAAACGTCCGAGTTCTTCTTCCGGATACAATTCAATATCGGTGCTATTTACCGCCTCAAGAATCTGTTCCTTTGAGAGAGGCGACTTTGGTGAGGTATTTCTGTCCATACTAATCATTTTACTGCTCCATTCTAATATTTAATGATTCATAATGAGCATCGAGCCCTTCTTTTTTTGCAATCGTTTTCGCAGCTCCTGCGATGTTGGAGTATGTTCCCTCTTTTAGATTAATCACTGCATGACTTGTCAGAAAATCATTTACATTGAGCCCGTGGCTGAAACGCCCGGTCTGATTCGTCGGCAGTACGTGCGATGGTCCAGCTGCATAGTCGCCGATTGCTTCCGGTGAGTATTTGCCGATAAAAACCGCACCAGCATAACGTATGTCTCTGCTGATTTCCTGTTCATCGCGGTGCTGGATTGATACGTGTTCCGGTGCAATAAAATTAATCACATCAATCAGTTCTTTTCTGTTATCGATAATCTGATAATGATTATTCTCAAGCGATTTTTGGATGACATCTGCTCGTCTCTGCGAGTCAATCAGGCGATCGACTTCAAGCTGGATACCGTCAATCACATCCTGTGATTCTGCCATGAGGAAAGTTCTTGCATTTACATCGTGCTCAGCCTGGGCGAAAATATCATACGCGACTGCTGTATAATCTGCAGAATTATCGACGTACAGAAGGATTTCACTCGGTCCCGCGATCATGTCAATGCCGACATCCCCAAATACCTGTTTTTTTGCCAGTGCAACATACCTATTACCGGGGCCGACAATCTTATCTACTTTCGCAATAGTTTCTGTTCCGTAAGCCAGCGCCGCGACAGCCTGAGCGCCTCCCACCGTATACACTTCTGTAACGTCTGCAATGTAAAGTGCAGCGAAAGTAATATTTTCATCGTCGAAAGTCGGCGTTACAGCAACGATATTCTCCACCCCTGCCACTGCTGCAGGAACTGCTGACATCAGTACACTTGAAGGATATAACGCTGTACCTCCCGGAATGTAAATGCCAATGCGTTCCAAGGGATGGTAGACATAGGAAAACTCTCGATCCTCGAAATCCTTATATTTTATCGACTGCTGGTAATCAGCAATGCGTTTTTTAATAAGAACCAGCGCATTCTTTTCTTCTTCACTTAAATTATCAAAACTGTTTTTCAGCTTTTCCACGGGCACTTTAAAATTATCCAGCTCCCGCCCGTCAAACTGTGCTGTATATTTCTTTAAGGCTTCATCTTTGTTCTGCTTCACATCTTCAATTATAGACAGAACATTATCTATGTTTTCTTTATCTGTGCTGTCCTCACTTGTAAATATCTGTTTAAAGGTTTCCGCGTTCATCCAATCACTCCAATTTCACTTAAAAATTCATAGATGCTGTCTTCCTTCGTATAGAACGTCTGCTTATTCGCAATCAGACGCGCCTGGACATCGAGAATTCTTTCATACTCAAGCAGACCATTATCACGTAAAGTATTCCCTGTCTGTACAATATCCACAATACCGTCTGCCAGTCCGAGTATCGGTGCGAGTTCTACTGAACCATTAAGGTGAATCAGCGACACCGGCTGCTGCTGTTCATTGAAATAGTTACGGGCAATATTAGTATATTTAGAAGCTACAGTATTAAAATGTTCTACATCCGGCGGCCCTGCTAAAGCAAAATGACATTTTCCGAAAGGCAGTTCAGATACATTTAAATAGCTGAACACCTCTTCTTCAATAATGTCACTGCCAACAATACCGATATCTGCCACTCCGCGTTCAACATAGACAGGCACATCCGGTCCTTTTGCAAAAATGAAGCGGATATTATCCACAATCGTATAGAGCGCGCGTGATTCATCTTTCAGTACCTTGCTGTATTTATAAAGTTCATATTTCTCTAAATAAGAAACAAAATCATCAAACAAACGTCCTTTGGATAATGCTACTGTAATCATAAAAGACCTCCGTCTGTGAGATTTAACGCAATGCCGAATGCATTGCTGTTATATTGCCCGCCGCTTAATATCGGTGAATTAGAATTTAAAAATGCCTGAAAATACAAGCCGTTATAGTAATTTTGAGGCGAACGGAACGATAAATCCAAAATGAATTTTCTATCTTGTGATGAAATCTTTGCTTTTAAATGAGTAATTGCCTGCATAACTTCCGTATCGCCGAAAATCTCACTCACCATCTTAAACTGATCACTTACCTTGGCACTCATAATCTTATACAAATCATGATCTTTACCGAGCTGCTGACGCAGCTCCGAAATGTTCTTTGTATAAATGAGCTGGCGCACTGAATCAGGAAGCTTATATTTTTCAATAAATAAATCAATCAGCTGATCATTATTTATAACGAGTGTTTTGATTTGTGTTTCTGCACATTCTTCAACAAAATTCATATGCATTAACAGCGCTTCGATAATATCCTTTTCCGCTGCCTTATAAATTTCTGCCCCCGCCTGATAGAATGATTCATTCTCTCTGACAACAGGCCCAAAATAACCAAAACGCTTGTCATCTGAATAAAAGTTGCTGTTGAAATTCAGCAGCGTCCTTGTCCAGTCACTGCGAATGGCGTACATTGCATTATTTCTTTCAAAAACCACACTCGTCGGATGATGATATTTATCATCGATTGAAAAAGGTTCTATCATATTCATATCAACCAGGGTGTACCCTGAATCATCAAGCTGCTCCAGATATTTTTGTCCAAGAGCGAGCCGCTGCAAAATGAATTTGTTGTTTGTCATAATTACTCTCCTTTAACACTTTAGCGAGATAAAGAGTTGCCAATAAATAAAATAGTAACAAAGATATTTAATATACACAACCATTTCCTTTACCACTTTAGTATGTTAAAGTATTATTATCTTATTTATACGGAGCTGAGGCTATGCAAATAGATAAATTAAAAGGTCAGGAACTCGACGATCTGTTCGACGGAATTCTGTCACTTGAGACGAAAGAAGAATGCTATAAGTTTTTCGATGATATTTGCACATCCAATGAACTCGTTGCATTAAAACAGCGATTTCAGGTCGCAAAGCTTATCGATGAAGGCAAAACGTATTCTAAAGTTCAGGAAGAAACAGGAGCATCGAGTGCCACTGTATCGCGTGTGAAACGCTGTCTGGATTACGGCAGTGACGGCTATCGCACTGTTTTGAATAAAATAAAGTAACGATAGGCGTTACGGAGAAAGGGAATGCATAACGTTATGCACTCCCTTTCTTAATTCTCCAAATATTCTTTTGTCACATTTATAAACTTTTCAATATCCGACGTAAAATACCTGTTTTTCATATATGACAGATATAAATCAGGACCTTTTAAATCATAATCTAGAGAAATACTCGTTACATCATCATCTGTATAGTTACTCGCATAAAGTTCTGGCATAACTGCAATTCCAAGTCCTTTTTTCACTAAACGTACTGCGGTACCTATAGTATCGACCCTAATGACATTTCTGAATTTCAGATTATTTTTATGAAGAAATTCGTTTAACTCATATGATCCCTCGCTGAAAATTAAAGTGTGATTCTGGTAATTCTGGAGGCTGACATTGTTAAGCTCCGACAGAGGAATATCTCTGTGAACGAGGAGTGAATGAATATTCGGACCTAAATATATTGATTCCATATCTTCGTCTAAGTAACTTAAGGTTGTTAAACCAAAATGAAGCTGATGCATACGCAGCTGATCTATGATATGCGAAGTCGTTCCTTCAGTTAATTTAATGTCGAAATTATTGTTGCTCTCGAGAAATATATCAAATAATTCCGGTATTACAGCTCTGAAAAGTTCTGTAATACCCATTTTCAATTGTCCGCTGCCTCTTTTACCAATATATTCAACTTCATCTTCCATATTTTCGAAAATTGATAGCACCAGTTTTACATGTTTGTAAAACTCCGCTCCGGCATCTGTAAGCTTAAAAGTCCCATCATTACGTTCTAATAGTTTAAAACCAATTTCGTTTTCTAACTTGCTCAAAGACATGCTGAGTGACGGCTGGGAGACATATAATGAATTCGCCGCTCTACTGACCTTTCCGTGTTTAACTATTTCGTGAAAATAACGCAATTGTTTAATATCCATCACAATTCCCCTCACTTAATATAAATATTATTTATAGTTATATAAAAATTATATATTTTTAAAATATAATTGTATCACTTACACTGAAGTTATCCTATTAAGCGCTTACATAACGGATAATCAGTTTTTCAAATACTAAGGGGTGGTTGAAAATTTCATCAACTAACAAAAAAGCTAACTTATATATTGTCGGTATTGTTCTGGCTGTATTAACGTTTTGGATGTTTGCTCAATCTATGATTAACATCCTTCCCGCTATGACGGCAGACATGGACGTTTCGCTTGGTACATTAAATATCTCCACAAGCTTGACTTCCTTATTTTCCGGTTTGTTCATCGTGGTGGCAGGAGGTCTTTCCGACCGTTCAGGTCGTAAAAAAATGACTTTTTTCGGGTTGGGTTTAAGTATTTTAGGAAGTTTTTTAGTAATTATTGCACAGGGGCCTTCACTTCTTATCATAGGCAGAGCAATACAAGGGATTTCCGCTGCGTTTATCATGCCCGCTACCATTGCTCTTATTAAGACAGCCTTTAATGAAGCTGACAGACAGCGTGCACTAAGCTACTGGTCCTTCGGTTCATGGGGAGGAGGAGGCGTAGCTACGCTGGCAGGAGGTCTCGTTGCGACATATATGGATTGGAGATGGATTTTTATATTCTCGATAATCGTTGCTCTTATCTCGATGTGGATTCTCCGAGATATCGAAGAAAGTAAAGTGAACGATTACAAGAAAGAACCTTTTGATTATATTGGGTTCGCAATTTTCATCTTCTTACTTCTTGGTGTCAATATCGTAATTACGCAGGGGCAAGAGTTCGGCTGGTTCAGTCCAATTATTATCGGCTTGATGATTGTTACTTTAATATTAGCAGTTTTATTTTTCATGTATGAGAAAAAACGTAAATTTCAATTTATCGATTTCAATTTATTTAAGTCACGTCCTTACACCGGGGCTGTAACTTCCAATTTTCTGCAAAACGGTATCGCAGCCACTATAGTCGTAGCAAATACATATGTTCAAATAGCAAGAGGATTTTCAGCATTTGAAACCGGCCTTCTGACTATTGGAAATATAGTCGCTTTACTGATAATGATACGCGTCGGTGAACGTATGCTTCAAAAAATTGGTGCAAGAAAACCTATGCTTTGGGCAATTTTTATTGCCGCTATAGGTATGAGTTTAGCCGGAATGACATTTTTACCTGACATACTTTATGTCATCGTAGTCTTCATTGGTTTCCTAATCGCTGGAATAGGTATTGGGATGTATGCAACGCCATCTCTTGATACTTCAGTCGTTCATATCAGTAACGATAAAGTTGGAGTGGCTTCAGGTATCTATAAAATGGCGAGCTCGCTCGGTTACTCGTTTGGCCTGGCTATATCAACAGCAGTATATGGAACTGTGGAAGCCGTAACTTCAAATATTCATCTCGCCGCCTCTGGCGGCATGTTCACAGCATTGGCTTTTGGAGCTGTGTCGATTTGGATTGTAGCTAAAACAATGAGTCCGGAAGAAGGCCTTAAAACTAAACCGATACTCGCAACGAGTAAAATAAACTAATGGTTAAATATTGGAGGAAATTATTATGGTTAATCCTGATGAAAAACAATTTTTAAATCTACCTTTTACAGGCATCACAACTTTTGGTAAATATCCGGTTTGTGCAAACTTAGATGACCTCGATGCAGATGTAGCAGTCATAGGGGTCCCGAATGATATGGGGACTCAATGGAGATCTGGTGCAAGAATGGGTCCTCGAGCCGTCCGGGAAGGCTCTACTTTATACAGCTTTGGTTTAGACGGTGCATATGATATTGAAAATGATATTACTTATTTGGGTCCAAGATGGAATGTAGTGGATTGCGGGGATGTCGACATTATACATGGTGATATTATGCAATCACACGACAATACAGAAGAAGCAATACGTAAAATTGTGGATAAAGGCGCAATGCCTGTTGTAATTGGTGGAGATCACTCTATTACTGCGCCTGTCGGCAAAGGTTTAGAAAAATTAGGCCCTTTCCATGTGATTCAAATAGATGCACATCTCGACTGGGCTGATCATCGTTCAGGTATGCGTTACGGACACGGTAACTGTATCAGGCGGTTATCGGAACTGGAACATGTTAAAGATATATTCCAGTTTGGTATCAGAGGTATCAGCAGCAGTCTGAAAGAAGATGTCGATGCAGCCAGAGAATATGGGGCGACAATTTTATCACCAAATAAAATGCGCGAAAAAGGCATTGAAGGTCTTTTAGAGTTATTACCTAAAGGAGAAAAATACTATATTACAATTGATATAGACGGGATTGACCCATCGGTTGCTCCAGGAACAGGAACGCCTTCTCCAGGCGGTTTGTACTATGACGAAGTAAATGATCTGTTAAAAGCTATTTCAAATCATGGAGAAGTTATTGCATTTGACTTGGTTGAAGTTGCACCTCAATATGATTTAACCGGTATGACTGGTCAAACTGCTGCTAGAATCATGCTTGATTTACTGAGTTATGTCACTAAGAAAAAAGAATAGAATGATTTCTGCATCGGAACAAAAAACTTTAAGAAGATAAAACATTTCATAAAACACAGTTAAAATCCGTGCATTAGACTCTCTTGGGAAACTAATGCATGGATTATTTGTGTTGAATATATTTATCCTTTTTTTCACTCAGCCGCTTTTTATTTGAATTTTCTCCCGCTGATGATATATAGTGATTCAATCATTGGAAACACCGCAAAATACGCAGAGAACATATAAAAATCTGCCGGATTATGAGGGGTATCATAATGGCTGAAAAGAAAAGATTTACTGAAATTGATGCATTAAGAGGTATAGCGGCAATTATCGTCGTGCTTTACCACTACATTGTTTTTTATGATGAAAAGTTTGGACATATAAAAAAAAATTATATAGATATACTTTCGTTCGGACATTACGGCGTCCAATTATTTTTTATCATCAGCGGATTTGTTATTTACATGTCGGTTCTGAAGGTAAAATCGCCATCTGACTTCTTAACGAAAAGAGCAATACGGCTGTATCCTACTTACATTTTTGCGATTATCGTCACCTTCATCGTGGTTGGAATATCTTCTGTCGATACCCTTAAAGCAGGGGTTGCTGATATGTTTATTAACATGACAATGTTTCAGGACTTCTTCGGTGTTAAGAATGTCGATGGCGTGTACTGGTCACTGCGTGTGGAGCTGACTTTCTATCTGTTAATGGCACTGCTCCTGATTTTCAATCTGCAACGAAGAGTGATGCTATTTACGGGTGTCTGGCTCGCTGCTTCTGCACTGATACAAATTACAAATGGTCTTGCAGGCACTGAGACAACAGCACTGATTGAGAAGTTTTCAATGTCCAATTACTGTCAAATGTTTATTATCGGAATTATGTTTTATTATATCTGGCAGCACGGCAACCATTTAAAATATCATTTGATGATTGTTCTATCCCTTATTTACGATTTTTCATTTGAAGGTGTAACAAACGGTTTATTTACTATATTTTTCATAGCAGTATTTTACCTGGTACTGAACGATAAAATGCAGTGGCTGAAATCAGATACGCTTGTTTATCTGGGCGCCTTATCTTTTCCGCTGTATTTAATTCATCAAAATATCGGTTATGTCATTATTCAAAAACTCGAATCTTTAGGCTATGTACACGAAGTCTTCCTCGTCGTACCGCTTGGTATCAGTCTTGTTCTTGCACATCTTATACTTCATTACGTTGAGAAACCAAGTCATAACGTGCTGTTTAAACTATATAAAGAAAGACAGACCGCAATGCTGAATGTCTCAAGATAAAAAGACGCCCTGTTTTCGGGGCGTCTTTTTATAGACTTAAAAGCACTTCTTAATTTAGTCATCACGTTCGCTGTTAAGAATTTCTAAGCTTTCTGCATCAATTGTGTATTCATATTTCTGACTTTCGTAAATAAGGTCGATGTCGTACTCAGCTACTCCGTCATCCATACTCAAGGACCATTCTCTAACTTCACCACCGCCGAGATCGGCAATTGCTTCATCGATAGCATCATATGCTTCGTTTAATGAACCGTAATCGACAACGTCATTCTGATCATCGTCGTCTTCCTGTTCAGTTCTGACATCAACAGTTTCTTCTGTGTCATGATCAACTATGACTTCAGATTCTTCGCTGCCGTTATTTAGATTTATTTTATAAACCCATCCATTTCCTTCATTCTCGAAAGAAATTTCATGGATATTACCTTCAGCCTCTTCTTCAGCAAGGGAAATAGCATCATCTGCAGTCAAGCTGATGTCTTCCAGCGCTATTGTTTCAGATCCAGTTTCAGAACTAGAACTGCTGTCACTTTTATCATTTGATGTGCCTTCTGTTTCAGTGCTTTCAGCTTCTTCAGATGTATTACTGTTAGAATCACTCGAACCTGACGGGTCTGCAGATGTCTCTTCATCTGATTCATCACTGCTGTCTTCGTTGCCGTCTTCAGTATTTTCTTCCGTCGCAGCATCGTTGTCCGTGCCTCCGTAATCCGTGCTTGTTTCCTGATCATCCTCAGTTGTTTCCTCGTCAGTTACCGGACCGCCTTCAGTTTCTGTTGTATCTTCATTAGCTTCTTCTTCCTCATTGCCGCATGCTGCTAAAACCAGACTCGAAGCCAGCAGCAAACCAAATATTTTAATTTTCACTGTAAGCTCTCCTTTCAACTTGTTATTCATATAATATCCTGTTATTTTTACAAGCAAACATTTTTCATAAGTGATAAATCATTTATCATTTATACTGTTACGGATATAATGGAGATATTATGAAATTTTACAATAGGAGTGTTAATCAGTGACTGTATCGAAGAACAGCAATAATACAGATTATAAAGCACGTTACTTTCAGCTCCTCGCTGAAAAGTTTAATTCAGAAGAAAGAGTTGCGACAGAAATTATAAATTTGGAATCTATTTTGGAATTGCCAAAAGGAACTGAGCATTTTGTAAGTGATTTGCACGGGGAATTCCAGTCCTTCCAGCATGTGCTCAGAAACGGTTCGGGCAATGTGAAAGTAAAAATTGATGATATGTTTAAAGACCGTCTGACCGAACCTGAACTTAGCGAACTGGCTGCTCTCGTCTATTATCCTGAAGAAAAATTAAAGCTGATTACAAATCAGTTTACGGATAAAAATGAACTGGCTGACTGGTATAAAACTAAGATTGAACAGCTGATTGAGCTTGTCGCTCATTCTTCTTCAAAATATACTCGCTCCAAATTACGTAAAGCACTGCCTCAGCAATTTGCTTACATAATTGAAGAACTGCTGTACAAGAAAGATGAACACGATAATAAAAAAAGATATTACGATCGCATTTTAAGCGAAATTATCGAACTAGGTCAGGCAAACAAATTAATTACCGGTCTTTCTTTTACCATCCAGAGACTGGTTGTTGACCATCTTCACGTTGTCGGTGATATTTATGACCGCGGTCCCGAGCCTGATAAAATTATGGATACTTTAATTGACTATCACTCTGTCGATATTCAATGGGGAAATCATGATGTCCTCTGGCTCGGGGCTTATGCCGGTTCCAAAGTATGTCTGGCAAATATTATACGTATCTGTGCGCGTTACAATAATCTCGACATTATTGAAGATGCATACGGTATTAATCTCCGTCCACTATTTACATTCGCCGAAAAATATTACGATGATAATCCTGCCTTCCACCCGAAAAAAACATCTGACAAAATTTTATCAGCACACGAACAGCTCCAGATGACAAAAGTTCAGCAGGCTATATCGATTATCCAGTTTAAGCTGGAAGCACCGATTATTAAAAGGCGTCCGAACTTTGACATGAATGACCGGCTGGTGCTGGAAAATGTTAATTACGACACGATGGAATATATGATGGACGGTAAAGTTTACCCGCTTGAAAATACGTGCTTCCAAACTGTTGATCCTAATAATCCCGCGGCACTTACCGATGAAGAAATGGATGTTATGAATACGCTCCTTATATCAGTGCAGCAATCAGAAAAACTTAAAAGACATATGAATTTCATGATGAAAAAAGGTAATCTTTACTTGCGTTATAACGGTAACCTGCTGATTCACGGGTGTATTCCGGTGACGGAAGATTGTGAAATGGAAGGGATGGAAATCGACGGTCAAATATATTACGGCCGTGAACTCCTCGACCAGTTCGAAAAATACTTGCGCCAGGCATTTGTGAATCTCGACGAAACCGAGGATCTTGCCACGGATTTAATCTGGTACTTATGGACCGGAAAAAAATCATCGCTGTTCGGAAAACGCGCCATGACAACTTTTGAAAGATACTTTATCAGTGACAAAGCAACTCATAAAGAAGAAAAAAACCCATACTATTATTTACGCGAGCAGCCCGAAATGGCAAAAGCTTTCTTAAAAGAGTTCCATTTAGATCCTGAAGAAGGCCATATTATAAACGGGCATACACCTGTTAAAGAAAAGGAGGGTGAAAACCCTATTAAAGCCGACGGCAAGTTGATTGTTATCGACGGCGGTTTTTCCAAAGCTTACCAGTCCGCAACAGGTATTGCCGGCTATACTCTGCTGTTTAATTCCTACGGCATGCAGCTGGTGGCTCATCAGGAATTTAACTCCAAAGACAAAGTACTGGAGAACGAATCTGATGTACTCGCAGTCAGAAGAATCGTCGATGAAGAACTCGAACGTAAAAAAGTCAGAGATACAGAAATCGGTAGACGTTTAAGGTATGAAATTTCCATGCTTAAAGACTTGATGAAACACCGTTATATTAATTAAAGATAAGCACTAAAAATAACGTCCGCAAATTACTGCGGGCGTTATTTTGCCATTATAACTTATTTGCTGTAGAGCCTCCGTCGACAGTTAGAGTATTTGCTGTCATAAACGAAGAGTCATCTGAAACTAAGAATAAGGCTGCTCTAGCCGTCTCTTCAGATGTACCAAGGCAATCGATTGCAGTAATATCCGATAAGTACTCTTTCGTTTCTGATGGAGCAACTGATAAAACATTATGTGATTTTATCCACAAATGACAAATTATAATTTCTATGTCTGCAAAGTGTGTAAAAAGGGTAATAGCTGATAATATCGCGCTTTACTTAAATGATACAGAAAGGAGAATTTTATGCCTTCTTTAACAGTTGGTTTGATTCCAGCGCCCCGGATGCCCCGTGCATTGGTTGAAAAAATTATTGAAGAATTGCCGAAGCTTGCTGGAGAGTTCATAGACAATGATTGTGATTGGAAATTTGAATGTGAAGAAAGTATTCTGACGAGTTCTTCTGAATATCTTAATGAAACGATTAAAAGAATGGTTAATATAAAAGAGCGAAATAAATGGGATTATGTGATAGGTATTACTGATTTACCGAGCTTATCCAATAATAAAGTTGTTGTATCGGAATTTGATTCCCATAAATCGGTGTCTCTCCTTTCTCTTCCTGCTCTCGGTTTCTTAATTTTAAAAAGAAAATTAAATAGGATGGTAATACATCATCTCGAATATTTATACAGATATAACACAGACAGTGATTCATTCGACAGCAGCAAGCTCAGTACCCCGACGGTCATGAATATATCTCCTGAAACACCTGGAGAGGAAAATGAGAGTACCAATCGCTACATTATAAAATCATATGTAATCGGCTGGTTAAAAATCGTTTTAGGAATGACATATATTAATGAACCCTGGACGATTGTCAATAATTTTAAAACGCTGGTATCGCTGGCTTTTGCTACTGGTACATACATTTCGATATTCTCCACTCCATGGCAGCTCAGTATAGACTACCACGCCTGGCGTCTGATAACATTAACGCTGTTCTCTGTAATAGGGATAGTCTTTTGGTTAATTTATGCTCATGGGCTATGGGAAGGCCGTTCTGCAAAAACTTCAGTTCATTACCGCTGGCTCTACAATCTTACAAGCTTTATGACACTTCTGTTTGTTACTGTCATTAACTACTTTATTCTTTATTTGCTGCTTGCGGTATCTATTACTATGTTTGTGCCGCCGGGAATCTTTAATGACTGGACACAAGCTGATACAGATTTCACGGTAATGAATTATATAAATCTGATTTGGTTTACAACTTCTCTCGGTTTATTGGCAGGCGCCTTGGGTTCTACTGCCGAAAGCGATGAGAAGATCAGGAGTGTGACCTATTCTTACCGTCAGCAATATCGCTATAATCAATTACAGGAAGATGATGAAGACGACGATGAATCTAATTAAAAAGTCAGGAGGAATATCATGGCTCGTTTAGGTATAATCTCTGCACCGGGTACGGCAAGAAATATCACCAGTAAAATTAAAGATGAGCTGGCCGAAAATTTAAAAGAACGGCTGTCTCAAAGTGATGATTGGCAAATAGATATCATTGTCGATCCATTGACAGGTGAAACTGAGTTTACAAAGAAGATTTACGCACGAACGGAAGAATATTTACAAGAAAATGGTTGGGATTATTTAATCAGCATTACCGATTTACCTCTATTTTATAATGATAAAGCAGTAGTGGTTGATATAGATACTTCCGATGGCGTTGCTATGATATCCATTCCTGCTTTTGGATGGCGGCCGCTTAAAAAGAGAGTTCAGACCGCAATCATTAATACTGTCAGTATTATTAAAGAGGTTACTGATAACGGTGATGATATTGAAGAAGGAATTAAGGATGAAATTCATGCCTTAAATAATATGTTCACCTTCTCAAAGCTCCGTTATACAAAAGATTTCTTTGAGAAGTCCGAAACTAAACATCTGCTCTTTCACATGACCACTAAAGCCGGTGGGACTTTCAGGCTGGTGACCGGAATGACTTTCGCTAATAACCCCTACAACATGATGCAAAGTTTGAGCGGGGTTACAGCTATCGCATTTGCTACCGGTGCATTTGGTATTATTTTCTCGACAATGTGGAATCTGAGCTATCTATTCCCAACATGGCGTCTAGCAGCGATTTCGGTTCTTTCCATCCTTGGAATGCTGCTCTGGATTATTGTATCTCACGATTTGTGGGAGAACTTTAAAGAAGGACAAAGCCGCCGCATGACTTCACTGTATAACAGCACGACTTTGCTCACTTTATTTATCTCATTGCTGTTTTATTACTTTCTTCTCTATCTTCTGTTCTTGACAGCAGGAGTGACTCTGCTTCCGCCTGACTTTATCGCAACAACCATAGAGGTTGAAAATATTGGCGTTAGATTCTATCTGGAGCTGGCATGGTTTGCTGCCTCGCTGACGACAGTTGCTGGTGCTATCGGTGCCGGTTTCCAGGATAAAGAAACTATACAGAAGAGTACTTATGGTTACCGTCAGCGCCTCCGCTACCAAGAAAGCCAGGAGGAAGACTCTGAGGAATCGGATTAGTTTATAGGTATGACAAGAGGGAATAATAGAAAACGTACAGATAAAATTAAAAAAAGGATGATGATTTTGACTAAGGATATTCCATTGTATCAACTTCATGATGGTTATAAAATACCTTCAATTGGCTTCGGCACTTCGGGTATCACTGGTAAGAAAGGAGCAGAAAGCGTTGAAAATGCTCTCCATAACGGTTACCGTCTGATTGATACGGCCATCCGTTATGAAAATGAGGGCGCTGTCGGCGCAGGCATACGCCGCAGTTCATTGCCGAGAGAAGAAATTTACGTTACCTCAAAACTGCGCGGCGGACTGTATGATTACAGTACAGCACTTGCTTCTATAGAAGAATCACTGTTCCGCACAGGACTGGATTATTTTGATTTATTTCTTCTGCACTGGCCAAATCCGAAACAAGACAAGTATGTCGAGGCTTGGAGTGCACTAATACAGGCTCAGAAAAACGGCTACATTCGTTCAATCGGTGTATCCAATTTTGAACCGGAACATATCGACCGTCTCAAAAAAGAAACAGTCGTCACACCTGTAATTAATCAGATTGAGCTGCACCCTTACTTTTCACAGGAAAGAGTCAGAAAATATAATTCAGATAACGAGATAGTTACTCAGGCCTGGAGCCCTCTCTCACGTGCGAGAACTGTTTTGCAGGATGAGACTTTAAATACATTGGCCAAGGAGAAAAATAAGGACACGGGTCAGATAGTGCTGCGCTGGCATTATCAGCATGGCGTTATACCTATTCCAAAAGCTTCCGGTACTGAACACCAGCTGTCCAACCTGGATATTTTCGACTTTGAGCTGTCAGATGCCGAAATGGAGAAAATCGATTCTCTTACTAGAGAAGACGGAAGAATTGACAAACAAGATCCTAATGAACACGAGGAGTTTTAAAGAAAGCATGGAGACTGGGACAAAAATCCTGAGGTAATAAGAGAAAAGGCTTGGAAATCTTAATTTTAAGATTTCCAAGCCTATTTTTATAGAATGAAGTATATTAAAGATAGGCTGCCGGACAATTTTTATCAAGCTCATTACCTTTAAAGTAACGCTAGGCTTTTTGGGCTGGCATGACAGAGTCTCATGTGCATCCCCACACCTTCATGCTTTATTTTCACTCTATAATATTATTTTCTTTTAAATATTCTTCCGCCACATCGTAAGGGCTTTCGTCTTCCACAGAGACACGGTAGTTCATATCCTGCATTTCTTCATCCGTAATCTTGCCTGCGAGTTTATTTAACGGTTCGACAATCTCCGGATATTCTTCAAGAAACTCCTGCTTAAACATCGGCGCGCCCTGGTAAGGCGGGAATACCGCTTCTGTATCTTCGAGTATCACCATATCGTATTCTCTCAGCTCGGCATCTGTTGCATAAGCATCCATCAGGTTGATATCTCCGCTTTCAATTGCCTGATAACGAAGCTGAGGTTCCATCGTTACCACCTCAGTGAAGTTCAGATTATACGCTTCTTGAAGCGCAGGATAACCATCTTCTGTTCTGTCATTAAATTCCATCGTAAAGCCGGGTTTCACAATGTCTTCAATTTCTCTCAGGTCTCCAATTGTTTCAAGACCGTGTTCTTCTGCAAAGTCTCTTTTCACAGCAAGTGTATATGTGTTATTAAATGCCATCGGTTCGAGCATCGTCATCTCAAATTGTTCATCCAGTGCAGCGTTAGCCTGCTCATATACTTTATCTGTCTCATTTGAATCCGGCGGGATATTCACAAGCTCTCCGAGCACGGTACCGGTAAATTCAAGATATCCATCGATATCATCAGATTCCAAAGCATTGAAAAGGAAGGATGTTTTACCCAGTCCATCTTCCACATTAACATTATAATCTGTTTCTTCTTCAATCAGTATTTTATACATATTTGTAATTATCGACGGTTCTGCTCCCAGCTTCCCTGCAATTGTCATACTGTCGCCGCGGTTTGTTAACAGCGGTGCAAGTGCTACAAGCAGTATAACGATTAAAATTGTGCCTACCAGAATCACTGCTTTTTTATACGACAGATTTTGAATAACTCTTAAAATAACATCGAAAAGTATCGCAAGCAAGGCTGCCGGTATCGCTCCGATTAATATAAGGTGCGTGTTATTACGATCAATCCCAAGCAGTATTAAATCTCCGAGTCCGCCTGCTCCAATTAGTGCAGCAAGCGTTGCAGTACCAATAATCAGCACCATTGCTGTACGTACACCCGCCATAATAACCGGCATCGCTATCGGCATCTCCACTTTTAAAAGCCGTCTCATCGGTTTCATTCCAATACCGCTGGCCGCTTCCACCAGTGAGTCATCCACCTCGGCGATGCCTGTATAAGTATTTCTCAGTATAGGAAGTAACGCATAAATAACGAGTGCTATAATTGCAGGCACAACACCGATACCAAACAGCGGTATCATCAATCCAAGCAGGGCAAGGGACGGTATTGTCTGGAGTACTGCCGCAATGTTAATGACTACTTCTGCTGTACGCTTCGTCTTTGTTAAAATAACGCCTAGCGGTATACCGATAACAGCTGCAATCAGCAATGCTATAAACGATATCTGAATATGTTCTATCAGTGTCGATAAAAGTTCACCTTTACGTGAATTGAGAGTTTCTAAAAATGTATTCATGCACTGTCACCGCGCTTATCTGATAAATGTTTAAAGACATCCCGCCTGCTTAACAGCTTATTCCCTTTTGCGGTTCTCACTGCAACAGCCTCATGCTCAGCAAATACTTTAAATGCATCTTCGATCTTAGTACTTTCTTCTACAAGCGGATAAACTGCTTCCTCAGCTTCAGCAGAATCTGCTCTGATAAATTCACCGATCGTCTCATTTTCTTCTCTCTGATAACCTATAAATTCCTGAACAAAGTCGTTTTTAGGAGCTGTTAAAAATTCTTCCGGCGTCCCAATCTGTTCGATTCGCCCCTCATTAAACAAGCAGATCCGGTCCCCAAGTTTCATTGCTTCTTTAATATCATGCGTGACAAACACTATTGTTTTTTTAATTTCCTGCTGCAGCGCTGTTAGATCATCTTGAAGACTTTCTCTCGTAATCGGATCGAGGGCGCTGAACGGCTCATCCATCAGAATAACGGGCGGGTCTGCTGCCAGTGCACGGATTACACCGACACGCTGCTGCTGACCGCCGGAGAGTTCAGCTGGTTTACGATCTTTGTATGTATCAGGATCGAGCCCCACCATCGTCATTAACTCAGCTGTTCTTTGATCGATATCTGCTTCTTTCCATTTTTTCATCTGGGGAACCTGAGCAATATTCTCTTTAATTGTCATATGCGGGAATAAAGCGATCTGCTGCAGCACATAGCCGATATCCCAGCGCATTTCATGCACTTCATAATCGCTTACCGGTTTATCTTTAAAGTAAATATAGCCTTCAGTCAACGGAATCAGTCTGTTAATCATTTTAAGAGTAGTTGTCTTTCCGCTTCCCGAAGGACCGATTAAAACGAAGAATTCTCCTTCTTTCACGTAAAAACTTGCATCTTCCACCGCAGTTTTGCTGCCGTAACGTTTTGTTACATTTTTAAATTCAATCATGTATTATCCGCTCCTCATAAATTTTAAGCCATTCATTATATGTATTAGAATAGGGAATAATAATATATACCCTAATTAGAACAAACATAAAAAGGGAATACTATAAATTATAAGATATTTTTTGGAGGCGATAATTATGTCCATGCAGTCAATAGTCGAAAATCAGCGCAAATATTATTATAAAAATCATACAAAATCGGTCAGGTTCCGTATCCGCCAGTTAAAAAAATTGAAGCTTGCTGTCGAAACTAATGAAAAGATGATTCTTGAAGCTTTAAATAAAGATCTCGAAAAATCAGAAGCCGAGGCTTTTATGACAGAAATCGGTATCGTTTATAAAGAATTTGATTACGTCATTAAACATCTAAGAAGCTGGAACTCTCCTGAAAAAGTGTCAGGTTCAATGATGAGTTTCCCAGCTAAAAATTATGTATACCGCGACCCCTACGGTGTTGTTCTTATTTTGTCGCCGTGGAATTATCCATTTAATTTAACGATGATGCCGCTGATTGGCGCTATTGCAGGCGGGAACTGTGCGCTTGTGAAACCTTCTGAAACCAGTCCGCATACAGCTGCAATTATAGAAAAAATATTGAATTATACTTTCAGCGAAAAGTATGTGTACTGCGCTCCCGCTGACACACCGCATGATGAAGTCAACAAACAGCAGTATGATTATATATTCTTTACAGGCAGCACCAGTGTCGGCAAAGAGATTATGGGTATTGCCAGCGAAACGCTGACACCAGTCACATTGGAGCTCGGCGGCAAAAGTCCCGTTGTAGTTGATGAAACTGCAAATATAGATGTTGCAGTTAAGCGTATCGCCTGGGGTAAATTTGTCAATGCGGGGCAAACCTGCGTCGCTCCCGATTACGTGATTATTCACAGTTCTAAAAAACAGGAGTTTATCGACCGGATGCTCAGTGAAATTGAAGAACGTTACAGTGACGCTGTGCACCGAGAAGACTATCCTAAAATTATTAATGAAAAACACTTTAGACGTTTATCAGGGCTGCTCGAAAATGAAATGGTTCTCGGCGGCAGTAAAAATTCAGACACGCAAAAAATTGCGCCCGCCCTCATGCCGAACAGCACCTTTGAAGCAGAGATTATGGAAGAGGAAATATTCGGCCCGATTCTGCCGGTAATCACTTACGATAATCTTCAGGATCTGGTTGCTTATCAGCAGACGCTGCCTAAACCGCTCGCCTTTTACATTTTCTCAGAAAACGATCGCAATGTTGAAACTCTATTGTCACGCTTGTCCTTCGGCGGCGGCTGCGTAAATGATACTCTGATGCATCTGTCACATCACGATATGCCGTTTGGAGGCGTCGGTGCGAGCGGAATGGGTCACTATCACGGCAAGTATTCATTCGATACTTTTACCCATGAAAAGAGCGTCGTAAAAAACAGTACAATCATTGATATTCCTGTACGCTATGCCCCATTTACCCAGGCAAAAAACAAGCTTTTCAGAAAGTTTTTAAGTTAAACTGGTATTAACAAAACATTTAAGGAGTGTATACAGATGAGTATTTTAGTTATTGGTGCAAACGGCGGCGTAGGGACCCACCTCGCGTCACAGCTTAAACAAAATTCAGTGGATTTCACAGCCGGTATCCGTAAAGAAGAACAGATTGCTGATTTTGAAAATAAAGATATGAAAACGCTGCTGATTGATGTCGAGAACGATTCTATAGAAGAAATGGCCGATAAGATGCAAGGCTTTGAACAGGTTGTTTTCTCAGTAGGTTCAGGCGGCAGCACAGGTGCCGATAAAACGATTATCGTTGATCTCGACGGCGCTGTAAAAGCAGTCGATGCCAGTAAACAGGCAGGAGTTGAACACTTTGTTATGGTCTCGACATGGGATTCAAGAAGAGAAGCTTTCGATACGCCTGATGCACAGAAAATTAAACCTTACACGATTGCGAAACACCATGCAGACGTCTATTTAAGGAATTCCGGTCTTACCCACACGATTGTTCATCCCGGTATGCTGACTGACGAAGGCGGTTCCGGCAAGGTCGATATCGATTTATACTTTGACGATATTAAAAACGTTGCACGTGAAAATGTGGCAGGAGTAATTTACGAAGTCGTTACTAAGGAAGAAAATCGCGGCAAAGAACTGCAGGTGGTGGACGGCAGCACTGATATAGCAGATGCTGTTAAGAACTTTAAAAATAAATAAAGTAAATTAAAAAGGCAAAAATCCAAATGGATTTTTGCCTTTTCTGTTAGTTTTAAACCGTTTAAGAGTTATGGACTATCCCGATCTTAACCCCGCTTCAACTTTTAATTGTTTACGACCAGCCGGTTATTTGAGCAACTACCAGAGCTCCTAAAGATATAAACATAAAGATTAAGAATAGCGGGAAGAAGAATTTAATCCACTTGTGCCACTCTACTCCTGCTATAGCGAGAGCCGCCATAAAGTATCCGCTGGTCGGATACAGGATATGTGCAAAACCATCTCCAAGCTGAAATGCAAGAACAGCTGTCTGACGCGTTACATCAACAAGATCGGCAAGTGGCGCCATAATCGGCATGGTAACCAGAGCCTGCCCCGATCCCGAAGGGATCACGAAGTTGATCATTAACTGGACGAAGTACATTCCTGCCGCTGCAAGCACAGGCGGTAACTCTCCGACTGCACTGCCGAGACCATTGACTATAGTGTCCATTACCTGACCATCTTCCAGAATAACGGCAACAGAACGTGCAAGACCGACGATTATGGCACCCATTAATACTTCTCTGAATCCTTTTGTAAATGCTTCACTAATACGCGTCAAGTTCAGTCCTGAAACGAGACCGACTACAACACCCATAATAATGAACAGTCCTGACATCTCTATCATAAACCAGTCTTGGGTAGTTACGCCCCAAATCAGTACAGCGAATGCTCCTGCAATCTGACGGCCCGTCGCTTTCAGCGGTTCATGTTCACCTATTGATGAGTACATTTCACGTTTTTCGGCATCTTCTTTATATACTAAACTTGATTCCGGATTTCTCTTTACTTTTTTTGCATATCTCATTTGTAACCTATATAAGCGCCCCCTAATACTACGAATTTCAATAAAAAAAGACGGGTCTATGACCCATCTTTACTAAGATTCGATAATTTTACCGTCTTTCATTTCCACAATACGCTCTGCATATTTCAGAATATCATTATCATGAGTTACCATCAGCACGGTAATATTCAATTCACGTGCCAGTCTTTCTATTAACTCCATTACTTCCACTGAGCGTTTTGAGTCGAGACTTGCTGTAGGCTCGTCGGCAAATAATATTTCCGGCTCATGAATAATTGCCCGGGCAATTGCCACACGCTGTTTTTCTCCGCCCGACATGTTTTCCGGATAACTGTCTCTATGTTCCCACATGTCAACGGTAGTCAGCGCATCTTCAATACGCGCTTCTCTCGATTTTTTGGACCATTTGGTTTCTGCAGTATCAAGCATCAGCTCGAGCTGTTCTTTCACAGTTAAAAATGGTACCAGATGTGCATGCTGGAAAACAAAGCCGAAATATTTTGCCCTCACTTCACGAACCTCTTCTGCATTCATTTCCGTCATATTTTTCCCGCTGAATTTAATTGAACCGCCGCTTAAATCCTGGAGCCCGGCAGCTATCGTCAGCAGCGTGCTTTTTCCTGAACCCGATGCGCCCACCAGCGCCGTCAGTTCACCTTTATTTAACTCCAGATCAATTCCCTTTAATATCTGCTCTTTTGTACTTCCATGCTTAAATTCTTTTTTTATATCTTCTAATTGAAATAAACTCATCTTAAGCACCTCCTTGGTTAATTGCCTGCATCGGTTCTACTTTTTTAATCTGGATGCCCGACAGCGTCGCTCCGATAAAGCCGATAATAATAAATGCAAGTGATGAGAGCATTACCATATTAAGCGTTAAGTGGAATGGCATGCCGCTTGGTGCCAGTACATTAAACAGCTGACTGATACCGACAGCTAACAGCAATGAAATAATGGTGATAATAAACATCTGCGCCCACATCATTTTAAACAGTGCAGAAGTCTTAACCCCAATCGCTTTTAAAATGCCAAATGTACCTAATTTCTGCACATTTATCATGTAGAAGAATATCGCAAACAGCATGCCGCTGATAACGTACAAAAATATTATAATCATATTAAGCGACAACTGCTCAGCGCTGTAGCTCGGAATCGTATTTAAGAAGTCTCCATTGCCGAATGCGGACAGTTCATCGACCGGCTGATCTGTTTCAGTTGTAAACGCCAGCTGGAATGTATCTGTATTATACATTTCAAAGAAATCTTCATTGTTAATAAAACCGACTGAAGAGTGGCTGAACTTTTCTTCTTCGGCAAATCCTGTAATTGTCAGCTCTTTATCCAGGAGACCGCTTGAAATTGTGTCGCCAATTTTAAATCCTTCTTCTTCAAAAGCCTGATCCAGCACAATTTCCCCAGATTCTGTTTCAGGGAAATACTCATTATCCGAAGCACTCACAAAGGCCAGACTGTGTTTCTGGTCGCTTGCATCATTAAATTCACCCATTTGAATAGAAAATAATGTTGCGTTTGGATCTTCTTCTTTCAAATTACTAATCTGCTCATCCGACAGTGCAGAGAAACTGTGATTTTCTTCTGCACTGTCTTCCATATAAAATGTACCTTCCGGCATATTTTTGATCAAAGCCGCATTGTCCTGGGACAAACCGTTCGCAAGGCCTGAGATACTTAATGTTAACAGGCTGATCAGAAATATAATCGAACCGAGAATTGTATACCGCAGTTTATATTTTCTCATTTCTTTCCATGCCATCTTCATTAAAAAATCCTCCTCGTTATCATCTATGAGTTATAATATATACCTGTAATATGAACTCACTATGAACGAGGAGGAAAAATTATTCTGTTGTATCTACAGGAATCCTGACTGTAAAGGTGGTGCCGCTCCCGCTGCTTCTCACATTGATTGTACCGTTATGCAGTTCAAGTATTTTCTTAACGATGGATAAACCGAGTCCGGCACCGCCTACACTACTGGTACGTGCGGCATCTACACGGTAGAATCTGTCAAAAATTTTATCGATGCTCGTATTATCGATACCTTTCCCGGTATCGCTGATTGTTATAACTGTATGAGCCTGATATCTAATCATTTCTATATCTATGCTGCCCGCATCGTCGTTATATTTAACAGCATTTGACAACAGATTATCCCAAACGGTGTTCATCAATGCTTTATCCGCCTTGATTTCAGTATCCTGAAGTTTGTGAGACAGCATTAAGCCTTTTTCATTAATCTTCCATTCGTAAACTTTAATCAGCCTCTCGAGCTGTTCTTTTAAATTATAAAATTCTTTTCTCAGCATGTAATCTTCATGATCGATTGAGGAAAGAACCAGGAGCTGTTCTGTCATGGTCGACAGCCTGTCTATTTCAAAATCCACTGTTTCTGTATATTCACTCCGTTCAGCTGCTGTGAGCGGTTTATTTAACAGCTTATTGTAGCCTTTAATACTCGACAGCGGAGACTGAATATCATGGGATATATTTGAAATAAAATCCTTCTGAATTTTATCATTGTATGCAATCTGTTTAGACATGCTGACAAAGTTCGCTGACAATTCACCGAGCTCATCTTTTCGGTTTGTATCGAGATCGCGTATCGAGTAATCTCCAGAAGCCAGGAGCTTCGTCGCTTCACTCAATTTGGTCACGGGCTTAATCAGGAAATGCGCGCTGATAAATACTAGAACAATACTTAAGAGGACCGTCAGCATAAATAAAATACCGAATAAAAGATGCATTTCATTAAACAGCAGATTAATATCCGGACGCATAAATAAAGCATAAACGGTGCCTTCATGCTGAACCGGCACACCGATAGTATTGCTCAGTTCGTTAGCAAAAAAACCGGTAACAAATATTTCCGCTTCAAAATTTGCCATCCCGTGATAAATTTCACCGGCAAGCACATCGCTGACCACATCCGGAGACAGATTGTGCTCATTGAACTCCGCTCCAAAAAACTGAGTGTTGCCGCTGTCGTCTGCCAGATACATCTGATAACCGGCATCTGCAATTGTTTCCAGATAATCCTCGATATTCATCCCGGGCTGCGCTTCGATAAAAGCGCCCACTTCAGAAGCAATAGCTGTATTTTTTTCATCGTTGCTTTCTTTCAAATTATATTGATAATAAGCATTAGACACGACAAAAGCGATAAAGAAACTGAGTATCATAATACCAAGTGTCATAACGACAAATTTTACGTATAATGACTTCATAAAACCGGCTCCAGAAAGTAGCCGACACCGCGTACGGTCTTAATCGTAAAATCCGCTGTCAATTTTGAAAACCGGGTTCTCAGCCTTTTAATATGAACATCGACAGTGCGTTCATCTCCTTCATAAAACACTCCCCATATCTGCTCGATCAGCTGCTCTCTTGAGAAAACCTGGCCTGGATGAGCTGCCAGCAGCTGCAGAAGTTCGAACTCTTTTAACGGCAGCATGTAGGTCTTATCTTCAATTTCGACGGTATACTTATCAGGATAAATACTGACATTTCCGAGACGTATTGAATCAGCTTCTCCTTCTGTTTTATAACGGCGCAGCAGCGCCTCTATTCTGAAAATCAGTTCCTTCGGCTCAAACGGTTTGACGAGATAATCATCTGTTCCGGCTTTAAAGCCTTCTGCTTTATCATCAATGTGGCTTTTTGCTGTCAAGATAAGTACCGGAATGTCGTATTCATCGCGTATCGCTTTGGTCAATTCAAGCCCGTCCATGTATGGCATCATAACATCGACTACCGCAAGGGAGCACGGTGTTTCTTTTAGACGCTGGAGAGCTTCTCTCCCATCGTTTGCGGCTGCAACACGATATCCCGCTTCAGATAAATTCAATGTGACAAACTTTACTATATTAGGATCGTCATCGACGACCAGTATTCTCTCCATAGTGTTTCCCCCTCCGGCTCTTATTATTCGTAGTATATCATCAAATGACACTTCTTTTTAACATCGCGGTATGTACAAAACGATAAATATTCTCCATAATTAACAGTTGGATTAATGACAGGAGGACTTTAATTTGAAAAAGCAAATACAGCCTTTGATTTGGCGCTGGCATCTTTTTGCCGGCTTAGTCTTGGCGCCTTTTCTTCTTATTATTGCCATTACAGGAGCAATATATCTGTTCAGAGTAGACATCGAAGAATACATATATAAAGATTATTATAATATCGAGGCTGAAAGCGAACAGCTTCCGCCAAGCGATCTTGCTTTCACGGCTTTAAATACTGTCGGCAGCGGGGACATTACCCGCTACCGTCCGGGAGAGGATGATACCCGTTCTGCTGAAGTCGGCATAACAGACGGAGACGGTGAATCATTAACGGTCTTTATTAATCCTTACAACCGCGAAGTGCTGGGTATTATTAACGACAGCACCCGGCCGATGGAAATCCTTGCCGCTCTGCACAGTGAACTGATGGCCGGAACTTTCGGCGACCGGATAGTCGAACTGGTGGCATGCTGGACAATTATTATGCTGATTTCAGGCTTGTTTCTGTGGTTTCCTAAAGCAAAAGTAAAAATTAAAGGTGTTTTCACCATCCGCTTTAATAAAGCCGGGCGTATCAGGCGCCGCGACCTGCATGCCGTCCCTGCCTTTTGGATCTCCGGAGGATTATTATTCTTCCTCTTATCGGGCATGCTGTGGACAGGCTTCTGGGGTACAGGCGTGCAGCAGCTGACAACTGCTTCCGGCGCTGGCTATCCGCCGTCAATCTGGGTAGGTCCGGCTCCAGAATCCGAGACTGTCGCAGAAGATATTGCGGATGTCTCATGGGCTGCAGAACAGATGCCGGTCGCAGATTCTGACCCTTCGTCAGGCTTCAGACAGGTTTCCATAGACGAAGTTATTAAGACTGCTGATGCAGCAGATACTCATCCGAGCTACGACATATTTTACCCTGCTTCTCCGGAAGGTGTCTTTACCTTATCCGTTTTCCCTCCGAAAGCACAGGATGAGGCAACGATACATATCGATCAGCATACAGGTGATGTTATCGCTGACTACCGCTATGATAATTACGGTCCGCTCGGCAAGGCAATGGCGCTTGCAATTACGATTCATAAAGGTTTGGAGTTCGGTCTCTTGAACCAGATTATTGGAGTGATTATCTGTCTTGGATTAATCGGTATGGTCATTACGGGTGTATACATGTGGTGGAAACGGAAACCGAAAGGTAAAAGCGGTGCACCAAAAGCTAAAAGTATATTTGAATTTAAAGGTATGCTCTCTGTACTAATCATACTCGGCCTTATATTCCCGCTCGTCGGTCTGTCGCTGATTATTTTATTCCTGCTGGACAGGCTTATTATTAGAAACAATGAAAAACTCCGCCGCTGGCTGAATTATTAAGGAGGAACAGCATGTATAAATATTTAATTTTAATAATTTCTCTTCTGTTCCTTTCCGGCTGCAATATTGTAGATGACGATACACACGATAAATATAATAAGACACCGAAGGCAAATATCGTTATTGATACAGAAAACATTACCTCTGTCGGCCCTGCCGAACAGCTGACAATTCATGTCCTGGAAGACGGCAGCCCAGTTGATAATGCCGATATTACCCTGTCTATGTGGGCAGCGAAAGAAGCTGAAGTATGGCACGAGGAATACGAAGTATCATTTCTCTCAAACAGGGAATATACAGCGGAAATAAATATTCCGCGGGATGGTTTGTATCTGATTAAAGCACACGTTTCAAGTGATAATATCGATGCTGTGCCGACTAAATACTTTACTGTCGGTGAACTGGATATGTTCGAAGAAGTATTTCTGCAGGAATTCAGTAATGACGACAGTATTGAAATAAACAGCCATCATTAAAAAAATGGCGCCCCGTGTATATTAAACGGGGTGCCATTTTTTTAATTTATACAGCCAGACTTAAACGCGGGATAAAGATTTCGTAGTGAACACGATCTTTATCAACGCCCGCCTTGCCTAATTCTTTAACGATGGACTGAATGAATGTCACACCGCCGCAGACGTAGACTTCCTGATCCTCTTTAATGAACTTCTGCAGCTCCTCACTCATCAGGTAACCTTCTTTATCTCTTAAGTGAGTGTGCAGCTGTGCATTTTCGGCAGCTGCGATATTTTTAAGCTCAACTTCAAATGCAACGTTATCTGCATCATCTGAAACTTGGATGAACTGTGCATCTGCATCAGTACCGGCTGTTTCACGGTACATCGGGAATAACGGCGTTACACCGATGCCTGAACCGATAAATAGCTGCGGCTTATTTGTATTTTCAAGGCCGAACACACCAACCGGCGCTGATAAATTGATTGTATCGCCCGTATTAACCTGCTCGTGAAGATACGTCGATACTTCTCCGCGGTTGCCATCCAGATCTTCTTTCCTTACTGCAAACGTCAGCTTGCCCTCCTGCACATCGACGATTGAGTAATGGCGTTTTGCTCTGTACGACAGATTTGGAACCTGGACGTCGACCGTAATATACTGTCCCGGCGAGTACGGTATATCTTTAATATCACCCGATTTAACTGTAAAAGCTTTCATAATCCCTGTCTCTTCTCTCACACCGATTACTTCAAACGGCTTAAAGCCCTGCCATGCCATGCTTGCATAAATATCTTTCTCTATACCGATAAACGCATCAGCAATTTCACCATACGCCTTGCCCCATGTTTCTATAATCGGATCATCTGCCGCAAGCCCGGTTACTTCCTGAATTGCAGCAAGAAGGTTTTCTCCGACGATAGGGTAATGTTCAGGAAGCACCTCGAGACCGCAGTGCTTATGCGCAATCGGCATGACTACGGGTACTATCGGTGTTAAATCTTCAATATGTTGCGCTGCTGCCAGAACTGCTGTTGCAAGAGCTGTAGACTGCAAACCCTGCTTATGGTTCGGCTGATTAAACATATCTCGTAATTCCGGGTGTCTATCAAACATTCTATTATAAAATTTAGAAGTAATTTCAACACCTTTTTCCTGTAAAATTGGAATTGTGCTGTGAATACTCTCAACTTCTTCTTTGTTAACCATATAAACACTCCTAATTGTTGTATTTATTTCATTATCTAATACATTTCTTCTTATCTCAATAAAATCCAATTAGCTTGTTAAAATATTCACATGTTTGTGAATGTTTCTCGACATTCTCTCATATATATGGAAAAAAGATACGAATCGGAGTAAGATTCGCATCTTTAAAAGTTAAGAAATAATTGCTTCTTCCGCTTTTCGGATTCGTCCTTTCTGCACTTCTGCACCGTGCTGTTCCTGCACAAACAGAAGCGCACAAAATGCAAGCAGACATGGAACTGCAAAACCTAGAAATGAAAGCTGCGCCGGCATATTGGTCATCAGCACCCAGCCGATCAGGAGCGGCCCTGTAATTGAACCGATTCTCCCCATGCCGACTGCAGCACTTAAACCTGCACCGCGTACATCCGGCGGATAATACATCGTTATATACGGATTAATCAGGTTTTGCGAGCCGGCCGTACATGCGCCTGCTGCCGCAATGAGAATATAAAGCAAAAATGCATTGCTCGTTAGGCTGAGCAGGATAAACGCCGCTGCTCCTGTCCCGAGAAGCGTTAACAGCACATTGCGGTGACCGATTTTATCAACCATATAGCCGCCGGCAAGTGAACCGGTCATCTGACCGATTGCCAGTGTAATAGTAAATATCATAGCTGAGGACACTCCATATCCGGATTCCTGCATAATATTCGGCAGCCACGTACCGAGTCCGGCAATCATCATCAGGCAGCAGATAACAGCAATCCAAAACATAATTGTCGACAGTGTCTTACGTTCGTTAAATATCTTTTTAAACGGTACACCTTTTTCTGCAGTGTCAGTATCTGTAATTTCGTAGTGATCCCGAGCACTGTAATTTTCAGTGCCGGTAGCTTTATTTAAAATGTCTGCAATTTTGTCTTTATTCCCCCGTGCAACATGAAATGTTATTGATTCAGGGAATTGTTTCAAGAAAAACGGAGTAATTAATACCGTGAAAATACTTATCCAGAAAAATAATCTCCAGCTTAAGTACTCCAGAAAATAAATGCCGAGCAGCGACGCCCCAATTGTTCCGATTGAATAGCCGCAATACATTAACGCAACAATCATAGCCCGGTTTTTACGTGGAGAGTATTCAGCCATCAGCGAAATAACAGCCGGCATAAGACCGCCCATTCCAATCGAAGCAATGAAGCGGAAGATGACAAATACTGTTGCATTAGGTGCAAAGCCTGCTAAAAAGTTAAATAAACCAATCATAACTAGACATATTGCCAAGATTCTTTTGCGGCCGATAACATCGGTCAACGCGCCTAAGACAAAAGTCCCCGCCATCATACCCATCATGGCATAACTGCCAATCGCCCCTGCTGCTGCAGGAGTAATATCAAAATCGTTCATCATCTGCGGCAAACCGAGTCCATACACAGCTATATCGAAACCGTCAGAAGCAATTGCGATAAAACACCATATAAAAACGAGCAGATGAAAATTATTGAACTTACTGCCTGCAATAACCGTCTCCGGGTTAATTGTTGCCATTCGCATTCTCCTTTCTATTGCCAGACTTCAGCTGCGATGTCTACGACGTATTTTAATTTCTCCCATTGCTCTTCTTCTGTCAGCACGTTGCCTTCTTCTGTCGAAGCGAAGCCGCATTGCGGACTGAGCGCCAGCTGATCCAGCGGTACAAACTGCGCTGCTTCATTAATTCGCGCTTTAATATCTTCAGCATTTTCAAGTGTACCGCTCTTCGATGTAACAAGACCCAGTACGATGACTAAATCTTTACGGCTGACATGACGAAGCGGCTCAAATCCGCCTGCACGGTCACTGTCATATTCTAAGAAGAAACCGTCGATGTTTAAACGCCCGAATAATATTTCTGCTACCGGCTCGTAGCCTCCTGAAGAAATCCAGGTTGAGCGGAAGTTTCCGCGGCATATATGCATCGTAATTTTAAAATCATCCGGTCGCCCGTCCACTGCTTTATTTAACACTTCCAGATATTTCTCTTTTAAGTGCTCCGGATTTTGTCCTTTGTCAATTAACTTTTGTCTTTCTTCATCTGAACAGAAGTATCCCCATGAAGTGTCATCGAGCTGCAGATAACGGCAGCCAGCGTCGTAAAAGCCCTGCAGCACTTTTTTATATGCCGCTGCAAGATCTTCAAAAAATTCCTCTTCGTCAGGGTAAACATTCTTGTCGATTTCTCCCCTGAAATGCAGCATACTCGGGCTTGGAATAGCATATTTTGCTGTTGCATCACCCGCCTGCTCTTGTAAATACTTAAAGAAATCAATTTCTCGATGTCCGTCGAAATCCACTTTCCCTGTTACTTTAATTGCCCGGGATTTTGTCTGGCGTTCTTTAAAAGCAATTCCGCCGCCTGTGTCCGAACCTTCGACCCCCTGCAGTCCTTCGAGAAAGTCAAAATGCCACCAGGCACGGCGGTATTCGCCGTCGGTTACTGCTTTTAATCCCGCTTCTTTCTGTTTTTTAACAGCATGTGCAATCGCTTTGTCTTCTGCTTCTCTTAATTCTTCCAAACTTATCTCTTTACTTTCGAATTGTCTCCGGGCATCTTTCAACTCTGCGGGTCTTAACAAACTTCCTACATGATCTGATCTGTATATTTCTTTAGTCATATGTATGTGACACTCCATCTCTTTTAATGTTGTTTAAATACTATCATGTCTGTAAGATATAGAATAACTCATTAATTTCATTACCCGTTATAACTTCAAGCTATAACCCAAGGAGAATCTTTATGACACTTCAACAATTAAAATATTTAATTGCCGTGGTCAACAGCGGCTCAATTAATGAAGCGGCAAAAAAACTTTATATTTCACAGCCCACCTTGTCTAAAGCGATTAAAGAACTTGAACGCGAAATGGATATTACGATTTTAAAGCGTACATCCACAGGTATTGTGCTGAGTCCGGACGGTGCAGAATTTCTCAGCTATGCCCGTCAGATTACAGAACAAGTCGAGCTTTTAGAAAATAAGTATCTTGATACTCCTTATCAGGAACAGCTGCTCTCTGTCTCCACACAGCACTACTCTTTTTCCGTTGATGCAATGGTTAAAATGATTGAGCATCACGGCGGTGATAAGTATCAGTTCTCACTTCGCGAGACACGCACCTACGAGATTATTGATGATGTTAAAAATTTAAAAAGTGAAATCGGCGTACTGTACATGAATACTTTTAACGAGAAAATACTGACTCAGCTGCTGAAAGAAAACCATTTAACATTTGAACTGCTTTTTACAGCGAACCCTCACGTTTTTATCAGCAAGACAAATCCGCTTGCCGAAAAAGAAAAAGTGACACTGGAAGATCTCGAACCCTATCCAAGATTGTCTTTTGACCAGGGAGAGCACAGCTCATTTTATTTTTCGGAAGAAATACTGAGTACTCTGCATAGCCCAAAGAATATTCTGGTCAGCGACAGGGCAACAATTTTCAATTGTATGATCGGCTTGAATGGCTATACAATTTCAAGCGGGATTTTAAGCGAGGAATTAAACGGCACCGATATCATTCCGGTCCCGCTCGATGTTGATGATGAAATTAAAGTCGGCTGGATTACAAATAATAAAGCCCAGCTCACGAGAGTCGCAAAACTTTATCTGGAAGAATTGGTGAAAACGATTGAAAGTTACAATCTGCTGTAAAAAGAGTGTAAATATTTTTCTTCAGGGTATAGTAAAATAGTATAGAAAATTACGGAGGTGTTCTTACATGGATATTAAACATGGAACAAACAAGTTTTATTTTGGAGAAGATCCGCAGAATCCTGATGGCGAACTGACTTATCTTCCAGATGACAAAAATAAACTTGTTATAGACAGCGTCGTAGTAAAAGAAGAACTGCGCGGTGAAGGTTATGGAGATGTGCTGCTCGATGCCGCTGCCGATTATGCGCGCGAGAATGATAAAAGATTAATCGGACGATGCCCTTTTGCAGCTAAACGTTTTGAAGAGTTCAATGATAAATATAAAGATGTAATTTTTAAAGAAGCATAAAGAAACCCCTTTAAGATTTTGAAATATAAAATCTTAAAGGGGTTTTTATTCCTTAAAGAGAGGTTCCGGATGCACATAGAGAGACATGATTCCTTTATTATGCATGTGTTCTTCGACCCTGTCGCATATACGATGTGCTTCAGTAACCGATATTTCCGGGTCAACAATAATCGTCACATCCAGGAATATGCTGCTGCCGTGATATCGTCCTTTTATAGATTTAACATCGAGCACCCCATTTACTTCAAGCACATCTTCTTTATGTTCTATTAAATCCGCATCGTTATAACCATCACTTAAAGCAAAGACCGCACTTTTTAATATTTTAAAACCGGTATATATAATCAGAAGCCCTAGTACAGATGCAATTATTACGTCCGCAATCGGCAGGCCAAGCTGTGTTAAAACCAGGCCGGCAGCAGTACCGAGACTAATTAAACTGTCCGACAGATTATCCATAGCTGCAGATTTCAAAGAACTGCTGTTCGTTTTTGCTGCCAGTTGAGAGTTGATATAGTATACAGCAAGCATAATCAGACCGCCCGCAACGCTTATATAAATTACTACCGGGTTTGGTTTTGTTACAGAGGGTGAAAATATGGCAGGAACGTTTTCCACCAGCACCTGTACACCGACAAAGATAATAATGAAAGAGACAACGAGCGAAGCTATATTTTCAGATTTTAAATGTCCGTACGGATGATTGTCATCTGGCGGTCTGATAGAAATTTTCAGACCAATTAGAACTGCTACCGATGCAAAAATGTCCGTCATATTGTTCAGAGCATCTGCCCGAACTGCTGCAGAATCGTAAAACACTCCGAAATATAATTTCAAAACAGATAAAATAATATACGTGACAATACTTAAGTAAGCACCTCTCTGGGCAAGTTTCAATTTATTTATATTACCCATAATAACAGCCCCTAAAAGTTAATGGAGATTAATTATGCACTGCTTTCATTATATTTTCAACCATTTTTTATACATTACTTTAAGTTTCTATAAAGTGAAATATTTTTTTAGCTAACCCTAAATATTTACAATTTTTTTCATGATTAGCCCTAAAAATGACACACCTGATTAAGGCGTGTCATTTTTATTTTGCTGCTTTCCAAATATATAACTGATAAAAAGACCTGACAGAAATAAAATCACAGATAAGAACCAGCTTGTTCCGCTTGCCGGCAGTCCAGGATAAATAGCGAACACTGAACCAAAAAGCAAACCTATAATCGCTGCATAAGTCAGATAAGTATAATTTTTAAGGAAATGAGAGATTACCTTGCTTGCAAGAAGCACTCCTGTAACTATACCAAGACCAATTGATATCAGAATTGGCAGAACAGTAAAATTAAGCGAGGTAAACTCATTTATCGCGTATATTACTATTGGGTATACTCCCATAATAAGCATCACAAGCGATCCGGATATGCCAGGCAGCAGCATCATCGAAGCCGCAAGCGCACCTGTAATAAAGTACTTCAGGAGATCACCAGCTGCCATTCCCGCATTGCTTGCCGGCAGTGCATCTGCATTGAACATAGACATTATAAAGAGTATAGCAATACCCGCAAAAATTAATATAAAATGTATGATCCGAAATTCTGCTTTTACATTTGAAATTCTTATCATCATCGGTATCACACCAAGCACCATCCCCATGAAAAACCAGTGGGTCGGTATTGTATGATTCTGCAGGAAATAATTAAGCACCGAGGACATCGTTAAAATTGCGATAGCCATACCGATTACAAGAGGCAGTAAAAATGCCAGTGCCTGTTTATAATACTTTGAAACAATTCGGCTGATAGCACCGAGAAACTGATCGTATATTCCTAATAGCAACGCCATCGTACCGCTGCTGACTCCCGGTACAAGTTCAACTATTCCCATTAAAAAGCCTTTCGGCAAATTTCTCCACTTAAACATATATTCAATTCCATTTCATCAAATTTACTTTTTATATTTTACCATATTTTATAAGCTGTCTATAATCATATATATACCAAGCAACAAGAGAACCATCCGCAAGATGAATACAACAGTATTCGAGTCGAGGCTTCTATTCAGCTTAACACCCAATTTCGCTCCAAAATATGCAGCAGGAATCAGTATCACTGCATAAAGAAAATGAATATTTCCCTGTAACAAATGACCTGTCGCAGAGGATATACTGCCGAATAGGACCAGAAACATACTTGTTCCAACTGCAATAGATGGCGGCATCAAAAATAAAATAATCATCATAGGTGTCATTAATGCTCCCCCGCCGACTCCGAATAGTCCAGCTGTAAAGCCTGCGAGCAAACTCCCGGTAACTCCTATGTATGGCGGAAAACCGTAATAATGAACTTTTCCTGTTCCGTCAGTATGAGGTTTGATATATTTTTCATTCTGAAATATTTTAAGCGGTTTTATTTTATCGCGTATAAGCAATATAAAACTGATTAAAATTATAAACAGACCGAAATACAATTTCAGGCTGTCGACTGTAAACAAGCTGCTCGTATATGAGCCTATCATCGCTCCGGGAAGAATTCCGAATAAAAAATATTTCCCATTTTTCCAATCTACCTGTTTACTTTTATTATAGGAAACGACAGATGACAGCCCGATAAACACAAGAACCAGACTTGAAGTCCCGACAGCTATCTGAGGTGTAACCCCATCCAGTATGTTAAGTTCATTTCCTAAAAATATAAGAACAGGAACGATGACTATGCCGCCCCCGAGTCCGATTAATGATCCCACAATTGCTGCAACCATACCAGTTACTGCCAGGAGTATGAATTCCATAGCAACCATTCCTCTTTGAATTAATTATTTTCGAGCATCCGCAATAAACATGGAAGCATCCTTTTTCATGAAGACTTTTTCTCCATGATAAAAGGTTTTAATATCAATATTTTTAAAACCTGCATCAGCTAAAGCAGACTCCATCTCATCATGTGTAAATCCATTATGAACTTTTTCATGATAAACTGAGTCATTTTTATCAAAATCAGCAATGAGCAGCTGCCCGGACTCATTTAAAATATCATATAATTTTTTAATCAATTCTCTGTAGTCAGGCACGTGGAGCATTACGAGCGATACAATAATTACATCAGCTTCTTCGCTGCAGAGCTCTTCAGTATGTTTAGTTTCAGCATTTCCAATTTTGTGCGCTTCGATTTTTTCATCAACAACTTTTAACATTTCCCCGGAAATATCACTGAAAATCAGCTTTTTAAAGTCATCCTTGAACTGCAGTCCAATCAGTCCCGTACCGCATCCATAATCCAGTAATATATTATTGGCATCATGTGGGAAATACTTTTTCATTTCCGCTGCGATGGTATTTGCTAAGGCAATTCTTTCTTCCTTTTCGTATTTCCCTGCCATTCTATCGAACACATTCTCTGACATATAATCTCCTACCTTTTACTTAATATCTGTTTCATTGTACTATTTACGCTGCCGAGATACACGTCTCCAAACTTCACTAGGTGAACAAGAAGCAGATACAGTTTATAAAACTCTATACGCAGTGCCGCGCCTGCATCAAGTGGATATACATCATTATATGCTTCGTAAAACTCCTGACCAAAGCCTCCAAAGACAGTCGTAGCTCCAAGATCAAATTCCCGGTCACCGTATAATGGCGAAGGGTCAAATAAGGCGGGACTACAATCTTCTAAAAACATATAATTTCCGGACCATAAATCTCCGTGGAGAAGCGACGGCTCGCTTGTATGATTGTTTAGTTCTTCTCTGATTATGTCCAGTACGGTATTAAAGGTTTTATTATCCTGTTCGCTCCATAAGTTCCTTTTTAAAATCTCTTCATGCAGCTGTGAAAGTCGCTGGTTCACAAACAATTCACTCCACGACTTAAACCAGCCGTTTTCAAACTTTATATCGCTGCCTTCATATGGCAAATGATAGCCGAACTTCCCCTCTTCCTGATGAGTCAGATGAAGTTTTGCTACCATCTCTCCCAAATCCTTTTGACTGCCTGATACTCCCTCTTCCAAATAGCTGAGCAGCAGATACGCATCGCCTGAAATTTGGCCGGACTCTTCAACCCTCGGTGCTGTAATACCTGCTTTTTCAAAGTCCTGCAGCCCCGCCATTTCGGCAGCATAAAAATCTTCATCGCGTCCCCGCTGCACCAGGAGAAAACACTTTTTATCATCCGCTTCTATTTTGTACGCTTCATTTACATCTCCGCCGCTGACCGATGTTATACTTTTAATATTTTTTATCGGCAGCTCTGCCGTCCATTGTTCATCCATCAAACAACTTCCTTTCTTTAAACTTTCTACTTTTTTATATTTCCTTTAAAATATATGTAAAACGTCCTCACTTGCTCTTCGGGACAAAAGACTGATCTAACAATACTTATATCGCTCAGCATTATTTTATAACACTATGCGTTATACGTAAGAAAGGAGACTTTTCATGAAGAGATTTGCACTTACTTCTTTGCTTATAATTGCCGCTGTCTGCGGATTGATCTATGCAGATACAAGAACTGAGAACGGTTTAATAGAAGAGTTGGGCATATTATTGACACCTGATCCTATGAAAAATAATACATATGACCAGGGAGAATGTACGTATTACGTGTTTAACAAAGTGAAAGATGACGGCATGATGATAGAACGTTCATGGGGCGATGCAGAACACTGGGCAGACCGCGCTGAAAGAGAGCATTACACTGTAAATGAAACACCAGCAAAAGGTGCCTTAATGCAGACTGAAAGAGGAGAGATCGGACATGTTGCCTATATAGAATCTGTCAATAATGACGGTTCATTCGAAATTTCAGAAATGAACCTCCGTAAACCGTATGAGATAACTGAACGCACTATTCTTGCAGAAGAGATTGCTGATTATAACTATATCCATCCTAAAGTAAATAAGCATCCGAATCCGGAGTAATAATGCCATAGCTTATTTGTATAAAATTGTAGAGTTCTGAAGATATTTCACTTTGTATTTATTTGCCATCTTTCTAATAAACGAAAACAAGTCGTCAGGCTTATTTGGATTGTGTATATACTCTTCTTTCAAACGCATATATTCGCGCTTCTCTTTCTCGCTGCACACCTTTTTAAAATATCCCCACATATGCTGAAACGTATTGATGACCGCTCCGGGGTGAGGTGTTTTTTCTAGTGCCTGGCCGATTAAAGTTTCTAACCGTTCCATTTCTATATCCTGCTTTAATTCTTTTCTGATTAAATTGTAATGTCCTTGCGAATGCATCATCACTCTGTATTTTTCTTTTGCCCACAAATTCTCCATCAGTGCACGCCGCTTCATAAAATTACTCCTTTTTTGCTGATAGTTAATATTATCTTTTACCCCTTTTCAAATCGTTATACAGATTATATTGACAATCTTATAATATTAGCATAAACTTTCAGAGTGATAACGATTCTCAATTAAAATGGGAATCTCCTATATGAGAGGTGACTGTGTTGAACGCACTTGAAATAAATAATATAGCGGTTGGCTATCACAACCGTTCAGTAATAGATAACTTAAGCGTTACTATTCCAAAAAATAAAATAACAACTATTATAGGTCCGAACGGCTGCGGAAAGTCTACATTGATAAAAACAGTGTCCCGTATATTAAAAGCTGAAGAAGGCACTATTTTGCTTGATGGCAAAGCAATTAATACTCTCGACACGAGAGAAATCGCCAAGCAGATGGCTATTTTGCCGCAGACTGCCGAATCGCCAGACGGTTTGACCGTTTTCGAACTGGTCTCCTACGGCCGCTTTCCATACAGAAAAGCTCTCGGGTCTCTCAGCAAAGAAGATTATAAGTATATTAACTGGGCGATCGAAGTCACGGGCCTTAAAGATTTCGCCGATCGTCAAATCAGCGATATGTCAGGCGGCCAGCGTCAGCGTGTCTGGATTGCGATGTCCCTGGCACAGGGTACAGAAACACTTGTACTCGATGAACCGACGACATATCTCGATCTCGCTCACCAGCTCGATATTCTCTTGCTGCTGCAAAAACTAAATATCGAAGAACATCGGACAATTATTATGGTGCTTCACGATTTAAATCTCGCTTCACGATTTTCTGACTATATGATTGCAATGAAGGACGGCAAACTGATTACAAAAGGTATTCCTGCTGAAGTGATGACTCACGATAATTTAAGAACATTGTTTAATATCGAAGCCGATATTCAGCAGTGCCCTTACAGCAATCATCCGATTTTCACCTCTTATCATTTAAGCAGCCGGGAAAAAAATTATGAGTAAGTTCAATTCGGATTTAACAGATAAAGAACAAGTAAAAGCAGTTAAAAATACTGCAAAACCTGTACGCGGAACGATAATCATCTCCGGCGGGCTGGTTTTTCTGCTCTGTGCATTTGCAGTGTCTATTTCGCTTGGAGCAGCCGACATAAACTTATCGACAATATGGAGCGCTCTTTTCAGCTTTGATGAATCCGTCACACAGCATCAGATAATATGGGAACTCAGATTTCCGAGAATTATCGGTGCGGCGATTGTCGGAGCTGCTTTCAGTGTAGCGGGAGCATTAATGCAGGGGATGACTCGGAATCCGCTCGCAGATTCCGGTCTGCTCGGACTGAATGCCGGCGCAGTCATGATGCTCGCAATCAGTCTCAGTTTTTTCCCTGGCCTGCCTTATGTCTATGTTGTACTTCTCTCATTTTTCGGAGCGGCGCTTGGTGCGGGTATCGTTTACGGTGTCGGTTCCATGAGCAGAAACGGTTTAACACCCCTGCGTCTGGTGCTGGCAGGAGCTGCTGTTACAGCCTTGCTGACAGCACTGAGTGAAGGTATTGCTCTTTACTTTAATGTCGGACAGGATATGGCATTCTGGTATGCCGGAGGTGTTTCAGGAACGCGCTGGAGTCACCTTTCTGTTATAACGCCTATCGTTATTATTATGTTATTTGCAGCGATGCGCATTTCAAAATCTATTACTATACTAAGTCTCGGGGAAGAGGTTGCAGTCAGTCTCGGAGAACGGACAGTCAGAACTAAATTTATCAGTGCGGGCATTATAGTTGTACTCGCAGGACTGGCAGTTTCAGTCGTCGGCGCTGTCAGTTTCGTCGGTTTAATCGTACCGCATCTGACCCGTAAACTTGTTGGTTATGACTACCGCTGGATAATACCGGTCAGTGCAGTTGTCGGTGCCATTCTTGTCGTTCTTGCAGATTTACTCGCACGGACTTTGAATGCTCCCTTTGAAATACCAATCGGCGCTCTTATTTCATTAATCGGTGTACCTTTCTTCTTATACCTTGCACGTAAAGGAGGTAAAGCGATATGAACCACTACAAGCCCGAAGGACTTATTAAAAAACAGCGGCGTGCTGGAATCATCGCATGTATATTTATTATCCTGTTAATCATTTTATTTCTTATCAGTTTAAATACAGGTGTTATACGCATCGATCCCGTCACTGTAATGAAAACAATTATCGGCAGCGGTACTCCGCGTGATGAGCTTTTACTGTTTGAATTCCGCCTGCCAAGAATTACTATCGCCATGCTTATTGGCATGGGTCTTGCAGTATCTGGCGCCGTACTCCAGGGAATCGTTAAAAATCCGCTGGCCGACCCGGGAATTATCGGGATTAACGCCGGTGCTGGTCTTGCAGTAATGCTTTTTGTTTCGTATTTTTCAACAGAGCTTGGCAACTCTGTTTTCATTATGCCGGTGCTGGCGTTTGCCGGTGCTGGGGCCGCTGCTGTTATTATCTATGTTTTCTCTTACAAGAAAGATGAAGGCGTATCTCCTATACGTTTAATACTCGTCGGAGTTGCTGTAGCTGCGGGAATTAGTGCTCTTATGATTGTACTGACACTGAAACTTGATCCGAGAACATACGACTTTGTTGCTACATGGCTTGCCGGCAGCATCTGGGGGTCAAATTGGAATTTCGTGCTGGCACTCTTGCCATGGCTTCTTATTCTTATTCCGTTCGTTTATATAAAATCCCGGGTGTTAGACGTGTTAAATCTCGGAGACCATACTGCTGTCAGTTTAGGCATGAACCTTGAGAAGGAACGCAGAATTCTGCTTGCTGCAGCGGTAGGACTTGCTGCAGCAAGTGTCTCAGTCAGCGGCGGCATCGGCTTCGTCGGTTTAATCGCCCCGCATATGACTAGAAGACTGGTCGGCAATAAGCATAAGTATGTCATTCCAATCTGCGCGCTTGTCGGAGCTGTGCTCGTATTAACAGCGGATACAATCGGCCGCGTTATACTTCAGCCCGCTGAAATACCGACCGGTGTGGTCGTTGCTATTATCGGTGCGCCATATTTTCTGTATCTTTTAGCAAAATTAAATGATTAACCATCAGCATTCCTAATCCGGCTGTAAACAGCCGGATTATATAATAAACAGTCATTGAGAATCTATCTCAATTAACTGAAAAAGGAGAAGAATTATGAAGAAATATTTTAGTTTTATCGTGTTGCTGTTAATGTCTTTTGCTCTTGGTGCATGCAGTTCAGAAGAAGCTTCAGATGATACCTCTTCCGCTGGAGGAACTGTTACATATGAGTCTGAGTCCGGTCCTGTAGAAGTTCCTGAAAATCCGGAACGCATTGTTGCTTTATCATATGCTCCAAACTTACATGCTCTCGATATTGAAATGGCCGGTGTCGACCAGTGGTCGAAAGCAAATCCGTTATTTGAAGAAGATCTGGCAGATGCTGCACAGGTCACAGAAGCTGAACCTGAAAGTATCTTAGCTGAAGATCCCGATTTAATTATTGCAGGTGCTAATATGGAAAATCTGGACGAGCTTGAGAAAATCGCGCCCACTGTCACTTATACATGGGGTAAATTAAATTACCTGGAACAGCAGATTGAGATTGGGAAACTTGTCGGCAAAGAAGATGAGGCACGTGAATGGGCTCAGGACTTTGAAACACGTGCCAAAGCAATTGGCGACCAGATTAAAGAAAAACACGGAGAAGATATGACTGTTACTGTAATTGAAACAGACGGCAAAGGGTTTTATCTGTTTGGAGAAGCTTGGGGCAGAGGCACGGAGATTTTATATCAGGCCATGGATTTAAAGATGCCTGAAAACGTAAATGAAGCTGTATCTGCAGATGGATATTATGAAATATCTCAAGAAGTACTGGCTGAGTATGCAGGTGATTACATCGTCTTAAGCCGCGGCGAGGAAACAGATATGTCGTTTACTGAAAGTGAAGTATGGCAGTCAATTCCTGCTGTACAAAAAGGAAATGTCATTGAAATCAATACTGCTGCAACTAGCTACAGTGATCCAACAACCTTGGAATATCTTCTTGAAATCTATGAAGAAGGTTTAATGGAGTAAAAAAACAATTCGGTCCGAACCCGCTTATAGGTTTCGGACCGTATTTTCTAGTTTTAAACTTAATCTATTTTCTTCACAAATTCAGATTTCAGATTCATCTGACCGATACCCGGTATTTTACAATCAATGTCATGACCATCTTCCGGATCAACAAGTCTGATACCTTTAACTTTCGTTCCCTGCTTGATTACATTGGACGAACCTTTAATTTTTAAATTCTTAATTACCGTCACGGTATCTCCGTCATTCAAGACGTTGCCATTGGCATCTTTTACGAGTGCCACCAGCGCTTCTTCTTCCGCTGACTCAGGCGTCCACTCATGCGCGCACATTGGACAAATTAAGAGCGGCCCATCCTCGTATGTATATTCCGAATCGCAGCTCGGACAATTTGGTAATGATGTTGTCATTATAATCCCTCATATCACTGTATTAATTTAAAGATACCACATTTTTATATAAATAAAAGCCGGGGTTCAAATGAACTCCGACTTTCTTAATAATCATGCTTCTTTTACCTTCAGTACCTCATAGCCCAAATTCTCAATAACATTTTTCAGTTCTGCTGATGTTACTTTCTCCGGATCATATTCCGCTTTCGCTTTGCTCGCATTAAACAACAGTTTAGCGGATTCAACACCATCTGTTTTCGTCAGTGCACCTTCTATTTTCTTAATACATGTCGGACAGCTCAATGTTTCAAGTTGCATCGTTACTTTATTCATAATATATTCCTCCCGTTTTTTTGTTTTCCTTTTATCTTCTACCTTCATTATATTAGTAACCTGCCTATTTAAAATTGACCTGCATCAATTTTTACGGTTTAAATTTTATTAACCTCATCGCGTTGAGTATAACGATCAGCACACTCGCTTCATGGGCAAACATTCCTATAGCCAGGTTAACACCACCCATCAGCACTCCAACGAGGAGTAATGCTACTGTAACGAGTGCGATAATGATGTTTTGTTTCATGTTGCGCATCGTTCCTTTAGATAACGACAGTGCGTGTGCATACTGCGAAAGTTTATCCGCCATCAGCACTACGTCCGCTGTTTCCATCGAAATATCCGTACCACCTTTCCCCATAGCTAGTCCAACGTCTGCTGTTGCTATAGCCGGTGCATCATTAATTCCGTCTCCCGCCATAGAAATCATTCTGCCTTCTTCTTTAAGACGTTTCACATGCGTTACTTTATCCTCCGGCAACAGCTCAGCGTGTACTTCGTCAATACCGAGTTCAGCTGCGACTGCTGCTGCTGTATGACGGTTATCACCTGTCAGCATAACGACATGTTTAATCCCGTTGTTACGCATTGTTGCCAGAGCTTCTTTTGCATCGTCTCTGATTTTATCAGCAATAGATATTACTGCTGTTAGTTTCGAATCTACTGCTGCAAACACCGCAGTATTCCCTTTCTTTTCACGTTCAAGTGCGTAAGTTTCAATATCAGTCGGTATATCGATGCCGTTTTCTCTTAACAATTTTCTGTTCCCTGCAACGATTGAATGATCACTTATAGTACCTTCAATCCCCTGGCCTTTAACACCGGATGCTTGCTCCATTATATAAGCTGAAAGATCCGACGTTTTTTCTGCATACTCGACTATTGCTCTCCCAAGATGATGTTCAGATGCCGTTTCAAGTTTTCCTATCAAACCTGTAAGTTCCATTTCATCTCCAGCAAACACTTTAAAATCTGTTACTTCCGGACGTCCTTTCGTCAATGTACCTGTTTTATCAAAAACCAGTGTATCGACTTTAGACAGTTTTTCAATAACTTCTCCACCTTTAATAAGTGAGCCGTTTTTCGCGCCGTTTCCTATACCAGCAACGTTTGAGACCGGTGCACCGATAACAAGAGCTCCCGGACATGCAATCACAAGGAAGGTAATTGCAAGGTGAAGATCTTTCGTAATGACCCAGACGATTATCGAAAGTATTAAAACTCCGGGAGTATAGTACTGAGCGAATCTGTCGAGAAACCGTTCTGCATTTGATTTACTATCCTGTGCTTCTTCAACAAGTTCTATAATTTTTGAAAACGTCGTATCGTCTCCTACTTTTTCCGCTGTTATTTCCAAGTACCCAGAGTCCAGAATCGTGCCGCTTAAAACCTGGTCACCAGTAATTTTCGATACTGGAATTGATTCACCACTCACAGCTGCTTCATTAACTTCTGCTTCGCCGCTCATCACTTTGCCATCTACCGGAATCATTCCGCCCGGAAGTATTGCTATTTTGTCACCGATTTCTACATCATATACATCTATTAATTTCCGGCTGCCATCAGTAAGTATTAAATTAGCTTCCTGCGGTGCCATCTCAGTCAATTCTTTAATTGAAGAACGGGTTCTTTCAAGAGTTCTCGCTTCTAAGTAACTACCAAACAGAAATAAAAATGTAACGATTGAAGACTCGACATATTCTCCAATAAATAACGCTCCAATAACGGCGATAGTTACCAGTAATTCAATACTGAACAGCTTCATCCGTGCTGCCTGATAAGCCTTAATACCGATCGGCAGCACAGCGATAACCGTTGCGCCGATTAAGGCAGTATTTCCTGCATCAGTATTGCCTGAAAATCTTAATATAAGACCCGCTGCGATTAAAATAAATGCAAGAAGAGTAATCTTGTTTTCCTGTTTAAATATAAACCTGATCATTGTAAATCTCCTTCCCTCTTTTATAATATTTTCCGACGTCTATTCATTTATAATGTTACAGGCTTTAGTACTAATAGAAATTGACCGGGGTCAAGAATACAAAAAAGTTCCCGTTTCCGGGAACTTTCTACTTAATTTATCTATTTTAAAATATCGTAGGATTTATTATTAATTTTCTTAATGACACTTTCATTTTCCAGCTTCTTAAACGTTCTAGTCAGTGTCTCAGGCTGCATACTTAAATATGAAGCGAGATTTTTTTTAGTCATCGTCAAGACCAGTTTATCGTTCTTTGTATGTGTACGAATATACTCGATTAATTTTTCTCTACTGTTTAATAGGGAAATATTTGTAGTCAGAGATTCTGAATCATTCAATCTTTCTGCAAAACTCTCGATGATTTTAATACTGATATTCGGATATTTCTGCATCAGTCCGTATATATCCTCACGGTTAATACGGCATACTTCTGCATCTTCCAGCACCTCTGCATAGGATTTACTCTCTTCATCAGCACTAAAAAGGGAAAGCTCGCCTGTGAAGTCACTGTGAGTCAGCACTCTGATTAACTGCTCCTCCCCGTTGTCATTTAAACGGTAAATCCGCACTTTACCTTTATGTATGACAAATAGTGAAGACGATCGGTCACCGGCCATAAAAAGATACTCGCCTTTTTTCATACTCTGATGATTAATTCTCTGAAACACTTCTTCCAGTTCATCCAATTCCAGATGGCTGAAAATCGGAACTCTGCTGACGCACCGTTCATGCCCCTTTAATTCCATGTTACTTCCCCCTCCAAAGTGATTAATCTGATTGCTTCGATTATATCACGGGAAAATTAATAATATATAAAATCAAAATCCATGTTAAAATTGATGCTGATTACGAGATGATAGGGGATACTTATGGCAAAACTCTACTACCGCTATGGCACAATGCAAAGTAACAAAAGCAACCAGATTATTACGACACACCATCAATACACGACCCAGGGGAAACGCTGCTTGGCATATACGACACCTATTGATTCAAGAAGCGGACATAAAAAAATTAAATCCAGAGTTGGTCTTGAACTTGACGCTGAATATATAACAGATGATATTTTCGACAAAGTAAAACAGGAACATGATAAACAGGAAGTACATGTTGTTCTCGTCGATGAAGCCCAGTTTTTATCGAAGAAAGATATTCATAACTTGAGCGACATTCCGGATCACCTGGGTATTCCTGTTATTGCCTTTGGTTTAAAAACAGATTTTAGAAATGAACTATTCGAAGGCAGCCGTATATTACTTGAACTTGCTGATGCTATCGACGAACTGAAAACAGTTTGCCAGTACTGCAATAAAAAAGCGACTCTTAATATGAGGCTCCATAACGGAAATCCAATTAACGTTGGAGAATCTATTCAGATTGGCGACGAAGAATATGTTCCTGTTTGCCGAAAGTGCTATAAAGAACGTCTTGAACTGATCTAGTAAAATTATATAATGTTTCCCGTGAAACTAAAGCACTTCTACTAGAAATCAAACAAGGAGTAACGCTATGCGTTACTCCTTGTTTGATGTTAATAACGCTGATATAACGTGCTACCTTTCTGTTAATGTTACCTCTGGCACATATCTCAAGTTCACAATATCTCCATCTTCAAAGGACATCGTAAACTCAGTCATGCCACCATATTTTGCATTCCCCAGTATATGTCGCGATTTATTATAATCAGGATGTGATGACACCTCAAGCGATCCTGTTTCTTCAGTTTCAGGCACACTCACATCATATACACCTGCAGGGAAATCTTCACCGGCTACCCACTGACCAGGAAAAATTGTTTCCACAGATACTGTTTCATACGGAGTGAATGTTGCTTGCTCAAAATTAGCTATCTCAACTGAATATCCTTCGTCAAGAAATCCAACGATTTTAGTCGTCTGACCTTCAGGACTATCCGACTCTCCTGCTAACGTTTCATTGAAGCCTCCGCGATTTTCTTCGTTCTTAACATATATATTGCCGTATCCTGAGTCTGCTGTAATGACATAGCGGCCAGGCTCGATATCTTTACCGACTTCATGCATGCCTTCATCGAGTGTAACTTCCTCACCTTGATTCATTAAGTGACTGTAGTCCAAAGTTTCAATATCTTCAGTGTCACCAGCAGTATCATTATCTGCTTCGTTATTGCTTTCGCTATCGGTATTGTTCTCAGTTTCCTCCTCAGGATCAGTGCTTTCTTCACTTGTGTTCGTGCTGTCTGCACCCAGCCAGCTGTTAATTTCATCAGCAAGCTCATCAAAAGGGTTAGTGTTACTGCACGCACTTAATATAATAGAACTAATAAATAATACAGATAGTAATTTAAGTTTTCTCATTCATTTTCACTCCATTCACAAATTCGTAACATTTTCTTAATTATAAAATTTAAGCGAACGAATAGCAAACTGATATATTTAGTAACTAATTACTTATTCTTTGCTATACTGTTGGAAAATACTTTGGAGGCGATCTTATGATTAAACCTAGTAAATTACAGCCTGGTGATACAGTTGCACTCGTGTCTTTATCGAGCGGACTCGCAGGTGAAGAAGATATAAGATGGAGAACTGAACAGGGGATCGAGCGGCTGGAGAGTATTTTCGGCTTAACAGTAAAAGTAATGCCTCATGCCTTGAAGGGTCTTGATTACGTTTATAACCATCCTGAGAAAAGAGCAGAGGATTTAAATGAAGCTCTAAGAGATCACTCTGTTAAGGCAATTATCTGTGCAATCGGCGGTAATGAAACAGTGCGTATCTTGCCATTTGTAGACACCGATGCATTGCAAAATAATCCGAAAATATTCACAGGTTATTCCGATACAACAGCGAACCATTTATTCTTTTATAAGCACGGTATATCGACGAGTTACGGTCCTGCTCTATTAACCGATTTCGCTGAAAATATCGCCATGGATGAGTATACTGTGAACTCAATTGAGAAAACATGGTTTTCAGCTGAACCGATTGGTGAAATTAAGACTTCTCCGCATATTAGAAAAATCGGACTCAGCTGGGATTCCGAAAACAAAAGTACCGAACGTCCAAAAGACAATAATCCTGGCTATGAAAGTATCGGCGCTTCTGGTAAAGGCCGCGGTCATTTACTCGGCGGCTGTCTGGAAGTCTTTAATAATTTACGCGGCACAAAATATTTCCCTGAATTAAGTGATTTTAAAGATGCGATATTATTCTTTGAAACCTCTGAATGTTATCTTGATCCAGAAATATTTGAAGATTATTTACGTGCTATGTCTGTTATCGGTATATTTGAGCATATTAACGGCATAGTTATCGGACGTCCTCAGGATGGCCGCTATTACACTGAATATAAAGAATCATGGCGACGTATACTCACCGAAGCTGGACGAAGTGACCTGCCGGTGCTGTATAACGGCAGCTTCGGTCATAATGAACCGAAATCCATTATTCCATACGGTCTCGAGGCTGAAATAGATACGGAGAATCTCACCTTTAAAATATTGGAAAGTGCAGTAAAAGATTAAAAATCCGAAGAGGAGTCTCTTCGGATTTTTCACATTAAATGAGATAAGAATGCTGTTGCAATTCCAAAATAAATTATTAAAGAAAGTATATCATTAATTGTTGTGATTAAAGGTCCTGATGCTACAGCAGGGTCGACATTCAGATGATTCAGCACAAGCGGTATAATCGTTCCTGCCAGTGTCCCGATAATCAAAGTGCATAGCAGCGATGTGCCAATGACCAAACCTAAAATCGCGCTGCCCTGCCAAAGGTAGGCAATAACAAAAATGAGTGCTCCGCAAGTCAGTCCGATAATTATACCGACCCTTAATTCTCTATACAAAAGCTTCAGCACCTGCTTTGTATTTACGCGTTCCTTTGTCAGCCCTCTGATAACGACAGCAAGTGACTGGGTCCCTGTATTACCGGTCATTCCCGCAACCATCGGCATGAAAAAGGCCAGCGCCACAACTTGTTCAAGCGTTTCTTCAAAACTTGCAATAATGCTTCCTGATACTATGCCGATAAAAAGCAGGAGTATTAACCACGCCAGCCTTCTTTTCGCTGCAGTAAAAGGTTTCGTGTTAAAATCAATTGCCTTTCCTGAAGCAGAAAATTTTTCAATATCTTCTTCAGCTTCCTGATAAACGACATCTAAAATATCATCCACCGTAACAATTCCCAGTAGTTTTTCCTCTTCATCAACGACCGGAATCGTCACAAAATCATAACGCTGAATTATTCTCGCAACTTCCTCCTGATCCATCATTGCATCTACTGTAACGACACGCGTTTTCATAATATCTTCTATTTTTTGAGATAAATCAGCGAGCAGCAGGTCTCTGTAAGAGACGACTCCGACCAGTTTTTTATCATTATCGATAACATGGAGATAGTTGAGATACTCTGCCAGCTCCGCAAAATGTTTCAGCTTGTCCACCGCTTCACGAACCGTGTAGGATTTGTTTATCCACACCATCTGGTTATTCATTATCCTGCCGGCTGTTTCCGGAGGGAATTCCATCAAAGTCTCTATATCTTGAGAAAATTCCTCATCGGTATCTGACAGGAGTTCGGTTGCTTTCTTTTCACCGAGGTTGCTGAGCATTTCAATTAAATCATCATTATTCATCTGAGTGATGACCAGCGTTCCGGTATGCGGACTAATCATATCTATGACCCTGCGCTGATTACCACCGTCCAGTTCTGATAGTATATCTGCCAGCTGATGAACCGATATAAATTCTAAAAATAAATTTTGTTCTTCTGATGACAACTCCAAAAATACCCGGGTCAAATCATATTTTTGTAAATCTTTAATATTTTCCTGAAACGCATGTTCATCTTTCTGGTCCAGTGTATATGTTACGCTGTGAGCAATCTGATGTAAGTTTTGAACCATATATTTACGCCTCCTCAGCTACAGCAGCAGGTTCTTATTTTCCAATCGCTGTGAAATTACCTGAACAATAAACGCATCATCTAAAAGACCAATAGGCAGCAGATAGTCTGGCAGCAGATCTGTCGTTACGATAAAATAAAGCAGGGCTGCCCCAATTAATATTTGATCTCTAGGGTGACCGTTCCCCTGTAGAAAATGACAGTACATTGCCTTCAGCTGATCTATATATTTGCCGATGCCCGATGTTTTTTCCATCTTAGCTTTAAATTCTTTACGTATTTTTTCTTTACCCGATATTGTTTGACTCCGTTTTTTAAAAACTTCGATTTCCTGATTGACGCGTTCGTAAGTAATTTCTTCATCCGTTCCACCCAGTTCATGAACTACTTTTTGTACTGCTTTCCACGTCTGTTTAAGTTCATCACTTTCAGAATCCGTAAATCCTGCCATCTTTAATAACTGTTCCAGCTCTGTTCCGAAACTCTCTGAAAGTTTTTTTAAATGATTTAAATTTGCTATCCTTTTGCCATTTATAATTTTAGAAAGCGTTGCATGATCGATGTCCGTAAGTTTACTCAGTTCTCTTAATGAGAGACTGCGGCTTTTAATCTCATTTTTTAAAAAATTCTGCAGCTCTTTTTGATTATCCATAATATCATCACTCTTCTCTGTATAAGCATAATGAATGTTATTAGAATGATGACAAATTGTCAACAACATGTTAGATTAGATAAATCTATCGTAAACAAGAAAGAAGATTAGAAATGAAAAAAACTTTTAATATTACAGCATTTATTTTTTTAATAATATTTTTAATCATTGCAGCCGGAGTTATGACGGGCAGCAGGTGGGTAGAAAAGATTGACTTATCGTTAATCAGTCTTCTTCAGGCTAACGTTACAGAAACCGGAGCTTCTGTCATATCGATTTTGACTAATATTGGCGGAGTAGAAGAAATTATTATCTTTACTCTTGCCGCTGTTATCATCTTGTTCATCAGAAAAATGTATGTTGCAGGCTTTTGGTTCGGATTGACAGTGTTTGTGAGTCCGGGAGTTCTCGTCAGCATCATAAAATTAATCGTTGACCGCGACCGCCCGGATTTTTTAAGGCTCGCTTTTGAATCGTCTCAAAGCTTCCCAAGCGGCCATTCGACCGCATCTACTGTATTTTATGGTCTGATAGCTGTCAGTCTTATATTGTTAATCCATACGTTATGGAAAAGAGTTCTGATTGGTATTCTGGCGTTTGCTCTCATCTCGTTTGTGATGGCTTCAAGAATATATCTTGGAGTCCATTTTCCAACAGACGTTCTAGCCGGCTTCTCTTTCGGTACTGCCAGTGTGCTTTTCTCACTCGTTTTATACCAGTCTGTCAGAACAAAATTTCAAGCATGGCTGTCCAGTAAAAATATACAAGATAAAAGCCCCTCCCTCTTTCAATAAAAAAAGCACTGCCGATTACGGCAATGCTTTTTTACTGTCTTATTCAGGGAATGTTACATTTTCAATTCTGACGATTCCCACCGGATCAAGTCCAACACCTTCTACAAGTGTATTGTTAACCCCTATACCGAGCTCACCGTAATACAGCGGTGTAATCGGCAGATCTTCCATTAGTATTTCCTGTGCAGTGGCATATGCTGCAATACGTTCTTCATCACCGGAAGTCTGCTGCCCTTCTTCAAGATAACTGTCGAGTTCCGGATTAGAGTAGTTCCAGCGGTTGCCCGACCCTACAGAGTCCGTGTGGAACATCGGATACAGGCCGTAGTTTGGATCCCCCGTAACTGTAATCCACTGAAGCATGAACATATCATGATCACCCTGGTTTGCCATTTCTAAAAAGGCCCCGTGTTCATATTGTTCAATTTCAACATTGATACCAAGTTCACTTAATGACTCCTGAATAATCAGAGCAATATCTCTGTTCTGTTCGGAATCAGAAGTCCAAATCACAGTATCAAAACCGTCAGGCACACTGGATTCAGCCATATAGTCTTTAGCTAATTCAAGATCAAACGGTACTTCTTCCATATCAGCATTGTGTGCAAATACTGAGGGTGAAATATGGTTCTTCGCATGAAGCCCCCGGTCATTTAATACACCGCTGATAATCTGCTCTCTGTCAATCGCATGAGAAATTGCTTTTCTGACATTTTCATCATCAAACGGCTCTTTCTCGTAGTTGAATGCAACATAGGTCATGGATAAGCCATCCTGGTCGATAATATCTGTCTCTTCATGATCCCGAACGCGGTCCATCGCTTCTGTATCAACGTTATCAGTAACGCCGATACCGCCGGTTTCAAGCTCGGCAAGACGTGCTGAGTTCTCAGGAATAACACGGTATGTCACAGTATTGAACTCACGGTCTCCGCCGTGGAAATCTTCAAATTTCTCAAGTACGATTTCATTACCCGGTATACGTTCCTGCAACTTCAAATGTCCTGTACCGTCAGGTTTCTCGGAAATTATTGCACCGACATGAGAACCGATTTCTTCAGACACCGCTTCGAACTCATCTCCGCCTTCTTCACGCAGTTCGTAATATTCTTCGAGCGTAACGTCAGAGCCTGCTTCATTTAAAGCATTCTGATAATCTTCATCAATGACTTCCTTGCTTAAGATTCCCGCTGTATTATGCGCCAAATGACTCGGCAGCGGTGTAAATGGATAATCCGTCGTAAAGACAATTTCATGATCATTTACAATTTCAATATCGTTAATCATTTCAAACATAAAAGCAACGGATGAACCGACCGAAGGATCCATTACACGGTCGAGGGTTGCTTCAACATCTTCTGCAGTAAAATCTGAGCCGTTATGGAAGGTAACATCTTCTTTCAACTGAAGAGTCCATTGATCATCATCCTGTTCAAAAGATGTTGCAAGTCCTTCCCCAAATTCCATGTCGACATTCTGTTCTACCAGCGTGTCAAAAATCTGAGTACGCAGCTGAGCTGACGGAATATCATTCGATACGTGAGGATCCAGTGAAACTGCCTCATTAATCATTCCGATGACTAAATCCCCGCCGCCTGCTGCTGTTTCTGAATCCCCTTCAGCAGCTTCGTCCACGTCACTGTCGTCCGTACAGGCTGCCAAAACTAAAACTATCGTGAAAAGCATCAAAGACCAGAGCTTTTTCTGCATAAATTACTTCATCCCCTTTTATGTATACGCTTACAAATGAGTATACCTTTCGAAAGTTGAAATTTCAAATCATAATTTAAAAATTCTGTAAATTTATCTTATGATTCAGCTGCTGCTTTTATAAAAGCTCTGAATATTTTCTTCGAAGATTCATCTTTTAAATAACTGCCCTCCGGATGCCACTGCACCCCAAGCACAAACTTATGTTCGCTGCTTTCAACCGCTTCTATAATACCGTCTTCCGCCATAGCGGAAACCGTCAGACTATCCGCGGCAGATTTATTCGCCTGGTGATGAAAACTGTTTGTTCTGATTTTTGTTTCTCCAAGTATTGCATGCAATTTTGTACCTTCTGCAACAGATATATTATGCGATAAGTAATCTTTCACTGCATCCTGATTATGCTTTATCGTACTGTCTCCGTGCTGAGAATATATATCCTGATACATTGTGCCGCCCTGCTGCACATTCAGTATTTGCGCACCCCGGCATATACCAAGAATAGGCTTTCCTGCCTCAAGCGCATATTCTATCAGCTTCATTTCGTATAAATCCCGCCCCGGTTCTATAGCACCCATTTTCTGATGTGGACTTTCGCCGAAAAAAGCCGGTTCAATATCATCTCCGCCTGAAAGCAGCAGCCCATCGATACTTTCAATCTGTCTTTTAATTAATGATTCATTTTCTACTTTAGCCAGTATGACCGGAGCCCCGCCTTCACCTGCTATCGCTGTGCTGTATGTTTCCGGCAGTCTGAGACCATCACTGCTGATAAAAGTCGTGACCCCAATAATTGGTGATGTCATATGTTCTTTCCCCCTGTATTAATATTTACTTTAGATACTATCAGAACATATTAAATTTACTACCCTTAAAAAAGAAGCAGCCCTTAAACTCTGGCTGCTTCCACAAATTTGTTTATTATATTTTTTGAGGCATCATCGGTATGATAACGATCCTCCGGATGCCACTGAAGACCGATTAAAAAGCCTGGTTCCTTACTCTCTATGGCTTCGACAATTCCGTCATTAGTTCTTGCAGCCACTTTAAAGTTGTCTGCGACTTTATTAACAGCCTGGTGATGATTACTGATTGTAAAAATTTCAGCCTCTCCGACTATTTCACGCATTTTTGTTCCTTCCTGAATATTTACTTTGTGTGTAAAATGCTCCTGCTTATCATGTCTCTGGTGTTTAATTAAATCGGCATCAATCTGTTTGTAAATATCCTGATAAACAGTACCGCCGCCATGAACGTTCAGCATATGAGAACCCCGGCATATACCTAGAATCGGAATGCCGCGCTCCAAAGCGTAATCAATCAGTTTCAGCTCATATTTATCCCGGTCAGGCTCGACGTTAGCAAGGCTCTGATGAGGATCTTCTCCGTAAAGTGCAGGATCAACATCGTCACCGCCTGTTAAAAGCAAGGCATCGATGTTCATAACCTGTTCCCTGATTAATTCTTCATTTTCAATTTCAGGGAGCAGCATAGGAATACCCTCTTCTTCACTGATTACATCTATAAAATTCTTTGGTACTTCTTGATTATTCTTACCAATAAATGTTGTGATTCCTATTACTGGATGCTTCATATCTATTGCTCCTTCGTTATTGAACTTTAACATACTCTCTATATATAGCCGCTTTTAATGCTTTTCAATCATTTGCAATTTTAAAGAGATGAAATCTCTAACATTATTTCTTTATATATAAACAGAGCGCACACCTTTAAGGGTATGCGCTCTAAATATTTTAAGTTTACTGATTCAGCCACTCTTTTCCTACAATCAGAGCTTCCTGAGGCAATGTATGTCCGTTGACCCATACAGTCGTTACATCGGCGTTACGATCTTCAAATAATTTGATTACTCTCTCGCTCTCAGACTCTGGTACTATAGGATCTTCTTTACCTAATGACAGGAGTACTTTAACATCGCTGAAATCGTGTTTTCTTTCAAGGTCTGTTGGATATAACGGTGCAAACAACATTGCTTTTTTAAATTTATCTTCCTGCTGAAGCATCAGCTGGATTGCTATATTCGACCCGTTAGAAAATCCGACAAAGATGACATCTTCTAATTTAAAATCGTATTCCTGTGCTTTTTTCGCAATAAATTCATACAGTTCTTTGCCTCGGAATTCCAGATCTTCCCAATCATAATTACCTTCTCCCAGACGTCTAAAGTAACGGTTCATGCCGTTTTCTTTTACATTCCCGCGTATACTGAGAACGTTATATTCATGGTTTAAAGCGCTCGCGAGCGGCAGTAAGTCCGTCTCAGTACCGCCCGTTCCGTGAAGTAATACGAAGACCGGGGCTCCCTTTTTATTCTCATTATAAATATATTCCATATATATCGCTCCTAAAAGTTATTTTGGTCTGTCGATTGTAAACATTCTTCCGATTTCCGCATAGTCATTGCCGGCCAGTCTGCTGACTGCACCGAGTTCCGCAACGTCTATATAGCCTTTTTCCTCATCATAAACTGATTCATCCAGATGAAAATGTTCAATTTTTAAAAATAAAACATCCGCTGTCGGTTCATCTCCGTCATAAATTAGCTTTGTATCGTAAAGACTCGTTTCGAATCTCGCTTTCGCTTCTTTCAAGCCTGGCGGCCGAACCGATACAGATTTAACCGGTGTAAAGTCCGCATAATTTAATTCGCTGTCTTCAGGTGCGAGGTTTGCAGCTGTAATGTTAGCAAGCTCCACATTAGATATATCGACAACATGAACTACCGCTTCTTTTCCAGCTGTAATATTTCTCGCTGTGTCTTTCTGCTTGCCGTTCGTTCTTTGCACGGCAATCGACAGTATCGCCGGCTTATAAGTGACGATATTGAAATAGCTGAAGGGGGCTATATTAACTACACCCTCTTCGGATTCCGTCGATACTAAAGCTATAGGTCTCGGCGCTACAGTCCCTATGAGTATTTTATTTTTCTCTTTAGTTGTTAAATCATTTTTTGAAAAACTGAACATGTTATATCGCCCCTTAAAGGTTTAACTTCGGCATTGTTCTTTCATACTCTTCTCTTTTATGTTCGTATTGAGGCGGCAGCTGCAGCGCAGATCCGAGCTCCGATTTGTCTTCATCGACATCGAATCCCGGTTCGTCAGTCGCGAATTCAAAAACAACATGGCCTCGTTCACTTGTATAAATAGATTTAAAGTAGTTTCTGTCTCTGACTTCAGTAACACCGAAACTTTTGCCTTGCAGCAATGTTTGCCATTCTTCCAGAACTTTCAGATTCGGCACAGACCACGCAATATGGTGTACTGTACCAATTCCAAAGGTGCCTCTCGGTTTTGGCGGCAATTCAGTAATGATGTGATGCTTCTCCTCGCCGGCTGTTTCGAAGTGGTAGTTTCTTTCATTTATATTCAGCTCATTTAAGCCCATCGTACGTACAAGCAGTTCTTTCGTACCGTCCGGGTTCCCCGACAGTAATACAGCACCATGAAAACCGGTAATATTTTTCTTATCAGCCTCTTTCTCGCCTTCAACTAAAGCAAGTTCCAGGCCGTGGACATCATCGAACTGAAGAGTATCCTGTCCGAACAGCTGAGTGATTTCAGTTGTTATGTTTTGCTCTTTCAAATGATTATTCCATTCAGTCATGCTGCCTTTAGGAATTCTGAAAGCAATTCTGCCGACCTGGCCGCTGCCTTTTACTCCCGGTCTGTCGACCACCCAGTTAAAGAAAGTAATAATCGTCCCCGGACTGCCGTTATAATCTCCAAAATATAAATGATAAACTCCTGGATCATCAAAGTTAACTGTCTGCTTAACGAGTCTTAAACCGAGTACATCTCTGTAAAATTTTATATTTTCATTCGGATCCCCGACAATTGCGGTAATATGATGAATTCTTTTAATTGCTTCCATTTACGGTTTCCCCTTTATTATTTATTTCTTCTCGTATCAAACGGTCTGATTGCAGCTTCAATTTGTGCACGTTTTGGTTCCAGGAATGGAGGCAGGGCCAGACTTTCGCCTAATGTTTCATAAGGCTCGTCGCCCATGAATCCCGGCCCGTCTGTAGACAGTTCAATCAAAATGTGACCGATACGCGCGTATAATGCTTCAAAATAAAAACGGTCTACCAGTCCTGAATTGCCAAGTCCCATCTTGCGGTATTTTTCTTCCCATGCTGCAAGTGCCGCATGATCTTCCACTCTGAATGATACATGGTGAACTTCACCGTAGCCCTGACGTCCTTCAGCACCTTCATCTCTACGAAGGATTACCTGGCCGCCGTTGCCGCCTGCTCCGACGTTTAACAGCGTTACGTTGTTTTCTTCAATAATCGGTTTCATGCCGTATACATCCTGAAGTAATTTTTTAAAATCATCGTAATAGCTTACGGTAATTTCAATCGGTCCAAGACCGTAGACTGCTTTATCTTCAGGTACAGGACCATTTTTCCATGGTTTACCTGGTGCCACCCCTTCGTTGTTTTCATCAGAGAATAACTGATATCTCTGGCCATCTGTTTCTTCAAAAGGCAGTACCTTTTTACCAAACAGTTCTTGAATACCACCATGTTTAACATTATTTTCTTCAAAACGGTTTAAATAATATTCTAAAGCTGCATCATCAGGGACTCTGAGACCGGTTCTTGAAATAGAGTTTGTGCCTCTCAGCCCTTTAGGATTATTTGGGAAGTCAAAGAATGTCATATCAGTGCCCGGTGATCCTTCGTCATCTGCAAAAAACGTATGATACGTCTGAATATCATCCTGGTTCACTGTTTTCTTGACTAAACGCATACCGACAACTTCTGTCATAAATTTATAATTTCTCATCGCATTGTCTGTCATTGCTGTAACGTGGTGAATTCCTTTTAAGTTTTCATTAGTCATAATATATTCCTCCGGTTTTTATTTAAGCAGACCTTCTGCGTGCAGACCGATCCGTTTCAATAAATTAATCGCATCTTGAACTTCATCGTCATTCCACTCATCAAATATCGTATTGATAAGAGCCTCCTGTTCTACGACTCTTGTATCCATATACTGCCTACCATCATCTGTAATGCATGCAAACATTACTCTTCTGTCTTCAGGACAGGGACTTCTGTATAAAAAACCTTTCTTTTCAAGCTTATCTATAACGTAGGTAATACTGCCGCCGCCCATCAGTATTTTTTTGCCGATGGACTGGATAGGCTGATCTCCTTTGTGATACAGCAATTCCATCACCGCATATTCATTAAGGTTAATTTCTTTCTTTAAAAAATCCTGTTTAATAAGTTTCTGTACGGATTGCGAGGACTTTATAAAAACAGTAAATGCTTTTATACGTGCTTCTTTTTCATTCATGTCTGCACCTCCTTCAATTATTTCAGTTTTAAGTATATTAAATTTAAACTATATATAGTATAATACTTAGATTCCGAAATATCAATCGTTATTTATTCCTTTGATATACTGTATGTTATCTGAATATTTATTGTATTCTAATAATAGTTGTGCTAATGTTATGAAAAAATTACTTTTCTATATAAAGAGGGTTTGAAATGATTGCACTGAGAGAATTAACGACGATAAAAGATCTTGAACAGCTTGAAAAAATAGAACGGAATGTCTGGCATATGCCGCCGCTGCCAATACATCAAACGCTGACAGCAGTTAAAAACGGAGGCATAATTATCGGTGCCTTTGACAAGAAGGAAATTATAGGCTTCAGTTACGGTTTTGCCGGTTTTAAAGATAGTCAAACATATCTTTGCTCCCATATGCTCGGGATAGAAGAAGAATATCGTTCCAAAAAAATAGGGGAACAGCTAAAAAGACAGCAGCAGGAAATAGCGATTAGAAAAGGCTATTCAGAAATACACTGGACATACGATCCGCTGGAAACACGTAATGCATATTTGAATTTAACTAAGCTGAAGGGTATATGCTCTGTTTACATGGAGAATGCTTACGGAGAGATGAAAGACGGTTTGAACAAAGGACTGCCATCCGACCGTTTCGAAGTTCACTGGCATATATCAAGCGAGCATGTTAGAGAAGCTGAAACTGTAAATTACAAAAATGCAGTGCCGCTCAACGAAGTAAATATTAACAATAGTCTTCCTTCCTGCACTGTGTTTCACGAGGAACAATTGACCGAGGATATTTACGGCTTTGAAGTTCCTAAGGATTTCCAGCATATAAAATCTGAAAATCAGGAAATTGCAATGGAATGGAGAATGCTGACCCGAAAGATATTTCAGGATCTTTTTAGAGCGGGATATGCTGCAGTACATTTAATTCCCGGGAAATATACTGCAACCTACATATTTGTAAAAGAGAATACATTAAATCTTGGAGGACGTAAATAATGAAAATTGAACATATCGTTATCAGACATTTGGAAATGGATATGAAAGCACCATTCACCACCAGTTTTGGAACATTTGACAAAAAAGAGTTTTTACTTCTTGAAGCAATTGATGCGGATGGAACAATCGGCTGGGGTGAATCGGTAGCGTTCAATGTGCCTTTCTACAGTGAAGAAACAGTAAAGACGAACTGGCATATGCTGGAGGACTTTTTAATCCCGCTTATTTTACATAAGGAAATCATCCATCCAAGTGAAGTTAATGAGATTTTCTCAGCTATCCGCAAAAATAATATGGCTAAGTCTGCTCTGGAAGGTGCAATTTGGGATATTTACTCTCAGCAGACAAATCAGTCATTAGCTCATGCTCTTGGCGGCACAAGAAAAAATATCGATGTCGGCATCAGTATCGGCATCCAAAATTCTATTGAAGAACTTGTGGACATCGTGGCCGGTTTCGTTAAGGAAGGCTATAAACGCATCAAAGTTAAAATTAAACCGGACTGGGACGTAGAAGTGATGCGCACGCTGCGTAAAACTTTTCCTGATGTTGCATTTATGGCTGATGCTAATTCTGCTTACAGGCTGGCAGATACTGAGTTATTAAAACAACTGGACGACTTTGATTTAATGATGATTGAACAGCCTCTCGCTTCAGATGACATTATCGACCATGCTCAGTTGCAACAGGAACTGGCAACAGCGATCTGTCTCGATGAAAGTATTCACTCCCTTGAAGATGCAAGAAAAGCTGTAGAGCTCGGCAGTACTAAAATTATCAATATTAAAATCGGACGTGTCGGCGGTTTAACTGAAGCTGTTAAAATTCACGATTACTGCAAGGAAAATAATATTCCTGTCTGGTGCGGAGGCATGCTTGAATCCGGTGTTGGAAGAGCACATAACGTTGCACTGACCACTCTTGAAAACTTCACTTTACCGGGTGATACAGCCAGTTCCAGCCGCTACTTTGAAAAAGATATTATCGAACCTGAAGTCATCGCAGAAAATGGTTCTATCGAGGTCCCGGAAACTGCAGGCATCGGTTATACAGTTAATCGCGATACTGTTGAATCCTACACCGTTGCAAAGAAAGAATATAAATAAAACAAAGGAACGATTACTATGAAAAAAAGTTTCCAGATAGGAAGTGCCTTTGTCGGTCTCATTGTCGGTGCAGGTTTTGCTTCTGGGCAGGAAGTCATGCAGTACTTTACCAGTTTTGGGATATGGGGAACAGCCGGAGGAATTGTTACAACGTTGCTGTTTATTTTTCTCGGCTACACCTTCGCCAAGCTTGGCACGAACTTAAGAGCCAATTCCCACAAGACAGTACTGTACTACATAGGCGGGAAATTCATCGGCCCTATACTTGATATTGTTATTACATTCTTCCTGTTTGGCGTCGCGGTAGTGATGTTTGCCGGTGCAGGATCAACCTTTAACCAGATGTTCGGTATTACTGCTGTAGCTGGAAGCATTATTATGGCAATTTCTGTCATTCTGACATTGCTTCTTAATACCAATAAAATAATGAGTATCATTGCTACTATTACACCTTATTTAATCGCTGTTATTTTTGTGATTTTGATTTATTCTATTTTTTCAATGGATTTATCACTTGCTGAAGCTGATGAGTTGGCAAAACAGCAGCCGTCAGCAGCATCAAATTGGCTGTTAGGGGCATTTCTATATGTATCTTATAACTTAGCTGCAGGAGCAGCACTTCTTATTATTATGACGGGAAATGAGAAAGACAAAAAAGCTGCCGGCATGGGCGGAGTGCTCGGCGGACTGATGCTCGGTATACTGATTATCCTGATTCATATCGGTATGTTTGCACGCATTGATGTCGTAGCCGGAAAAGATATGCCCACTCTGGAACTCGCCAATCAGATACATCCTGTAATCGGTCTGCTGACAGCTGTTGCACTGCTTGGTATGATTTATAATACTGCTGTTGGAATGCTGTACTCATTTACCGTGCGTTTTATAGCACCTGAAAGTAAATCTTATCATCCTGCCGTCATTGGTATCGGCATACTCGGTTTTATTGCGAGTCTTATTGGCTTCACAACACTTGTCGGCAGTGTTTACGTAGTAATGGGTTACCTTGGGTTTGTTCTGATTATCCTCGCTGTTGCCGCCTGGCTACGGAAGCCGCAAAACAATTAATCATTAAGGGAGGACTTTTCACACATGATAAATGAATTAGTGAAAGATTATAATACTACGTTAAATTACGACGGGGTTGATGGCAGAAGGCTCGCTGAGAGACTCGATGCAATCTCAAAAATTGGTGTACTTCCAACAGGCGGTGTCAGCCGTCAGGGGTTCTCGCGGGAGGAAAAAGAGGCTAAGGAATTAGTTGCAGGCTGGATGAAAGATGCCGGACTTACTGTGGAAACTGATGCTGCGGGCAATATTTTCGGCAGGCTTAAGGGTAAAGATAATTCTCAATCTATTGCTTCCGGCTCACATATAGATACGGTTCCTGCAGGCGGAAATTTCGACGGCGTTCTCGGTGTGCTGGCTGCATTGGAAGTCGCAGAAGCGTGGAAGTCATCTGGCTACATTCCTAAAAAATCATACGAAGTTGTAATTTTTTCTGATGAGGAAGGGGCCAGGTTTTCGAGCGGCGTATTCGGCAGCCGGTCCTATATGGGACTCGTTGATGATGAATTGATTGCTTCACTCAGAGACAATGAAGGTTTAAACCTGGAAGAAGTTCTCAGGCAATACGGTTCTTCTTTGGCTGAATACAAAAAGATTCAGCAGCGCGACTGGATTTTCTTTGCAGAAGCACATATTGAGCAGGGTAAATTGCTCGAAAAAAACAATCTCCCGGTCGGAATCGTTAATGGTATTGCAGGACAGGCATGGCTTGAAGTTGAATTTAAAGGACTGGCTGGACATGCCGGCAACACACCGATGAACGACAGACAGGATGCGCTGGTTGCTGCGGGACGCTTCATCAGTGAACTGGAAGAAATTCCAAAACTGGTAAGCGATACCGCTGTTGCAACAGTAGGTAAAATGGCCGTTTTTCCTAACGGTGCCAACGTTATTCCTGAATCGGTTAAGATGATTGTTGATATACGCGATATCCATGAAGATACTCGTGATACACTGCTGAAACTCGTTACAGAACGTGCAAACAGTATTGCTGAAGAACGGAATATCGGTGTTACAGTGAGCGGTACATCCCGCGTCAAACCTGTACCTGTTGACGAAGTATATAAACAGGAGCTTCATGATATTTTAAATGAATTAAGTATAGAATCGATGGAATTGCCGAGTGGGGCCGGCCACGATTCTATGAATATCGGCCTTACATTGCCCGTCGCAATGATTTTTGCCCGCAGTAAAGATGGTATCAGTCATAATCCTAAAGAGTGGACCAGTCTAAATGACTGCGTGACGACCGTTCATGTATTAAAAAAATTCTTAGAAAAACAAATGAATAAATAAATTAAAAAATTACTGCCGCTCTGATTTAAGCGGCAGTAATTTTTATTTTCCTGTATTTTTGAACTGTAAAATTCGTTCGCCAATTTCATCTCTGACTCTTTGAAACTCCTGCCATTCTTTACCTGCCGGGTCATCAAATCCCCAATGAGCTTTAGTCACATGAGCTGGGAGCACGGGACAGTTCTGATCCGCATCGCTGCACAATGTAACAACGAGGTCAGATGCATTGAGAATATCTTTTTGAATTAAATCTGATGTATTGTTGCTGATGTCAATGTTGATTTCAGCCAATGCCTCAATTGCTTTCGGATTCACACCATGCGCTTCTATTCCGCCAGAATACACATTCCATTCTTCTCCGAGAATCTCCTTACCAAGTCCTTCAGCCATCTGACTGCGGCAAGCGTTGCCTGTACATACAAAGTATATTGTTTTTTTAGTCATAACTATCCCTCACTTAAAATATTAATAACGTAAAGTATAATCCGAGCAGTGTCATAATAAGTACTGGAGGCGTTATTAGTATTCCAATTTTAAAATATGTCCCCCAAGATATTTTCATATCTTTTTTAGCTAGCACATGCAGCCACAGCAGCGTTGCAAGTGAACCGATAGGCGTTATTTTTGGTCCTAAATCAGAACCGATTATGTTCGCATAGATCAGACCTTCTTTAATAACATCCTGAGTCCCGGTTTCGCTGATTGCTATCGCGTTAATCATCACTGTCGGCATGTTATTCATGACCGACGACAGAATTGCCGCGATTGCACCCATGCCCATAACAGTGGCTAAGAGTCCGTATTCAGTCATTGCGACAATAGAATCTGCAAGCAGATCCGTCAGGCCTGCATTTCTCAAACCGAAAACAACGACGTACATACCGATTGAAAAGACAACGATATTCCACGGTGCACCTTTGATCACACGTGATACACTGACCGCTTCTGATTTACGTGCCAGTACCAGAAAGACAAGCGCAATAGCTCCCGCGATAAACGACACAGGCACCGCGATAAATTCACTCAGAAGGTAGCCAACTAAGAGCATGATCAGTACTATCCAAGATATTTTAAACAATTTTTTATCTTTAATAGCTTCATGCGGCAGTTTCAAACTACTGTCATCGAAAGTATCCGGAATCGATTTTCTGAAGAAGAGCCATAACACCAGAATACTTGAGACAAGTGAAAAGATATTAGGGATAATCATATGCAGAAAATATTCTATAAATCCGATATTAAAGTAGTCAGCCGACACGATATTCACCAGATTGCTGACAATCAGCGGAAGCGATGTCGTGTCCGCTATAAAACCGCTGGCTATAACAAATGGGAAAATCACTTTTTCCTTAAAGTTTAAATTCCGGACCATCGCCAGTACAATCGGTGTCAGAATTAATGCTGCACCGTCATTTGCAAAGAATGCTGCAACGACAGAACCGAGCAGCGCTATGTAGATAAACATTTTAAGACTGCTGCCGTTTGAGGCTTTAACCATGTGTCGTGCCGACCATTCAAAGAATCCTATTTCATCCAGTATTAATGAAATCAGTATTACAGCGACAAACGTCAATGTCGCATTCCAAACGATCCCTGTCACTTCTATAATATCTCCGAATGATACAACACCCGTTATTACGGCAAGTACCGCGCCGACCATTGCCGTAATACCGATATCGAGCCCTCTCGGCTGCCAGATTACAAATATTAAAGTAATAATAAATATACTTACCGCCAGTATCGTCATTAGCAAATACCTTTTTTCATAGCTTGACATGCACAATATTCGCTAGATGAGTTAATAATTTGAAGCTGGTTTTCTATTTTACTCATCGTCTCGTGATTGAGCTCATACATTACTTTATTACCATCTTTTCTTTTCGTAACAAAATCACTGTTTACCAGAACTTTCATATGGTGACTCAAAGTAGGCTGGGAAAACTTAAAATACTCTAGTAAATCACAACCGCATAGTTCATCACACGATAATAAATCGAGTATTTCAAGACGGCTTGGATCCGCTATAATTTTTAATAATGAAGCTGTTTCGCCATAATTCATAAATATACCTCCGTAATTTATATATAGATTAACATCTATATAGATTGAGGTCTATTATATTATTTTCTTTTTTGATACATCGTATAGACGGTGCCGCCATGTGATGGAGATATATTTAATTGGATTTCAAACTTTTGACAAATATTCTCTATGACTGTATTTCCGGTTTTGTTAGCGGCCTCGGACTTATCAAAGCCCTTGCCATAATCTTTAATAATCAATTGATTATCTATAATAATATCCAGTTGATTAGTATGAGAATGTCTGAAGATATTAGATATAATATTTTCAAGTAAACGTTCAATCCATAAATCGTCCGCCGTCCATTTTAAAATTATTTTACGCTCAATATTTACCTCAACCTGATTTTTATTAAGCAGATAAAACCATTTCTCCATTGTCTTATCTATCAATCCATTCAATTCAACTTCCTTTTTGAAAACATAGTAGTTATTAATATCAAATAATGCTTGACTTGAAATAGTGTTCACTAACTTACTGATATAATCAACTTTACTGTAGAGAACACCGGCCTCATCCTGCGGAATACCATGTTCTTGATTATACAAGTAAAGCTCCAGATTCAGGGCATTCAAGGGGGTATTTATGTCATGAGATAACTGTTTTAAATACTCTCTTCTTAAATCCTCCATCTGAGAAATTTCCAACTCTTTCGCTCTTAGTCTGTCAATCAGTGTATTAATAGAATGTGCAAGCTGATTGAGTTCATCTTCACTGTCATTCATCACTTCTAATTTGTCAGGAAAATCAGCATCTCCTGCAATTTTTTTAACGGTTTTCTCCATCTCAGTAACTCTTTCAATAACTCTCTTAAAATATCTCGCTCCCAGGAACATTAGACTAAATAAGATAGCAAAAAACATCAGATAAAAATAAGAAGTAATAATGCTTCCTTGAAAGGATTCATCTATATTCAATATTGCTGTAATCCATTGATGTCCGAAGAACACCATATATCCCAAAACGATAAAAACTAGTGGAATCGCTGCAATACTTATACTAATCATGAAATAGAATTTATAAAGCAGGCTTCTATTTTTCATGATAATTCATCCTATATCCAACACCATGAATTGTAGTAATTATCTTGTTATTTTCATCTCCGATTTTATACCTGATTTTTTTGATATATACATTGAGCGTATTATCAAAAGCATCTCCATCCGGCCAAACATATTCAAGAATTTGCGATTTGGTCAAAGTCTTATTTATATTAGCAAAAAGGTAAAAAAACAAACGATTTTCCGTTCTCGTTAAAGTAATTAAATTTAGACTGCTGTCGTATATTTCGAAATGCTCCGGAGATACTGTGAGTCCAAATAGAGTTACAAACTCTTTCTTGTAAAATCTTTCTGCTATATTCTCAATTCGGGAAATGAGTTCGAAGGGATGAAATGGTTTAGTAACATAATCGTCGCCCGAACGCAGTCCGACTATTTTACTGTCTATATCATTTCTTGCAGTCAAAAAAATGATAGGAATATCAACGTGCTGATTAATATACTCACTAATGGACAGCCCATCGTCAAACGGCAGCATAATATCGAGAAGGATAATGTGTATGTTAGCAAGATCTTCTAATACATTTTCACCTGTATGATTTAAATACACATTGGCACCTTCAGCTTCAAGAATTTTACTTAAATTTTTGGCAGAGCTGATATCATCTTCAACGATTAGAATATTATAATTTTTCATACATCAATCCCCAGTTCTCTCATTTATACAAGAAAGTTTATCAAAACTAGAAATACAATTAAACATAAAAAAGCGGTTAAACCAGAGATATTGGCTAATCTGAAACTTCTATGTTCAGGACTTTTAGTGATTATTTCCAGAGCCAGTAAACTCAGTGAAGCTAACGCTAACAACACCATTGAAATACCTAAGATCGTAGTTAATGTTTCCATATTTATCATCCTCTATTCATGTATTTTAAATTTTTTATAAGCTAAAAAGTAAAGGGATAAAGTTGTTATAACTGTAATCAGAAAACCCGTTAGTGTATGAATCAACGGTTTATCATAATAAAAGCTGCTATCTAAAAGTAAATGACCGATTCTATAGCCTAAAGTTGCCGGCAACAGGTAGGAGAATGGCGCCGCTATTAAAATCATTGAAATAATCGTAAACACTATGCCTGCAGTAAAAGAAATAATAATATTTTTTGTCATATTAATAATGAACAGTGTGAAGGCACCTACACTTACAATGATAAAAATATTCAGTGATATAAATGATAATGAAATTCTTCCAAGTGTCAGTAATCCTGCATTGTTAAAAGCATAAAAAATTATAATTATAAATAAATTAACTAACATAAGTTGAAGTGAAATCAGCAGGAAGGCCAGCACTTTTGAGTTGAAAAGTTTAAATTTATTCTTATCGTATGACAGCCATGCTAACAAAGTCCGATTAGTATATTCCATATAAAATAATGATGCAGCAATGACACTTGTGATAATTGGCAAAAGCATTAAGTACTGGTTGTATAATCTAAAATAAAGACCGTTCTTTAAACTTAAATTATCATCATTTATATAAAAATTTATCCCGTTCATCATAAAGGGTACTAAGCTCAACATTGTGATATAAACCATAAATTTCTCATGTCTGATCTTATAAAATTCATTTTTTATATATTGAATCATAGTAACTTCATTCCTTGTATGTTCAGATTCATCACAGTCACATATAGAGACTCGAGACTATGCCTCTCGCAGTTTGAATAGAATGCTGATAATTCTTCATAATTCCCATATATCTTAAAATCGATGTCTGTTTTAAGGATATTAACCGGATGCTGGAACTGTTTTTTGAATTCTGTATCAGTTTTTTCTATAAAATTGACAGAAACTAATCCATAAGGGTCACGAGAATTAAAAAGATGACCTATGAGCACACCGTCTTTAATGAGTATAAGGGTGTCTGCAAAAGCTGTAAGTTCATGCAGCATATGACTGGAAATCACAGCAGTTCTTTCAGCAGACTTAATTTCTCTGGTAATTATTTCTCTCATATCTTTAATCCCTATAGGATCAAGACCATTTGTTGGTTCATCCAGAAGAATAATATCAGGATTATTCATCATGGCACGTATTAAACCTAATCGCTGCTTCATACCTAATGACAAATTTTTAAATTTCTTTTCTTTCTCCTCACTCAGATTGAACTTATTAAACATATGACTGAAATCTAAATCAAATAAATTTATATAAGAAGCATGAAGACTTAAATTTTCCTGACATGTAAGATTTGCGTAAAAACCAGGGTATTCTATTAAATGGCCAATAGTACTTTTCTTTAATGTGGTAACTGAACCTGAGTAAGGAACAAGATTTAAAATGGCTTTAAACAGTGTTGTTTTCCCAGAACCATTTGGACCAAGTAAACCGTATATTTGTCCAGCTTTAAAATTGTAAGTTAAATCTTTTAATGTTTGCTGTTTTTTATAAGACACAGATAATTTTTGAATATCTATCATATATAATCTCCTTTCATTTCTATAAGTTAAGTATAAGAAGCAAATCTGAATTTATTATGAATAAAATTTAAAAAGGACTGGAATTTTCTCCAGTCCAGTCAGTAACAATTATTAATTTTTAAACAGTTCTTTTTCTTTCCACTTACCAAACTTATAGTAAAGGTAGGCAAAAATACTGCTGATTATAAAACTGACACCCATTCCGATACCGACACCAATTTCTCCTAAGTACGAAGCAAACAGTCCGGATAACGGATAGCGCAGTATCCAAAAGGAAATGATATTCAGAATAAGTACCTGATACATCGCTCCAGAAGCTCTGACGATACCATTCAGTACAAAGTTCAGCCCTAAAAACGGGTAGCACAGCGCTACAATTCTTAAGTAGTTTGTTCCAAACTCTACAGCCGCCTCATCCTGGATGAACATCCTTATTCCTGCTTCTGCGAATATAATAACGACAGCCGCAACGCTCAGCATTAAACCGAAATTATAAAAAGTGGCATACCGTGCGATTTGTTTCACGCGCGACCATTGCTGAATACCAATATTTTGTCCTGCCATAGCATTCACTGCCGTACCCAGAGCCATTGCCGGCAGCATAATTAAACTGTCGAGGCGCTGTGCTGCGCTGAATCCCGCTACACTGTCTGCACCAAACTGTGTAACGACACTTAATATCGCTGCCATTCCCGCGTGAATCACTCCCATTTGCAGTCCCGCTGGAATACCCAGTTTTAAAATCAGCCCGACTTCATAACGTGCCGGTAACGAAGGTATTTTAAACGGCACCAGATTGCGTTTTACTGCGAGATAAGCACTGTACAGAAATGCAATTGCTTGTGAACCCACTGTAGCGAGGGCAGCACCCTGGATACCGAGATCAAATACAATCATAAAGAGCGGTGACAGAACAGCATTCAGTATGACCGCAAGGAAGACGATTCTAAGTGGCGTCTTGCTGTCTCCAAGTGCTCTGAACACAGTATTAATAAAGTTATAGCCAAATAAGAAGAACATGCCGAGAAGGCTTATTTGAAGGTATGATGCCGCTATATCGAGAATAGCATCCGGTGTCCCTATAATCCCGAGCAAACTTTCTGCAAATATATAACCGATTACAGCAAAAACCACAGACATTACAGTCATAATAACGATAAAAGCATTTAAATAGCGCTTCAGACCTTCATCATCTTTACGACCATGCTGCTGAGATAAAATCGTCAGGGCCGCATTGTTTAATCCAAGGATGAAAGACAAGATAGTGACCAGTATTGTTGTTGCAATGGCCACAGCACCGAGCGCCTCTGCACCGAGAATATTTCCGACCCAGAGACTGTCGACGATTTGAAAGCTGGTCTGCAGTAGATTTGCCAGCATAATCGGCGCTGAAAATATAATCAGCGGCTTTAATATAGGACCGGTTGTAAAATCACTTTTCGAGCTTTTCATTTCTTCACCTGCTGATTTTTAGTTACTGTAAAACACAATGTAATATTATAAGACGAAGCAGCTGAAAAAGCTAAGTATTGGTTCTAAAATTATCGGTATATCTAGAAAAGAAAGGGTATATCAGTAACGATGTAAGAAAAAGGAGCTGTTTTTATGAAATGGGTTAAATGGGGATTGATATTCAGCTTTGGATTAATCGCCGGATTGCTTCTCTCCGGTTTGTTTGGAAATGCGTTTAACTTTTTATAAGACAAGCAAAAAAACGGCCACCAAAGTGACCGTTTTTGTTTACTCTATCGGTTCGCTGCGAATATGGAATCTGACACCTCTCGGCCCCTCCACGCTGAACATACCGCCGATGCCTTTAACAACATCAAGCGTAATTTGCGTATGCTTCCAGTATTCATACTGCTTATGGTTCATATAAAAAGGCACACCTTCTATTTCACCAAGCTGCATGTCGACATCTCCTATAATCATCATGCCTTCTTTTAGGCACATCGGACTGGAACCGTCGCAGCACCCCCCTGACTGGTGAAAAATTAAGTCTCCGTGTTCTTCTTTTAATTCTTTAATAAGTGATCTGGCCTGATCAGTCGCATAGACTTGTTCCAGTACTGCCAATTAGAAAAATCCTTTTGGTGATTCACTGTAGCTGACCAGCAGGTTTTTAGTCTGCTGATAGTGTCCAAGCATCATCTTATGGTTTTCCCGGCCAATACCACTCATTTTATAACCGCCAAATGCTGCGTGAGCAGGGTAGTCATGGTAAGTGTTTACCCATACACGGCCCGCCTGAATTGCACGTCCTAAACGATATGCTCTGTTCTGGCTGCGTGTCCATACGCCTGCGCCAAGTCCGTACAGTGTATCGTTTGCAATTTCGATTGCTTCATCGTCATCCTTGTAAGTGGCTACTGCAAGTACCGGCCCAAAAATTTCTTCCTGGAAGATGCGCATCTTATTATGGCCTTTAAAGATAGTCGGTTCGAAATAATATCCGTTTTCGATATCTCCATCGACTTCTTTTAAGTTTCCGCCTGTCAGTATTTCTGCACCTTCTTTTTTACCAATATCCAGATAAGAAGCTATTTTTTCTTTCTGTTCATTTGAAGTCTGAGCGCCCATCATCGTATCCGGATCCAGCGGATTACCGACTTTAATCTGTTCAACACGCTTGATAACACGTTCCATAAATTCATCAAAGATATCTTCATGAACAAGCGCACGTGACGGGCATGTACATACTTCTCCCTGATTAAGCGCAAACATTACCAGGCCTTCGATTGCTTTGTCAAGATATTCATCGTCTGCATCCAGAACATCTTTGGCGAAAATATTTGGTGATTTCCCGCCAAGTTCCAGCGTTACAGGAATGATATTCTGACTTGCATTCTGCATAATGATGCGTCCTGTCGTTGTTTCACCGGTAAAGGCAATCTTATTAATGCCGGTGTGTGTTGCGAGTGACTGCCCTGCTTCAGAACCGAAACCGTTAACGATATTTAAGACACCGGAAGGAAGCAGGTCTCCAATCAGTTCCGCCAGATGCAGTATCGTAGTCGGCGTCTGTTCTGCAGGTTTTAAGACGATAGAGTTGCCGGCTGCAAGAGCAGGTGCGATTTTCCACGTTGCCATAAGCAGCGGGAAATTCCAGGGAATAATCTGCCCGACGACTCCAAGCGGTTCATGATAATGGTATGCCACTGTATCGTTGTCTATTTGTGAAATACCGCCTTCCTGTCCGCGGATAACACCAGCAAAATATCTGAAATGGTCGACGACAAGGGGCAAATCGGCATTTAATGTTTCACGCACAGCTTTACCATTTTCAAAGGTTTCTAATACAGCAAGCTCTTCCAGATGTTCTTCTACACGGTCTGCAATTTTTAAAAGAATATTACTTCGCTCCGTTACAGATGTTAATCCCCACGACTTCTGCGCCTCGCGTGCTGCAGCAACTGCTTTATCGACATCTTCCTGTTTAGAACGGGGCACTTTAGACACGACTTCACCGGTTACCGGAGACTCGTTTTCAAAATACTCGCCATCTGCAGGCGGTGCCCACTCACCGCCGATGTAGTTTTCGTATTGTGTTTTAATCTTATACTTGGCGCCTTCTTTATTCGGAAATTCAAATACCATTTCTTTTCCCCCTTATTATGTTTTTGATACTTTCATTCTACCTAATAAGATCACTTAATGTAAAGGCTTTCAATTTACAGATAATTATGTTTTAAGTTTTAAAAAAGACGGATGCTTTTATGCATCCGTCTCTCTTCATTTAACTATAAGCACCGGTATATTGGCCCGTTTTGCTACTTTATAGCTCACACTGCCCATCATCATTCCCTGCAAAGCATTTAATCCTCTATTGCCTAGTATTACAATGCCATAATCTCCGCTGTTAGAGACTTTAACCACGGTTTCATCAGGTATGCCTCTTTCAAAAACAACGTTATAATCAACGTTATTTTCTTCATATAACTCAATAATATCCGACAGTTTCACTTTTTGTTCCTGGATGGTATTTTCACCATGAAGGATTGCATCTTTTGACTTTTCTATTTGGATTACATTCAGTATTGTAACCTTTGCAGTTTCATTAATGAAATTCAGTGTTTCTTCTGCGGCCCTGAAACTGTTATTCGATCCGTCCGCTGCAAGCAGTATCGATTTATACATTTAAATCCCCCGTTCTCTAAGTTAAATGCTGTTCATTCAGCTGACTGAGTTCTTTAACGATTTTTCGGCTGTCTGCATTTAATTTGTCCACGTATACCGTGTTTCCTTTATCTTCAAACTTCCTGACCATTGTATCTATTGCATCTACTGCGGAATCATCCCAGAGGTGCGCCTGTGAGAAATCCAGACGGATGTCCTTATCGTATTGCTTAAATTCAATTTGTTCAATCATCGTATCTATCGAAGCGAAAAATATTTGTCCTTCGAACAGAAAAATGTAATGGTTTTCTGTTAATTTAGAAGTCACTTTTACTTTTGATATCTTTGTTGCAAAGAAAATTGCGCTGAAGAATACTCCTGCAATAACACCGACTGCCAGATTGTCAGTAACTAAAATAATCCCTACAGTAAGCAGCATAACAAATACATCCGTGCGCGGAGCAGCCTTCATATATTTAAATGTTTTCCAGTCAAATGTGCTGATAGTAACAACCACCATAATCCCCGCGAGTATCGGCATCGGTATTTGCACGACCAGATCCCCGAAGACAATGATGAGCAGCATTAAGACAGCACCTGCTGTAAATGTGGATAGACGCGTCGTAGCTCCTGATTTAACGTTAATCACTGACTGTCCAATCATCGCACAGCCGCCCATGCCGCCAAAAAAACCAGTCACAAAGTTTGCAATACCCTGGCCGCGAGATTCTTTGTTCTTACTGCTGTACGTATCTGTTGCATTATCCACAATGCGTGCTGTCAGAAGACTCTCAACCAGACCTACAATGGCCATCGATAATGAGTAAGGGAAGATAATTTTTAATGTTTCGAGAGTGAAAGGTACATCAGGTATAATGAAGCTCGGTAATGATTTTTCTATCGACCCCAAATCGCCTACAGTGCGTACTTCAGCCCCGAAAAATATATAACATGCTGTTAATACGACCAGCGCAACTAGCGGAGCGGGTATTTTTTTGAGAAATTTCGGCAATAGGTAAAGAATCGCAATTGTTATCGCTACATAGATATATGTATCAAATGAAATGCCGAAAATATGCTGCAGCTGCGCCATGAAAATCATTATAGCCAGAGCATTAACGAAGCCGATCATAACCGAATTCGGAATAAATTTTAAGAGCTTTCCTACTTTAAAAATCCCAAGAATAATCTGTATTACTCCCATCAATATCGTTGCGGCAAATAAATATTCTACACCGTATTCTCTGACAAGCGGAACGACTAATAATGCAACTGCACCCGTTGCAGCTGAAATCATCGCCGGCCTTCCTCCGACTAAAGAAATAATTACCGCGATGAGAAACGAAGCATAAAGCCCGACCATTGGATCTACTCCAGCAATTATAGAGAACGCTATAGCTTCCGGAATGAGTGCCAGCGCGACGACAATTCCCGCCATAATATTCGTCCCGGGTGAGGTCAGCCATTCTCTTTTAAACTTTTCTATCATCTATTTTTGTCTCCTAAAATTTAATATTTATATAAAGTATAGCAGATGAAATCAATAAATTTCTTAATAAAACAACCTTATAAAATAGCATACGGGTTAAGTTTCCTATAAAATGTATATGAGAATGCCGTTTAAATTAAAAATACCAGGAGGAATGAAATGAGAGCAGAACTGACAAAGTTCAAAGTAAAAGAGGGTAAGAGCGCCGTAGTTGACGAATGGATTGAATACATGCGTGATAATATGGACGATGTTCTTTTAAACCTTGAAGGGGAAAAGATGTACGTCGAAACAATTTTCCGGGAAGTCTTTATGGATGTTGAATACTTATACTGGTACAGCATTCATAGCGATGAAAACGGCGAAAAAATTGACGACACCCACCTGGATGAAAAACATCTTGAATATATGGATGAATGCATTGATAAAACGTTCCGTCCTGCAGATATGCAGGCAGAAGTAGTCATGCTGCCTGAACACCTCAGACAATTACTTAGATAAAAATTACCCGCCAATGTTATTGGCGGGTAATTTTACTATATAATGACAGTAGAACATAACTTTTTTGTTATCTTAATGGAGGATACATATGAAAAAACTGGCTGATATATTACTAAAAAGAAGTTTGTTATTCATTGTCTTAATTTTTACAGTGTCTATTGTGGGTGTGTATACTTTTTTAACGATCGATCAGCGTGAAATTCCCGAAACTGAAGTGAATTTAATTAATGTAATCACTGCATGGCCGGGAGCCAACAAAGATGACATTGAGGAAAACATAACAAATATTATCGAAACTGAAATCTTCAGTATCGAAGGTATCGAAGAAGTCTCTTCAGTTTCAGAAGATAATGCTTCAGTCATTACACTTTCTCTCAGTGACGGCAGCACTCCGGATAATGTGCTCAATGATGTTAATAATCTAGTGCAGAGCATCAGCGGTGACCTGCCGGAAAATGCGGCTCAGCCGGAAGTTGAGTCTATTACAAATGCATTCCCGATTTTAAGTTATCAAATACATAGCGGTTCTTTTGAGGACTTAGAAGCTGTCAGAGGAGACGTTGAGAGCCTGCAGCAGGAAATCATCCAGCTTTCCGGTGTCGATAGTGTAACAATTAAAGGTTACAGAGAGTCGGAATACGAAATCCAGCTTGATTGGGACGCTTTATCGGAAGAACAGCTGAATCCAAATGAAATCATGAATGAAATCGACTTATCTCTGAGCCCTGTCGTGCTGGGACAGGATGTTCAGGATGACGAAATTATTCGTTTATCATTTGAAGATAAAACAGCTCTCGAAGTACTTGAAGAAGTACGTATAGGTGAAGATAGAGTGCCGCTCTTAGATGTTGCGAGTATTGAGTCAGTTGAAAGCACTCCTGGAGATATTGTTCAGTACAACGGTGAGGACGCAATATCATTCACAGTGTTTTTATCAAGTGAAGAAGATGTACCGTCAGTATCTGAAAATGTTGAGTCCGTTATTAACGAAAGATTTGACAGTATGCCTGACAGCGTAACGGTAGATAATATTTCATCGGAAAGAGAGAATGTTGAAGATATATTTATCGGCTTATATATGTCACTGCTGATTGCAGTAATTGCTGTTATTATCGGGACGTCAATCGGACTATCATTATTCGGTGCAATTACAGTAATGCTGACTGTACTCATTTCAATCTTTATTGGACTGATTCCGATACCGTGGATGGGTGTCGATCTAAACCAGATTTCCGTTATCGGTTTAATTATCGCGCTCGGCATACTCGTCGATGATTCGATTGTCGTTAACGATAATATTGAACGCAGATTCACACTCGGAGACAGTAAAAGTGATGCGATTTATAACGGTGTTAAAGAAGTTGCACCGTCAGTTATTGCTTCAACAGCTGCTATCGTCTTTACATTCTCGCCGCTTCTGTTATTATCCGGTGCAAATGGTGACTTTATAAAAGCACTGCCGAGTATTTTAATATCTACAATGATTGTTTCAACAGTGCTTGCACTGACATTTATTCCAGCTATGCGCCAAGTAATCCCTTATAGAAAAATATCTAAGACTCCAGGGTTATTAGGAAAAACATTTACATGGGGCAGTAAAGTATATGCCGATAAAGTATTGCCTAAAGTATTAAAACGTCCATTGTTGTCGTTTTTAGTTATTCTTGTTATCACTTTATTGTCAGTCGGTCTTGTTCGCTTCACACCATTTGAGTTTTTCCCCGAAGCCGATCGCTCAGAAGTCACAATTGACCTGATTTTTGATGAAGGACAGACGATACAGAAGACACATGAAGATACAGAAGAAGTCCTCGCTCATCTATTGGAAGATATGGATCATGTGGAAGGTGCATCTATCTTTACAGGTGAAGGTCTGCCGAACTTATTCGGTGCTTCTTTAGATCAGTCAGGTGAAAATACAGCACAGATTGCACTGCAGATAGATAAGGAACAAATGAGTGCTTCAGCAACGATTGATGAATATGAAGCACCGTTACGTGAAGCATTCCCGGATGCTAAAATATTCATGAACACGATTATTCAGGGACCGCCAGCCAGCGCTCCAATTACAGTGGAATTCTTCGAAGAAGACTTAGATACTTTAAGTTCCGGAGTTGCAGAACTCACTAAACAGCTTGAAAATGAAGGTGCAATCGTTACTTCCAGCATCGGCAATCCTGTAGAAACATTACAGTACAGTATTGATTACGATGCATTAGAAGAAAACGGCATTTCAATATCACAGGTTAAAAATGAATTAAATATGATATCAGAAGGGGTTCCGCTTCAGGAAATTATTGAAGACGGAAGCAGCAGAGAGCTGTCCTTAAAATATGCTGATGAATATTACCTCGATAATATCGATATTGTGAACATCGAGGACGGCAGTCCGGCGATATATCCGTTAAGTGATTTTGTCACCTTATCAGAAACTGAAGATACTTCTGCAATTCAGCACAAAAACGGCGAAAGAACTGCCGAACTTCAAGTATATTCAGATGATGAAGCAGCCGCAGAATCGTTAATCAGTGATTACAGTGACAGCCTCGAGGGCAGTACAGAAGTTATCGTCGGCGGAGAATCATCCGACCAGACCGACTTTTTTATCGAAATTGGTATTTTATTCTCAGTAATACTGATTCTTGTATACCTTGTTATCGCTTTTGAATTTAACTCGCTCGTATTGCCGCTGATTATAGTATTCAGCATCTTCTTAGCAATAAGCGGAGGCGTTATTGGTCTGTTTGTAACTCAGACCCCAATCAGCTTCCTAGGTATAATGGGGATGGTCTCACTGACCGGTATCGTTGTCAGAAACGCGATTGTGTTAATAGACTTTATAGAAATTCGCAGAAGAGACGGCAGTGTCGACGACATTTATACTGCGATTTACGAAAGTGGACGCGCAAGATTCAAGCCGATTATTTTAACTACTGTAACGAGTATACTTGCATTGATACCTGTTGCATTCAGCGGTGACGTTCTGTTCGAGCCGCTCGCAGTCACAGTCATTGCCGGACTTGCATTCTCGACATTGCTGTCGATGGTTGCAACACCTGCACTGTACTACTTCTACTACAAATTTAAATACAGCAATAAGAAATAATATAAGATAAAAAGGACCTCCCCAGGGAAGTCCTTTTTATTTGCCGCGAAGACGATCTGCTCCTTGAAACTATGGCTAAAACACTTGGTTTAAATTCAGAGCTGAGCTGGCATGACAGAAGTTCATGTGTATCCACACCCCCGATCACCTCAAAAAATTTAAAAGTACCGGAAATCACTTAAGATTTCCGGTATTTTTGTTATTTATAATATTCTATCTGAAGATGTTTCACCTGCTGTGACAGTTCTTCATCAGGTCCATCTACTTCTGGATTATTAATGACTTCTTCAATACTTAAACCTTTTAACACACCTGATTCTGTAAGACCGAGCTCTTGCTGCCATTCTTTCAGCTGTACTGATGAGCTTACGTAGACAATCCGGCCAAGTCCTGCCAGTGCATGTGCCGAAGAACACATTGAGCAATGTTCACCAGATGTGTAAACTACTGTATTTTTACGATCTGATGGACTTAAATTTTCTACTGCCCATTTCGCGATTGCATATTCCGGATGTTTCGTCTGGTCTCCGTCTTTGTCGCGGTTGTGGTCTTCAAACAACACACTACCGTCTTTTGACACAAGCAGCGATCCAAAGGGTGAATTACCTGTTTTTAATGCCTCTTCAGCGAGTTCTACACTGCGTTTTAAGTATGCTTTATCTGATTCGGTTATCATTCAAGAACCTCCTTGTGTTATTTTTTAATATTTTGGATGACGCCCGCCATTTCTATTGCCGTTACAGCCGCTTCAGAGCCTTTGTTGCCCACTTTCGCGCCAGCACGATCGATTGCCTGCTCGATGTTCTCAGTAGTTATAACGCCAAATATAACGGGTACGCCTGTTGATAATCCTGCATGGCTTATACCTTTTGCTGCTTCGTTACAAACATAATCATAATGAGTTGTACTGCCCCGAATCACGCAGCCGAGCGTGATAACACTGTCGTACTTCTTCGTTTCTGCCAATGTTTTTGCTGTCAGCGGCAGTTCAAAGGCTCCCGGTACATATACTAAATCGATATTGTCATCTTTCACACCGTGCTTGAGTAATGTTTTATGTGCACCATCCAGCAGGCGATCGGTAATAAAATCGTTAAACTCTGCCGTAACTATTGCTATCTTCAAATTTTCACCGTTCATCGTTTTCTGTAATTCATTCATTTTTATTTCCTCCTATAACAGATGTCCCATTTTTTCTTTTTTTGTATTTAAATAATCTTCGTTATATATATTTGCAGTCACGATGTGTTCTCTCGAATGTACTGTAATACCTTCTTTTTTCAGACCTTCAATTTTCTTCGGGTTATTGCTCAGCAGCGTTACCTCATCCACTTTTAAGTGTTTCAGCATAGCTGCTGCTTCTTCATATGTGCGCAGATCCGCATCAAAACCTAGATGTTCATTAGCAGTCACTGTATCGTAACCCTGTTCTATGAGTTCGTACGCTTTTAGTTTATTTGTCAGCCCGATTCCGCGTCCTTCCTGGCGCATATACAGGATGATACCGTCCTCCTCACTGATAATCTGCATCGCTTTATCCAGTTGATCACCGCAATCACAACGCGCACTTTTAAAGACGTCTCCGGTCAGACATTCAGAATGAATACGTACATTCATATGCGGAGTAATTTCTCCATGAACCAGAGCAAGATGTTCCTTGCCTTCACGGTCAATAAAGTCATACATTTTAAACTGTCCAAATTTAGTCGGTAGAGAAATAGTGCTTGCCAGCATCACAGCATGCTGCTGGATTATATATTTTTGTAAATCTTCAATCGTAATCATTTTTATGCCGTGTTTTTCTTTGTATACTTTTAAATCATCAACACGTGCCATCATCCCGTCTTCATTCATAATTTCACAAATTACACCTGCAGGTTTTGCTCCTGCCAGTCTTGCCAAATCCACCGCAGCTTCTGTGTGACCTTGACGTTCCAGCACACCGCCGTCCTTGGCAATTAGCGGAAAAACGTGTCCCGGACGATTGAATGTTTCAGGTGAAACATTTGCTTCAAGCAGTGCTTTTATCGTATCGAACCGTTCGAAGGCGCTGATACCAGTTGTCGAATTGACGTGATCTATAGAAATTGTAAAAGCAGTCTGATATTCATCACTGTTATGTTCAGTCATGGGAACAAGTCCTGCCTGCTCGGCAATATCAGCTGAAACAGGTGTACAAATCAGTCCTCTGGCATGAGCGGCCATAAAGTTAATCGCCGACGCATCGATAAACTCTGCTATACCAACAAGGTCTCCTTCATTTTCCCTGTCTTCATCATCCACAACGATGATTAATTTTCCTGCTTTTAAATCTTCCAGTGCACTGTGTATTGAATCAAACATGAGTACCACCCGCTTTCTCAAAATTAAGCAGATGATCGATATGTTTAATCATCATATCCGCTTCTATATTCACGATATCTCCCTGTTTCTTTTGGCCGAGAGCCGTTTTGCTTTGTGTTTCAGGAATAATATTTAAAATAAATGTATTATTCTCAAGGTTAATATCGAACAGCGTCAAGCTGATGCCGTCGATTGTTACAGATCCTTTTAAGGTCATGTATTTCATTAATTCACGAGGGCATTCCACAGTGATTACTAAAGCATCACCATCGTTATAAATACCGCCAATAACTCCGGTGCCGTCAACATGGCCGGATACGATATGGCCGCCAAGCCGCTGTTCCAGTCTCATCGCGCGTTCAAGGTTAAGCAAATCTCCATTCCTTAGTTCCGATAACGACGTTATTTTGTTAGTTTCATTAACAATCTCAACAAAGAATGACTGTTCTTCAAGTTTTGTAACGGTCAGGCAGACACCGTTCACCGCGATAGAATCACCAATATTTAAATCGTCAAAAGTGGTGTTTTTTATTTCCAATTCAGTTAATGCGGATGTTTTATTAATAAAAAGTACGGGTGAAGTTTGTTCGATTAATCCTGTAAACATGCTTGAGTCCTCCTGTAAGTGAGTTTGATGTCCGACTCGAGCTTTTCAACATGATGCAATATCAGATTCAGCTGACTGTCTGGGTCGCCTTGATGAAGCTGATACTCAGAATAACCAAATATTTTCGGGGCAATGTAAATGATGAGGTCATCGAATAAGTTTTCGTTTAAAAATTGTGTGTGGATAGACGAACCGCCCTCCACCAAAAGTGAAACAATATCCCGTTCATATAATATATAAAGTATTTCGCTTAAATCGTAAGATCCAAAGTATAGTTCTGCACGATCTTCAAATGCTGCGTTCTCTTTATTGCTGGTAAAGATGATTGGCTTATGCGGATGTTTGAAAATATTCATATCCGCCTTCAGTGTTTGAGAGCCCAGCAGAATAACTGGTACAGGATGTGAATCGTTATCTGATAAACGGGTGGTCAGACTCGGATTATCGTTTAACAAAGTATGGCCGCCAATCAGTATACCGTCATGCTGCTGTCTGAGATGATGCACATCCAGGCGTGAATATTCATTACTGACCCAGTGACTGTCACCGTCTTGGCGGGCAATTTTACCGTCAAGACTCATAGCACCTTTCAGTGTAATAAATGGCCGCTGATTCAGTATACCGGTATTAAACGGACGATAAAGTTCTTCGACATCAGAGTGCTTCAGGTAAATCGTTTCTATACCCTGATCGTTTAAAACCTTTAAGCCATCGACTTTGTCATTCACATCCCGGGCCGCATAATACACACGTTTAATGCCGGCTTCGATTACAGCATCCGTACACGGCGGTGTTTTTCCATGATGCGAGCATGGCTCAAGCGTGACGTATATATCCGCTCCTGCTGCAGATTCAATGCAGCTGTTTAATGCGGCTCGTTCTGCATGCAGTTCTCCCGCTTTTAAATGTGCACCGTAGCCGATGACTCTGCCGTTTTTGACGACGACAGCGCCGACCGGCGGGTTCACTGACGTTTGACCCGCTGATATCCTGGCCAGGTTTACAGCCATATCCATATATCTGTTCAAGTTTTTACCTCCTGAATAAAAATAACGCCCTCGAATAAAAACATTCGAAGGCGTTAAAAAATGTATGCTAAAGTAACACAGTATTTTATACAATGTTAAATAAACGTATTAAAATGTTTAAAAACATTTCTACGCTGCTGCATTATTCTCTCTCCCATCCAGACTCTAACTGTCGGCTTCAGACTTTAACTGAATCAGCCATACGATAATAAATACCGTACGGGTCGCGGGCTTTCTAAAAAGATTACCGCCGGTTGGGAATTACACCCTGCCCCGAAAGAATAGTATTCAGTTGAAAAACTCTATATAAAATATAGTACACTGCTAGGAAAAAGGCAATGTATTGATTTGTCAGAAAATTAGTCAGCTTATTTTAACGCTGGTTTTAAAGCGTTAGAGCTTTTCCTCTCTGTGTTAATGTTATCAATTTCTTTTATGAAGTGCAGTTTAGCCTGCGCAAAGATATACTGAAATTAACAAAGATTTTTAAAATAAAGACGTATCTTCAGACTTGAACGTTTTAAAGAACAAGAAAACAATCCTGAAAAACACTGGAAAATTACAGATGAAGACTGGCGCAACCGCGAGAAATGGGATTTATATTTAGAAGCTTCAGAAGATATGATTCGTAAAACAGATACTGCACATGCGCCCTGGAAAGTCATCCCTGCAAACGATAAACGCTATGCCCGTATTACTGCTCTCAGAACAATTATAAAAATATGCGAAGAACATTTAGCGAAAGCTGATAAAAGAGTATAATGGAATTGTTGTAACATAAAAACAAGGGGGAAATATTAAATGAAATATGTATTTTTAACAGGTACTAACAGAGGGCTTGGTGAAGCTGCCGCTAAAGCATTCACAGACAGCAGAATTATCAGTATTACGAGAAGCAGCGTAGAAAATACAGATAATATCTATAAATCATTCACAATGGATTTCAGTGATACTGATGCTATGGAGCAGTTTGTTTCTGAAATCTTTAACTCTGTCGACCCTGACGAAAATGATGAAGTATATTTATTGAATGTTGCGGGTATCGTTGATCCTGTAAAAGCTGTAAGCAACTTATCCGCAGAGGAAATGCTTGCCAACTATAAAGTAAACGTCGTTGCACCAACGCTGCTTATTCAAGGGTTTGTAAACCGCTTCAAAGAGTTCGGAGGAGAAAAGCGTATTGTTACTGTGACGAGCGGTGCTGCACGCGGTCCCATAGAAGGCTGGAGTGTGTACTGCAGTTCAAAAGCTGCTGTAAATATGATTCACAGCGTGCTGGATAAAGAAAATATCCATCAGGGCAACAACATTAAGAGCGCCGTATTTTACCCGGGCGTTATCGATACAGGAATGCAAGAAGTAATCCGAGCATCGGATATTGAAGAGTTCCCCAATCTCGACCGTTTTAAAGAATACAAGGAAACAAACAAACTGGCGAAAGCAGAAGACGTTGCAGCAGCATTATATAAAGTGGTAACCTTGGAAGACTTCGGCAGTGAAGAAAGCTATGATGTTAAAGACTATATCTAAAAAGAGGAGTAACGCTATGCGTTACTCCTCTTTTATATTAATACTGCGTTAAATATTCTTCTTTTTCCCATGCTGTAATCTGCGCGCTGTACATCTTCCATTCATAGGTTTTATTTTCTATAAAGTGGTCGCAGATATGTTTACCCAATGCGTCCTGAATAACTTCATCAGCCTTTAGTGCCTTCAAAGCTGTATACAATGTCGTCGGCAGGTCTTCCACATTTTCTGCTTTACGCTCTTTATTTGTCATTTCGAAAATATTTTCATCTACCGGCGTTGTTAAATCCTTCTGATGCTGGATGCCGCTTAGTCCTGCTTTCAGGATTACAGCAGTTGCGAGATACGGGTTCGCTGAAGGGTCCAGCGATCTCACTTCTGCACGTGTACCTGCACCGCGAGTTGATGGGATTCTGAGCAGCGGCGTCCGGTTACTCCCGCTCCATGCAATATAACGGGGAGCTTCAAATCCCGAACTCAGACGCTTATACGAGTTTACAAGCGGGTTGCAGACGGCTGTATATCCTCTCGCATGATCTAATAAACCTGCCATAAAGTATTTCATTTCTTCACTCAGCCCGTACTCATCATTTTCATCATAAAAAGTGTTTTTACCATCTTTAAATAACGATACATTATAATGCATGCCGCTTCCAGCTTCATTATACAGCGGTTTAGGCATGAATGTAACATGCAGTCCATATTTTCTCGCAACTGTTTTCGCTACTAGCTTAAATGTCTGGATATTATCGCTCGAAGTCACAGCATCACTGTACTTAAAACTGATTTCATGCTGGCTCGGCCCCGCTTCATGGTGAAACATTTCCACTTCAAAATCCATTTCTTTCAATGTTCTAGCTATTTCACGGCGGCATGTTTCACTTGAATCCGTAATCGATAAATCGAAATATCCGCTTGTATCATTTATAATTGTCGTTGGATTACTATCGGCATCCAGTTTGAATAAATAGAACTCTGGTTCGGGCCCTAAATTAAAAGCATCATAACCCATATCTTCCATTTCTTTGATTATGCGTTTTAAATTACTTCTCGGGTCTCCCTCGAACGGTTCATTATTAAAATTGTACACATCGCAAATCAGACGTGCTACTCTGCAGTCTTCATCCGACCATGGGAAAATAGCCCATGTATTATAATCAGGTTTTAAAAACATGTCCGATTCTTCGACGCGCACAAAGCCTTCAATAGAAGAGCCGTCGAACATAGTTTCGCCGTCCAAAGCTTCTTCCAGCTGTTCAACTGGAATTTCCACGTTTTTAAGCGCACCTAATATATCAGTAAAATGAAGTTTTACATAACCAATATTTTCTTGTTCTGCAATCTTTAAAATATCTTCCTTAGATATTTTGCTCATTAAAATGACCACTCCTAAATATATTTAACACATAAATCTTCTCCTCCTTTATAAACCCGATTAACTGAATCTTTAAACCCTCTCTTTATTTGTATTTATCATCACAATGACAACAAGGGAAGAAACTGCGAGTACGATGCTTATAATCAGCAGGGTAATATTTAAACTTGTATATTCACTGTCATGCTCCGTATAGATAGCAAATAACGGCCAGATAATGACAAGGGGATATAACCAGTCTTTAAAATACAACGCTATTATGACACTTATAGCTCCGGCGGCTGCCAGCATAATAATTGTCCATGTTAATTCATTCAAGCCGATCAGAGAATCTATATTATTATCATTCGTTAATTGAAAAACATTAACGATAGATGCAACTGTCACCCAGGCAAAATAAATAGAATAAGGTAAACGGTCAAACCAATTATAATGCCCTCCAGTGATTAGAATGTGCATAATAAATAAGGTGATCAGCAATGAAAAAATTACGATGACTGAAGCGAGTATCATTTGCTGAGTAAACACTAAAATCCATGCACTGTTGAGTAAAAAGTTAACAATTGGCCAGTATTTTAATTTGTATGCTGGAGAATCTTCCCATGTTTTCTGAAAGAACTGCTTAATTATCCAAATAAATACCAAAGCATATATCAAACCCCATATAGAAAAAGCAAATCCTGCCGGCTGAATAATAGGCTGATTATTATCTGCCACACTTCCCACATTTGTTCCTATAAAGTAATTCATCACTATCATTACTAAAAAGGCAGCCAGATAACCCGCTGCCCATTTTTTCTGAGTGTTCATCAAATCCCCTTCCTGTTATCAGTCATAATAAAAGCGAGGGTTTCCCCTCGCTTTTTCTTATAGTTTGATTTCAACGGGTTCCTCGTCGTCATTCATAATCTTTATATCTTTCGGTGTAATTTTCAGCACTTTCAAATGCGGGTTTTCTTTAGAGTCAAAGAAACTCTGGTCCTGCTTTTCCCACAGCCAGTCGATTGTCTTCTGGTCATTAATTCTTTCAACTTCTCCGCTGATTTCTACGAAAGCATGGTTTTTAGTATCATTAAATCCCAGCAGCACATGAGCCTGCGGATTTTCTCCGAGTTCATCGTATTTAGGAGACTGGTCATTGGTTTTGGCATACAGCGTTAATCCGTCATTATAAAACCACATATACCGTGCATTAGGCACATTGTCTTTCGCTGTGGATAAAACACCTATTTTCGACTCGTTTAATATCTCTTCGATACGTTCAATAGCTTTAGATTGTTTCACATTATCACCTGTCCTTATAATTGTTTTATTTTAAGTACCACATTTTTACTATCTTCAATCATCTGCATGATTTCTTTTATTCATAAAGGGTATAAATTACTGTATATAAAATGATCAGGAGGTAATTAATAATGGATGTTAAAGCAGAAGCAGAAAAACTCGAAGGCTGGGAATTAAAAGACGAGAAACTGATTAAGAAGTTTAAATTCGAGCGTTTTTTAGACGGTATTGAATTTGTAAACATGCTTGCACAGCATGCTGAAAAAGAGCAGCATCATCCCGGTATCAGAATTAATTACACAACAGTTACCGTAGTCTGGACAACTTTCTCAACGCATGAGCTGAAAGAACGGGATATCGAAGGTGCGAAAGCCACTGATAAAATTTACGGTTAAATTAACGGGCTGCTTGGTTTTTAAGAAACCCGGCAGTCCTGTTTATAAATTTAAGGAATGATGCTATGAAATATTTGCATTCAGGAATAATCGCCGGAAGCATTACCGGTATGTTTTTATTTATTGTATGTGCATTTGTGGAATACCTGACTCCTGTAGAACTTATGACTCTGCTATTGAATGTTGACTTTTTAACTGAAAGAGACCTGCACACCATTACAGAAATCATACTGCATCTCGCAGTATCCATTATGATTGCCGTTTTGCTTAAATTTATATTTGATAAATTTTCAGGAATCTACATACCGGCTTTGATTTTTAGCTGGATCGTCACAAGCATAATGTTTTATCTGCTCGAATATTTAAGTGTTATGACTATCGTGCTGCACGGCTTCACGGGTTTTATCGTCTGGACGTGTATTCATCTGGTGTATTTCATCCTGATGTTTATACTTCATAAAAAAGGTATCTAAGACTATAGAGGTGGTCGTTATGAATAAAGAAGCATCGCCGTTATTAGAAGATATAAAACAGATACGCAAGCAGGTTGTAAAAGACGGTGAACACATACTGGAATCCTGGCAGGGAGGAGAAGTACGGGAAGAATATATCCAAAGTTTGAGAAATCTCGCTTACTATATGGCTTTTCGCCGTTACGACCGTCGCGAACTGCAAAATTCATTAATCCCATGGGGAGTATCATCCCTCGGCCGTCTGGAACCAAACGTTGCCGGCAACCTCGATGCTGTTTTTAAAACTCTCGGATATATTACCGGTGATATTCAAACTGAGACTGAATACTTTAAATATCCGGCTTCGGAAGATCGAAACAGTCCGCTTGCGAACAATACAAATATACTGCTCGGCGAGAATAAAGAGCACCGATACACACAAATTATGGTAACGATGCCGTCTGAAGCAGCAAAAGATTATAAACTGGTTAAATCCCTGATTGAGTCGGGGATGAATTCTGCACGGATTAATTGTGCACATGATGATGAGGATACCTGGAAACAGATGATTGAAAATATAAGAACAGCAGCTGATGAGACCGGAGACTCATGCAGGATATTAATGGACATAAGCGGTCCGAAAGTCCGAATCAAGACTCTTTTGACTTCCAAAAGAAACCCGAAACTGAAAACTGGAGAATACTTTCTTCTCTCTAATCAGGAAGCAATGATACTGCCTTCCAAAGTGAATATAGCGGTTAATACTTCGGTTCCCGAGGTGCTGAAAAATGTAGGTATTGATCAGCTGATTAAAATTGATGACGGGCAGATAGAAGCAATAGTAACAGAAGTTCAGGATGATGGTTTAATCTGCCGGGTCACTAAAACATCTAAAGCAAAAGGCGTCAGAATTAAAACAGAAAAGGGCATTAACTTTCCGGACCTTGATATCAATTTAAATGTACTGACAGAGAAAGATATGAACGATCTAGATTTTGCAGCGGAACACGCAGATATTCTCGCTTTTTCTTTTATCAAAAGTGCAGATGATATGAGATATATTGAAGATACTCTAAGAGAAAAATTGACGGCCGGTAAACAGCAGATGCCGGTTATCGCCAAAATAGAAACGACTGAGGCTATCGGGGAGATACCGAATATTATTGCTGCAGCTGCCGCAGTCAGACCTTTTGGAATCATGGTAGCGCGGGGAGATCTGGCAGTTGAAATCGGCTATGAACGGCTCAGTGAGGTACAAGAAGAGCTGCTGTGGATTTGTGAAGCTGCTCATGTGCCGGTAATCTGGGCAACTCAGGTGCTGGAATCATTGATTAAAACCGGAATCCCGACACGTTCCGAAATCTCAGATGTCGTTGCAGGTTCACGTGCTGAATGTATTATGCTGAATAAAGGCGATTATATCGTTGATGGTGTGAAAACTGTGGATGATATCTTGAGTAAGAGTGAAGGACATAACTATAAGAAAACTGCGATGCTGAGGGCACTGAATATCTCTAAATCAATGTTTGAATAGACAACATGCGTCTCCCGAACGAAGAGACGCATTTTTTGTGATATAATGCAACGTAAAATGCCAGTAGAAAGTTGAATTTATATGAGCAAGTTTAAAGAATTTATTAAATACTGCATGATTGCTGCAGTCGGCGGTATCCTTGATTTACTGTTGTTTATCATGCTGCACACTTATACCGGCATTCATATTCAAATCGTGAATCTGGTTAGCATGTTTACCGGTGTCACAACAAATTTCATATTGAATTATCATTTTAACTTTAAGGCGCACAGCAAATTTTTCAGACGCTACTTTTCATTTCTAACTATTGGTACAGCAGGGTTTTTAGTCGTTTCAATTGCTGTTTTCATTTTCGTTCAACAGCTTGGATGTAACGCCATTATAGTTAAAATAAGTGCGACAATGTTTGCGACCGTGATTCAGTACTTACTAAATCGATATATATCATTCCGCATGTACAGAGCTTAGTCAGTGGCAAGAGCGCCATAACCCTTGACAGGACAGATTTGTACCGCATATCGATATTTTGTAACGTTCATTATTTTTCTGACGCTTTATCCCTTAACTCGTAATAATAAAGTACGCTAGTCATCGCGCCTTCATCGACCATGTTTGCATCACGCAATTCATCCGGTTTTCCGAGATTAATAATGTAATCATCGTCCGTCCATTTATTAACTGCATTTCCCAGCTGTCCTAAAATCATTTGTCTGTTCTGTGACTTCGCTGCATACAGTACCCCCGCTGCCAGCCCCGCTCCAATAAGGAGTTTCGTCCGTTTGCGCATACAATATCACCTCTTTCAATATAGTTTTTAAGAACATCTAATAATTAAACATAATTAAATTTCTTTAAATATGTAAAAGTTATCGTTGGTTATTTCTGGGTTTTAGATTAGAATGGATTTTCTGATGTATTTTTTAAATGATGGAGGATGGGATATGGAATTAAATTTAGTAACATCATTATTTTTAGCAGTGATGGTTTACCTCATCGGTGCTTACTTAGTTAAAAAAATATACTTTTTAGATAGATACTCTATACCGGCACCTGTTGTTGGCGGTTTGCTTTTCGCAGTGTTTACATTAATAATGCACACTTCTGACTTAGTGACGATAACTATAGATACGTCCTTACAATCTTTATTTATGATTATATTTTTTACCACCGTCGGACTAGGTGCCAGTTTTAAGTTAATTAAACTCGGTGGTAAATTACTTATTATCTATTTACTTGCGGCAAGTTTTTTATCAGTTGTGCAAAATACTTTAGGAGTCTCTCTTGCCAGTCTGCTCGGAATCGACCCTCTGCTCGGACTTATGGCTTCGTCTCCTGCTATGATTGGCGGGCACGGCGGTGCTGCAGCATTCGGTGAAACAATCGATGGATTAGGGGTGCAGGGAGCCACTACTGTCGGCATTGCTGCAGCGACTCTCGGACTTATAGCCGGCGGAGTTTTCGGCGGGCCGGTTGCACGATATATGATTAATAAACATAATCTAAAGAGCAATGAACCTGCTTTTGATGCCGGTGAATATGAAGTTCAGGATGTTAAAAAGGAAAACAAGCTGACTATCGACCAGTTCTTTATTTATTTGGCAATCATTACATTCACAATGGCCCTCGGCACATACATTGGAGGTATATTCTCGGACTTGTCCGGTGTAATTCTTCCTGACTATGTCGGAGCAATGTTCGTTGCAATTGTTGTCAGAACTTTATTAGACGCTACACAAGACAAGGTGCCGTTTGATTTTGATACAACTGTAAATGATAAAATCGGCGCTGTTTCTTTAGGCTTGTTCCTGTCATTTGCACTGATGAGCATCAAACTTTGGGAGCTCGCAGACTTAGCACTGCCGATTCTGCTGATTGTTTCCGTGCACGTTATAGTCATTATTCTGTATACGATGTTTGTTGTTTACAGGTTGCTTGGCAAGAATTATGACGCTGTAGTAATGATTAACGGTTTAATGGGCAGCGGCTTGGGGGCAACACCTACAGCTATGGCTAATATGGATGCAATCACATCTAAATTTGGCGACTCTAAAACTGCTTACCTGATTGTACCGATTGTCGGGGCATTCTTAATAGATATTATTAATATTCCCGTTATAGTGTTCTTTATAAACCTTTTCAATTAAATAAAAATAGAGCAGCCGAAACCGGCTGCTCTATTTTTATTTTTACTGCTGGGATTGCAGGCCGTAGGCGGCACCGTTTCTATTTTTATCAGTAGCCCCTGTAAATTCTCCCGTAACAGAATCAATCTGGATACTGCTGACATTTCCTATGGCTTCGGATTCATCTTCAAAATTATGTCCCATTTCATTAAGCTGGCTAATAACTTCTTCAGGAATACCTTCTTCAAATCTGTAAGATTCCAAGTCATTAGTAAAGATTCTTGGTTCTGTTACTGCTGAATGCACATCGAGCTCGTACTCATAAGCATTGATAATTGTCTGCAGAACTGATGTAATAATGGTCTGCCCGCCCGGCGAACCTGCAGTCATTACCGGTTTTCCATTATCAAATACAATAGTCGGTGTCATACTGCTGAGCGGACGCTTATTCGGCTGTACTTCATTTGCTCCGCCTGGTTCAGCATCAAAATCTGTCAGTTCGTTGTTCAGCATGAATCCATATTCAGGCACCATAATACCAGAACCAAATACCTGCTCAATCGTCGTAGTGTATGAAACGACATTGCCGTATTTATCCGCTACTGAAAAATGGGTCGTCTGTCCATCAACTTTATCGTTCGGCTGTGCAACATTATTCACTTCATCTGTCCCTGTCTGATACTCCCATGGATCTCCCGCTTCCGGCTCTTCATTCACACTGTCCATGCTGATTAGTGTGCTTCTCTCTGCAATATAATCAGGATGGAGGAGCCCTTCTGCTGGCACGTCCACAAATTCCGGATCTCCTGCATATTCAGCACGGTCGGCATATGCCAGATGCATTGCTTCTGCCATTAAATGATATTTCTCCGGCGAGTTTATATCATACTGGGATAAATCAAAACCATCGAGCATTCCAAGCATTTGAAGCATGAATATGCCGCCTGAGCTTGGCGGAGGCATGGTAGCAATATCATAGCCGTTAAACTCTCCCCAAATCGGTTCATCTAATGTAATTTCATAATTCGATAAATCTTCCGGTGTCATTGAGCCTCCGAATTCCTGAACTGCGTCAGCAGCCGCTTTTGAAATTTCACTGTTATAAAAGTAATCGATGCCATTATCTTTGATAAGGTTTAAAGTTTTCGCCAAATCTTCCTGAACGAGTACATCGCCTTCTGCTAAGGGTTCAGCATCGTTAAAAAATACTTCAGCTGCTGCCGTAGCCTGTAATTTTTCGGCGTTATCAGAAATTTGTGCAGCCAGGAAGTCATCTATCATAAAACCTTCCTCGGCAATTGAAATTGCTGGAGCAATCAAATCCGACATATCAACTGTTCCCCAAGTTTCGTGGGCTGCCTCCAAGCCCCTCAATGTTCCCGGAACTCCTACTGACTTACCGCTTCTGACACGTTCTTCAAATGGTAATGCTTCCCCGTCTTCATCGAGGAACATTTCCGTATCTGCACCTGCAGGCGCACGTTCCCTGCTGTTTATCACAGATGTTTCTCCTGTTTCTCCATCATATACCATCATAAAACCTCCGCCGCCAATACCCGACATCATGGGCTCTGCAACGGTCAATACATATTGCATAGCAATAGCTGCGTCCATGGCGTTACCGCCGTTGGCAAGGATATCATAACCCGTTTCAGAAGCAAGCGGGTGCGCTGATACAACCATCCCTTCATCAGCTGCTGCTATATCATTATCTTCACTGTAGTCCGGATCAAAAGCTTCGGCAGATACGATGGAAATTCCTGCTGAAAAGATTAGCAATGATAAACTGATAACTGCTGCTAAGCGTTTTAGAAAATTCTTCATGTTACGCCCCCTTGTTTTTAATTGCTGATGCGCTTTGTCTCTCCTCTCTAAATAAAGATGTAAAATTCTAAAAATTATGAATTACTTCCCACAAGGTTACCATATCAGAACATACAGTCAATAATTTGACACAATTAAATTCATATCTTTTGTATAGTATAATTTAGAAAATACCTATATATTGAGGTGTAAAATTATGTCTTTAGAAAATGTTAAACCGCCGGAGCAATTTCAATATTTTAATCATCAGATAGTTATTAACAAGCATTTCGAATTCACTTGTCATAACCGTATATTTTTTTCCAGCACAGCCTTTAAAGATTTAAAAAACCATCGCTACACATTTCAGTTAGAAATATTATCAATGGTAAATGGATTGGGCCTTGCCACAGATTTTCATTTAATTGATCAGATCTATAGAGAGCACATTGCTTTAAAACTCGATAATTGCGTGCTCAATGAAACTCTGCCTGTTATGAATACAACCGCGGAAAATATTGCGTACTGGATTTTTGAACAGTTTAATAGTCATCTGCCAAAGGAAAATACACTGCTTAAAGTAACGCTCTATGAAACCGAAAAACAGGGGGTTTCCGTAACTAAATAATTCCTGCTTCACAAATCTGTGCAAGTGGACTATGATGGTGATAATCAAATAATAAATTCACCACCACTGGGGGTGTCCGCATCGGACTGAGACTGACCCTTATCACCTGATCTAGATCATACTAGCGTAGGGAAGTGGCATATTTTTATATGCACACCATTCCGTTAGTGGTGTGTGTTTTTTTGTTTGAAATTTATAACGGAGGCTTCAAAATGGCACAAAGAAATGGTTTAACACTCACTGATATTTTAATTACCGTCGTTATTGCACTGGTTTTCGCTGTTATTTATTCTCTATGGGATGGGATTTATACGATTCTGCAGCCGTTCGGTCTGCACTTAAATGAATTGGTCTACGGCATGTGGTTTATCGCTGCGATTGTCGCTTATTTAGTTATCAGGAAACCTGGTGTTGCTCTGATTGCAGAATTTGCAGCAGCTTCGGGCGAAACGATTGTACTCCTTCAGTTTGACATTTCACTGATTATGTACGGATTAATTCAAGGACTGGCCTGCGAACTTATTTTTATGTTCTTCAGATATAAGAGTACGAGTTTGATGGTGGCAGTCTTGGCCGGCATCGCGGCAGCTTTATCTACTCTGCCTCTCGACTGGTATTATGGTTATCTCGGGATGCTCGAGACATGGAATCTTGTCCTGATGTTCAGTTTTCGGATACTCAGCGGCGCGCTTGTTGCCGGCTGGCTCGGCCATCTGCTTTACAAAGCACTTAAAGAAACCGGCGTATTAAAGTTTGTAGGACAAAGACACGGTAATTCACACGAAGGATTATAATATGTCTGCAATTAATATACGGAACTTAAATTTAAAATTTCCAGAAGCACCGGTAAAATTATTTACCGATTTAAATATTGAAGTTGAAGCCGGCGAGAAAGTACTGCTGCTCGGACCCAGCGGTTCAGGTAAAAGCACATTGTTAAACGTCATGGGCGGGTTAATCCCGCGGGTAATCCATACACCAATGAAAACCGAATCAATCGAAATTCCTGATAATAACGCCTATGTGTTTCAGGATCCTGATTCCCAGTTTACAATGCCTACGGTAGCAGAAGAGCTTGCTTTTATTTTGGAAAATAGAAATATTCCGAAAGAAAATATGGAAACGGCAATGCTGGAAGCACTCAGCCAGACGGGACTCGATATACCACTTAACTTAAATATTAATAATTTATCAGGGGGAATGAAGCAGAAGCTTGCGATCGCTTCAGCACTGCTGCAAGATCCGGATACTTTGTTTCTCGATGAACCAACGAGCATGCTTGATGACGAGTCTGCATCTTCTCTGTGGGATGTCATTGAAAACATTTGGCACAACCGCACAGTTGTTATAGTAGAGCATCGTGTCGATTATATATGGGACAAAGTCGACCGGGTTATTCTGATGAATGATCAGGCTCAGATTACTCATGACGGTACTCCGGACGATGTTTTAAAAAATTATAAACATCTCTTGAATGAATATGGTGTTTGGCATCCGGATTCATGGCAGGATGCGCCGGTGTTCAATCCGTTACCGCCAGCGAAAGAGGTACTGCTTGAAATAAAGGATCTTCACCTTGAACGGCGGGGAATGGAGATTTTGCACATCAATGACTTAACTGTTGCCGGAGGAGAATGGATTATGCTCGAAGGAAAAAACGGTACTGGAAAGTCCAGTCTGCTTCTTGCGATAATGAAGTTGATTCCCTCTGCCGGCAGTATTTACTACCGGAATAAGAAAGTTGCAAAAACAAAACAAATTGCCGGAGAAGTATATCCGGTATTTCAAAATCCGGAACTCCAGTTTATTACGCACAAAGTTTTTGATGAAGTTTTCATCAATATGGAATCTCGCTTTGAATATTCTGAAGCAGTGAGACAAACCGAAGTGATTTTACAGCAGATGGGGCTTAATAATACAGCACACTTGCATCCCTTGGAAATTTCTACAGGACAGAAGCGCCGGCTAAGTGTAGCCACGGCTTTCGGTGGTGTGCCGAACATCCTGCTGCTCGATGAGCCGACATTCGGTCTCGATCAGAAACACGCCTTTCGAATGCTGGAAATATTTCAAGAATTAACTGAAGCAGGGACTGCAATCATTATGATTACGCACGATGAAAATATTAAGATGCGCTATCCGTCGAGACGTCTGATTATTGAAGACGGAATACTTCAAGAGAAGAGGATACACGATGCTTAACGCAGTGAAGAATTACAGCACTTTTATAGACAGGGCAAATCCGCTGACAAAAATACTGCTGGCAGCAATACTTTTCGTTACTGTAATTTTCATTCATAATCCGAATGTTCTTTTCCTTCTGACAATTATTATGCTCATCATGCTGCTCTTTTTAAGCGGGGTTAAAATAAAATACCTGGCAATCTTGTTAATATTTATTTTTATTTCAGGATCTATAGCAAGCCTCTATATGATATTCTACGGTGAAGGGACACAGACGCTGTTTCGCTACGGCATTATTCATATTACTGAAGAAAGCTTTGTCAGAGGTATTCATATTTCAATGCGAGGCGTTATATTGTCGTTATTTGGTGCCCTAGTGATATTTACAACCAAGATAACAGATGTGTTTTACGCGCTCATGATTCAGTTGAAAATAAAACCTAAGTATGCTTATTCCTTTATGGCAGCTATCCGCATGGTTCCGATTATTATTGCAGAATATTTCCAGCTGAGGCAGGCTAGAAAGGTCAGAAAAGCACTGATTCATAAAAAATACATTTCAGGATTTAGAGGATTGAAATCAACAATTGTGACCTTGCTGAGTCAAAGTATACGACGGGCTTACAGACTCGGGATTGCAATGGAATCAAAAGGATTCAGTGACGGTGTCCGCACATACTATCATAAAACATCATTCTCAAAATATGATTTGTATTTAATCGCGCTTGTTGGAGCTGCTGTTTTCGCCGCCCTGCAGTTCGGTACTGTCATTTCTCCTTTTACAAGCACCGATGCGAGATAATAATAAAACAGTAAAAATCATGGAGATTAATCTCCATGATTTTTACTGTTATTCTGCCGGCGTTCCCGGTTCAATATCATAGGATTTTTGTACTGATTCGTGACGTTTCCCAAGATCTGCAGTTGTTTTTTTGTCCCAGACAGCTGCCTGTTTTTCTTTCAGCTGAGAAACCATTTTTTCAGGTATCACATTGCGATACTGATCTGTTTCACCGAGTATTACTTTGATTGCTGGCTCTGTTACTTCTTCAGGGTCAAATTGCTCACTCGGAAACGCTGTTTTACTGTAGTCGAATACCGTGTCGTCTAAATCAATCTCCCAATTTTTCCACGTTTCAAATTCGCGGTCATTGAATCCTGTTAAATAAGGGCCCGGATTAATCGTTGATACTTCCACATTAAACTCCTGCAATTCTTTACTTAAAGCCATCGCGAACGCTTCTACAGTATGTTTTGAACCAGAATACGGTCCGGACAGCGGGTTCGTTGTAATACCGGATACGGAGGATACGAAAACAATGCGTCCGTGGTTTCTATCCACCATTTTACGGGCAAATCCTTTAGTTAATAATATCGGTCCAAAGACATTGGCTTCGAACTGATGACGCAAGTTTGCTTCAGGTATATCAACTAATGAGCCGCCTTCTTTTACAGCTGCATTATTGACCAGGACATCAATATCCCATGCCCATGCTTTTTCACGATCTTTGGGGTTCGTTACATCCAGTTTTTCAATCTGCATTTTAACACCGCGTTCACGTGCTTCCTGTTCCAAAGCAGATACCTGTGACATCACTTCCACTGTTGCAATAACTGGATTGCCTTTTTCCGCCAGTGCGAATGCAATATTTTTACCGAAACCTGTTCCTGCACCTGTAATAAGTACTGTCTGAGTCATTAAAAAGCCTCCTGTAAATTTTATTCTTTATAGTCTATACCCTGTCATGTTTCTCTCAATCAGACAAAGAGTTGAAAAGTCTGTTTTATAAACAAGATGCAGGGAATATATTAATTGATAATGAAATTCGGAGGGATAAGAATGGATTACACATTATTAGGAGATTCAGGTCTTAATATTTCTAAATATTCTCTTGGAACCATACCATTCAGCGGCACTAACGGATTTGAAGCAACAGGAGATATGAATCAGGAAACAGCGAACTATTTTGTCGATTATGCACTAGATAAAGGGATTAATCATTTTGACACAGCCAATCTTTACGCTAAAGGCGATGCCGAAAAAGTCCTTGGGAAAGCAATTCGCGATAAACGCCAGGATATGACAATCGCCAGTAAAACAGGCACACCGATCCAAGGTGGTCCTAACGACGGCGGTGCAACACGCGCCAATATTGAAACGACTATTGATGAGACACTGAAACGTCTCGGCACAGATTACTTGGATTTATACTACATTCATATATGGGACGGCCGTGTTCCTGTTTCAGAAACTGTTCAGGTGATGAACGATCTGATTAAGAAAGGTAAAGTCCGCTACTGGGGTGTATCCAATTACAGCGGCTGGTCACTTGCCAAAACGCATACTTTTGCAGTGGAGAACAATATGATTCCGCCCGCAGCCCATCAAATCTATTACACACCCGAATCACGGGAGGCGGAGTACGAACTGCTTCCGGCAGGAACAGAGCTTGGGATAGGAAACACAATATGGTCTCCTTTAGGCGAAGGCATGCTGAACGGTAAAATCACGAGAAATCAAAAAGCACAGCCGGGAACACGCCAAGGCAACGGATGGGCGGAACCTTATCTTAAAAACAAGGAATTCTTTTATAATCTGGTTGAGATGCTGCAGGATATTGCATCGAAACATAAGGTAACAGTACCGCAAGTTGTGCTTGCCTGGCTCCGTGACAGACCAAATGTCGACTCGGTCATTATTGCAGCACGTAATAAAGAACAATTGTATGAAGATGTCGCATCCTACACGTTGCAATTAACCGACGATGACGTTTCACAAATTACGGACTTCACTGCTTTAGAACCCGTTTATCCTCATTGGCACTGCGCAATGAATACGATGGATATGGCTTCAGAATCAGAGAAAGTTTATCTGGAAGCATATAATAAAACGATGAAGCAGAAAGATCAAGAAATATAATTTAGTTTTAAATTGCAAAGATTCCGTGTGTCTACCTTTTATTAGGGATAGCCGCACGGAATTTTTTTATTTATTTTCTAAACCTATGATAATTTTTGAATAGCTGTTTGAAAAAGCATATCTTCCCGATGACTCGGCAGCCAGCTTTTTTGTTTTTCAAGCTTTCTTAAAATTTTATCATTCCCAGTTTTAAAGTATTCATAAATATCACCAAACACAAAATAAACACTCATATTTACTTCATGAAATATCTCTGCTTCTTTCTCTGTGATTTGATGTCCATCTGCCGCTTTATAGAGTGTTTGAAATGCTCTAGCAAGCTTCTGGTTAAATTCTTCTGTATCGTAAAGTTCATTTTCGTATATCTTCGAAATACTATTTTTTTCGATATTTTTTTCAATCCATGCTAAATTACGAGAATAATTAGCTATAATATCACGGTTTTCATCAATTTCTTTCAAAATTCGCGCACTGCCCACTTCAGGATCATACATATAGTTCATGGAATCATAAAATTTTAGCTCATCTGTCTTGCCTCTCATTAAATTCCATATGCTTTTGCCATCTGCCGCTACTGGATTAAGACCTGTAACTATGCCGATAATTAAATTCATCCATATAGCAAAATTTAATATCGAATCTTCTATGTCAAAAATATATTTTATCAGCAGAAGTATAGTAATTGCTATAAGATTAAATATGGCTCCGCCTAAGTTCAACCAGATAATATCATTTTTCGTAATGTGGCCGTTTTTAAGCGGTTTATATGCAAGCATCGCACCAAAACTGAAATATATCGGAATTTTTAAATACCATCTGCCATTCATATACATTCCAGGAAGTCCTGATATAATTGAAATTTTCATACCTCTGCATTTAGCGAGGAAACAATGACCCAATTCATGAAATATGACGGTCAGCATCCAAACTGTTACTATCAGCATCAGATAGATTCCATTGAAATTCAGAAATATATGAGCAATTGGTGCTGCTATATAAAACAATACAAGTACTATTAAATTACTTTTAAAAAAGGGCATCATGATTCATTCCTTTAATTTCAATTTAGGAGTAGAACATGATATAGCTTATAAACATAACAAGAATTAACAGTATCGGAAATAGAAGATATGTGATTACAATATCACTGAGCGATTTTTTCTGACGGATATTTTTACCATCGTAAAAATCAATTAATTGACGGTAAGTATGTATCCCTTGCTTATGTTTCATAATTTCCAGAGGTATAGACGCTATAAAAGCTGTGAAGTAAAGCACAATTGATGTAATCAACAGCGTTCTATTATCTTGAAGAATAGCAGGTACAAACAAGAAGATCGCTATAATGCTTGAAACCAGCATAATATTAGACCATAATCTCCATTTTTTATAATGAGTTTGTTCCCGCAAATTTTTAATGTCCCCTTTAATTAATTCATCTATTGAAACATTAAACAGCACACTGAGCATCATTAAGTTTTGTACATCAGGATAACTTCTGTTGTTCTCCCAATTAGATATTGTTTGACGTGAAACAAAAATTTTTTCAGCCAGCTGTTCTTGCGAGTGCCCATCACGCTTTCTGTATTTCTTAATTTGTTTGCTAAGCTCCATATGAACTGCTCCTGTATTAAAAGTAATTAATTCACTCTTATATTAACACCAATAATCTTTTACATCCCTATTTTATACTGTCTAAATGCTTTTACATGCTATGATGAAGTCATTGAACTGCATAGCATTATAAAATAACGCTATGCGTTACTCCTTAGTTTTTGGACATCAATTGCAGTTCAAAAGAAATTATGCAACAATTGAAACTTAGCAAACAACCTTTAGGAGATGATTCCAAATGAACATGCACAAGTTAGTGAAGGTGCTGGCATCAGCGGGAATTGCAGCTACTGTCGTTACAAGCACACAGATTGCAGACAGCAATGACGGCATGAATACAGTCGAAGCAGCAGAATCTAAAAGTTCAAATTATAAATATGAAGGCGATACAGGATATGGAGATGGAAATTTCCTTCTCAATGATGCTCTTATTAAAACATTGGAAGAAGATGGTGATTTAGCATTCAATGGTCATACTATCGAGGCTTCAGAGGCTGATTATGAAAAGCGTGCCGATACAGAGTATGAAACTACAAAAGAACATGATCAGAAATTCACCTTATATGACGGAACAGCAACTAAAGTTGTTTTCCCGATTCAAGAAGAAATGCTATCAATTGATGAAGTAACGGAAGCTTACGGAGACGATTACGAAATTGAAGAAAGCAAAAAAGGAAAATTCGAAACATATGTATTTAAACTCGGCGATCAGAAAAAGAATACCGATAAAAATATAATAGCATTTAAAGTAGAGGACAGCTATGTAACACAAGTTACAATTGGTTACAGCAAATCTTACTAAAGACAAAAGGAAGACAAAATTATTTGTCTTCCTTTTTTAATTTTCTGCAATTTGCACAGTACGCGGTTTTCTTGCTGTCATAATCAGCACACCGATTCCAAGCAGGACGAGTATCAGACCGAACCATGATGTACTGCTCATATATTCTCCGAGAAAGAAAACACCAAGTAAAGTAGCTGTGAGCGGTTCTCCGAGTGACAGTGTTACAGCTGTGGAAGAGGAGACATTAAACAAGCCGATCGCAAATAGATAATAGGCAAGGCCGGTTGCTACAACTCCCAGATGGAGGCCGGCTATGATTCCTTCCCGGCTGAAAATCCAAGACATATCGAATACGAAAAGAAAAGGCGACAGCAGCAGTCCGCTCAAAGTAAATACGACAGCTACTGATGGCAGGGGCGACATCTTCTCGACCACGCTTTTATTAACGATTGTATAGCAGGCAAAAGAAAGTCCCGCTCCAAGTGCTAACAGTATTCCAAACGGGTCTGCCTGCACCGATCCCTGATTTGAAAACAGCAAAATAACCCCTGCTATTGAAAGCGCAGTCGATACCCACCACACAGCTGCAGGTTTTTTTCTCAGAAACAGCATTTCTATAATTCCTGCCAGCATCGGTGCGCTGCCAATCGCAACAACCGTGCCGATTGCCACACCGGTAATGGCTACCGCAGAAAAGAATAAAGGCTGATAAATACCAATACATACGGATGCGATAAGTGTTGGTTTTAACGGCAGATTTTTCAAATTTAGTTTACCTGCTGCCAGCACGACTATGAGTAAAAATAAACCGCCGATAAAAAGCCTGGTAGCACCAATCGCTACCGGGTGGGCAGAAGCCGGCGCCAGTGCCTGGACTGTTCCCGTTGTTCCCCAAAGCACTGCAGCTAAAAGAATTAAAAGTGGAGCAATTTGCTGTTTCAAATAAAATCACCTCAGTATAAAGTATGTTACAAATATTTTATACAATTGTACGAGGTTTTACTTTACTGCCTGCAACATGTTATTTACCATTTTTTAAGCTCTCTGAATATATGCGGCGTGACCCCGGTATTTTTCACAAACCAGCGGGTAAATGAAGATATATTCTCAAAATCCATCTCTCCGGCTATTCTTGTAACCGACCAGTCTGTCACCGTCAGCATATATTCGGCTTCTTCCCGGCGAAGCTTATTTATATATTCTTTTACGCTTTTACCGGTTTGCTTTTTAAACCATTTTGAATAATATGACGGATGATAGTTTTCTATTTGAGCGAGTGTTTCAAGATTCAGCTGCTGTCTAAAATTTTTATTAATATATTCAATTGAAGGAGGTGTTGCTGTTCTAATTTTATTTGCAATATAGTTCGTTAAATTACCAAGTGCTGCAGGATTCTCGGCATTCTTAACTTCTTCCATCAGAAGATACTTAACAGCAGACCAGCTTTCATCCATATTTTCATACATATCACCAGTCTTTTCCGGGAGCATACGCTCTGGAATATCCAAGACCAGGAACTCATTACGTTCAACTGAATGGAATACATGATCTGTGTATGGGGCGAGGTAGAAACAATTCTCCGGAGTCAGCTTGATTTTGTGATTATCTGTTTTTAAATCCATAGAGCCGTGCAGCGGGAACAAAAATTGTCCATGTGTGTGATGGTGAGATGTGACAACTTCATTATAGATTCTTTTTTCGCATACAATAGCAGTACTCATCATTAAAGCCTCCTTCAAAAAATATAATTCTTTCAATCATCAAATCATATATCCAGTAAAAATACTATTTTTTCTACTTTTTTGAAAAAATTAAAAGATCCTGGAGCAGATGCTTCCAAGATCTCTTAATTTCACTTTAAATTATCGAATTTGTATTGAACCGCCATCAGCCATTAATGTCTGACCGGTCATATAGTTAGAATCTTCCGATGCCAGGAATACAGCGATTGGACCTATATCTTTTTCGGGGTCTCCCCATCTCTTCATCGGTACCTTTGAAACAATCGCTTCGAATGTTTCAGGGTGTTCTTTCGACCACGCCTCAACGCCTGGTGTCATTGCGATAGGGCTGATAATATTCACATTAATACCATATTCTCCCCATTCGTTTGCTGCAACTTTCGAGATTGCGCGAATAGCTTCTTTTGCAGCAGCATATGCTGTTTGTGTTTTCTGGCCTTCCAGTCCTGCACCTGAAGCAAAGTTTATTACGCTTCCTTTTGACTCTTTAAGGTATGGAAAAGCACTCTGCATCAGGTAGAAGGTCGGATAAAATCCAGTATTAAATGAAAAGTCCATATCTTCCTGTGTCATGTCTTCAAAATTCACTTGTCTTGATGTGTGTGCATTGTTTACAAGCACATCGAGTTTACCATATTTTTCCACAACAGTATCGACAATTTCATGCAGCCTTTCACGTTCTGTTAAATTTGCTTTGATAAATATTGAATCCGGCGATACTTCCTGCAGTTCTGCTGCCACCGCGTTACCTTCTTCTTCATTTAAGTCGACAATGGCAACTCTGGCTCCTTCTTTTGCCATTGCTCTTGCCATGCCGCTCCCTATACCGCCGGCACCACCTGTAATAATGACTGCTTTATCTTTTAATCTCATACTCTTCCTCCAAATTGTTAAAATTTAATTACATTGCTGTTAAGCCGCCGTCAATAATGAATTCCGATCCTGTAGAGTAGCTCGACTCACTTGATGCAAGGAAAATCACCATATTTGTTACTTCTTCCGACTGAGCCATACGGCGCATCGGAATTTGTTTTGCAAATTCTTTTATCTGTTCTACTGCATCGCCTTCAGTAACCATCGGTGTTTCAATCACACCGGGATGTACTGAATTCACTCTGATACCAAAGTGACCAACTTGCAATGCCACAGCTTTTGTCATCCCTCTGACAGCAAATTTAGAGTCTGTATAGCCTACTGCACCGCCGACAATACCGTTCATCGATGAAATATTCACGATTGAACCGCCTTCAGCTTTTTGCATTGAAGGCAGTACCGCTTTAATTCCAAGAAATACAGATACCTGATTAATATCGATAATTTTTTTATAGTCATCAACTGACATATCAAAAATACTCTTGCTCATACTGATTCCTGCATTATTTACCAGTACGTTAACCGGTCCGAAAGCTGCTTCTGCTGTCTCAATAACTTCCTGCCATCCCGCTTCATCAGTTACATCGTGTTTTACAAATAAGGTATTATCACCGAGCTCCGAAGCCAGTTTCTCTCCAACTTCTTCGTTTATATCAGTAAATACGACTTTAGCGCCTTCTTCAACGAAACGACGTACATGTGCTGCCCCCATACCTCTGGCTCCGCCTGTAATAATTGCAACTTTGCCTGATAATCTTTCCATATTGATTGCCTCCATATATTGATAGTCTGACTCTCAATATTATTATAACGCTAATTTATCTGATAGGCTAATATTTAGACATGTATTATAATAACTAAGTGAAAGGGGAAATTTCTATGTCAAAACTGCTGGAAAATAAAGAGCGACGTACACAGGCAATCATCGATGCTGCCGAAAAAATGCTGACTGAAAGCACATGGGACAATGTGCAGATGCAGGATATTGCAAATGAGGCGGGAGTTGGGGTCGCAACGCTTTTCAGATACTTCCCGAAAAAGCAGATGCTTATTATCGCAGTTGCCAGTCAGATATTATCAGAAGAGCTCGATTTCTATCGCAGCGTCAATCTCATGGATGCAGCAGGCATTCGGAAAGTCGAGGCAATTTTCACCAGAGTCAACAGACTGGGAAATCCGGACGCATTGAAAAAATCAAAGTTTATTGATATATTTGAATCAAATATTGGCGAGCTTGATAACTTTGTAATAGAAGCTGAAGAATACTTTAAGATTCGCAATAATATCTCTGATATTGTCAGCCGGATAGTAAACGACGGCCAAGCTGATAAAACACTGCCCTCAGGTGCAGATGTCACAGATGAAATTATGACTATGATTAATAACTACAGTCTTTTCGCCCGGAAGCTTGCACTGATGAAGGATATTATGACATTGGAAAAGGAACCAGGCACAGAAGTTCAATTAAAAATTATGCGTGACATGTATATGGAACGCTTGAGAAGCTTTTAAAGCTGTTATTTTTTACTTTCAAGCGGGTATATAAATTAAAAAGGCGGGATAATCAATGAACAGTATTTATAATATAGAAGTTGAAAATAAAGACCACAGCACTTATAGGCTTGAGAAGTATAAAGATTATGTAATAGTTATTGTTAATACGGCGACAAAATGCGGTTTAAGCGGACAGTTTGATGGTCTTGAGAAGCTGTATCAGCAATATAAAGACCAGAAGTTTATCATTCTCGGTTTCCCATGTAACCAGTTCGCCAATCAGGAGCCGGGCAGCGGGGAAGAGGCTGCTGAGGCTTGTAAAATCAATTACGGTGTTACTTTTCCTATTCATGAAAAAATTAATGTTAATGGCGAGAATGAACATCCGCTGTACACTCATTTAAAAGAACAGAAAAGCGGTTTGTTCGGCAGTAAAATTAAATGGAACTTCACTAAATTTTTGATAGACAGAAATGGTGAAGTCGTAAAAAGATTTGGTCCTAAGGACGAACCAGAAAAGATGAACAGCTTTATACAGGAACTGCTGTAATAATATAAAAATGCCTCTCCGGAATAATTCCGGAGAGGCATTTTTCATTTACTATTTTCTGTTGTTATAATCTTTCATTTGATCAATCAATCTTTGCATCTCGTCGATGTAGCTGCGTTCTTGTTCTTCTTCATCAACTTCATCAATACTCATCTGTTCCGCCTGTTCTTCCCGGCGTTTGTTTTCATCAATTTCTTTTTGCGTAATCACTTCACCTTCCGGTGTCATGTACTTCTTATGCATATTGCGCGTTTCTTTATCGATATAGCTGTAGAATATCGGAATAACGAAAAGTGTAAAGAATGTACTGCTGACGAGACCGCCTATAACTACAGTCCCCATAGGTGCAATCATCTCTCCGCCTTCACCGAGACCGATTGCCAGCGGCAGCATCCCAAGCGCTGTCGTAAGTGCTGTAATAACAATTGGACGGAAACGGTGCTGGACACTGAGTTCAAGAGCTTCGATTGTCGGTATTCCTTTTTCTTTCTGCTGGTTCGTATAGTCAACAAGCAGTATGGAGTTGTTGACCACTATACCGAGGAGCATAATGATACCGACGAATGATATTACACTTAAAGGATTGTCGGTAATGACCAGCGCAGCCATAACACCGACAATGCTGAGCGGCATTGCCATAATAACGATAAATGGATGTCTGAATGATTCAAACTGTGCAACCATTACAAGGTAGATAAATGCTACGCCTAATCCTATTGCGAGTGCCAGCTGAGGAATAGCATCACCAAGCATTTCAAGGTCTCCGCCGACCGAATAGTGAGTATCTTCACTGAAGTCTGCTCCCTCAATTATGTCTTCAACATGTGTACCTGCTTGATTAAGAGACATATTCGAAGAGTAAGTAACCGTTAATTCACTTGTTTCTTCCTGACTGTCCCGTGTTATCAGCGGCAGCATTTCAGCTTCTTCAAGTTCAGCAACTTCACTGATTGCAATATAGTCCCCTTCTGCATTTGGAATCTCGATAGATTCAAAGTTTGAAACATTGTCGAGATACTCATCCGGATATTTTACATTGATTGAGAGATAGTCATTGTTTGCTTCAACAGTAGACGCTTCTACTCCATTTGAAGCTTGATATAATGCCTGACCGATTTGTGCAGGCTGCAGACCATTTTCACGTGCTGCATCTCTATCAACTCTGATCTGCATTTCTTCGACCATATCTTCACGGCTTGAAGCGACATTTTCAATCTCATCGTCTGCTTCCAGTTCGTCAATAATAATCGATTCGGATTCTTTAAGACGGTTAGCGTTATCATCAGAAATTCTCAGCATCAGCGTGTTCGGCTCCGAACTCATCCCCGACTGGGACATTGGAATCACATTGATTTCCGCCGACTCATCAAGTGCTGCAATGTCATCTTCAATGTTGTTTATAAATTCATTTGTTGTAACACTGCGGTCATCCTGATCCACTAGTGTAGCTGTAATACTCGCTTTGTTTGTTTCTTCCGACATGGACATCATCGGCTGAAGTGAACCGACGTTGCTTAAGTACATTTCTATTTCAGAATAATCTTCAAGCTGTTGCTCAATACTTTGAACTGTTTCAAAAGTATCGTCATAAATCGTGCCCTGTTCTTTTTCTATTTCAATTGTAATGGCACCTTCATCGCTTTCAGGCATTAAAGTCATACCCTGATTGATTATACCTATAATACCTGCTGCCATAAGTAATAAAGTGATAATTATTACCAGAAAGCGGTGCTGCAAAGTCCAGCGGGTAAATCTTTTGAGTGCCTTCATGTAAGGTCTTTCACTGCGCGCTTTTTCAATATTTTCTTCCGGCGCTTCTAAAATCCGGCTCGAAATCATCGGTACCACAGTTAAAGCGACAAACAATGAAGCAAATAAACTGAATACCACTGTAATTGCGAGCGGTGTAAACAGCTGCCCGACTAAGCCGCTGACAAAGACGACCGGTGAGAATACAGCTGCAGTCGTCAGTGTTGAAGCAATAATCGCCGATGCCACTTCTTTAGTGCCGTCGCTTGCTGCTTTTTTGGAATCTTTCCCCATGGACAAGTGGCGGTATATATTTTCTATTACAACGACCGAATTATCAACCAGCATCCCGATACCGAGCGCAAGACCACCGAGTGTCATTAAGTTAATGCTGATATTTGTAAAGAATAACAAAGCAAATGTAGTAATTACCGAGAAAGGAATCGACAGACCGATAATTAATGGCGCTTTAAGATTTCGAAGGAAAGCAAACAGTATTACCATTGCCAGTACGGCACCGCTGATCAGCGATGTATATACACTGTTTATCGCAAGATCGATATATTCACCTTCATCATATAATGTCTCGACTGTTAAGTTGCTGAATTCTTCTTCATCCAGCTTTTCATCGAGTACGTTATTGAACTCGGTGTTTACGGTTGATGCATTAGCATCGGAAGCCAGCATAACATCGATAGAGAGTGCATTATCCTGGTTCAGTCTCGTAATTGAATTACTTTCCTGTTCTTCAATTGATACATCAGCAATATCATCGAGTGTCAAGGTTTCGCCGTCAGGCAGATCAGCAATCACCAATTCGCGCAGTGTTTCAATACCGTCGATATTGCTTACTGTACGTGTAGAAATCGCTGTGCGGCTTTCTGTATCAACTATAGTTGCGTTTGGAATTGATATATTATTGGCTTCAATCAAGTCCGCAACATCACTCTGGCTCATATTGATTTCCGATAAAGCATCGACATCAAGATTAACTTGAATTTCTTCGGTTACTGAACCATTTTGTGAAATCGAAGCGACACCTTCTATATTTTCAAGTTCAGTGATTAAATCATCAACTTGACCTTGATATTCTGAGACGTTTTCACCGCTTGATGTGACAGCCATCTGAATACTCGGCATCATCGAAATATCAAATTTAAGGAAAGATGGGTCTCCGGCCTGATCAGGCAGCTGAACACTTTCGAGCGCTCTTGTAATATCACTTTCTACTTCATCAATTGTCATATCATAACCGAATTCTAAAATAACAACTGAAGAACTTTCTTGTGACTGGGAAGATATGTTTGTCAATCCGTTAATGGATGACAATTCCGACTCTATCGGCTTGGTTACATCTTCCATAACCTCCTCAGGACCGGCGCCCTGATAAGTAGTAGCCACTGCCGCAATAGGCGGTTCGATATTCGGCATAAGCTGGAGCGGAAGTCTTGTTAAAGAGACAACTCCAAGCAGCATAAGTATAATCATAACGACGATTGTAAATTTAGGACGTCTTATGGAAAAATCCGATAATTTCAAATTAAGTACTCTCCTTGTATATATTATTTATTTGTGAAAGCCGACAACGTGTTGTATAATCCCTTATAATCATAATAAAGCAGTTGAATACTATCAATAAACAATAATCATGATTGTGTTAAAAATAGGAAAGAAGTGTCTAAAATGAGTCAGAAAGAAATTACTAAAAATAATCTCATCGAAGCATTTTGGGATATTTACAAAGAAAAGCCGCTGTCAAAAATTACAGTGCAGGAAATTACGGATAAAGCAGGTTACAACCGCGGAACATTTTATACATACTTTAAAGATATAAATGAAATACAGCAGCTGCTGAAGGAAAACCTGATACCTACTAAAGATATGATTCTCGGGCCGCTCATGATGCTCGATAAAAACAGCGGCAATATATTTGAAACGCTGGACCGGACAAACGATTATGTTAAAGAACACAGCGAAAAAATTGCTGTGTTAATCGGGCCGGAAGGAGATCCGAGTTTCGTTCATGAATTTAAAATGAGAATCCGTATGATAATTATGGACTACGTATATGAACTTAAAGTAAAAGAACCTGAGAAAATCGAGTATATTATTGAATACCAGCTGTCCGCCTTAATCGGCATGTTTCAGCTGTGGCTTGAAAAAAATGAAAGCATGGATGAAAACGTACTCGCTGATTTTGTAGAAGAAGTTTCTAATCAGGGTGTCACAACAATGATGACTTCTATGCTGAATAATAAGAACTAAAAACTTCTAGTTTTATACTCATTATCGCCGCCGGGTCAATCCTGTTTCTTTCTTCTCCAAAGCTCAAAAGTGTGTTCATATAAATTTTTCTCATCTACATTGCCTTTTTCTGTTTTAACCAGTTCAAATTTTTTATAGTCAAAATCTTCATCGAAATAAGTGTCACCTTCAAAAGCACTGTGAATAACTGTACGGTATAATTCGTCAACTTCATTTTCAAACATTTTGAAGAGCACAGCCCCGCCGATAATATAAAGATCTTTGTCACCGGTCCTCTCCAGTTCGAGTATTTCTTCTTTAGAATGCACGACTATCGCTCCCGGAGCTTCGTAGTCCCGCTGAGTTGTCAGCACGATATTCCGGCGGCCGGGAAGCGGTCTGTTCGGAATAGATTCATAAGTTTTACGACCGGTCACCATATCACCCCGCATCGTTATCTTTTTAAAAAAAGCAACGTCGGCCGGCAGACGCCAGGGTAATGTATCTCCTTTGCCAATCAGCCTGTTCTCATCTTCAGCCCAAACAAAAGCAAGCATATCCATCTCTCCTTCGAAACTAAAATATTTACTATCCTTGGCATACCCTAATTACTTGTGATTCACTCATTCTTTAGGAAAACCTTAAGGACAATAACCGTAACGCTATGCGTTACAAAATAACGCTAAGCATTATTTAATATAATCCGCTAGCAAATCTCTGTAGAATGAATCTTTACCGATAACAATAACACGGTCGCACACATCTTTAATTTCATTCATATCATGAGAAGTATATATTATTAATGTCTCTTTGTTTACCGCCAGATTTTTTAAGAACTGTCCAATTTCTATTCTGGATTTCAAATCTATACCTGCTGTCGGTTCGTCCAGCAGCAGAAATTCAGGTTCATTTATTAAGCTGATTGCGAGATTCAATTTCCGTTTCATTCCGCCGGATAATTTATTGACTTTAGTGCCATACCTGCCGAGCTGTATATTATCAAGCAAATCTTTCAATTCAGATACAGACTTTTTAACTGGTGACAACCTGGCAAAGAATTTCATATTTTCAAGGACGGTTAAATCTTCCCATACTGCGATATCCTGGGGAACGTATCCGATAGTCCTACGGTGTTCTTTAAAATGTTTTTTGTATGTTTTACCGTTTAAACAGAGTTCTCCTTTATCTGGTTTTGATAAACTGGCCAAAATCTTCAGCAATGTTGACTTTCCTGCACCATTTTCACCGACAAGACCGACTATTTCTCCCCGTTCAGCAGTCATGCTGAAATTATCCAGTACATGACGTTTGCTGTAGCGCTTACTAATTGATTTAACTTCCAGCATTGTTACCCCTCCAGACCCAGATGAGCGTTAAAATTATAAGTAAAATGACCCATGGAATATTAAGCTGATTCTCTATCAGCATCTCCACCGGGTGCAGCTTGATTATGACAGGCATCCCTGTTACCGACACTATAATCGTCATAGCGAGTTGCAGAGCAAGCAGAAAAAAAGTCAATGCAACTGCTGACTGATACAGTTTCATTGGTGATTTCATTAAAGAAGCAAGCAGAAATGCAGCTCCGTTTATAATAAATCTATATAAAACGAGTGACAGCAAATCAATATCCGCCGCCAGCATTTCATTTATCAACATGTAAGTAATAATGTCGATTATCAGCATTACTGCGGTTATGATGATGAATGTCAGTATCATAAACTGCTTATAAGAATGCTTCATAAAATTAAATCTGATTCTGGCACTGCTGACAGTTTCACGTGTAACAAAGTCAAATGTAAAAATAGTTACTGCGAGAGCGATATAAGCCCATACCATCCATGGATTTAAATTCGTCGTCTGTTCTTCATTCTCAGTCTCTCCAAAGAAATAAAACGACTGTTCTACGAGATTCGTTTCATTTTCAATACGCTGACGTTCAGAAGCGATATCTTCAGCGCTCACTGCAGTTTCAAACAGCATGTTATTCTGAAGTTCCAGCACATAATTAACAGCCGCATATTCTCCCATTCTTTCCTGAATAATGGCAGCAGCCAGTTCTTTAGCTGGTTCGTAATAAATCGAGCGATCTGTATAATAGGTTTCAATTACATTTCTGCGCTGTCCTGTTTGTATCTTTTCATCAAAATTTTCAGGTAAAATAAATACACTGTCAAAGCTGTACTGTTCAAGCCGTCTTATAGCTGCAGCTCTGTTCTCTGCATCAAATACTTCGACGTTCATAAATTTGCTGCTGGCGAGTTCTTCTGTAAAGGTTTCCGCTTCAGCACTCTGCTCATTCACAACGACTGCTGCAGGCACTCTAAAATCATCGCTTGTACTGTTAAACAGCATCGTCACAGCTAGTGTCAGAATAAGCGGCAGCATTGACCACAACAGTATTTTCGGCAGCTGCCGTTTTAAAAGCAGCCACCTCGCATATATCATATCCATCATAATAATCGCCGCTCCTTCAGGCTGCTCGCTATAAGGAACAAGATTGCCAATGCTGCAAGCGTCGCTGTCATAATATCAATTTCCATCGTAAATCTGCCGTTTAAAATAATTTCTTCCATCCACGATAATGCCTGATGACTGTACATATACTCAAATAATGAATCAAGATAAAGCGGAAAGTATATCCTCGGAAGAATACTGCCTGCGAATAAGACAACCAGCAGCAGTACTGTGAGCTGAATAATCACACTGATTTTAAATGAAGGAATCAGCCAATCGATAATAATCATAATTATTGTTGTAGTAAATATATATAATGCCAGCAGAATCAGCAAACGCAGCAGATTTTCAGCCGGGAGCTCAATACCGCCGAGCCTTAATGTTCCAAAAGTTGTAAGAGCGGCAACAGCCGTAACAATCGTTCCAATGGTCAAAATTTTGGCTATACCCTGGGAGAGAAAGGTGACTCCGAAGACTCTCATCCGGTCTTCAAGATTACTGCTGATATCGCGCATCAGTGCGATGTAGAGCATGTATATCCAGACAGACATAATAACGAACAGCCCGTTAATAATGAAATACATATTTCCCGTACTGAAATTCTGCACTGTCTGATGTTCATTCATTAAGGTATCACTTGAAAGAACTTGTATAAACTGGCTGACAAATTCTTGAAAAATCAATTCCTCACGGGCTTCCTCATCCATGCCAAATTCCCGGGCATAATGATTTATCGTTAATATATTTGCCTGTGAATTTCTGATGTGTCTGACAACTGTATCAATCACACTGCTGATCACAGAACTTTCCAGCTGCATATCCGGATTGCCGACTACTTCAAGCTCACTTGACTCTGCCTGCATCATCTTTTCGGTAAATTTCTCGGGAAATATTATATAAGCAGCCAGTGTATTTTAAAGAATTCTCTGTTCGGCATCCGCTTCGGTTACTTCTATAATTTCAAGACCTTCTGCCACTTCAGCCGAATCAGCAAGGGCAGCAACAATCATGCTTGTTGCCTCACTGTTATCCAAATTCACCAGTCCCACTGATATATTATTCTCTTCATCAAATTCCAGAAATGAACTGAGCATCCAAATTAAAAGAGCTGCCAAAATTACTGGTGAAAGTAAAATAAGAGGAAGTGTCAGCCACTTCCTCCTAAGTCTGCTGATGTCGTTAGCGATGAATACAAATATATGCTTCATTGTTCTCATCGCAAACGCATCCTTTCTATTTCTTAAAATCCTGTCGGTGCACCAAAGATTTCATTCATCCATTCTTCGAACTTCGGACCAACTTCATCGTTAAAGTATGCATTAAGTTCGTCAATATTCATCTGGCCGATATTCTTCTCGTTATCTGCAGCCGGCAGTTCAATTTCATTTACCGTCTGGCTGTCACTTGTTAAGTTAAGCACAAAAGTATCTCTTGTTACATTTACTCCATCGTCAGCATAAAGAGTCATATCTCCAGTCGCCTGATCCTCATTGTACACGGAGCTGCTTTCCATAAATAATGTCAGCGGTGATCCGAACATCTCTTCGTTGAAGTTGATATCCGCATTCCAGACTTCGTTGTCTTCTTCTTCTGTTTTAACAGAATTGATAACAAATAAATCTTCAGAATCTGCTCTCAAAGTAATTGTATCCTCGTAGCCTGACTCAGTTTCATTTAAGTCAGCAGTATAGCCAAGGACCGACTCCATAGTGTCATCAGTGAAGGTCATATCGTAGTTTATTACTCTGCTGTCTTCTGAAATGTCCGCAGTACCATCAACTGCAATTTGTCCTGTAGAATCATCAACTGTTACTGCTGTATCCAGGTCCCGCTGAATAATGTTGTCATCGCCATCAGTCCAGACCACAGAAGTTAAACCATCAGGGAATCCCGCATCTTCAATATTCTCTGCCGCTTCTTTCAATGAATCGTTAAACTCTGAAGCAGTATCTTCTGCAGAAGGAGCTTCAGGATTTCCGAAGTTTGCAGCCATCATTTGAGTTTCAATAATATTTGCGAGCTCCTCATCTTCAGCCATTTTATTAAACAAGTCTCTTAAGAATGTATGAATCTGTTCCTCTGTTAAAGTCATCGTGAGTTTATCAGCTTTAATCGTGTTCTCTCCGACAGTAATTTCTTCGCTTGCTGATTCGAAGGCTTCATCAGGCAAATTCTCCCGGACGAAAGTTGAATACTCATCTTTAAAGTATTCGCGCTGAGCCTCAGTCATAGCGCTGCTTTCAAAAAACATTGAGTAATCAATTTCTTCTGAATCGTCAAAGCTTTCAGGATCAAGAGTGTTCAGGAATGATGCTGCATCCGCTTCATTCACTACCATATACTCTTCAATGAATGGCAGAGTGAGGCCTGCTTTTTCACCTGTAATATAGGCGTTCACATCTGAAATACTAAAACCTGCGACATCAGCATTCAGTCCCATCGTGCTGACTTCATTTGCGATATCCTGACCCACGTTCAAATCAATATTAGAGTTATTAATCATCTGATCTAAGCCCATCTCCCGAAAAGAAGGGTCATTTGTTTCCGCTGTAATACTTATATTAGAGTCAATCGCATTTTCCTGAGCATACTCGTACCATTCAAGCTCGCTCTCAAAACGTTCTTCAAACAGCCCGAAAGTATTCTCTATTTCGTCCATTTCAGCCATTAAATAATTGTTCTTCGGGTTATTGATCATTGTTTGGAACAATATGTATGCCCCGATTGCTAGAACCGCAATAATGCCGACGGATACACCTAAAATTGTTAAACCTTTTTTCCCCATAGCAACATCTCCTTTATACTGCGTTAATTTACTCTAATATTATATTTAGTACACATTTTACCATAAAATATGTCTATAATGTGACGCCCTGTAAAATTTATCTGAGACATGCTCATTAAAAGAGTACTGATTCAACCAGAATTAAACTTGTACAAACAAAAAGGCGGTTCAAAATCCTGTCTTAAGGACTTTGAACCGCTTCTTTATTTTTTAGGCTGATAAAGTATTGTTTGTACGAAAAATGCTGTAAAACTCAGAAGCAAGGTCACACCGCCGCCGATATAAACGATAAGTGTAACTGCTTCAGGGAGATTAAAGGAAGCGACGTTTGTCAGAAACATTCCCAAAACCAGACCCGATGTACCGATAATTGCAGACCAGACGTGAAATTTCGAAAGTGCATTATATTTCACTTCAAATACTTTATAAAAAATAGACCACGAGAATAAACTGAGCCATCCTACAACTAAAATATGAGCGTGAATTGGTCTCAGTGCATATGATCCTGACCCTGCCATGTGTGCGCCCATGACAGAACCGATCAGTCCAAATAGTCCTGAGAATACAAGTAATAGTTTAACCGGATTATTCATAAAATTTTCCTTTCTAATGACTATTTAATAGTATTCTAAAATTTCTATATGAACGCAGTATGAACAGCGTGTGCTGAAAAATTAAAATCGCGTGTAATCTCAAATGAATATTGAGAATACACGCGATTTTGGCTTTATATTGCTTATCTTAATCCAAGGAATGATAATACAGCTAAAATAACTACAATAAGTCCGATAATATAAATAATATTTCTCATTTTATGTGCTCCCTGTTATTGTATTAACAATTACTTTCCTAAATTACTCCTGCCGGAAACATTTAATAAACACAAAAACCGACTTACTGATTTCATACATGAAGAACAGGGTATTGCTTAAACTGTACTTACAGTTAAATTTATAGACAGAGGTGAATTACATGTCGTATATACGCGTGCATGGTGCAAACCAGAATAATTTAAAAAATGTGAGTGTCGATATTCCAAAACATAAATTGACCGTTTTTACCGGACGGTCAGGTTCGGGAAAATCTTCACTCGTTTTCAGCGTACTGGCCGCAGAGTCAGAGCGTCTTCTGAATGAAACATACTCGAGCTACATTCAGCATCAGCTGACCCAGTATGAAAAGCCGGATGTAGACAGAATCGAGAATCTTCCAGTGGCTATGGTCATTAATCAGAAAAAACTCGGCGGCAACTCGCGGTCTACTGTCGGAACAATTTCCGATATATATTCATCCGTCCGTTTATTATGGTCTCGTGTCGGTACACCATTTGTGGGGTATTCTAACGTTTTTTCATTCAATAATCCGAGCGGGATGTGCGAACGTTGCCAAGGGCTTGGTTATGTCGAAGACATTGATTTAAATGAGCTGCTCGATTTCGACAAGTCTCTGAATGAGGATGCGATTAAATTTCCGTCATTCAGACCCGACAGCTGGAGGGGCAAGCGTTATTTATACAGCGGCCTGTTCGATAATGATAAAAAACTGAAAGATTATACAGAAGAAGAAATGAATACATTTCTTTATACAAAACCGAGAAAAATTAAAAACCCGCCGGATAACTGGCCGCGGACTGCCAAATTTGAAGGGCTGATTCACCGCTTCAGACGTTCGTTTCTTTTGAATGATAACTTTGAAAAGAAACGTTTCTTAACGGATGTGGAACGTGTCGTGACCAGTCAGAAATGTCCTGACTGCCACGGTCAGCGTCTTAATGACAAGGTGCTGAGCTGTAAAATTAACGGGGCGAGTATTGCCGACTTTACTGCATTATCAATCGATGACGCGATTGTTTTCCTGAAAAATTTAGATGATGAAAAAGCGAAGTTTATCGTTAAACCGCTGCTCGAACAAATGGAAGCTCTCTCTTATATCGGGTTAAATTATCTGACACTCAATCGGGAGACCCCGACGCTGTCAGGCGGAGAGTCCCAGCGTATCAAGCTCATCCGTCACTTAAACAGTCCGTTGACTGATCTCGTTTATATTATTGATGAACCGAGTGTCGGGCTCCATCCGGAAGATATTGAAAAAATTAATGAAATTATGCGCTCTATCCGCGATAAAGGAAATACAGTGCTGATTGTCGAACATGATCCCGATGTGATTCATATCGCTGACCATGTTATCGACATCGGACCCGGCGCCGGTCAGCACGGCGGGGAGATTATCTTTAACGGCACGTATGAAGAGCTGATGCAGACGGATACGCCGACCAGTCTCGCGCTTAATAGAACTCATCGGCTGAAAGAAAATCCGCGGCAGGCAGAATCGTTTATAAACCTGAAAAATATCACTAAAAATAATTTAAAAGATGTTTCTGTCGATATTCCGGCAGATCTCTTGTCTGTTGTAACCGGTGTAGCGGGGTCAGGTAAAAGCACTCTGATTAAAACTGGCCTTGGCAAATCGGAAGACGCGATATTTATAGATCAAAAAGCAGTACAGGCAACCAGCCGTTCCAACTTACTCACTTATATGGATTTATTTGACGAAGTGCGCACCTTTTTCAGTAAACAGACCGGTTTAAGGAAAAGCATGTTCAGCTATAATTCTGAAGGTGCATGTCCTGAATGCAACGGTAAAGGTGTGATTAAAACAGAATTGGCCTTTATGGCGGACTTTTCACAAATATGTGAGGTATGTAACGGTACGCGTTATAAAAAAGAAGTTCTTGAAGCTACAGTAAACGGCTATTCCATTGCCGATGTACTGGCACTGACGGTGGAAGAAGCTGTTTCCTTGTTTAAAAACAATGAAAAAGTTGTATCGCGTCTGCAAAATTTAGAAGCAACAGGTCTTCAATACATGACGCTCGGGCAGTCGCTCGACACATTGTCCGGCGGCGAAATTCAGCGTCTGAAACTCAGCCGTTATTTAGATAGTGATGCGAAAGATAAAATATTCATTTTCGATGAACCGACTACCGGTCTTCACGAAGATGATATTCCAGCTTTGCTGTCGTGTTTTGAACAATTAATAAATCAGCAGAACACCGTCATTCTGATTGAACATAATCTGACGATGATGACCCATGCTGACTGGATTATCGATGTTGGTCCCGGTCCAGGCTTAAGAGGCGGTAAAGTACTATACAGCGGGGAACCTGAAGGCTTATTAAATGTAGAGAATTCAGTTACTAGAGAACATCTTAAAAGATATATAAAAAATTCATCTTTTTGAGCAGAAACTTAGTATAAAAGTTTTAATTTAGTTAAGATTTAAAACTGTAACAATATCTCACTAATGCTTACTGGAGGATTTTATCTATATGAACAATAAATACAAGACTTTATTCGAGAAAGTGACACTTAAAAATGGAGTCGAATTAAAGAATAAATTTGCGCTCGGACCTATGACACACATTTCTTCACATGATGACGGTACGGTTTCCGATACTGAAATTGAATATATGCGCCTGCGTTCTAAAGATGTCGGTCTGTCTATTTCCGCTGCATCAAACGTAAAGGACCTCGGGAAAGCATTCCCCGGCCAGCCGTCAGTGGTCCGCGACTCGGATATAGAAGGATTAACACGTCTTGCAGATGCCATGAAAGAAAACGGCGCGAAAGCTATTCTTCAAATCCACCACGGCGGTGCTCAGGCGATTCCGCGTTTAACACCAGGAGCTGACTCTGCAGGACCGAGTTCAATGACAATGCAGAGTTTTGATGAAACAGAACCGCATGAAGTACGCGAAATTACAGAAGAGGAAATCTTAGAAACAATAAAAGCTTTTGGCGAGGCCACAAGAAGAGCCGCTGAAGCAGGATTTGACGGTGTTGAAATACATGGTGCCAACCATTATATTATTCATCAGTTCGTTTCTCCGTATTTTAATAAGCGTACTGATAAGTGGGGCGAAGATCCTTTTCTGTTCGCAATGGAGATTGTCGACGCAGTAACAAAAGCCAAAGAGAAATATGCTGAAGATGATTTCATCATCGGCTACCGTTTCTCACCTGAAGAGAAAGAAACTCCTGGTATCCGCATGGAGACTACAAAAGAGCTGATCGGCAAGCTGGTTGAAAAACCAATTGATTATTTACACGCTTCACTAAGCGAAGTGCATTCTGAGACACGTAAAGGAAAATATAAGGATATCGAACGTATAGAATTACTTCATCAGTGGATTGACGGCCAGATGCCGCTCATTGGAATCGGTTCAGTCTTTACTGCAGACCAGGCACTCCGTGCAATAGAAGAAGGTAATATGGAAATGATTGCGCTCGGCAGAGTTTTACTGCTCGATTACAATTTTATCAGTAAAATTAAAGAAGGCAGAGAAGATGAAATCTTTGAATACTTTGACCGGGACAGAGAAGATAAATACGACCTTCCTGAATTATTATGGGGGCAGCTCGACAAAGGGTTTTACCCGATGCCGAAAAAATAAATAAGATACAAAAATATCCCGGACATAAAAAGTCTGGGATGTTTTATATTTAAAACTCTTTTTATACTTCGCTTTAAGATTCCAAGATAAAAAAGCTTAAAACCCCATCATAGAGCCGTTATAACACATAGCGTTATTTTGTAACGCTATGTGTTATCTACTTTATTCCTCGATTCTTTATACACTTTCTCTGGAAATCCATATAACCTTAGTAATTCAATAGCATTGGAGCTTGTTGCAATACCGTCTTTAAGTTTGTAATCAAATTCGATATCATCATCAAGAAGTTCCTCACTGAAATGATAGAAGTCAAACTCGCCAATCAGTAAATCTGTTAGCTCCATATCATGTGTTGCCGCAATCAAATAAAGGTTCTCTTTCTCATGCAGATATCTTAAAAGAGCCTCACCCGCAGCTAGTCTTTCTACCGTATTAGTTCCTTTAAATATTTCATCAATAATACAGTAAACCTTTCCTTCAAAATCTTCAACTTCATCAACAATCCGCTTCAATGCTTTCACTTCACTGATAAAATAGCTGTCTCCTTCGATAACGCTGTCTGTAATTTCCATCGAAGATATTACTTTACCTGGTGTGTATTTAAATAATTCACTTGTGGAAGTGTTCAGTCCGTTACTCGTTATGACATTCACGCCGAGCGCTTTCATAAATGTTGATTTGCCCGCTGCGTTTGAGCCCGTCAGCAGAATATCATTCGCAAACTTCAAATCATTATCTACAGCAGCCACTACAAGCGGGTGATATAGTCCTTCAGTCTGCAAATACGAAGCTTCTTCTCTTTCCGGAAGAGAGTAATACGGCAGTGTTTCTCTCCACATTGCCAGGCTGTAATGAAGATCAAGCTCAGCTGTGTAATGCCATCCTTCTTTATAAAGCTCATGGTTTTTGTTAATCGTACGATTGAACAGATGATACAAATGATAATCTACTAAGAACATTAATTTAAAGGCAGAGAAAGCTTGAACAGCCATATTCATTTCTCCTGCGCTGTCGTCGTTAACAAAAAGAGGACTCATTAACGACAGCCGCTTCAGACCTTTACTGTTGAATTTCGAATCTAATTTACCCGCAGTAACAATAATATTGATAGCATAAAAAATATCTGTGTAATCAAACCCGGTTCCGCCTTTATGCTTATGAGATAAGTAAGCATTAATTACAAATCCTGAAAGGATAGTCAGTAAAGATATGTAAGGATTGATAAAAAATAAAAACACGCCGATAATCGGCATAAATGAAAACAGTATAAATATCGGATGATATTGTTTCACCGGCACTAATTCATACATAAACTTACTCGTGTTAGAATTTCCCGATTTCCCAAGCTTCGCTAAGCGGTATGAGATCTTTTCACGAAAGTCAGCATCGTGTTTTATTTTATGCAATAAGTCTTCATTTATAACATTCTTTTCTGTTGAATTGCGCAGCACTGCATAGAGAAGCTCCGTTCCTATCGTTGTAAATGTATAATTTATCTTCGCCATCAATTCGCTTATATCGAGATCATTCCAAGTTTCATCATCCACAACGTTTCTGTCAGCAGTATATTCATTTTCCATAATATTAACGAAATAGTTATGATAATGAATATAATATTCTGCAGTTGTCTTCAGTCTTTCCTGTCTGTACCACAGAGTCTTAACAACTTTCTTCAGTTTAAAGAACTCATATATTTTTATTACCAGGGAAATAATTATAATTAAACTCATTACAGTGATAAAAAGATAGAGCAGTTGAATAATAATCACCTTTCTCTCAGATGTCTAATTAACTATTAATAATTTTATCATTAATATAAATATATACGAAATTATTACTGTAAAGTTATAAATCAAATAAAATATTTATAAACTGTCCAACTATTCCGGATAGTTGATTTTATATATAACCGCCGTGTTCCTTGTGATATATTAAGTTAGATATTTATAGATGAGGAGGAATTGGACATGGTGCTGTTTGGAACTATCGTAGATGCCCTGGCTATTATTTTAGGCAGCTTCATCGGTTTGTTTTGGAGAAACATTAATGAAAATATGAAATCAACCATTCTCCAGGCTTTGTCTATTACCGTACTCGTCATCGGAATTGATATGGCCCTAGAAGCCAACAGTATACTTATTATCGTTGTTGCGAGCCTGGCACTTGGTTCCATGTTGGGTGAAAAATGGGATATTGAAGATAAAATGAATCACTTCGGCATCTGGCTCGAAACAAAAACCGGAGCAACAGAAGGCGGAGCAGCTGCTGCCTTTGTTACCGCTACATTAGTGTATGTCGTCGGAGCTGTCAGTATTATCGGTGCTCTCGACAGCGGACTCAGAAATGATCACACCGTACTGCTGACAAAAGCTTTAATCGACGGGGTGCTCGCTATTTTCCTGACATCCACCATGGGTGTTGGTATTATGTTCTCAGCCATCTCTGTCTTTCTGTTTCAGGGAGCTATCGCCTTATCAGCCTCTCAAATCAACCGCTTCATCCAGCCTGATCTGATGGATGATATTATTATCGCGATTACAGGCACTGGCGGTGTAATGATTATTGCGATTGGGATCAGACTGCTCGGTCTGATGAATATAAGAGTCGCGAATATGCTGCCTGCGATATTATTTACAGTACTATTCGTAGTCATTCAATATTACTGGGAAACAATCAGTTTGTTCTTTGTACAGATGTTTTAGTCTACGGGGAGTGGTGCAATATGGAAAACGAACTTCTTAAGATATTTGATTCTGAAGGAACATTAAAAGGGACAGCTTCAAGGGTTGAAGTACACCAAAAAGGTCTTTGGCATGAAACATTTCATTGCTGGTTCCTAAGTAAAGAAGACGGCAGAATCTTCATCCACTTTCAGCTTCGAAGTCCTGACAAGAAAGACTTTGCAAATATGTTAGATATTACAGCAGCTGGACATTTAAATTCTGATGAAAACGTTAAAGATGGTGTCCGGGAAATTAAAGAAGAACTGGGTATTAGTCTTACACTAAACGATTTAATTTATACAGGTGCAGTACCGGATGAAATTATTATTGATGATTTTATCGACAGAGAACTATGCCATGTATTTATATATAAGATTCCGGAAAATACCACACCTGATTATGTATTTATGGATGCCGAGGTATCTGATATTTTCAAAATTGAATTGCCTGTGTTTGAAAAACTGTGGTCTGAAGAATTATACTCGAGCAATATTAAAGATAAACTGATTAGCAGAGCTAATTTTGTTCCGCATGAGAACAGCTATATAACCTTTGTCATAAATAGTATCAAACAGTATGCTCTTTAATTCATCTGAAATTAATTTCAGATTCCGTCTTGACATTAATTCTGCTGTGTCCTATAGTTAGTTTAAATTAAATAATCAAATAACTTATTTTCTTATCAAGAGAGATGGAGGGACTGGCCCTGTGAAATCTCGGCAACAGACTTAATGTACTGTGCCAAATCCTGTAGCATCATGCTAAAAGATGAGAAGAGCGAATATACATCGGCCTCTTCTTATATTTTAAGAAGAGGTTATTTTCTTTTTCAGGAATGTATATCTGGTTTTTTAAAAAAAACACCTGTTATATACTGGTGTATTTTTATTACATTTTTTAATTCATACTATTTAACTATGTTTAAGGGGCGTTTTTTAATGATTGAGTTTATCGATGTAGATAAAACGTATCCAGGCATCGAAGCACCAGTTCATGCTCTGGATAATATTAATTTCAAAGTCGATGCCGGAGAAATATACGGTGTCGTCGGATACAGCGGCGCAGGAAAAAGTACTTTGATCCGCTGTGTCAACCAGCTGGAAAGTGTTACAGAAGGGAAAGTTATAGTCGACGGTAAAGATTTAACTTCACTCACACCGTCAGAACTGAGAGTAATAAAAAAACGAATCGGTATGATTTTTCAGCATTTTAATCTTTTAAATTCAAAAACGATATATACGAATGTTGCTATGCCGCTAATTTTAAATAAGACACCGAAAAATGAAATCAAAGCGCGTGTTACTGAACTGCTTGATTTTGTCGGCCTGTCGGATAAAGCGTCACAGTATCCAGACCAGTTGTCCGGAGGCCAAAAGCAGCGTGTCGGTATTGCCCGGGCACTTGCAACCAATCCGTCAATTCTGCTGTGTGATGAAGCAACGTCTGCATTGGATCCGCAGACAACAGAGTCCATACTCGAACTCCTTAGAAAGATTAATAAGGAATACAATATTACAATCTTGCTGATTACTCACGAAATGTCCGTTATCCGCGATGTTTGTCATAAAGTTGCAGTAATGGAGAACGGTAAAATTATTGAACGCGGCTCTGTCTTCGATGTTTTTTCTAACCCTGAAACAGAAACCGGCAGACGGTTTGTTAATACAGTGATGCAGACAGAGCTGCCGAATTACGTGCAAGACCTGGTGCAGGAAAGCGACGGTCAGTATATTTACAGAATCAATTTCATTAATCAGCTCGCAGTGAAACCGTACCTATCACAAATCAGCAAGCTTTACGATTTAAATGTGAATGTGCTGTTCGGCAATATCACTGAGCTGCAGGGTATACCGTTTGGCAATTTAATCGTTCAGTTCGACGGTTCAGCCCCCGAACTCGAAAAAGCATTACTTTATTTAGAAGAAAACAATGTTCATTACAGTGAGGTGAATACATATGCTGGTTAGCTGGAATACAATACTGGGGGCATTTTTAGAAACCGTGCAGATGGTCAGTATTTCGTTTATTTTCTCGATTATACTCGGGCTGCCGCTCGGCATTCTGTTATACGTCACTAGACCCGGTCAGATTTTAGAAAATAAAGCTGTTTTTACAATACTGAATGCAGTGATTAATGTCTTCAGATCACTGCCGTTCATCATCCTGCTTGTGGCAATAATTCCGGTTACAAAATTTATCGTAGGAACTTCTATCGGAACCGAAGCTGCGATTGTACCGATGGTTTTCTTTGCCGGACCTTATATCTCAAGGCTCGTGGAGAGTTCTCTGCTTGAAGTCGACGAAGGAGTACTGGAAGCGGCCGATGCGATGGGAGCAACACCAATGCAGACAATTATAAAATTCGTTCTTCCGGAAGCTCTCGGTTCTCTCATTGTAAATTTCACTATTTCCATTATAGGCCTGGTCGGTGCATCTGCCATGGCCGGCACGGTCGGAGGCGGCGGCATCGGGGACCTGGCAATCACGTACGGTTACCAAAGATTCGATACGATCACAATGCTGATTACAGTCGTCATATTAATTATTATGGTGCAGGGTCTGCAGTCAGCAGGCAACAAGCTCGCAAGAGTTGTAAGAAGAAGATAATAACAGGAGGATATAAATTATGAAAAAAGTCATTTTATTTACCAGTTTGCTTTTAATAGGGATTGTGCTTTCGGCCTGCGGTGACGGCGGTAAAGAAAAAGTCACTATCGGCATCAGCGGAACAGACACAGCAGTATGGGATTATGTAGCAGAGAAAGCTGCAGAAGAGGATATTGAAATCGAGATTGTTTCATTTAATGATTACGTACAGCCTAATACTGCACTTGCTGACGGTGAAATAGACTTAAACTCATTTCAGACTGTCGCGTATTTTGATGAATTTATCCAGGAAAGAAATCTGGATTTAGTACCGATTGCCACAACGAATCTTGCCCCAATGGGCATTTACTCTGACTCACTGACAGACGTTAATGACATTCCGGACGGCGGCACAATCGCACTGCCGAATGATGTATCCAACCAGGGACGTGCTCTGATGCTGCTTGAGGATGCTGGTTTAATTACGCTCGTCGAAGATTATAACGGTCTTGATTCGATTGAAAATGCAATCGTTGACAACCCGAATGATTATCAGTTTGAAGAAGTCGCACCGGCACAAATTCCACGTGCCTTAGGAGATGTGGATCTCGGTGTAATTAATAACGGAATTGCCAAAGATGCAAATCTGCACCCGATTAACGACTCTATTTACCGCGAAGATGACACAGCAACTGATTATGTAAATATTATCGCTGCTAATAGTGAAGATGCGGAGAATGAAACATATAACAGAGTTGCAGAACTTTATCAGGAAGAAGATACTGCTGAATTTATTGAAGAAGAATATGCCGGTGCTTTAATCCCGACAGTACTTGAATTAAATGATATCGGCTGGTAAAACAAATAAGCTCCCTTAATTGGGAGCTTTTAATTTACATCGATTCTATAAAGACTTCTTCCTTTTCACTTTGAGGGTTAAACGTTATATCTTCACTGATATTATGTTTCATAAATGAGTCGTACATCTGTTTTGCTACAGGCTCATTAAAGTCTTCCGTAAAATTATAATGCACATCGATTTCATTATCGTTTGGGCTGATTGTACCGGCAAGGTAGGCGATGATGCCTTCTTCTGTGCACAGTGTTAAATACTTTATTTTTTCAAGCTGCAGCTGCTGTTCAAAGTCCGGTATTGCTTCCGGTTTGATATTTTTAATTTCCATCAAAAAACTCCTCCCGGTATTTTTATTAGTTTACCCTTTTTCACGAGAAACAATCATCTGTTTTCATAGCGAATTTGTCTGAATTTATAGATAATTATAAAAGTCATCTGTATACTGATTTATATAAACTTAAAAATGAGGGATATATATGCGCTTTGAAACGAAAGCAATCCATGCCGGCAGACAAGTCGACCCAGTCACGGGGGCAGTGACAACACCAATTCACTTGTCTACTACATACGAACGGTCTGCTGACGGTTCTTATACCGACGGTTTTATGTACAGCCGCGGCGATAACCCGAACCGCCGTTCTTTGGAAGAATGTCTGACCGCGCTTGAACAAGGACATGATTGCGTAACATTTTCATCCGGGATGGCTGCAATTTCAGCAATCATGGAAGTTCTGCCTGAAGATAAACCCCGGAGAATTATTCTGCCGGATGATATGTATTTCGGTGTGCTCACTTTACTTGAAGAAACTGATCTGGGCAAAAGCTTTGATATTACTGCAGTGGATATGAAAAATCTTGACCAGCTGAGTCAGGCAGTAGAAAGCAAAGCAACGGGTATAGTCTGGATTGAAACACCTTCAAATCCGCAAATTAAAGTTACTGACATTGCTGAAGTCGTAAAAATAGCTGAAAAAGCAGGAGCAGTGACTGTTGTGGACAATACAACCGCAACACCTGTACTTCAAAACCCGCTTCTTCTGGGTGCAGATTTTTCACTTCATTCGGTCACCAAGTATATCGGCGGACACAGCGACTTATTACTCGGCGCTGTTGTCGCAAAAGAAGACAGTCCGATGCTTAACCGTCTTAGAACATGGCAGCACGCGAAAGGTGCAGTACCGTCATCATTTGACTGCTGGCTGGCACTGCGCGGGGTACAGTCTTTATCCGCAAGAATGTCTGTACACTGTTCAAATGCTAAAGTAATCGCTGAATTTTTAAGCCAGCACGAAAAAGTTGAAGCTGTACATTACCCCGGCCTCCCGAGTCATCCGGGGCACAGCATTGCAGCAGAACAAATGCGCGATTTCGGCGGCCTGATGTCATTTCAGGTCAAAGGAAATGATTCCGATGCACTTCAAATAGCCAATACAGTTAAAATCTTCACACAGGCCACCAGTCTCGGCGGCACACACAGCTATATAGAACATAGGGCTTCAGTAGAACAGGAACTGACGAAAGCACCGGCTAACTTGCTGCGCTTATCAATCGGTCTCGAAAATGTAAAAGATTTAATAGAAGATCTGAATCAGGCATTGTCGGAAATATAAAACATAATAATAAATTATATTATGAATAACCTCTGTGTAAACGGGAATATTTCCAATAACACGGAGGTGTTCTTATGAGGAAGCACTATAAATTAGTTATTCTCGGCGGAGGGACCGGTGGTATTTCAACCGCAAGCCGCATACTCTCTAAAAAGAAAGATGTAAAAGATGATGTTTTAATTATAGAACCGGGCGACTATCATTATTTCCAGCCTGCATGGCCGCTCGTTGGCAGCGGTGACGAAAAGCTGGATTCAACCTGGAAACCAATGGAAAAAGTCATACCAAAGGGAGCACGCTGGCTCCAGGCAGCAGTAAAAGAGGTAGACCCTGTTAAACGTGAAGTAACGGCTGATGAAACCCTCATCAGTTACGATTTTTTAATCGTCGCTCTTGGTATCGAACTTAACTACGATGCAATTAAAGGTGCACGGGCGTGCCTTGGACACAACGGCGTATGTACTAATTATTTATATAATCTCGTTGAATACACCTACGAATCACTTAAAAACACAAAATCCGGCAACATCATCGTAACCAAGCCAGAAGCAAAAATTAAAGGCGGTGTTTCTGCAGAAAACTCGCTGTTTACAATGGATGATTTTATCAAACAGCAGAATCGTAACATCGATATAATCTTTAGAAGCGGGCGGGAAGAACTGTTTGAAGTAAAGAAATATAACGACAGTTTAATTAGTCAAATGGAAGAAAAACATATAGATTACAAACTGAACGAAGAACTGATTGAGGTTAAAGGTGAACAGAAACAGGCGGTATTCAAAAATACACATACTGGCGAAACACATACTTTACCTTTTGAAATGCTCGTTATTACACCGCCGATGCATGGTCCTTCAGTTTTAAAAAACTCCGGCCTGCTGGATGAAGAAGGCTGGGTGGATGTTGATAAACACACGATGATGCACAAAAAATACACTACTGTATTTTCCCTTGGCGATTCATCGAGCCTGCCGACAGTAAAAATGGGTGCTGCTGTCAGAAAACAGCTGCCGGTGCTCGTCGATAATCTAATCGAGCGTATGAGTGATCAGGAACCCACTCATAAATATGACGGCAGAACAGCCTGTCCCATCGCCACTGAATACGGTGAGCTGATTCTTGCTGAATTCGGTTATGAAAGGAAGCCGAAAGAAACGACTTTCCTGAATCAGGCTGATGATAAGATAATTTTTTATCAGTTTAAAAAGAATATGCTGCCGATTATGTACTGGTATGCCTTATTGAAAGGTAAATCATAACTTAAGAAAAACAGCACTGCCGCTAACTGGCGGCAGTGCTGTTTTGTCATTTAAAAGTAAGGTTTTCAAGTCTGATATAACCCGCTGCATCAAGCTCGACATTGTCAAGCTGAGCTGTATTATACGCCAAAGTCATATTTGGATGAACTAAAGGTGCATACGGCACATCTTCACGAAGCATATTATGGATATTTGTATACCTTGCCAGTCTGTCCGCATCTTCTGTTGCACTGCGTGCACTCTCAAGTGCAGCATCAACATCTTCGTTCGTATAGAATGCCCTGTTGCCGCCAAAACCTCTATTAGTGCTGAGTGTCAGCGCAGATAACAGATAATCCGCATCGCCGGTAGATGCTGTGAAACTGAGCAGGAACATATCATGCTGACCCTGTCCTAAACGTTCCATAAATGTCGCCATTTCATATTGTTCAATTGTAATATTGATATTTAATTCTTTAAGCTGTTCCTGAATATACACTGCCGAATCAATTAAATCCTGACTGTCATTGACCCAGATAGTTGCATCGAAGCCGTCAGCGTAATTTGATTTACTAAGTGCAGCCTGCGCTTTCTCCATATCCTGTTGAACTTCGGGTAATTCCTCATCATAACCAAAGACACTTGAGGAAACCATGCTGTTCGGAATTGCAGCTTGACCGTTATATATACCTTCTTTTAATTCTTCTCTGTCAATCGCAAAATCAATAGCCTGACGCACTTTCACATCATCAAACGGTTCTTTTTCTGTATTGAATCCAAGATAGTTGGTTCTCAAGGATTCCGCTTCAACAAATTCAGTGCTGTCACTGTTTTGAACCCTGTCCATCATGGCCATATCTACAGGTGTGGTAATATTTATCCCGCCGGATTCCAATTCTGCCATCATCGAACCTGACTCAGGAATAATAACAAATGTCAGGTTATCAATATTGCTTTCTCCTGAAAAATCTTCAAATCTTTCAAATTCTATATTCTGTCCCGGTGCTCTCGCTTTAAACTTAACATAGTTGGTTCCATCCGGGTTTTCTGAAATATAAGTGCCGGTATGCTCTGAAATCTGGTCGGAAACGTCTGTAAACTCTTGACTGCCTGCATCACGCAGCTCGTAATAATCTTCTGCCGTTATTTCTAATCCTGCCTGATCAATAGCATTTTGATAATCAGCATCGATACTTTCTTTACTCATAATACTTGCTGCCGTGTGCGCTAGATTATCAGGCAGCGGGGCAAATGGATATGAGGTAGTAATATTCAGTTCATAATCATTCACAATTTCAATATCTTCAATCATTTCGAAAAGGAACACGGTAGGAGCACTGATGCTCGGATCCTGTACACGTTCGAGCGATGCCTTTACATCGTCCGCAGTAAATTCAGAGCCGTTATGAAACGTTACACCTTCAGCTAATTTAAAGTTCCACGTAGTTTCGTCTGTCTGCTCCCATTCTGCAGCAAGGCCGGGCTTTCGGGACATATCAAGTTCCCGAGCGACAAGCGTCTGATACAGATGACGCCTGACTTGTATCGCATTAACATCGTTAGTTCCATGAGGATCTATAGTCGATAAATCCTGGTCAAACCCAACAACGATATCGCCGGTTTTAGCTTCTTCAGCAGATTCGTCTCCGTCTATCTCAGCAGTTTCATCATTAGAACAGGCCGCAGCGACTGATAGGACCAGCAGCGTAAACAGTAATAACAGCTTTTTAAACATAGCAGTACCCCCTAATATTATTTAATTTTGTATCCTCTTAAAATAGTTTGAATATTTAAAATTATATAATGAATAAGTTATAAATGCTATTTATATTTTAAAGGAATGCAGTTAAATCTTATAAAGGCTGGTCTGAAGAAGTGAAAGCTATGCTCTTTGGCCGGCCAAACTCTGAAATCATACAAAAACCGGGACAAAGTTGTCCCGGTTCGCTTTTATTTGAGTTCCAGCTCTTCTGATGACATTTTTCTGACTTTCTCAAGCAAGTCGCTGTCTTCAATTAATGACTGTCCGTAAGAGGGTATCATTTCTTTTAATTTTGTTTCCCATTTTTCAGTGTATTCCGGGAAACTCTGTCTAAATACTTCGAGCACAACTGAAACTGACACTGATGCGCCTGGTGATTCACCCAGAAGAGCTATCACAGAGTTATCTTCTGAACTGACCACTTCCGTACCAAACTGAATGAAACCTTTACCATGCTCTTTTGTATCTTTAATGACTTGCACACGTTTACCTGCGATATGAATATCCCAGTCCTCGTCTTTCGCCTCAGGAACAAATCTTCTGAGTTCTTTCATTCTATCGGCTTTACGCATCAGCACCTGCTGGATTGAATATTTCACCAGCGGAATATTTTTAGCACCTGCCGAAGCCATCGTCAGAAGATTATCCGCATTGATGGATTTAAAGAGATCCAGATTCGAACCATATTTTAAAAACTTCGGTCCTATGGCCGCAAAGGGTCCGAACAGCAGACTCTCCTGTCCCTGGATATAGCGTCTGTCTAAGTGAGGTACTGTCATTGGGGGTGTTCCGTACGGTTCTTTACCATAAACTTTAGCATTATGACGGCTGACCACCTCAGGATTGTTGCAGACTAAAAAAGCACCGCTGATTGGGAATCCGCCCAGATGTCTGCTTTCAGGTATTTTTGTTTTCTGCAGCAGAGGAATTGCATGTCCGCCCGCCCCGATGAAAATATAGTCTGCAGTGTGGTATTCAATTTTATCTTCCTCAAGATTGCGGATTTTAACTTCCCATCTCTTATTTTCCAGCTGTCTAAAATCTAAAACTTCATGACGGTAATAAACAGCAGCATTATCATGTTCATTAATATTGCGTGCCATTTTACGCGTTAATTCCCCAAAATTAACATCGGTACCGTCATCGATTTTACTTGCAGCTACAGGCTCTCCTGATTCCCGGCCATTCATCATCAACGGTATCCACTGTTTCAGTTTATTATTATCTTCTGTATATTCCATATTACGGAACATAGGATGCGTCATGAGGGCTTCATAGCGCCGTTTTAGAAAATCTACATTACCTCTGCCCATGACAAAACTGATATGAGGCAGCGGGCGAATGAATTCTTTCGGGTTCCTTATATAATTATTCTTAATTAAATAAGACCAGAACTGTTTGGAAATCTCAAATTGTTCATTAATTGCTTTCGCTTTCCCGATATCAATAGAACCGTCTTTTTGCTCAACAGTATAATTTAATTCACATAATGCAGCATGTCCTGTTCCCGCGTTATTTGTTTCATGAGAACTTTCATTCCCGGGAGCATCCAGCCGTTCAAACAGTTTAATATTCCATCCGGGCTCTAAATCTCTGAGAAAGGAACCGAGTGTTGTACTCATAATTCCCGCCCCGATTAATATGATGCTTTTAGATGAGTTATTATCCATGTTTAGCCAGCTTTCTTCTTTATTAATCAAAAGTTATTTTATAATCATAACCGGTATATTTGCACGTTTTGCCACCTTATGCGTAACATGGCCGAGAACATGCTTGATGTCCTTTTTAGAACGTTTATTGCTCATTACTACAATTTCATAATCATTTGTTTCAATTTCTTTTTTTAGTTCTGCAAGAATACGTCCAGTGGCGAAATGAATTTTATAATTTAAACCGCACTCATCGAGCTTGTCTGTAAATGGTTTAAGGTCTTCGACTCTTTCTTTTGCAATATCATCGAAGTGTTTGCCCTGATACTTCACATTATCCGCCATCTCACTTTCTGTTATTACATTAAATATTGTAATGATGGACTCCTTGCTGTTATCCGTCAGTTTCTCCAGCTGTTTCGGCACATTCGTAAATGAGTTTCCAAAATCATATGGAAGTAAAATCTTTTTATACAAAAAAACACATCCTTTCTAATATTAAAAACAACTCTGTTACATTCCTCATTTAATTTAATATTAAAGCCAAACGTTATACTTTTGCAATATTATACCCTTAATTCACTTATAATATCATGAAAACTATTTACCTGTTTTGGATAATCGGGTTTTTAGGTCTGATTCTCGGGCCGATGCTTTTCTCTCTGTACGGAAGTTTTACCAACTATAATGTGACTTCAACGATGGACTTTGTAAGCTTCCAAAATTACGAGGAAATGTTTCTGCATGACAGTCTGTTCTGGACTTCTCTCTACAACACACTGTATTTCGTAATATTTTCAGTACCGTTAACGACGATTGCCGCTATTTTTATATCTGTGCTTGTTAATCAGAACTTACCGGGAATGAAATTTTTCAGGACAGTCTTTTACCTGCCTGCCATCTTGTCCGGGGTCGGTGTCTACCTTTTATGGATGCAGCTGTTAGACCCCTCCACAGGGCTTATCAACAGCTTCCTCAGCTTGTTCGGTATCAGCGGTCCCAACTGGCTGTTTGATGCAGGATGGGCAAAACCTTCATTGATTCTCATGAAACTCTGGAGTGCAGGCGGAGCGATGCTTTTATACCTTTCTGCCATGCAGGGTATTTCTAAAACATTATACGAAGCAGCAGTCATGGAAGGCGCATCCAGAGTCCAGATGTTTTTTAAAGTGACCTTGCCGATGATCAGTCCCATTATTTTTTTTGACGTCATTACAAGTACCATCGGTTCGTTTCAGATTTTCCAGGAAGCATACATTATGAGCTCCGACAGTGCTGGATCTCCCGAGAATTCATTGCTGTTTTTTAACCTGCATATGTGGATTAAAGCATTTAATGTGTTCGATATGGGTTATGCCATGGCAATGTCCTGGATCCTGTTTATCATCGTGCTGATTCTGACATTGATTAACTTTAGGTTTGCAAAATACTGGGTTCACTATGAGGATGATTGATTATGTATGATTCTAAAAATATGAAATTTTGGCGTGGATTTAACTTCCTGCTGCTGATTGCCGGCAGCCTCTTTATGATGGCACCCTTATTTTGGATGCTCTCCATTTCTTTAAAATCAATGGATGAGATTTACCGGGGGGAGTTTTCATTTATACCCGACGACATACAATTTTCCAATTTTATAGAAATATTTAATGTCATTCCTTTTGGCACATACTTTCTTAATACATCCGTCATCACGGTTATAGTCGTCTTGGCTAATGTATTTGTTAATGCTTTTATCGCTTACGGTTTTGCCAAGATAAAGTTCAAAGGCAGAAAAGCACTGTTTATTATCGTTTTATCCACGATGATGCTGCCCGGTTTTGTTACTTTAATTCCGCAATATGTAATATTTGCTAAAATCGGACTCGTGAACACATATTATCCGTTAATCATTCCGCACTTGCTTGGAAGTGCTTTTAACATCTTCCTTTTAAGACAGTTTTTTAAAGGCGTGCCGGATACTTATATCGAAGCAGCAAAACTGGAAGGCGCCAACCATTTTCAAATCTTCTTTAAAATTGCGCTGCCGATGGTTAAACCTGCGCTGTTTACAGTGGCAATATTTTCATTCAACGGCGTCTGGAATGACTTCCTCGGTCCGCTGTTATACTTAAACGACGAGTCATTATATACTTTACAGCTCGGTCTGCAGGTGTTCCAGGAACAGTCAACGACACAATGGAATTACCTCATGGTCGGATCACTGCTGATCCTGGCACCAGTCATCATATTATTCTTCTTTTTTCAGAAATACTTTATACAAGGCTCTAATATTCTCGGAGACAGAGAAGAAAAATAACTACATTTAAGGAGAAAAATTATGGCTCAATTACATTTGAAAAATATAAAAAAACAATATGACAGTTCTGGACCTGTCGTCGTCAAAGATTTTAATCTGGACATAGAAGAAGGGGAGTTTATCGTATTTGTCGGTCCTTCAGGCTGCGGAAAATCTACTACTCTCCGAATGATGGCAGGGCTGGAAGAGATTACTGACGGTGAATTTTATATCAATGATAAAAAAATGAACGGGATAGCACCTAAGAACCGCGACATTGCCATGGTTTTTCAAAATTATGCTTTATACCCGCATATGACCGTATACGATAATATAGCCTTTGGTCTGAAGATTAAAAAACGGCCGAAACAGGAAATCAAACAAAAGGTCGAAGAAGCAGCGGATATACTCGGACTGACAGAATATCTGCACAGAAAACCGAAAGCACTGTCCGGAGGACAAAGACAGCGTGTTGCGCTCGGACGTGCTATTGTCAGAGAAGCGGATGTTTTCTTAATGGATGAACCCTTGTCGAACCTGGATGCTAAATTGCGCGTGCAGATGAGAGCCGAGATTATGAAGCTGCACCAGCGCCTTAAAACGACGACTGTTTATGTGACCCACGATCAGACCGAAGCACTGACCATGGCAACGAGAATTGTTATTCTTAATAATGGTGAAATTATGCAGGTGGGTGCACCTCAGGAAGTTTATAATACGCCAAACAACTTATTTGTTGCTCAATTTATTGGCTCACCCTCTATGAATATATTCGATGGTATATTCGACGGGGAACGTTTAAAAATCGGCAATACAAATATTAAGGTTGCGGAAGCTGACAAGCATATACTGAAAGAGCATGGGTATACAGACAAGAAAATTAAATTTGGCATCCGCCCTGAGAATGTTCAGGAGTATCAGCAGCTTTCTAAGCCGGAAGAAGCATCACTGTTCGATATAAAAGTCAGGGTGAATGAACTGCTTGGTTCGGAATTCATGATTTACTCCGAACTTGAAGGAGAAGAGATTGTAGCAAGGGTAGATGCGCGTAACCAAAATAAACCCGGCGACACAATGACCTTTGCCTTTGATATGGATAAAGGACATTTCTTTGATTTCGATACTGGAGAAAGAATTACAGATAATTAAAAAATGCCTGCTTACTCGACCGGTAAGCAGGCATTTTTTGTTATTTGATAATCATCACAGGTGTATTGACGCGTTTTGCGACCTTATGAGTTACATGACCAAGGACATGTTTAATATCCCTTTTAGAACGTTTGTTGCTCATTACTACCACTTCATAATCATGGTTGTTAATTTCAGTTAACAGTTCGTTGATAACACGGCCAACTTCAAAACGGACTTCATATTCCAGATCGCGTTTTTCCAATTCGTCTGTAAAAGGCTTCATTTCTTTAATTTTATCTTCTTTTATTTGATTGAACCGCTTGCCGTTGAATTTTACATCACTGGACATCTCATTTTCAGTTATAACGTTAAAAATCGTTATAATCGCACCTTCACTGTTCTCCGTCATTTTCGCCAGCTGGCCTGGTACATTTTCAAACGAATTCCCAAAATCATAGGGCAGTAATATCTTTTTATACATGCTTACACATCCTTTAATATTAATTATGTTTTATATCAATTTTTACGCTTCATTTATTAATATTCCCTTGGTTTCAATACTTACACATTTTACCTTCCGCAAAAGTATTCAAATTAGCATATCAGATTCCCACGGTTTTGAATACACCATTTATCGTAAATGTTTCAATAAACATTGCCATCTCTTCAATTGACTCTTCACAGCCGCCTTTGAGCCATTTTAAAAGTACACCGATATGGGCGTTCGTGATGTAAGTAATCAAATAATCAGTAAATATTTCAGAATCCAGTTCAACACCGAATTCTCTGCTTTTCACCTTATAAAAGTCAAACATATGCTGTGAAAAATATTTCGCAAGTTCTCCACTGCCAAGACTGTTAGCAATAACGAGCACGCGTCTGCGGTTATCTTTAAGATACTGGAACATCTTCAAAATAGTATTGTTAAGATCATTCTCATCCACATCTTTAAAACTGCTGCCTGTAATATTTTTGTAGAGCAGCTGTTCAATATCCGTCATCATCGAATTTTGATAACTCTCTATCAGTTCGTATTTATCTTTATAATAAGTATAAAATGTTCCGCGGTTAATCATAGCTTCTGAACTGATGTCCTGGATAGTAATGCTTTCGAACGGCTTTTTCTCAAGCAGGGTAATGATGGCACTGTCAATTGCGTTTAATGTTTTCTGTACTCTTAAATCTTTTTTCAAAAATAAACAACCTTTCTTTTAAATGTGTCGGTTATCCTACAAACATGGATATATCAACCATTGAAGAATAATTTAATCGCCTTATAATGGTTTATTGTACATCGTGTACGATAACTTTAACACAAAAAAAATGAAGGATGATTAAATGTTACAGGATTTTAAATTTGTATTTAAAAAACCGTTGTTATTAGTATCTCTTGCATTCATTTCATTATTTCCGGTTATATATGCATTGACATTTCTTGGTGCAATGTGGGACCCATATGACCGCACAGGCGATATGCAGTTCCATATAGTAAATGAAGATGCAGGCAATGAGGATATAGAGCTCGGAAAAGAAATCGAAGCTGAGCTGAAAGATAACGACCAGCTGGACTGGCAATTTTCCACTCTGGAAAAAGCAGAAGAAGCAATTAAAAGCGGAGAATCATACGGATATCTGGAAATCCCTGCAGATGCTTCTGATAATGCCATGACCTTCTTAAGCGAATCACCGGAAAATGTAAACCTTAAACTAAAGACAAATCCGGGATTCAATTTCATCGGTTCAATTATGTCTGAACAAGTCGGTTCAGTCTTAGTCGAAACAGTTCAAAAAGAAATTACAGAAACATATACCAAAACATTGATTAGCGAACTCGGCAGTTTGTCCGACCAGAGTGATGAAGCACAAGATGCCATTGCTGAGCTGAAGAACGGTGCAGTCACACTTGACGATGGACTTGGCCAGCTCGAGGACAGCTCAGCGCAGTTAAAACAAGGCGCAGACAACCTTGAAAGCGGCGCTTCACAAGTCAGCGAGGGAGCAGGAACACTGTATAATGGTGAACAGCAATTTACAGGACAGATCACTCAGCTGGCACCAATGCTTGGAAATTACGCACAGACGGTCCAAGGTGCACAGTCAGAACTTGAAAATGGAGCAGGCCAGTTAAATGAAGCCAGCACACAGCTTGCTGGCGGGGCTTCTGAATTGAATTCAGGTATTGGGCAAATGAACGGCGGTATCAGCGAGTTGAAAGCAGGCTCCAGCGAATTGGCAGAAGCACTTACAGAGGTTGATACCAGATTTAACGAGCTGCTTGCGGAAATAGAAGAGCAGAATATTGTTTTCAGTGATGAGGGAGCAGAAGCGATTGCAAGTCCTGTTAACCTGGATATTGAGTCCATGGTGGATACACAAAACTATGCGCAGAGTTTTGCACCGTTAATTATTGCAGTCAGCCTGTATATCGGAGCTATTACATTTAATGTTGTATATCCGATGAATAAAATATTCGAAAATAAGAAAAATGTATTCAGCCAGTGGCTCAGCCGCGGTCTGCTGTTTTTATCTCACTCGGTAATCATTACAACTCTGCTGTATGCTGCAATTGTCTGGGTAATGCAGATTGAGATTGCCAGCCACTGGAGATTTTACTTTGCGATGCTTGTATGGTCTCTCGTTTCCATTTCCATTATAGGATTGCTGGTAATGATATTCGGCAACTTCGGAAAATTCCTCGGAATCGTGCTGCTGATTGTACAGTTATCATCAAGCGGCGGAACTTTCCCGATAGAAACCGCAAACAATTTCTATCAAACGCTTTATGAATTCCTGCCGATGGCATTCGTCGTGTCCAGCTTTAAAGATGCGATTTTCGGCCAGGCATTTAACATGGAATTCAGCACAATAATGTATATCCTGCTAGCAATAGCTGCAGGTGCTTATCTGCTCGTATTGTTAGTATTATGGCTGAAAGATAAATTCCCTAAGTATGAAGAAAAAGCGAATAAAATGGCCAAATTTGAAAACTAAAAGTTCAGCCCGCTGACCGAGCGGGCTTTTTTTCTTTATCGGCTTGTTTGGCATAGCATTTATGCCGACTTTTCTCATCATTCCCGCGCTTATATTTGCAGGACTCGGCGCAGGGACAACGTTCAGCCTCGCTGTAATGTTCTCCGTGCTGCGGACCCGTACAGTGGAAGACTCGTATTACCTGTCCGGCATGGCTCAGTCAATCGGTAATAAAAAAGCAGCTAACAATTAAATTTTATAACAGCCGCATTACAGAAAATGCGGCTGTTTTCATATTCAAATTGCACTCGATGTGTAAGTTTGATATTATCAATAGGTTATTTATTTAAAAGAAAAGGAATCGCGGATGAATAATCCGCATCCTAAAAATATTAAGGAGCACATTAATGAAGGATTCTTCAGATCCAGCCAGTAAAAAATTATCGAAAGTATTTATATATTCTGTGCTGATAGTCGGCACACTTGTAGTTATCGGCGCCATAAATCCAAAAGGATTCGGGTCGGTGGCAGGCTTCATAGCAGACTGGGTAAGTAATTACTTCGGATGGTATTACATGATAATCACCTCCGTTACTTTATTCTTTTGTATTTTTCTTATCTTCAGTCCAATTGGCAAATTAAAACTCGGAAAACCGCACCACAAGCCTGAATTCAGTACACGTTCATGGCTGATGATGCTGTTCAGTGCAGGCATGGGTATCGGGATGATATTCTACAGTACATCAGAACCGATCGCCCACTTTTTCGCACCGGCAACTGCCGATCCCGAAACAGAGGAAGCGACAATGGAAGCAATCAGAGCAACCATATTTCACTTTGGTGCACATGCTTGGGGAATGTATGGTGCTGTTGCACTTGCCTTGGCTTACTTTCAGTTCAGAAAAGGTGAATCAGGACTTCTGTCAAAAACTTTACGTCCAATACTTGGAGATAAAGTAGACGGACCAGTCGGAATACTTATAGATGTCCTGACTGTATTTGCAACTGCGGTCGGAGTCGCTGTATCTTTAGGTGTCGGCACGACTCAAATCAACGGCGGCCTGAATTACCTGTTTGGTGTCCCGATTAGCATCAGTATCCAGGGACTTATCATCACCGTCGTCACTGTATTGTTTCTCGGCAGCGCCTGGAGCGGTTTAAGTAAAGGCGTCAAATACCTGAGCAATTTGAATACGCTTCTCGCTGCTGTCCTGCTGCTGACTATTCTTATACTGGGACCGACGCTCCTTATCCTGAATATGCTGCCGACAGCTGCCGGCGAGTACATCAATACATTTATATCGAGAACGCTGGATGCAGCTCCTTTAAACAATCAGAAAAACGACTGGCTCCAGTCATGGACTATTTACTATTGGGCGTGGTGGCTCAGCTGGAGTCCCTTTGTCGGCATTTTTATCGCAAGGGTATCCAAAGGCCGGACAGTACGTGAATTTGTTTTAGGCCTGCTTATTGTGCCGACCTCTATCGGTATTATCTGGTTTACTGTATTTGGTGTTACCGGCATTGAAGTTGCGAGCAAGGTGCCGTCACTGGTTGAATTCGGCCCGGAAACTCAGCTGTTCGCTATTTTTAATGAGATGCCGCTGAGCGTTCCTCTGTCGACTCTGGCGATTATTTTAGTATCATCTTTCTTTATTACGTCAGCGGACTCCGCAACCTTTGTACTCAGCATGCAGACATCACATGGTTCACTTCGCCCTGCAGCAAGTATTAAGGTCGTGTGGGGCATCAGCTTGTCAGCTATTGCTTTTATACTGCTATTATCAGGCGGAGACTCAGGACTCGAAGCTCTGCAGTCTGCAGCGATAATTGCAGCACTGCCTTTCAGTTTTGTAATTATTATGATGATGATTTCATTCTACAAAGATGCAAATGAAGAAAGAAAATATCTCGGTCTGACCATTACTCCAAATTCCAAACGTATGGAAGAGTATATTAAAAAAGAAGAACGGGAGTATCAGGAACAAAAAGAAGCAGGTGTCGATGAGAGAGACCTGTAATTAAAAGTGTCTGCCCCGCAAGCTGAACTTAATTCAGCTTGCGGGGTATTTTTATCAGTTTTATAACAAGTACTCTTCATATTTTGCCATTTGCTATAATTATAATGATACTATTACAGAAATGTGGAGATACAGATGTACGAACTCATGCTGATCATGCTCGAGAGACTTGGATTAATTGTCATGCTTGCCTTTATAGCAACTCGTCTGCGCTTTTTCAGAGATATGATTTCATCGGCTGCCCTGTCCCGAAAGCAGCAGTATAAAGCAATTATATTTTTTGGCGCTTTCGGTATTATTGGCACCTATTCCGGCGTGACTTTTCAGGCGGAACCCTTCCTCCTGCAGCGTTTAAAAACAGATATTTTCAATCATGAAGCGATCGCTAACTTCCGCGTTATCGGCGTTGTGCTCGGCGGCCTGTTCGGAGGATATAAAGTGGGAACTGCAGCCGGACTGATTGCCGGGGGACATCGTATGCTGCTCGGGGGCTTCACTGCATTTCCCTGCGGTATCGCTACCATTGCAGCCGGTATTTCAGCAGCCTGGATTCGCACTAAAAATCCGGAAATTACAGCTAAACCGCTGCTGGTATTTCTAATCGGCGCCGGTGCAGAAATGCTGCAGATGGCTTTAATTGTTCTTTTAGCACGTCCTTACACGGAAGCACTGGTACTTGTTCAGCACATCGCACTGCCGATGATTCTAGCAAATGGAATTGGCTGCGCACTTTTTCTCCTGATTATTAAAAGCGTAGCAAAAGAAGAAGAAAAGGCCGCAGCTTTGCAATCACAAAAAGTACTGCGCATTGCCGAACAGACACTTATGCATTTAAAATCGGGTTTAACCCCGCAGTCTGCTGATAAAGTATGTACAATTCTTTATCAGGAGCTTAATCTTAAAGGCGCAACAATTGATGATGCGGAAAATCAGCTTTCACATATCGGCAGCAGCAGCAATGCAGCTGTAATCGAATCTTTAAAGAGCCGTGACACCGTCATCGGCACCTTGAGATTCTATTTTTATTCGCAAAAAGATGTAACATCTATAGAAAAAGAAACATTATCCGGACTTGCGAATCTGTTGAGCAGCCAACTTGAACTGGCAGAGGCAGACAAGCTCTATAATCTTGCTAAAGATGCTGAAATCAATATTCTGCAGGCCCAGATTAACCCGCATTTTCTTTTTAACACTTTAAATACTGTTATTTCACTAATTCGCATCAATCCTGAAAAAGCGAGAACTGCTCTGAGATCTTTATCTAAATTTATACGGCAGAACCTGCATTCAACAACTGCGTCTTTGAAAACGCTGGAAAACGAAGTTGAGCATATAAAAGCGTATTTGTCGATAGAACAAATACGGTTTGAAGACAGAATTGCAGTTTCCTATCATATAGACGACAGCTGTCTGCATAATAAATTACCGGCTTTAACCCTCCAGCCTATTATCGAAAATGCAGTTAAGCACGGTTTTAAAGGAAAAATTGATCAGTGTAAATTGAGTATTACCGTCCGGGACCATAAAGATAATATATCTTTGTGTATAAAAGATAATGGTTCAGGTGTTCGCGAGAATAGACTTGTGAATTTAGCCGCAGACGTCAGCAGCAGTACAGAAGGTAATGGGATTGCCTTATATAATATTAATAAAAGACTTCAAATGACTTTCGGCAGCGACAGCGGTCTCCATTTTAAGTCCCGGCCGGATGATGGTATGGCGGTATATTTCAACATACCTAAAATTTCCTAACGTCTTTGAAAGGACTCGTTCAATAATGAATCAAATAATAAAAACACTCGTGGCAGATGATGAAAAATACAGCCGTGAAGAATTAAAATATTTGCTCGGAACACACCCGGCTATACAAGTTTCGGGAGAAGCTGCGACCGGGCGGGAAGCTTTGGCAAAAATAATTGCTGACGAGCTTGACTTGCTGCTCCTCGATATCGATATGCCAGAAATGAGCGGTATAGAGCTTGCTGCCACATTGAAAAAGATGAAGAACCCGCCGCTGATTATATTTACAACTGCTTATTCAGAGTATGCTGTTGAAGCCTTTAAAGTTCAAGCTGTTGATTATTTACTAAAACCGGTTGATGAAACGGAGTTAGCAGAAGCAATTGCACATGTTTCTGAACTGCTTGACTTTAAACGGGAACCTGCCCGCGGCAAGCTCGCGGTCGGAGGAGAAGAGTCTATCACTTATCTCAACCCTGCTGAAGTTCTGTTTGTTTCGCGGGAGAACAATACGACAGCGGTTGTCTCGTCTAAAGGAGTCTTCAGCAGCAGAAAGACGTTAAAAGAGCTGGAATCCCGTCTTCTTTCGCATTCATTTTTCCGTGTCCATAAGAGCTATCTCGTTAATACTGAAGTAATTACAGAAATGACACCCTGGTTTAACGGAGCTTTTCAGCTCACCTTAGAAGGCACAGATGTTCAAATACCGGTTAGCCGAAATTATGTAAAGTCTCTCCGTGACCACATAGAATTATAATAAAGACCTGTTACAGCGCTTATTTTGCATTTGAACCCCTTGTTTCGACACGATAGCTGAAACTTCCCAAAATTGTTTGTATATTTTGTAAGCTATAATGATGAAAACGCATTCAGAAATAGGGGGAGCAGAATGATTACATTTTTAGGAGCAATCGCTCTGTTATTAATAGGATATTTTACTTATGGAAAGTTTGTCGAAAAAGTTTTTCAGCCAAAAGAACTTCGGGCGACACCAGCTTATACAGAACATGATGGGGTCGACTATCTGCCAATGCATAAAAATAAAAATGCGCTGATACAATTAATCAGTATTGCCGGAGTGGGGCCAATATTTGGTCCTATTATGGGAGCACTTTACGGGCCGGTGGCATTTATCTGGATTGTACTCGGCTGTATATTTGCCGGCGGTGTCCACGATTACCTGACGGGTATGATTTCTATACGCAATAATGGGGCTCACTTGCCGGAACTTGCCGGAAAATTTTTAGGAAAAGCAATGAAACATGTTGTTAATGCTTTTTCGATTCTGCTGCTGCTTCTCGTCGGTACAGTATTTGTCGCTTCACCTGCAGATTTACTTTACGATCTTGTTAATGGAGCAGTACCTGCTGTAGTATTTGTCGTCTTAATTTTCATCTATTATTTGCTGGCGACTATACTGCCAATCAATAAAATTATCGGAACAATCTATCCTTACATAGGCGCACTGTTGTTATTCAGTACTGTGGGAATCGGGATTGCTCTCGTCTGGAACCAGGCGCCGGTTCCAGAACTGTCGTTTACAAACACTCATCCGGAAGGCGCAGCAATCTTTCCGCTTCTGTTCCTAACGATTTCATGCGGGGCGTTGTCAGGCTTCCATGCTACTCAAACACCGATTATTTCCAGAACAACAAAAAACGAAAATCAGGGCCGCAGAATTTTCTACGGCATGATGATTGCAGAAGGTATCATTGCTATGATTTGGGCAGCCGCAGCTATGAGTCTTTTTGACGGTCCGGTTACCTTGAATGAACTGATAGCAACAATCGGTACCGGTGGTATCGTTAATGAAATTTCAACGATGATGCTAGGTCCGATTATTGGAACATTCGCAGTTCTAGGTGTAATAGTTCTTCCCATTACTTCCGGAGACACTGCATTTAGAAGTGCCAGAATGATTATCGCAGACTATATCCGCGTGCCGCAAAAGAAAATAATGAGCAGAATTTGGATTGCAGCACCGATATTTATCATTTCAATCATACTGACAAATATGGACTTTACGCTATTATGGCGGTATTTTAACTGGGCAAACCAGTCAACTGCAATGATTGCTTTGTGGATTGGTGCAATGTATCTGTTCATCGGCAGACGCAACTACTGGATTGCAGCCGTGCCGGCTATCTTTATGACGATGACAGTGTCTACATATATTGTGAACGCACCTATCGGATTAAATCTTCCGATGGATATTTCTTTAGCAATCAGCGCTGTAATTACTGTACTGATTACTATTTTATTCTTTGTTTCAGCAAAAAAACGCCGCAGTGAAAACATTCCTCTGGAAACCGATGTTTCAGAATGGAATGAAAAACACTACGCTTATTCAGATTAATAGGATAAAACAACTTATGTCTGCACTGGTTAGTTTACCAGCACTCCGGTTCGGGCATATTTTATAATAAGAAGTTTTTTTAATCCGACAAGATAATCCTGAAGGGAGGATGCATCTAATGAAACAGTGGATGATACCGTTATTCATAATAATCTCAGTCGTTTTAACTGCGTGCAGCAGTGGTGATAAGACAGGGGAAGATCCGGAAAACAATACATCAGAAGATGCTGTATCCAAACCTTCAAAAGAAACGGCAGAATCAGAAGAACAAGATTTGGAAACAGAAGAGCCGCCAGAGGAAGAAGAATCTCAGCCAAGGGACAGTGAAGATACTGCTGATAATGAAGAGTCTAAAGAAAATTACACTGCTGCTGAGCATTGTATTATGACCCAGCTGGCAGAATGCGAAAACGTTCCTCCTGAAGATCAGTTTAAGGCATACAGAGACCTTGTTGCTGACAGCACACTGCCGGAAGCTCCCGGGAGCGACTGTCTGCCTTGTGCCGTCAAATATTCCTTTGAAGCAAAATACGGAGAATCTGACCCGGTGAATTATTCAATCCTCCCGCGTTCAGAAAAAATGCCGGAGGATATCTCCGACCCGTCGGAATTTGTTCACCAGTATCTGTTTTCATTGCCGGCATTTTTTAATAACCATGACGAGACAGCACTCAGCTTTTACCAGCCTGACTCAGCAGGTTATCACGCCTTGTTTGCAAATAAAGCGTCCGGAAACTTCAGCAATCATATGACTTATTCCGTTTTTATCAATTCTGAAGTGGAGAATCTTGACGGCAGTATCAATATCTATGCTTACCGAACATACTCACATATAAATACTAATGGTATTTTCGAAGTCTACGCCCGCTATAATTTGATTGAGCAGGATGGCCGATACTATCTGACAGACTATGAAGAACTGGAAAATACGCGTATAGAATAAACTTACAAATAAAAGCCTGGTCAATAAAATTCAGCTGATCAGGCTTTTTAGTATGACAATTATATGTTTATATTACATAAATGTGTCGATTCAATGGTAATAGTCAGAAATAATACAGTCAGATGTCATTATTACATTCCAAATATTAAATGTAACTTTATTATTATTGAGCTGTAACACATGTAAAATATATGTGTGTTACATTGATAACTGTCTTGGAAAACAAAGACTTTATAAAAGTTTGGTTTGCTTTAGAGAGAAAAAAATTACTTTTTATAATATATATTTTGGAGGAAGAAAATTTTATGAAGAAAACAATTTTAGCTACGACATTAGCATTAGGTTTAGGCGTAACAGGAGTTGCTGCAGGTCAGGACGCAGAAGCTTCTTCTATAGATAAAGCAGAACTTGCTCACACAGCTCAAAACAATCCGGAAGTATTAAATGCATCTGCAGTACACGAAGGTGCTTACGACTATAACTTCAACCACGGAAACTTTAACTACGACTTCGAGTCAGATGGTACTAACTACTCATGGGCATACAGCGGAACTGGTGAAGCACAGGCACAAACACAAGCAGTAGAAAAATCAGCACCTGCAGTACAGGAAGAAACACAAAATGTTCAATACAGCAACTACACTGAAGAAGTACAAGCGCCAGCACAAAATACACAAGCAGCAGCTCCAGCAGTAGAAGAAGTTGAACAGCCTGCAGCAGCATCACCTGCACCAGCTGAAAAAACACAGCAGTCAACTGGCGGATCAACTAAATCACAATTCTTAGCTGCCGGCGGCACTGAAGCTATGTGGAACTCAATCGTATTACCAGAATCAAGCGGTAATCCAAATGCAGTAAGCCCGAACGGTTACCAAGGATTAGGCCAAACGAAAGAATCATGGGGTACTGGTTCTGTTGCAGAACAGACTTCTGGTATGCTTAACTACGCTAAAAAGCGTTATGGTTCAGTCGATGCAGCAATCCAATTCCGTAACGCTAACAACTGGTGGTAAGATCTAAACATTAAAGTATTATAAGTAAAACCCGTATTCATCCATGATATGCTCCCCCTAAAGTAGACACTTAAAAAAGTAAACTACTTTAGGGGGAGTTTTCTCTTGAAATCAAACATAAGGTATTCAACGAATGAAC
>NZ_QUMW01000011.1 GCF_003387165.1 Jeotgalicoccus halotolerans
AATTGGTCGCCTCAATGTCTGCTCCTAATTAATAGAAGACTTCTTTATTCGGAATTAAACGTTGACATATTGTCATTCAGTTTTCAATGTTCTTTAATTTATTTAAAATGGAGCGGGTAGACGGGATCGAACCGACAACATCAGCTTGGAAGGCTGAGGTTATACCATTTAACTATACCCGCATGGTATATGTTATAATAAGTTTTCAATGGTGCGGCTGAGAGGACTTGAACCTCCACGGGATTTAACTCCCACTAGGCCCTCAACCTAGCGCGTCTGCCGATTCCGCCACAACCGCAAATCTTATTATATGTATCAATCTTTTATTACTGTCTTTTTAGCGACAAGAACTAGTATATCTCATTAGCAAGTTGTTGTCAACTGCAAAGTTTATTTATTTTTTAACCTGTTAATTGAAAGATCAACCGGTTAGATTCTCTATTATACTTCAGTGAAAGCAGGAAGTCAATAGTTTGTTTTCAAAAAATGATGGTGACCCGTACGGGACTCGAACCCGTGTTACCGCCGTGAAAGGGCGGTGTCTTAACCGCTTGACCAACGGGCCATCTGTTTTATACAACGTTTATTAATATACAGAGTAATGATTTCAAAGTCAACACTTTCATCGAATTTAATTTTACTTTTTATCAATTTTCTAGAACCTACTATATAATGGCGAATCGTGAACAGCTGTTCCTGTATTTTTTCGATTTCTCATTTAAAGCCCTCCCCTGTTCACTTAGCGTCTAAAAATTTGATTTATACAGTTCATTTGAATTCGCTAAATAAATTATCTTATTACGGTTTCGAAACTTGCTTTTGTGCTTTCGGCTTGTTATAGTTTATTTATAATCATTCTAATTAATGGAGGCAGTTATTGATGACTAACAAAGACAACAGACTTACGACCCTTTTCGGCAACCCTGTTGGCGATCGTGAAAACACAATGACAGCTGGCCCCCGTGGTCCGCTTGTTATGCAAGACCCTTACTTCCTCGACATGATGGCTCATTTCGACCGCGAAGTTATTCCTGAACGCCGCATGCACGCTAAAGGTTCAGGTGCTTTCGGTACATTTACAGTAACACATGATATTACTCAATATACAAAAGCTAAAATCTTCAGCGAAGTAGGTAAACAGACTGAAATGTTCGCACGTTTCTCAACTGTAGCTGGCGAACGCGGTGCAGCTGATGCTGAACGCGATATTCGCGGATTTGCTTTAAAATTCTATACAGAAGAAGGTAACTGGGACTTAGTTGGTAATAACACGCCTGTTTTCTTCTTCCGGGACCCTAAACTATTCCCAAGTTTAAACCACGTTGTAAAACGCGACCCTAAAACTAACATGCATAACGCAGAAAGCAACTGGGACTTCTGGACTAACTTGCCTGAGGCACTTCACCAGGTAACAATTATTATGACTGAACGCGGAATTCCTAAAGGGTTCAGAAATATGCACGGTTTCGGCTCACACACATACAGCATGATCAATGAAAACGATGAGCGTGTCTGGGTTAAATTCCACTTCCGCACTCAGCAGGGCATTGAAAACTATACAGCTGAAGAAGCTGCTGAACTGGTTGGTGTTGACCGCGAATCTTCACAAAGAGATTTATTCAACTCAATCGAAGATGGCGAATTCCCTAAATGGAAAGTATATATTCAGGTAATGACTGAAGAACAGGCGAAAAACCACCCTGATAACCCATTCGACTTAACTAAAGTATGGTACAAAGGTGACTATCCTTTAATCCCGGTTGGTGAATTCGAACTGAACAAAAACCCTGAAAACTACTTTGCAGAAGTTGAACAGGCAGCATTTGCTCCGACTAACATTGTTCCGGGTATTGGATTCTCACCAGATAAAATGCTTCAGGGCCGTTTATTCTCATACGGAGATACTCAAAGATACCGCTTGGGTGTTAACCACCACCAGATTCCGGTTAACTCTCCTAAAGGTGCTGAAAATGTATGTCCATTCAGCCGCGACGGCGCAATGAGAGTTGATGGTAATGAAGGATCATCTCTCAATTATTATCCGAACAGCTACGGGGCTCACAATTCACAGCCGGAAGCTAAGCAGCCTGCACTTGACCTTGAGTACAGTTCAATTTACGAACACAACTTCCGCGAAGATGACGATAATTATTTCGAGCAGCCGGGTAAATTATTCAGATTGCAGTCTGATGAAGACAAACAGCGTCTATTCTACAATACGGCAAATGAAATGACAGGTACAACTACACGCACTAAACATCGTCATATCTATAACTGCTATCAGGCAGATCCAGATTACGGTAAAGGTGTTGCAGCAGCTCTTGGAATCGACATCAACGACGTTGATTTAGAAACTCCAGACTACTTCCACAACATGTAATCATACGCTTCATCAAAAAAACGGAAACGACTGAGTCGTTTCCGTTTTTCTTTTATACATTTTTCATAGTCAGCGATATTCTATTCTTCTGTACATCAACATCCATCACTTTAACTTCTACAATGTCTCCGGTATTGACCACTTCAAGCGGATGCTTTACAAACCGGGTTGAAATTTGCGACACATGAACCAGTCCGTCCTGCTTCACTCCGACATCCACAAAAGCACCAAAATCCGTGACATTTCTGACGGTTCCTGACAGTGTCATACCTGCTTTTAAATCTTCGATGCTGAGTACATCAGATTTCAATAATGGTGTATCGTATTTATCCCGAATATCTCTCATCGGCGCTTTCAAACTCGAAATAATATCTTCCAAGGTAGGCACACCAATATTCAGCATTTCAGCAGTCTCTTTAATATTTAATGCATCGAGTTTTTCTCTCATGCTGTTTTCTCCGAGATTATCTATAGTTAAACCGATTGTTTCAATAAGCTTATACGTATTTTTATACTGCTCTGGGTGGATCGGTGTCATATCTAGCGGTTCTTTTCCATTAAATATTCTTAAGAACCCGACACACTGCTCATATGTTTTATCGCCTAAACGTGCAACTTTCTTCAGTTCGCTTCTCTTTTTGAAACCGTCATTTTCTTCTCTGAACGCCACGATGTTTTTACTGATAACCGGAGACAATCCTGCTACATGCTGCAGCAGTGTCGGCGATGCTGTATTTAAGTTAACGCCAACCTGGTTTACTGCAGTTTCTACGACGAAATTTAATGACTCAGTTAAAAACTTCTGATTGATATCGTGCTGATACTGCCCGACCCCTATGGATTTCGGATCGATTTTAACCAATTCACTGAGCGGATCATGTACACGCCGCGCGATAGATACGGCACTTCTTTCCTCAACATTAAAATCCGGAAACTCTTCTCGCGCGATCTCAGAGGCCGAGTAAACACTCGCGCCCGCTTCATTGACGATAATATAAGGAATATCCAGATTTTCTTCTTTAATCAGCGCACCGATAAACTCTTCAGATTCTCTTGATGCAGTGCCGTTGCCTATCGCAATTAATGATACACCGTATTTCTTTATTAATTTTAAGATAACTGTTTTAGCGGCTTCCTTTTTATTCACCGGCTTATGAGGATAGATAACATCTTTCGCAAGATACGATCCCGTGTCGTTTATTACAGCAAGTTTGCATCCTGTACGGTATGCAGGATCCAGCCCGAGAATAACTCTGCCTTTTAATGGCGGCTGCAGCAGCAGTCTCTTTAAGTTTTCTTCAAAAACAAGAACAGCATGCTTTTCACTGTTTTCTGTTAAATCAGCACGCACTTCCCTTTCAAGCGAAGGTAAAATCAAACGTTTTAGACTATCTTCAACAGCTTCTGCCAGCAGCTCTTTTGTTTTGGCATGTTCTTCTATAACCTGTTTCTTTAAATAATTCGTTATTCTTTCGGTATCATGCATTAATTTAACTGATAAAACTTTTAATGCCTCGCCGCGGTTTAAAGCAAGCACTCTGTGAGGAACAATATTTTTAACTCTTTCAGCATAATCATAATACATTTCAAAAATACCCTGCTCATCCTCAGCATTCTTTTTAACAGAGGAAACGATTTCCGATGTATCTTTAATAATTTTCAATATGTACAGACGGTATTGCGGATTATCCGATATAATCTCAGCGATAATATCTTTCGCGCCTTTTACTGCCATTTCCACAGAAGTCACTTCGTCAGTTAAAAACTCTCCGGCCGCACTTTCTATATCACGATGTTTACCTGCTAAAATAAGATTCGCCAGCGGTTCAAGTCCGAGACGTTTTGCTTCAGTCGCCCGGGTTTTCTTTTTCTGCTTAAACGGACGGTATAAATCCTCGACCCGGCTCTGTTTCGTCTGCTTTAAAATTTCGCTCTGCAATTCATCTGTCAGCATGCCCTGCTCATCAATCAGGCGAATAACTTCCTCTTTACGTTTATTCAGATTTTCAAGGTACAGGTATTTAGTTTCAATTTCTTTAATTGCAACTTCATCAAGCCCGCCCGTCTGTTCTTTACGATAGCGCGCAATAAACGGTACAGTATTTTTCTCTCCGAGCAGCTTCAGTACTTTTTTGACATAATCTTTATTGATTTTCATTTCATTCGATATTTCTTTTACTAATTCATGTGTCATAACTATGTACTCTCCTAATAATAAGAACCCAATCTATAATAGACCGGGCTCATTTATAAATTTATTCAGCTTCCTTCACTGCTTCTCTCAGTTTCTTAATCGCAGAACGCTGCAGTCTGGACACATGCATCTGGCTTAAACCGATTTTTTCACCGGTTTCTTTTTGACTGAGACCTTCGATAAATGTTGATTTTATGATTTCCTGTTCTCTGTCACTTAAGATAGGCAGTACTTTTTCTAAAATCATACGCTTTTCAGCCAGATCATAATTATCATCCTGCTGTCCCATAACATCGAGTAAGGTTACTGTCGAACCATCTTTATCTGCTTCGATTGAATGATCCACGCTGAGCGCATTATAACTCTGTCCCATTTCCATAGCTTCCAGTACTTCTTCTTCCGTCACTTCAAGCTTCATTGCGAGTTCTTGAATTGTCGGTGATCTTTCGAGTTCATTCGTCAGAGCATCTGTCGTATTTTTTATTCTCGGACCGAGTTCCTTAATGCGTCTCGGCACGTGAACACTCCACGTTTTATCACGCAGATAGCGTTTAATCTCTCCGACTACTGTCGGCACTAAAAAAACTTCAAACCTGCGCTCAAAAGATGTATCAAAGCGTCTGATAGCCCCTAAAAGACCAAGCATTCCAACCTGGACCAAATCTTCGTGATGCGACTGGCCGCGGGAGTAACGGTAAGCGAGTGATTCCACAAGCTTTGTATAATTTTCTACTAGCTCGCTTTGTGCTATATCATCTTCACTTTCCTGATATCTCTTAATCAGCTCGTTCACTTCTTCAGGCGGCAGTCCGTAATTCTTATTGCGAGATTGTTTCTCCATTCGGGTGCACCTGACTTTCGTTAATATACTTCGTCATACTTATCGTCACACCAGGTTCTTTTCTGAAGGAAACTTTGTCCATCAATGTTTCAATAAGGAAGAGGCCAAGCCCTCCTTCTCTGAGATAATCAATATTGTCATCTTCATTGTACGGTCCGAGCTCTTCTTTAATTTTTTCATAATTAAAGCTTTGTCCGTTATCCGCTACAATAATCTCGACTTTATCACTGTATATTGCGAAACCTACAGAAATTTCACCCTGTTCATTATCTTTATAAGCATGTTTAACTGCATTTGTTACAGCTTCCGATACTGCAATTTTAGAATCCTCTATATCATCATATGTCGCTCCCGCTCTCGATAAAACACCTGAAAGTGTTAAACGGATAAGACCTACATATTCTGCACTTGACGGAAACTTCATTTCTATAAAATCATATTGTGGCATCATTCTTCAGTCGACCTCCGACTTCTTATTAACATACATTAAATCGCGTAATCCTGTAATTTCAAAAAGTTTTAAGATTCTATCGTTTACTCCAAGTACATGGAGTTCCTTATCATGCTTATTAAGATCTTTAAGCGTGCCGACAAAAATACCGAGTCCTGTGGAATCCATGTAATCAAGTTCGCTTAAATCAACAATTAAGTCATGTTCCCCTGCCGCAGCCACAGGCTCGAAAACCTGTTTTAATTCGGGTGCAGTATAAACATCAAGTTCACCGCTCACACTGACTAAATATTCCCCGCCGTTTTCCGTAGCGTCTATTTTTATATTCATAATTATGTATGCACTCCAATCACGTTATCCCTATATTTTATACCTCAGTTTGTCTACCCTTTATTCTTCACTTTAAAACTTTTTAGCCGGAACATTTATTTTTTATTATAAACATTGTTAAGTCATCTTTGTAATTCTGGTTGCGCATGCGTGTCAGCGCCTCGTATATATATTGAACAATATCCTGAGGGTGCTGGTCGCGCGCTTCCCTGATCATCTCTTTAATGTCATCCATATTAATAAATGTACCGTCGTGTTTTCTAAGTTCGGATACTCCATCGGTATAGATGAACAGCATGTCATTGTCTTCAAGTCTGGAAGATACTTCTTCATATTCAGTATCTTTCATAACCCCGAGTACAAGTCCTTTGCCATCCAGTTCCTCAAATTCGTCATCTTCATAGTGGTAAAGATAAACAGGTTCGTGCCCTGCGCTTGAGAAGCATAAAGACTGATCTTTAAAATCGTACAAGCCGTAAAACATCGTTACAAACATATTTTTGTTGACGTTTTTTTCCACGAGTTCATTTAACCGTTTTAAAGATTTTGACGGCGGATTGGATGCCGACGTCAAGTCCATCCCGAACTTCAGCATCGACATGGCTATAGCAGCAGGGATACCTTTGCCGATAACATCAGCAACCGCGAAAGTCAATTTGCCGTCACTGTGTTCGATAATGTTAAAATAGTCACCGCTCACTTTGCGGGCAGGCACGCTGATTGCGCCAATCTCAACGTTTTCAATAGCCGGAATCTCAGTTTTTAACATGGTTTCCTGAAGACTCGAAGCGACATCCATTTCCTGATCGTGACGCTCCATCTTATTGAGCATTGCTTTGTAATCCTTATATGTAAAACCAAAGCGGATCATTATTTCCTGCAGCACGTTAAGGGAAGCTTTTATGTCTTCATAACTCGTCAGCGGGATTGCACTGATCAGTTCAATATGAAGAGCAACCATCTCATCGGGTGAAATATCCAAGTCGATTGCTTTTTCACTGAAATCATGAGCTTTCGCCGCAAGCTGATCTTCGTTTCCAGATTTTATATAATCATTAATTATGCCTTTGTATTCTTCTACCAAATCATCAATATATGTCATATTAAACACACCCCCATCTTTAAAATAGACCTTTGTACACAAAAGTCTATTTTCTGTTGGCCTTATTCTTTTTTCTTTTCTTTTTCGGTTCTAATTCCAGACTGACTTTCAGTGCGTCATTAACTTCGCGCATTTTGTCCTCATCCAGATATGTAAGTTTTTCCTGTAATCTGGTCTTATCGACCGTTCGAATTTGCTCAAGCAGTATTACCGAGTCCATATCCAGTTTGTAAGCTTCTTTTGATATTTCAACATGTGTAGGTATCTTCGCTTTATTTATTTTCCCAGTAATGGCTGCAACTATCACAGTCGGACTGTGACGGTTACCTACATTATTTTGGATAATAACAACAGGGCGTTTCCCCCCTTGTTCTGAACCCTGCACAGGTGAAAGATCGGCCAGATAAACTTCTCCTCTTTTCATCTATTCACCATCTTTACTATCGTTACATGCAGCACATTCCCGTTCCGTGACAGTAATGCCGATACGGTAAGCTTCACTTTCAGCATAAAAGCTTTCCCGTGCGATTAATAAATTAATCTCCGCCATTTCAATGTAGCCATTTACCAATGCTTTTTCGAACTCGCTATTTGCAGATGAATTAGACAAAACAGTCAACCCCATAAAAATCAGTTATTAATTTAATCATAACATTTGAGACAGCCCGTTGCTATAAATCGGCTGTCGGGCTGTCCATTAATTAATTACTTCGTTATAGATTAACTCAATATCTTTACCTGCATAACGGCGGGGAATACGGCGCCCGAAAGCACAGAGCGATTCATATGAAATAGTTCCCGTGTAATCACTGTAACTTTCCATAGACTGCTCAGACCTCGCAGAATCCTCGATTATAATAACATTTTGTCCGGCATCGGTATGCTCCGGAACTCTGATCATCAGTGCATCCATGCAGATGGTCCCTATGATTTCACATTCAGTACCATCTTCTAATTTTACATTATACCCACTATGCCGCCTTAATAACCCATCTGCGTAGCCAATCGGCAAAGTCGCAACAGTTTCACTTGTTTCAGCTGTATATTTTCGGCCGTAGCTGACACTTTCTTCAGGTTCCAAGTGATGAACAGCTGCAATTTCAGTTGATAATTTAACCGATGGAGTGAGCATAACCGGAGTCGCTGAGGCCGTGTATCTGCTTGGGTAATAGCCGTAGAGCGCAATGCCCGTCCGGACTGCAGTTGTAAACTCTTCTTTTAAAGTCAGGGCACCGCCGGAGTTTGAGATGTGAACATTTTCCGGACGTTCCACTTGACTGACGATCTCTTTAAACAGATTAAATTCAACTGAGGTGATGTCATTATCTTCATCGCTCGAAGTAAAATGGCTGAAAATTCCTTCATAAATAAAACGGTCAAATGAATTTATCTCAGTAATCATTTCCATAATTTCAGAAACGTCTGATGTGCCGTAGCGATTCATTCCCGTATTTACTTTAATATGAATCCAGACTGCTTTGTCGTACTTATCACTGACTTCATCCTTCGCTTTTTGCACCCACTGAAGATTCGGAGCCGTAACGGCGATGCGGTGCTGAACCGCTTTATTAATATGTTCGGGGCTGATTGTGCCGAGTACTAATATTTTCTGTTTAATGCCGTGCATACGGAGATCGATTGCTTCGTCCAATGTTGCGACTGCAAAAAATGAAACTCCCGCCTTGGCAAGATGTTCACTGATTTCTTTTGCGCCGAGGCCGTATGCATTCGCCTTAACAACCGCGATGAGTGTCTTCTCAGGATTAATCCCTTGAATTGCTCTGTAGTTTTTTTCTACGGCAGCAAGATTTACATCGAGTACTGTATTCCTGTAATATTTATCGCTCATTACTTAAGCCTCCTCAATAATAACCGTTGCAACAGCGTAATCTCTTGAATGAGATATCGAAACATGGGCATTTGGAGCATTAGTAAGCGACGGTTTGCCGTTCTTGTCGTTCACGCAGTTAATATCAGTAAAGCTCACTGCTCCGCCGATGCCCGTGCCGAGCGCTTTGCTGTATGCTTCTTTAACTGCAAAACGCCCTGCCAGATAAGTGTTTTTACGAGCTTCACTGGCCATATTTCTATAATGATGAAGTTCATCCGCTGTCAGAATCCGCTTTGCCAGACGGTCATCTTTGTTTACTTTATTAATACGTGAAATTTCTATAATATCCGTCCCGAGCCCTGTAATCATAACATTCCCTCATTCTGCTGTTTGCTCATGTTTTTATTAATCAGATTCCGGATATCATGACGCAGCCGGTCCGCCTTATCTGTTTCCAATTCAGGTATATATAATTTCTCAGCCGAAGTCTGCAGCGAGATGCCTTTTAAGTTCATCCGCTTCATAATCGGTCCGACGGTCGTATCTATATTCTGAACCCTGTACAGCGGCACCGCTTTTTCAGACTTAAACCAGATACCGCTGTGAATCCGTATTTCATCCTCAAGCACTTTATACCTGAAATACTTATAGCGGAGTTTTGGAATAATCCATGCATGAACGATGACTATATAAATCGCTGCGGCAGCAGGGATTAAAAACAACCACGATGGAAGCCAATCAAAGAATATTTGGGCGATGCCGATTGCAGCTGCGATGATCAGCCAGACGCCTGCATTAATATATTCTCTTATCCTCCACAGTTTGATCGCTTTCGGCGATATTCGTTTCATCGTCATGCCCCCTCTCTATAAAATTCCAAATAGTTTCTATATCGCGTTTTTCAATAAATTTAATTTCTGCCGACGAGCTCGCAATGCCGCCGGGGGTTGATACCTCGATATGTCCTAAATCCGCGCGGTGTAAAAATGGATTGCGGCGGTAAGTCGTGTCGATAATTTTATCCCGCTTAATTGCATAGTGGCGACGCGTAAAGAAGGAAGCCGTCATCATATTAATCTCGTCTTTATAAATGGCATAGCCGACATTCCTCGCGCTGTATATACCGCTTGCAATCAGAAGCAGCAGAATCACCGCGACTCCGATATATACGTATGTCATAAATGTTTCACCGCGGAAGAAATAAGCGAGTATTCCGGTGCCGATAATGAAAATCAGCAGTGTAATCTGGAAATAACGGCGTATTGCACGAAACGGCACAATACGCTTTGGAAGTTCCATGTGATAATTCGGAAAAATGTCTCTGATAATGCTGTACAGTTCTTTCTTCTTAATAAACGGCAGCAGCTGAACTTTCCCGTCGATCTGGTCGGATTCAAGAGAGTCGCTCGTAATCGATACCGACAGCGCATAATAGCCGATTAAGCGCCGAAGAATACTGTCGGAAATAATGACGTTCTGCACTCTGTTTATATTGACACTCTTATTCTTTTTAGAGAACAAACCGTATTCGACTGTCAAATCATCCCCGCTCTGCTTTAATGTATAATCGTAATTACGCATCATAATTATTACAGTACCGATAACGTAGCCGATAATTACAAAGATCAAAGAGGCGACAACGATGCCGAACACGAGACTTCTGACGAGTCCGCTGAAGTACTCAAAATAATTTTCAATCAAAATTTCGCCACCGACTACATTCAGAACACCGAAAAATATCGCGGCAAAAACTCCGAGCCCCCCGCTCGTCATCGCCATTAGAATAAGTTCTTTGAAATTCATTTTCTTCAGTGTAACGAATTCACGTCCTGCTGCTTTTGTCCCGGATTCAAGAGCAGCTGCTCTCGGCCATGGACTTGAATCTCCCGGATTTACTGCAATTTCTTCACTTTCAATATCTTCCTGTGTTTCGTAAATCACTTTCTGAATATCTTTACCTTGCGATTTTTTAATCGTATCGATTTTAATACCGTCTCCGGGCGTTAAAATATCGAGCTGAACCGCGCCGAAAATACGATGGAAAAATGGTTCATTAAAATCGATGGACTGGATGCGTTTAATATCCAATTCTTTTTCATTTCGTGTAAATATCCCGTTTTTAAAAACAAACTTATTATTTTCAAGCCAGAATCTCGTTCTGTAAATATTAATCATATCGAAACCGGTGAATACTGCAAAAACCAGGAAGAGTATTCCAATACCGCTGAACAGCATCCACGGAGTAACCGAGCCCGAAAACAGTTCTTCCCTCATATTAAAGAAAATTATAATTGCCGGGAAAAACATCGTCTTAATTCCTTTAACGACACTTCCTGCATATGCAACAGGATGAAGTTTCTGAGGACTATACATCTGTACTTTCCTCCTTTACGATGTCAATAATATCCGATTTCAGACCGCGTGCTTCATCAATTTGAAGCGGCGGCATATCGATTCCGATACCTGCAGTTTTAATACGGACCGCAGCTAAATCATATTTTCTCGATAAAGGACCTGTTTTAAACTCGACACCCTGCGCTCTTTTAATCGGAATCATCTGAGTTTTTACTGTAAAGAAGCCCTGTCTTACAACAATTCTGTCTTCGAAAAGCTCGTAAGATGTCACTTTCGTGTATATCCAGGGCCGTAAGATAACAAATCCCGCCAGCTCTATTAGGAGCAGACCGATAAAAATATAATACAGCCATACCGGCCAGGAAAAAAAATATACTGCGATGCCGGCTATAGTAAATATAAGTATACTGGTTACCCATATTAATAATGCTTTGACCGTCATGTACGGTCTGACACGCGCGTTTAACTCTATCATAAGCAACACTTCCAACTGTTAGTTTATCTCTATAATACAACACTCGGAAAACATAAAAAAGCATTCACTGAAAAGTGAATGCTTTGTAAGAATCATTATTATTTCTGATGATCTTTAAATACACGGCCTTGTTTGCTTGTGCGCCCGCCTGATGACGGTTTTCCGCCCTGGCGTCTGCCGCCGCTGTTTCTTCCCGGTCTGCCGTTGTCGCGTCCGCGTCTATTGCCGCCGCTTCTCTGGCCGCCTTTATTATAGTTCGGTTTACCTCTGCGTCCGCCGTGACCCTTGCGAGAAAGTGGTTTTTCAAATGACAGTTGAATGTTGTCATCTTCTTTGGCGTACAGAAGTTCGTTTACTAACGCTGCAATGACTTCGCGCGGCTCATGAGTTTTCATTAACCCATCAGCTACTTCGAAAGTATGCTGATTTTTGTTATCAGCTAACCATGCACCGATTTTTTCAAAGACTTCGTTTTCACGAGCTTTTTCTACTTCTTTTTTACTTGGTGGACGAAGTGTGTGAATTGGTTTCTTCTTGTCTTTTTCTATCTGACGCAGGAAGTCCATCTCTACAGGATTGACGAATGTTAACGCCATTCCTTCTTTACCGGCACGGCCGGTACGTCCAATACGGTGTGTATACGACTCAGTATCCTGCGGAATATCGAAGTTGTACACATGTGATACACCCGAAATATCTAAGCCCCTTGCAGCTACGTCGGTAGCTACTAATATATCTAATGAATTGTTCTTGAATTTCTTCAGTACTTCAAGACGTTTAGATTGAGTAATATCTCCATGTAAACCTTCCGCACGGTAACCTTTTGCAATCAATGCACTTGTCAATTCGTCTACACGGCGTTTTGTACGGCCGAATACGATTGCAAGTTCAGGCTGGTGAACATCAAGGAATGATGTGAAAACAGAAAGTTTTTCCAGCTCTTTTACAATTGTATAGAATTCATCGATTAGCGGATCGGAATTGTTTTGGTTCATCGTTTTAACGATGTGAGGTTTGTCCATGAAACGCGTTACTAAATCCTGGATTGCCCGAGGCATTGTAGCTGAAAATAGAAGTGTGTGGCGGTTGTCTTCAGGCACTTTGCTCATGATGAACTTAACGTCATCGATGAAGCCCATGTTCATCATTTCGTCCGCTTCGTCTAATACAAGTGTGTGAACATCTTGCAATTTAAGTGTGCGGCGGTTGATGTGGTCGATCATACGGCCTGGTGTACCCACAATGATTTCGGGTTGTCTTTTAAGGTCTTTAATCTGACGGTCTATGCTCATGCCGCCGAAAATAACTGCAGTAGCTAATTTCTTTCTCTTAGAAAATGCTTTAATTTGTTCGCTGACCTGAACTGCTAATTCTCTTGTCGGCGTTAATATAACAACTTGGGTTCCTGCACCTTTAGTTGTATTTTCTATAATAGGGATACCAAATGCACCAGTTTTACCAGTACCAGTCTGAGCCTGACCAATGATATCTTTTCTCTCTAATGCTAAGGGAATACTTTCCACTTGGATTGGGGTAGGTTCTGTGAACCCCATATCAGTTAGCGACTGAATTGTATCGTCACTAATACCTAATTCTTTAAAAATCTTCAAACTTTAGTCTCCTTTGACTATTTCATTTCTCGCATGTACAACTTCTCTATAGTAACACTTAACACTCTAATCCACAAGATGTTTTAACTGGACGTCAAGAAATAAAAATCTCTCAGTCAGTATATTCAGCTTCAGCAGCTTATCTTCTGTATACATAATCAAATGGGGTGTGTGTTCCATAAGTACAAGTTTTGAATGCGGGATTTTTTCTTTAGCTTCAATGCTCGTCTGATACGGCACCAGCAAATCAATTTTTCCGTGAATAAGCAATGTTTCACACCGGATGTTTTTTAAATCGCCGATTTTCGCCTCGACAATTTTAATAAATTCCTGCATTGCCCTGAGGGGAATATTTTTCAGTCTGGGTCTGACCTTTGCTGCCAGATTCAGTTCAATATGGTCCCTTACTTCTACAGGAGACAGCTTAAGTCTGTTCAGCCGGCTCAGCTTAGTGTGGTCGAAGGCCGGAGCAATCAGCACCAGCTTGTCGACCTGGTACTTCTGTGCAATAAAACTCGCAAACACCCCGCCCATTGAAAATCCGATGACGAATATTTTATCGGCACGGGCAGCTAAGTTTAAATATGCTTCCTCCGCTTCCCGGTACCAGTCATCCCCCGTTACGGAAGATAAATTCAGCGTGGTTCCATGACCGGGATACTGGGGAAATTCATATTCAAAGTCGTAGCGTTTTTTTAAATACCGAAAGGTGGGCTCGAGCTCGAAGCGTCCGCCTGTATAGCCGTGCAAAAACAGTACTCCGATTTTAGATATCGTCAATCACCCTTTCCACTGCCATACCGCGTGATCCTTTCAACAAAATCACTGTATCTTCATTAAAATGCGCCTGCACTTTGTCACGCAGTTCATCAATCGATGAGATATGTTCTTTATCTTCCGATGTTAAGGCGTCATGGATATATGCGGCACCATCACCGAACGTGTAAATTTTCGTAAACTGATACTTTCCTTCATTAATAAAGTAGGCAACATCTTCATGCAGCTCCTGTTTGTAATCCCCAAGTTCCAGAATATCGGCCAGGACAAGAATTTTTGTCTTATGAGCCATACGGCCGACCGTATCTACAGCGCTGATCATACTCGCTTTTGAAGCATTGTAAGCATCGTTGACTATTAAGGTGCCGTTCTCGTGCATGATGCGCTCCATTCTCATGCTTGTTACTTTAAGTCCGGAAAGATTTTCCTGAGATTCTTTCAATGATACTCCAAGTTTTTCTCCAGCAAGTACAGCAAGGGATGCATTCAAGGCGTTGTGAATACCGAGCTGAGGAATATCAAACTGCACATCTTTAAAAGTAAAATGCGTGCCTTGTTCATTTTCTGTCACACTGCCAATCGTGTACTGATTCGCCTCAAGAAGTCCCGCAGTCTGAATATCATATGCCGTGTCTTTCTTAACAATTTCATCGAGAAGCGGATAATCTCTTGAATAAATAAATGTTCCGTTATCTTTTAAATAATCAACAATTTCGTATTTTGCTTTGGCGATATTTTCTCTTGACCCCAGCATTTCGATATGAGATTCTCCAACGCTTGTAATTACAGCAATATCCGGCTCTGCCATTCTGCTTAGAAAATTTATATCCCCTACTTTATCCATACCCATTTCGAGAATAGATATTTCGGTATCTTTATCCAATTGTAAAATAGTCAGGGGCATGCCGATTTCATTATTGAAGTTGCCCGGCGTTTTCTGCACCTTGTATTTTGCGCTGAGAACACATTCGAGCATATCTTTCGTCGTCGTCTTGCCATTCGAGCCTGTTACTGCGATAACTGCCGGCTTTACTGTCTTCAAGTATTCCTGTGCAAGATTCTGCAAGGCACTAAGGCCGTCAGTCACATGAATAGCCGGATAATCCATATTGTCAGCATCATGTTCGCTGAGCGTGACACCTGCACCTTTTGAAAATGCTGTCTCAATAAACTTGTGCCCGTCGGCATATTCTCCTTTAAACGGCACGAAGACGTTGCCTCTTTCCAGAGTTCTTGTATCAATTGACACACCTTTAATCATGGTGTTTTTCACTGCTTCTGCGCGGTCGTTCATAACTCCCCCGCAAAATATTGCTATTTGTTCTATCGTAGCTTCTATCATAGTTTTTCATCCTATTTTTTGGTATTTACTGTTTATAATTATAAAATAGTTGTATACTAAATGTCATGATTTCTATATGAATTAGGTGACTTTCTTGAGTAATAATAAATATACACGACAAAATTCAAACTTTCTTGCACGCATCGACTGGATTCTGGTTATACTAATTCTGCTGCTTGCTTCTATCAGTGTTATCTCAATCAGCTCAGCGATGACCAGCGGCCAGTATACCACTGATTTCAGTAAACGGCAGATTTCATTTTACGGTTTGGGTTTCCTGCTTTCCTTTATCTTGATGCTGGTACCATTTAAACTCATAAAAAGCTATACATGGATTTTATATATCCTCGGCGTTTTAAGTCTGGTCATTTTGTATATTGCACCGGTGTCATCAGTAACTCCGATTATTAACGGCGCTAAAAGCTGGTATCAATTCGGCTTTTTCAGTATCCAGCCGTCGGAGTTCGTAAAAATCATATATATCTTAACAATGGCTTATGTAATCAGCCAGCATAACAAGTATAAGTTAACGGATACCTTATCCATGGATTTGAGGCTGCTTCTCAAGCTGATTTTAATTTCCATTCTGCCGATGCTCTTTATCCTGCTGCAGAACGACCTTGGTACGGTACTCGTAATGATTGCCATCTTCCTCGGACTTGTAGTAGTCTCAGGCATCAGCTGGTGGCTGATTATCCCGACACTTTCTGTGTCCGGGGCAACCGGTCTGGCGCTTATACTCGGTATCCTGTACCGGCCGGATTTGCTGGAACGCTATTTGGGCATACATCCATATCAGTTTGAACGTATCTATTCCTGGCTCTCGCCGGAAGCGTTCCAGTCCGACAGCGGATTTCAGCTGACGAACTCGCTTATCGCGATCGGTTCAGGCGGGATTACAGGCAAAGGTTATGCCGATGGTATTATTTACATTCCTGAAAACCACACCGATTTTATCTTTACTATCATCGGGGAAGAGTTCGGTTTTATCGGCTCGACTATTGTCATCATTGTTCTGTTTATGCTGGTGATGCATTTAATCCGCATGGCTTTCATGGCATCTGACAGCTTTGCATCCTACTTTATTATTGGCTATCTCGCACTGCTCGTCTTCCATATTATTCAGAATATAGGCATGACGATTCAGCTGCTGCCGATTACCGGCCTGCCGCTTCCCTTTATCAGTTACGGCGGGAGCGGTCTGTGGTCAAATATGCTCGCTGTCGGCATTATGCTCAGTATGTATTTCCACCACCTCAGTAAAGGCGCTAAAAACAAATAAAAACTGCTGAAGGTAAAATCCCTCCTCAGCAGTTTTTATTTTAAATATTATTTTCTTTCAGTCTGAGCTGATCTTTATTTGCTATGCGATTCATAATTTCAAATCTTGACTTGGAAACCGTCACTTTAACACCGAGTTCATGCAGCAGCTGGACGACTTCTTTGACTTTGTTTTTGTCGTTTTTGCGCATATTGACACTCCCTTTTTATAGCTGACTTAATTGTACTTGTTTATGCTATAATTATCTATACTTTTCAGATATTAATTATTACAGACTTATTAACTTTTTTCTAAAGAAGGTGGACATTCGTGCAGATACCGTTTTTGGATATTTACATCACAGATGCGACAGTAATTACAATTGTTACTGTCATCCTGTTTATAATCAACTTCCTTTTAGCCGGCGGTCTTGTTTTTCTCGAACGCCGCAGCGCCCAAAGCGTCTGGGCATGGATTTTAGTACTATTCTTTCTTCCGATTGTTGGTTTCATACTTTACATGCTCTTTGGCCGTACCATTTATCGGCAAAATCTTTTCAAATTGGACGAAGATGATAAAGTGGGGCTCGAACATCTCGTCAGTGAGCAGCTCGAAGAAATTAAACATAACCGTTTAACCTTTTCGAATGCTGTTGCAGAAAAACATAAAAAGCAGATTCATATGCTCCTTTACAACAATCAGTCATTTGTGACGAGCAATAACGATGTCACTACTTTTACCGATATGAATAACAAATTTGCTCAGATGCTGAAAGATATAGAGAACGCGGAAGACCATATTCATTTCCAGTATTATATTTTTAAGCTGGACATTATCGGCAAAGAACTTTACAGAGCGCTCTTAAAGAAGCAAAAAGAAGGCGTTTCTGTCCGGATTTTATACGATGACATCGGCTCTCGGTCTTTATCGCTTAGAAACTTCAGCGATATACGGGATGCCGGCGGTTTAGTCGAGGCATTTTTCCCGAGCAAATTGCCGCTGATCAATCCCCGCATCAATAACCGCAATCACCGGAAAATTGTTGTGATTGACGGTAAAATCGGATATATCGGCGGTTCCAACGTCGGTGACGAATACCTCGGACGCGACCCGAAAATGGGAGCATGGCGGGATACCCACCTCCGCATTGAAGGAAATGCGGTGAAATCTCTGCAGCTCCGCTTTATGCTTGACTGGAACTCGCACGATACACGCAATAATATGAAACATGAAGATCATTACTTTCCTGAAATTGATTCTGTTGGCGAGACAACAATGCAGATTACTTCAAGCGGTCCGGATGAAGATTACCAGCAGATAAAGTACGGATACCTGACGATGATTTACAGAGCACAGCATACGATTCACATTCAGTCACCTTACTTCATTCCCGACCAGTCAATAATGGAAGCGATACGTATTGCAATCTTATCAGGTATTAAAGTCAGGATAATGATTCCAAGCTTCCCGGACCACCCCTTTGTTTACTGGGCTACATATTCAAATGTTGCATCCCTCATGAAAATGGGGGCAGAAGTTTATATGTACCAGCCGGGCTTTCTGCATCAGAAGGTATTTATTATCGATGACGAAGTGGTCTCTGTTGGAACGACCAACGTTGATAACCGCAGCTTTATATTAAACTTTGAAGTTAACGCGTTTATGTACGATGATGAAGAAGCGGTAAAACACCGGAAGATATTTGAAGAAGATATTAGACATTGTGAGATACTCACTGCTGAAAAGTATGAGAAACGCGGCCTGTGGATTAAGATGAAAGAAGGCCTGGCAAACTTAATATCGCCGATTTTGTAATACTTGTATGATTCCCCGGAAGCTGATATCGGCCCCTGGGGAATATTTTTACGTTTTTTTGATAAATTATTCATCATGCTTCCCTCTCAAAGCAAAAAAAAGAGCGGAACCTTTATCGGGTTCCCGCTCTCAAAAACTCAATGCTGTTTTATTTTTTACGTTTCTTCTTAGGTTTAACCTTAGCGTTTTTAACGCGAGCTTCTTTTTCAGCCTGTTCGCGTTCATGCGCAGCAATAATTGGAGCCATTTCTTCATTGACTTTTTTGCGATAGAATGTGTTACCTGCCCAAGTTTGGAAAATCAGGAAGATACCGCCGACTGCCCAGTATAATGGGAGAGCTGATGGTGAAATTGCTGAAATCCAGATAATCATTATTGGCGAGATGTACATAAACAGCTGCATTTGTTTACGCTGTTCTTCTGCTACATAGCGCGTTGACACCCAGGCTTGAATTGCGTATACAATACCTGCAATTGCGACCATGAAGTAATCTGTCTGTGTTAAGTCAAGCCACAGGAAATCCGGATGAGCATTGAGTCCGCCTTCTGAAGGGAATTTTAATGCAAAGTATAAAGCCATGACAACCGGCATTTGAATAAATATCGGCAGACAGCCCATATTCAGCGGATTGATATCGTGCTTTTTGTAAAGCCCCATCATTTCCTGCTGAGCCGCCATTTTTTCTTCTTGTGTAGTCGCAACTTTAACGCGCTGCTGAATTGCTTCCATTTCTGGTTTGACAATCTTCATTTTTTCTCTCATCATCATCTGATTCTTATATGTACGCATCATGAATGGGAAAATTGCCAGTCTCACAATCAGCGTAATGACGATAATAGCCAGACCGTAGTTATTGTCCAGATTATCTCCAAGCCAGTGCAGTAATGTATCCATCGGCTGGACGAGAGTGTTATAGAAGAAGCCGTCTCTATTCTCAGGCTGTGAATAGTCACACCCGGCAAGGAATAGTACCAGTACCATAGACGCTGGTAATAGCCACTTTTTAATCATTTCTTCACCTCTAAGTAATATCTCACATAAAAAAGATTGTACCATAAATAAAGGTGTATAAAAACCAATTTCGTAGAATACGGTCAATATTTCACAAAGTTACTGCAACAAAGCTGTCACGGTTTGTTCAATATTATCCGCTCCTGTTATTGCTGAAATGACACAGATTCCGTCTGCCCCGCTGTCGAGGCACCTTTTATAGTTTTCTTCAGTGATCCCGCCTATTGCTGCCGTCGGTAATTTCGTATGGTTTACTAACTTCCGTAACCCTTCTGTGCCGATTGCTTCACCCGCATCTTCTTTCGATAAAGTGCTGAACACCGGACCGATACCGAGATACGCTACCCGGGACAGGCTGCTTGATTTAAGTTCTGTTAAATTGCCGACCGACAGACCGATAATTTTATTGTTAAAGTACTCCGGCAGCATATCCGGATTCATATCATCCTGACCGATATGAATACCGTCTGCATCAGCTGCTTCTGCTAAGAGCACATCATCATTAATAATGAACGCTGTATTATAGCGGCTGCACAGCGCCTTCACGTCCAGAGCAAAGTCTAAAAGTTCTTGGCCCGTCTTAATATCCGCCCCTTTTTCCCGGAGCTGAAAACATGTTACACCTGCTTTAAAAGCAGTTTCCAGATCCTTCAGCGGATTTTTAAAACTGGATGAAGAGGCAATCAGATACAGTCTCAATATGTCTTTATTCATAATAATCCACTCTTTTCACACTGAAATCTGCTGTTTTAAAGTTATAAATTTCATCGATCAGGAGAGCGGCAAAAGTTCCCGGGCCGCCGGCAGCTCCTGCCGCTTTTTCAGCTGCTATGTTATACAGGCTGACGGAAGCAACGATACTTTCCGTACTTTCTTCCACCGCTAAAAACGCTGCTGTTATCGCGCCGAGCACACAGCCTGATCCTGTAATCACTTCCTGATACTTATGCCCGTTGTGCATTATGACTGTCTGTTTTTCGTTTACATACGCATCTATTTCACCGGTAACGAGCACAGGGGCGTTTAACATGCTGTGGGCCGCTTTTGCGATATCCAGTGTATTTCCTTCTATGATTGAGTCAACGCCTTTAGACACCGCTTCTTTACCGCTTAGAGCATGTATTTCCCCGGCATTCCCTTTCACAAGTGCAATGTTGTATTCACTGAGCAGTTTATCTGTCAGATTTCTGCGAAACGCTGATGCGCCGTAACCGACCGGATCCAGCACGATTGGAATATTATACACGTTAGCACAGCGTGCCATTTCTTCATACAGCGGCACTTTTTCTTCCGTGCACGTGCCAATATTTAAAAGCAGTGCTCCCGCATGTTTTAAAATATCCGGTGCTTCGCTTTTTTCACCGCTCATAATCGGAGATGCTCCGAGTGCCAAGAGACTGTTCGCAGTAAAAGGCTTCACGACGTCGTTCGTAATACATACTACAAGCGGTGTGTTCTTTCTTAACTCTTCTATCATCTGAATCAGTCTCCTTTATAGATGAAATGATTCACCGGTCCGCTGCCTTTACCGATACCGGGAGAATTTTGTATTGCACTGGTAATATATGCTTTACCTGTTCTAAACGCTTCTTCGACCGTACGGCCTTTTGCAAGCTCGGCTGTTAAAACTGCCGAGAAAGTGCAGCCCGTACCGTGCGTCTGATCCGTATCAATACGCGCTCTTGTTAAGGTTGAAATATTTTTCCCGTCATATAAATAATCAGTTGCATCACCCGACAGGTGGCCGCCCTTAATAATCACGCTGGCTGCGCCCATTTCATCAACAAATATTTTCAGAGCCCGGTGAATGTCTTCTTCTGTCTGGAGAGTCATATTCGCAATTGCTTCTGCTTCATGAAGATTCGGTGTTACTATATGTGACAGCGGGAGCAGCGTATCAATCAGTGTCGCTATCGATGTGTCCGTGATCAGACGGTCTCCGCTCGTTGCTATCATTACCGGATCCATGACGTACGGAATATTATACTTCCGGATATATTCGGCAATCACAGTCATCATATCCGCCTCTGCCACCATTCCAGTCTTCATTGCATGGGGCACTTCGTCCGAAAATATGCTGTTCAGTTCTTTGTCTATAAAATCCGCCGGTACATTGTAAACGTCCTGGACACCGAGTGTATTCTGCGCAGTCAGTGAAGTCACCGCAGCCATACCGTAAACACCCCGCGAGTGCATTGCTTTAAGATCCGCAAATATTCCCGCTCCGCCTGTCGGATCAGTTCCTGCAACAGTTAAACCAATAGGTAAAGTCATTAAATATATCCTCCTGTAATAAAAAACCCGCTTCCAGGGAAGCGGGTTAGATCGATTAAGAGATTTCGTCTGTAATCATCTGCACTTCCCTACGCCAGCATAACCTGGATCAGGTGAAAAGGGACAAGCATTCGCTATCTCAGCCGTACTGGCGCCCCCAGCGGGTTCTATTCTTTTTATTGACATAAGCGTACCATATTTCTTTTAGCCGTCAAAGCAGATTGCGGCGTCTGAACACCGCCGTTCCGATTGCGGCAAAAAGAATTCCGAGGCCCGCTATAATTAAAACAGCACTGATATTCACGCTTTCGTAAGGGATATTACTTAAATAGTAAAACGGGCTGAGCATTAAATACACTTCATCGATATTTATCAGCACACCAAAGTAGTTTGCAAAAAAGATATAGGCAATATATATCCATGCTGCAGTATGCAGCTTTCTGGAGATTCCCGCAAATAATGCGGATATCCCTGCTATAAATATAATACCCGCACAGTAATTTACTGCCGCAAGACCGAAGTCTTTAAGAGAAACACTCAAATCCGCGACATTTATACTGGCAAGGTACATGCCGGCTATCGTCAAGAGAAAAGATAACACTCCTGTCCCGACACCGTACAGATAATGTGTTGTAAAAATAGTACCGCGCGATACTTTCCGGTTCAGCGTACCGGCATTCATCACTTCCAGGCGTCCCTTTTTCTCCTCGGTGAGAATACGTCCGTTAATCATCATGGCGGGCACAGCCGATATCAGCGCCGATATCACCATCAGCATGCCGATAAAGAAGACTGCCGGATTATTGTCGCCGAGTGCCTCCCTGAGCATATCATTATCTCCGATCAGACTCTCCAAATCTCCGAATATGGAGCCGTAAGATAAGCCGGCGGCAAACAGACCAGCAAGCCAGCTGAAAATCATTACCCGCATATTTAGAAAAGCAAGTTTAGGATAGCTGGATATTTTTCTTATGTTCTTTTCTTTATTTATTTTTATATAACTGTCCCCGATGTCACGCTTTAAAAATAATACCCAACTCAGGACAATCAGGATTAAAATCACAGCAAACGGCAGCAGCCATATTCCCGAGTTACTCCCGTATACTTCAATGCGCGACAGCCAGTGATATGGTGATATTACCGAGTAAGTTGTATCTAAAGCGTCTGTTACTGCACGGTATAAGTAGAACCCGAGGAGCAGCGCAAGGGACATGCCGAAGGTCAGGTCGCCGCTGTCGAATAAGTTTCCGAATACCAGTGTTATAACGAAAAATAAAAAACCGAATAAAGCAAGACCGAGTGCATAATAAAAGTTTCCGTATAAGGACAGACTATCAATATTATATAAACTTAAACCGCCCGCTAATATAACAAAGACTAGCAAATTAATAACCGCACCGTTCATCAGCTGGGCTGTAACTATAGTTTTTCTTCCGACACCTGCGCTCAGGATATATTCGGTTAATCCCGCGTCCTCAGCTTTTTGGGCCAGACCATTTGCGATTATAAGATTGAAAAGACCGTGAAACAATGCCATGAACATCAGCATCTGATGACCGAACATCACAGCTGTTGTATATTCGCCGCCAGGCACCGGACCAATCAGCGCAATCATCGCCGGATTGTCCACTGTCACTTTCATACCTTCCCGTTCTGCTGACGTACTGTACAGCCCTTCGAACACCGGCGGTACAGCGAGTGATAAACCGCACAGTGCAATTATCCAAAGCGCTGATTTCACTCTCAGATTCTTCATCAGCATATTGAAATAAGTCATTGGCTATCCTCATAATAGCGCATAAAAATGTCTTCCAGCCGCGGCGGTGCTGTGGTTAGACTTTTCAAGTTATATAATTTTAAATATTTCAGAAATTCCGGGATTTTTTCATTGTCGATAAATAAATGATAACCATCGGGTGATTCTGAAAATTCATGAACAAAACTACGGTGTTTTAAGGCTGTAATATCATCATCGGTATCAATTATATATTCCATCCGTGTGATATGACGCAGTTCAGCCATACTGCCGGATTCTATAATCTTACCATTTCTGATAATGGCGATGCGGTCAGCCAGCTTCTCCACTTCCGATAATATATGGCTCGATAAAAGAATTGTTTTCCCCGCATTTTTCGCCTGTATTACTTCCTCGTGGAAAACACGTTCCATCAGCGGATCGAGCCCCGTCGTCGGTTCATCAAAGACTAAAAGTTCCGCATCGCTTAAAAAAGCACTGATCAATGCAACTTTTTGCCGGTTCCCCTTTGAATAAGTCTTCGATTTTTTACTGCCGTCCAATTTAAATTTGTCGATGAGCCGACGCTTTTCTTCATTGTTCTCATAACCGCGTGTCTTCATCATAAAGTTGATTACTTCTTCTCCGGTCAGGTTTCCCCAAAGGTTTACATCTCCGGGAACGTAAGCGATATTTTCAATATACTTTTTATTTTTCTTTATATTTTTTCCTGCATAGAGGATTTCTCCGTGAGTCGGTTTCAAGGCGCCGATAATCATCCGTATCGTCGTCGATTTCCCGGCACCGTTTGGTCCGATAAAACCAAAAACCTCTCCTTTTTTCAAGTTGAAAGAAAGATTTTCCGCAGCACGCACTTTCCCAAAATGTTTGGATACACTTTTCAATTCCAGCATCAGCAAGCCCCCTTTTTTTCTGTTAATTTTACCATATCCGCAATCGGACAGTGTTTTTAAGAATGAAAAAGACCGGAACAATTGTCCCGGTCTTTAAAAATTATATTGTTGTTACAGTCTTGCACCGCATACAGGCCATGGTGATGAACCTCTTGAGTTATATAAAGCTTGTGCTCTTTCTGTCTGTTCAGCTGCTGATGCATCCGAAGCTACACCAGATCCGCCCACTGACTGCCAAGTTTGAGCGTCAAACTGGTAAAGACCGTGGTATAGACCGTTTGAACTTACTACGCTCGCATTACCGCCTGATTCACATGCTGCTAAAGCACCCCAGTTTAAACCGCTGTTAGTGTTAGCGCTTGTGCTGACATTTTGAGTCTTTGGAGCCGGTGTTGGTGCAGGCTGCTCCTGTACAGGCTCTTCATAAGTCTCTTCTTCAGACTGGTAGCTGTAGTTATTCTCTTCTGTTTCGGCAGGCTCTTCATATGTTTCTTCCTGAGCTGGAGTGGCTTCAGTTTCTGCTGCAGCAGGTGCTTCTTCAACTGGTGCAGCTGCTTTAGCTGCATCACCTGAAACAATTAATTCTTTGCCTTCAAAGATAATGTCTGATGATAAGTTATTCCATTCTTTTAATTCTGCAACTGTTACATCGAATTCCACTGCGATTTCAAATAATGTATCGCCTGCTTTGATTATGTAAACTTCTTCTTTTTTGTCTTCTTTATCTTTTTTAACTTCTTCTTTATCTTCTTTTTCACCGTCGATTTCAATAATCTGACCCGGTACGATTACATCAGAAGTTAATTTGTTTTCTTTTTTAATTGATTCTACCGTCACGTTATTTTCTTCAGCAAGAGCCCAAAGAGAGTCTCCTGATTCTACTGTATGAGATGCTGCTTCTGCACTGTAGGCAATCGTTGTTGATACAGCGACTGCTGCACCTAAAGCTAAAACTTTCTTCATAATTGTATAATCCTCCAAAAAAAATTTGTTATTATATTTTACGGCTGCTTGCACCGTTAACGTTTTTATCACTGTTTCACATTATAGAGGATAATTATGTTTCATAGGTTACAGCAATATAAAAAGACTGTCCTTACTTTACAATCTTGTTACAATCTCATTTCTCTTTCGGCCGCTTTATTACACTCCTTCTTTTTCATTTCCCGCGCGTCTTCAGCTTATTTAAAAACTGCCGGGAAAATGTTATTGCACCGCCTTTTGTAAAGTTTATGTAAAAACAACCTAAACGCTAAAGTAAACAGACTAATCTGTTATTTGTAACATAAATGCCAAGAACGTAAAGATTCTTTTTCTTTATAAAAAAAACATACTGATTAACCGCAGCAGGTCATCAGTATGCATGTGTGTGAGAATGAATGGGTGTAGAACACAGTTCAAAAGGGCGGGGCTGTCTGTCAGGCTAATATTTTTTTCTTAGTATCATCAGGTGCTGTCTTATCTTTATCATTTTCTTTTTCATCTACAATATTAGAAATTATTTCAATATGCTTTTCTTTTTCAGTTTTCTGTTCTGTTTTTTCCTGGCTGAGTGTATGTACATACTTTTCGCCAAGCGATTCACTAATATTGTAATGATGTACTGCCTGTTCAATCAAGCGGGATGGATTTGATATATCAGTGCGTTCCCGGATTTTATCCGGCACATGTTTTATGCTCTCTGCCCATATTTCCATGCGGTATTCCCTGGAACCGTCTTTTTTCGTAAAAGATGTGGTCGCTAGCTGGCCGCTGACACATAATATGTCGCCGGTCTTCGCTTCGTCAAGCACATCCGGGATACTTTTACCGAACGCCTTGCAGTATAAGAAATGTACTTCTTTATCTCTCCGGGTATCTTTTGGTACGCGGACTGTTGCAATGATAAATGCATTTACACTCCCCTGCGCATTTTTTGCAATAACATTATTGCTGATAAGTTCGCCGACAAGCAATACTTTATTCATCATTCACTATCACCCCCTTTCTGATTACAATGTAATACTTGCGGTAATTTTCTGCAAAAGACAATAATTTCATTTCAGTGCGATATATAATACAATAATAATGAATACATAAGCAAAATAAATCAGTTTTTTAATTACCGGGGATTTTTTGCTGCAAATAAATTAATTTTGTACTTTGTTAAAAGGGGACAGCAAATATGAAATCGTTTAAATTAATAGATATGAAGATTATTCAGGAACAGAACTTTATCGTTCCGGAAGTAAAAGACGGCGTAATTATTAATATGGAATATGGTGACGCACCGTGGATTATTGAAATCGTAACCGATGGGGATTTGTCTTCGATTTTAGAAAAATTAAAAAACCAGTTACTGGAAATGATGGTTACTATTACACGCCCTTCAAATGCTCCGGCTAAATTTTCAGGCAGACTGATGGATATCAATCAGATGGATGATAAAATATCTGTAATTTTTAAAGGTTCTATTATTGATCAGGGGCCTAATTATGCAGAAAATCTGCTGGAATTTCTGGTTGAAGAAGGTTACGAAGGAAAAGCGCTGATTAATGAATTCAATTCCCGTATGGAGTCAAAAGAGAACTTTAGAAAAGAAGATAAATAAAAAGAACAGCTGTTCATCAAATTAACATGATGTGCAGCTGTTCTTTTTATTTTGTGTCTGTTTCATTATCTGAAATTGCAAATGTTATTTCGCACTGGCATGCAACCTGTCCATCGACAGTTGCAACTGCAGAGCCTTTACCAATCGGTCCGCGGAGTTTAGTAATCTCTACTGACAGTTCCAAAGTATCGCCCGGTGTTACCTGTTTTTTGAAACGGCATTTATCAATGCCTGCAAAAAATGCGAGCTTTCCTTTAAATTCTTCCTGCTGCAGAAGTGCTACAGCACCTACCTGTGCAAGTGATTCTACTATCAATACTCCCGGCATCACAGCATAATCCGGAAAATGACCTTCAAAAAACGGTTCGTTCCCGGATACCTGTTTTATACCTTTACAGCTTTTGCCCGGTTCTGTTTCTATAATTCTGTCAACCAGCAAAAACGGCGGACGGTGCGGAATTATTGCTTTAATCTGATCATATGTCAGCATGTCTGTCGTCAACCCCTAGTTAAGTTAATGATATGTTCCCACGTTTCAATACGGAACACCCCGAACGGATTATCCAGTATGCCGAAGCCAATCATCAGTCCTAAAAAGACGAGAACGATTGCAACGTAGAGAAACAATAGAATTCTAACCAACAATGGGAACCTACGGTGAACTATTTTCTGCTGTTGTTCTGCCATAGTATTACCCCTTTACTCTGAAGTCACCAAATGCTTATCAGACGCACTGTCGTTCACGCGTTCAATATCTGCACCAAGTGCTTTCAATTTTTCATGGAAACGCACGTAACCGCGGTCCAGATGCTGAAGTTCAGTTACAGTAGTGTAACCGTCAGCTGCGAGACCCGCAAGTACGAGAGCCGCTCCTGCTCTTAAATCTGAGGCACGGACTGTCGCACCGTACAGCTGACTGCCGCCTCGGATAACCGCATGATTATCTTCAAGAGAAATATTTGCGTTCATTGCTGCAAATTCCCTCACATGCATAAAACGGTTTTCAAATATTGTTTCCGTAACGATACTCGTCCCGTCAATTGTCGTTAAGAGCGCCATCATCTGGCTCTGCATATCTGTCGGGAAACCGGGATGAGGCATAGTTTTTAAATCCGTTGGTTTATAATTTTCCAGCGGAATAACTCTCACATCATTGCCTTCCTCGACAAACCGTATGCCGATTTCTTCAAGTTTCGCCACTACTGCAGATAAATGCTCGATAACAACATTTTTTAAAAGAATTTCACTGCGGGTAATCGCACCGGCAATCATAAATGTACCTGCCTCAATACGATCCGGAATGACGGTATGTTCTGCGCCGTGCAGTTTCTCAACACCTATAATTTTAACATGTCCGGTACCTGCACCGATGACCCGGCCGCCCATTGAATTAATATAATTCGCAAGATCGACAATTTCAGGTTCCATCGCAGCATTTTCAATGTGAGTAGTACCTTCAGCAAGACTAGCTGCCATCATCAGGTTTTGAGTGGCGCCGACACTTGGGAAATCCATATGGATTTTAGTCCCCTGAAGGCGTCCTTCAATTTTACCTTCTATATAACCTGCAGTCTGTTCGAAAGAGACTCCCATTTTTTCAAGACCTTTAATGTGCTGCTCGATCGGACGCGAACCGATTGCACAGCCGCCGGGCATAGCAATATTGCAGTAGCCGTAACGGCTTAATAACGGTCCCATAACAAGCATGCTTGCACGCATTTTACTTACTAATTCATAAGGTGCGACACAGTTTAATTCACCGCTCGCATCGATAACAACACTATTTTTTTCAGCTGATGCTTTTGCACCGACTCTCGTAATTAATTTTGTTAATGTATTTACATCTGATAATTCGGGTACATTTTTAATTATTGAACGTCCTTCGCCAGCTAAGAGCGAAGCTGCCAGAATCGGCAATACTGCATTTTTGGCTCCTTCAATTTCAACAGAACCCGACAGCTTTCGGCCGCCTTTAACAATAATTCTATCCATCTTCTCACTCCATATTTCTCTATGCCATTCATTATAATAATACGGTGTTTCAGCATCACTTGTAAAGTATTTAGCTGAACAGGAGCGATGCTTCCTGTGTATATCTGAAGATGTCCATAATAAAGTTGCTGAGCGCTGTGCCTAAAAGGATACTGAGCAGAATAATTACCAGCCTGATTCTGCCGGTTTCTCCTTTGTTGAATAAACTTTCAATACTTACTCCTTTTAATACCCAGAATGCCAGTGAAATACACAAAAGATGCAGCAGAATATGCATTAATGCAAACTGTGAGAAACCCAAGATAATTCCTCCTTCCGATAAAAAAAAGACTGGAAGATCCAGTCTTTTTGGAATTAATATTTAGATACTTCTAAACGGTTAACCGCGCGCTGTAAAGCAAGCTCTGCACGATATCTGTCGACACGCTCATCCTGAGTCTGACGGAGCAGATTTTCCGCTCTTTCTTTCGCAGCCTCGGCACGTTCCGAATCGATATCTTTTGAAAACTCGCCCGCTTGTACCAGTACTGTGATTTGTTCAGGTCTGATTTCTGCAAACCCTTCCGTTACAGCCAGATATTCAAATTTACCGTTTATTTTAACGCGAAGGACACCTACTTTAAGCGGTGTTACAGTCGGAATATGACCGGCCATTACACCAAGCTCACCCTGTTTAGTTTGAAGAATAACGATTTCCGCGTCTTCTTCGTGGAAAACAGAACCGTTAGGAGTAACTACATCAAGTGCAATTGTTGCCATGTTTTACCCTCCCGTTTTAGACTTCTACACCTTGCTGACGCGCTTTTTCAAGTACATCCTCAATGCCGCCAACAAGACGGAAAGCATCTTCAGGTACATGATCATACTTGCCTTCCAAGATAGCTTTAAAGTCCTGAACTGTTTGTTTAACAGGTACGTAAGAACCTTTCTGGCCCGTAAACTGTTCTGCCACGTGGAAGTTCTGACTTAAGAAGAACTGTATGCGGCGTGCGCGTGATACAGTACTTTTATCTTCTTCAGAAAGCTCATCCATACCGAGAATAGCAATGATATCCTGCAGCTCGCGGTATTTTTGAAGTGTAGACTGAACATCTCTCGCTACTTTATAGTGTTCTTCGCCGACGATTGCCGGAGAAAGCGCACGTGAAGTAGATGCTAACGGGTCCACCGCCGGGTAAATACCCATCTCTGAAAGTTTACGCTCCAGGTTAGTCGTTGCATCTAAGTGAGCGAACGTCTGAGCCGGAGCCGGGTCAGTATAGTCATCGGCAGGCACGAAGACCGCCTGAATTGAAGTTACTGAACCAACGTTGGTTGACGTGATTCTTTCCTGCAGCTGACCCATTTCAGTTGCAAGTGTAGGCTGGTAACCTACCGCTGAAGGCATGCGTCCTAAGAGCGCTGATACTTCAGATCCCGCTTGAGTGAAACGGAAAATATTATCGATAAACAGAAGTACGTCCTGACCCTGTTCGTCACGGAAGTATTCTGCCATTGTTAAGCCTGAAAGTGCTACACGCATACGTGCACCAGGCGGTTCGTTCATCTGGCCGAAAACCATTGCAGTTTTCGCGATAACGCCTGAGTCTTTCATTTCATAATAAAGGTCATTACCTTCACGTGTACGTTCACCAACACCCGCGAATACCGAAATACCGCCGTGCTCCTGTGCAACGTTGTTGATAAGTTCCTGGATAAGAACTGTTTTACCTACGCCGGCACCGCCGAAGAGACCGACCTTACCACCTTTAGTATAAGGTGCAAGAAGGTCTACTACTTTAATACCAGTTTCAAGAATTTCAGTTGAAGTTGACAGTTCATCAAACTTCGGAGCTAAACGGTGAATTGGATCACGGCGTTCAGAAGCTGAAATCGGTCCATCTAAGTCGATGTGTTCACCTAAGACGTTGAATACACGACCAAGCGTCACTTCTCCTACAGGCACTGTAATCGGAGAACCTGTGTTCTCTACTTCAGCACCGCGGCGCAAGCCGTCAGTAGAACTCATCGCAATCGTTCTGACTACATTATCGCCGCGATGTAACGCAGCTTCCAGCGTCAGAGAGATCGGCTCTGAATCAGCATTGTCAATTTTAACTACCAGCGCGTTATTAATTTCAGGTAATTCACCTTCGTTAAAACGCACGTCAACTACAGGTCCCATTACTTGGACTACTTGACCTAAAGCCATTTAATTTCCTCCTAATCCCAATTATTCTAGTGCAGATGCGCCGCCGACGATTTCTGTAATTTCCTGCGTAATCGCTGCTTGTCTTAAGCGGTTATACTGCAGCTGAAGATCGCCAACAAGCTCTGTCGCATTATCAGTTGCTGCCTTCATAGCTGTCATACGTGCTGCATGCTCACTTGCTTTCGCATCGAGCAGTGCGCCGTAAATTAAACTCTCGGCATACTGAGGTAAAATTGTTTCAAGAATTGTTTCTTTATCCGGTTCAAATTCGTAACTTGAGAGTGCTGATTCAGAATGATCTGTCTGTATATCAGTTTCTGTCAGCGGTAATACTTTACGAACTGTTACCTGCTGCTCTAAAATATTTACAAACTTGTTATAAATAATGTAAAGCTCATCGATATCTTCATTTATGAATCCGTTAACCGACTGAACAGCGATTTCTTTTACGCTGGCAAAGTCCGGCTGGTCGGGTAATCCAAGACGATGATTTGTAACATGGAAGCCACGCCCTGTTAAAGTTTCATAGCCAATTTTTCCGAGGACGAATAAATCATATGAATCGGGATTGTTATCATGCCTTTTTTCAACTTCTTCAGTGATAGCTTTAACGACATTGTTATTGTAAGGACCAGCTTTACCTGTATCACTTGAAATTATGATATAACCCGTTCTCTTAATTGGTCTCTCTTCTAACATAGGGTGTGAGCTTTCGGTATCACCGGCTGCAATTGCTCTCACTGTTTCCTGGATTTTATCCATGTACGGCTGGAATTTTTTTGAATTCTGTTCAGCTCTGGACAGTTTAGAGTTGGCAACCATGTGCATTGCGCTTGTTAATTGACTCATTTTCTTCGTAGAGCCAATACGGCCTTTAATTTCTCTGAGTGAAACCATGAATTCACCACCTTAGTAATTACTTACTTCTTAGTTAGAAGGGTTGAAAAGCTTTTTGAAACTCGTAATTGCTTTATCATATGCATCGCTGTCAGGAAGCTGCTTAGTCTGACGGATCTCATTTAATAAGTCAGCGTCGTTTGCTTCCAGCCAGTTCAGGAATTCTGCTTCGAAGCGCGTAACATCTTCAACTGGAACATCATCCAGATAGCCGTTAACAAGTGCGAACAGAATAACAACTTGTTTTTCTACTTTAAGCGGTGCATTTTCAGGCTGCTTAAGCACTTCTACTGTACGGGCACCGCGGTCTAATTTAGCTTTAGTCGCTTCGTCCAGATCTGATCCGAACTGGGCGAAAGCTTCGAGCTCACGGTAGGCAGCAAGATCTAAACGCAGCGTACCCGCTACTTTTTTCATCGCTTTGATCTGTGCTGAACCACCGACACGAGATACTGAAAGTCCTGCGTTAATTGCTGGACGCACACCTGAGTGGAACAAGTCCGACTGCAGGAAGATCTGACCGTCAGTAATCGAGATAACGTTCGTCGGAACGAAGGCACTGATGTCCCCTGCCTGTGTTTCGATAAATGGCAGTGCGGTAATTGAGCCGCCTCCAAGATCATCGTTTAATTTCGCAGCACGTTCAAGAAGACGGCTGTGAAGGTAGAATACGTCACCCGGGAATGCTTCACGGCCCGGCGGACGGCGCAGCAGTAATGACAGCTCACGGTAGGCAGCTGCCTGTTTCGTTAAATCATCGTAGACGATTAGAACGTGTTTGCCGTCAAACATAAATTCTTCGGCCATAGATACACCAGCGTATGGTGAAATGTATAATAATGGAGCAGGATCAGCTGCACCCGCAGTAACGATGATTGTGTAATCCAGCGCACCGTTTTTACGAAGCGTTTCCACTGTCTGGCGTACCGTTGATTCTTTTTGACCAATCGCTACGTAGACACAAATCATGTCCTGATCTTTCTGATTTAAAATAGTATCGATTGCCAGTGTCGTTTTACCTGTCTGGCGGTCACCGATAATTAGCTCACGCTGTCCGCGGCCGATTGGAACTAAGGCGTCAATCGCTTTAATCCCTGTCTGCAGCGGCTCATCAACACTTTTACGATCCATAACGCCGGTCGCAGGACTTTCGATAGGACGTGTTTTAGTTGTGTTTATAGGGCCTTTGCCGTCAATCGGCTGACCGAGCGGGTTCACTACACGGCCGATAAGTTCTTCACCAACGGGAACTTCCATAATACGGCCGGTACGTTTAACTTCGTCGCCTTCTTTAATATCGTCACTTGGACCAAGTATTACGATACCAACATTATTTTCTTCAAGGTTTTGAGCAAGACCGAGTACACCACTCGGGAACTCAATTAACTCTCCTGCCATCGCATCGTTTAAACCATGAGCAAGTGCAATTCCGTCACCTACCTGGATAACAGTACCGACATCGGTAACCTGCATATCCTTATCATAATTTTCGATCTGGCTTCTTAAGAGAGTACTTATTTCGTCAGCTTTGATTGCCATGAAAATGTCACTCCTTTAGCTATTCGTATGTTCTTTAAAATTATTTCTGAGATTGTCCAGCTGGTTCCGTAAAGAACCGTCGTAAACTTTTGAACCTATAAGCACGCGTACGCCGCCGATAAGTTCTTCATTTATTTCATTGGTAATAAGTAACTTTTCATAACCTGTTTTGTCGATAAATACCTGACCAAGCTGATCCAGCTCTTCTGCAGATAATTTATACACCGACTCCACTGTTACACGTGCCTGATTGTGAACCTCATCATATAATGATAAGAATTCGCCGTATATTTCTTCGAGCAATGACATATGTTTTTTATCCGACAAGATGCGCAGCAGGTTCAAGAGCAGTCTGTCGCTTTGACCGAAAGCTGCTTCCACCGCTGCAGTTCTTTTCTCACGTGTAATCTTCGGATTGTCCATGAATTCAATAAAGTTCCCGACTGAAGCCGCTGCTTCAGTCACTTCATAGAAATCAGCTTTAACACCTTCAAGACTGCCGTGCTGTTCTGCGACGTCGAACAAAGCCTGGGCGTATTTTTGACTGAGATTAGCCATTATTTATCGCCTGCTTCCTGTAAGTAGTTCGCTACAAGGTTTTTCTGATCATCAGAGTTAATTTCTTTTTGTATCATTTTCTCTGCAATCAGTACTGAAAGTTCAGCTACCTGATCATTAATATCACGGATTGCTTTTTCTTTTTCTCTTTCAATATCCGCCTGTGCTTCATGAATCATTTGAGAAGAACGCGCCTGTGCATCATCGATAATAGACTCTTGTTCTTTCTTCGCCTGATTTTTAGCGTTTTCCATAAGTTCAGAGATTTCAGCCTGCGTTGATTTCAGCAGTGCTTCGTTCTCTTCTTTTAAGCGTTCAGCTTCTAATTTTCTGTTTTCAGCAAAATCGATATCATCATGGATTAGTTGTTCACGGTCATCCATAACTTTCTTAACTGGTTTCCACACATAGTATGACAATACTGCAAGCAGTGTCAGAAAACTCGCAAGAAGAACGAGCGAAGTCCCAACAGCCGTACCCATTGTTTCACCAGCAGCACCTAAAATTAATAGTTCCACCTATGTACACTCCTTTCAAAAAAGTCTCTAACTCTCGTAGTTATTTACATAATAAGATGGCGAAATCTTTAAATAAGACTTCGCCTTATATAACGACTCTTAGAACGTGAACATAAGCAGGAACGCGATAACGATGGCCATAATTGGAACGGCCTCAACTACACCAATACCGATGAACATAATCGTTTGTAACGGACCGCGTGATTCAGGCTGACGAGCAACACCTTCAACTGTTTTAGAAACAACCATACCAATACCAAAAGATGCGCCAAGTGCCGCTAATCCTGCTGCAATACCAGCTGCTAGTAAATTCATAAAATATTTCCTCCTAGAAAATTGTATATTATTATTTTTTTATTATATTAATGATCATCGCTCACTTTATGTGACAGATAAACCATTGATAACATTACGAATATAAATGCCTGAATCGCACCTATAAATACTTTAAATCCTTGCCATACCATTAAAGGAATAAATCCTAATGCTCCGAGCACCGTTCCCCCGGTTACTAATCCCAGAAGCAAGAGAAGCAGTATCTCTCCCGCATAAACGTTACCGTACAGACGTAAACCAAGCGTCAGGTTATATGTAAATTCTTCGATGAATTTAATCGGTGCAAGCCACCACATCGGCGTAACATATTGTTTCAGATAACCGCGCATCCCCTGCATTTTCACGCCGTAGTAGTGTGTCAATACAATCATCAGCCCTGCCAGTGTCAGCGTTACGACGGGGTCCGCTGTCGGTGATTTCACCCACAGTGTATGATCCGCATCCGGTGCGACAAACGACAGCGGTATACCGACCAAGTTACCGATTAAAATGAATAAGAACAATGTCAGCGCTAAAAAGTGGAACTGTGCGCCTTCTTTCCATGCCATGTTGCTCTTGATTATTCCTTTAACGAAGTTCATTAAAGATTCAACGAGCACCTGACCTTTGCCGGTCGGACGCACCGCGAGCTTCCTCGTCATGAAAAACAGCGTAAAAAAGATAAGCAGGCATGTAATGATAATCATCATTGAAGTTGCAAGTTCGAATACTATTGGTATTCCGAACAAATCAAACGACCACGTTGGAATTCCGTGTTCCATTTCTTCACCTCTTTCGTTTAAAAAGTTCCGATGCTGCGCGCCAGAATATCAGCGCATAAGTGAGGAGGAGCCCGATTAAAATACCGATGATATTAAAAGTTTCCGGAAACCTCACCCATATTAAACAGGCCGCTGTGACGATAAGCATTCTCGTCAGCGTTCCCGTCTTAACTTTCCCGCCATCGCCGAGCTGTGCATTTCTTAAATTCCAGTACCAATTATAAGATAACAGCATAGAACCGGTGATGCCGAGGCACAACCCTGCAAAGAACGGCAAAGAAGTAAATATATAAGCAATAATACTCAGTATTAAAAGTATTATTAAATATTTCATAAAGTTTTTAAAATATCCTTTAAAAATTTTCACTGTCTTTGACGACTCCCAGGTAATGTAACACGTTGTGAAAACAATTACATACTCTAATGATTTTATAGGAACGCAATTTTTGTGTCAACAAAATATGAAAACTTTAACAACATGTTCACAATTTCTAATCATTTACGGAAAAACTGATAGGTTTTTCTTTAATGAGTTCATAATAATATTTTATGTTATCACAAATTCTGCGTGATGCCTGACCATCGCCGTATGGATTTTGAGTCTGAGACATCTCATTGTAAAGCTCTTCATCCGTAAGCAGTTCTTTAGTCATGTTGTAAATTTTCTCTTGCTCAATGCCCGCAAGTTTAAGTGTTCCTGCTTTAACACCTTCCGGACGTTCTGTCGTATCGCGCAGCACGAGTACAGGTTTACCGAGTGACGGCGCTTCTTCCTGCACGCCGCCGGAATCAGTCAAAATCAAATGACTTCTTGCAGCAAAGTTATGGAAATCCAGCACATCAAGAGGCTCGATAAGCTCTACACGATCATGATTGCCTAAATACTGCTCCGCGATTTCACGAACTTTAGGGTTTTTATGCATCGGATAAACAACTGTCACATCTTCAAACTCATCGACAAGCTGACGTACAGCCCCAAATATGTTATGCATCGGCTGACCGATATTTTCACGGCGGTGTGCTGTCAGCAGCACAACTTTATTATCTTTATGTTTTTCAATGATATCACTGTGGTAGTTTTCATCAACAGTAGTTTTCAGAGCATCAATAGCTGTGTTTCCTGTAACTGAAATCGTTTCAGGATTTTTAGCTTCATCCAGTAAATTCTGACGCGCGTCTTCAGTCGGTGAAAAATGAAGGTCTGCCAAAACACCTGTCATCTGACGATTAGCTTCTTCGGGGAAAGGTGAATATTTATTGTGTGTGCGGAGACCCGCTTCAACATGACCAATATCCACTTCATTATAAAATGCAGCAAGCGAGCCTGCGAAAGTAGTTGTTGTATCACCATGGACTAAAATCATATCCGGTTTAACTTCTTTAATTACTGATTCGAGACCGTTGATTACACGTCCGGTAACTTCTGACAGTGTCTGGCCCGCTTTCATAATATTCAAGTCGTAATCCGGTGTAATATTGAAAGTTGTCAGCACCTGATCGAGCATCTCTCTGTGCTGTGCAGTAACTACTACAACCGGGTCAATATCTTCATCTTTTTTCATTTCGAGCACGAGAGGCGCCATTTTAATTGCCTCGGGTCTCGTACCGAAAATCGTCATAATTTTTTTCATAACAATCTCCTATGATTTTTTATCGTGTACCGAATAATCTGTCGCCGGCATCTCCTAAACCTGGAACAATATAACTTTTCTCATTCAGTTTCTCATCAAGTGCCGCAATATAAATGTCTACATCCGGATGTGCTTCTTTTAATACGTCCACACCTTCCGGCGCTGCAATCAGACAGATAAAACGAATTTTTGTTGCCCCGTGTTTTTTAACTGCTGTAATTGCTTCCACGGCTGATGCACCGGTTGCAAGCATCGGGTCGATAACAAATATATCCCGTTCTTCAATATCTCCCGGAAACTTTGCATAATATTCAACGGCTTCAAGCGTTTCAGGATCCCGGTATAAACCGATGTGTCCGACACGCGCTGATGGTATAAGTTTTAAAATACCGTCCTGCATACCAAGCCCCGCACGTAAAATAGGGACGATACCCAGTTTTTTTCCGCTCAGGCGTTTAGCTGTAGTTTCCTGAACAGGTGTCTGTACTGACACATCTTCGAGTGTAAGATCTCTCGTTACCTCATAAGCCATAAGCATACCCACTTCATCGACCAGTTCTCTGAACTCTTTTGTCGATGTTTTTTCATCACGGATATAACTCATTTTATGCTGAATTAACGGATGATCCATTACTTGTACTTTCGACATATATCTTCCTCCACTCCACAAATTAACCGGATGATCTCATCCGGTATATATTATAACGCAGTTTATTTATATAGTGGATACTTTCCTGTCAATTTAGTCACTTTCTCTGAAATTCCATCCAGACTCTCTTCATTTTTAACTCGCGTCAGTGTTTCAACGATAATATGACCGACTTCTGTCATGTCATCCGCTGTAAATCCGCGCGTTGTCATCGCAGGCGTGCCGAGACGGATGCCGCTTGTCACAAAAGGCGACGCCTCATCGAATGGAATCGTGTTTTTATTTACTGTAATACCGACTTCATCAAGCGCTTCTTCAGCCGCTTTCCCTGTCAGGCCGAATGATTTAACATCGACGAGTACAAGGTGATTATCCGTGGTGCCCGAAACGATGCGGAGACCGCCTTTTGACAGCGACTCGGCCAAGGCCCTTGCATTGTCTAAAACACGCTGCTGATAATCTTTAAATTCCGGCTGCAGTGCTTCGCCGAATGCAACTGCTTTTGCTCCGATAACATGCATCAGCGGGCCGCCCTGAATCCCCGGAAAAATATTTTTATCGACAGCTTTGGCATGCTCCGCTGTCGTTAAAATTAAGCCTCCGCGCGGGCCGCGTAACGTTTTGTGAGTTGTCGATGTGACAAAGTCTGCATACGGCACCGGATTCGGATGCAGGCCTGCTGCAACAAGTCCTGCGATATGCGCCATATCAACCAGCAGGTATGCACCTATAGCATCAGCAATTTCTCTGAATTTTTTAAAGTCCAGTATTTTAACATACGCGCTGCCGCCAGCAACTATCATTTTCGGCTGCTCTTTTTTGGCGATTTCCATTACCTTATCGTAGTCGATTGTCTCAGTATCTTTTTCAACACCGTAAGACAGGAAGTTAAACAGTTTTCCACTGAAGTTAACAGGGGAGCCATGTGTTAAATGTCCTCCGTGAGATAAATCCATACCGAGCACTTTGTCTCCCGGTTCAAGTACTGAGAAGTAAACAGCCATATTTGCCTGAGAACCTGAATGAGGCTGCACGTTGGCATGCTCTGCTCCGAATATTTCTTTAGCGCGGTCGCGTGCCAGGTTTTCAACAACATCCACATGCTCACATCCGCCGTAGTAACGTTTACCCGGATATCCTTCCGCGTATTTATTCGTTAAGATTGAACCCTGCGCTTCCAGAACTGCAGGAGAAACAAAGTTTTCGCTTGCAATAAGTTCGATATTGTTATTTTGTCTTTCCAGCTCTTTATCAATAACTTCCTGTATCTGTGGATCCTGTGATTGAATATTTGACACTTATATTCTCCCCTTTATTTATAATGTGCTCTTGGTCCGCCGACAAGTTTCGGACGGGTTGTTGCTATCGTCACAACTGCTTCTCCAACTTTTTTTACAGACGTTCTTACGGGAATTGCAACATGTTTTAAATGCATACCAATCAATGTCTGGCCAATATCGATGCCGCGATCAGCCGTAACCGATTCAACAACAACGGCGTCAGACAGCTCCTTATAAGCAAGTTCACTTAAGCTTCCGCCCGCTTCTTTGTGCGGCACTACTGTAACCTCTTCCAGCTTTAATGCTTCCATAGTGTGTCTCGACGTTGTCAGAGAGCGGTTGATATGTTCGCATCCCTGAAATAATAGGTGCATATTTTCTTTGTTTGCGATTTCAAAAAAATGTTTAAAGATTAAGTCTGCCGCTTCATCTGAACTGCTTTTACCGATGTGTTCTCCTATTGTTTCCGATGTTGAACATCCAATAACGAGCACTTTTTCCGGCGTGAAAAAATCAGCTTTATATAAATCGTCAGTCAATGCCTGCAAATCATTCTTCAATTTTACAAACGCGTCTTTCATGTCTACCACCCTCAAATACAGTGTTCAGCCATGTGTCAACCACTTCAAGCGCAAGGCCCGGGCCGATAACTCTTTCACCCATCGCGAGTACATTGGAATCATTATGTGCACGTGTTGCTTTTGCTGAAAATGTATCGTGTACCAAAGCACAGCGAATGCCTTTAGTTTTATTTGCAGTAATATTCATACCGATACCCGTACCGCAGATTAGAATACCCTTATCATATTCTCCTGCGGCTACTTTCTCAGCAACCGGTTTCGCGTAATCCGGATAATCGACAGAATCCATGCTGTCCGGCCCGAGATCCGTAAAATCAATCTTTTTATCAGTTAAGTATTCCGTCACGGTCCGTTTTAAATTAACTCCGCCGTGGTCGGATGCAATCACAACTTTCATACACTCATCTCCTTAGAATATATTATAACCATCGGTATAAAGAGTTTCAAAAGATTACCGGTTTTACCACTTAAATTTATCGATGTATTCTTTTAGACTTATAAATACTTCTTCATACTCGTCTTTTGTTCCGCCGTACGGATCGGGAATATCTGCCGCGCCGGCTTCTGCATACTCAGACAGAAGATAAACATCCGCTTTTGGCCATTGTGCGAGGATCGTCTTTTTATGTCTTCCGCTCATCACGAGCAGCGTGCTGTTTTCAATATCTTCCGCTGTGAGCTGTGCCGGTTTCGCCGGCAGAGGCAGACCTTTTTCTTCAATTATGGAAAGTGACCGTCTGTTCGTGCTGCCTTCCGTAACATAAAGTCCGCGCGAGGCAATATCCATATGCGGATATTTTAGACGCGCATAACTTTCCGCCAGCGGACTGCGGCAGGTGTTGCCTGTACATACAAAAATCATTTTATTCACCCTGAATCACTTCATTCCCGGTCGCTTTATATATGCGGTTCATCAGCCCTGCTGACTCCGGCACCTTATCAAAACCGTGAATAAAAATAATATCGACATCCGAAGCATCCATTATACGGAGAGCAGAATACAGATTACGCGCTGCTTCTTTGTAACTGTCACGATCCCTGCACAGACTGATGAACTGTATATCTTCACCGATGAATTCCCTGCTTGTTTCAGGTGCAATAATCCCGACTTTCTGATGGCGCTCCACTGGCAGCTTAGTATTATTGTTAATACCGCCTTCGATTACAATCAAAGGCTGACCGGGGGCGTAATGCTTATATTTCATACCGGGTGAAATCGGTTTGTCAGTCTCTCCGCTCACTGTATCAATATCTGCTTCCAGCACTTCTTCCAGCTCTTCTTTCGTTACCGCTCCCGGACGGGCTATTCTGTACGGGTACTGCGTGCAGTCAAGTACTGTGCTTTCGATGCCGTAAATTGCTGATTCACTGTCGACAACACCATATAATTTGTTCTCTAGGTCGTCAATAACATGTCTTGCATTTGTCGGGGACGGTTTACCGCTGATATTTGCGCTCGGTGCCGCAAGCGGCATATCAGCATACTGCAGAATTCTGCGCCCTACCGGATGGCTCGGCATCCGCACTGCTACAGAATCAAGCTCCGCAACTGCATTTGACGATAGATAATCTCCTTTTAGCGGAAGGATAAAAGAAATCGGCCCCGGCCAGAATGCTTCCATTAATTTAATGACGCGTTTATCAAGCACAGCCGTAAAGTCTTCCAGCTGCTTAATATTGTGGATATGTATAATTAAAGGGTTGTCTCCCGGGCGTCCCTTGGCAGAAAAAATCTTACTGATCGCTTCAGCATTCCGTGCATCTGCTGCAAGTCCGTATACCGTTTCTGTCGGTATGCCGATAATTTCACCGTATGTAAAAGCAATTTTTATTTCTTCCAGCTGTTCATCGATTTCTGTTTTTTTACTGTCATCTGTTAAGTCTGCTTCGGTAATTTTCCAAATTTTAGTCACTCTTTTCACCCCGCGTAAAATATAATATTCTGTCCTGCTGATTGATGTCTTTAATAACGTGCGCTATAGTTCCAGGCCAGGCTGTTTCAATATAAGATTTCAATGCATCTGCCTGCTTAAAACCAATTTCGAAGTATACCCGCCCGCCGGGCTTCAGCACCTCGGGAAGGGTGCGAATCATCTCTTTGTATAGAGCGAGCCCTCCGTCGTCTGCAAACAAGGCGGCCGCGGGTTCATATTCCAGCACTGAGGACGTCATAAGGTGTTTCTCATCCTCGCTGATATACGGAGGATTAGAAATGATTATATCAGCTTTAATTTCTTTATCCACCAATGGTTCAAATAAACTGCCTTCTAAATATTCCGCACTCACCCCGAGGCGTCTGCCGTTTTCACGCGCTGTGCTGAGCGCGCCCGGTGAAATATCGGTCACTATTACCTTATTTGAAGTCCAGTGTTTAGCTAAAGTTAAACCGATTGCGCCTGTACCGGTACCGATATCGACCACTGTTAAACCTGTGTCTGGTTCGTTATTCAGCACGAAATCCACGAGCTCTTCCGTTTCATTTCTTGGGATCAGCGTGTCCGGAGTAACTTTAAAATAAGATTCGTAAAAATACGCTTCTCCAAGCACGTACTGGTAGGGTTCATTCAGACAGACACGTTCGATAACGGAAGAAAATTTTTTGTAATCCTCTTTTGGCATCAGTTCATCCCCGTGCACCATAAGCCCGGCAAAATTCAAACCGAAAAGTTCTTCCATTACAATCGCTGCGACCCGGGTTTCCTGTCCAGATACACTTAAAGAGGCTTCCGCCTCTTTAAGTACTGCTTTATATCGTTTCATTGTTCAGTTCTTCCAGTTTTGAAGTCTGTTCTTCAATAGCCAGCGCCTCGATAAGCTCATCCAGACTGCCGTCAATAATCTGATCAAGTTTTTGAATTGTTAAACCGATGCGGTGATCCGTCACACGGTTTTGCGGATAGTTATAAGTGCGAATCCGTTCAGAACGGTCTCCTGTTCCGACTGCCGACTTTCTCTTTTCAGCATATTCAGCATGCGCTTCTTGCTGCATCATATCGTAAACGCGCGCTTTAAGCACTTTCATGGCGCGCTCTCTGTTTTTAATCTGAGATTTTTCGTCCTGTGATGTAACGACCGTGCCGCTTGGCAGGTGGGTAATACGAACTGCGGAATCAGTCGTGTTGACGTGCTGCCCGCCGGCGCCGCTTGAACGGTACGTATCAATTTTAATATCTTCGTTGCGTATATTCACTTCCACATCTTCCACTTCCGGCAGGACAGCAACAGTTGCTGTAGATGTATGAATACGTCCGCCCGATTCAGTTTCAGGCACGCGCTGAACACGGTGTGCTCCATTCTCAAACTTCAGTTTCGAGAAGGCGCCTTTACCCTGGATTAAAAAGCTGATTTCTTTAAATCCGCCCTGTTCACTGCTTTGTGACTCAACGATTTCCGTACGCCAGCCCTGATCCTCGGCATATCTCGAATACATTCTGAAGAGGTCTCCTGCGAAAATCTGCGCTTCGTCCCCGCCGGCAGCACCGCGAATTTCCATAATAACGTTTTTCTCGTCATTAGGATCTTTCGGAATGATAAGGATTTTTAAGTCATCCTCCAGTTTCGGCAGCATGCTTTCAGCTTCTGCAATTTCTTCTTTCAGCATGTCAATCATTTCCTGGTCGTCTGTTTCTTTCAGCATTTCTTTCGATTCTTCAATAGTTTCCAGATGTCCTTTGTAAACCCGGAACACTTCAACAGTATCGTGAATGTCGCTTTGTTCTTTGGAATACGTGCGGAGTTTTTCAGGATCGCTGACTACATCAGGATCGCTGAGCAGCTCAGTCAGCTGTTCATACCGATTTTCTATTATTTCGAGTTGATCAAACATAAGAATTCGTCCTTTTCCTGGTTCGTTTAGTTATTTTATTATAGCATATTTTTAAGACAAAAAAACTGCACTGAAATACTCAGTGCAGTTGAAGTTTCGTTATTGTTCGTTGCTTGATTTAAGACCGAATTTTTTGTTGAATTTCTCAACACGGCCGTCTGCTGATGCGAACTTCTGACGTCCTGTGTAGAACGGGTGTGAATCAGAAGAAATATCTAAACGAATAACCGGGTATTCGTTGCCGTCTTCCCACTCCATAGTTTCAGAAGAAGTACGTGTAGATCCACTTAAGAATTTAAAATCTGTAGTTGAATCTAAAAAGATTACTTTTTTGTATTCAGGATGAATTCCTTGTTTCATAATTGTCATCTCCTTTGCCCTGGACCATCTGGAACAGAGTTATTTGTGGCTATCACCACGCATTACTTTGCCATTATACATTCTCGCGGTGTAAAAAGCAATATCTGCGAAGAAATTTATATAACCGGTTTTCCGGTTTTCTGAGAACTGATCATACGGTCTCTCAGCACATCGAAGAACTCTTCGTTCGTTTTCGTTGTTTTTAAAATTCTTAAGAAACGTTCTGTAAAATCAGATGAATCTGTAAACAGGTTTCTCAGCTGCCATAAGATTTCCAGTTCTTTTTTATCAAGCAGCAGTTCTTCCTTACGTGTGCTTGAGCGTCTGATATCGATTGCCGGGTAAATACGGCGCTCGCTTAAATGACGATCAAGATGCAGTTCCATGTTTCCTGTTCCTTTAAACTCTTCGTAAATTACATCATCCATACGACTGCCTGTATCCACTAAGGCAGTGGACAGAATCGTCAGGCTGCCGCCCGCTTCAATATTGCGCGCTGCACCGAAGAAATGCTTCGGACGGTGCAGGCTGGCAGGATCCAGACCGCCTGACAAAGTACGTCCGGAAGCAGGAATTACCAGATTGTAAGCACGAGCCAGACGCGTAATTGAGTCCATTAAAATAATTACATCTTCGCCCATCTCAACGAGTCGTTTCGCACGTTCCAAAAGCAGCTCTGCCACTTTAACATGGTGCTGCGGCGGCTCATCAAACGTCGAATGCACAACGTCAGCCTGCTCAACCGAACGCTCTAGATCTGTAACCTCTTCGGGACGTTCCCCAATCAGCAGGATAAAGAGCTTCACGTTGGGATGATTCGTCGTAATTGCCTGTGCGATTTCTTTTAAGAGTGATGTTTTCCCGGCTTTAGGCGGTGCAACAATCATTCCGCGCTGGCCAAAACCTATCGGGGTGACCAGATCCATAATACGCGTCGACATATCAGACGGTTCATTTTCAAGACGGATACGTTCATCCGGATACAAAGGTGTTAAAGCTTGGAAATGCGGACGCTTTTTAACTTCTTCAGCATTATGGTCATTAATAAAATCGACCTGCAGCAGACCATAATATTTTTCATTTTCTTTAGGTTTACGGACTTTACCGGTCACCTTGTCGCCCTTTTTCAATTCGAAACGGCGAATCTGCGATGCGGATATATAAATATCTTTTTCACCTTTGGAAAAATTAACTGTACGCAGAAAGCCGTAGCCATCCTGCTGGATATCATCGAGAATACCTTCCATATAATAGTTTCCGTCTTTTTCCATTTCTGCTTCCAGTATTGCAAGAACCAGTTCTTTTTTATTCAGTTTGCTGTAATTCGAAAGACGTAAGTTTTTCGCACGTTCAGTTAACGCTTTAGTCGTATTATTTTTATATAAAGCATCGAATGTTTCATATTTCATATCCTGTGTCTTTGGCTTATCAGACAATATTTCCACTTCCCAATACTGATTTTATTATTTTTTACTCATTTATATGTTTTTCTGGAATAATTTTAGAGATTGCACTGGAGCTGCGGGATTCTTCTCCATGGAGTAATTGCGAATCTGAAGTTTTTAAAAGGCATACATATATTACATCTGCCGGAGGTCCTGTGTCAAAGAAAAGCTGAAGATAAATAAGGTTTTATCGGACTGAAGTTTTGTTTTGCAGTCCGATGAAAGCTGATACTCTTTTCTTATTTATCCATAACCATATTCGGTTTTTTCTTTAAACTGTGACGGCTGTTAATAAATCTTACCGTTCCTGATTTTGCGCGCATAACTACTGAAGATGTCTCGGCAAAACCGCTTTTGAACTGGACACCTTTCATCAATTCACCGTCAGTTACTGCAGTTGCTGCAAAAATGGCATCATCGCCGCTGACTAAATCGTTAAGTTCGAGTTTTTTATCAGGATTAACACCCATCTCGATGCAGCGGTTACGTTCTTCGTCATTTCTCGGTAAGAGACGGCCCTGGAAGTCTCCGTCCAGCGCTTTGATTCCGGCAGCCGCAATAACACCTTCCGGCGCCCCGCCGACACCCATTAAAACATCGATACCTGTCCATTCAAAGCAAGTATTGATTGCTGCGCCGACATCACCGTTATCAAACATTATAATACGTGCGCCTAGTGTACGGACCTGATTAATAATTTCTGCACTCCGCTCACGCTTAATAATCGTCACTGTAATATCTGATATATTTTTATTTTTCGCTTTTGCAACCGCACGGATGTTCTCTTCAACAGATTTGTCAATATCGATTACACCCAGGCAATCAGGACCTGCAGCAATTTTTTGCATATACATATCCGGTGCATGAAGAAGATTACCTTTATCGGCTGCTGCCAGAACAGTCATAGCACCCATAGTGCCCTCTGCAACAGTCGTTGTGCCTTCGAGCGGATCCACTGCTATATCAAGTTCGGGACCAGAACCGGTACCGAGTTTTTCCCCTATATACAGCATCGGCGCTTCATCAATTTCGCCTTCGCCGATAACTACCTTGCCTGTCATAGGAATCGTATCAAACAGCTTGCGCATCGCCTCTGTTGCCGCATCATCCGCCTCATTTTTTAAGCCTTTGCCTGTCCAGGCTGCACTCGAAAGCGCAGCCGCTTCTGTCACTCTTACGAGTTCCATCGATAATCCTCTTTCCAAAACTGTCTCCCCCTATATATCCGCACTTTTTTCCTTGACTATTATAACACAGAAAAGACCGGTATTCGTAAGAATACCGGTCTTTGAATGCTCAATCTTCCAGAGTATCCCGCCAAATATCAGCACCGAGTGCCGACAGTTTTTTAACTATATCGGCGTAACCTCTGTCGATATGATTTACATTATGAATTGTCGTTACGCCTTCTGCAATAAGACCTGAAATTAAAAGACATGCACCGGCACGAAGATCACTTGCATATACTTCTGCACCTTTCAGCTGTGAAGGATAAATCAGTGCACTGCCGCTCTTTTTCTCAATATGAGCATTCATGCGCGACAGTTCATCCACATGTCTGAATCTCGCAGGATAAATAGTTTCTGTAATCTTGCTGACTCCGTCCGCTAAAAACAAAAGCGGTGTAATCGGCTGCTGCAAATCTGTTGCAAAGCCGGGATAGACCTGTGTTTTTAATGATACTGCATTATATTTTTCCGGTTTATTAATTACGACATAGTCGTCACCAATATCGAGTTTAACACCCATTTCTTCCAGTTTTGCCGACAGTGATTCCATATGCGTCGGAATAATATTATTCACTTTGTAATTCTTTCCGGACACAGCACCGACAATCATATAAGTGCCGGCTTCAATCCGGTCGGGAATAATATTATGGGTCGTACCGTGCAGTGATTCCACACCTTCGATACGAATCGTATCCGTGCCCGCACCTTTGATGTTCGCGCCCATGTTGTTAAGCAGCGTTGCTACATCGACGATTTCCGGTTCTTTCGCTACGTTTTCCAAAGTCGTTCGCCCTTCGGCACAGCTTGCTGCAAGCATCATATTAATCGTTGCACCGACTGAGACAACATCAAAGAATATTTTAGCGCCTGTCAGTTTTTCCGCCGTCAGGTACATCGCCCCGTGTTCATTCGTTACTTTGGCACCCAGCGCTTCAAATCCTTTGATGTGCTGATCGATTGGTCTCGGTCCGAGCGGACATCCGCCCGGCAGTCCGATAACACATTTTTTAAAACGCGAGAGCATTGCGCCCATCATATAATACGATGCACGCAAAGATTGTACTTTATTGTTTGGCAGCGGCATATTTATCGCTTCTTCAGCGTTGACTTCAAGAGTTGTGCCTGATAATTCCGTCTTAATATTCAAATCGTTTAAGAGACTCATCAGCGTTTTAACATCGCTGATTTCAGGCAGCCCTTCCAGTGTTACTTTGCCAGAGGAGGCCATAAGCGAAGCCGGAATCAGAGCAACCGCACTGTTTTTAGCCCCGCTGATGTCAACCTGTCCGGTCAGCTGACTGCCGCCGCGGACTTTAATTACATCTTCAGCCATATAGAAAGCTCCTTGTCATTTAATTGGGTGGAGACTATTTATTGTTCCAGTCGTTTAAGAATTGTTCGATTCCTTTATCAGTTAAAGGATGCTTCGTTAATGTTTTAATTACTTTATAAGGGATTGTCGCGATATCCGCACCACGTACTGCCGCCCCGTGCATATGTCCTGCATTGCGGATTGAGGCCGCAATAATTTCAGTATCGATATCGTGAATCGCAAAGATAGCTGCGATATCTTCAATTAACTGAAGACCATCAAGTCCTATATCATCAAGACGTCCGATAAAAGGCGATACATAAGTTGCGCCTGCACGCGCTGCAGTCAGTGCCTGCACCGTGTTGAAGACTAACGTAACATTCGTTTTAATTCCTTCGTCAGAAAGCACTTTAACTGCCTTCATGCCGTCTTCTGTCATCGGGATTTTAACGATAATGTGCTCGTGAAGTTTAGCGAGTTCACGCCCTTCTTCAATCATGCCTTTTGCATCAAGCGCAATAACTTCACCGCTGACCGGCCCGCCTACCAGCTCGCAGATTTCAACGAGTCTGTCGTGGAAAGAGATATCTTTTTCTTTTGCTACTAAAGAAGGGTTTGTTGTCACACCGCTCAGTACGCCCCACTCGTGTATTTCTTTAATTTCATCCATATTAGCTGTATCTATAAAGTATTTCATATTGTTTTTCGTCCTCCAGTAATGTGATATTAACATCATTATAAATTAAAGCTTCTCAAACTGACAATGCTTTACCATTAACAGTTGCTTTAAATTTTCCCGTAATTCTTTAATAATCGCTGCAGCCGCTGCCGTTGACCTCTTTTAGACCGGCTGGAGAAAAAATAAACTGCAGAATTCCGACGAAAAAATCAGCCGGAACAAAGCCGGCTGATTTTTGGTGCTTTTCTATTTCAAAACTGCTTATTCTTCTTCCTGTAAATCCATATTCAGGCTAGCTTTAATCAAGCCGCTGAATAACGGATGCGGACGTGTCGGACGGGATTGGAATTCAGGATGGAACTGTACACCCACGTAATAAGGATGATCTTTAAGTTCAACCATTTCCACAAGGCGGCCGTCAGGTGACGTTCCGCTGAATATCATCCCCGCTTCTTCGAGCTGCTCCTTGTATGCATTATTAAACTCAAAACGATGACGGTGGCGTTCATCCACTTCACTCACCTGGTACAGTTCACGCGCTTTTGTGCCTTCTTTAATCACACAAGGGAAACTCCCGAGACGCAGCGTGCCGCCGAGGTCTACAACATCTTTCTGATCAGGCATCAGGTCGATAATTGCATGCGGTGTATGCTCATCAAGCTCAGATGAGTTAGCGCCTGTTAAACCAGCAACATTGCGTGCGAATTCGACTGTTGCAAGCTGCATGCCGAGACAAATCCCGAGGACAGGCACCTTGTTTTCACGCGCGTAGTTCAGCGTTAAAATTTTACCTTCGATTCCTCGGTCCCCAAATCCTCCGGGTACAACGATACCATCAACTTCGCTTAAAATTTCCTTATAATTCTGCGGTGTAACATCCTGGGAATTAATCCAGTGAATATCGATATCCGCATGTACTTCATAACCTGCATGACGCAGTGATTCAGCGACTGACAAGTATGCATCCTGCAGTTCGACATATTTGCCGACCAGACCGATTTTAATTGTTTTGTCAATTTTGCTTAAATTGTCGAGCAGGTGTTTCCAATCTTCAAGCTGTGCTTCGCCTGATGATTCAAGGTTCAGGTTTTCAAGCACTAAATCATCCATATCCTGCGCCTGAAGCGACATCACAAGTTCGTAAATTGTTTCCTCATCTTTTGCGTTAATGACACTTTTCTCATCAATATCACAGAACAGTGCAATTTTATCGCGCAGATCTTCTGTCATCGGGTATTCAGAGCGCACGACAATCATGTCCGGCTGAATTCCGAGGCCTCTCAGCTCTTTTACACTGTGCTGAGTCGGTTTGGTTTTCATTTCGCCGGCAGCTTTAATATACGGCAGCAGTGTACAGTGAATGAACATTACATTATCTTTACCGAGATCGCTTCTTAACTGGCGGATAGACTCGATAAACGGCAGTGATTCAATGTCTCCTGCTGTACCGCCGATTTCAGTAATTACGATATCTGCTTTTGAAGATTCGCCGGCTTTTTTAATACGCGTTTTGATTTCATTGGTGATGTGCGGAATAACCTGCACAGTACCGCCGAGGTAATCTCCGCGGCGTTCTTTTCTGATAACTTCGGAGTATACTTTGCCCGCAGTAACGTTTGAGTATTTACTTACATTAATATCTATAAAACGCTCGTAGTGTCCTAAGTCCAAGTCCGTTTCCGCGCCATCTTCAGTAACAAATACTTCTCCGTGCTGATAAGGGCTCATCGTACCCGGGTCAACGTTTAAATACGGATCAAACTTCTGAATTGTAATATTAAACCCTCTGTCTTTCAATAACCGTCCGAGAGATGCAGCTGTAATTCCTTTTCCTAATGATGACACTACGCCACCAGTTACAAAGATATATTTTGTCATGTAAGTATCCTCCTGTATTAAAATAAAAAATAGCTCCCTTTCACCAATGTGAAAAGGAGCCGTTTACTAGTCCCTGTTTAAGGGAGCCCAAATAAAATAATATCACTTTAAAAGAAAAAGTCAATAAAAATTAGTACGCATCTGCTTCATCGTCATAATCATCTTCGAGTTTTTCTTTTTCATCAAATTCAATAGCATCATCAACTTCTTCATTGTCAATGTCATCTTCATCATCGCCGTGAAGCTTATCATCGATTTCTTCCTGTTCTTCACCTAATTCTTTCGCTCCGGGGTAGTCTGCGTCGGCTTCTTCTTCGACATACTCATCTTCGGCTGCGATTTCAATTTTGTGAATAGTCGGCGCGATTTTATCGCTGATGTCATCTACTGCATACCATTCGCGAAGCCCCCATACGCCATCATCCGTACTCAGGAAACGTCCGTCTGTGTTTAAATCAGTATAAAACTGCAGAATACGGTTTTCAATTTCACCTTCAGTGTAACTACCGACTTCTTTAAATTTATCAATCATTTCATAAAGATTCGTTTCTTTGCCTTTATCTTCTAAATATATGTGCGACATATCTATAAACGAATGCTCGTCCATCATTTCTTTTGTATAGCTGTCCAGTCTCATTTACGTCATCCTTTCAAGATGTAAATACCTTAGGATATAATACAAATATTTGTACTATGTTTCAAGCTTTATATTAATATCTTATCAATTTCACGTAACGGTTCATGTTTCCCCCATCGTCTCCCGGTGCGAACCCCGCGTTCATAAACAGCTTTTCAAAGGCAGGTTCAGAGACGGTTACCGACGCCGTATCCACCGTGCCGAGTCTCTTTCTGACAGCTGTTGCAAACTGGCGCATCGCACTTTCTGCAACTCCCTCTGACCGGTGCTCTTCATCCACAAAAATATGTTTAATTTCAAGTGTGCTTCCGTTTTGTTCCGCATCGATATACCCCACTTCACCGTCGCCTTGCTTAAGTAAAATTTTCACCTTTGGGATAGTTGTGTCTTCATCAAATTCCAGTTTTAAATTCGGTACATAGCTCCGGTTCAAATCGAGATAGTACAGGCGCTCTTTACCGATCGGTCCCTCCTCTTTTGTCGCAAGGTGCAAAAACCCTGCACGTTCATACAAATTCCATGCGCCGGCATTCTCACCATCTACAACTAAGAATAAATGGTCAAACGACGAAAAGTTTTCCTGCACATATACCGGCAGATTTTGGGCAACTGCCGTCCCGTAACCATTCCCCTGATACTTTTCATTAATTGAAAGAGAACGCACGTAGACTACTTCATGAGGTGTGCTGTAACCTTCGTGCTGATAGTGTTTGTGCAGTACAAAAAAACCTACAGTCTTCCCGTCACTCGTAACGACAACATTTGCAGTGCGGTTAATATCGTTCAGCGCATCATCAAGCACTTCAAGCGGCATGCTGGAATAAGCACGCTGCCTTTCACTTAGTATGTAATTCTCCAGATGTTTCCTGTCCGCCTCTGTAAATTCTCTAATAGAAATATCCATGTTTTACCCCTTTTTGACATATTGATATAGTTTGCTATTATAAATGCCATACCCCTATAGTGACAATTTAGACATTACATTACAACTTTCATTATTTCAGCGTTATTTGTTGGTATTTGAAGGGTAACAAGTAAGATAAATATGAATCATTTCTAGGAGGAAATCACTTGACGAATGACGACAATACTACGTCAAAGAAAAGTACAAATCCGGATTTGCCGGATAAGTTTAATGTGAAGCAGCTCGGCACTGTTTTCTGGGTGGCAACCGCAATAATTCTTGTTGTATCTGCAATTGCAATGATTATCCCAAATCAGTTCCAAGTTGCATCTGAAAATGTTTACGCTGTAATATCTCAAAACTTCAGCTGGTTTTTCTTACTGGTTGTCTTTGGCTTTGGAGTATTTCTATTATTCCTTGCACTATCACCATACGGCCGTGTTAAGCTCGGCGGCGATAATTCAAAACCTGAGTTCTCGTTCTGGTCCTGGATCGGAATGTTATTTTCAAGCGGTTTAGGAGTCGGACTGGTATTCTTCGGAGTTGCCGAACCTATGGAACACTTTATGACATCTCCATTCCTCGGCGGACCTGTCGAAGATGCGGAAGCCGCAAGACTCGCTATGGGTTATACTTATTTCCACTGGGGTATTTCACAGTGGTCAATCTTCGGTGTTGCAGGACTTGCAATCGGCTATTTCCAATTCCGTAAAAACCGGAATGGCTTAGTTTCAACAGCTCTGGAACCGCTGTTTGGGCTCGATTACAATCAGAATGCCAGAAAAGCAATTGATATTCTGGCAATTATTGCAACGATTACAGGTATGTCGACATCTGTCGGTTTAGGTATTATGCAGATGGATGGCGGTCTCGATATTGCATTCGGTATTCCGTCAGGTCCAATGACACAAATCATACTGACTGCCTTAATGACAGGTCTGTTTATCGTTTCTACAATAACCGGACTTAAGCGGGGCATGAAGTTCCTCAGCAGTCTGAATATGATACTTGCACTGATACTGACAATATTCATTATGGCTGTCGGGCCCTTCACATTTATTATGGAAACCATTATTGTCGGTCTCGGCGACTACCTGACAAACTTCGTCGGCTACTCGCTTCGTATGCAGCCATATTCAGGCGAATCATGGGTTCAGGACTGGACAGTCTTCTACTGGGCATGGGTAATTGCCTGGAGTCCGTTTATCGGTTCATTCGTCGCACGCGTATCACGAGGTCGAAGTATTCGTGAATATGTCATGGGTATTTTAATCGTACCGCCGATGCTGTCTTTCCTGTGGGTCGGCGCACTCGGAGGCACTGCGATTTATTCGGATCTCTTTAATAACACAAATATCGGGGAAATTGTATTAAACGATCAGACACAGGCGCTGTTTGCACTGTTTGATACACTCCCTATATCATGGCTGACTTCAGCTATCGCAATTATTCTGATCTTTACATTCCTGGTCACCTCAGCTGACTCTGCGACATTTATCGTTGCTGGAATGAGTATTGGAAATACGGACAATCCGCCGACCGGATTGAAGGTATTATGGGGTCTCCTGCTCGGTTTACTTACCATTGCCTTAATTCTGGCAGGCGGTCTGACGAGTCTGCAGGCAGCATCTCTGCTTGCCGGTCTGCCTTTTGCTCTCATACTCATTATGATGATCGCTTCAGTGTCGAAAGGACTCCGGCGGGAACCGAACGAAGCAATGAAACGCAGACAGCGTCGCAAAAAATATTAAGAAGCATTAAAGATTAATAAAAAGCAGCGCTCAAAATTTTTGAGCGCTGCTTCATTTCGCAATTATGAGGAGTAAAGATATGAAAATAGGTATCGATGCCGGCGGCACTTTAATTAAAGTGGCGATTTTGGATAAGGACGGCAGAACTTTTAAAAAATACCCCTCGTCAGAAATCGACGGGGTTATCAGTATGCTGAATAAGGATTATGCCAGAGATGAAATTTATTTAACAGGCGGCAAAGCAGAATATATTGCTGAAAAATTAAATTTTGACGTGACTTCTTCCATAGAATTTGACGCAACCTTCCGGGGGCTGACACAGCTTTTAAAAGAGGCAGATATGGATCTCGACCGTTATGTTTATCTGAACGTTGGTACAGGGACCAGTTTTCACCAGGCGACACGTAATTCGCAAAAGCGCGTCGGCGGTTCCGGCGTCGGAGGCGGGACGATGACCGGTCTCAGTTATCTGCTTACAGGCATCGGCGATTTCGATAAAATAATTGAACGCGCAAAAGACGGCCTGCGCGATAATGTTGATTTAAAGGTTCACCATATTTACAATGGCAGGCCGTCACCGATACCCGGCGATTTAACTGCCAGCAATTTCGGTAATATTCTCAATGCACAAAAAACTGCCTCGGCCGAAGATCAGCTGATTGCTGTTATCGGACTCGTGGCAGAAACCGTCACTGCAATGGCTATTAATTTAGCCGATGCTTTCGACACGAAAAATATGGTTTTCATCGGCTCTACTTTACTCAATAATGAAGTGATGACCGATATTATATACAGATACAGCGAATTAAAAAATGCACGCGCCTTCGTCGTTCCAAACGGCGAATACAGCGGTGCACTCGGTGCAATCAGCTGAGAGCAATGATATTTCCTTCGTAATGAATAATCTTCATTTCACGTGAAAAAGTGTCGGACAACATTTTTTCAGTCACTTCTGCTGCAGGCACTTTAACTTCTGTTAAAGTGCCTCTTTTCATGCATGTGACTGTATCAGCATAATTTAGTGCGAGATTCAAATCATGCATCGCCATAATAATTCCCCTGCTGCTGCTCAGCTTTTTCAGCCATGTCATCACCAGATGCTGATAATTGATATCTAAGCCCTGTTCTATTTCATCAAACAACAGCACGGGTTTGTCCTCAAAGTGAATCTGTGCACATAAAGCACGTTTGAATTCACCCCCGCTTAAACTGTCTGCTGATGCATGCCTCAGCCCTTCAAGCTTAAAGTCCTGAAGAACTTTATCTGTCTCATTTTGCGATGGCCGTCTTCGGGCTGTCATTTTAATAAAATCTTCCACCGTGATTTGAAAGGGTATATTTTGCTGAGGCAGATAACTGATATAATCTGCGGTTCTGTCGATGGAATTATGATTAAATGCTAATTTCCGCGCCTTGATATCCTTAGTGTTATACCCGATGATTCCCGTGAGCAGGGAACTCTTTCCGCTGCCGTTTTCACCAATCAGCACGTGAAGCCCGTTTTCAAATGTAAGATTATCGGCATGAATACTGAACTGCCCGTATTCGATACTGAGTTTATCCACAGACAGCATATTACAATGCTTCGCCGTTCAAGATGACCTGAACATCGACATTGGCAACGAGTGAGTGAACAGCGGAGCAGTATTTGTCTTTCGACAGATCAGCTGCACGCTGTGCCTGTTTCGCCGGTATATCACCGTCGATAATAATATTCATTTTAATTTGCTTATAGTATTTCGGTTCCGTGTCAGCCCGTTCTCCATCGGCTTCGATTGCAAGTTTCGTCACTTTATCCATTCGATGTCTTAAAATAACACCAATATCGATAGCCATGCAGCCCGCAGCACCATGAAGCACCATTTCCATCGGTGACGGTGCAGAAGCATCTCCGCCTGCAGCTTCGTTCGCATCCATCGTTACCGTATGTCCTGTAGTTAATCCTGTGGATTCAAATTTCAATTTTCCCTGCCAGTTTAAATTTACTTTCATTTCTGCCGCCTACTTTCTAATTTGTCTGTTCTTTAATATCGTATTTTAATAGTAATACGTTATGCTTTCTGTATTTTTCCCGCAACATTCGATTTCATTCCTTTGCTAATTTTCTCCTGCTGCTTCATCGTATGCTTCCAGTGCATAGCCGCCGTATACACTTGCCGGTCCACCGCCCATTACAATGCATACCGCGACGATATCACTGATTTCTTCTCTTGTTGCACCAAGTTTAAACAATTTGTTAATGTGGTTGCCGATACAGCCTTCGCATTTATCTGCAACTGCATAAGTTAAAGCGATAAATTCTTTTGTTTTTTCATCGAGCGCATTCGCTTTGTAACCTTCCTGCTGAAGTTTCTTAAATGCTCTCATAAAATCTGGCTGAGATTCCTGGATACGTCCTGTATTTTTTTGAGCTCTTTTATTAATGTTTTCAAAATTTTTCATTTAATTACACCATCCCCATTTTTTTCTTTAAAAAAGCAAAAAGAACCGCTCAAACGCGATTCTCTTTGTCATTTTGAATTCTTCTCCCGCGGTATTTAATTAAGACAGCTGTATACAGGGCAAATAGAACAGCCATAAATGCACCGATTACCGTGTAGGGCAACGGTGAAGTTTCAGTATAAGATGCCATCGTTGAGAAGATAATTCCTGCTGTGAATAACGTTAAGAGCAGCGCGTACAATAATACATGCACAATTTTCAATTAATCACCTGTTTTTAAAGTATATTCATTCTTAACACTATAATATCACTTTAGGCAGGCCGGTTGTTCATTATTTTAAAAAGTTCGCCATATAGACTAAATCTGTATAACCGCCAGCTAATTTCACCTGTTTTTTTAAAGTTGCTTCTTCTTCAAAACCGAGTCTTTTATATAATTTAATCGCACCCGGATTGTTAGCAAAGACTGTTAATATCAGTTTTTCAAGCTTATCATTATTCCGTGCAAACTCCACTGCCTCTTTGACCATTGCAGTGCCGGTTCCGGAACCTGTATAGGCAGCCTGCAGACTGATGCCGAACTGGCCGATATGCTCGAATTTTTTGCGGTGATCCTGACGGAGATTCAGCATACCGATAACTTTCTCGCCGTCGACTGCTACGATACCGAGATCATTCGGTCCAAGAGATTTTATCGTCGCTTCTTCCTCTTCAATTGTAATTGTCCTGTTTTCAATTGCTGTTGCCAGCGTATCTGGATTTTCTGCTGTCACCTGTTTCTTATGCTCAATAATACTTGCAGCATCTTTCACTTCCATTTTGCGAATATTATATGCCATATATGCTAACTTCCTTTCTGGATTGACTGTTTACTGCATCAAGTATAGTACATTCAGTAAGCTGTTTTAAATTATGTGCCTCTTACCGGATAAATACCGCACCGTATAATAAACCGATAACGATGACGAGTGCCGGATGAATTTTCACAATCTGCAGCAGCACAAACGAGAGTCCGATTAAAAAGAAAGTATGGAAAGTTCCCGATACCTCCAGGGAACTGAACAGGAAATCAAAAACAATGACACCGAGCAGAATCGCAATGACCGGCCGGATTAAAAGCGTCAGCATCGAAAACTTATTCGTTCCTTTCAGTTTATACAGCACTGCAGCAAGGAAAATCATTAAAAGAAGCGAGGGCAGCACACTTGCAGATATCGCAACGATACTGCCAAACACACCGCCTGCTTCATAGCCGATATAAGCGCCCATTTTCGTCAATATTGGCCCCGGCAGCGCATTGCCGAGCGCGAGTACTTCCGCAAATTCCGCTGTGGTCATCCATTCATATGTACCGACAACTTCACGCTCAACGAGCGGTATTGAAGACGGCCCGCCACCGTATCCGAGTATGCCGGGAATTAAAAACGCTAAAAATATTTCCAGATAAATCATGAGTCACCTGCTTGTCCGCCGCTTTTTTGAAGCAGGCTGAATACTATAATAATACCGATGACGAGTGCCGGGTGAATATTCAGCACTTCCAGCACAATCAGCATGCCGAGCGTAAACGGAATTAAAAATTTCCATGTTGAAGATGTTTTTGCCGTTTTCATAAATTCTGCGGTGAGCACCGCAAGCATAACGAGGACGACGGGCACTACACCGGCGCTCATGCCCTGAACCCAGGCCAAGTCCTTAAATTCGGAAAACAGCGTCAATAATACTGTCATTAAGACTGCTGTCGGCAGGATGATTGCAATAAGTGCATTAATAATGCCGGGCCAGCCTTTCAGCTGGTAGCCGATATGTCCCGCGAGCTTCGTAATAATCGGACCGGGGAGGACGTTCGCAATCGCCAGTGTATCCTGGAAGTCTTCATTAGTCATCCAGCCGTATTTGTCGACGACTTCTATTTTTACGAGTGGAATGGATGACGGTCCGCCGCCGAAACCGAGGATTCCCACTCTGAAAAACACCATAAATATTTTAAAATGCATGACGCTCACCTTCCGCTATGTAAAAAGTGGATGGTAGTTACCAGCCACTTAATCGCTATACTGCTTTGCCGCAGCACTTTTTATACTTTTTGCCGCTGCCGCAAGGGCATGGATCGTTACGTCCGACCTTCACTTCCTTAACGATTGTTTTCTGTCCGATATCCGCTTCGCTTTTCCCGCGGTACTGGAAGTGCCGCGTATGTCTTACAACATCCCGAATCAGCTCAAAGAATTTATCTTCTTCCGCTTTCGATTTAAATTGATAACCAAGATTTTTTATTTCCCCGGAAATTTCTTCGCGTTTTTGTCCGCTGATAACCATGCGGAGCACATGCAGATACAATTCATAATCCGATGCAACACTCGTATTCAGATGTTCTGAGGCCCATTTTTTTAAATCTTCGTGCGCTGCTGATTCATCAATATAGCCCGGGTTGCTGAATTTGATAAATTTCCCGAATTCCGGCTCATAATACTTATATTTCTGCTGGGCATTCCGGATAATTTCATACTGCTTATCAGTCATATCATCAATAATAAATTCCTGGTTTTTATTATTTACAGTAATGACGTAAGGCGAACGGTTGACCAGATCCACCACTTCATCAATCGTGATATCCATGCCGTAATATTTTTTAAACAAATGAACAATCTGTTTAAATTCAACCACACCGTATAAATGCAGGGCGGAGCGTATTAAATTCAGCTGCCGCTGTATCGCTGTCCGTTTTTCGCGGTTTTTTTCAGTATCGACGGTCTCAAATTTTTCCAGTACTTCATCGATAATAAAAAAGTTATCTTCTTCATTCAGCAGCTCGTAGGCAAAACCCATTATATATAAGCCGTAGACATCCGCCAGACTGAGATTTCTGCCGTTCTCTATGTTTTTTGACCCCTGCTGCCAGCTCGTAAGTGCAGGTTCGTCACTGTAAAGATATGCATATTCCAGCACATCCGCATTCAGCAGGTTTTTCGATATCTCTGTTATCAAGCCTTCCTTGTCCAGTGCTTCTTCATTTGTTACTCCGGTATTGACCGCAAGCTGGTGCAGATCTTCCAAGTCATACTTTTTCAAATAAGCTGCAGTGTTTGTCATATATAGCGACTCCTTTACTGAACTGTTGGTAAGGCAATTTTATCATATATGCCGAAATATGCTAAAATTTAAACAGCATCAGCATCTTAAAATATAAACTGAAGATAGGAGCTTTTACAAAATATGAAGGCAATTGCTCTCGATTTGGATGGTACGGTTTTAAATAATTCAGGTGAATTCCCAGATTCTCTTGCGGATACTTTACAGGAAGTTCACGATAAAGGTATTAAAATTATTATCGCGACCGGACGTTCACTGCAGATGATCCATGAAAAAGTGCCGCACAGGGTGCCCGTTGACGGCTATGTCGCCGCAAGCGGCATGACGGTTCACCACGGCGATACGCTGCTTTCACATACCGCTTTTTCAAAAGACCAGGTGGAATTCGTATTATCGCAGGTACGCGAGCACAAAATCTACTACGAAATGACAACCGGCAGACACGGCGGCCCGTATACATTTAAAGAAGACCGCGATTATTCTGTCGATGACCTTACACAAACACCTGACGCCACTGTGCTTGAATATGAAAATATCGGTACTGCGCGCACGCTGAACAGTACAGAACAGTGGATTGACGAAGATGGAATCGACCGGACCGATATTATAAAGTTTTATTTTTTCAGCAATGATAAGGAAAAGCTGGAACGCTGGTTTACACTGCTGAATGAAAAATTCACATCTGATGCAGGCTATCAGATATACCGTACATCAAACCACAACTCTGAAATTATGGTTTACGGCACTGATAAAGGCACCGGCCTTATGACCCTCGTCGATACGATGAATATTTCTATCGATGACGTTCACGCGTTCGGCGATTCCATGAATGACATCCCAATGTTTAAAGCTGCCGGAAAATCGACTGCGATGCAAAATGCCAAAGTAGATGTCAAGGCAATTGCGGATGATGTTACCGAATTCAGCTGTGATGAAGACGGCCTCGAGCACTATCTTAGAAAAAACTATCTATAATAATTTATCTTCATCCCTTATGGATTTTTTAATCGGCATGTACCAGACGTGCCCTTCCATTAATTCCATAGGGGATATTTCATGGGCTCCGTCCGTTAATTTAACCGTGACGTTTGCTCCTTTGTTTTCGAGTTTTCTTTTCAGTGTGTAAGATTCGCCGGCTGTAGCGACCATATCCTGCGCTCCGGCTGTCAGCAGCACATCTGTATCAAACAGCATATCTTTCCCGGTTGTTTCACTGCGGTACGCGCTGTGCATCAGCATTGCGCCCCTGACACCGAGATCGTAATTCAGCATCAGATAAGCCGCGATGTTCGCACCGTTGGAATAGCCGATGATAACAGCTTTTCCAAGATCGAAATTGTAATCGCCGCTCAGTTTTTTTAATTCCCCGTAAATTTTATCCCCTTCTTCTTTTAAACTCTGTTCGTCGTACTGTTTTAGAGATAAACGTTTAAAGAAACGTGTCTGCCCGTTCTCGTCAACATCTCCTCTGAAACTTAAAATATTCGCTTCACTGTTTACAGTTGTCGCGACTTCCAAGAGATCAGTCTCCCGGCCGCCGGTGCCGTGAAATAATATGAGTGTTTCTTTCGCCTTTTCTTTTCTCGATTTAATATACAAATGTTTCATGCCAAGTCCTCCTAATAGAGATACGTATACTTGTATTATATAATAACATCAAAGAGATTAAAGGAGGATGCATTGTGAGCGCATACGGCATTCATCACGTATCGGCAATTACGAAAGATATTATTGAAAATCACGATTTCTTTACACAGTTTCTCGGTCACAGACTGGTTAAAAAAACCGTCAATCAGGACAGTCCTGATATGTATCATTTATTTTACAGCGACTACAAAGGGACACCTGGAACAGACGTTACATTTTTTGAAATCGGCCTGGCGCCAAAATACACACCGGGAACAAACTCCATCTCCCGTACAATTTTAAGAGTACCATCAGTCGAAGCTATTGAGTATTTCAGAGAGCGCATGGAAGAACAAGGTGTTTATCACGAAGGTATCACCGATTACTTCGGAGAAACGATGATGAAGTTCTCAGACGAAGAAGGTCAGCGTTTTGCGCTTCTCGCCGATCCCGGCTACCACGACTCTGAGCCATACGCCGGAGGCGGAAATATTCCCGAAGAATATGCAATTACCGGCATATTTGGTGTCGAACTGACCGTCCAGTATTTAAAACCGATGGTTCAGTTTTTACAAATGCTCGGCGGTGAATATGACGGGGATATTGATGATGCCGAACAGGCCCGCGTACGTTTCGGTCAGGACTCTGTTTTTGTAGTTGAATCGCGTACAACAAATGTTGAAAAACAAGGCTACGGCAGTGTTCACCACTTTTCGCTTCGCGTTAAAGATGAGACCGCTCTGACAGAAATTCTGGAGCAGGCCACGGCAGAAAAATGGCGAAATTCCGGCATTGTAGACCGTCACTACTTTAAAGCATTGTACATTAGTGCCGTCGGCAATATCACAGTTGAAATTTCAACGGATTCACCCGGCTTCACTATTGATGAACCGCTTGAAACTTTAGGAGAGCACTTATCATTACCGCCTTTCCTTGAAGAAAATCGCGACTTTATTGAAATGCGGCTTCATCCGCTGAATTAATTTTATAAACTTTGCAGCCTTGTTCAGGGCTGCATTTTTTGTTATTAAAAGCTCTTTCCTGCGAACTTTGAGAGTCCGCGGATATGCATGAAACCAGATTATGAAAACCCCGGAATCTTCCTCCAAATAGAAAAGCGCCCGTCTCTCGAAAGAGACAGCCGCGCTTCTTATATACAGTTATTCCGTTACCGGAATTTCTATTTCGTCCACTTCATTAAATTCATCGAATGTTGCTGCACCCTCGAGCTCAAATGTACCATGCGTATCTGTGCCGTCTGATTCAAAGTTTATTTCTTCGATCCGCTTACTTTCTTCATCAACAGTGACTTCCACTGTTGAATTTACGTTCTCGACATGCATTTCTCCAAAATTAACCTGCACTAATGACTCAATTGTTTCATATATTTCTTCGTTACTGCCATGATAAATGTAATTAATCTTATCATCATGCTTCTCGGTTTTCATATGAGACGCTATTTCTGCAAAAGATGCCACGGCATTATCATACGTCACACTGTAGAGTAAATTCACATCGACCGAATCGCTGACATCGACCCATTCTGTATCGTTGTTAAAGTAAGTTTTTCCATTTTTTGAAATAGTCCGGTCTTCGCCGTAAGAACGGAGCAGAAGCTGCGGGGGTTCACTGTTTATAAACAGCATTTCCGCATTCAGTTCGCGCGGTTCCATACCATCGAGTGCCGCAGACATATTCAATTCCGCTTTATAGCTCTTTATTTTTTTTGCTTTATCGACAATTTCTGCTAACTGCTGATCGTCAATTTCCTGCTCATCTATATTTTCTATTTCAGCTGCGGTTTCTTCTTCGGATGATACGGCATTTTCTTCAGTGATAATTTCACTGCCGCCTCCGGGAACAGCATTCTGACATGCTGCCAAAATACCTGTTACTGCCAACAATAAGCCAAAGTTCTTTAAATATCGCATGACTCATTCCCCTCACACTAAAATCTTTCTAAATAGTAACATGGAGTAATCTTTATATCTAACGATAAGCTAATCATCAGTCAGCTTGACTTTCCCCTTTGGACCGCGCGGACGCGATGCTTTAAAGCGCAGCAGCGTGTAAAGAATCAGCCCTGCCCAGATAAATCCATAGGCAATTTGATGTGTAGCTGTAAACGATTCCCCGTAGAGGAAGATGCCGATAAAGAGCATGAGTGTCGGACCGATATACTGGAGCAGCCCGGTAAGTGATAATGGGATCTTAACAGCACCGAGAGCGAATAAGAGGAGAGGTATTGCTGTGACGACACCCGTTCCCATCGTAAACATCGTATCTCTGTTAAGCCCTAAATCAAGTGTGTTCACCCCTGAAGCATTTAAATACAGTATATACAGGAGCGCGATTGGAGCCAGTACTGCAGTTTCCACAGCCAGCGCATATGTTGCGTCGATATTAATTGTTTTCTTGATCAGCCCGTATACTCCAAAAGTTACCGCCAGCGTCAGAGCAAGCCATGGAATATGCCCCACACCAAGGGACATATAAATAACACCGAGCGACACGATAAAAATCGCCAGCCACTCGCCTTTTGAAAACCGCTCCTTGAGAATAAAAAATGCGAGCAGTATGCTGACAAACGGATTGATATAATAACCGAGTCCCGCTTCCAGTATATGCCCCTGGTTAACAGCGAGGATATACGTCAGCCAGTTGATAGAAATAATAATCGACGCCGCAACTAAACTGAGAGCTTTTTTTCGGTCGCTGAATATGAACGTTAAATTCGTTTTTAAATATTGCCATCTGCCTGTAAAAAGTATGTACAGCACCATAAAGATAAAAGACCAGAATATACGGTGTGCGATAATTTCATAAGGAGATACCGTCTCAATCTGACGCCAGTAAACAGGGAGCAATCCCCAGATTATGTAAGCACCTGATACAAACAGTATGCCTTTTTGTTTCCCTGACATTCACTCACCCACAATTCTATTATGTATAAATTATATCTTAACTCCGAAATTGAATTATGCAAATATTTAAACCATTATAAAAACCGCCGGATTTTTAAATCCGGCGGTTTAACTTTAAATTCTTACTCAAAATCTGTATTTTCATGCTGATAAGCTGGTGCAGATTCCTGTGCTCTTATGTCTTTCATACGGTCAAGAGATTCACGGCCCGCAAAATAATAAGCCACAATTGAACCGACAATCAGATATGAAATCCATACGGTAAAGATTAATGCCAGCAGACCGCTGATGATAAACAGCGTTAAAATTACTGCCGGAGAATTAGTCACAAATGCTGAGATTAAGCCGAGTCCGATCATAATGATAAACATTACTGCAAACACCAGAATGTACAGCAGCAGGTTGCTGAAGAATAATTTAATCATGCTGGCTTCTGAACGGAAGACAATATCCCAGGCGACTTTCAGTTTATCCACGGTTGGAATATGAGGTTCGTCAATATATACCATGAATACTGTCGCAAAGTAAATGTACAGAATGATATACGGAATGTACGCAATAATCGTAACGATAAACATCAGTACAACCGCTGTAATAATCAGGGCAACTGATGCACCGGTCATCGCCGCATTTGGATCTTCCATCATCATGCCGAGCGGCATCAGCGGAATAAGTACAACCGTCATCAGAATATTAACAATCAGACCAATGATTAATGATAATACAAAATATAAAACAAAGACGAGCAGGGCAATTTTAATCAGTTTGGAATAATTCCCTTTTTTAAAAACTTTGTAGGCTTCGCCAAAAGAGAATTCTTTTCCTTTGTAGGCACTCGCAAAGTATCTTAATATCCCTACAAAAATAGGATAGATCACGAAAATCATGACGAGAATATACACGAGGAACATGACGAGAATCCACAGTCCTGCAGCAACTCCGACCGCTTCTCCGCTAACATCTGTCATCGTCAGCAACAGCGGCAGCAGCATGGCACCGAAGATAAGAATCGATGGCAGCACAACACACAATAATGACTGTAAAATTGTAAAACCTATAACTTTCCCATGATTGCCGGAGGCATTTCTTCTGTATGAGGAAACATACTGAAACATATCTTTACTTCACTCCTTTTTTAAACTTATACCCATCTTCGATTATACACATACATTTATTATAAAAAAATACACTTTATCTTTTGCAGAAATTAGTTGTACATGCTAAACTATTTCTGCTTGTTAAATAAGATTAAAGAAAGGACTGGCATTCTTAATGACGGCAGAAGACCAGACAATCGACAATCTGACTGTCATTTTCGGCTATGGTTATGCTCATATATTTTCAGAAGTAACCGAATCGGTCAGAAAAATGCATATATCGAAAGAACAGATGGCCATCATTGAATATCTTTATCTTCATAATGAAGCCACACCCACCGAACTTTCCACAGCGCTGAACGTACATAAAAGTTCCATTGCACACGCGCTCAGAAAACTCAGCACGAAAAAACTAATCAATATGAAAAAAAATCAGCTGACAAACGATAACCGTTCGAAACTGGTTTCACTCACGCCAAAAGCAAAAAATCTGCTCAGTGAAGTCATCGGCCATATTCGGCATGTTATCGGTGATCATCTGGAGGATATACCCCAGAAAGACAAACAAAAGCTGCTGGAAGCAACGCGCACAATAGTTAATATTATGAATATAGATGGAGGATTATACGATGAAACACGTGCTTAAATTTAAATGGCCGATTACAGCGCTGATGATTATTGCTGCTGTCGTATCATTTATTATTTCACCGAATTTAACGCAGCTTGCTGCTGAGAAAGGTGATGTTCAGCTGCCTGATAATATGCCCAATGAACAGGCCCGCCAGTTCCTGGAGGAACACAATCAGGATATTGAAATGATGTCGGCTGTACTTGAATTTGATAGTGCGCCGTCAGAACATCAGGAAGAAATAGAAACATATATAGAAGAACTCGAAGGTCTGGATTATACGGATAACGTTATCAATCCTTTTACTTTTAATGAGGACATGCAGGAGAACTTCATCAATGAAGATTCGGGCGTTATAATGATTCCGCTGGAATATACAGGTGAAGCACCTGAGATTCTGAATAATGCCGATGAAATAGAAAGTCTGAATAACACGGACGCTGATATTTCAATAACATCCAATGAGATGATTCAGCGCACGCTTGAAGAAGATGCTATGGAAGGTGTCCGGACGACGGAAATATTTACAGTAGCAATTATCATTATCGTACTGCTTGTAATGTTCCGTTCAGTCGTTACGCCATTTGTTCCGCTTATTGCAGTGGGCATTGCCTATCTGCTCGGTCAGTCGTTTGTCGGCTGGTTCGTGCAGTGGTTTGATTTCCCGGTGTCCCCGCAAACACAGAGTTTCCTTATCGTAATATTATTCGGTATCGGGACGGATTACGTCATTCTTCTGTTAAACAGATTTAAAGAAGAACTTGAGCACCACGATAAGCATGAAGCTGTCATCAATACTTTCAGAACAGCCGGTAAGACAGTATTTATCAGCGGGATTTCAGGAGCAATCCTGTTTGGAGTTCTTTATTTTGCAAACTTCGAAATTTACCGTTCGGCAGTCGGCGTAGCTATTGGTATTCTCGCCCTGCTGCTCTCACTATTTACAGTATTGCCGACACTGATGGCCCTGCTTGGTAAATATATTTTCTGGCCGAGCAAACAGACGTCGGATTCAGGTGAAAGTAAAATCTGGACGCCGCTTGGCATGCTGTCACTTAAGTATCCTACACGCGTTATTTTTTCAGTCGTTGCGGTACTTATTGCCTTAATTTATTTCTACGATGATAATGTTCAATACGATTCATTATCCGAACTTGACGATTCCTACTCTGCCGTTCATGCAGTTAATGTAATCAGCGATAGTTTTGATGCAGGTTCAACATTCCCGGTGGAGGTTCTGTTCACAAGCGGTGAAGACCTGGTCACAGAAGATGGTTTATCCCGTCTGGAATCAGTGGCTGAAGCTGTATCCCACCTCGACGGTGTGACTGAAGTACAGACACTGACGAGACCAGTCGGCGATAAGATGGACGAGCTGACTGTGTCATATCAGCTTGGCGAAGCAAATTCAGGACTCGCTGAAATTCAGGATGGACTGACTGAAATGTCAGCTTCCTTGTCAGATATTAATGAACAGCTTGCAGGGTCTGAGACAGCCGGAGGCGATTTATCAGAACTGGAAACAGGCGTTAATCAGATTTCCGACGGTATTGACGGTGTCAGCCAGTATCTAACTGCAACAGGAGACACAGACGGAGCAGCTGAACAGCTGCAGCAATTATCACAGGGAGCGAATCAGCTTTCCGCAGGGGTTTCAGAGGCAAATTCTCAAATGGAAACGATGACTGCAGAAGCTGCTGCACAGATGGAAGAACTCGCAGCGGGTCTTGGTGAAATGTCATCGGGTATTGAAGAAATCAATGAAGGCTTAACAGATATCAGTGATTTAATGACTTCTTTTGAAAATAACGATGCAGTAGATACGACAGGTATCAATATACCTTCTGAAATGCTTGAAAACAGCGATTTTGAAGCTGCCATCGACCAATACTCATTTGCTGACGGCGAAGCTGTTAAAATGAACGTCGTTCTTGCAGTGGATCCATACAGCAACGAAGCAATCGGTGTGCTGGATGATATTGAAGAAACAGTGCACGGCGAGCTGTCACGCCTCGACCGTCCGGATACAGAAGCTTATTTCTCTGGTGTGACAAGCATGAACAGGGACCTCGATACAGTAACGAGCGATGATTATACAAATGTTGTCATTCTGTTTATCGTGACACTGTTCATTATTCTGACTGTATTGTTCAGATCACTCGTGCTGCCTGTAATGATGATCGGTTCGATTTTCATTACTTACTTTGCATCGATGGCGATATCCCAGTGGATTCTGTCAATGTTCGGTATTGATCAGTTAAATTGGGCCGTACCGTTCTTCAGTTTAATTATTTTTGTCGCTCTCGGTATTGATTATTCTATTTTCATTATCGACCGCTTCAGAGAAGAAGTGAAATACCGTACTATCCGCGATGCGATTGAAACATCAATCCGCCGCATGGGTACTGTCGTTATTACAGCGGTAATTATTTTAACTGGCACATTCGCAGCCTTGTATCCGTCAGGTATCGCGATACTAGTACAGGTAACGAGCGTTATTATTTTTGCGCTTCTGTTCTATGCATTTGTTGTGCTGCCGCTCTTAGTGCCCGCGATGATAGTCACATTGAAACGCGGCAACTGGTGGCCGCTCAGAATGCCGGGCGGCAAGGCCCGCGAAGACCGTCTTGATGACAGATAATACGTTTCAAAACTTGAAAAAACGGGTATAAGTTTTATACGAAATTAAACAGAAAGAGAGGCTGACCATATGCCAGGAATTAAAAATTCCGGAATAGCTGCTGTTCTCAGCTTTTTCATTACTGGTCTCGGACAGATATATAACGGACAGATATTTAAAGGTATACTGCTCATTATCATACAGGCAATCAACGGTCTGCTTATGTATCTTTTAATCGGATTCATTACCTTTCCTATTGTATGGCTGTACGGTGTTATTAATGCCTACCGTCACGCGGAACGGATGAATCGGAGAATATACAATTCACACAGGTAAATGAATACAGGGGCTGGTCTTCCAGTCCCTATTTATTTTGTCTGTGATGAGATAATGGTATACTGAAAATAACTTACAAAGGGATGTGAGAATATGGGCTGGGAATTTATTGCACTGTTTTTCGGAGCAGCTGCGCTTGGGATTTTTTTACTGTTTGTAATATTTATAATCGGCTTGCTGAAATGGCTGCTGCAGGGTTACTTCCTATTCAGAGTGGCGGAAATTAAATCATATCACCTGCCATGGCTCGCCTTCATCCCGTTCGGAACATTTTATATCGGCGGGCAAGGCTATGACGGCAATATTTTAAAGAAAGGGTCATTTGATCCGAAACATATCGGTCTCGCATTTGCGATTACCGGACTTGTACTGTATATGATGGGGCTCTCAATCGGCGACCTCGTTATTACGTACTTACTGATGGAATCCATTGCATTCATCGGAATCTTTACAGCATATGTAAAGCAGCCGGTCATCGGCGTGCTGCTGGCGCTCTTGAACGTTGTAACTGCAGGGATTGCTGCCATTGTTATTCTCTTCCTCTACAGCCGAAAATTAAAAGATGAATTTGACGGCACCGGCTTTTATGAAGAAGACGATTTAACAGGAAGTACCGGACATAATTATAATGACCACTCGCGCCCTTCGCATCCAAACGACCCGAATTTAAACAGGGATATTTAAATAATAGAACCCCGGACTTTTCATAAGGTCGGGGTTCTGCTGTTTAAAGAGAGTATGCTTACTGCATTCGTGCGCTCTTTTCTTTGACCGGCTAAACTGTTTACTCAGCCAACGAGCCCCGCTCTCACATCACAAAATATGTACAGCACAAAAAAACCAAAACCTTAATCTAGGTTTTGGTTTTTTTCTTATATTAGTTAATCGGCTGTCCGCCTGTTACACCGTATACCTGTCCTGTCGTATAGCTTGATTCCGAACTTGCAAGGTGTACGTAAGTGGCTGCGAGTTCCACCGGCTGGCCGGCACGTCCAAGGTAAGAATCCTGTCCGAATTCAGGCAGTGCTTCTTGGAGCTGACCACCTGAGATTTGAATCGGTGTCCAGATTGGACCTGGTGCAACACCGTTTAAACGGATGCCTTTTTCCATAAAGTGCTGGGCCTGTGATTTAATTAAGTTCGTCTGTGCCGCTTTAGTCATTGCATAATCAGCAATATGAGCTGACGGCGAGAATGACTGAACTGAAGTCGTAATAATAATGCTTGAACCTTCAGGCATTACTTTTTCCGCTTCCTGCATCTGCAGTACAGGTGCGACCACATTAATTTTATAAGTCGTTTCAAGGTGTTCTGCTGTATAATCTGCAAATTTTTCCACTGCCTGCTGCATAGATGCATTCAGTACAAGCGCATCCAGACCGCCGAGCGATTCAGCTGCATCGTGAATCAGCTGTCTTGCAAATTTTTCATCACGTAAATCACCCGGGAATAAATAAGCTTTCTGCCCCGCATCCTCGATGACTTTTTTAACTTCTTCGGCATCCGCCTGTTCGTCTTCCATATAGTTAATTGCAACATCCGCGCCTTCTTTGGCGAACGCAATTGCTACGCCGCGGCCGATACCTGAATCGCCGCCTGTTACGAGTGCTTTTCTGCCGGATAAACGTCCGGTGCCTTTATAGGTTTCTTCCCCGCAATCGGGAATTTGTTCCATTTCTTTTTGAACGCCGGGATACGGCTGTTTTTGTTTATCATAATTGCCTGTGTAAAATTCATTTCTCGGATCTTTTGGTGCTGACATATATAAAATCCTCCTTCAAGAATTTCGATATTGTTTACACCAGTATTATTCCACTTAGCTCAAGAGTTTAAACCTATTTTTATTCAGCAGGCACATTTAAAATTGTCTGAAAGAGAACATCTGCTCCCGTTTCCATCCGGTCACGGTTGAAGGTCATATACGGATGATGCAGTCCCGGAGTCAAATCACAGCCTAGCCCGAGCATAGCACCTTTCAGTTCTGGATACTGGACCGTGTAATTATGGAAATCATCCCCGCCGCTCGTAACAATCGGTTCCAGCAGCTTTTCTTCACCCGCTGTATCGATAATCGCCGAGCGGAATACTGCAATCGCATCTTCATTACTTTCACTTGCAACGATGCTCGACTCTTCAAGATCTTCGATTTTCACATCGTAGAGTTCTTCGATGCTGCTTAAAATATTACGCACACCGGCTTTCAGTTCCTTCATCGCTTCGTTTGTCTGTGCCCGGACATCAATGCCGCACTCCGCAGAACCCGGAATAATATTCAGCGATTTCGACCCCGCCATGAATTTCGTCATTTTCGCGCTCGAAGGCACCATCGGATTAATATGAATTTTTGACAGCATATTGACGATATCCGCACCGACTTCAATCGCATTGTCGTTTAAATGCGGGCGGGCACCATGGGCATCGTTACCGACAATTTTAAACTCAAATGAGCCTGCAGAACCATGTTCTATACTCGGCGATAAATACCCGTCCGCTGCTTCTTCAATCGGACGCAGATGAATGCCGAACATATAATCAAGAGGTTCAATGACACCCTCTTTTAATACATCAAGTGCACCCGTCCCCACTTCTTCAGCAGGCTGGAAGACAAAACGGACACCGCGTGTTTTTAAAGCTTCGTGATCTTTTATTCTAAGCATTGCACCGATAACCATGGCAATATGCGAATCGTGGCCGCACGAATGATTCGCCTGAAGCTTGCCGTTTACTTCCTGATACAATGCATCGATATCCGCACGGATACCTATCAGCGGGTAATCCCCGCTCCAGTTTCCGACATCACAGTACAGACCTGTGATGTTTTTAAATTTAACCGGCTCAAAGCCTTCAGTTTTTAAAAATTCATATATGTAATCCGTCGTTTTATACTCTTCATTGCTCAGTTCCGCATTTGTATGCACGTGATTGAATATTTCAGATATTTTTGTACCGATCATGAAATCCCTCTTTCAAAACTTTTGGTTTTATTATACTGTTTAATATATCATACTTTGAATTGTATGAATATTTGAAATCGTAGGAGGATTAGATGACTAACGAAAAAAATAAACCGAAAAAGAAAAGGAAATTTCAATTTCCGGACGCTTACGGGATAATGTTTATCTTTTTAATTATCGCGGCAATTGCTACATACCTTATTCCCGCGGGTCAATTTGAAACTGAACCTTCGGAAAGCGGGCCCGATACAATCGTTCCGGGCACTTATGAAACTATCGACTCAAATCCGGCGGGTATTATGGATATCTTCTCTTCTATAGTTACAGGTTTAACGAGTACATCGGATTTAATATTTCTCGTTTTAATTATAGGCGGGGTCTTTGGTGTAATTGAGAAGACCGGGGCCATGGATGCGATGATGTCCAAAGTTATCAGCATAACTAAAAATAAAGAATGGCTGCTTATCGTTCTGATTATGCTGATTTTTTCTATTTTCGGCACACTCGGCATAGTCGTTAATGCTGTCATCGCGTTTATACCTTTAGGTATTATACTTGCCAAATCAATGAAAATGGATGCCATTATTGGTGTTTCGATTATTTATCTGGGTGCATATACCGGATTCGCCATGTCGATTCTCGATCCTCTGACAGTAGGTTTTGCTCAGCAGATTGCAGGCGTCCCGCTGTTTTCCGGCGCACCTGAACGTACTCTAATGTTTATCATTACACTGATTGTCACTATGATTTACGTTATCTGGTATTCCAAACGGATAAAAAGAGACCAGCACGCAGGCATTCTCGGCAGCCAGCCATTTCCAAAGGACAGCGGAGATACAGAACTAGGGAAAACTGAAATGACAACGACACATATTCTGGTTCTTCTCACTCTATTACTCGGTATAACTGTATATGTTGCAGGTGTGTTTGGTGCATTTGGTGAAGCATGGAGCTTAACTGAGATGGCCGCTGTCTTTATAATTATTATGGTTGTGACGACGATTATTGCACGAATCGGCGTCAATCAGTCTATTCAGGAATTTATAAAAGGTGCTAATTCAGTATTATACGGTGCTTTGATTATCGGTATGGCGCGCTCCATAGTAGTTGTCCTCGAGGATGGCATGATTTTGGATACTGTCGTGAACGGGATGGCTTCTTTAATCGATCCGTTTTCGAGTACGACAGGTGCTGTCCTCATGTTTATAGGCAACGGATTATTTAACATTCTGGTGTCGTCCGGCAGTGGCCAGGCAGCAATTGTTATGCCGATTATGGGACCAATCGCTGACCTGATGGAATTCCCGAGACAAATAGCCGTCCAGGCCTACTCCATGGGTGATGGTTTCACTAATATCATTACACCGCTTTCCGGAGTTCTTATGGCCAATCTGGCAATCGCAGGTATTCCTTTTACAAAGTGGCTGAAATTTGCGCTTCCGCTTGTTGGTATATGGTATGTTTTAGGTATAATATATTTAATCGTCCTCGTGGCAATCAACTGGGGGGCGGTATAAAATTTACGGAGGCTATAAAATGAAGATAAAAGAAATTAAACTGCATCAGCTCTTAATGACTATGAAAAACCCGTTCACAACATCATTTGGTACACAGCAGAAGCGCTTTGTCACTATTGTGGAGGCAATTGATGAAGACGGCCTGAGCGGCTTTGGAGAATGTGTTTCCGGTGAGGATCCACTTTATTCTGAAGAGTTCATGGACGCGACACTTATCGCTTTGAAAAAGTATTTCGGTCCGCTCGTTATCAATAAAGAGATTTCACATCCTGACGAAGTATGGGAAATTTATAAACCGTTCAAACGCAACAATATGGCAAAAGCTTCAATTGAAGGTGCCGTCTGGGATTTATACGCTAAGAAGAAAGGCATCACTTTAGCCGAAGCTATGGGCGGGACTAAAAAAGAAGTAGATGTCGGTGTATCACTTGGTCTCGAAGATACTGACGATCTGCTGCTTGAGCGTATCGGCGAAAAAGTCGAAGAAGGATATAAACGCATTAAAGTTAAAATCAAACCCGGACGAGATGTTGAAATGGTCCGCAAAATCCGCGAGGTTTATCCGGATATTCCACTGATGGTCGATGCAAACTCGGCGTATACGCTGGATGATATCGATATTCTGAAAGCTCTGGATGAGTTTAATCTGATGATGATTGAACAGCCTTTAATGGCAGGTGATATAATCGATCACGCGAAACTTCAAAAACAAATTAAAACACCTGTCTGTCTCGATGAAAGTATCGATTCATATGAATCTGCTGCTGCAGCAATTGAGCTCGGCAGCTGTGAAATCATCAATGTTAAGGTCGGCCGTGTCGGAGGTATTACCCAGTCGATAAAAATTCATGACCTTGCAGAAAAGCATAACATTCCATTATGGTGCGGCGGCATGCTGGAAGCCGGTGTGGGTCGTCTGCACAACGTGGCAATTACAACGTTAAGCAATTTCACTCTGCCGGGCGATACAGCCTCTTCTTCAAGATACTGGTTTGAAGATATCATTACACCGGAAGTTGTCGCAGAGAATGGTGTTGTTAAAGTCAGCGAGCAGCCCGGCATCGGAGCGGAAGTTGATTTCGGCAAAATGGAACAGTATTTAGTTAAAACAGAAACAATTACAGAAGACGATACACTCGATATGATTATGCATAACTAAGTACTTATCTTTAATAAATAAAAAGGATGCTTATCTTACCTTCATCGATTTATACAGCCAGCTGCTGACCCGGTATTTAAACGACTGTAACTCTTAAATTAATATGCAAAAAGCACTGCCTCCTGAATTCAGACGGCAGTGCTTTTTTGATATGGACGAGTTTCTCTAGGACAAGGCTGTCCGGATTCCAAATAAAATAATGATGATTCCCGCACCTTTGCCGAGCATACTCTGGAAGCCCGGTTTGTGCAGCCAGCGCTTCATATAATTGACAGTTTCAACGACGAGCAGAAACCAGCTCATCGAAATAACCAGCATAATACCTGCTAAAATTATTAATTGAAAAACTTCGGTTACTTCTGAATTCTGCACAACGAATTGGGGCAGAATTGTAATATAAAATATGAGTACTTTAGGATTCAGTATATTGCTTATAAAACCGTTCATATAAGATGAACGGAGACCGTTCGATTTTGTTTCTTCATCTCCAGCATTATCCAGGTATGATGCTGAAACAAGTGTTTTCGCCATAAAGCTTTTCACACCGATGTAAATTAAATACGCGGCTCCCATATACTTAACAATATTAAACAAGAGCGGGGAATTCGTAATAATAACGGCAAGCCCGAGAATCGATACTACAATCCACAAAAAGTGTCCCGCCAATATTCCAAACACCGTCATACGCCCTGCCGATTTTTGATATACCAGTGTGTTTTTCATTACAATCATTGAATCTGCGCCCGGCATTACCGTCAGCACTGTTACGACTAAAATATATGATATTAATTCATTCATGCTTCAGACCTCAATTCAACTGCGACAACCTCCGGATGGTTAAATACTCTGAATGGGAAACGGCTGTTGCCGAGCCCTCGGCTCACCACCATCGTTGTACCGTTTTGCTCGTGCATGCCCTCTGTATATTTCGGATTCACACCCTGATGCGGTGCATACAGCCCTTTAACTACAGGCAGGCGGATCTGACCGCCGTGCGCATGACCGCAAAACACAAGGTCAACATCATTTGCACTGTACACCGGCAGCAGTTCCGGCCGGTGCGCAAGCAGTATTGTAAAATCGTGAGGCAGCTCCCGAGCTTTAGCTGCAAGTTCGTTTTTAAAATCCCGGTACGTTTTTGGATTTGCCTCGTCCCCAAAAAACCAGACATCATTAATGCCGGCAATATTAATTTTCTCACCATCCCGTTCAAGTTCTGCGCTGCGCTTCGTAATATTATGAACCCGGGATTTGCCGATTACATCATACAGCTTATTAAAATGTCTGTAGTGGGCTTCATGATTCCCTGTTACATAAAATGTCTTTTGTATTTGAGTAATTTCTTCGATTAAAACCGCTGCGCGTTTTAAGTACGGAGTCCGGCGGTCTACAACATCACCCGTAATAACGATTATATCGGGATTAGCCTCTTTAACAGCTTTAAGCAGATGTTTCGAACGCCGCCCAAAATAAGCATTATGATAGTCGGATACCTGCACGATTTTATAACCGTCGAATTCTTTTGGAACTTTTTTTGATGTATATTTGTAATGTGTAGTCACAATATGTTTATCTTCAGTCCACAAAAACCGGATCGAGGCAATGATAAAACCAAGAATTAGCTGGCTCAGTTTTATTTTATTTAACATTTTCATTTTTCACGTCTCATTCTCCCCGCTTCATCCCGGCATTTAATTTTGTAATTTTTACGAGACGGATCATACGCTCTTCCATCTCTATTATTTTAAATTCAAGGTTGCCGAGACGCGTAACGTCATTAACCGCCGGTACTTCTTCGAAGACCGACAGCAGAAAGCCGGATAAAGTATCTTCTTCTTCGGGAATATCCGTATCAAAAAGCTGATTCAGACGGTGAAGTGTAATTTTCCCGTCGCAAAGAATCTTATTATCACTAAAAGCACGGACAACTGAATCGTTTTTAAGATCAGTTTCGTCTTCAATTTCAAAACCAAGCATCGTTTCAATTATATCTTCGTGTGTCAGTATACCTTCCGTACCGCCGTACTCATCGAGTACGATAGCTAAATGACGGCGCTGCTTGCTCATCCGGCGCAGCACATCCTCAACTTTTTGGAACTCTCTTACCGTCAGCGGATCGCTGTCGCAAAAATTCATCAGCGGCTGTTCCGGACTAAGTGACCACTGCAGCAGGTATTTCGAGTGGAAAACGCCGACAATGTTATCGAGATCTTCATCGTACACCGGATATCTTGTATGCATCTCATCGATAATTCTGTCCCTCACCGATTCATAGCTGTCGCTGATATGCACGGCAACCATTTCCGTACGCGGTGTTGTCATAACATCTTTGACATTCAGCTCCCTGAAATCCAAAATCCCTTTAAGCCGCTGCGATTCTACACCTTGGATAGCACCTTCCGTATCAGCAATACGTACAAGATTAACAATTTCTTCACGGGAAACTGTCCATGAATGCTTTGAACCTTTAGATAAAAACCTGGTAATAATATCTGTCATCTTATTTAAAATATATGTTAACGGGTAAAAGATAATATTTAAAAAGGCAATAACCGGTCTGACGAGATATGAGACACGTTCAGGAAATGCCGCAGCAATCGATTTTGGAATGACCTCTGCAAAAATAATAATTGACACTGTCAGCACAACTGAAGCAATTGTAACGCTCCACCCGTAGTCAATTGCCATGGCTGTTACCAGCACCGGTGCGATTAGATTGGCGATGTTATTCCCAATCAATATGGTTGTTATAAACTGACTCGGTTTGTTTACCAGGTCATACAGCTTTTGAGCTTTCTGATCGCCGCCGGCTGCTTTCGACTGTAATTTTATTTTATTCACTGCAGTCAATGCAGTTTCGCTGCCAGAGAAGAACAGCGACATAAACAGTAAAAATATAATCACAAATATCAAGTGCGATGTCCCCCTTTTGCTTAATAATCTTATAAGCTATTCTATCATTATCTTATTTAAATTTACACAAACAAAGAACCGGCCGATTCACATTCGGCCGGTTCCCCTTCCTGAAAATTATTTTACATCGTACCCCTGATTTTCAATCGCTTCTGTCATTTTTCCGCGGTCGATAACAGTATCATTGTATTCCACAGTGACGTTATTATCTTCCAGGCTGACTTCCGCCGTCGAGATACCTTCCAGATTGTGCAGTGCGCCTTCTACTGATGATTTGCAGTGGCCGCAAGTCATGCCTTCCACTTCAATTACTGTTTTAGCCATAATATTCATCCTCCGTTTATAATTTCATTTATATTATTATATACCTATATTTTAACACGTTTTAAACGTAAAGCGTTGGCTACCACACTGACAGAACTGAATGCCATTGCAGCACCTGCAACCCAGGGTGCTAAAAATCCGAGTGCTGCAATCGGTATGCCGAGCGTATTGTAGGCAAATGCCCAGAATAAGTTCTGTTTAATATTTTTAATTGTTTCGCGGCTTAAATTAATAGCTCTTGGAATCAGCGTCAGGTCTTCACCTAAAATTGTCAGGTCTGCCGCTTCAATTGCTACTTCTGTTCCCGTACCCATGGCGATGCCGATATCTGCAAGGGCGAGGGCCGGCGCATCATTTACACCGTCGCCGACCATGGCGGTAATTTTACCCGACTCTTGAATTGCCCGGATTTTATCAGCCTTCTCTTCCGGCAGGACTTCTGCGATAACCTGATCGATGTTCACTTCACGTGCAATTGCTTCTGCGGTTCTGATATTGTCTCCGGTAAGCATAATGACTTCAAGGCCCTGATTGTGAAGTTCACTGACTGCTTGTTTCGCTGTTTCCTTAACCATATCGAGCACTGCAACAGTTCCGGCAAGTTTGCCGTCGACAGCAACCATCATTGCTGTCTTGCCTTCGTATTCAAACTGCTGCATCTCTTCTTCCGCCGCAGAAATATCAATATTTTCCCCGTTCATCAATTTACGGGTACCGACAAGAACTTTTCTGCCTTCAATAACTGCTTCAATACCGTGACCGGGTATAGCAGAAAATTCTTCAGCTTCTGACAGTCCGATATTTTTCTCAGCTGCATAAGCGGTAATTGCCGATGCCAGAGGGTGTTCCGACCCTCTTTCTGCGCTCGCAAGAAGGTGCAGTGTATCATTATCACCTGAAAAATCGGTCACTTCAGGTGTACCATTCGTAATTGTACCAGTCTTATCGAGTACAACTACATCAACTTTATGGGTTTTTTCCAGATGTTCGCCGCCTTTGTACAGAATACCGTTTTCGGCACCTTTACCTGTACCGACCATAATTGATGTCGGTGTTGCAAGCCCAAGCGCACACGGACAAGCAATCACCAGCACGGATATTGCCGCTACGAGCGCAGGTTCGACATTGCCCGGTGAAGCCAAGAAATACCACACGATAAATGTCACAATAGCAATGACAATGACTATCGGCACGAAATAGCCTGAAATAATATCCGCCATCCGCTGAATCGGCGCCTTATTTCCCTGCGCCTCTTCAACAACTTTAATAATACCCGCAAGAGCTGTATCTTTTCCTGTTTTCGTTACTTTTATATTCACTGTACCGTTCTGATTCATCGTTGCTCCGATAACCGAATCGCCGGTTTCTTTTTCCACCGGAATAGATTCGCCGGTCAGCATCGATTCGTCGACTGATGTACGCCCGCGGATAAGTTCACCGTCAAGCGGGAACTTTTCACCGGGTTTAACGACGAGTACTTCATCGACTTTTACATCTTCCACCGGAATCATAAATTCTTTTCCATCACGTACAACACGCGCTTCTTTCGCCTGCATGTCGAGCAGTTTTGAAATCGCGCCGGTCGTCTGGGATTTCGCTCTCGTTTCCAAATACTTACCGAATAAAATCAGCGTAATTATAATGGCGCTGGCTTCAAAGTACAGGTGCGGATGTTCGACTGCACCTGTCATCCATAAATATGTCTGGTATAAACTGAAACCGAAGGCGGCAGTTGTCCCCATAACGACGAGTACGTCCATATTCGCCGTAAAATTCTTTAAATTTTTATAAGCGCCGACATAGAACTGCCAGCCCAGTATAAACTGGACGGGAGTGGCAAAAGCCAGCTGGAACCAGGGGTTCATGAATATCGCCGGCAGGCTTATACCCAACAGGTGATCGAGCATGGTAACTAATAACGGCAATGATAAAATCGCAGCAATAATCACTTTCCATTTCATCTTTTTAAGTTCTGAATCCTTATGTGATATTTTATCTTCTGCTGATTTTTTCGGTTCCGCACTGTAGCCGAGCTTGCCGATACGATCGATAATTGCGCGTTCATCAGTAACACCCGGATTATATTCAACCGTCGCATTTTCAGTTGTCAGATTAACCGTTGCCGCTTTTACACCGTCTGTTTTATTCAGCACTTTTTCGATTCTGCTCGAACATGCAGCACACGTCATGCCTGTAATATCCAGCTCGCTTTTTTCATACAATACGCCGTAGCCGATGTCTTCAATGCGTTTAGTGATATCTTCAACCGACGTTTTGTCCTTGCTGTAATCGACACTTGCCTTTTCAGTTGTCAGATTTACATTTGCATCGACGCCGTCCATTTTATTCAATACTTTTTCGATTCTGTTTGAACAGGCGGCACATGTCATGCCGCTGATATTTAAATTAATATGTTCTTTTTCTGCCATAACACTTCCTCCTTTCTCTTATTTTGAAAATTGTTTCAGCACAGCCATTAACTCTTCGATTGAATCATCGCCGTCACCCGAATTTATCGCGTCGGTGACACAATGTTTCATATGACGTTCTGTTATTGTAAGACCTGTATTTTTTAAAGCGCTCTGGATGGCGCTGATCTGCACAAGAATATCGACACAGTAACGGTCTTCTTCCACCATTGTCTGAATACCCCGGACCTGTCCTTCAACACGCTTCAGCCGGTTTAATATTTTCTGTTTCTCATCATCCGGCCGAGGGCGTGACATATGTTTAACTTCTTCCATCATTTGCTCCTCTCTCTTTTCAATATTTCATTATCTTTATAATATACCCTTAGGGGGTATGTGTCAAATGTAAAAATTGCCGGCGCGATGACCGGCAATTTTTATATTTTTACTGTCCGAGACCGAGCGCAACGTTGACATGCGCGCGGACACCGTCGATAAATGCATCTTCATCAATTGCAAATTTAGGATGGTGATGCGGATAAACATAATCTTTCGCTTCATTATAAGTACCGAGCAGAATATATACCCCCGGCAGGTTCTCGGTAAAGGCACCGAAATCTTCCCCGCCCATCATCATTTCCTGTTCGATTACTCTGTCTTTACCAAATACTTCATTCAATGTCGTTCTGACACGTGCTGTTTCAGCTTCATCGTTCATTACGGCACTGTATCCGTATTCATAATTTAAATCGTAGGTCGCACCGTAAATGTCACAATTTGCTTTCACAACCGCTTCAATTTTTTCACGTGCAAGTTCTCTGATTTCAGCACTTGCTGAACGGACACTGCCGCTGATTTCAGCAGTGTGCGGAATAACGTTTTTAGCGCCCGTTCCCGCATTAAAGTTTGTAACAGATATTACTAAGTTATCAAGCGGTCCGGCGATGCGGGATACAATGTCCTGTACCTGTGTCACGATACGCGAACCGAGAAGAAGCGGGTCAACTGAACTTTCCGGCTGGGAAGCATGACCGCCCTGGCCGTTGATTGTCAGTTCAAACTGATCCGAGTTCGCTGTTACAGCACCAGATTTAATATGAATTTCACCGAGCGGTTTAGACGTCATAATATGCTGCGCAAAGACGACATCCAGATCATCAAAAAGACCTGTCGCCACCATTTCGCGCGCACCGCCCGGCGGCAGTTCTTCTGCATGCTGGAATATAAGATAAATTTCCCCGTGAATTTTATCCTTGTTGTCCGAGAGCACTTTTGCAGCACCGAGCAGCATGGCCGCATGAGAATCGTGTCCGCACGCATGCATCTTGCCGTCTATTTCAGATACGAAATCCAGATCGTCACGATCTTCCTGTATCGGCAGTGCGTCGATATCTCCTCTGAGTCCAACCTTACGTCCCGGATGGTCTCCTTTAATAATCCCGAGCACACTCGTTTCAGTCGGACGGCTGATTTCAATACCATTCATTTCCTGTAGAGCTTTTTCGATATAATCGCTCGTCCAGTACTCCTCAAATGAGAGTTCCGGATGCTGATGCATAGCCCGGCGCCACTCAATCACTTTCGGTTCAACTTGTTTAATTGCATCATCTAGCATAAAACTTTTCATCTCCCTGTTTTATAATCAGAAGCCTTCTTCAGTTGTCGAAGTCTTCAAACAATTTAAATATAGTATATCATTAATTTATTCCGGTAAATAGATTGGACCGTTCGGACCGACAGGCAGACCGATTAGGAACCAGATAATAATGAAGATTGACCAGGCAATCAAAAGCGCAATTGAATACGGCAGCAGGTTCGCGATTACAGTACCGAGTTTAATATCTTTCTGGTAACGCTGCGCATACATAATAATCAGCGGCAGGAACGGCATCATCGGTGCAATCGGATTCGTTACCGAGTCACCAATTCTGTAAAGCATCTGCGTAAATGCCGGATCATATCCCAGGAACATAAACATCGGAATGAAAACCGGTGCAAGGATCGCCCATTTGGCACTCGCTGAACCAATCAGCAGGTTTATTAGGGCTACGACAAGAATAAAACCGATAAACAGCGGAATACCTGTCAGATTAATCGTCTCGAGCAGGTCTGAACCGCCTACAGCGAGAATCGGCCCGAGATTGCTCCAGTCGAAGTAAGCGAGCATCTGTGCTGCAAAGAACACGAGTACTATGTACTGTCCCATTGTTCCCATAGAATCTCCGAGCATTTTGGCAAAACCTTTGGTTCCGTCAATATTTTTCATAAGCATCCCGAATACGAGACCCGGCACAAAGAATAAGATCGTAATCAGAAATACTGCTGAATCCATCAGCGGTGATTCCTGAAGTATTGAACCTGTTTCGGCATTTCTTAAAATGCCGTCAGGCAGCAGTGTGGCAACTGCAATAACAACAAGAACAACAAGGGCAGATATATTCGCCCACATTAAGGATGTTTTCTCTTTTTTTGACAGAGGCTCCTCATCCACAGAAGGGCCGTCATACTTGCCTAAACGCGGAATCGAAATTTTCTTCGCAACAAAGTAAATGATTGCCATAAGGAATATTGCTGATACCGCAATGAAATAGTAGTTCATTGCTATGTTTCCTGTATAATCCGGATTGACGAGCTGAGCAGCAGGTTCAGTGAATGCCACTGCCAGCGCATCTGTCATACCGAGTATGAAGTTTGCAGCAAATGCACCGTTTGTCGCTGCATACGCCATAAATATACCGCCGATTGGATTTAATCCGAGACGGATAAAGATCATCGCCGCAATCGGCGGAAGAATTACCGGTCCCGCGTCGCCTGCAACGTTACTGATAATCCCGACAAAAACCACCATCGGAATAATTAAAAACGTCGGTGTGATTTCTAATGAACGTTTCATCAGTGCTTCAAAGTATCCTGTTTTCTCAGCGATACCGATACCGATCATAACGACAAGCACCATCGCAAGCGGCGGGAACGCGCCGAAATTACTTATCGCTTCAGTAAGTATCATCACCAGGCCTTCTCCGGATAATAAGTTTACAGCTTCAATGGTTTCTCCGTCAGCCGGATTTTCCACCGATACACCAAGCATCCCGGCAATCCATGAAGCGACCAGTATTAAACCGGCAATCATCATGAAAAGCACTATAGGATCCGGCAGTTTATTACCCAGCTTCTCAATAGTATCCAAAAAGGACTGGCCTCTTCCTTTTTTCTTTCTTTCATTTTCCAAAAGCTGACACCCCTTTTTAATAAGTAAGCCTTTTCACTCCGGCTTATAAAAAGAGTTTACTACACTCGGAGTGAAATAAAAACAAACCTTTGTAAATTCCATACAAAGGTTTGCAAATAAACAGATAACATTACTCTTTAATGTTATTTTTTATTCTCTTTTAAAAAACCGAGTATATTCCACAGAGGCGCAGGAATTGTTAGTTTTTCATCATCGCCGTCAATTAAAAATGTATTCGGCAATTCATTATTTTTTAACTGATTAACAAAATCAGGATTGATTAAATGCGCTTTGCCGACGCTCATTAAATCAAAACCGCTGCCGATTGCTTCTTCTGCATCTTCAGCAGATTTTATACCCCCGGCCCCCATTATCGGAATTTCTCTAAGTTTGTCGCCCGCCTTATCCAGATATTTTTTTAAAAGCAGCTGTTCATCTTCCGTATCGATAATCGATGTCCGCTGCCAGTTATTAATACTGAAGTGGAAGTAATCAATCGAATAATCTGCCAGATGATTCAAAAGATACATCGTATCTTCAAAGTTAATGCCCGGTTCTTCCAGTTCTTCAGGAGAAAAGCGGTAGCCGATAATAAAGTCCGGTTTATTCAGTTCATCCGCTGCAGCACGTACTTTCTCTACGACACGTCTCGGGAAACGAAGTCTGTTTTCCCTCGTGCCGCCCCAATCATCCTCGCGTCTGTTTGAATGCGGCGAGTAGAATTGCTGCAGCAGGTATGTATTTGCCCCGTGCAGTTCAACACCGTCGAACCCCGCTTCAATTGCACGGCGTGCAGCATCTGCAAACAGCTGAATAACCTCTTCGATTTCTTCAATTTCAAGTGTTCTCGGTTCTACAGCATTATCTCTGAGCGCTGCGATACTGCTCGCTGAAATCGGCTGGCGTCCCATGTTTAATTCCGGTGTGCCCATGCGTCCTGCATGATAAAGCTGAATAATCGCTTTCGATCCTTTGCTTTTAATGCCTTCTGCGAGTTTCTTCAAGCCGGGGATTTTATCGTCTGAATCAGCGCCGAGTGCCCCTTCGAACGCACGCCCGTAATTATCGATAAAAGTGCTTTCCACGATTACTGCTGCCGGTCCACCGGCACGGCGGGAGTAATATTGAATCAATTCATCGGTAACCGAACCGTCATGAAAAGAACATTGAGTCGTCATCGGCGCCATAACCAGGCGATTTTCAAATGTTTGTCCGGATGATAATTGAACTTTATCAAATATATTTTTAGCCATAATAAATTCTCCTATCCACTGATGATAAATTAATTTTTCCATGTATACATTCATTCTACATCTTCTCTGCCCAAAATTACATATTACTTTAGTATGAATTATAAATATAAAATTAATTCTAAATTATCTGATAATATATTGCCTTTTACATCTCCAGCTGATACAATGATAACAATTTTCAAATTCCATAGAGATAATATAGGGGGACCCAATATATGACACAGCAACTTCAAATAACTAAAGCACGTACCTTAAAAGAAAAACCTGAAGTGGCGGGTATTCCTTTCGGCAGTTACTTTACAGACCATATGTTTTCAATGGACTATTCAGCCGAACTCGGCTGGCATGATGCGTCTATTATTCCGTACGCACCTATCGAAGTATCACCAAGCGCACAGGCACTTCATTACGGACAAACCGTATTTGAGGGACTGAAAGCATATAATGTAGATGGTGATGTAACTTTATTCAGACCCGATGAAAACTTTAAAAGGCTAAACCGTTCGCTTGAACGTCTGTCGATGCCGAAAATCGATGAAGAATTTGCACTTCTTGCCTTAACCGAGCTTCTGAAACTGGAACACGACTGGGTGCCGGACGGTGAAGGCCAGGCATTATATGTCCGCCCGTTTGTATTCGCCAATGAACCTTATCTCGGTGTGCGTCCGGCTAAAAATTATAAGATGCTTATTGTGCTGTCCCCTGTAGCAGGCTATTACGGTGCCCAGCTGAACCCGACGAGTATTTTCGTTGAAGACAGCTATGTACGTGCAGTACGCGGCGGTGTGGGTGAAGTAAAATTCGGCGGTAACTACGCTGCGAGCCTTCACGCTCAGCAAAAAGCTGCTGATCTTGGCTACGAACAGGTATTATGGCTCGACGGTGTACATCAGGAATACGTCGAAGAAGTCGGCAGCATGAATATATTCTTTGTCAGAAACGGCGAACTGGTTACCCCTGAATTGAATGGTTCAATTTTACCGGGTATTACTAGAAAATCACTGATTGAACTCGCAAGCGGTATGGGCTATACAGTAAATGAAGAACGCATTCATATTAAAGATATTGAAGAAGGGATTAAAGATGGCTCTGTCACTGAAGTATTCGGTGCAGGTACGGCAGCTGTAATCGCTCCTGTCGGCATTATGAATATCCATGGTACAGACTACAGAATTAACGGCAATGAAATCGGCGAAGTGACACAGAAACTGTACGACAACCTGACGGGTATCCAGACATGTGAACTTGAAGACAAGTACGGCTGGGTGCATCAGGTAACATCGACGGTGAAATAATATTTTTGAACAGACCCCTGGCAGAGCACCGGGGGTTTTTATCTTTTATTAAAAAAAGCTAGAGTTTCAGGAGTTGGGATTGGTATGACAGAGTTTCATGTCTATCCCAGACTCCTTTTAAACTTCTCCCAGAAATTCACCCAGAATCTCAACAATCTCCTCTGCGCTTTTCCCGCCTATTCCCACCAGCACCCTGTCGTTAAAGTTTTCAGCTGATGAATAGGCAGACATGCAGGTAATTTTATGTTTTTCTGCCTCATTTCGAAGGTCTGCACCAGGCAGCCTGAGAACAAAGTGCATGCCGGTGTGTTCTCCGCTGACTTCAACTTCGGGATGATGTTTTTTCAGTTCTAAAACGATCCTCCTCATTTTTTCCCCATAGAATTTACGGATCCGGTTTATGTGCCTGACTAGATATCCTCCGCTGATAAAGCGCGCGACAATATGCTGCATCTGCCTCGACACATTGCATGACAATCCGCTCTTATAATATTTTTCCGCCAGTTCCGGCGGCAGTATCATCACTGCTATTCTTAAAGAGGGGTATATTGATTTCGAAAATGTATTCATATATATCGTCCGGTCATTTTGATCCAGCCCCTGCAGTGAAGACAGCGGGCGTCCCGTATAACGGAATTCACTGTCATAATCATCTTCTATTAAATAACTGTCCCGTTCACTTACTGCATTCAGCAGTTTAATCCGCTTATTTAAAGACATCACCGCGCCGCTTGGAAACTGGTGTGACGGAGTAATATGCGTCAGCTTGTTATTCAGCTCTTTAACCTTCTCAACATTAATCCCGTCCCGTTCCACCGGTGCTGTGTCGTAAGGTATGTTCAGCCTTTCGAGTACATTCTTTACCGTCGGGTATCCGGGATCTTCCAGCGTGATTTTCGGGTAACCCAAAAGATAAAGTACCTGCTCCAGCAGATGTTCTGTCGAAGGACCGATAAAAATCTGTTCCGTTCTGCACTGCACACCGCGATTTACATACAAATACTCACGTACAGCTTCTTTTAAAGCTGCTTCACCGCTTTTACTCCCGCTGTTCAACAATGATATATCTGCAAACACAGCTGCACTCAGCTGTTTAATCACATCATTCTGTACGATGGACGTATCCACTTCTCCTAAAGGCAGGACAGATTCCGATTTTTCCGGCATTTTAATAGCGGACAGTATTTTATCCTGCGTTTGAAGAGTTTCTGTCGGCATCACATAGTGACCGCTCTTTTTCTTTGTATAAATCATATTCTCATCAACCAGCAGATTATAGGCACGTTCAACCGTAGTCATACTCACTGATAAATCTTCACTCAGCTGGCGTTTACTCGGCAATTTCACATCACCTGCAAGATGTTCGTTTAAAATTTTCTTCTTAATATCCTGATACAGCTGTTCATATAGCGGTACAGTATTTTCTTTATCGAGATTAATAAACATAAACTGACCCCTAACTTTTTATGTATTCTGACACTTATAGAATATCACATTGTATTCTAAACTTATATTAAATTAAGAAGAAAGAGGGATAAATATGGGATTGGCAGAAGAGTTAAAAGGCGGCGTTATAATGGATGTTGTTAACGCTGAGCAGGCGAAAATCGCAGAAGCAGCAGGTGCGGTTGCAGTTATGGCATTGGAGCGTGTACCTTCGGATATTCGTGCAGAAGGGGGAGTCGCACGCGCATGCGATCCGACAATTATCGAAGAGGTAATTAAGGCAGTATCAATACCGGTCATGGCTAAATGCCGTATTGGACATATTGTAGAAGCTCGCGTGCTTGAATCGATGGGGATCGATTACATAGATGAGTCGGAAGTACTCACACCTGCAGATGAGGAATACCATCTGAAAAAAGATGATTATAAAGCACCCTTTGTCTGCGGCTGCAAGGATCTCGGAGAAGCAGCGAGACGTATCGGTGAAGGCGCATCAATGCTGCGGACAAAAGGCGAGCCTGGAACGGGAAACATTGTTGAAGCAGTTCGTCATATCCGTTTAGTCAATCAGCAGGTCAAACAGATTTCTGTAATGAGTGATGATGAATTAATGACTGCGGCGAAAGACTTAGGCGCACCTTACGATGTTCTTAAACAGATTAAAGCTGAAGGTAAACTGCCTGTAACGAATTTCGCAGCAGGCGGCGTTGCAACACCTCAGGATGCAGCATTAATGATGGAACTCGGTGCAGACGGCGTCTTCGTCGGCTCAGGTATTTTCAAGTCGGAGAACCCGGAAAAATTCGCAAAAGCAATCGTCAAAGCGACCGAGAACTACACTGATTATAAATTAATCGGAGAACTGTCGAAAGAACTCGGAAGTGCAATGACAGGACTCGACGTCCACAGTATGTCACTGGAAGAACGCATGGCGGAACGCGGCTGGTAATCAGCATCAGCTCAGAAAAATAAGCCTCTCGTTTTGACGTGCTCCCCTTAAGTTGTACTTACTATTCAACTTAAGGGGAGTTTTTGTATGAAAAATAATAAACATAGTTTTGAATTTAAGTTAACAGTCGTAACAGATTATTTAAATGGCGAAGGTGGATTTCAATATCTAGGTAAAAAATATAGTATTCAAGATTCATTGATTAAAATATGGGTCACTCAATATAATCAATTTGGTGATGAGGGCTTAGCTAAATCTATGACACATACACACTACTCTGGTGAATTTAAGCGTGCTGTTTTACAATACAGACAAGAAAATCAACTGTCTTATAGAGAAACAGCGATTCATTTTGGACTCAAGAATAGTTCAATGATCGCAAATTGGCAGCGTAAACTACTTGAATGTGGTCCGGCTGCTCTAGACAGTCACTTAGGGAGATCGAGAAAACATATGGTTAAAGAGGATCAAAGCAATAATAAGACAACAAATCGGGACGAGCCACTAAATGAGACAGAACGAGAGGAACTTGAACGCCTAAGAGAACAGTTACGAATGTCAAAACTAGAAAACATTATTTTAAAAAAGTTGAACGCCTTACCGAAAAATCCAACAGACAACAAGTAAAGGTAGCCATCGAAGTAAGGCAAGAGACAGAGTATACTCTAAAAGACATTTTAGCAGTGATGCAGCTACCGAAGTCTGTATACTACTACTGGGTGAAGCATATGGACGATCAGACGCGTAAAAATCAATGGCTGGTAGACAAAGTGAAGTCAATCGTATCAAAGCATAAAGGGCGATATGGCTACAGAAGAATTCAAGTAGAGCTCGAACAGTCAGAAGGGATACGTGTGAATCATAAACGTTTACTGCGTATTATGAGATTACACAATCTTTTATGCCAGAAGTTCAGAAATAAATCTAGACAGAAATATCGTTCATACAAAGGTAATATTGGAAAAGTCGCACCGAATCATGTGAATCGTCACTTTCAATCTGATCAATTCAATCAACTATGGGTGACAGATGTGACAGAGTTTGCGTTGCCCATCAAAGGACAGAAGCTCTATCTGTCCACAATCATGGATTGTTACAATTCTGAAATTATTGCTTATAAAATGAGTCATTCACCAACTTTAGACATCGCAACTGATCCGTTGCATCGTGCTTTAAATACACATCAATCTCAATTGAATCAATTGGTCGTTCACTCTGATCAAGGCTATCACTATCAACATAGAAGTTGGGTTCATCTGCTTGAATCTTTTGGTGCCACAATGAGCATGTCTAGGAAAGGAAACTGCTTGGATAATGCCGCTATGGAAAATTTCTTTGGCATCTTGAAGCAAGAAATGTTTTATGGTGTATCATTTGAATCTTATACATCATTGGAAGAGAGCATTCATGAGTACATTAATTATTATAATAAATATAGAATCAAGACAAAATTAAAAGGCATGTCTCCTGGACAATTCAGGAAACATACCTTGAAATCAGCCTAAATCCAAAAGTTCAACTTTTGGGTAGCACGTCATTTTGAGAGGCTTATTTTTTAACTTCTATTTCAACCTTGCCAAATCCTTCAAATACTCCTTCATATTTTCCAGCTTCCAGCTTGACCGGCAGAATAAAAGTACCTGACGAAACAAATTGTCCCGCTTCAAGCCCTTTTCCCTGACTGCTGAGTTTTTTTATCAGCCATTTTACAGCCTTAACCGGATGTCCCATTACTTCTGATGATTGTCCCCGTTTAATTTCTTCGCCGTTAAACAAAAGCCTGCCCGTGATATTATCGAGATCCTCGTAATCGGCAGATTTCGATTCACCGATCACCACCGCTCCAGCCACCGCACAGTCAGCAACCACTTCATATTTCGATATATTCGGGAACCAGTTATTATATCTGCCGTCAGGAAGTTCAAGCGCCGGCGCCACAGCACATTTCGATAAAATACTTTCCTCATCGTCCGTGACACTCAATTTTTCATTTACGTAGAAAACCAGTTCCAGCTCAGCAAGCGGAATATTATAATCCGCTAAACTCATTTCAGTAATCACCTGGCTTGCAGTAAAAGGACCGTAAACCGGCTCACTGCTGTCAAACAGTGCCTGTGTCTCTTCGCTTGTCATGCTGATTTTATAACCCTTTGCAGATGCATTCTGCATACTTAAAATTTCAGTCTGAATATTATAAGCGGCTTCAACAGTATCGGTTTTAATATCCTTCCCCGGCTTTAAACTCTTTCCCTTCAGCCTTGCTTCGTATAATTTTTCTGCATCTGTCATGCTACCCCTCCTGAATATTGCAATATAATAAATATATCATAATATTCAGGTAATTCTAAAATATAATTGCGACTATTTTAAGCGGTATATCTTCAGTGTTAACCAGACCGTGCGACTGGCCTTTCGTAATTACACAGCAGTCCCCTTTTTCAACCGTCTTAAATTCACCATCTGAATCCTGAAATTCACCTTTTCCTTCTATTATATGGTAAATTTCGCTGTCATCAGTATGCTGGTGATAACCGATTGATGCGAAAGCTTCCAGTTCGATTTCCAGCACTTTGCGAATACCTTCAAGGTTCCCTTCTTTAATATAAGATGTCGAAAAAATGCTGCCTCTGCCGCCAAATCTGTTTTTTAATTCTATAGTATCTTCCGGTTTAATAATCATTTATTCTGCTCCTTATTTAAGTAAATTTGGTAAAAATGTTGATATTGAAGGTACGAATATAATCAGTACGACCATGATTGCTACGATGAATAATATATGCAGAATATAAGGCAGTGTTTCTTCTATCCCCATTTTTTTATCCGTCACAGAGGCTCCCGCGATGAGCGACAGCCCGACCGGAGGTGTAATATTCGCGAGTGCAAAGTTCATAATCATCACCATGCCGAAATGGACCGGATCGATACCAAATTCCATTGCTATCGGCATGAAAATCGGCGTTAAGAGTACAATCAGCGATGTGACTTCTGTGAGCATGCCTAATATTAATAAAATCAGTGACACGAGAATCAGAAAGACCATCGGCGAATCCGCGAAGTTCAGGAAGAACCCTGATACTGCATCCGGAATATGATTGACAGTCAGTACATATGTAAAGACATTCGCCATAGATATGATAATTAAAATGGTCGCTGATGTTATTGCGGAACCCGCCATAATTTCTTTAACTTTAGACCAGTTCAGTTCTTTGTAAAACAGCGATAAAATAAATCCGTAAACGACCGCGATAACTGCTGCTTCTGTCGCTGTAGCATAACCTGAAAAGATACTGCCGAGTATAAAGATTGGTGTCAGAAGAGGAAAAAATGCTTCTTTAGTCACTTTCCAGAATTCCTGCCACGATATCTTTTCTGTTCGGATATCGCCGAATCCTTTTTTCCTGCTCATAAACCAGACGTAAATACATAAGGCGAGCGCCAGCAGCACACCAGGTATAATTCCTGCAAAGAACAGGTCGCCGATGGAAATATTTGCGGTAATTCCGAGGATAACCATTGTGATACTCGGCGGTATAATCAGCCCGAGCACACCGGCCGGTCCGATAATGCTCGCTATAAATGATTTCGAGTACTCCTCTTCTTTAAGCCTTGGAACAAGCACAGAACCTACAGCATAAGTAGTCGCCACTGTAGATCCTGAGACTGCGCCGAACAAGGCCGACGTTATAACCGTTGTAATGGCCGTGCCTCCTGATAATTTACCGGCAAAAGCATTGGCTAATGCCATCAGGCGCTTCGTGAGTCCGCCTTTCCCCATAATATTTCCCGCCAGAATAAACAACGGAATTGCCAGATAAGAAAAGTTGTTCACACCGGCAAAACCGCGCTGAATAATAATCTCTAGCGGCACTCCGCCGATGAGCAGCATGACGAGACTGACTATGCCGATAACAAAAGCAATCGGCATTCCAAGAAACAGCAGCAGAAAGAATAGTATAAGCATACTAATTGCGAGCATTAAACCGCCTCGCTTTCATGCTGCGGTTTTTCGGCATTTATAATTAAAAAGTATAGCGACAGCAGGCTGCTGACGGGTATTGAGAGATAAAACACCGTCATCGGCAGCTGCAGTGTCGATGATGTAAAATCAAGTGACTGGTACGAAAATATAAATCCGTATACTGTCAGAACTAAGAAAAACAGCCCGAGCAGTATATTCACCGTTAAATATAAATAAGGGCGCAGCTTATCACCCGCACGTTTAACAAAAAAGTTAACTGCAAGGTGCCCCCGCTCATAGACAGCAACGCTCATTCCGAGAAACGTCATCCAGACAACCAAAAGACGGGACAATTCCTCAGTCCCCGGCATTGAATAATCAAAAAATCTCGTTATGACCTGTGTCAGAACAATCAATGTGAGCAGAGCAATAACAACAGCGCACGCAATATATAAAAATTTCACTAATGCTTTCGTCATATTACTCATCATCCTCCCATCCGGAATTCCTGCGGTACATATCCATCATTTCTTTGCCGAACACTGTGTCTTCCCATTTGTCATATACAGGCATCATCGCTTCTCTGAAGGCTTCCTTATCCACGTTATCGTTAACTTCCATACCATTTTCAGCGAGAAATTTTATATGCTCAGACTCTGTTTCGTCGTTTGCTGCTTGAATTTCTTTCGAAATTTTATCGATTTCAGCTGTGAGGATTTTCTGATCTTCGATACTAATTTCCTCCCAAGTTTCCCCGTCGATTACAACCATGACCGTGTTATAAAAATGGCCGGTCAGCGATAAGTAATCCTGCACTTCATTGAAACGCGGTGCAACGATATTCGCGAGCGGATTTTCCTGCGCATCAAGCGCGCCCTGCTGCAGTGCCCCGTATACTTCACTGAAAGCCATAACTGTCGGCAGGGCACCCGCCTGTTCAAACGTATCGACGCGGAGCGCTGTTTCCGCCACGCGGATATTCATTCCCTTTAAATCCTCCGGTTTTACGACCGGCCCCTCATTATTTGTTACGTGGCGGAAACCCCACTCCAGATATCCCGCTGTATGCATACCGTATTCTTCAACAATATCTGCTATGTACTCTCCAAACTCACCGTCATAAGCTTCACGTGCCTCCTGTTCACTCGGCCACATGTACGGAAGATCTTCAATCGCAAGCCGCATATCCATGGTCTGCATAGAACCAACCATTACAGCAAGGCCGTTCATCGCTCCCACATCGACCTGCTGCAGCATTTCAGTTTCGCTGCCGAGCTGTGAGTTCGGGTAAATTTCAAATTTTACTCTGCCTTCCGTTTCTTCTTCCACCGCTTCAGCCATTTTATTAATCTCTATTGCCTGATTCGTATCCGGCGGCAGGGCGTGTCCAAACTGCAGCGTGACACTTTCATCGTCTTTACTGCATGCCGCAAGGAGCAGTAAAAATGATAAAACACCTGCCAGTAACGTATATTTTCTCATAATCCTGTCAGCTCCCCCTTATCATTTTCTAATAATTATAAATTAAAATGCAATGTTATACAAACGACAATCCAATTTGCTTTTTATTAACTGAAAATTCTATAATGGATAGAATAGTTCATTATAGGAGTGAAACACATGCCAGATTTAAATCCGCGTGCGACAGCTTTATCCATCCCGGGAATCAGAGTATTTTCAAATCAGGTTCAGCTTTTTCCTGACGGTGTCAATTTAACTATCGGACAGCCTGATTTCCCTACACCCGACAGCGTAAAAGAAGCGGCTATCACAGCGATCAGCAATAATAAAACCGGCTATTCTCTAAACGCAGGCATCGTTGAACTGCGCCAGGCCGCTGCGGACTTTTTTGCAGATAAATATAACGCTTATTACACTGCTGATGAGGTTGTGATAACAAATGGAGCGAGTGAAGCACTTGACTCAGTCCTCCGCACGATCTTAACTGAAGGCGACGAAGTCATTATTACCGCACCTGCATACCCAGCCTACGAATCGCTGATTAAATTGAATGGCGGCACCGTAAAATATCTCGATGTCAGCAACACACAATTCGTCCCGGATATTAAAAAGCTGGAGGCTTTAGTTACTAATAACACTAAAGCTGTGCTCTTAAACTATCCATCTAATCCGACAGGCGCGTCTTTATCAGAAAAAGATGTAAAAAATATTGCAGATTTTATCAGCAGCAAGGACTTATTCCTTATCAGCGATGAAATATACAGCGAAAATGTTTATGAAAACAAACATATTTCGTTTGGCAGCATGGATAATATATACAATAAAACAATACTGATTCACGGCGTATCAAAATCTCATTCGATGACCGGCTGGAGAGTCGGCTATACATTATCACCTAGACATTTAAGCGATGAAATATTAAAAGTGCATTTAAACAACTCAATCTGTGCAGCGGTGCCGAGCCAGTATGCGGCGCTTGAGGCGCTGACAAATGCAAAAGATTATCCGAAAGTGATGAATGAAGCATATTTTAAACGCCGTGACTATGTTTACGACAGACTCGTAAAAATGGGCTGTACAGTAGAAAAACCGGGCGGTGCTTTTTACATATTCCCCGACATCTCATTTACGGGAATGGACGACTGGGACTTCGCGGCAGCATTGCTGAAAGAGAAACATATGGCAGTCGTTCCGGGTTCCGCCTTCTCTGAACACGGTGCCGGCCACATCCGCATCTCGTTTGCGAGTTCAATTGAAACGCTTGAAGAAGCTATGAACAGACTGGAAGCATTTGTGAAAAGCTTGAGTTAGTAAAAAAAGGTTCACCGGAAGATTTCCGGCGAACCTTTTTTGGGTTAAATTCGTTTGTATTTCTCACGGAGGCACGAGCATTTAGTTTAATAATCTTTTTTAACTAAATTTGGTATTAAAACGCTGGGCAATTTCTTTACCTATTTCAATTGAGCATGTGGCCGCAGGTGATGGTGCATTCAGCACATGAATACTGCGGTCATTTTCTTCAAAGTAAAAATCATCCAGCAGTGTGCCGTCCGGTTTCATTGCCTGGGCTCTGACCCCTGCTTCCATAGGTGTTATCTCACTCGCTTTAATAAGAGGAATTAATTTCTGCGCTGCTTTAACAAATGCTTTTTTATTAAATGATCTATAGTATTCTCCAATTGCTTCTTTAACGTTCTTTAATCCCATTCGATAAAGTCCCGGGAATGTTAAAATCTCTAATGTCTCAGATTTATCAAAACCAATTTTCTTGTAGGCTTCTTTTTTAAATCCAAGCACAGCGTTCGGACCTACATCCACACCCCCGCCAACCATATTTGTAAAATGCACTCCAAGGAATGGCAGCTCAGGGTTTGGTACCGGATAGATTAATGTTTTAACGTATTTCTCCGCATCTTCATTCAGTTTAAAGTACTCTCCTCTGAACGGGATTATCTTAACGTCAGTATCAATTCCGCTCAACTTAGCTAGTTTGTCACTGTACAGGCCAGCACAGTTAACAAGGTAATCTGCTTCATAAACGGTTTTGTTCGTCGTCACTTCAATCGTATCTGCGTTATTTTTTACCGCTTCAACTTTATTATTGTAATGAATTTCTCCCCCGTTGTTTATAAATAGTTCACCAAATTTCTCAGTGACTTCACGGAAATTAATGATACCAGTATTTTTCACATGAATACCGCCGACTGTATTAACGTATGGTTCAATTTTACGTACCGCTTCTCCATCCAGCAGTGTAACGTCCAGTTTGTTCATCAACCCCCGTTCGTATAAATTACGCATACGTTCTAGTTCTTCTTCCTCAGTCGCAACGATTACTTTTCCACATTGGTTATATTCAATGTTGTGTTTCTTGCAAAACTCTATCATTGATGCGGAACCATTTTTGGCGAATTCTGCTTTGTAAGACCCCGGCCGGTAATAAATCCCAGAGTGTATTACTCCGCTGTTATGCCCTGTCTGATGTTCAGCAGCTCTCGCTTCTTTATCCAGCACAACAATTTTTTTAGAAGGATTTATTTCAGACAGTTGATAAGCCGTGCTCAAACCGATTATTCCCGCACCTACAATTAAAATATCTGCTTTCATTTATTCCACCCCGCAAGCTTCTGCAATGACTTCCACTATGTGTTTCACTGCGATTTCGTTACTCAATCCCTCACGTTCTACGCCCAGTTGCATCTGAATATGACAGCCCGGGTTAGACGTGATTATTAAATTTGGTTTTGCTATCTTTACATTATGCATTTTCATATCCAAAATCTTCATGGATTCATCAAAATGCAAAATATTATATATTCCTGCAGAACCGCAGCATAAAGATTTTTGAGGCATTTCTATATAATTAAGCTGCGGAATTTTGTTGATCAGTTTTAAAGGATCGTTGAATACTTTCTGGACATTCTCAAGATGACATGACGGCTGATACACTGCATTTTTATCGATACCATGGACTAAATCCAAATCGATTAATGCCATAATCTGCGAGATGTCTCTAACTTTATTCGTGAATTCCACGGCACGTTTATGCCAATCAGTTCCCGGCTCAAAAAGCTTATCGTACTCTTTTAAAGTTGCTCCGCACCCGCCGATAGTATTAACAATATAGTCAAAGTCATATTTTTCGTATGCCGCGATATTCTTCATGGCAAGTTCGACTGTCTGTGCCGTCTCTCCTGCATGATGCTGAAGTGCACCGCAGCATCCCTGTTTCGGTATATTCGTTACCTGTACATAGTGTTTCTTCATAATCTTAATAGCAAGTTCATTAATGTTTGCAAAGAATGAGTCCATGATACATCCCTGGAAAAAGCCAATCGATAAATCATTACGTCTGAAAGGATTAATATTTCTTGTAATTCTTTTACTCAAAATGACATCCGGCATCGCTTTATTCATTTGATTAAATTTTTTGACCGGCTTGAGCAGATTGTAATTTTTAACGACTTTCTGCATACCCGATATCTGATAAGCGTACAGTCCTTTATTGATAATCCTTAATACATTTTTGTTTTTCAAAGCAAACTTAAAAGCTGCTGTTCGATTAACCTTCTCTATGACACCCATGTCTTTATTCTCTTTTAATACTTCTACAGCAGACATCAGTATGTCTCCATATCTGACATTAGTCGGACAGACTGTTTCACAGGCTCTGCAGCCTAAGCACAGATCAATCCCTTCCTGCATATCTTCAATGGTTATTTTACCTTTCGCAGCCATTTGAACAAGATTAATTCTTCCTCTAGGTGAGTGTTTCTCTTTTTTGAATGCTATATATGTCGGACAGACTGGAAGACAGTAACCACATTGCACACAGTCATAGGTAGCTTCAATATCCAGTTTATTCAATAATGCATTAGCCATTTCGCAACACTAACCTTTTTTCTCCTTCTTCAGGAAATATTTTGCCTGGATTTAAAATGTTTTTAGGGTCCAGGGCTTTTTTAATCGCTTTTTGAAAATCGAGACCATCCTCGCCGACTTCATTTAGCATAAATGCTTTCTTCATCGTTCCTATACCATGTTCCCCCGATAGCGTACCGCCAAGCTCAATCGCATAGTTGAATATTTCTTCAACTGCAAACTCAACTCTTTTCACTTCTTCTTCATCTCTCATATTTGTGTTGATTGTAGGATGTAAATTACCATCTCCCGCATGTCCGAAAACAACAATATTAAGATTGTACTTGTTCTTTATTTCATCAATTTTCTTAAACATATCCGGTATTTTACTCAGCGGTACTGTTGCGTCTTCAGAAATCTTAGTATATCCGCTTGTCACAATCGCAGGAGAAACCAGTTTGCGCACCTGCCACAGCTTTTGTTCCTGGTCTTTATTTTCTGCAACCTGAACATTAGAAACTCCAATTTCTTCTAACGCTTTTTTGATCACTGAAAGTTCTTTCGGCAGAACTTCAGGATCGCCATCCACTTCAACAAGGATAATTGCTGCTGCATCTCTTGGAAGATTCAACTCTGCATAATCTTCTACTTTATTTATTGAATTTTGATCTAAAATTTCCATTTTAGAAGGTCTTACACCTGCAGTCAGTATTTTAGAAATTGATTTACCTGCGGTATATAAATCATCAAATATAATCATAGCCGTCATGGTATCCAGTGGTTTAGGAATCAATCTTAATGTCGCTTCAGTAATAATTCCAAGTGTGCCTTCAGAACCAATAAGAAGTTTCGTTAAGTCATATCCTGTTACATTCTTTACAGTGCAGCCGCCTGTTCTAATCAGTTTTCCTGCAGCAGTAACGACTTCAAGACCAATAACATAGTCTTTAGTCACACCATACTTCACGCCTCTCGGCCCTCCGGCGTTTTCAGCCAAATTTCCACCGATAGTACAAATTGAAGATGATGACGGATCCGGAGCATACATTAAATTATATTGCTCGGCCAGCTTATGAATATCTCCGGTCTTTACACCTGGACTCACCTTGATTATCAGGTCTTCCGGGTAAATCTCCAATTTTTGGGTCCATTGTGAGAAATCCATCACGATACCGCCGTGAACTGGCAGAGGCCCGCCGGATAAACTGGTACTCGCTCCCCTTGGATAAATTGGAATTGCAAATTCATCAGCAATTTCAACAGTTTTTTGTACTTCTTCAGCACTTAATACCTGAACCACTAAATCCGGTATATGCTGGCCAAAAGAAGCGTCATAACTGTATGACACTCTTTCGTCTACCGCCTTTAGCAATCTTTCTTTAAAAATCTTATTTAATTTATCTATTATTATCTTTTCCATATAAACCACCTAAATTCTATCGTCACCGAGTTTTCTTCTCATATTAAATAAATGTTCTTTCATTAAATTGGATGAAAGTTCCGGATTCTGTTTTTTAATAGCATCATAAATAATTGCATGCTCATCATAAACCTGTTCTCTTTTTCTTGGTTTTCCGACATTTAATTTAAGAGAAAACTCAAGTGCATCACGGTGTACTGACTGCAGATTCTTAAATGTCTGAATCAGGTAATCATTCTGAGTCGAAATAACCACAGCTTTATGAAAATCATAGTCAGCTTCCATACCTATAATCTGCTGATTAGTAGTGATTTTCCTAAAATGATTTAAGGCTTCTTCAATTTTTAAAAGATCATCTTCAGTTCTGCGTTCTGCTGCGAAATATGCTGAGCGGACTTCTATTACCGTTCTCATTTCGAGTAAATCAAAGAGCTCTTTTTTATTGAAAGTTCCATAAGTAAATTTTTTGACCTGTTCCGTAACAGATGTATTTTTCACATACGTTCCTTTCCCTTGGCTTGATTCTACATAGCCAATGGAAATTAATTTACTTAATGCTTCCCTGATTGGTACCCGGCTGACCTTATAAAAATTAGCCAGTTCATTTTCGGAAGGGAGCTTATCGCCAATCTTATAATCCCCGCTTTTTATTTGTTCGACAAGGTTGCCGAATATCAAATCAGATAATTTCTCTTTTTTAATAGGCTCCATACTTCCTCCATTAAATATATACTAGATATTTAGCAAAAATTTAGGGTTTTCACTAACCATTTTGTTAATACTGCTCTCAGGAATACCTTCTTCTACTAGCTTTTCAATGAATTGTTCTAAAGCATTAATAACAGGTATATTGTGAGCTTGCCCATAATCAGTTACCAATACACAGTGATTATCACCAATTTCTAAAATTGAATCAGCTAAATCTCTAATGGATAAGTTATTGAAATCTTGACCACATGCTAGATAACATTTCTCTATATAACATCCATTTTGAGCCAAATGGACTTGCTCTTCTAAAGGTATAGCTGCTATACCAAGATCTGCATGTTGAATCAGGATTTTTTCTACACCTATTCTCTTAGCTTCTTCCACAAGTAGAAGTACCTCCGAATGATTTAAATGGCCAGTAGCTAGCACTGCATCATACTCAGCAATTAATGTTAGTATTTCCTTCACGTTATCTTTCACTTCATTTTGAGTATTGATTACTGTTAAACCCTCTGAAAAGTCATCAACTGTCTTACTAGTTTTAAATATACTTCTTTTAATATTCTGAGAAAAATATTTTTTATGTTGTAAGGCTGATAAAGTTGGCATCCATACTATCTTAGCACCCATTTCCAATGCCATATTGACTGAGTTTTTACTTAAACCGCCAGTAAACAAATTACAGACTATTCCTCCGAATATGTTTAATTCAGGATATTTAATTTGAAGTAATTCTGCTCTATCAAAAGTTGTACTCTCATGAGATTTCAAAACAATCCCATTCATTCCTGCTGCATTGACATCTTCTAATAACTCCCAATCATTTTGTCTTCTTTCAAAAATACTTGGCGAAGAATGAGCATGCATTTCTATAGCATCAGTTAGTAATGAATTCCACTTTTTCACGTTGATTCCACTTCCTCATTATAATTATGAACTAAAAGTCTGAACTATATTTAAAAAACCGAGTATTATCGTAAATAATACAGCACAACCACCTATAATATTAAGAGCTTTATTATTTCTTAATGTTCCGCTAATATCTTTTCTATTGATTAAATAAATCACTAATATGGCAGTGATTGGTAGGAGCATTCCATTAATTGATTGTGCTAACACAATCGTCCAAACTGGATTTGTTACACCAACAGCAAAAAATACCGGAACCCATGATACAAAGCTAAATACGAGTCTAAATGGAGTACTTTTTAAATCTGTAGATAGTCCCAAACTTTGTGTAAAAACATATGCTGCAGAAAGCGCAGCCATAGGCATTGAAGATACTGCTGCTGCAAAGAGTCCTATACTAAATAAAAAATATGCTATATTGCCAAGGATGGGTTCTAGGGTCATCGCCATTTCACTGGCTCCTTGAATCTCTAGTCCAGTTGATAAATGTAAAGGATGTAAAACTGTTGCTGCTACTACACCAATAGCCATAGTTACCAATCCTCCAATAAAAATTGGAATTATAGTATCAAAGCGCATAAGTGTCACATTAGCTCTAGCATTTTTATGCCATCCTCGTTCTAATACAGCTGTAGAATGTAGGTAAAAGTTATAAGGAACGACAGTAGTTCCTATTAAAGCAATTATTAAAGTTATATGATTTAATTCAAATGTAGGAACTACCAAACCTGTAATTATATTTGTGTAATCTGGTTTTACATAAATCATATTTATTAAAAATACTAATCCCATTAAAATAACAAGTATTGTAACAGTTTTTTCCAAAACGTTATATTTACCAATCATCAATAAAGTCCAATATATTAGTGTAACTAGTATTATCCAGAAACTCGCTGGAATACCTTCTATTAATCCACCCATAGCTATATTAACACCGGACAAGTTACCGACTGAATATACGGCGTTTCCACCAACAATTGCTGTGATTACAATAATACTTGCCCATAACCCTAATTTATCACGTACCGTTTTAGCCAAAGGTTCTCCAGTAGTCATAGCTAAACGCGCTGTCATTTCCTGCAGAATTATTGTAATGATTACTGCTGCCGTAACAGATGCCCATAATAACGTATAACCATGCTCTGTTCCTGCAACGATACTTGTGGTAATTGTTCCCGTTCCAACGAATGCTCCAGCAACCAACATTCCTGGTCCAATCTCTTTAAACATACTGAAAAACTTTTTCATTTACATACCCCTCTAATTAGTTAATCTTTAATATTTAATTCTATTTTTGGTTTTCCATTAAAATCTATTAAATGATCTGGATATAATATTGACATTTTATTATTTATTACTGGTTCCCAATTCCCGGACTTTTTTATTAATGGAATATCGTGTCCTGGATAAATTATATTTGCATTGTTTAATAAAAAATCTATTGTACTCATTGCTAATTCTTTATTAATTGTATTAGTTAATTGACTTTTTAGAATTTCTTTTCGATTTTTGATAGCATCACTCACTAAGTAAGTATCATCTCTTTTTAAACCCATTAAGTTCAAAGTATGTCCTGGTAAGCTGACAACTTCAAAACCATGAATTATATCCCCTTCTTCTATTGTTTTTGTATTTATATGATTTTTTAATTTTTCACAATGAAAATCAGGAACCATAAGATCTTCAGCTGTTTCTTGAGTAACCAGCTCCCCCGAACTAATATAAATATTTGCATTTGGGAATAATGTCCAATTGACGGCATGATCAAAATGTAAATGACTTATAAATACAGAGTTTATATCTTTGAGATTTAAATTTAACTCCTTCAATCGTCTTATTAATTCAAATCTTTCGTTATAACCTCCTGTATCGAACAGCATAAATTTTTCTTGATTTTGCTCTTCGACCTTGATTAGATATACGCTGCTCCAACCCAAAAATCCTCTAGACGACTTGGCAGGAAAGCCATGAAATACTGGTATGATTTCAAACTCCACATAATCCCTCCCTTTTTGAATACGCTTTCACTTGTAATACAATATGATAACCTTACAATAAAGATGGATATATTACAACATTTATCTGATAATTATTTAAATTTCCAAAAATAAAAAAGTTCTCAGGATAATCTCCTGAGAACTTACATATATCTTAATGTTTTCTCTTCCTATAAACGATTATCCCAATAATCGCAGCAAGGATAATCCCTGCTCCAATTGCTATCTTAATAATCGTGTCCTGCAATTCCTGTTTCCTCGCTTCTTCAGCAGCTTTTTCACGTTCTTCCGCTTCAAGCTGCTCCTGTTTCTCTTTTTCAAGTCTTTCTGCTTCGGCCTTCTGCTCTGCTTCTTCACGGGCTTCCTGTTCTTCTCGTTCCCGCTGCTCTTCCGCTTCGCGCTGCGCTGTTTCATCAGCTTCCCATGCTTCTTCCAGATTGCTGTTTAGATTATCAATTTCATCCTGTTTCAAATTGTAAACATCAGAAATATAACTTTTCGAATTAGCCAGGGCACGGGTCAATGATTCTCCCATATTACGGTCCTGATACGCTTCTTCAACTTCCGAAATCGTCGCTTCCAGTTCTGACGTATCAGTATCCTCAACACTGCCTGTCAGCGCTGAGCGCGTATATGAAGTATACAATTCCTGACCATTTCCATCTTTGGCGACAACGTGAAAGTCATAAGTAGTGTCTGTATTTAAACCTTCAATTCTAAAGCTGCTGCTTGTCGTCGTTCCAACGGATTCTCCATTTCGGAACATTTCATACTCAGCCGCATCTTCATGAGCATCCCAGTACATCGTTGCGGTATTGCCTGTGACTTCCCCTGCTGATAAAATCCGGTGGGCAAAATCTTCAAAGAAAGCATAGGTTTTCGGTGCTTTCTCGGCTAATTCAGAACGTGAATCATCAGTATAATAGTACATCGCAAATGCTTCACCGAAATACTCCTCGGCCATATTGTAGTATTCACGCTGCGAACTGCCGCCGAACAGCTGATCTACCTCTTCTGCATGTATGGCTCTGAATTCTTCAGTCTCGCTGACCTGGACCCCTACTGTAAATGAATCGACAACATGACCGTATTCATGGAGCTCCAAGTTAATTGTCGAATGTCCTTTGCCGTATTCACTGTAGCCGATACGCGCCATCGAAACGTGGCCGCCGGCTCCCGGAATTTCATCCCAGGAGCTTGTATGGCCTCTCGGCACAACGCCTTTTAAGTGTGCGAATTCCGGCTGTTCTGTAATCGGTGTATCCGCCAAAATAAACACTGCACCGTTATTGCTCGTCTGATATAAGATACTGTTTTCAACATGATTCATACGGCTGATCATTCTCTGTGCTTCCTGCCAGCTTTCATCAGATGATGCCCGTACATCGACCATATTCTGCAAATACGGATTGATTGCTTCTTCGGCGTGAACCCCCGGCGCCCATAACAATAATATTCCCGCTATTAATAATGTAATTCTCTTTGCTGCATTCATCCTTATCACTCCGAACTTTTAAAACTCGTAATTTGTCTCCATATCCCATTCATGAATTTCATAATCTCTCGCCCCAAGCGAAATGTAGGGATCCTGCTTTACGAGTGCGACCGCTGACTCTGTGTCTTCTGTACGATAAATTATAAGACCGCCGGCACCGTCGGCGAACCGTCCGTTCATCAGCACGCTGCCCGCTTCTCTTTGCCGCGCTAAAAATTCCAGATGCTCCGGTCTATGTACGCGTGATAATTCTTCATCTTTCATCGATAAAAACACTGCGAAATACTTCATTGCTTCATCTCCTTAACAGTAATATACACTAAATGAAAACAGACTGGAAACTCCAGCCTATTTCAATGACTCTATTCTTTCAGTTAATATTCTGCTGATGTCTTCTTTGTTCTGGTCTGCAGGCTTATATTCCGTGAGATGTTCGCCATTAATAAATACTGTCGGCACAATTTTCAGCCCGCGTTTATTAAAATCTTCCAGCACTGCTTCACCGCGTTCATAGGCCGCCATTTTTTCAGGCAGTCCGAGCGTGTCTTCACACATTTCAAGTGTTTTCCTGAAGCTCTTCACCCAGGACTCCTGTGTTTGAAATAACTTTTTCAGCACCTCAAACCCTTCTATCGGGTCATCGTGATCGACGTAATTATTAGCAACTGTTCCGCGGAGCAGCCGGTCCTTCGTCCGGTCAACATGTTTAATAACAAACTTCACATGTCCGCTGTCTGTATAAGGTTTAATCACTTCAGAGGCAATTTCAAAAAACCTGGCACTGTATGGACAGCCGAGGTTCACAAATGCTTCCACTTCAATTGATGCGTGCTCAAGACCGACTGTTAAGTATTCAATATCCGCACTGTATCTGTTTTTCACAAAAACTCCCCCAATTTTTATTTCGCTTAGTACTAAACATACCCAATTTTCCTAGTGCGCAATCTCATTAATAAAAAGAGAACAGGCACCTTCCCGGGTGGAAAGTGCCTGTTAAGGGGTTATATATTTTAAAACAGCTAAGCAAATTTAATTATTTTCTAAAATACCATTACTTCATTAATAACGTCAATATGATTTCTGAAAATTCAGTTCCTTTAATTTATATCTAAATAATCAAAAGCAAACTGGCTGAGTATCGCCGCCCCGTAATGCAGCGCATCTTCATCTACATTGAATTTCGGGTGATGGTTCGGATACGCGGTATCTTCACCGCCATTTGTCCCCAGTCTGAAGAATACGCCGGGGACTTCACGTGCAAAGTAAGAGAAATCTTCACCGCCCATGCTCGCATTAACATCGAGCAGCTGTCCTTCTCCGAGTATTTTATCAACTGTTGTTCTGAGTGTCGGAATTAAGGCCGGATCATTAAATACTGACGGATAGCCGTATGTGTATTCCAGTTCATATGACGCGCCCATCCCGCTCGTGATACCGTTTAAGTATTCGTGCATCGTTTCTTTCACCTTCGGACGGAGTTCAGGATTTAACAAGCGGACTGTGCCTTCCAGTGTAACTTCAGGCGCAATGACGTTTCTTGCAAAGCCCCCTTCAATTTTTCCTATCGTGAGCACAATATTTTCAAGCGGATCAATATTTCTGCTGACAATCTGCTGCAGAGACGCAATGACTGTTGAGGATATCGCTATCGGATCAATTGATAAATGAGGGTGCGCCGCGTGCCCGCCTTTACCGATAATTTTAATATCGAAAGAATCTGTACATGCTGTCGCAAATCCTTCTGTAATTGAAGTTTCCCCGGTTTTAATCGTCGGATGGACATGCAGTCCCGCTACAGCATCCACATCGGGATTTTTCAAAGCGCCTTCCTGCACCATCACATCAGCTCCGCCGTATCCTTCTTCCGCCGGCTGAAACAAGAGCTTGATGTTGCCCCGTTCCGGCGGATTTTCACTGATGATATGAGCAGCTCCGAGCAGTATCGCTGTGTGAGCATCATGACCGCAGAGATGACCGACACCGTCCACGGTTGATTTATATTCCGTCTCGCCTTCTTCCTGAATCGGCAGAGCATCCATATCGGCACGCAGAGCCACCGTCGGCCCTTCCGTTTTTCCTTTTAACGTCGCAACCAATCCTGTTTTCGCTACCGGGTACTCAATTTCAAAATCAAGCTTCTCCAATTTTTCTTTTACAAATTCCGCTGTTTTGTATTCTTCAAATGATAATTCCGGGTGCTTATGCAAATGTCTGCGCCATTCGATAATTTTATCTTTTAACTCTTCTGCCTGAGATAAACTAGTGTGATTACTCAAATACTGCATCCCCTTTAATATTAATTTGACTTAAACCTACCTTAGACAAATAATCATGTCAAACAATAGTCTGAATAATCTTTTTAAAAGGTTGATAAGATTTTACGGCTGCACTCCAATTCCGAGAACGAAGAGCCAGACCGGCAGAGCTATCAGGCTTAACAGCGTGGTGATAAAAGCTCCCAGGGAGACGGTGTCAGGCTTCGTATTGTATGCCGCAGCAATCATCGTAGCATTCGCAGCGACCGGCATCGCATTCAGGATAATAAATACAAGTTTAAACGTATCATCAACCGGCATGAAAAGCGTCAGTCCCATCGCAATTAAAGGTGATATTGCCATGCGCATAACAACCAGACCCGTAACTTCTGTCATTCCGCTGTGGCCGAGTTTCATTTCGGCAAGCTGCATGCCTAAAATCAGCATAACGATTGGAATGGATGCCGCACCGATCATTTCTATAATTTCCATAAAAGCTGCCGGGATTTCAAAGTTTATCAGCTGAAAGATAATCGCGGTTAAGACCGCATATATCACCGGCACGCGCATGACGCTCTGGACAGCTTCCCGCACAGTAATAGCCGCGCCGCTGCCGTAAGACGCAATAAAAATTCCAACGGTGCTGATAATGAATGTGTGAATGACGGTAAGCATAATGGCATAGTCAAAAGCTGCGGCATTAATCGCAAACAGTACCACCGGTGCTCCGTAGTTGCCGCTGTTTGGGAAAAGCACGCCGAGCAGCATGGCGCCGATTTCCGCTCTGCCGTACTTCAATAAACGAGCGATTATAATAGTGATTACTGTTAAAACCAGCATTAATAACAGTGAATAAAACAGGGCATATAAAAATTCTCCGTCCAGCGGACTGGTGTAAAAGGTCGTAAAAGCTAAACAGGGAAACAATATGTAAAGCGAGACAGACGAAACTGATTTAATGTCCATTTTCAAAAGTTTCTGCGCGGTAAATCCGACTGCAAAAACCAGGAATACAGGCACTACAATCATTAATAATGACAGCATTGGCATTCCCCTTTTATATAATATGATTATTTTATTCTATCATCCCTGTCAAAACGTAATGAAATTTAAATTTTATATTTACATTTAACTTTTATATTTAAATTTCAGTTGATTATTTCACAATGTTTTATAGAATACGCACATATGAACATTTCCTATATGTGAAAAATTACAGCCATCTGAAATACTCCTCCTACTATGATATAGTTATATAGTATAAATTTGCTCAACTTTATAAAGTAAAGGAGACAACTATGCTAAGTATTAAAAACCTTACTAAGATTTACGGCGGCAGTAAAAAAGCTGTCAACGACATTTCCCTCGATATCGAGGAAGGTGAATTTATCGCATTTATCGGTACAAGCGGCAGCGGAAAAACGACTGCACTCAGGATGATTAACCGGATGATTGAACCGACTTCCGGCACGATTACGATAAACGGTGAAGACATCACTAAGAAAAATCCGGTGGAACTCCGCCGCAGCATCGGTTATGTAATCCAGCAGATTGGTCTGCTTCCCCACATGACGATTAAAGAAAATATTACTCTGGTTCCAAAACTTTTAAAATGGTCTGAAGAAGACAAAGATAAGAAGGCGCGGGAACTAATTAAGCTCGTCGACCTGCCGGAGGAGTTTTTAGACCGCTATCCATCCGAGCTTTCAGGCGGACAGCAGCAGCGTATCGGTGTTGTCAGAGCACTCGCAGCTGAACAGGATATTATACTTATGGACGAACCTTTCGGAGCGCTCGACCCAATTACGCGCGATACATTACAGGACCTGGTCAAAGAACTCCAGCAGAAACTCGGCAAAACTTTTATTTTCGTTACCCACGATATGGATGAAGCGATAAAACTCGCGGACAGAATTTGTATTATGAGCCACGGAGAAATCGTCCAGTTCGATTCGCCCGATGAAATTCTCCGCAATCCGGCAAACGACTTCGTCCGCGACTTTATCGGCGAAGGACGCCTGATTCAGGACAGGCCGAATATGCGCACCGTTGCTGATGCAATGATTACTCCGGTCAGTATTACGGTCGACAAATCGATTAACGAATGCATCGCTTTAATGCGCGAAAAACGTATTGATACAATTCTCGTTACCGACAGCCATAAAAAACTGCTCGGCTTTATAGATATAGAAGATATTAATGAAGGTTACCGCAAAGGCATGGATATTGTTGATTTAATGGGCCGGGATATATACAAAATCGGCATCGATTCAAAACTTCAGGATTCAGTCAGAACCATTTTAAAACGGAATGTCAGAAACATTCCTGTAGTCGATGACAATAATACATTAATCGGATTAATTACACGCTCAAATCTGGTGGATATCGTGTACGATACAATCTGGGGCGAGGAGCCTTCCCGGGAGCTTTTGTCAGGAGCTGATGAAGCATGATGGAATTTTTAAATGCGAATGGCGCGGAACTTTTCATTAAAACATGGGAACACTTTTACCTGTCCATAATTTCATTATTTATCGGTATTCTGATTGCCGTGCCGCTCGGTATGGCTATCGCCAACACTAAAAAGCTCAGCAGTTACGTCCTGACAACCGCCGGCGTTCTGCAGACAGTGCCGACACTTGCGGTGCTTGCACTGATGATTCCGCTGTTCGGAGTCGGACGCATACCTGCAATTATTGCACTCAGCGCGTATATTCTGCTGCCTATTTTAAATAATACGATTATCGGCGTTAAAAATATTGATCCCGACGTAAAAGAAGCGGCAAAAAGCATGGGCATGACCCGCATGCAGCTGATTTGGCATGTAGAATTGCCCATCGCCGTACCGCTTATTTTAAGCGGTATCAGATTATCGTCGGTCTATGTCATTTCGTGGGCAACACTTGCGAGCTACATCGGCGCCGGCGGTCTCGGAGACTTTGTTTTTAACGGACTGAACTCGTACCAGCCCGAACTGATTATCAGTGCGGCGATTATGGTAACCCTGCTCGCGCTGATTGCAGATTTTATTTTATCGCTGACAGAAAAATGGGCGACGCCAAAAGGTTTAAAAGTATCCCGATAGGAGGAGTATCATGAGACACATGAAAAAATTACTAGCCTTACTGGTATCTCTGACTGTCTTATCCGGGTGCAGCCTGCCCGGCCTCAGCAGCAGTTCCAGCGATGGTATTGCAATCACATCAATGACGACAACAGAATCTCAGATTGTTTCTCATATGTCACGCTTGATGATTGAACATTACAGCGATGGAGAAATCGAACCGGTAATGATTAACAACCTCGGTTCATCGACAATTCAGCATAATGCCATGCTCTCGGGAGATGCCCAGATATCCGGTGTCCGCTATACCGGGACTGACTTGACAGGTGTATTAAATCAAGAACCGGAGAGCGATCCGGTTACTGCTATGGAGCAGACACAGGAAATATTTGATCAAGAATTCGATATGAAATTTTACGATTCTTACGGCTTCGATAACACGTATGCCTTTATGGTAACCCGTGAAACGGCAGAAGAATATAATCTCGAAACAACATCGGATCTCGCGGAATATACAGATGAATTCGCAGTCGGTGTCGACACTTCCTGGTTCAACCGTCCCGGAGACGGCTATCCTGCCTTCCAGGAAGCTTACGGTTTTGAGTTCGGCAACATCCGCGCTATGCAGATCAGCCTGGTCTATGAAGCTCTCAGGACAGGCAGCCTGGACCTCGCGCTCGGCTACACGACTGACGGCCGAATTCCGGCATATGACTTAGTCGTACTGGAAGACGATCTGCAGTTCTTCCCGCCGTATGATGCATCTCCGTTTGCAACACATGAAATTATTGCAGAATATCCGGAAATTGACGATGCTTTATCTCGTCTGGTCGGCACAGTTTCAACTGAAACAATGCAGAACTTAAACTACCGTTCAGATGAAGAAGGTATTGAACCTGCGCTTGTTGCAGAAGAATTTTTAGAAGAACACAACTACTTTGAAGAGGAAGGTGAATAATGTGACTGGTAATTTATTAACCGATTTATATAATTATTTCGTCAACAACTTCGCCTACCTGCTGAGCCTGTTTACAGATCATCTGCTGATGAGTATTTACGGCGTGCTGTTTGCAGCAATCGTCGGTATTCCGATTGGGATTTTTATCGCACGCTATTCGAAATTGTCAGGTGTTATTATTACCATCGCGAATATTATCCAGACGATTCCCGCTCTTGCCATGCTGTCGATTTTAATGCTCGTTATGGGTCTTGGCACAAATACAGTGATTCTGACGGTATTCCTGTACGCGCTCCTGCCGATTATTAAAAATACGTACGCAGGCATTACAGGTGTCGATAAAAATATTACTGATGCCGGGAAAAGTATGGGCATGACACGCAATCAGGTATTGCGCATGATTGAACTGCCGCTTGCCCTGTCGGTTATTATCGGCGGACTCCGCATTGCACTCGTTGTCGCGATTGGTATCGTTGCAATCGGTTCCTTCATCGGCGCGCCGACCTTGTCGGATTTAATTATCCGCGGAACGAACGCTACAGACGGCACTGTGTATATTTTAGCCGGTGCGATTCCAATTGCACTGATTGCGATTGTTATCGACTTTGCGCTCCGTTTTCTGGAACGCAGGCTCGATCCGACTTATAACCCCGACGATAAAACACCGAAAGCTCAAACGGTTAACGATTAATTTTAGACAGTCCTGCCGTTTTGGCAGGGCTGTTTTTTAATGATTAATTTATAAAAGGAGATTATTATATGGCTTTAATGCGGATTAATTTTTTCTCAGAAGCACTCGGAAAACATCATCACTTTAATTTAATACTGCCGGAACAAAAAGAACATTATGATATGAATGAGGTGCCAGCTCTTTTACCGTCAGTAATGATACTCCACGGTTTATCGAGCGACAACAGTTCATATTTGCGTTTTACGAGTGTTGAACGCTACGCCAATGAACATAATACCGCAGTGATCTTACCAGACGGAGATCACAGTTTTTATGCGAATATGCTGTACGGTCACAGTTATGCCGATCATATACTTGAAGTGTGGCGCTACGCCCATCAGGTATTTCCGCTGTCTAAAGCACGCGGAGATAATTTCCTTGCTGGCCATTCCATGGGCGGGTTCGGGGTGCTTAAAACAGCATTCGAGAATCCGGCGCTGTTTGGCAAAGCTTGCTTTATGTCGAGCGCGACCGATATCGAACGTCTGTTAAATTACGACTGGCCGGACTTTAAAATGCGCGGCATTATCGGTGATGTGACAACAACTGCCGGAACGTCACTTGATATTAAACGTATTGTGGATGACAGCATTAATAAAGTTGGAATTGAGGGTCTGCCGGAGCTGTATATGATGTGCGGCACTGAAGATTTTATATATGATGATAACGTGGAATTCAAAGTATTTCTTGAATCTAAAGATGTTTCATTTAAATATGAAGAAGGTCCCGGAGAACACGATTATGCGTATTGGGATCTGGGGATCCTGAAAGCAATACAGTGGATGACAGGGAAGTGAAAAATGAGCACGGCTGAATTCAGCCGTGCTCATTTTCATTTATATGTTCGGTCCGTAGAGTCGTTTCGAGTCATCGATCCGCTCACCCGCAAGCAGTTTATCGAGTGCTGATTTCCAGCTTGGCGGCGTAAATTTAGAATCCCGCAGGTTTTCAAGCAAACCGATATTGTCACGATTATGGTACAGAACTTCGTTCATGCGACCAATCGTCCAGTCCGGGCATGGGCGTTCAAGCAGTTTAAATGTATCTCCCGCCTGGATACTCCCCTCTTCAAGCACACGGAAATACCAGCCGGTGCGTCCCGTATCCTCAATTTTTTTCGCGAGATCAATATCGCCGTGACGCCGCGCCGGTTTCCAGCACGGGCGCCGCGGCTGAGATACCTGAATCATCGTGCCGCCGAGTTCATATATATCCGCGATATGTACGGTTGTTTCATCCATATGCATTACGGAAATATTTTCTCCGTTCCCGCCGGCCGTAATGCCGGAATTTCCGAGTTCACGCTGCCAGTTATCGTAATGTGCGAGACTGTACGCAAACAGTGCTTTTTCCGGCCCGCCGTGATTTTTCTTATCTGCACATTCATCGCCGGCGAGACCTTCTTTAGATAAAAAGACCGGCTTGTCCGTTTTTTCTTTAAACGCACCTGTTTTCCACTGCTGATTCATCTTATTGTCTGCATCAGGATTTCCGACAGTTTTTACTCCTCCAGTATAAAGAGTATGAATTTTTCCATATATCGACATTAAACATCATTCCTTTTTAAAATGATTTGTCAGACGACCGAGCGTTTCTATTTCCACTGTCACTGTATCGCCGTCTTTAATCCACGGTTTGTCCGCTGTTTTATAACCTGAAGCGACACCTTCCGGTGTTCCCGTCAGAATAATATCTCCAGGTTTCAACGTCATATATTTTGAAATGTGACTGACGAGTCCTCTGCTCTTAAATACCATATCATTCGTGTTTGAGTCCTGGCGCAGCTCGCCGTTGACATATGTCTTTATACGCAGCTTATGCGGTTCACCGATTTCACCGAGCGTTGCAATGTAAGGGCCCACCGGGCAGAAACCGTCATAAGTTTTTCCCGCCAGCCACTGGCTCGTCGCAAACTGCGAGCTTCTTTCCGAAACATCGTTCGCATTAGTATAGCCGAACACATAATCCATCGCGTCTTCACGCGGAATATTGCGGCCCTCTCTGCCGATAATTATCGCGAGTTCGCCTTCGTAGTCAATCATATATGTGTCTTTCGGTATTGTAACCGTACTGTTGTGGGCGGTCAGTGTGTTATTAAACTTCGAAAAAATCACCGGCATCTCCGGTATATCTAATTTCATTTCTTCGGCGTGCCTTTTATAGTTTACACCGACACAAATAATTTTCTCAGGATTTGGCACAACCGGACCGAGTATCAGTTCATCGACACTCTTCAGTTCAATATAATCCGCTTCCAGATAGAATTCAATTAGCGCCTCTGCCTTGTCTTTGTTCGCCATGACCTCCTGCAGCGTTTCAAAATCTCCGGAAATATCCAGCACACCCTTCTCAGTCAGTACACCAAGCTTATATTTCCCGGTTGTTTCATCTACAAAAGTCAGTAATTTCATGTTCATTTTGCCCCATTTCTAATTGCCTTCTTCCTTTATCATACCCCTTTAACTAAAAACGATAAACTCCTTTGAAAAATTGCAGATAGAGAATGATATAATATCTTTAAGTTATTTTTAGGAGGAATTTCATGAGCGTTTATGTAGCAGAAAAAGAAATCCAGATATTATATGCAGATACTGACATGATGGGTGTTATTTATCACGGCAGCTATATTAAATGGCTGGAACTCGGACGCATGCAGCTGATTGAAGATATCGGCTATGATTATTTAAAAATGGAACGGGAAGGATACCTCGCCCCCGTTCATAACGTGAACATCACTTATGCGAAATCATTAAAATACGGTGACCGCGCATTCGTTCGCACCTGGGTCGAAGAAAACACCGGTGTCCGTACAATTTACGGGTTCGAAATCGTAAACGGTGACGGTGAAGTCTGCACGCACGGCACGACCACCCTGATTGTCGTTAAAAAAGTCGACGGCGAATTCCATCCTGTTATGTTTAAACGCGTTTTCCCCGAATGGCATGCGAAATACGAAGAAATCAAAGTGAAAAAATAATACTTTTTGTAAAACGCGCCGGTCCGGCGCGTTTTTTTTGCTAATGATTGGTTGGGGTGCGAGCTGCCTGGTCAAAGAACTAGACTCTTTGGCTGACTAACAACTTTATCCGGCCAAAGAGCAATGCTCATTGTCTAACTACCTTCTTTACTCAGTCAATGAACCAAAATTCCTTTATGAATAGCTCAAAAGATGTCCGCTTTCCTATCCTTATATCGATATGACGACTCATATTTAGCATAGACTTCTTCAAAACTTTCATGTTTAAACAAATAATAAGTACGAGCACCATTTACCACACACTCACAATATTTATTCAGCATCCGCTGGGCAGTTCGGTGACTTACAGCATAATTAATAAATATCAAAAACTTTTTCTTAGTCATTCTCTCATCCAAAAACAGGGCTCTAAAGTCGCTAATTGCTCTAAGTAGATGTGTTTCTTTCTTTTCCCGACTCCCGCAATCAAGACATCTCATATAAAAGTGGTTATCTATCATCTCAAAACCCCCGCAATTCCCGCAGTACAATCCTTTACGCACTGAATCAAAATTCGCGCTCTTATCAAAAAATGGATTATCAATAATGTGTGAAGACACCGCTTCCGCAATTGGTTCCGCGTACCGGCCGGCGTACTCGTTCGAAAATCTCTTTAAATAATCACGCAGCTCAGATCTCATCACCAATCTCTCACGCACATCCTGATTATCAAAATTCAGCCGGAAATCTATATGCGGAAAAACAACCTTCCCCTCTATATCGAAATTTAACCGGTGAATATACTGCAGTTTGAGCGGCTTATTCATAGCGTGTTTCAGCTGCGCCAGGGGATCATCCGGCACCTCAAAGTTTCCAGCATACCATTTTCCTCTCTCCACACGATAAAAACCCGAGTAGTTTTTTATCTCATTCACTGTTATTCCCGCATCGCTCACAATCGGAGCGTCGTACTGCACTATACTGTCCCCGATTCTCAAATAAATATCGCGGAAGACAAATACCGAACTGTGGCCCTCTTCATCAAACACTTCGTCATAAATACGTTCTCCCTTATAACCGCGCTCCAGCACCAACAATTTTTTCGCATCTTTTTCTTCCAGATAAAAGCGGGAACTGAGTGCTTTGTAAAATGCCAGTTCTTTACTGATTTGCCGTTCTGATATAATCATTGATTTCCTCCTTAAAAGTCCTCTCATACTATATATAGGGAAAATCAGCGATTTATTTTTATTTCGTACAAGTTATTTTAATTTCCTGGATAGATACAAAGAATTCCCAGAAAAATACAAAAACCACCGGAAAAGGTGGTTGATGGTTCTCTTATCAAATTTCTATAACCTGCAAAGCGTCCCGCATCTCGTGCACAATATCTTTTGTCCGCCATTCACGTTTATAACCGAGACAGGCACAGATGTAATCCGTACCATTTTCTTCAATCTGATGCCTGAAATGAATGTGTCCCATAATGCTGTAGCGGATATCATATTCTTCATAAAAGCGGTCAAAGTCCGATGTGCCGATGAAGGCGTTATAATAATCGAACAGGCGATTCGGCATCGGCACCCTGAATGCTTTGTGAGTTGCGACATGCGTCATCAGGATAATTTTTTTATCACGGACCGCTTCAAGGTCAGCCCCGGCGTGCTCCGCCATCTCTCTGGACACTTCCGGATCAGTCATTCCCCAGTTAATTTTCACTTTATCCTGCCACGTGCCGCCGTAGTATTCCCGCTCGCTTAACCGCTCCAGGGAAAACCGGTCGCTTGCATACGTATAATCATACCAGGCCGGGTTCATCACGAGTGCCCAGCCGTTGCCAAGATCAATCGGAGAACCTTCTTTAAAGTATTTCGTCTCTTTAAAAAATTTATATATTTCCCGGGTGCTTTTCGCATCCCCGCTGAAGTTCCAGAAATCGTGATTACCCGGCACGAAATAAATCGTCACACCGGTCATCTGTTCGAGCTCCTGCATAAAGCGGTAAGAGCGGACATGATCGTTTGAAATGTCACCGGCAATCAGCAGAATATCGAGCGCCTCTCTCGACACTTCGTTGGCAAGCGTAAGAGAAAAATCTTTCTGTTTCAGCGTTTCACTATTATAACGGTCGATGTGCAAATCTGAAATAACACCAATTTTCATTACTTTTTCGCTCCCGCATCAGTTTATTGATTCAATGCTACCACAACTTTTATCCTGTATAAAAAATACCGCCTGCCGCTTCTCTATAAAGGCAGTATTTATAATTTTTTGATAAATACACTAAATCATAAAAAGTGCCGCCTGAAACGGCAGCACTTCTTCATTCCCTAGTCGTCTTCTTCAGTTCCAGCATCTTCAATTTCATTTTCTTCTTCGTCATCATCCGAATCATCAAGTGCGTCTTCTTCGACTTCGTTCTCATCTACCTCTGTTTCATCGACACCCGTGTCGCTGCACGCCGCGAGTGCAAGCACACCGATCAGCGTTGTCACCACTGTCAATTTCTTCATGTAGCCAGTCACTCTCCTTAAGTCAGATTAATATTTATATACCCCTGATTTGATAATTTAACACCGCATAGAATAAAAAATGCCGCCGAATTTAACCGGCAGCATTCTAAATGATTTTTAAGCTCCATCGTCTTCTGATTCGGTATCTTCTGTATCTGTTTCAGTCTCTGTACTTTCTGTTTCTGTTCCTTCAGTGCCGGTTTCTTCTGTCTCTGTTCCTTCTTCAGTGTCTCCGCCGCACGCTGCCAATGCTAATACTCCGACTAAAGATCCGATTGTTAAAAGTTTCTTCATTATGATTTCCAGCTCCTTAAAAGTAAGATAGTATTCAGACTGATTCCTGGTGTTAAATCTACATTACCTCAAAGAAAAACTGACTTATACATTATTTACCGACCTTTAACAATTTTGAAAACTTATTAATAATTATAATCGTTTATAAACCCACTTTAATCGGCCATTCTTCTTGGTTTTCACACATATCCCAAAACATATACTCATAGAGACTGGTTTTCACGACGATCTCTTCAAGCAGAGCCAGTTCACGTTCAGGTTTTCCTTCAGCGAGCTTATTCAAGAGGGTCATTGCCGTACCGTTTAAACTGGTGAAATCTTCACCGGAATATGTTTCTACCCACTGCTTGTACGGATTGTTTTCCTGCTCCGGATATTTATCCGACAGAGACCTGCCGATGTAATTGTAGCTCCAGGCGCAGGCGAGAAGACATGCAGCAACAGCCGCCGCATCTCCCCGCTGCGCGTGGTTCAGCATGTAGCTCGTGTAAGCAGTGTTCACTGCAGATGCTTCGGTCAGAAGAAGTTCCTCTTCTAAAATACCAAACTCCGCAGCATAACCTCTGTGCAGCTCCATTTCTCCGAAGAGCGTGCCATGCAGCATTTCAGAAAACATACTCATCGTTTTTAGGTCCGGCGATTTCTCCGCCCCGATCGCCATCAGCCGTGAATATTCAACAAGATATACATAATCCTGTTTCAGCCAGTGCTGAAATTTCCCCTGATCGAGCGTTCCGTCCCCTAAACCGGTCACAAACGGATGTTCAAGATACCCGTTCCAAATACTCTCCACGCTGTCCCATAATCTGTCTGTAAACTTCATTTCTTTATCTCCTTTGTATTTCGGCCAAAGACGATAAAAACCCGAACCTTATGAGAGGCCCGGGTCAAAAAATATACAGTCTTCCGCGTATATATCGACACAGACTTCCCTGCGCAGGTCCTAACCTACAGGTTCAAAGGGTCGAAATTATCTCTCAGCACATCAGTGCGCCCCCAGCCGTTTATATTTGCTTTACAATTCCACTGTACTACAGTTTAAAAAATATTGCTCCGGGAATTAATAAATTGTATGAATCTTTTAAGGAGGAATTATATATGACTCACGAACAGAATCAACAGCTGCTTAAGACTCTGCACGAATGTATGGAAGCGTGCAATCATTGTTTCGACGCTTGCTTAAAAGAAGATGATGTAAAAATGATGGCGGACTGTATCAGAACAGACCGTGAATGTGCAGATATGTGCGCATTTTTAGAACAGGCCGTCACAAGAGATTCGCCTTTCGTTAAAGAACTTGCTGGCGTTTGTGCCACGATCTGCGAAGCGTGCGGCAAGGAATGCCAAAAGCATGACCACGATCACTGCCAGGAATGCGCTAAAGCCTGCTTTGAATGTGCGGAAGCATGCAGGGCAGCAGCGTAAAAGAAAGAAAAAGACATGCAGAAATTTCTGCATGTCTTTTTTTATGTACGGACGGTCCTAAAGGCAAAACTTTACGTCCGGAAGTTTTTGGGAAATCCCCGTCGAAATCAGGTCATCAGCACAATTGTGTTTCGTGTCCAGCATCCCGATTCTTAAAACGTAATCAGATAAATAAACTGTAAATTGTAATCCATCAAATTATCATATAAGAAAGGAACCTGATTTCTGCCGAAAATTTTTATATCGTTTTGAGTTTTACTTCAATTATTTCCGTACTATTGAACTTATCAATCAGCATGGATTTACGGTTTACCTTCACTTCAAGCGCCTCAATATATTCGAGTACTTTTTTTTCATTAATGATACCTTCTTCAACAATACCGACACCGGCGACAGTTTTAATACGTTCACGATGGTAGCCGAAAGCCGTATTATTCTGGAGATTATTGACGATATCCCGTTCCAGTTTCAGTGATTCCAGCACTTCGGATGCGGTATATTCAGCATCATCAACCGTAAGCTTCCCTGTTGTATTCTTATGATGAACAGCAGCTTTCAGCGTAATAATATCGTGTTTCAGCTGTTCAATCTTTTTAAGAGAATCTATTACATCCGCCACCTTGCCGTCATTTACGATACTTTCGTTATTCACGGCGACCGGCACGCGGTATTCAGTATCAAATTTCGCATATTCCTTATTAAGCTGATTACGGAGAGTGCTGACTGTAAAAATTGCTTCCTGCAAAGTGAGTTCTGTCATAAGTGCCTCCATGGTTTCTAAAATTTAACTCATATACTTCTTAAATATTTTACCCATTTCATTCAGGAAATATTTGCCTTCCTGATTCGTCGGCCAGTTGTCTGAGAAAATAGAGAATACCAGCTGTTTACCGTTCAGCTGAATCATGCCGAATTCATGCTCGAGCGCTGTCACAGACCCTGTTTTCGAGGCGATAAACTCCGCCTCATGGTCTTCATCGATATTAAAAAAACCGCCGGTTCTGTCATTAATCTGCTGTTTTTTCATGACATTAAAGAAGTTCTGTCTGATGTCTTCCGGGAGCACATCGTTTTCCTGAATTACGTACTGCATGGACGTAAACATATCAGCGGCTGACGTTGCATTGCGCTTTCCTTCATTAATACCCCTCGTATCGTAGTAATTGCGCGCGAGCGTCGTGTCGTGGAGACCGAGTGCCGTAAACCCTTCGTTAATCCGGTCGATGCCGATATTATCGATGAGCATGTTTGATGCGGTATTATCAGAAATAATAATCGCAAGCACAATCGTATCCCATAAAGTTAGGCGCTTAACGCTCTCAAGCGTATGAAGCACGCCGCAGCCTCCGACTTTCTTACCCACTGTAAGCGAAATGTCTTCGTAATTATGAAAATGCTGCTGCAGATTAATCAGCGCGATCGGCACTTTTATCGTGCTGGCTGAAGGATACACTGCATGTTCCCTATGTACATATATCTGATTATCAAATTCAATCTTATAAGAAATATCTTTTGTCGGCTGACGTTCAATCAGCGTCTGGATTTCATCTTTAAACATCTGGTCATCCCCTTTGCCTGTGTTTAAATAAAGAATATCATAACATGCTGACGGTTTGCACTTAGTCTATACGGGGAATAAAGGAATAATTACTTATAACGATGGAGGTCTGGCATTATGGGGCAAATTGAACTGATTGCGAATAAAGAACATTTACATGAAAGACTGGAGCATTATACAAGGACGGGAACACCTGAACATAAACTGACAGTCGTATCGACCCGAGGCTATGGAGATTTTCTGACGGATTATCCGGATGTAAACGAACGGATGACCGGCGCCGAAAGTATCGAAGAACTGCTCGCACAGCTCGACGGCAGCCAGCGTCTGACCATGACGAATGCAGACCGCGACAACTACACGAACGCTCTGAATAATGGAGAACTTCTTTTATATATTGATGAATCCGGTTTTGAAACACCGCAAAATGAAGAAACGATGGAGCTTCGCGAAGAAAGGCTTGCTGTAAGTAAAGAAAAAGTTCAAACAGGAGAAGTTGTCGTTGAAAAATATACGGATTCGAAGGTTGAAGAATTTGATGTGCCGGTGAATATGGATAATGTCACTGTAGAACGCCGTCCAGTCGAAGGCGAACCGCTGTTTGAGACCTATAATAATACAGAAGACGGCGATGACGATCTTGGCATCATCAGAATTCCGGTGACAAAAGAACGGCTCAGGGTGATTAAAGAACACGTTGTTACTGAAGAAATTGTAATTACAAAAGAAGTCGTTGAGAAAATGGAACATGTGTCGGGTACAGTGAAACATGATGATATCAGGGTGAGTGAAGTTAAAAATGAAGATGCTGATGTCAGAGAAGTAAAGAATATAGATATTGATAAATAAGAAAAGCCAGTCCGGATTTGGACTGGCTTTTCTGCATACTATTTCTTTTTATTATTCTTGTTTGTATAGTTTGAAATAATCGGTTTAACATAATTTAATACTTTTTCTCTTTTAACAGGATCTTTCATCGTATCCTTAATTACTCTAATAATTAAATTCTTCATATATTGACCTTCAATCTTTCATTTAAATTTTTAACCTTATCACGATTATACATTAACATAAAAGATTGCTTACTCAGGACGCTGATTCTGAACTTTTAAATTCAGTCCGAATATGATAAGTGAGATAATTACAATGATTAACATTACTATGCGATAGACTTCAAATGAAGGTTCTATTCTCATAATCATGAATAATTCAAAGAAAAACCAGCCGCCTGTGACTGTAATAAAAGCACCTTTAAAAGCTCTCGCCAGCATCTTATCTCTGACTGCTTTACTGAGATCAGTACTTTTAAAAAACTGGACTGCATTCACAATCGCATAAATTAAAACGATCAGGAGCACTGCACTGATTACAATCATGTTGAGCATTCTCCTTTAAAATAAGCCGACAGCGAGAATCGAACTCGCATTGCAGCCTTACCATGGCTGTGTTCTGCCATTAAACTATGTCGGCATGTGTTTCCAATATATTTTACTATAGTATAATTCATAAAAAAATTCCAGTCTTTTCGGCATCTTCTTATTAAAGAGGTTCTTATGCTTCCTGGTACAGATTAAAAGTTCAATCATAATAAATATACCGGAACCGTTCACACAGTTCCGGCAGCTTTTTATTTTCTTACGACTTTCGCCAGTATCGTCCCGATTAACAGTGCCCATACCGGTGCACTGACATAAAATATTGAAATTCCCGATACAGAAATAATATAGGTGAAAATAACTGCCATTTGGTATTTGGAATTTCCAAAGCTTGTTCTCATCGTTGAAGCAAATACACCGATTAAAACAAAACCTGCGAGCATGGCCATCAGCGCTTCAGGCAGTTCAAACATCAGCGGCACAAGCGCCCACGCGAACAGTCCGAAGATCAGCATAATAATACTCGAAATCACAGAAGCGACGTAACGTTTATCTGTGTCGCCTGATTCCTCATCCGAAGCAATCGTCGTCATCATTCCCGCAACGTTTGCGGACTGGCCGCCGAAGAAACTGGTAAATATCGATAAAATACCGCTCACAGTTAAGATATTATTCGTCGGCACTTTGTAACCGCCCCGTTCAAGCGCCCCGACAGCCGGTGTCGCATCGTTGCTTAAAATCATCAGCGCAAGCGGAATTGAAATCGAGATTGCACCTGCAAGTGAAAAGTCCGGCGCATGCACAATAGGCAGGACTATTTCTGTCCCAAGTGCAGACATATCAAAGTCATAAACCAAAAAGAAGACGATGACGCTTGTCAGCACGGAGCCGAGCATCGGCGGGATTCTTAAATTCCATTTCGTTAAAATAAAAAAGACGGTGATGGCACTGATTCCAACGATGGGCAGCTCCTCGGCCGCTGGAATTAATCCGACAACGTAGCTCGTTATAATACCTGCGAGCATGGCGGAAATAATCTCCCTTGGAATCCAGCTCATCACTTTTTTAAATATGCCGGAAATACCAAACAGCATAATAATAATCCCGGTGATGATAAAACCGCCGACCAGTTCTGAATATGTAAAATGCGGAGTGACTGTGACTAAAAATGCGGCCCCTGTAATAGAATGGGCGCCGACAATCGGCATCCGGTAATAAAATGCCATAATTAAACCGAATAAGGCACCGAAAAACTGTACGGCGTAAAACCATGAGATAGTCTCGATATGAGTAAATCCGCCCGCAGCTGCCGCTTCAATGACGATAATTGGGGCACCGACAATACCGAGGGTACCCGTTATAATACCGGCGGATATATTCTGTGTATTTAAATCGTTTATAAAACCTCTGTTATATACTTTATTCATATGACTGTCTCCGTTAGCTTAAATATGTCTACTCTAATGATACCACGACTTATTAATATATAAATATAAGTGTTTCAAACAAATTAACCCCTGAAGTCGTTTAAATACTTCAGGGATTAGTTTACTTCTCTAATGATTGCAGTGTTTCCAGCATGATATTCACAGCATTTTCTATGTCTTTCCAATCTGATTTTTCGGCAGGATTATGACTGATACCGTCGATACTCGGCACAAAAATCATGCCGGTATCCATGAAAGGCGCCAGTGTATTCGTATCGTGATTGGCTCCGCTCATCATTCGCATTGTCGGCAAATCCAGTTTTGCAGCCGCCTGCTCGATTGTTTCAATAATTTTATCAGACATAGAATTAGTCGGTTTCGTTACTCCCGGTTTAATTTTCACGTCATAATTTTCTTTAATCCAGCTCAGAACTTCTTCCGGAAATGATTCCAGTCTGTCCTTGTTCCCTGAACGTACTTCAAATGTCATTTCAACCTCACCGGGAATAATTGTTGCAGCGTTGGGTCTGACTTCGAGCTGTCCGACCGTCGCGACAGTGCCGTCGTCCAGTTTTCGTACCTCACTGTTAATGTACTGCACAATCTCACTCGCCATCACCAGCGCATCTTTCCGGTATTCCATCGGCATGGTCCCGGAATGACCCGCTTCACCAAGTACAGTAATATGATTTCTGACAATACCCGCAATATTTGTCACAATACCAGTCTTGTTGCCATTATTCTCAAGCACTGTACCCTGTTCAATATGCAGTTCGATAAAACCCGCATAATTCTGAATTGTATTAGAAGCATCTTTAATCTGTTCTTTAGTCAGAGCTGCAGCTTTTAAAATATCATCGTCGAGATCATCACTATTTACCTGCCCCGTAATGACACGGCTGCCGAAAGTGCCGCCTAAAGGATTACCTTCCTCGCCGACAAGACAGACGAGTTCATAAGCTGTGTGTTGAGAATTTTGTTCTTTAAGCTGAAGCAGGCATTCAAGCGCGGCCATTACACCTAAGGCACCGTCATAGAGCCCGCCGTTCTTAACAGTATCAAGATGCGAACCAAAAGCATATACCGGTTTATCTTCAGGACCGATACGCGCAAATAAGTTGCCGATCGAATCCCGTCTGACGCTGATACCGTTATTCCTCAGTTCCTCTTCCAGCCAGTTAATCGCATCTTTCTCTTCTTTTGAAAATGCCAGACGGTTATAACCCTCTGAACCGCTGTTGAATGTATTGCCAACGTATTCAAGATTTTCTTTAATACGGTTTATGTTGATCGACATGCTGAAATCAGCTCCTTAATAACTTATAGTAATTTTTATATCGCTGTCCATCCTGCATCTATCTTAATAGTCTCTCCTGTTACATAATTTGATAAGTTAGAGGCTAGATACAGTACCCCGCCAACAACATCAGCTGGTTTTGGCAGTTCATCAAACAAAATTCTGCTGTGAACATCTTTTTTAAATTCTTCATCCTCAAACATTTTTGATGTTAAATTCGTTTCAACAAACGTTGGAGCCACTGCATTCACATTAATCTTATACTTGGCCCATTCAACTGCCAATGCTTTTGTCAGCTGCAGCACTCCTCCTTTGCTTGAACCGTATGCCGCTCTTTTTACATATCCTATAAAAGACATCTGCGATGCCATATTAATTATTCGGCCGCCTCCATTTTCTTTCATTTTCTTAGCTGCAGCCTGACACATAAAAAACGATGCTTTTAAATTTGTATCAAGCACTTTGTCCCAGTCTTTTTCTGTAATATCAAACGCATCTTTAGCAATATTAATACCGGCATTATTCACCAGTACATCAATCTGACCATATTCTTCATAAATTTTGTCAATTTTTATATTCAGAGCTGAAACGTCGTTAATATCCAGCTTAATTGCCATATTCTCTTGACTGTAACAGTCTAATTCTTTTTTAGTACTCTCGAGATCTTCAGCATTTCTACCAATAATGACTACTTTCGCCCCGAGCTTTGAAAATTCAAGAGCAATTTCTTTACCTATGCCCTTGCTTCCTCCGGTTATAATCACAACTTTATCTTTAAGTTCTGTAAAATACTTCATTATCTCATCACCCCTCAGTTTCATCGGTTTTAAGAATTTCAATCAGCACTTTTTCTCTCCTGTTATTTATTTCTCTGGAAGCCTCTTCTCCCCATTTATAAAATCCTTGGCCATTCTTAGTTCCATACTGTCCCTGTTCTACTAAATTCATAATCGTTTCACCAGAGTAATCTGCCTTGCTCAGCTCTTTAAATAAGTAATTAGATATCGCTGAGAATACATCTAATCCCCCGAGATCTGCTGTCATTAGAGGACCGGTTACAGGATATCTTCTGCCAATACTGTGAGTGACTGATGCATCTATATCTTCTTTATCCGCATAGCCGTTATCCAGCAGATATTGAGCTTCACGCAGCATCGCATATTGCAATCTGTTGCCGATAAATCCTATTATTTCTTTTTTCATGACAATCGGTTTTTTATTAATCTTTTTCAAAAGTTCCTCTGCTCTTTTAATTGTTTCTTCACTGGTTTCTCCAGAAGGAACTATCTCAACCAGAGGAATTAAATGTGCAGGATTCCAAAAATGAGTGACGATAAACTGTTCGGGATATTTAAATTCTGCCGACAATTCAGAAGGGAGAAATCCTGATGTATTGCTCGCCAGTACAGCTTTTCTACTCATAAATTTGCTTAATTTATTATACATCTCTTTTTTTATTTCAAGATTTTCAGTAATTGCCTCAATAATAAAAGTTGCTTCTGAGATTGTCTCTTTAAAACTTGTTTTAAGTTCTATCATACTTTCTATACTTTTTGCCTGGTCATCATTAATTACTTTATTATCCACCATTACTTCCAGTTTGGCTTTTATATTCTCTTTTGCGTTTCTAACCGCTTCTTCATCTATGCAATATACTTTTACAGGGTGATGATGCCATGTCAGCGAGATAACAATGGAATGCCCCATCGTGCCGCTGCCGATTACTGATACCTTTTCCATTTCCGCACCTCAATTTCTGTAATTCAAATAAGACTGCTGAAATAAATACTTCAGCAGTCTCCTTTAGTCCTTTATTTGTTACCGTATTTCCTAACACGCAGCAATCCTTGCTCCGCATGACCTGCGAAATTCTCAAGCTGGCACAATCTTGCAGCATATTCTCCGATTTTAGCACTTTTCTCATCGGAAGTTATACGCTGATAAGTCACATTTTTTATAAACTTGCCTACCCATAACCCGCCGGTATACTTAGCTGCTTCTTTTGTCGGCAACGTATGATTTGTTCCGATTACTTTGTCACCAAACGCAACATTCGTTCTCGGACCGATAAATAACGCGCCGTAGTTTGTCATGTTATCAAGGAAGTAGTCTTCATCTTCCGTAAGTATTTCAACATGTTCATATGCAAGATCATCTGCAACTTTTAATGCTTCTTCATTGTTTTTAACTAATATAATCTGACCGTATTCTTCCCATGATTGACGTGCAACTTCCCCAGTAGACAACACCTTAAGCTGCCGTTCAAGTTCTTCAACAGTTTTATCTGCAACATCTTTGGAAGTTGTAATCAGTACGCCCGGTGATGTCGGACCATGTTCCAGCTGTCCAAGAAGGTCTGTCGCAATCATTTCAGGATCACTTTTTTCATCAGCAATAATCATGACTTCGGTCGGGCCTGCAAGCAGATCAATACCTACTTTCCCAAATAACTGTCTTTTTGCTTCAGCAACAAAAGCATTACCCGGTCCTACGATCATGTCTACACTATTTATTGAATCGGTACCTATTGCCATTGCTCCCATCGCCTGTATGCCTCCGAGAATATATATTTCGTCTGCACCGGCTTTATGCATCGCATATACAGTTTCTTTAGGTATTTCACCATTGATAGGAGGAGTACATGCAATCACACGGCTGACTCCTGCAACTTTTGCAGTAAGGACGCTCATATGTGCGCTTGCTACCATTGGGTACCTGCCGCCTGGAACATAACAGCCGACACTGTTTACCGGTATATTTTTGTGTCCAAGAATAATGCCGGGTTCCATTTCAATTTCGATGTCTTTCATTGAATTTTTTTGAGCTTCAGCAAATTTTCTAATGTTGCCTTGAGCAAAGGCAATGTCCGTTTTAGTCTGTTCCGGTATCTGATTAACGATATCCTGAATCTGGTCGTCAGATAATCTAAATGCTTCCGGAGACCATTTATCAAACTGCTCAGAAAGTTCTCTTACAGCTTTATCTCCTTCATTTTCAATTTTCTTAAGAGTATTTCTCACTATTCCAGATACTTTTTCGTCTGCAGATTTAATGTCATCAACTGATTTACCCTGTTTCAATATTTCCATAATTACACCTCTATGTTCTATTTCTCTCTTCCCTCAAGAGCATTTTTATATATTTTTTCTATTTCTGTTTCTCTTAATTCAAGTGGACTTCGTGCCAGAAGACGTGTTTGTTTTAATGCGTTTTCTGTCAGCAGCTTTATATCCTTTTCTTTAATATTATAATGCTGCAGACTCTCCGGCAGTCCTACTTCTTTGACTAAGTCGAATAATTTATCTGTTATATCTCTTGAGATTTCCATATTATTTTTACCCTGCGTATCTATTTCAAAAATTGGGGCCAGTTTTGATAATTTATTGCTGCATGCTTTAATGATTTCGTCATATACATACGGGAGCAGAACTGCATTTGATTCACCATGGGGTATTTTAAAGTTCCCTCCCAAAGGATAAGCCAGTGCATGGACCCCAGCACAGCCTGCATTATAAAAACTTAATCCCGCCATTAAACTTCCAAGAGAAAGTTCGTCCTTAGCCGCGTAGTTTGTTTTATCCCACACTGCTTCTCTGATATTACGGTAAATTTTTTCAATAGCCCCTGCAGCAAGCGTATCTGTCAAAGGTGTTGCCTCTACTGAAGTAAATGATTCAATTGCATGTGTTAAAGCATCTACACCGCTAGCTGCGGCCACTTTAGATGGCAATGAATATGTGTAGAATGGATCTGCGATTGCGTAGTCTGCAATCATCAGAGGATCCGTGATTGCATCCTTGCTGTCTCCTGTTGAAAATACTGCGATATCAGTAACCTCAGCGCCTGTTCCTGAAGTCGAAGGCATGAGTATATTAGGTATCTTTTTGTTCTCAAGTTTCATACCGCCAGTCAGATTCAGGTAGTCTGCAATCCCGCCCTCCTGAGGTGCTACTAACGAAGCAGCTTTTGCAAGGTCAATTGTGCTGCCGCCGCCGAGTCCAATAATTACATCAGGACCGGCTTCTCTCACTTCTGATACAATTTCATTTCCCTTTTCGACTGACGGCTCTGCCATTACATTTGTGGAAGTGACATATTCGATTCTTTTCGAATCAAGAATAGCAGTCACTTTATCAATTGCATTGATTTCTTCTAAAATCGGATCGCATAGAAGATAAACTTTTTCAGCTCCTAAATCATCTAGTATATTTTCTATTTCCTGCGTCGATTCCATTCCATGATATATAAATTTCGGTGAAATCAATTTCATTAAAACATCTCCTCTTATTTCTCTGTAACTTCTGTTAAATTATCTTCATTTTTCTTAGTAGTAAGAAGTACTGCAATAACCATAGTAGCCATAGAAATAATTACACCAAGACCTGCTGCTGCAAATGGATTGGATACATCAAATCCAAATGGCAGATAAATTATCCAATAGGCTGCTGTACCGACTAATAATGAAATTATTGCTGAAGTTTTATTTGCACGTTTCCACAGCGATCCGATAACCAGAGGCCCGGCTGTCGAAGATACAATCCCTCCAATTCCAATCCACATAAATATTGATAAGTACTGCGGCGGATTCAGCGCAACAATTGCTGCAATAATTAATACGATAGGCGTTGCAATACGACTGATATTTAATTCAATGCGATCTGCTTTTTCTGTAGAAATATTTAACTTCGGCACAATTGAAAGTCGGAATAAATCGTTTGCCAATAATTGCGTCAATGATACGACCAGACCATCTGAAGTCGACATTACTGCAGACAATACGGCAATTGCTAAAAATGCTGCTATAAATGGTGGGAATAATTCTGTGAATAAGGTCGGAATAACTGCATCCGGCCGAATATCAATATCTCCAGGAAGTACTGCGATTGCCAGCATTCCTCCAAGACCCATCAAAGGCAGAATTGTTGCAAATACTGTCGTCCACATTAATAATTTTTTAAGATCACGATCGGATTTCACTGCCATGAATTTGTTCCCGAGATGCGGCTGAATTGCGAATGGCAAGTGAGCAACAAACAGCAGGAGTACCAGCCATAGAGAACCGTATGTTTCATTTCCTGGTATAAACAGTTTGCCGAAATGTCCTTCCGGACGTCTTTCCTGGATTGTTTGAATCATACCGCTGAAACCTCCATCAGCTCCGACAGCAAACACAAAACAAATAACGACAACTATAGCAATCAGTACCATCAGCATACCCTGTACAGCATCAGTCATAATATCTGAATGAGAACCGCCCATGAACACATATACACCAATAACTACAATGGTAATCAGGATACCGATTTTATAGTCCACACCCATCATAATCTGAAACATCGTTGCTGCTGCAACAAGCTGTGAAATGACATAGAAAATCAGAAGTGCTGAGATAATCGCAAGTACTACTCTAAGAAAGTTACTGTCGTACCGATTTCCGATAAATTCAGGTATTGTTCTTGTACCTAAAGTATCACCATATTCTTTAATTGCTTTTGCAAAGAATAGCATCCCGAACACTGTCGCTACAGGATAGAGTAATGGATACCACAGTGACGGCGCACCAAGATCAAATGCCAGACCCGGCATCCCCATAAATGTCGAACCACTTGAAATACCAGCCGCTATCACGAGGGCAATTGTGATTGGTCCATAACTTGATCGTGCTGTAGCGAAGTCATCATTATTATGTGTCTTCTTCATCCCCATAAACCCAAAAGTCATCATCATAACAACGAATGCGATAAGTAAAATCCATGACCAAAATACTACGCTTCCCATTATTTATCCCCCTCATCGACGTCCAGTAACGGTGTTCTAAATATTAAGAAATACATAATGAGCCAAGTTGCAGCGTTAACTGCCAAAATTATATATAGAAAAGTCATATGCATTTATCCCCTTTGTAAAAGTCCATATATTTTGTTCTTTTTGGATATCTTTTTCTTCATTCCTGTCGATTCTTCAACTAAAAATATTTTATTCCCCACTTCTTCAATCGCATATGGCAGGTAAACAGTATATTCTGTAATTTTCTTTATCTCCGGAAAGCTCCAACTCTTCTTTTGATGTATATAATAGTTCTTCAGCATCTTCTCTCCGTATTGATCAACATCATAATCCAGGCTGACCGGAAGAGTAATGTCATACTTTTCAGTTTTGAAGTCTTTTAAACTCTCATCGCTGAATGAAGTCGATGTTTCAATAAGATTTGTTGCTAAAAAGTGCGTTAGTCCTTTTTTTCTCATCAGAGGCAGAGGTTTATATTTTACCTGCCACTCAGAAATCAGTACCGGCAAGTTAAATTGTGCATTAGACATATTTCAAACTCACCATCTTCAGCTGTGACATTTCTTTAATGGCATATTTTATCCCTTCTGTTCCATAACCTGAATGACGTCTGCCGTTATAAGGCATGTGATCGAAGCGCACTGTCGGGACGTCATTAATCAGTACCTGCCCGTAATCAAGGTCATTCGAAAGCTGCAATGCTTCTTCGAAGTCTGAAGTGAAGACACCTGCATTCAGTCCAAAAGAACTGTCATTTAATATCTCTGTAATATTTCTTCCTTTTAAGTTCTCAATGACCACAACCGGTCCAAAGATTTCCTGCCTGCATATTTTCATGTCTTCAGTTGTCCCTGTAATAACTGTTGGTTTTACTGAACCTTTATATATCTCTCCGCCAGTCAGTATTTCTGCACCGCCTTGTTCTGCTTCTTTAATCCACTCAATTATTCTTTGCTGGGACTGACTATCTATCAAATCTGAGTAATCTGTTGTGTGATCGTTCAAAGGTCCGTATTGAAGCTGTTTTGTTTTCTTCACGATTTCCTCGATAACGCTTTCAAAAACTTCATCGTCAATGAACACCTTCTGCGTGCTTATACAGGCTTGTCCGTTATATGCAAAAGCACCGTTAACTACTTGCTCTGCAATGTCTTTGATATTTTCCTTTTTCACATTTTTTGAAATATATAGTGGTGAAGTGCTGCCAAGTTCCAACGTTAGTTTTCTCAGGCCTATTTTGTTTTTAAGAATTTCACCTACTCTGACACTGCCTGTAAACGATAGTTTTTTGATTTCATCATGTGAAAGTAAAGCATCCGAGACTTTTTCACCATCACCGGTAACAACCTGCATTACCCCTTCCGGCAGACCTGACTGCTCAAGTAAATACTTTAAAAAATAAGTAGAAAAAGGTGTTTTCTCTGAAGGTTTTACTATAACTGAATTACCAACAGCTAATGCTGGTCCTACTTTATGAATGACGAGATTTAATGGAAAATTAAACGGAGTCATTGCATATACCACACCAAGTGATTCATACTTTGTAAAAGCATTTCTTCCCCCGCCATTTGCTGCTACATCTAAATTAATATATTCCCCTTCTAATTTTGATGCTTCAATGCCGGAAAGCTTTAATGTCTGAATCGATCTTTCAACTTCCTGCATAGCAAACTTTACCGGCTTTTTGGCTTCATAACTGATAATTTCAGCGATTGTTTCTTTATGTTCTTCCATCAATTTTGTTGTATTTAAAAGAATTTCTGTTCTTTGGTAGAGCGTTGTTTTTCTATACTCTAAATATTTTTCCTGTGCTGTTTTAACTACATCAGCTAGAGCCGGCTCATCAAAATCATAAATAGTTAAATTTTCCAGAGAACCAATATATTTATATGGGTACGTATTCAAATTATATTTTGAAGCTTTCTTAATCTCATTTTCTATAACCTTTGTAATTTCCATTTTCCCACCCCTTTATTTAGCACTTCATTTTTGAATACGTATTCAAAAATGAAGTTAAACAGTGCCGCGTTCATATAACTTACAAGGTATCGTTCTTTGAAACTCGTTCTGTTCTCCTTCTTCAATCATTTTGAATAATTGTTCTACAGCTATTGAGCTTAAGTGTTCACCTTCCACCGGACCTATAGATGTAAGATTTAAAGAACTATGCCTCAATGTTTCCGTATTATCAATTCCTATAATTGCTATATCTTCAGGTATTCTGTAATCCATTTTTTGCAGGCAATCGATTAATGTTAAAGCAATCATATCCGTCGCTGCGAATAAAGCAGTCGGTTTATTCTTGAATGACAGAACTTTGTTGAGCTCCTGCTCAATCAGCTTCGGTTTCTGTTTTGTAATAGATATATTTGAATCACTGTATTTAATATTTAATTCATCCAGTGCTTCACAGAAACCTTTATACCTGTTTAAAAAAGTAGATTTTTCAAGTTCACCTGAGAAGAAATGAATATTTGTATGGCCCTTCGAAGCTAGATACTGAGCTCCAAGATAGCCAGCCTGATAGTTATCAATTTCTACAAAATTCCCGCCATTTTTGTGTTTTCTGTTGAACATTATATAAGGAATACCCAGTTTCAGCAGCTCATCAAAATACTGACTCTCATAATACATTGACGATAAAATAATTCCCTCTGATTTCTGGCTGAATACCGTTTTGTATAAGTTTTCTCTGCTGACATCCTCTTCGAAAAACACATTCACAGTAAACCCTTTTTTATATGCTGCATTCACTATCGTTCTTGTAGCCTCTACAAAAAACGGATTATTTAAAGTTCCGGAAATTAAAGAAATTTGATTTGTTTTATTACTGATTAACGATCTAGCAACAGAATTCGGAATATAATTCAGATCTTTCATAACCCTTTCGACCTTGTCTCTTTTCACTTTAGAAACAGACTCAGGATTATTGATAACTCTTGAAACAGTCGACTGGGAAACCCCTGCCTTTTTCGCAACGTCTTTTGAAGAAACCATGTCCCACCTCGTAAATTTATGTAAAACGCTTACAAATAGTATTAAATCATTATCTGATAATTGTGTCAATAGCATTGTAAAAAAGACTACTAATTTAGTAGCCTTTTGAATAACTATGTATAATCTCTCTTATATTTTTTCCATTTTATTTTGTTCATTATCAATCATAACTATATTTCTTTATTTCTCTCCATCTATAAATCGATACATATTATAATCCACCGGATGTTTCATTATAAAATTCATCTTAGCCACTTTATGTTGATCATCCGTTAATCCAATCGAGGCATTCTCTGCCGATTTTAAATCGATATCTACTTCGCCCATATAATAATGATAGACACCTTCGTCATCATCTCGCTTTATAAACAGATGTATAGCCGTGTCCTCGTTTTTGTAGTCTTCAATAATTTCTCTATTAATCTTCGAGTTTAAATCCGTTCCTTTTCTCGTATACCATTGAAATATATGTGAATCTAAAAATCTATCATCATAACGGACTGATTCATCAATATCATCACTTTTATTATAATTCACAAATATTGGCGTTGTATTATGTTTATTTTTATAACCATATATCGTGCTAGTCTCATCCTTCTCCCAATTCAACAGTCTACATACATCTGCCCTACTATACTTCTCATTAATTGTTAATTGAGTAGATTGATCATATTCTTTAGCGTTTAATAAAGCTAGGTCAATTAAATCTTCTACCTGTTTTTTAAAATATTCATCTTTCAGTGAAGTCCTAAACTCTTTCGTCAGATAAATATTTTCACCTCTAATTTCTATAAGAGGATATTTATATTTCTCAGTTTTCTGCATTGTATAAAATTCTAAGGTAAACATTCTTATGATTGATTTCATCGTTTCATCAGACATATAATATTTTTTCTCATTCATATCCCACTGGAATTTTGCTTTATTTACAGGTCCTTTGAAAAGTTGCTGAAGTAACAACACTTCGGTCACACGCTTCCCATCAACTATTTCCTTAGATAGGAAAGTTAGGATACGATCTTGCCCATTCGTTAACGGCTCTGTTTCTTCTTTTATCTTAGATAAAAATTCAATATAGTGATCAAACTTATTTAAAACTAGCATTGGATTCATTGAGTCTTGATCTATTTGCAGGTCAACTAAAGTCGGAATATGCCCTAGCTTATTTTTTGTATAGTGATACATCCGTTTTAAGTTCGCCATTGAATCCAAAGTAGCTTTTGAAATAGATTTAAAAATTCTATCCTGTGCAATTCTCTCAAAGTTAATCGTCGATTCACCAGTAATTAAACTTCTATCAACTACATCTTTTCGTAATTTATCTTTATTAAAAGATTTATCTCCAGTTAAAGCCACAGGAATTAAATAGTTATTTTTATAGTTACCGATAAAATCAATCACTGTAAGAAATTCTTTATCCTCATGCTTCCTTAGACCCCGACCTAATTGTTGGACAAAAATAATACTTGATTCTGTTTGTCTTAACATTACAACTTGGTTTATTGAAGGTATATCAACACCTTCATTAAAAATATCTACAGTAATTAGATAGTCTAACTTATTACTTTCGAGTAATTTAACCGCTTCCTGACGTTCTTCTTGAGAATTCATCCCTGTCAGTGCTTTTGTTTTATAATTTCTTTGATTCAGTAATTCGGAGAGTCTATGTGCTTCCTCTCTATTAGAAACAAACATTAAACCACGTACTTTTTCGCCTGCGTGAGAGTAATAATATAATTTATCGATAATATGTTGAATTCTATCTTGATCTAGTAAATCGCTCAAAGAACTTGTGTCGTTAATAGTTTCCCCATTTACAACATAATCCGTCACACCAAAATAATGAAATGGTGATAATATTTCTGCTTCTAATGCTTTTTGTAGTCGTATCTCATAAGCAATATTGAAATCAAATAAACCAAAGATTTCATTATTATCTGTACGTTCAGGAGTCGCTGTCATCCCTAATAAAAACTCAGGTTCAAAATAATTAATAATTTTAGTATATGAACTAGCACTGCTTCGGTGGGCTTCATCTATTACAATATAATCAAAAGCATCTTTAGGAAATTGTTCTAAATGACTTTCTTTTGAAAATGTTTGAACCGTTGCAAACATATACTTAGCATTAATATCTTTTTTAGAGCCGCTATAAATGCCGTAATCATTTGGATCTCCTCCAAGCAAATCTCTATAATCGTTCAATGATTTCAATAAAATTTGCTCTCTATGTGCTATAAACAGCACGCGTTCTGGATTTACATTCTTTACATCAAATGCAGATAAATAAGTCTTACCAGTACCAGTCGCTGAAACAACTAATCCTTTTCTCTCTCCAGTTAAACGTAGGTTTTTCAAAGAATCTAATGCTTCCTCTTGCATTAAATTCGGGGTGATTTCTTTTGGATCAATGTTGTCATAACGATAAGGTTTTTTAGTTTCTATTAGCTGTAGTACCTTATCATCATGTTTAGTATCTGCATATATTTCATCATATTTTCTAATCCATTGTTGTGTTAATAATGTTGAATTATTCCATAAATCATCAAACTGTGATTTAAAATACTGAATAACCTCACCATTATCTAGCGAAGTCAATTTTAAATTATATTCATAGTTCTTCTTTAACGCGGCATCAGTCAAATTAGAACTACCAATGAACATAATAGAATAATCTTTTTTATCGAATACGTAACCTTTGGCATGGAAGCCTGATTGATCAGTAATATGTACATCTAAATTTGGTATCTTCAGTAGCTCTTTGAAAACTTTTGGTTTATTAAAATTTAAATATGTAGATGTGATAATCTTTCCACGTATACCACGTTTGTTAAGCTCATATAACACCGTTTTAAGAGATGCGATTCCACCTTCAGTAATGAAAGCCACTGATATCACGAAGGACTCACAAGACTCCAATGCATCGAGCATAGGTGACAATACATTCTCTTTCTTAGAATTTATAATTAATTCTGGTGGATAATGAGAAGTTTTCGTTGTAAAGCGGTCAATAAAACCACGTTCATAAGCGTTTAATAAGTTTGCTTTTCTTGACTCCATAACATCCCTCTTGATCTGTAGATATTACTTTTATTATATGGAAGGTAAACAGAGAAAGAAAGACTAAGAGGTAGATAGGATAAACCTAGTTATTTCTATATTTCGTTTGTCAAAATAAGCTAGACAGTTGCTTATCACCCATGTAACTCAAAAAGACTTCCAACGGCGTACGATAGTTCAATGATTTTCTCGGTATGTGGTTTCTTCTTGCGGCAACAGATGAGATAAAAGTTTGGTCGACCGTGTTGAAATCCATGTTTTTGGGCAGTCCATCTCTCCTGAGCAATCCATTGGAATGTTCATTCAGCCCCCGTTGAGACGGTGTCCCAGGATATAATTAGATAAATAAAATAAGATAAATCGTATCTTTATCTAAGAAGAATAAATAAAAATGAACCTGAGAAATAATATGCATTCCCGGTTCATCCGTTAAAATTTTCAAATTTCATATATTTAATTTAACTCAATCTTACCTAGTCCATTTTCAGTCTTCACAGGCCAGCCTCTGTTATAGCTTTTCTTATTTCCCTGCAAACTAATCCGATGCAGCTTAAGGTTAGACAATTGATTATCCCTAAACTCCCAGGAAGCGATTACTGATTGCCACACTTTTTTATTGATATACAATCCCCTTGTATCCCTTCGACTTCTGATCCTCAATGCTTCCCCCACACCAGACGTTACATGAACCTGAGTAAGAATAAAGAAATCTCAGGAATGTACGTAATTAATAAGAGACCCGCTATATTAAATACTAAGAACTTCGATATCCCAGGCAGCATCTCCTTCATCTCCAACTTAGTAATAGTCTGTGCAATGAATATGTTCATACCAAATGGCGGCGTGTACATACCTATTGCAAGATTCGTCACCATTATGATTCCCAGATGAACCGGATCGATGCCCATCGCTGTCGCTGCCGGAAAAATTAATGGCGCCGTAACTGTAATTGCTGCAATTCCTTCCATAAACATTCCCATAATTAATAGTATGATATTTAAAATCAGCAGGAAGAGTATAACCGAGGTGACATTCTCAATCATAAAACTCGATACTTGCTGTGGAATTTGTTCTCTGGTTAATACCCAGCCGAATAGCTTAGCTGAAGCTACCAGTACTAAAATCTGTGCTGAAGTAATCGCAGAATCAACAGCAATTTTAAATGTATTCTTCAAACTCAATTCTTTATAAACAAAAAATCCGATAATAAAGGCGTACACTGCTGAAACTACAGCTGCTTCTGTCGGGCTGAATATTCCTGTGTATATACCGCCAAGAATTATTACAGGTACTAGAAGTGACCAAAATGCTTTACCAAAACTGCTTGTCAGTTCTTTGCCAGACGCTCTTTTATTTTTTGGAATGCTATGCTTTTTCGCATAGATGTATATATAAACTATGGAGGAAATACCCAGAACAATCCCGGCAGTAATTCCTGCTATGAATAAGCTGCTCACTGACACTCCGGTAACAGCAGCAAATATAATTAACGTTATACTGGGCGGAATCACAAGTGAAACTGCTCCCGATGAAGCTAGCAGCCCACCGGAAAATGATTTATTATATCCACCCTTTATAAGTTCCGGATACATAATTTTACCTATCGCAATCACTGTAGCAGGACTGGATCCTGATAAAGCTCCGAAGAACATACTTGCAACTTGTGTTGTCAGCGCTATACCACCCGCTAAATGTCCTACCAGTGCTCTTGAAAAATCTAAAATCCTCCTCGATAAGCCTCCGCCATCCATGACATTGGCTGCCAATACAAAAAATGGCAAAGCCATTAAAGAGAACGCATCCAGTCCCGAAAACATTCTTTGAATTAATACCATCGGTATAATATCACTGAATACTAAAACCGATATAAAGGATGCCAAACCTATCGATAAATAAATTGGCACACTTATGATGAGAAAAACTAATAGCAATATAATCAACAGTGTTATCATAGCCAGTCCCCTTTTACTTAGTTATTCATTATGTCCGTGTTTAGTTATTTCTATTGTGTTAAGAATTAAGTGCAGTAAAGACAGTGCAGCGCCTACTGGTATTGCTAAATACACCCAAAATATGCCTATTTCAAGTGAAGGTGTGATTTGACCGCTGTGAAAATTAAATATTGTAATCTCCATTCCGTAATATATCAGCAGCAGCATAAAAATAATGGATATGATGTTGATTATTATTTGCAGTAATCGACTACCTTTATCAGGCAGACTTTTTATTAAGATATCTACACTGAAATGAATTCCTTTCTTAAAACAAATCGCCATTCCGATAAATGTGATCCAAATCATCGAGTATCTGACAAACTCCTCCGCCCATGTCGTATTGGCATTAAAAAAGTATCTCAGTATAATATTTGCAAACAGTAATAATGTCGCTAAAATAATCATTATTCCAACAAAATAATTTTCTGCTTTAACTAATGTTTTCAAATGACTTCACCCTCCTATTCTGGTAAATTAATTTTCTATTTTTTCAATTTCAGCTCTTACATTGTTTAATATTTTCTGTTGTTTCGGTGTATTGTAAACTTCTTCCCATAAAGGCTCAGTAACACTTCTAAATTCCGCTATGTCTTCATCAGTGAACTGATAATAATTTTCTGCCGAGTTTTTGATTTCCTGCCTATAGTCATCTTCTACTTCAGCCAATGCATCCCGTGAAGCTTTTCTCGCCTCTTGTTCGGCATGTTTTATCATTTCTTGAGTTTCAGGGTTAAGTGCTTCATACCACTCCTGATTTGCAATCAGCATATATGTCATTGAACCGTGATAACTTTCTATAATATTGTTTTGAACTTCGTAATACTTATTCATATATACTGTTTGAATAGGGTTTTCCTGACCATCTACAATTCCTAACTGCAGCGCATTATATACTTCTGAATACGCCACTGGAATAGCATTTCCTCCCCAGTGTTTAAACTGATCGACGAGCACCGGCGATTCCATAATTCTCATCGTTAAACCTTCAATGTCTTCAGGATTTTTAATCAAAGTATTGCTGGTAGTCATTATTTTATATCCTCCGGGCCAAAAACCTAGACCTTTCAGTCCTGCATCTTCTACTGAATTTAATATTTCTTGTCCCGCTTCACTATCTAGTACCTGATACATTTTTTCTGCTTCAGTCGGCCAGAGGTATGGTAAATCAATGATTTTTACATCTTCTTCAAATGGTGTAATGACTGCTGCCGGCTGCATTGTAATATCAATTTCACCAATTTGTGCAGATTCTACCTGTTCCCTCAGTGCTCCAAGCTGTGATGAGGGGTATAGATCTACTTTTACTTTGCCTTCTGATTTTTCTTCAATTACTTCCTTGAACTTTTCGGCGCCTAAGTGTTCGGTACTTGCTACTGATTGATTGTGGCTGAAAGTTATAGTAACTTCCTGTTCATTATTATTTTCTGCCTTCCCACCGCAGGCTGATAAAAAAACAGTTCCTGCAAAAATTACACAAAACATTTTTATATGATTCAATGTTTTTCCCCCTTAACACTAATTATGTAAGCCCTTATATTTATTATTTCATAGAGTACTACAGATATACTTATTATGTTACATTAATCTTCTGAATATTTTACTATTAATTTATATAAAATAAAGGAGAGAAAATTGTCCTTATCACTAATTTTCTCTCCTCATATACTTAATCATTGTATTCATTAAAATTTTTCATTTTTAAAATTTCTAAGGCTAAATTTAAGTTGAATTTACCTTCCTCATCATTCCTGACACTATATAAGGTTGTCAGCAATAATTCATTACCTTTTAGCCACTTAGCAACTTCGGGTACTTCGATAATTGTAATATGTTTTACAATCCGGCTTAACCCTTTATGACCAGTAGTCCATACAACTCAACCAATGCCTCTTCTTTTGTCATAAAATCCCCCCTATTTTATTATTAACCTTCATTAAAATTTTGAATATTGTACTAAAATTTATATAGGAAAAAACTAAAAAACAGACACTATTCAGCATCCGTCTTTCCAAACTTCATCACATGCTCATTATTCTCTTCATCAAACTCCTGCTCTTCAAACCCCAATGACCTGAGCAGTTTTCCCATCACATCATTGCCTTTCACATAATCTGCAATGAGAACATCAAACCTGTCATCACTTTCAAACATCTCCATCACTTTCTCCACAATCGCTCTGCCGTATCCTTGGCCCTGATAGTCCTTATCCACCATCATCCGCCAAATCATTAATTCTTTTTCTTCCTCGTCTTCATCCAGAAGTATAAATCCAACTACCTTATCCCCATCCTGCACCGCATACGGGAACACGTCTCCCGCTTCCCTGTACAGATATGCGTCCGCAATCGATCTCACATTTGGCGCGATAAACTTGCCTTCGTTCTGCTCGTCTGTCACTTTCAGTCTCAGCACCGTTTCGTAGTTATCTTCATTGATTTTTACAAATTCAACCATCATCCCATCCCCTATTCCACCGCTTCACTTACAGTTAATTTTCATTTACTCGTCCACAAGTCTGCTGCCTTATCGATATCTTTACACACAGCATAGTGTGGAAAGTCTAAGTTCTCCGGTATTTCTTCATTTTTAAAATCGCCAGTACAGTAAAGCCGGTGATGAACAGCATCAGGGCCAGCAGTTCATTCCATATATACGGCCAGCCGTTCCCTTTGATTATTACTTCAGTCAGTGCTTCTCCCGCATATCTTAATGGAAATCCGTAGCCGATGCCGTTAAACCAGTCTCCTATATGAACGAAAGGAATCAAACCCGATAAAAATATCTGCGGCACAGTTATCAGCAGAATAATTATCATCAGCTGAAACTCGGTATTCGCCAGCATCGAAACAAATATACCTGCAGCCGCTGCACTCAATGCCAGCAATATATTAATAACAAAAACAAAGGCCAGGCTGCCTGTAACATTCATATCCAGCAGATAGATTGAATACAGTACGATGATTGCAGTCTGCAGTGTCATAAACAGACCGAAGCCGGTTAAGTATCCCAGAATAATTCCGCTGCGCCTGACTGATGTCGACAGTATCCGTTCTGCAGTTCCCGCTGTCCGTTCCCGGAACAGCATAATCGATGTAAATAACAATGCAAAGAAAAATATCAGCAGCCCCGTCAGAATTGGAAACATTTTTTCAAAAAACGTGCTCTCTGAATGCCCGTACAAATAAGATGTTTCAATCTCCATTTCCGACAGCACAGCTTCTTCCGGCAGGGCTGAAATTACTCTTTCCAGCCTTTCATTTTCTATCGCCTGAACCCCTTTTTCCACTGCCCGCTGCACAGCGGGCGTTTTTGACGGGTCTTCATTTTTATAAGTTATATTCAAGGACTTATCAGCTATAGTGACAAATGCATCCAGATCGTCCGCATCAAGGAGAGTTTCCAGCACCGGCGCCAGTTCATATGTGATGACCTCCACATTATCCGGCATTCCTTCAATAAAGGTGGTATTCGTTGTATCCGGCACACCTAGCCGTATACTTGTGTTATTATTCACATCGAAAACCAGATACATCAATGTCAGCACAGCAAGCGGCACGAGTATCATCAGAACCGGTATTTTTACATTTTTCAGCATGCTTTTGTATAATCTTTCGATGATCGCTTTGATACCATTCATATAACCGCCTCCTTATTGATGAATACTTCTTCGATTGTAGAGGCATTAAACTCATCCATCAGTTTTTTTGGTTTGCCCTGTGCGAATATCTTACCGTCCATAAGCAGCGCTGCAGTGTCACACTGCTCCGCTTCACTCATCATCTGAGTCGCTACAATAATTCCTGTACCCGCATCCGCAAATGTTCTCAGCTGATTCCATACCCATATTCTTGACTTCGGATCAATACCGGCCGTCGGCTCATCCAGCACGATAAACGGCGGTTCTCCGAGCAGTGTAATCGCCAGAGACAGTCTCCGCTTCATGCTGTTTGAAAACTTTGACACTGCTTTATGCCCCGCATCCTGCAATTCCACCAGCCTGAGTTTTTTATCTATCTCATCTTTTAAGTTCCGTCCTTTTAAGTTTTTAAGTTTGCCGAAAAATACCATATTCTCATAAGCTGTCAGCGTTTCGTACAGTGCTGTTTCCTGGCTCATATAGCCGATTCTGTTCAGCACACTCAGCTTCGGCATTTTTTTATTTAAAACATGCGCTTCTCCGCCGGTTAAATCTTCCATGCCGATCAGGCAGCGGAGACATGTTGTCTTTCCAGACTCCTCCGGCCCGATCAGTCCGACTATTTCTCCCCTGTTTACAGTTAAATTAATATCAGTCAGCACCTGCTTAAAGAAAAATTTTTTCTCCGCTTCTCTCAGCGAAGCAATAATTTCAGTCATTCCCCACCACGACCTTTACGCACTCATTTTTTACTTGCAAATACCATTTTTTCTAAGCATATCATTTTTACAAAATAAAAACTGCCTGATGAAAATTCATCAGGCAGTTTTTAACTAATGATTCCGAGTGGGATCGAACCACCGACCTCTTCGATGTCAACGAAGCGCTCTCCCGCTGAGCTACGGAATCGTAATTTGTTTACTTATACAGCTTACGTCATTCCGTATTAAAAATCAACTTGATACTGAGATAATCAGATTCAATTTTTATTAATACCTGAATATTATAATTTTTATAGGCAGGGAGTTGTATATGTGCTAATCTATATCCATACAAAGGGGAGGTTTACAATGGATAAAAAATTAAGAAGAAAAGTATTATCAGCAAGTTTAATTGGTTCATCAATCGAATGGTTCGACTTTTTCCTGTACGCGGCGGTTGCAAGCATCATCTTTAATACGCAGTTCTTTGTGACCGACGATGAATTTCTGTCGACCATACTCGCCTACTTCGGGCTTGCTTTATCATTCTTTATCCGTCCTTTAGGGGGAGTCATCTTTGCACATATCGGTGACAGAGTCGGACGGAAGAAAACATTAATTATTACACTCAGCCTGATGGGACTCGCTACAGCGGGCATCGGTTTACTGCCTACATATGCTCAAATCGGTGTTGCCGCACCGATTCTTTTACTCCTGCTCAGATTGATTCAGGGCCTCGGCATCGGCGGAGAATGGGGCGGCGCCCTTCTGCTCGCCACAGAATATGCGCCGAAAAACCAGCGCGGGCTGTTCGGCAGTTTCCCGCAGATGGGAATTCCTATCGGCCTTGTGCTTGCTTACGGTTTTTTCTTTTTACTGACCTGGGCAATGCCTGAAGAAATGTTCCTCGCCTGGGGATGGCGGATTCCATTTATCTTCAGTCTGCTGCTCGTTATTGTCGGACTGCTAATCCGTAAAGGGCTCGACGAAACACCGGCCTTTGTGGCCATGCAGAAAGAAGCCGCAGAGAAAAATGAAGTCAGAAGGCTGCCTATCATTGAAATCTTTAAGAAACATCCGAAAGAAGTACTGATTACGACCGGAGCGAAATTTGTTGAGACCGGGCCATTTTATATCTTCACAACCTTTATTGTCGGTTACGGGGTCGCAAGTCTCGATGTATCCTTTGAGTTTATGATGCTGTCGATTATGGCGGTATCCGTGCTCACAACGATCATGATTCCCGTAATGGGCAGTCTGTCTGACAGAGTCGGCCGGAGAAAAATGTTCCTGATCGGTGCGGCGGCGATGCTGATTTACGCATTTCCATACTTTTTTATCGTCAATACACATGAACCGATGCTCGTTATTTTAGCGACCTTTATCGGACTGGTTGTAATCTGGCCGCCGATTACAGCGATTCTCGGTACAATGTTCTCCGAATCATTCAGCAAAGAAGTACGTTATACTGGTGTAACCCTCGGTTATCAGATCGGTGCCGCAGTGGCCGGAGGATCTGCGCCGCTGATTGCGGAGTTCCTGATGAATCAGTTTGACGGCTCAAGCATACCGGTATCGCTGTACATTATTATGACAGCCGCCGTTTCACTGATTGCGGTATTTGCACTGCAGGGAGAAACAGCGCAGGATAAAGAGGATAGATTAATCAGCGAAGAAAAATTAATGAACGCCGAATAATAGATGGAGTGAATACATTGATTACATTGACAGACAAAGAAATAGAAGAAAAATATAAAATCAGCCATGCAATCAAAGACGTCAACGCGATTTTAAAAGATTATAACGAAGACAACATTGTGGAATCCATTCGTACCGTACTGCCTGCAGGAGAAGACAGCTCGATGCTGTACATGCCGTGCATCAGCTTAACCCAGCAGGTATCGATAATTAAAACAGTGTCTATTTTTCCGAACAATAAAAACCTGCCGACGACGCAGGGAAATATTTTAGTAACAGACCTGACAGACGGCGCCCACAAGGCGACGATGGACGCATCGTATTTAACGAGACTCCGCACTGGCGCGATGACAGCCATCGCCACTGATAAACTGGCACGTGAAGATGCGAAAACGCTCGGTGTAATCGGCACGGGCAATATGGCCTTCGAACAAGTTTTAGGTGTTGTGGAAGTCCGTGACATCCAGAGAATTTATCTCTATAACCGTACACCGGAAAAAGCGGAGCAGTTTAAAGTACGGCTCGAAACATTCGGTATCTGGGCGGATATCGAAGTGATGACAGACGTGGATGCGCTCGTTGAACAGAGCGATATTATCAACTGTGCCACGCAGAGCAAGGCTCCGGTGTATAATGGTGAACTTTTGAAAGAAGGCACTCACGTTAACGGTGTTGGGTCATTCACACATGAAATGAGAGAAATGGACCGCACCGCTATTAAACGTGCCGATCATATTTATGTCGATGACATGGACGGTGTAAAAGACGAAGCCGGAGAACTGATTGACGCGGTGGAAGCCGGAATAATCAGCTGGGATGATATTAAAGGTACACTTGCTGAAATATACGACCAGGGCTATTTGCGCCAAAACGATACAGACATCACGATTTATAAATGCGTCGGCGCAGGCTACTTTGATTTAGCAGTGGCAGGCGGCGTTATGAAGATGTTTGCTTAATAAATCTATAATAGGACAGGTGAATCCGAGAGGATTTGCCTGTTTTTTTGTTTTAAGAGATGGAAAAAACATCAGCCTCTCTTCCCGTTTATTCCGTCATGTATCTCCTGCAAAAGATGATGTATAATTTAAACTAAGAGAAAACGTTTATTCATTACAAACATATAACCAATAACAAATAATTTCCTTTAGGAGGAAAAACTATGTGGCTGCTCATTATTATACTCGCCGGTATTTCTGCCGGAGTAATTAATAATTACTTTAAGCATCGTAAAGATATGGAAAAACTTAAATTAAAACATATCGATAAAGAAATTGAACTCCAGCGGCTGAAACAGGAAAATTATCTGCTGGAAAATGAAGAGATGAAAACTGTCCTTGATCGGATTAAAGAAGATAACAGGCGGCTGGAAGCGGAAAAAGACAGCCCGTGGCTGATCCAGGAAACCCGCGAGCGGCAGCTTGGGAAAACCGAAGAATAATTCCGTTGAAATTGAATTTATTTACTATGAAGAAAGCGTGAAAAACATGATTGAATTTTTACAGCGCCAGTCCCGCCATTTATACCCCGGCTATTTTGCAATGGTAATGGCGACCGGCGCTTTATCATTATCCTTATGGTATTTGGATATTTTATTCGCAGCAGAACTGCTTATGTATTTTAATGTTTTTATATTCGTGCTGCTGCTCGTATTGAACGGTTTAAGATTACTATTTAATACCGGTGATTTTATGAAAGATCTAAATGATAACGGTAAAGGGCCGGGATTTTTCGCTTTAATCGCTGCTTCAGGCGTACTCGGCAGCCAATTCGTCATTATTAAAAATATGACTGAGACAGGTTTTATATTCTGGCTGGCGGCTTTTATAATCTGGATAATATTGATGTATACATTTTTCACTTTAATCATTATTAAAAGAGTAAAACCGCTGATTGATGAATCGGTAAACGGCGGCTGGCTGCTTGTAGTCGTATCTACACAGTCACTCGCCGTGCTTGGCACCCTGGTGGCAAATAGTACTGATTTCGCTGAAGTGATGATTTTTATCTCGTTATGCCTCTTTCTTTTAGGCTGTGCTTTATATTTAAATATCATCGCATTTATTTTTTACCGCCTGATGTTTTTAAAAATCGAAGTAATGTCGTTAACCCCGCCCTACTGGATCAGTATGGGCGCGCTTGCGATTACGACACTCGCAGGTTCTGTTCTTATTCTTAATGGTTCAGGCATCGTTCCGGAACTGGAAATCTTCATTAAAGGATTTACACTGTTCTTTTGGGCACTTGGTACATGGTGGATTCCTCTGTTAATTATACTTGGTGTATGGCGTCATATTGTAAACCGCTATCCCCTGTCCTATACTCCTGAATTGTGGGGCATGGCGTTCCCGATTGCGATGTATACAGTCGGCACGACGAATTTGTCGATGGCATTGGAACTCCAATTTTTAATGGTTATTCCGCATGTGACTATTTTTGCTGCAGTTCTTGTCTGGCTGCTGATTATGGCGGGCTTAATAAGTCATCACGGAAAACGGCTGCGGAATTGAATTAGGTGACGGTGATGAACTGGGTTCTTTGACTGAGTATCCACTCTGCCAGGACAGAGAACCAGGCTCTTTGACTGAGTAAACATGTTTCCCCCGATTTTAAACGGGTATATCAGGTCATACACTAAAAGAGGAGTGTGACCGATGAATTTATCCGATTATAAAGTACACCACAATGCCAATATAAAATTAAAAGATCATCAATGTTCTAAAGGAAAAAAGGAAGAGAATGATTATATAGAACAAAATATTATTCCTCCGCTGGTGGAGAAACTGAAAGAACTTCACCTGAAACTGCATGCCGAAGAAAAAAATGGTATTATGGTTGTCCTTCAGGCGATTGATGCCGCGGGGAAAGATGAAGCAATTTCCTATATTTTTTCAAATTTAAACGCCCAGGGACTGAAGGTGACGACCTATGGCAAGCCGAGTGAAACCGAGCAGAAGCATGATTACTTGTGGAGGCTTCACGACGGTGAGCCAGAACGCGGGCAAATTGCGATTTTAAACCGGTCCCACTACGAAGATGTGATTGCTACCCGCATTCATGATTTATTGGAAGATGATGACGATACCGAGATTCAGAGACGCTACCGCCAGATTAATAATTACGAGCAGTATTTATCTGAAAATGGATTTTCAGTCGTCAAATTTTTCTTTAATATGTCGAAAGACGAGCAGAAAGAACGCTTTTTAAAGCGGATGAAAAACCCGGATAAGCAGTGGGAGTTTTCATTTTCGGATATCGATGACCGCGAAAAATGGGAAGAATATCAGGAAGTTTTTGAAGATATGCTGAACAATACTTCTACAGAACACAGCCCGTGGTATATTCTTCCGGCAGATGACGAATGGCATACGCGCAGGATTATAACAGAAGCGATGATTCATACACTGGAAGATATCAACCCCCGGTTTCCGAAAATCTCCGGAGAAGATAAGAAGAAGCTGGATGAATATATTAAAAAACTTGAGAATGAATAAGAAAAATGCTGAATCCATAATGGACTCAGCATTTTTTGAATTTAAAGAAGCACGGTGGCACACAATCATACTTTCCGTGCCGCCGCGAGCTCAAATTTACGGTTTCATCACTACTTTAATACAGCCGTCTGCACAGTCGTTAAACATCTTGTACATTTTTTCCGCCTGTTTTAAAGGCACGTTATGCGTAATAATATCCGTCGGATCGACTTTGCCCTGTTCCACCATATTGTACAGTTCCGGCATATAGTGAATGACCGGTGCCTGGCCAGCTTTGACTGTTAAGTTGCGTGTAAAAATTTTATGGATTGGATATCCTGTTGCTGGCGTACCGTATATGCCTGTCAGTTGGATGGTCCCGAATTTTTTCACCATATCTGTCGCCATAATAATCGGATCAATCGTACCGGCCTGACCCCCGATTGTCTTAATGCGGTCTTTACCGGCTCCTATTTAGAATTAATTAAAAATTTCTTCTCTGAAGAAATGAAATAATACAAGCGGCAGAATCGCTGCCTGGGGCAGATAAGGCATGATAATTCCCGTAGCAAGGAAAGTATCCCAGTTGCCCTCTTCTTCTGTAAATAAAACTTCACCCCGACGAATTTTATCTTTAAAACGTGCGAGTTCTTCGTCTTCAAACATCTTAAGTTTTTCTTTAATGTAAGATTTGTGCACGAGCCGCTTCGATATCGCATTAATAATCTGGGCCCGCGTGCTGTACTCTTCCAAATCGAGATCCAGATTTTCTGCAACCAGATTCATATGATCTTCAGTTAAGAGCAGTTCGTAAAACTCAATAATCGGATAATCCAGCAGATTGACGGTCGTCGTATATTCCGCGTTATTTAAAGTTACGTTTGATACACTGATGCCGTCAGGCAGCGGCGCCAGATGAATGACCGAACCGAAGTTTCTTAAAATACCGTCGATTACTTCCTCATGCATAACCGCCATACCGTCACCGATATAAAGCAGATGGTGATTATAAATTAAAAACGGATTCTCATCCGGATTGAACGGCATGGTAATAATATTATCGCCGGTCAGTGCATTTGAATATCGCTTAATCAATTCAATTTCTTCCATTCTCAAACTGTCGCCGAGAAGCGTCAAATAGTCATCTGAACTTGCTTCCTCTATTTTTTCTTCTATCAGTTTTTCGAGCCGGGATAAGGATTCACCTACTTTATCCAGATGTAAATACGTTAAATAAGTTTTGTAGAAGGTTTGTAAATCCATCGTTATCCTCCTTAAATAATTGGATTGCCTCTGTTGAACAGCCGCGCGAGTTTCTTGTTCACCGCACTGACGGGATAGCGTTCCCGGTAGTTCTTCCGGCGTGCATGGGCGTAGACATTTACGTAGTCCGGATGGTTTTTATCTTCTAGAATGTTTAAAGTTTCGATAAGTTTAGTAACACCGCCGATATTTTCAATTGGCACTGCTCCCCCGTAGCTCACAACTTCCGGAATCGGCTTCGTTATATTCGTCACGGTATCGAGTATAATGTCCACGACGTAATCATCCTCAGAATCATACAGGTACTGAATATATTCATTAATTAAATATACATCCGTCATCAGAGCATTTTTGTGTGCACCCGCTTCATCATAAGCGATTAGATTTTTATCTGTTATGAACTGGCCGCTGCCGATATTATTCCAGCCGAATGCTTCGCAAATAATAATTTCAAGCTCAAGGAAATTCAGGCGTGTTGGAATAGCAATCGTCCGGAAAATTTCTTCACAGCCGTTAATCGTACATGTAATGTGATAAGCATTGTAATTTTCGGGCGTCTCCGCCTGCACTTCTTTTCCAATTTTGCTGAAATCCACTTTTTTAAGCGCGCGAAGCACATCCCGGTGCATAACGAGATAATCCTGATGCACTTTAACAAGCAGACCGGTTTCCAGTGCAGTTTGCCATCGCGGATGATTTTCATAGACCGAGTAATCTTTTTTAATGTTATCTCTAATTTGAGCATAAGCTACTTCATCGAGATGGTTCAGAACGACCGGCAGATATTCCGGCGCCGTGAGATGCGCAATGACTTCATTCAAATAATCATCTTTATATTGTCCGATTGATTTGATGTTCAGTTTTGACATCACATTGCGGAGGTCTTTAAATGTCAAATTATTATACAGCCAGTAAATCGGCCCGTTATATATTTTATCCAGTCTTGATACATCCTGCGGCCCAATCGTTTCGCTGTCAGGAATCGACATCGGCGTATAGGGAAATATACCGGTTTCCTGCAGTGCGCTGTTCAGCACATTGACCACTTCCGCATGAATAACCCCTTCTGTACCGTTATCCTCCAAAATATACTGATAGTCGATCAGTGTCGGATACTTTCCGGGGAGATACGACACCCTGTGCACATTATCAAATGCAGTCTCAGTCGATAAACGTCTCAAAAGCTTCGCTTCCGCCATCGACAGATGCTCGAACATTTCATGCAAAGCGGACTGTGACTCCAATTCATCCACCTTATATTTTATCAGTGCATCATTCGTCGCAAAATTACCCGAGTTGAACAAACTTGCCCGTACAAGCTCATTTTCACTTAAATACGTTTGATAAAAAGTCTGTATATCCATGGTGTCTGCCTCCCTGCCCTCTTCATTATAATCATTACTTCTATTTTACACGTAAACCGGGAGTAAATGCATCCCGTGATGCTTATTGGCTGATTAGCTGCTGTACTTTTAAAATCCGTCTCAATTTTCTCTGCTGTTGAGTGTTTGTTGGGTTGAAAATAGGTATTCGTCCCAGTGTGGGAAGTCCGTTGGATTGAAGACACATTTCCAGCCGGAGGAAAGTTCATATAACCAATCTCATGTATACCCATTACTTTATACATAGTCATGACGGAGTCTCATATATACGATTTGCCCGAATCAGAGGCATGACTATCGTTCATGACCACGTATCGCTATTTACATATACATGAGTCATCTTCAAGCAGACGAATTTCAGTTTACATATATATGAGCGCAAAAATTCCACGCATTTCAATAATCATATATGTAAGCGATTACAATTAATGGTATATTTCTATTAATAACAAATTTAAGGGGATGCATTTATGAACAAAATTTTACTGACAATATTAAGTGTTGTTCTTTTGGCAGTGGCGGGATGCGGCGGTGAAGAGTCTGAACTCGATGGTAAAACTCTGGGACTTACTTTACCTAATCCGACTGTTTCTGAGGAAGATGCTGAGAATAAGGAAGTTAAATTTACACCTAATACACCGGTACTCGACTTTGAATCAGCAGGCGATATCACATTAACATTTAACGGCACTACATATCCAGGGGAGTATTCTTTAGAAGAAAGTAATTTATCAATTACTGTCGAAGATGGTGATGCTTCGATGACAATTGATTTTACTGAATTTGAAGAAAGTGATGATGAATATTTTTCGTACAGCGGAACAGTATCTGATGGTGAATTAAATGAAGCTGACGAGACAAGTCAACTGACGAATGTTTATAAAAACTTTGGCCTCGGTGAACACTACCTCTTTTTAGAAGAATAATTAAAATTAAAATCTCCCTTGACTTCTCGGGGAAAAGCATCTGCTGAAGACTGCAGGCTTCAGGAATGCCCCGGGAAAACATGGGAGATTTTTATCTGGCTAAATAGTCTTAACTTATTTCGGCAGTTTCGATACGCCGATATTCGTCATTTCAAATGCGTTCAGCACGTGATCAAGCTGTTCTTCTGTAAGAACTTCATGCTTAGAGCACAGCTGGCGGACCGGAGCACCTGTCTGAATAGCTTCTACTGCAATTGCTGATGCTTTCTTGTAGCCGATGTGCGGTACAAGAGCTGTAATCACACCAATGCTGTTCTCAACATACGATTTCATTTGTTCTTCGTTCGCAGTAATGCCCGCGATACATCTTTCAGTGAAGACTTTGAAACCGTTGTTCATAATGTCGATTGACTGAATCAGGTTAAATGCAAGCACCGGCTCCATTACATTCAGTTCGAATTGTCCGGCTTCTGACGCCAGACTGATTGTATTGTCATTGCCTATAACCTGGAAGGCAATCTGGTTTACCACTTCAGCCATAACCGGGTTGACTTTGCCCGGCATGATTGATGAGCCCGGCTGGCGCGCAGGCAGGTTAATTTCATATAAGCCCGCTTTCGGTCCTGATGCCATCATACGGAAGTCGTTTGCGATTTTCGACATGTTAATCATACAAATTTTCAATGCTGAAGAAATTTCCGTATATGTATCAGTATTCTGCGTTCCATCTACCAGATTTTCAGCAGATCTCAGCTTATATCCTGAAATTTTGCTCAGCTCTTCAACTACTGTATCGATGTATTTCTGGTCCGCGTTTAAGCCTGTTCCTACCGCGGTTGCACCAATATTTATTTCATAGAGATTTTCAAGCGAGTTCGACACACGGCGAATGTCTCTCGACAAAACCTTCGCATAGGCGCTGAATTCCTGGCCAAGACGAATCGGCACGGCATCCTGCAGGTGCGTGCGTCCCATTTTAATAACGTGGTCAAATTCAACAGCTTTTGCTTCAAATGCCTGACGCATTGTATTCATCGTCTTAAGCAGTGATTCTGCATGAATTAAGAGACCCACATGCAGGGAAGTCGGGAAGGCATCATTTGTAGACTGGGACATGTTCACATGGTTGTTCGGGCTGATAAAGTCATAGTCGCCTTTTTCGCGTCCCATAATTTCAAGAGCGCGGTTGGCAATCACTTCGTTCGCGTTCATATTCGTCGAAGTTCCTGCCCCGCCCTGAATCGGATCGACGATAAAGTCGTCGTGCCACTGGCCTGCAATGATTTCTTCACTCGCCTGCACAATCGCATTCTTTTTATCTTCTTCCAGCACACCATTCGCGAAATTTCCAAGCGCCGCAGCTTTCTTAACCATTGCCAGGGCGCGGATTAGATCAGTATTTAAACGGTAACCCGTGATCGGGAAATTTTCTAAAGCGCGCAGACTCTGCACCCCGTAGTATGCCTTATCATCAATTTCTTTTTCTCCAAGAAAATCTGCTTCAATTCTTGTTTTGCTTGTCATTTCTGCTGCAGCTCCTAAATTAATTATTTAATAATCATCGATTCAAAATCTTTTGGAAAACTATTAAAATTATACGTTGTATCTTCGTCAATATACAGCATATCTTCGATACGCACGCCGCCGATGTCAGGTATATAGATACCCGGTTCGATCGTAATCACATGGCCCGCTTCAAGCTTGTCCGTGTTGCCTCCGTGCACTGACGGCGCTTCATGCACATCGAGTCCGAGTCCGTGGCCGATACGGTGCATGAAATATTCACCGTATCCCGCTTCTTCAATTACAGCGCGCGATGTACGGTCGATATCTCCCATCACCGTGCCTTTTTGTGATGCTTTAATACCCTCGAGATTTGATCTCAGTACAGTTTTATAAATCTTTTCCTGTTCCGCGGTTGCCTCTCCGACAATAAACGTACGCGTCATATCTGACACATAGCCTGTATCGGAAACTACACCGAAATCAATCAAAAGAAAGTCTCCGCGCTTGATAACACCTGTTCCCGTTTCACCGTGCGGCATGGCGGATTTTTTACCGGCAAGCACGCTCGGACCAAAACTCGGACCGGCTGCACCGTACGATTTAAACTGCTTAACAAGAAAGTCCGAAATTTCCATTTCGGTTTTACCTTCGACAGTAATCGTTTTTAAATCTTCCAGCGCTCTCTCTGTCATCTCGACCGCGCGCTGAATTTCCGCTTTATCGTGTTTATTCTTTTTGCCGCGGAGATAGTTCACTTCATTATCGAGTGTTGAAATATTCTCCGGCGCATATTTTTCAATCAGCCGCAAATATCTCGAATAAATTAAATGTTCTCCTTCAACCGCAATTGTCCTGTTTTCGTCAATTGTATCAAACACATACTGAAAAGCGTCATCCTTATCGTCGTGCGGCAGATAGGTTGTCAATTTTGTATTGGCTCTGACAGTTTCTCCGTCGAGCGCCGGGAAAACCATCGCTGTTTCGAGCGTCTTATTATCGACGACGAGCAGCAGCAGTCTTTCATGCGGGTTTAAGTGTACCCCTGTAAAATAAAAAATATTTACCGGATCGGAAATAAGAGAGTAATCTGCTTTAACACTTTCTGCGAGCGCTTCGATTTTACTTGTCATACATATCTTCCTCCCATTAATTTTGAGTTAAATACTGATCAAACCAGCGCACGATGTGCGCCAGCCGCTGCATTTTCAAGCTTGGTTTTCCTGAACGCGACAGTTCATGGGAAGATTCCGGGAAGCGGACAAATTCTGTTTCCTTCTCATGAGATTTCAGCTCGATAAAGAGCTGCTCCGCCTGTTCAATCGGACAGCGGATATCTTGTTCGCCGTGCAGAATCAATAACGGTGTTTCGACATTCTTCGCATATTTCAGCGGCGAATGATGCCACAGTTTGTCGAGATTATCGAGTCCCGCTAAGATCTGCCATTCCGTAAAGTAATAACCGATATCGGAAACTCCTCTAAAACTGATCCAGTTGCTGATTGAGCGCTGTGTAACCGCAGCTTTAAAGCGGTTCGTCTGTCCGACAATCCAGTTCGTCATGAAACCGCCGTAGGAGCCGCCGGTCACACCAAGATTATCTTTATCAATCCAGTCATACTTATCCGTAATGTAATCGACAGCACTCATAATATCTTTGTAATCACCGTTGCCGTAGTCGCCGCGGACAGCATCAACAAACTCCTGGGAGTAGCTGTGAGAGCCTCTCGGATTAATGAATAATACTGCATATCCTTTTGCCGCGAGCAGCTGCATTTCATGGAAATACGTATTTGCATACAGCGCATGCGGACCGCCGTGAATATTTGTTACCATCGGATAGTTTTTACCTGCCTCGTATCCAGCGGGTTTCATAAACCAGCCGTGCACGGCTGTCTCATCAAAACTTGAAAACTCAACCGGTTCCGGTTTAACAAGTTCTGTATCTGTTACGTAATCATAATTAATTTCTGTCAGTTGTGATAATTCTTCAGTTTTAAAATCAAACTTATACAGTTCGCTCGGTGAGACGTGAGTCGAAATCGTTAAGTAAGCCGCTTCACTGTCCGCATCCATACCGAAAATATTGTGCTCGCCGCGGAGCAGCGGACGGATATTTCCTTCCACATCACCTTTATATAAGTTGACACTGCCGAATTCTGAAACGAGAAATACATATTCATTATTTGAGATCCATTCTGCTGTATTGCCTTCGGCATTCTGCTGAGTATCCTGTACCACCAGCCCGCCGACCGGCTTATCCAGTTTCGTAGTGACATCGATGCTCTCTTCCGTTTCTATATCATAAACCTCGATATGCGGATGCGTTGCATTTTTAAACTTGCGCGTCATGAGCGTCATTAAAATATGTTTTTGGTCTCCGGAAATTTCCGCTTTCATAAATCCTGCATCATCACGAATTAATTTATCTTCTCCGTCAATATGCAGATACAGCTTTTGTGCGAAATTAAAATCCGGATTTTCGCTCTTATCTGTCGCATAGATAAAACCGCCTTCAAACACATCGTACAGCGTAAAGTTTTCGTCACCGGAAAGCACAGTCTCAGTCTCGCCGGATTGAATACCGATTGATTTTACCGCAGTATATTTTTCTGTTAGTACGCCGTACGGTCCCGGGCCGCCGTCGCTTTTATATTTCATGCGGTTAATTACTATCGCTTCGGGCTTTTTATCTTTATCGTCTTTGTCATCTTCATCTTTTTTGTCTTCAGAATTCTTCTCACTTGAAACGTGATAAAACACCGAATTTCCGTCGTGCGAGAATTGAGCGCCGAATACCCCATCATCTTCGTGCGTCAGCTGCTCGCGTTCACCGCCAGCGTGTCTCAGTATAAAAACCTGTGATTTTTTATCGTCATCCGGTGCTGTAAATAATGTCATCGTTCCATCATGTGAATGAGCGACATTTGTTACCGTCTCATCCTTATATGTAAGCTGGATATTACCCCTGCCGTCAAAATTATGAAGATAGGAATAGTAAGTATCCTTTTCTTCATCTGTCTTTGTCACAAGGTAAGTGACTTTGCCGGTATGTGGAACAGCTTTCGGCGATGAAACCGATTTAATTTTGAAAATATCTTCTATTGAAACTTTATTCATCTAATCTCCCCTTTTTTATAAATATAACATTCTTTAACGCGGGTTTACTAATTATTCCGCAATATTATGTCAGAATATTTAATCATCATCCTGTTAACGTGCGTTGACAAGAATACGTTTATAAAGAAGAAACATAAACAGCGGGACGGCCGACAGCATGACCATGACTCCTGTCGGAATCTGCAGCGGCGCAATGAGCGTCCGGCCGAGCGTATCGATGATGAGAATATACAGTCCTCCAATTAAAACCGACCGTTTCAAGAGCGGCCGGAAAGCCATCGGTTTAACATATAAAATAATCTGCGGAATGATAATGCCGACAAGTGCAATAATGCCGGTGTAGCTGATGGCAACAAGCGGTGGCACAGATGCTGTAATCAGCAGTGCCGGCCGTATTACACTGACATTGACACCGAGCGCATGCGCTCTTATATCGCCAAGTTTAAGCAGATCGAGTACCCGGCCGCAGCGTTCCAGAATAATGAATGCCGCCGAGGTCAGTATCAGCAGCACTGACACCCGGCTGAAGTCCGCTCCGCCGAGCGAGCCGAACATGTAGCGGGCAATATTCGCAGTATCTTCCGGAAATATCAGAATAATAATATACAGCACACCTGATAATAAAGCGCCGAGCAGAATACCGGTAATAATCAGCGTTTCCGGCCTGTAAGTTAAATCAAGCTTCCGCGCAATCAACAGAACAGCGAGCAGACTGACAAGACCGAGTACGATACTTAAAACCGGCGCAAAAGCTGCGGGGATCACTGTAACTACAGTAACCGCCGCGCCGAGCACCGCACCGTTTGCCATACCCAGGGTGAAGCTGTCCGCCATGGGATTTTTTAAAATAATCTGGAAAACAGCGCCGCTCATCGCGAGCGCCGCTCCTGTTAATACCGCCATCAGCGCTCTCGGCAGCCGTACATCAAGCATGATAGTGAAGGCCTGCATATTGTTTATATCCCCGATATTTACCGAACCGGTAAATATGCTCAGCACCACGCTGATAATCAGCAGAAATACGAGAATACAGTTGGTTTTATTCATACACGCACTCTGCGATCGCAGTCAGTCCTTCAGTAAATCTCGGTCCCGGACGCGAAATCAGATTCGGATCCGGTGTACACTGGTTTTCTTTTTCAGTTATTGCTGCGCCCTCCAGACCCGAAATCTCATCAAGCGCATGGGTAAGTTCTTCGTTGCTGATACCGAGTGTTGAAAGTACAATTTCCGGTTCGCGGGCTATCACATCTTCCGATGTTACCGCAGGATAGCCCGTCACATCTTCGAAAGCATTATCAATATTTAATGTGTCCAGAAAATCATCGATAAAAGTATCTTCTCCTGCAGTATATATATCCGGCGCCGTAGAAATCAGAATCAGCACTTTATCCTCCGCTTTTTCCCCGCTGTATTGATTGTGAATTTCTTCAACCTCCTGCTGCAGTGATGCATTTAATTCTTTTGCCGTTTCTTCTCTCTCGATAAAGCTTCCAATATCGGTAATGGTGCCGTAAATCTCATCAATTCCCTGTGCATCATCAACAACGAGGACCTCTGCGCCGGTACTTTCTGCCGCTCTTGTAATCATATCCGCATTTGCGTCATGACCTGAGGCATGTGAAATAATATGTGTAGGGTTGAGCGCCGTCATCGCTTCTTCATCGAGTGCGAAAGTATCGAGACGCGTCAGGTTTTCGCCGAGGTCTTCAGGATAATCGTCGACTGTTGTAATAGCGACAAGACTGTCCTTTTCCCCAAGTTCGGCGACAATTTCAGTATTGCTCGGCATCAGTGAGATGATGCGCATTTCTTCACCGTCCGGCATTTGAACTTGTTCGCCGTTTTCATTGCCGCAGGCAGTGAGTAAAAATATCGAGGTCAGCAGTATGCAGAGTTTTTTCATGGATGTTTCCCCTTTCCGTCATTTGGATATCATCGTGGTTCATTACCTTCATTATATTAAAGTTCTCTGCTCTTATACAGAGTCAATGTCTAAACAAAAAACCTGAACTTTACAGTTCAGGCTTCAGCTTATTAATTTTACATTTTTTCAGGTGCTGATACATCAATCAGACCGAGTGCGTTTTCCAGTGTCTGGCGTACAGCTTCAATCATCAATATATAAGCACGTGTTTTATCGGCATTCTCACCGAGTACTTTTTCTGCATTATAGAATTTGTGGAAGCTTGCAGCGAGATCGTGAATGTAGTTCGGAATACGCTGGGTTGCACGTGATTCTGCCGCCCCTTTCACGATATTCGGGAATTCCAGTACTTTTTTCAACAGCTCAAGCGCCTGCTCCTGCTCAATAATATCAACCGGATTTTCCATGTCGATTTCAAAGCCCTGCTCTTTCGCCTGGCGTAAAATACTGCAGATTCTCGCATGGGCATACTGAGCGTAATACACAGGGTTATCGCTTGATTCACTGCGGGCAAGATCTAAGTCAAAATCGAAGTGAGTGTCCGTTGAACGCATAATCATAAAGTAACGTGCTGCGTCTACACCAATCATATCAATCAGGTCACGCAGTGTGACTGCTTTACCTGTACGCTTGCTCATCTTCACTTCTTCACCGTTTTCGATTAAACGGACAAGCTGCATAATCTGAATTTCCAGCTTGTCAGGATTCTCTCCGAGCGCACCTAATGAAGCTTTCAGACGGTTGATGTAACCGTGGTGGTCTGCACCGAATAAGTTAATCAGTTTGTCATAGCCCCGCTCAACTTTGTCATAGTGATATGCGATGTCCGGCATTAAGTAAGTCAGAGTGCCGTCGCTTTTTACAAGTACCCGGTCTTTATCGTCTTTAAAGTCTGTCGTACGCAGCCATGTTGCATCATCCGCTTCGAAAACATAGCCGTTGTCTTTCATCTTCGCCATCGCTTCATCGATTTCGCCGCTTTCGTAAAGCGATGTTTCACTGAACCAGCTGTCAAATTTGATGCGGAACTCTTCAAGATCCGCTTTCAATTTGCGCATTTCATATTCGACACCAAGGTCCCGGAATTTAGAAATCCTCTCCGCTTCTTCAAGATTTTTATATTCAGGATGCTCAGACGCCAGTTTTTCACCGATGACTTTTATATCTTTACCGTTATAGCCGTCTTCAGGCATATTCAGCCCCTCGCCGAGCGCTTCAAAATAACGCGCTTCGATCGATTTCGCCAGGTTGTTAATCTGGTTTCCGGCATCGTTAATATAGTATTCACGCGTTACATCATAACCCGCAAAGTCCATAATATTCGAAAGCGTTGCGCCGACCGATGCGTTTCTCGCATGTCCGATATGCAGATCCCCAGTCGGGTTCGCACTCACGAACTCAATCAAAACCTTTTCAGCTGTTTCACGCTCTGTGCGGCCGTAATTTTCTTTCTTATCTAAGACAGTGTAAATAACATTCGCAAGCTCCGCTGTCTCCATTTTAAAGTTGATAAAACCCGGTCCTGCGATGCTGACTTCTTTAATGCTTGCCGCTTCCTTGTCGATGTTTTCAATAATCGCTTCTGCGATGTCGCGCGGATTTTTACGCGCAAGCTTTGTCAGCATCATCGCTGCATTCGTTGAAAAGTCCCCGTTTTTCTTATCTTTTGGAACTTCAACTTTGATTTCAGGAACTTCATCTACTAATTCCGCTTTTTTAATCGCGGCTTCAATCGCTTCTTTTAACTGCTGTTTTAAGTTCATAATTAAATCCTTTCCAACGTGTATTTATATTTGCCGAGCAATACGCCGCTTTCAAATAAATCATATTTGACCGTCAGTGTTCCGTCGCCGGTTTTAAGTTCATGTGTCACTATTTCAAAATGATGCCTGCCTGCCGGAGAGTCATAAAACGTATCCGTCTTCACACCTTCTTCGAAATAAAAGTTCATATTGATCAGACCCCGCCGCTGGAGCTTAACGAAATTATCTCCCAGTCTCACTGTCACTTTCAGTTCATGCTCATCGAGCGCTTCTGTGTAGCGCAGATAAGTATCCCCTTTTTTAATTTCTGTGACCTTGAGTTTCTGTTCGTATTTAGTTTCTTCTCCGTGCATGAATACCAGCTGGGTTAAATTGCAGTCATGCGTTATATTTTCGGTCATTTTCTATCACCTTCAGTATCGTAAATTATATCATAACAGGCACCTGATTGGTCTTAAGAAAAATAAAAAAGGCAGGGCAACTGCCCCGCCTTTATGTCCTAGTTATATGTCTATAACTACTCTTTATTTTATCCATAGATGACCTAATGTGCAATGTCTAATCTAAAAGACACAAAAAAGACATATTCTCATCGTCTTAATTATATTTATCCACTGCTAAAATTGCACGTGCGACTTGTTCAGGTGTAATTTCCGGATTTAAGTTCTCCAGGGTTTCACCTTCCTGAGTGGCAAGTTCGCCGACTTTGACTAAATCTTCAAACGATACATCAGCCAAATGCATAGCTTCTAATTTGGTCGGCATTTCCAATGCTTCGTAGAAATCCACATATTCGGCAATTTCATTACCCGGACGGCCTTCCAGTACGAGTTGCACAAGCGTACCATAAGCAACTTTTTCACCGTGGGTCAGATTGTGAATGTCGCCCTTCAAGGCTGTGAAGCCGTTATGAATCGCATGCGCACCTGCCAGTCCCCCATTCTCGAAACCTAAACCTGAAAGCAATGTATTCGCCTCTATAACATATTCTACGGCAGGTGTGACAAGGCCGTCTTTAGCCGCTTCATATGCTTCTATACCATACATGAACAATGTTTCTTCCGCTTTTTCTGCAATCGCTTGTGATGCGAGCGTCGGTTTGCCTCCGGCCATTGTGTTGCCGTTGCGTCTGACTGTGGCACTTGCTTCAACAAGTGTAGCCATTGCATCAGCGATACCGGAAGCAAAGAATTTCGGCGGTGCACCGATAACAACTGCACTGTCTACTAAAACGAGATTCGGGTTTTTATCGTAAAATTTATAACCTTCAAAGACGCCGTCATCTGAATATATTACGGACAATGCACTCGTTGGTGCGTCTGTCGATGCTGTTGTTGGAACAATCACCACAGGTGCTCCCAATGCATCCGCAACAGCTTTAGCTGTGTCGAGCGTTTTACCCCCGCCGAGGCCAATGACGACATTACTTTCGAATTTTTTACCTTCATCAGCCAGTCGTCCGATTTCATTACCTGACGCTTCCCCTGAAAACTGAAGATGATTATATTTAATATCTACACCTTGAAAACTTTCTTCTACTGATTTGCTGGTAATATCCCATACTACTTTATCAGCGATTAGCAGGGCATTATTACCTATTTTTGCAGTTTCTTTACCTAGTTCACTAATCATACCTGCACCCTGTACGTAACGGCCCGGAGATTGGAATACAAATTTTGTCATGTTTAAATCCTCCTAAAATATTATATTTAAAATTCATTTTAACAATAGCCTTTTTATAGTGCTAATTATTGAGTGCTTCCTGCATATCTTGTGAAATATTCCACATTTCTTTGTTGTGTTCCATCAGAAACTGTTTCAGTGTTTCTTTTGATTTATCATCGAGAATATCAAGCTTGATGCGGCCTTTCATTGCATCGTCAAGGCTGTTCACGTGTTCGTGCATCATTTTGTAACCGCGGCGCTTCTCTTTGTTGACCATTAAGTAGCATGCGCCCGCTCCGTTATAAACCGGGCCTGCCTCCGCACGTTCCACAGCTATCCAGACGAGAAAATATTCTTTCGCATCAGGGCCTTCCGCTTCTTCCTTATCTTTAATCCATTTCACACGTTTTTCGACTTCTGCTTTGCCGTGCAGCCCTCCGATATCAAGCACTGCTTCCTGCGTTTCAATATTAATATAGACAGGCGCAATATTCTCGAGGCTGATCGCCCCGAAGTTCTGTCCTCTATGGCCGTCAAGCGGGTCATTTTTAATAATATTAAACTGGAAACCCGGCTTCTTTTTCGGTTGTTCTTCAGCCAAATTTATACCTCCTAATCGAGCTCATTCAGTAAATTTATAATTTCTGCTTTAACTTTTAAGTCTTTAATCGCTAAGATCTTTTCCTTCGGATAATATAATCTTGAACCGAGACGGTGGATACCTGTAATAGAATTAATAATTGCCGACTGCGAACTGATTTCTCTAATTTCACCGTTCGGTCGCTGCAGGTGAATCGGTCTTCTGTTTCTATTCTGCCCGGGTCTGTCGTAATCGTAAGGTAGATCGGAATAACTGTCGCTGAAGACATAATAATCCGGATCTATGCCTGCTTTTTTGTACAGTTCATTAAGTTCTGTAATTGTAATAATAGAACCGTCAAACGGTAAATATTTAAACAGGTCTCTGTTCACAAACCGTCCGGCAAGGTCGCTCAGTATCTCATCCTCTTCACGTACCCATTCCTGCAGATAAAAATTCACGACCATTTCATCGAGTCTCAGATAATCGTGCACTGTGACGTCCTCGTTGAAAAAAGGAATGAAGTACGTCGGCTGCTGTTTAAAATTATAGCCCGATTTATACAATGCCTTTGCTCTCTGCATGACAAGATTCAGCATCACTTCTCCGCCCCGCGATACAGGGTGGAAGTAAACCTGCCAGTACATCTGATAGCGGCTCATTAAATAATCTTCCACCGCGTGCATGCCGCTTTCTTTAATCAGCACTTCATCTTTCGACGGCCGCATCACACGCAATATGCGTTCCATATCGAAGTTGCCGTAGCTGACTCCGGTATAAAAAGAATCCCGCTGCAGATAATCCATACGGTCCGCATCGATCTGACTTGAAATCATACTGATGACAAGTTTATTCGGATGCGTTTTGTTAATAACTTCCGCAACTTCGCGCGGAAACTCAAGAGACACTCTCGATAATACTTCGTTGACTTCAGTATCTTCCAAGATAATTTTCTTCGTATATTCTTCATGATCCGTATGAAATATATCTTCAAAGGTATGGGAAAACGGTCCGTGACCAAGATCGTGCAGCAAAGCTGCAGACAAAGCTAAAAGCCGGTCGTTTGAGTCCCATTCGGGATATTCTTCAAAATTCTCAATCATCCGCCTGACAATTTCATACACGCCGAGCGAGTGATTAAATCGCGAATGTTCCGCGCTGTGAAATGCCAGATATAAAGTTCCGAGCTGCTTTATTCTGCGGAGTCGCTGAAACTCTTTCGTTTTCACCAGGTCCCAGATGACCTGATCGCGGACATGAACATACCGGTGAACCGGATCTTTAAAGACTTTTTCTTCCTGTAATTGTTTCCTGCTGTAGTCACTCATCGTCACGCTTTTACGCCTCCCTTAACACCCCAATAATATCATAAACGGGCGGGGAAGCCGACCGTTTCGTTTAACTTTCAGTATTTGATTGTGCCCCGCGTTTGCCAACCATCAGCATATAAAAAATACCTGCTAAAACAATCGGCACAATCAGCCACAGGTACATGCCGCTGTAGCCGACAAATGGCACGATCAGCCCTAAAAACACCGGGCCGAAACCGAGCCCGATTTCCAGAATAATAAAGAAAGTCGATGTTGCCAGACCGACATTCTCCTTCGGCGCCACGTTAACACAAATAATTTGCGCAGCCGACTGAAAATTCCCGAAACCGAGCCCGATAATAAAGCCGGCAATTAAAACGACAGTTCCCGCTGAAGTGCTCCCGAGCAGGAAGAATCCGATTGCCATCAGGATAAACGTCGGGTAAATAACAACGTTTGGCCCTTTCTGGTCGATGATGCGTCCTGTAAACGGCCGCGTCAACAGCACTGCCGCCGCATAGACGATAAAGAAGAAGCTTGCTGCGGCAACTACATCGATTTCAATAGCGTAAGTGTTCAAAAATGACAGCACACTTGAATACGCCAGCCCCATTAAGAAAACCGGCATCAGCATCCGGAGGGAATTTTTTTCTATCAGCACAAATTTTTCAGGCTTGACCGCCGTTTCTTTTGTGACGTTATTTATTTTAATCAGCGGAATCATCAGCACGACAAGCAGCATTAAAATACCGACATAAATTAACATCGTGTCAAATGAAATCTGCTCGAGCAGCAGAAACGCCATAAATGGACCCGCCGCACTCGCAACCACCATGCTTAAACTGAAATAACTGATTCCTTCACCTCGGCGTTCTTCAGGCACGGATATCGTTGCCAGCGTATTCAGCGCTGTACTGATCATCCCTGTTGCGATACCGTTTAACAGCCGTGTCACGATTAAAAATGTTAAACCGAAGTCAAAGAAGTATAAAATATAAGTTAAAAAGTAAAGTACTGTTCCCCCGAGCATAATTTTACGAGCCCCGAGATGATTAATCTGATAACCTGTAACTCCGCGGCCCGCCAGTACACCGACGATAAAAATACTGGCTGCAAAGCCCGCGATACTCGGATTGACATCGTATTTTTGAATCGCATAGTTTCCGACTGTGACCAGAGTTGAATACATTGCACCCATTAAAATAAAATGGAAGGCAAAAATTGCTGTAAATTCTTTCGTCCATATTTTAGGCGCATAAGAACTTGTCGACATGTTATTCCTTCTTTCATAAAAATTAAAAAACCAGTATTAAAAATATACTGGTCAGTCAAAAGTTACATATTTTTTATTACGCTCTTTCATGTTTCCTATGAATCGTTCGTACAGTGCATTCTGCTCCTCATTCAGCACCGGATAATCCTTCAAGACGGCCCCTGAGTCACGGAGCGCATTCAACGCCCGTTTTTCAACTTCTTCAATTGAAAAATCGGCATTCAGCAGTTCATTTAAAGAAGCCATATGATCCGGATTAATAACCGGATATATAAACTTCGTGCTGTCAACTGCATGCGCATGGCGGTAAAATTCTTTCATCATTAAGGCCCGTTCCGAGCCGCTGCCTGTAACACATAAGTATATCTGCACTGCGACACCGTCTTTGATGCGGCGCTGTGAAATCCCTGCAAACTTTTTGCCGCCGATGCTTAAATCATAAGAACCGGGACAGTAACTTGCGGAAATTTCGTACGCTTCAATCTTTCCTTCCGGAAACATTTTTGTTACCAGCTCTGTCATTATATCATAGCCTTTTTCTATGTATGGAAAATCTGCTTTCGGCAACACCAAAGAGATATTCAATATGCCCTCATCGAGAACGACACCTAAACCGCCGCTGTTGCGCACGATATAGTCGAAACCCGCATCAGAGATATAATTCAGGCCGTACGGCAGTTTCGGCAGCCTCGCATCCTGCAGGCCTAATATGATATAAGGCGAATGTACCCAAAAGCGTATTTTAGGCACATTGTCTTCACTGATCTGATGTTGCAGAAAGTCATCAAAAGCAAATGATTCAAACGGATGCCGGGTCCGCAGCCTGCCGATGACTTCCACCGTCCTGTTAAACAATTCAGCTGTCATGACGATTCGCCATTACCTGTGTTGCTGTAAATAAAGCCAGATTGTATACTTCTTCAGTCGTCGTACCGCGCGACAGGTCGTTAACCGGTTTATTCAAACCTTGCAGAATCGGTCCGTAAGCTTCAAAACCGCCTAAACGCTGAGCAATTTTATAGCCGATATTACCTGCTTCTAGCGACGGGAAGATAAATACATTCGCTTTTCCTTCAAGCGGTGACTTCGGAGATTTTTTCTCTGCCACACTCGGAACAAAAGCTGCGTCAAACTGCAGCTCGCCGTCAATCAGTGTATCCGGAAGTTTATCTTGTGCGTATTCAGTCGCGAGACGAACTTTTTCCGCTTCTTCTGTTTTCGCAGATCCTTTTGAAGAAAAGCTTAAGAGCGCAACGCGCGGTGTAATCCCGAAACTCATCGTCGTTTTTGCCGTTTCAACTGCGACTTCCGCAAGCTCTTCGGCAGTCAGGGTCGGATTGATCGCACAATCTCCCATCACATACAGTTCATCGCCGCGGCGCATAAAGAAAATACCGCTCGTTTTCGATACGCCTTCTTTTGTTTTAATAATCTGCAGCGCCGGCCGCACCGTGTCCGGTGTCGAATGCATCGCTCCTGACACAAGACCGTCGGCATAGCCCGTATGTACCAGCATGGTTCCGAAATAGTTTACATTTTCAATAATATCTTCAGCCTGTTCAAGCGTTACCTTGCCCTGTCTGACTTCAGAAAACTCTTCTGCGAGTTTATCGCTTAAATCCGATGTTTTCGGATTTAATATTTCCATTCCTTCTATATTAAGATTTTCTTCGTCCGCAATTTTCTTAATTTCATCGGCATTCCCGATAACAATCGGATGCACGTAGCTGTTTTTTAAATGCTCTGCTGCAGCAGTCAGAATTCTTTTATCTGTTCCTTCCGGAAATACAATTTTGATATTTTCACCATTTAAGTTATTTTTAAGATCCGTAATGAATTTACTCATTATATCCTCCTTGGCTACTTTACTTTAAATATATTATACGTGTTTTGTCACATCTTTTAAACAGAATCTCTTGTTAAAACGTTTTCCATTGGTCTAGAATAGAAGTAATGACTTAATTAAGGAGAGAGTAAGATGAGTGAACCGGTAAGTACTATAGATGGCTGGTACAGCTTACACCTGCTTTACAGCGTGGACTGGGCAGGTTTGCGCGTACTGGACAAAGAAGAAAGAAATGCGCTGACAGAAGAACTTCAGGCATTTTTAAACAGACAGGAAGAAGTGCATGAAAAACACGAAGGTGACTATGCATTTTACAACATCATGGGTCATAAGGCAGATATTATATTCTGGCTGCTGCGCCCGACTGCGGACGAGCTGATCAAGCTTGAACTTGAAATTAATAAACTCAGAGTTGCGGACTACTTAATTCCAACCTACTCATACGTATCTATTATTGAAATGAGCAGCTACCTCGGCGGTAATAAGACACCTGAGGAAATGATGGAAATCCCGCACATTCAGCAGAGATTATACCCTTCACTGGAAAAATCTAAATACATCTGTTTCTATCCAATGGATAAAAAGCGCGACCTTGAAGACAACTGGTACATGCTGCCGATTGAAGAACGCAAACAGCTGATGCGCGACCACGGCATGATTGGCCGCAAATACGCAGGCAAAATCAAGCAGTACATCACAGGTTCACAAGGTCTCGATAAATACGAATGGGCAGTAACACTCTTATCAGATGATATGCTCGAATTCAAAAAGATTATCTACGAAATGAGATTCGATGAAACAAGCGCGCGCTACGGCGTCTTCGGCGACTTCTACGTTGGCGGACACATTCCGAACGACGCAGTTGCTGACTATTTCGGATAAATTATATTATTTTGAAGCGGCTCCCGGTGACGGGGCCGTTTTTTTGGTAGTTTGGTTATTTAGTTGTTTGGCAGCGGGTATGCGGTGTTTTGGGATTTGCGGTCGTATGAAGCCGGCTCATGTGACCGTAAAAATATCTGCAGGCCGATGAAGCCGGCTCATGTGACCGTAAAAATATCTGCGAGCCGATGAAGCCGGCTCATGTGACCGTAAAAATATCTGCGGCCCGATGAATTCGGCTCATGTGACCGTAAAACAAACAGCTGCTGCAAAACAGAGCTAAGTTTTATGTCATTGTTGTTTAAATTTGAGTAATCCTGTCTTTGTACCGTTGTGTTTCTCTAATTTTGGCGATTACTTCAGCAACCTCCGCATACTTTAATTTATATGCAGTATTTCTCCCCTGACCTGTAATGTCGCAATGTTTTTTCAAAACCTTATAAACAGCTGTCCTGCTGATCTGAAAATCAATAAAGTACAACAAAGCCGATCTTGTCATCGGCACTCCGCTAAACAAAATCTCGAAATCTCCCATTGCTCTCAGCAAGTGAGTTTCGTTACTCTCGACAGAGCTGCAGCGATTACAGCTCATTTGAAATCTCCCTTTATACAAATCAAATGTTTTACACTGTCCGCAATACAATCCCCGGCGTATTTGAAAGATATCTGCCGATTCATTAAAATATGGATTTTCTACGGCATTTTCCTGAATGATTTCAGCGATGTTCATCGCATTAGCACTCAGTCTTTCGTCTTTAAACTGTCTGAAGTATTTTCTCATATAATTGCGCAAAACCGTCTTCTTCAAGACATACTGATTTTCGGTTGCGAGCCTGAAATCGTCATTAGGAAATATTAGATTCCCTTCCACTTCAAAATTTAAACGGCACTCATTTCTCAGCTTCTTCAGCCTTCCCTTCGCTCTGCTCAATTGGGCAAACGCATTGTCAGAGAGTTCGCGTCCATTTTTATACCAGTTATTATTCTCAAACCGGTAATCACCCGAAATATTTTTAACCTCGTTCACCACCACACGATTCCCGGAAATAATAATACTGTCATACTGTGCAGCAGCTTTTCCCGCAGACAGATAAATATCCCGTAAAATAAAAATATTCTCATGTCCAATTTCATCGAATATCTTATCGTATAGACATTCACCTTCGTAGCCTTTTTGAAGCGTTCTCAAAATGTACATTTCATCTGCCGATAAATTACTCCTTAAATCCAGCGCCTTCCAATACAAAAGTTCCTTTGGTGCTTTACGATTATTTAAAAACATTCCATTTCCTCCTTTATAAAATAAAAGTCCCCCTACCCTATATATAGGGGAAAATGGCGTTTTCACTTTTTTTCGTTCATGTAAATACGATTTTTGTAAAACTGGGAGCAAAATCACTCAAAGCTCCTTACTTTTGGAAGTTTTTTTCAAACAGCTGTTTTCACACAATAAACCGCGTCCAATACGTTTTTCTAACTGATTAGTTTTACGATATGAGATAATGGTTATATACAAGTATCTATCATTTAGGAGGTAAACTTATGGGACGTTTATTTAAACGTGCGGCAATTTTTATCGCACCAATTATTATAAATAAAGTTGTACAGAAGTTTCTTAACAAAGATGACAAATCTTCTTCAAAAGGGAAGAGAAGAAAATAAGACAAGATAAAAACCACCTAACTTATGTTAAGTGGTTTTCTGTATGTCTGTATAAAGGAAGATAAATATGCTCACTCAAATATCACCAAACGTTTATATTCTGCCGTTCGACAGTCACCGAGACCGTCCGAATCTCGGCTACATACACGGCGAAAAATACAGCGTACTCGTCGATGCGGGCAATTCAGAAGCACATCTCACGGCGATGCTTGTGGCCATTGAAGAAGCGGGTCTGCCCGCACCGAAAATTGCTCTGATTACCCACTGGCACTGGGATCATACTTTCGGAATGCACGCTTTTCCCGGCACGACAATGACTCATATCAAAACTAACGAAATCCTGAACACAATCACTGAATGGGAGTGGGCGCCGAAAGCCATGGCAAAACGTCTGGAAACCGGTGAAGAATGTGAATTCTGCGATACCCATATGCAAATCGAATACGATAATGTTAATGACATTAAAGTCGTGACAGCGGACATTGAATTCAGCGGCGATTTAACGCTGAATTTAGGCAGGGTCACAGTCGAAGTGACACCGGTCACTAACCCGCATTCCGATGACGGTGCAATCGTCTTTATTCCGGAAGATAAAGTGCTCTTCGCCGGCGATGCCGACACGGGCGATTTTTACAAACTGGACGGCGGATATGATGCGGACAAATTTTACTCTTACATTAAAACCGTCGACAAAGTGCCTTACGAAACTTATATTCACGGGCATCTCGCTCCAATGACGCGCCTGGAAGTGTCCAAGCTCAGAAAAGAAATTGAAGAGGAAGAACTATAAAAAAAGCATCTCCAAAAGGAGAAGCTTTTTTAAATTTCCGCTTTATTAAATACCGCTGTCGACAGCAGGAACATGAGTATTGAAACAGCTGCAGTAATTAACAGTGCCGGCAGCACATCGCTCACTATCATTTCTCCTGTCAGCAATCCCGCATTGGAAGTGATTAAATATTGAGGCAGATATTCCGCCGCGGGCGGATAAATACTCGTAATAATCATAAGTATAACTACGGAGAGCACTGTGAATAATACTCCAAGAAAACTCGTTCTGAATATCGCTGAAGAGAGCATAATGATACTGATTAGAAATATACCGTATACCCATGTTAAACTGAAGGCTACCAGTATGTTTTCAAGCTCATCATCCCAGTAATATATTGTATACAGATATGCTGTGACAGCACCGGCCGCGTAAGCAGCTGTCCACATCAGGACTGTATATGAAAATTTCACGAGCATTACATTATGCCGCCTCAATCCTTTTGTTAAAAGGTTCACGAGGGTATTTCTCGAGAATTCATTCGTCAGTATACTGCCCGTAATAATGACCAAAATCGGCAGTCCGAGCTGATTCATATTGCCGAAAAACTGTGTATATGCATCCAGTGCTGCCACTGGAGGAGGTTCAAACGAAATCCTTGCGTCTTCCATGACCAGTTCCATGATGTCTGGCATTAAGAGCGCCGTCAGTGGGCTGATGATTCCGATAATGATAAATACTGTCAGAAGCACAAACAGCTTGAAGTTCCTTACAGATTCCATAATTTCCTTTTTAAAAAGGGCGGAAAGCTGATTCATGACGTCACCTCCATATATACATCTTCCAGCGACTTCTTCTCTCTCGCTATACGCTCAGGGTAAATCCCTTTATGCTGCAGTACTTTATATACCTTTTGAAGTGCCTGGTTTTCCGCCCGGTAGGTGGACTCTCCAAGATAAGTAAATTCCATCTCATCCTTCAGCAGCTCAAATTCTTCTAGTGAAATCTCCAGTGTAATTCCTTTATCGCCAAGACTTTCATGCAGATTAATTTCTTCCACAACACTGCCTTTATAAAGAATACCTGCCGTATCGCATATTCTCTCCACATCGGATAAGATATGCGTCGAAAATATAACCGTCGTTTCTGCAGTAATTCGTTTTAAAATATTAAGTATTTCAATCCGTCCTTTTGGATCTAAGGCACTCGTCGGTTCATCACAAATCAATAATCTCGGCTTATTTATCAGCGCCTGAGCAATGCCGAGGCGCTGTTTCATTCCCCGCGAGTACGTTTTAATTTTAGAAGATACTTGACTCAGACCTACCAGTTCAAGCAGTTCTCTGATTCTCGGCTTGCGTTCCTTCTTACTTATATTTGTTATTTCCGCACACAAATTTAAGTACTCTTCTGCTTTCATATAACCGTAAAATTCAGGTACATCTGGTAAATAACCGATATAGTCATTAGTATCTGTTCTGCCAAACGTTACTTTCTTCCCGCACACTTCAATCTCACCGGAGTCAGGTTTCAAAAGACCCAGTATCATCTTCATCGTCGTCGTTTTACCTGTACCGTTGTTTCCGATAAATCCGTATATCGTATGTTCTTTAACAGTTAAATTCAAATTATCGATGACTGTTTTTCCGTTAAACGATTTACTCAGCTTGTCAATCTTCAATATATTCATATTATCGACGCTCCAGTACAAAATATAAAACCGGACCGAGCAGGTTCAAAAATACTGCAATTAGTATCCAGAACGGTTTATTTAAATATTTAAATTCTCTTTGCCTGATAATCATCACCAATGCTGTAATCATCAATACAGCCTGAAGCAGTATTAACGGTATGAGAAAAGGCAGCAGTTCAGTTATATCTGTGTTCATGTCAATCCTCCTCCAGGTACAACTTCAAACTATGCAGTATATTTTTAAATACGATGTCATCTTTAAAGCCTTTAAATACTTCATTGTGTTCTACAGCAGCGATAAGCTGTTCTTTCGCTGTCGTTTTATTTACCGGAACTTCTTTGCCTAATTCAAAATCTTCTATCCAGTCATCAATTTCCGAAAAGAACTCATCACCGTGCAGATAATAATCTTCAGACAGATTCTTCACACTGGTTAAAAACTCTTTTAAATACAACAAGCTTTTTTCTTTATTATCCGTTGTTTTCATCGCCGCTGTAAGATAAAAATTCAAAGCTGTGTTCGGGTGAAGTTCCTTTAAATCAAAGGCGTGGTCAATTGCCGTTCCTTTTCCGATTAGTGATTCGATGTCATCGTGCATGTCAAAATACATCAGCATGGTTAAGTCACCCATCATAAAAATCAAGCTCTCGTAAACTTCAATTTGAATTGCTGCTTTTGCCTTAGCCATTTCACCATTCATTAAATAAGATTGTGCCAGCACTGTTCTCACCGGCAGCTTCGGTAATGTCGATTCTTTCAGCAATCCGATTACTTCCTGATGATTGTTTTCTTTAATCAATAATAATGCTTTAAAAAATACCATCTGCTCTTTCAAATGCAGTGAATCTGACTTCGATAAAACCCGTTCTATCAGTATCCTGATATACGCGATAGTTTCTTCTTTATCCTGAGTGAGATTTACATGGTTAACCAGCAAACCGGTCAATGACGTTAAAAATGGATAACAGCTGTAATAACGTTTGGCATAGTTTTTAACTTCATTTAAAACATCATCGTAATTTTCTGCACTGAATCTTCTTGACAAATCTGTGTAAATCATTCTGATCTGCTGTTTTGTTAACTGCGGAGAGAAATCGACCAGCTCATCAATTGAGATATCGAACAGCACCGCAAGCTCTCCCAGATAATTTACTTCAGGCAGTGCGTTTCCTCTTTCCCATTTGGATACAGCTGACTTGGAAATGTTTAAAAAATCAGCTAAGTTCTGCTGAGTATAGGCAATTCTTTTTCTATGCAGCAAAATATTTTCGCTTATATTTAATTTATTCATCTTCATCACCCTGTTTCTATTGTATAGTTGTCTTTACATTTTATGTATTACTTATGTATCCACTATTAACGTTTAAATCAACCAGAGGTTGACTCATATTTAATAAAAAAAAAGCAGAACCTGCATGGATTTCTGCTTCCTCATTTTTATATTTATTTACGTTCCATCACAAAATACAGGACCGGGCCGACAATATTAAAAACAATGACAATAATTATCCAGGCCGCTCTGTTTAAATATTTAAAACGCCGCTGCTGAATAATCATTGTTAAGGCAGAAATCATTAAAAGCAGCTGGAGTATCATTAACGGAATTAGAAATGGCAGCAGTTCCTTAACATTTATAATCATGTTAATCCCCCATTACCGTTATTTAATTATGTAAAATTGCTTATAATTATATATTACCCGCTATTAAAATTATCATACATGAAATAACAAAAGACACAGAATTCCACCGGAATTTCTGCGTCTTTTAAAACTTATTCCTTCCACTTCAATTCGACCAGCGGTCGTGTTAATGCCACCACCGGTCTGCTCGACAGCAGTATAACGATTAAAGCCGACAGCAGCACGAACCAGAAAGTCTCATACCAGTGGTTATACCAGAGAATATCAAACTCCCTGAACGGCTGAATGATAAAACCGTGCAGCAGATATACATATAATGCTTTCTCGCCTATTTTCGTCAGCCAGCCGAAATCGCCGGAAGGTATTAAAACAAGCGTGTTCACAATTAAAAGAGCAGCCTATACTAGCCTTGAAACGTGTAATATGGAAGCAGCAGCTTTTTATCAGCCGAATTTTACCGGTATATTTTTAACGACTCTGTAGGCCAGCCAGCTGTAGAGAGCAGTCAGCACGAGCAGTATTACGAAGCCAAGGTACACGGCCATATTGCCGATTGTTCCGAAATAGTTCAGCAAATCTTCATTGAAAATCAGCAGCATAATGGCCGCAATTCCGGCTAGAACAGAGAGCATGCCCGGCCAGAATCCTCTGTAAAACGCAGCTGCAATCAGAACACCCGCAGCCCAGAATAAGAGTCCGCTTAAGAAGTGGAATATCACATGTTCAAAGTCTGTTAAATGCTCAATATTTTCCGCGAACAGATAATCACCGGCGAAAGGTGTAAATGACAGTCCGAATGAGACAATTCCGACAACCGTCGTTATAAATACTGCGGTGACCAATCCCGTAATCATCATCGACTTATAAAAAGTTTTTCTCGATATTCCCATGTTTACCGCCCATTCCATAAACATCAGCACTGATATAATTGCCAGGACGAACAGATAGGTGCGGTTAGCTGTCATGCCGAAACCGAAAAATGCTGACATTCCCTCACTCGAAAAGATATGCGAGATAATATAGATAATCAGCAGAACACCGATATACCAGAGCGACCATACCGGAAAAATGCTCGTGAAAATTTTCGTCGTTTCTTTTAATTTAGCAGTCATAGTATCACGCCTCCTCTTTCTTTTTATCTGTCAGGCTGATAAACATCTCCTGCAGTTTCAATGGCGATATATCCAGATGGTCATCCTCTGCGATTTCCATCTCTTCAGGCGTTACTTTACCCAGCACCGTATCAATCTGCAGTGCCCCCAAAAACTTCACGTTGATTACATGCTTGTTTTTGGTAAACGCTCTGACTCTTTCCGCTTTGCCTGCAACAGTGTATCCTTTCTCAAGGAGTTCATATGTCGGCTCCTGCAGCATAATCTGTCCTTCATGCATCATAATAATTTCATCGAATAAGTGCTCCATTTCTGAAATAATGTGCGTTGAAAGAATAATAATTCGTTCCCCGCTTCCTTTTGCTTCAAGCACTTCGCTGTAAAACAATTCCCGGGTCGGTGCGTCCATACCGTTGGTGACCTCATCAAAAATTGTTACTTTAGATAATGATGCCAGACCAAGCGTTGCTGTCACTGCGGCCTGCTGTCCCTGCGATAAGGCGCTGTATGCTTTTTCTGTATCAATATCGAATTTTTCAAGCAGCCTATAGGCATATTCTTTGTCGAAATCATCGCGGAAAATAGAGCCGGATTCAATATATTCCGTCACCTTATCGTTTTCTGTCGAAGTATCTTTCGGGTTATACAGGAAATTGATGTGCTGCATCACTTCGTCCTGCTCGTACACTTTTTTTCCACCCAGCGTAATACTGCCCGCAGTCACTTTTCTGTACGATGCAATCAGCGACAGCAGGGTCGTCTTCCCTGCACCATTCCGCCCGAGCAGGCCGTATATTTTCCCGGGTGCGAGTTCAAAATTAATGTTGGTCAGAATAGTATCTTTTTTAATATCTAAATCTACGCCCTCTATTTTTAAGGTCATTATTTTTCACTCCTGTTCATATCGATCATTTTTTGTATATCGCTTTTGCTTAGATCCAGTTTCCCCGCTTCTTCAAGCATCGGTTTTAAATATTCTTCTACAAATCCTTCTCTTCTCTTTTCCAGCAGTTTGCCGCGTGCACCTTCTGAGACAAACATTCCTACGCCTCTTTTTTTGTATAATACGCCTTCTTCCACAAGTTCTGTTACACCTTTTGATACAGTTATATGATTCACTTTAAAATACGTGACAATTTCATTTGTCGACGGCACTTTGTCGTGTTCAACAAGTGTTTCGTCAATAATCTGATCGGCCAGCCAGTCCCTGATTTGCTCATAAATCGGTTTCTTCTCATTCAGCAGGTTCGACACACCGCAGCCTCCCTTCCACCGGATTTTTAAGTTACACGGTTATATATATGTGTATATAACTATATACTGTTGATGTGATTTGTAAACATTTTTCTTTAAAATTTTCAAAATAAAGAGCCGGACAAATTCGTCCGGCTCTCCAAGCGGTATTATAATTTTGCGATTCCAATAATTACGAGTGCCCAGCTGATGAGGAACATAACGCCTCCTATTGGCGTCACTGCACCCAGCACTGAGATACCTGTGAATGCGAGCACCATCAGTGACCCTGTAAAGAACACAATCCCCGCCGTCATAAACCATCCGGCTGCGGTTAGGAACTGCGCGCCTGTCACCTGGATTAAAATTCCGATAGCGATTAACCCAAGTGCATGGTAGAACTGATATTTCACTGCGGTTTCCCATATAGTTAAATAATGCTCGCTTAATTTCCCTTCCAGCGCATGCGCGCCGAAAGCGCCGCAGGCTACCGCGATAAATGCGTTAACGGCGCCTAAGATAACAAATAATTTCATGTAGTGAATGGACCTCCCGTTTTACTCTCTGTTTTTAATAAATATAAGATACAGCGGACTGGTGTAAAGAATCAAGCTGAAGATTATCATTAGAGGAAATGATTCCCATTAAAAATCAAAAATATCTCTGCCGTTACCATCATCATCCTCGTCCGCCGCCCGTTTGGCAACAGGGGTGCGGCGGATTGTCATATTATCTTCTAATTTCGGCTTTGGATCTGGCTGTTTATCATCTGAATCAGCCAGCAGCCCAAGCAGCTTCTGCATGGCGTAGGCATGCTTGGATACCTCGATACCCGCTTCTATAAACTCTAATTCTCTTTTTAATTCTGCTGCAATCTGCTTATTCATTCTTTTCACTCCAGTCAATCGGTCCGCGGCCGGCAGATTCGAGGTAAGCATTTGTCTGGCTGAACGGTTTTGAACCGAAGAAGCCTCTGAATGCAGAGAGCGGGCTTGGATGAACTGAAGTAATTATTTTGTGTTTATCAGTGTCGATTAACTTAACTTTTTTCTGCGCCGGTTTTCCCCAGAGTATAAAAACCACATGCTCAAGCTCTTCTGAGATCGTGCGGATAATATCGTCCGTGAACTGTTCCCAGCCGAGTCCGCGGTGAGAGTTTGCATCTCCCGCATCTACTGTCAGCACAGTGTTTAACAAGAGGACGCCTTCTTCGGCCCAGTCCGATAAATTACCTGTTGTCCTGACGATACCGAGGTCGCTCTCGAGCTCCTTATATATATTTCTGAGTGAAGGCGGAATTTTAACGCCTTCGTTCACTGAAAATGCAAGACCGTGCGACTGGCCTTTCCCGTGATATGGATCCTGTCCCAAAATTACAACTTTAATACTTTTAAATGGTGTTAGTTCAAAGGCGGTGTACACCTGTTCTTCCGGCGGATAAACTTCGCCCTTTCTGTAGCGTTCATTTAATGTCTGTCTCATCGTTGTGAAATCGTGATTATTCGTAATGCTGCGAAAAATTTCTTCCCAGCTTAAATCTGCCATTTTTAACGCACCTCCATACTAAAACTTTATTATATCATCGTTGTAAGCAATGCTCTAGAATTACACCGCTAATTATAGTAAAATGACAATATCTATCAGTACAATTAGGGGGAAATAAAATGACACTTGCAAAAACGTTAACAATAGCCGGGACAGACGTCAGCGGCGGCGCTGGAATCGCAGCAGATTTAAAAGCTTTTCAGGAGCATGAAACATACGGCTTCAGTGTTTTAACCACTGTAGTTTCAATGGAACCATCAACCTGGTCTCACCGCGTGAGCCCAATACCAATAGAAGATGTTAAAAATCAGCTCGAAACAGCACTTTCTTTAAATCCCGATGTAATTAAAACAGGGATGCTGCCTTCAGAAGAAGTTGTAGAACTTTCGAAGGAAGCTTTTTTAAATTCAAATGCCAAACATTTTGTTGTCGACCCTGTTATGGTTTGTAAAGGCGACGATGAAGTCCTGAACCCCGGCCTTGTGGAATCAATGATTGAAAACCTGATTCCTAATGCAACAGTCGTCACACCGAACCTGGTTGAAGCGGGACACCTCGCGGGTGTTAAAACTCCGCGCACACTTGATGAAATCAAAGAAGCTGCTAAAGCAATTCATGCTAAAGGTGCGAATTATGTTGTCGTTAAAGGCGGCACGGGCATCGAGGGTGATTCGGCAATCGACGTCTTTTACGATGGCACAGAACTTCACCTGCTCGAATCAAAAAAATTCGATACTGCCTTTAACCACGGCGCGGGATGCACATTTGCAGCATCCATCGCAGCTAATCTTGCGAATGGTAAAGAGCCGCTAGAAGCAGTGCAGCTTGCTAAAGCTTTCGTCACCAGCGCAATCAAAAACGGCTGGCAGATGAATGAGCATGTCGGTGTTGTCAGACATGGCGCCTACAATTCAGTAGAAAAGATCGAAGTTACAAATAAAGTATTGAACTAAGAAAGAGATAGCTTGCTATCTCTTTTAATATGATAGCTGATATTATAATTATAGGAGTTTTCTATTCATGGAAATGAAGAAAATATTAAAACAGGATGTCCAGAAAATCTTAGCAGGATATGAAAATACACCGGTCTACTTACATGTTGAAATAACAAGCGGCATGTACGCAAGTCACCTGGATGATAATATCTTTAATGCGGGAACCTTCCTGCGCAATATTCAGGTCGAATTCATTCAGGCAACTATCCGCGGCGGCAACCGCTCAAAAGAGCACCGTGTCGGGCTAAAACTTGCTAACGGCGGCTGGGTTTACGTTCTCGGATTAACGCATTATATCGAGGGCGAGAACGGGGAGTTTATCATGCACGGCTTTAACGCCGAAGGCAAACTCGCTTCAGCGCTTGAAATTTCAACGAAACCATTCTTTAAGTAGGAGGAAATCACATGGATTTTTCACAGGAAAATCACGTACTTGTTGTTTTCCCGCATCCCGATGATGAAGCATTCGGTGTCAGCGGAACAATAATGAAATACAGAGAAGCGGGAGTCCCTGTCACATACGCCTGCCTGACGTTCGGTGATATGGGACGGAACCTCGGCTACCCGCCGTTTGCAACACGCGAATCGCTGCATTCTATCCGTAAGGCCGAAGTTGAGGAATCAGCACGTATTATGGGTGTTGATGATCTCCGCCTGCTTGGATTCAGAGACAAAACTCTCGAGTTCGAAGAGCATGGTAAACTTAAAGGTGTCATTACCGATTTAATTGCCGAGCTCGCACCGACGCGTATTATTACATTTTATCCAGGCTATTCAGTCCATCCGGATCATGAGGCTACTGCAGATGCTGTAATAGAAGCACTGACGGACATCTCTTTGGATAAACGTCCGGCGCTCCAGCTTGTTGCCTTTGATAACCGGACTTTCGATGATCTCGGCGAACCGGATATCGTTATTGATATTGCCGGCTATACAGAACGGAAACTGGATGTTATGGCCGCTCATCGTTCGCAAACAGGCAAGCTGCTCGAAGATCTTGCTGCAGATACCCAGCAGGGCGAGGATGCCAGAGAACGATGGATGAGGTACGAGAACTTTTACAGTTACGAAATTGATTAAGGAGCATTATAAATGGAAGAATTTGACTTGACGACGAGAGAAGGTCGTTTTAAATATTTTGGTTCAGTTGACCCTGTTGAAGGCACTAAACCAAAAGTTAAAGAAGATATGGCAGATTTACAAAACTCACGTAAAGACTTCCTTTTTGAAGTCGATTCTGTCGGCATTAATAATTTATCTTACCCTGTAGTCATCGGTGATTTCCAGTCAGTCGGCAACTTTGAGCTGGCAACCAGTCTTGAAAAAGATGAAAAAGGCATCAATATGAGCCGTTTAATCGAATCTCTGGAAACTGTCAACAGCAACGGTGTGCCGCTCGATTTTGACACAATTAAAGAACTCCTGTCGAAATTGCGCGACCGCATGAAACAGAATTCAGCAGAACTGACTGTCGACGGTAAATGGTTCTTTAACAAGCCTGCACCGGGTACAGGCTTAAATGCGGTAGCAAACGCGGATGTTGTGTATTCTGCAGCATTCGACGGAGAATCATTTACGCGCAAGCAATTCGGCATGACAGCCCAGGTGACTACACTGTGCCCATGTTCGAAAGAAATCAGCGAATACAGTGCACATAACCAGCGCGGTAATGTTAAGGTCCTCATCGATATCGATGACAGCGCCGAGCTCCCAGCGACTTATAAAGAAGATTTATATGAAATTCTTGAAATTAACGCATCGAGCCAGCTCTATCCGATTTTAAAACGTACAGACGAGAAAATGGTCACAGAACGCGCTTATGAAAATCCGCGCTTCGTCGAAGATTTAATCCGTCTGGTGGCCTATGACTTAGTCGAGCTGGACTGGGTGAAGGGCTTCGAACTTGAATGCCGCAATGAAGAAAGCATCCACCAGCACGACGCATTCAGCCGATTAAAATATCAAAAATAGTTTGATTGTGAGACCGGAACCTTTGAGTTTCGGTCTTTTATTATGGCGAGGAAATGATTGCTTGAAGCTCGCCGAAGCTGACAAACAAAAAACTCCCCGAGTCCGCAGACAGCGGTCTCAAAGGGAGTTCTTCTTACTCCTGCGTAAATTTCTAAAAAATGTCTTCAGCATCTCACTGCAGTCTTCCTGCAGCACACCGCTCACCACATCTGCACGATGGTTAAACCGCGGTTCGTCCAGCAGGTTCATCAGACTGTCGACGGTGCCGCCTTTCGGATCCGGCGCGCCGTAAACTACGAGAGGCACCCGCGACATTATTATCGCGCCGGAGCACATCACACATGGTTCCAGCGTAACATATAGTGTGCAGTCTTCCAGTCTGAATGAGCCGACGGCTTCAGATGCTGCCTGAATCGCGAGCAGTTCTGCGTGAGTTACGGGATTCTGGGTAGTTTCGCGCAGGTTATGTGCCCGGCTGATTATTTCACCGTTTTTGACGATAACCGCGCCAATAGGCACTTCTCCTAGAGCTTCTGCTTTATTTGCTTCTTCAATCGCAGCCTTCATAAATACTTCATGCATCGAGAATGAACTTCCCGTCTGCATCGTAGAGATCCATAATACTGTCGACTATCTTGTCCGCTCCAGTCAGGTGCTCAAGCTGGCCGGTGCCGCTCAGCACGCCGATGGTGTATAAGCCTTCATCGTAGCCGAGCATTGTATCTGCAGCGTTATCCCCCACCATCACAAGATCTTCAATTGCATATTGGTGTTTATCAATAAAGTCTTTAATAAAACCGAATTGCGGTTTGTGATAATCGTTATCATCGCCGCAAATCACATCAAATATATACGGCTGCAGCTCGAATTTCTCGATAAATCTAAGCGTCGAGTCCCTGCTGTCACTCGTCACGATTACATTTTTATAACCGTTGTTTAAACCGTGTTCCAGCACTGTTTCAACACCGTCGATCAGCACCATATCATCAGCGAGCATCTGAAGATTGGATTCATAAAAAGATTTCGCCCATTCTCCGCCGCCCTGTCTGAATGATTCAAAGACTTTGTGAATATCGCTGCCGGTACCTGAGGCAATCGTCGAGTTTGCTTTAATTTCCTCATCAATGTATCCCAGTTCCTCGGCAACTTCCGACTTTATATCATGTGCATTAAAATCTTTTGCAAACTCGTCTATGCATTTTTTTGCATACGGTGTCCACAGTTTATGAAAATTTAACAGTGTCCCATCCTTATCGTATAAAATGATACGGTCCATTCGTCACCCTCCACGAACCGGACGGGACATTTTCTAAATTCCCGCCGGGTTCTTCTCCTGTATCGCTTCTATCATTGTATCAGTCATTTTATCTAAATCAAAAGATGTCTTGAAACCCCATTGGCGCTTCGCTTCAGATGCATCAAGGTTATCCGGCCAGCTTTCTGCGATGCCCTGTCTGACAGGATCAACATCATAGCTGAGTTCAAAATCAGGATAATGACGGCGGATTGATGCCGCCACCATTTCCGGTTCGAGGCTCATACTCGTTACGTTAAAGGCATTGCGGTTTTCCAGTTTGCTGCTGTCCGCTTCCATCAGGTCAATAATGGCCTGAATCGCATCGTCCATATACATCATATCCATAAAAGTATCTTTACCGATAAATGATGTGTATTTACCGTTTTTCACCGCTTCAAAATAAATTTCCACAGCATAGTCTGTCGTACCCCCGCCCGGCTCTCTCACGTGCGAAATCAGTCCCGGGAAACGCACGCCGCGCGTATCCACGCCGAACTTATCGAAGTAATAATCACACAGCAATTCGCCGGTTACTTTGTTCACCCCGTACATCGTAGTCGGACGCTGAATTGTTGTCTGCGGCGTATCTTTTTTTGGCGTCGTCGGGCCGAAAGCGCCGATTGAGCTCGGTGTAAAGAACTGCAGATTAAGTGTGCGGGCTGTTTCCAGTGCATTAACCAGACCGCCCATATTAATATTCCATGCGATCATCGGATCCTTTTCACACGTTGCACTCAAAAGCGCAGCAAGGTGCATAATCGTATCTGCTTTAAATTCTTTGACAGTACGTTCCATCGCTTCGCGGTCTGTGACATCCAGAATTTCGAAAGCTTTGCCTTCGAGCGGTGAATCCACAGGTTCTTTAATATCTGTCGGCAGAACATTATCCTCACCGTAAATCTCTCTTAATTTAACGGTTAACTCTGTACCAATCTGTCCGAGCGCCCCTGTAACTATAATTCGTTCCATGATTGTTTCCCCTTATCGAAAAATTTATATTTTAGTTAATAATTCCCATTTCCCGGCCGACTTTCGCGTATATTTCAAGCGCCTGGTCGAGCATTTCTTTCGTGTGTGCTGCTGTCGGCATGTTTCTGACACGTCCCGTACCTTTCGGCACTGTCGGGAAGACGATTGATTTTGCATAGACACCTTCTTCTTTCAAACGCTTGGAGAATTGCTGAGCCTTCTTCTCGTCACCGATAATACAAGGTGTAATCGGTGTTTCCGAGTTGCCGATTTCAAAGCCTAAATCTTTCAGGCCGGCTTTCAGATAGTCGCCGTTTTCCCATAATTTATCGTGCAGCTCAGTTGAAGCCATTAAAGTTTTAACCGCTTCAGTAATTGCTTTCGTATCTCCTGGTGTTAACGATGTCGAGAATAAGAACGGGCGCGCCGCAACTTTCAGGTAATCGATCAGGTCCTGAGAGCCTGCCACGTAGCCGCCGACCACCCCGATAGCTTTCGATAAAGTACCCATCTGAAGATCGATTTCTTTTTCCAGACCGAAATGTTTAACCGTACCGGCACCTTTGCCCATAACGCCTGAACCGTGCGCGTCGTCGACATATGTGATTAAATCGAATTCTTTTGCGATTTCCACAATTTCAGGAAGCTTCGCCACATCTCCGTCCATTGAGAAGACACCGTCGGTAATATACATTACTTTTTTATAAAGACCTGATTCCACCGCTTCTTTTGCTTTGGCGCGCAGGTCGTCCATATCCGAGTGATTGACACGGATAATTTTAGCTTTGGATAAACGGCAGCCGTCAATAATAGATGCATGGTTTAATTCATCCGATAAAATCGCATCTTCTTTATTCATTACTGCCTGTATTGCCGCCATATTACAGTTGAATCCCGACTGGAAAGCAACTGCTGCTTCAGTCCCTTTGAATTCTGCAAGGGTATTTTCCAGTTCCACATGAAGATCCAGCGTACCGTTAATCGTACGTACCGCTCCTGCGCCTACACCGTGTGATTTAATTGCTTCTATCGCTGATTTTTTTAATTTTTCGTCCGTTGCAAGACCTAAATAGTTGTTAGACGATAAGTTAATCAGGCTTTTGCCTGCTACCGTAATTTCAGGTCCGTTTGCACCTTCTACTACATCTATCTCATTGTACAGACCGTTGTCCTTTAAATACTCAAGATTTGTTTGTAAATACTGTTCTAATTTTTGTGACATATACGTCCCCTCCTTACTTAACATTTTAGCATATCTAAGCGCTTTCTTTGAATGATATCAAATTGTTTATATTGTTGTAATTTTCTAACTTTTAAGCTTTATATATTTTAAACTCAGGTCCGCTCTGATAATATGAATAGAAAATAGTTATGGAGGTTCAATCATGAGTATTAGAGATATCGCATCATCAAAACTTCCCGGGATGGTCACGGCGAGACGCCACATGCATATGCACCCGGAAGTATCATTTAAAGAAAAAGAAACCTACCAGTTTATTCTAGGTAAACTTAAACAGCATCCTGAATTAAACATTCGGGAAAATGTCGGGAAAAACGATGAAAACGAAGGTGCCGGTATCGTTGCCTCGATTGGCTCGGGCAGTCCGCATATTGCCGTCCGTGCTGACTTTGATGCACTTCCGATTGAAGACCAGAAAGATGTACCTTATAAATCGCAAAATCCAGGGGCTATGCACGCCTGCGGACACGACGGGCATACGAGTACCCTTTTAGGCCTTGTGGACGCTGTAGTGGCTAATAAAGACAATTTAAGCGGCACTGTATCTTTTATCTTCCAGTACGGCGAGGAAGAACAGCCGGGAGGCGCCAGAGCAATGGTCGATGACGATGCGCTCGCCGGTGTCGATAAAGTCTACGGCCAGCATTATTGGAGCCAGTTCGCGACACATGAAGTGCAGACGAAACCAGGCGCAATGATAGCGAGCCCCGACGGTTTCTACATAACACTCCAGGGTTCCGGCGGGCATGCTGCATATCCGGACCTGACGGTTGATCCGATTGTCGTCGCCGCAGAACTGATTACCAATTTACAGACCGCTGTAGCGCGCCAGATTTCGCCGATTGAGAATGCAGTCGTTACTGTAGGCAGCGTGCGCGGCGGAGATGCGTTTAATGTCATTCCTGATACTGTCAGAATTACGGGTACTGTCCGTACGTTTAAACAGGAAGTTAAAGAAAAAATTTATGAAATTTTCAAACAGGAAGTGGAATATACAACTAAAAAACGAGGCGCTTCTGCAGATATGGAATATAAATTTGGCTACCCTGCTGTAATTAATCATGAAGAAGAAGCTCAGCTTATTGCCGATGCGGCGAAAGAGCTTGGGCTTCCTTACAAAGAGGCCGACCCTTTAATGATCGGTGAAGATTTCTCTTATTATATTTTAAATAAGCCAGGTGCTTTCTTCTACACAGGTACCGGCAATGAAGAAAAGAAAACAACGCCTGCCCACCATACAGATATGTTTGATATCGACGAAGATGCAATGGAAACAGCATTGATGATGTTCATGAAAATTTTAGAAAAAGAATCGGTGATTAAATGGACGTAAAATCAATTGAATCTGCAGTCGAAGAGAATTACAACGGGATGGTCCAGCTGCGCAGGCATCTGCATATGTATCCGGAGTTGTCGTTTAAAGAAGTTCATACACCTGCCTATATCGCAGATTATCTGCGCAGTCTCTCCATCGATGTCCGTGAAGGTGTCGGCGGGCGCGGCGTGGTCGGCAGACTGATTGTGGATGAATCGCTTCCGACCGTCGCATTAAGAGCGGATTTCGATGCACTGCCGATTCAGGACTTAAAAGACACACCGTATAAATCTACAGTTCCGGGCGTGATGCACGCATGCGGACACGATGCTCATACGGCGATTGTTCTTACCGCAGCTAAAATTCTGAGCAGCATGAAAGATACATTGAAAGGCAATATCGTGTTCATTCATCAGCACGCCGAAGAAGTAGATCCCGGCGGAGCCATTCAAATGATTGCAGACGGCTGCCTCGACGGCGTCGATGCCATCTTCGGCCAGCACGTGACTACATCGCTGGATGTTGGAAAAATCGGCTATAAATACGGCACTGCGACCGGCATCCCCGATGACTTTACCATCACTTTAAAAGGACGCGGCGGCCATGCTTCGCGTCCGCACGATACAATTGATCCGGTCGCAGCCGGCATTGCGCTCTGCAATCAGCTTCAATATGCTGTAACAAGACGCACAAATGCCATGGACTCCGTCGTTTTGTCGATTACGATGTTTAAGGCCGGCAATCAGCATAACGTCATTCCGGATGAAGTAACTATCGGCGGAACCATCCGCTCGTTCAATCACGACATGCAGGAAACTATGATTAAAGAGCTCAACAGGACGCTTGAAGGTCTGGTCAGAACGACTGGTGTATCATTCGATCTCGACTATATGAAGGGCTATCCGCCTGTAGTCAATGATGACAGAATGACAGATATCGTAGTAGAAAGTGCGGACAAAATTTCCACTGTCAACGAAACAATCAGACTTGAACCGGATCTCGGCGGCGAAGATTTCTCTTATTATCTGCAGCGCGTTCCGGGAACATTCTTCTATACCGGCGTTAAAAACTCAAGCTTTAAAGCAGATTTCCCTCATCACCATGCTCATTTTGATATCGATGAAAAAGGAATGGTCAATGCGGTAAGCATCATGCTTGAATCTGTATTTACATATTTAGAAAAGGAGTCACGATAATGGATATAAAACAACTAATCAACGACCGCTATGATTCGATGGTGGATCTTCGCAGATATATGCATCAGCATCCTGAAATCTCTTTTCAGGAAATGAATACGAAAAAATGGATTTACGATCAAATAAAGGGTCTCGGCCTCGATATCAGACAGGATGTCGGAGGAAACGGGATCGTTGCAAGGCTTCAGGTAAATGATGAGTTTGAAACGGTCGCACTGCGTGCAGACTTTGATGCGCTGCCGATAAACGATGAAAAAGACGTGCCGTATAAATCTACAGTTCCGGGCGTGATGCACGCATGCGGACACGATGCACATACAGCTATGCTGATTACGATGGCTAAAATTTTGTCAGAACATAAAGATAAGCTGCCGGTCAACGTCGTATTTTTACATCAGCATGCCGAAGAGCTGCTGCCGGGCGGAGCCAAGGCTATGATTGAAGATGGTGCGCTCGACGATGTCGATTATGTATTCGGTACTCACGTTTCTACTAAATTTCCTGTCGGTACTATTAAATATAACTACGATACGATGTACGCGAATGCGGACTCGTTTAAAATTACCGTTAACGGCCTCGGCGGACACGGTGCGACACCTCAGGTGACTCATGATCCAATTGTTGCCTCGGCATCGATGATTCAGCAAATACAGACGATTGTATCACGTTCTGTAAGCCCTCTTGACTCGGCAGTTGTGACAATCGGCGCATATAATGCCGGCTCAGTGTTCAATGTTATTCCCGGCAAGGCAGAAATTAAAGGAACCTTCAGAACTTACACTGAGGACGTAAGACAAACAGTAGCTAAACGACTGGAACAGATCTGCCTCGGCATCAGTACAAGTTTTAATGTTAATGCCGATCTCGAAATTATGTACGGCTATCCGTCGATGAAAAACGATCATGCTCTCTTAGACTACGTTACAGGTAATGTCAGGGAAGATGCAGCGTTCGTTTCAGGGGTTGAAGAAGTGGGGCCTGCAATGGGCGGAGAAGACTTCTCCTACTTCATCCAGGAAAAACCCGGTTGTTATTTCTACACCGGTGTCAGAAACAGCGAGAAAAAAGCCGATATCCCTCATCACAATCCTATGTTCGACATTGATGAAGAAGGAATGAAAACAGGGGTTGAAACACTGCTGAAAGCAGTACTGAACTTTGATAAAAGATAAAATAACATTTAAATAGGCACAAAAAAGGAGCTGAGATATAAAATCTCAGCTCCTTTTATTTACAGTTATAACAATTCAAAAATTATTATTTTTGGATTTCAGTTACAACGCCTGATCCTACAGTACGTCCACCTTCGCGGATTGAGAAACGAGTACCGTCTTCAATAGCGATTGGTGAAATAAGTTCTACTGTCATTTCAACGTTGTCACCAGGCATAACCATTTCAGTTCCTTCTGGTAAGTTACATACGCCAGTTACGTCAGTTGTACGGAAGTAGAACTGCGGGCGGTAGTTAGTGAAGAAAGGAGTGTGACGTCCACCTTCATCTTTTGAAAGAACATAAACTTCAGCTTTGAAGTTTGTGTGTGGTGTGATTGATCCTGGAGCAGCTAAAACCTGTCCACGCTGGATGTCTTCACGTGCAACACCACGTAAAAGAGCACCGATGTTGTCACCAGCTTCAGCGTAGTCAAGAAGCTTACGGAACATTTCTACACCTGTAACAGTTGTTTTCTTAGACTCAGTGATACCGATGATTTCGATTTCTTCGCCGACTTTAACTTGTCCACGCTCAACACGTCCTGTAGCAACAGTACCACGGCCAGTGATTGAGAATACGTCCTCAACAGGCATCATGAATGGCTTGTCAGAGTCGCGTTCCGGAGTTGGAATGTACTCATCAACAGCGTTCATAAGGTCAAGAATTTTTTGTTCGTACTCTTCGTCGCCTTCAAGAGCTTTAAGAGCTGAACCAGCGATTACTGGAACGTCGTCGCCAGGGAAGTCATATTCAGAAAGTAATTCACGAACTTCCATTTCAACTAATTCAAGTAATTCTTCGTCGTCTACCATGTCAACTTTGTTTAAGAATACAACAAGTGCAGGTACACCTACGTTACGTGAAAGCAGGATGTGCTCACGAGTTTGTGGCATTGGGCCGTCAGCAGCAGATACTACTAAGATACCGCCGTCCATTTGTGCAGCACCAGTGATCATGTTTTTAACATAGTCAGCGTGTCCCGGGCAGTCAACGTGTGCATAGTGGCGTTTTTCAGTTTCGTACTCGATGTGAGACGTGTTAATTGTAATACCACGCTCTTTTTCTTCAGGTGCGTTGTCTACCATGTCGTAGCTTTGTGCTTCTCCGCCACCGTGTTTAGATAATACAGTCGCAATAGCAGCTGTTAAAGTTGTTTTACCGTGGTCAACGTGACCAATAGTACCAATGTTGGCATGCGTTTTCGAACGGTCAAATTTTTCTTTAGCCATTGTAAAATACCTCTCCTTATATAGAACATTATTTTTTATATAAAACCCGAGAACGGGGTAAACCCGTCTCGAAGTCTTTCTTACAACACTTATAAAGCATTTATTCTAAAAAATCAAGTATATGAATTAAGAACCTGTATTTTTCTTGATGATTTCTTCAGATACTGATTTAGGAACCTCTTCATAGTGGTCGAATACCATTGAGTAAGTACCGCGACCCTGCGTGTTAGAACGCAGTGATGTTGCGTATCCGAACATTTCAGAAAGTGGAACGAATGCGTTAACGACTTGAGCGTTACCGCGGGCATTCATACCTTCTACACGTCCGCGACGGCTTGTAACGTCACCCATGATATCACCTAAATATTCTTCAGGCATAACGATTTCAACTTTCATCATCGGCTCTAAAAGAACTGGTTTACATACTTTCGCAGCTTCTCTCAGTGCCAGTGATGCAGCGACTTTAAATGCCATTTCAGATGAATCGACATCGTGGTATGAACCATCGTAAAGTTTAGCCTTAACGTCAACTAAAGGATATCCGGCAATTACACCGTTTTCCATAGAATCTTTAAGTCCAGCTTCTACAGATGGAATATATTCACGTGGAACTACCCCTCCGACAATCGCGTTTTCGAACTCGAAACCGCCGCCTTGCTCGTTTGGAGTAAATTCAATGTGAACGTCACCGAACTGACCGCGACCACCAGATTGGCGGGCGAATTTACCTTGTACCTTAGCAGGTGCAGTAAATGTTTCACGGTAAGATACCATTGGCGCACCAACGTTACATTCAACTTTGAATTCACGTTTCATGCGGTCAACAAGTACGTCCAGGTGAAGCTCACCCATACCGCCGATAATAACCTGTCCGGTTTCTTTATCAGTACGGGCTGTGAACGTCGGGTCTTCTTCCTGCAATTTAACAAGTGCAGTCGTTAACTTATCCTGGTCACTCTTAGACTTCGGCTCAACCGATAAGTGAATAACCGGTTCAGGGAATTCCATAGATTCAAGGATTATGTTAAGTTTTTCCTGTGTAAGAGTATCACCAGTACCAGTGTCTTTTAGACCTACTGCAGCAGCGATATCTCCTGAATAAACAGTCGAGATTTCTTCACGTGAGTTAGCGTGCATCTGTAAGATACGGCCGACACGTTCACGTTTGCCTTTAGTAGTATTCTGTACGTAAGAGCCAGCATCAAGTGTACCTGAGTACACGCGGAAGAAAGTAAGCTTACCAACGAATGGATCTGTCATTACTTTAAATGCCAATGCTGCAAACGGCTCAGAATCATCCGGTTTTGCAATATACTCTTCTTCTTCATTATCAGCTTTATGACCGACAATCGGTTTAACATCTAATGGAGATGGAAGATAGTCTACTACCGCGTCAAGCAGTAATTGAACACCTTTATTTTTGAATGCAGTACCGCAAAGTGCAGGGTAGAATTCAACATCACAAGTCGCTTTGCGAATTGCTGCTTTAAGTTCTTCCACAGAAAGTTCTTCTCCGCCGAGGTATTTTTCCATAACGTCTTCATTGACGTCGGCTAAACCTTCGATAAGAGCTTCTCTTGCTTCTGCTGCTTCGTCAGCGTAATCTGCAGGGATTTCAATTTCGTTAATATCAGTTCCCAGGTCGTTACCGTAGCTGTATGCTTTCATTTCTACAAGATCAATGATTCCTGTGAAATTATCTTCAGCACCAATCGGAATTTGGATCGGGTGTGTATTCGCCTGTAATCGGTCTCTGATAGTGCCTACTGAATACTGGAAGTCTGCACCGACTTTGTCCATTTTGTTTACGAATACAAGTCTTGGAACGCCGTATGTTGTCGCCTGACGCCATACTGTTTCAGTTTGTGGCTCAACACCTGATTGTGCATCAAGTACTGTAACCGCACTGTCGAGTACACGTAATGAACGTTCAACTTCAACAGTGAAGTCTACGTGTCCAGGTGTATCGATAATGTTTACACGGTGGTTATCCCACTCAGCTGTTGTCGCAGCAGATGTGATCGTGATTCCACGTTCCTGCTCCTGCTCCATCCAGTCCATCTGTGAAGCACCTTCGTGTGTTTCACCTAGTTTGTGGATACGCCCTGTGTAATAAAGAATACGTTCAGTCGTCGTAGTTTTACCTGCATCGATGTGTGCCATGATACCGATATTACGCGTTCTTTCTAGAGTAAATGGTCTTGCCATGAGTATTCTTTGCTCCTTCCAGGAATGGATTAGATTTAAATACTAAAAGGCAGTGCTTCCTACCAGCGGTAGTGTGCAAATGCTCTGTTAGCTTCAGCCATTTTATGACTTTCTTCGCGTTTCTTAACTGCTCCACCTGTGTTGTTAGCAGCATCAAGAATTTCGTTAGCTAATCTTTCTTCCATTGTCTTTTCCCCACGCAGACGTGCGTAGTTCACAAGCCAACGTAAGCTTAGAGTAGTACGGCGTTCTGGACGAACTTCAACCGGCACTTGGTAGTTTGACCCACCAACACGGCGTGCTTTAACCTCAAGAAGTGGCATAATGTTTTCAATCGCTTCGTCAAAAACCTCCATAGCATCTTTACCAGAACGTTCTTGTACTAGATCAAATGCGTTATAAAGAATTTTTTGCGAAGTTCCTCGTTTACCGTCAATCATCATTTTGTTGATGAGTTTAGTCACAAGCTTAGAGTTGTGAATCGGATCCGGTAATACATCTCTTTTTGGTACTGGACCTTTACGTGGCATAATTATCCTCCTTCCATTTTTTATTTTATCATTTTTTTAATTTGCTTACGCATCTAAAGTGACTGAATATTACTTGTCGCCTTTAGGTTTTTTAGCACCGTAATGTGAACGGCTTTGTCTGCGACCTTCAACACCTGAAGTATCAAGAGCACCGCGAACTACGTGGTAACGTACCCCCGGTAAGTCTTTAACACGTCCTCCGCGGATAAGTACAACACTGTGTTCTTGCAGGTTGTGACCGATACCAGGGATATACGCGTTCACTTCAATATTATTTGATAATCTGACACGTGCATATTTACGTAAAGCAGAGTTTGGTTTTTTAGGAGTCATAGTACCTACACGTGTACAAACACCGCGTTTTTGTGGCGCAGCGTCAGTAGTAACGCGTTTCTTAAGACTGTTAAACCCTCTGTTCAATGCAGGCGATGCAGATTTTTGTGATTTAGTGCTGCGTGACTTTCTGATCAACTGATTAATAGTTGGCATAATCGAATGTCCTCCTCTCGTTTTCTTAATCCACACATCCAGGTGGTTCATTTTCAGGGTATAAAAAATCTGTAAGATGTAAATCTTACACAAAATACACTTTGTCTCCTTTATGACTGGGCACAAAGTCCCCTCACAAAGTAACCTTAACTATAATACCACTGCGGCAGCTTCAGTGTCAAGCTTTCCCGATATAAAAAACATATCGCTAAGACATAAACAGATTAACACAAATCTCCTTCTATAGCTACAATAAACCGGGCATTTTTGCTGAAGTTTTTTCTTTCGCGGGCAGTTTCATTTTTATAAAAAGCCGCTCCTGTTACGGAGCGGCTACCGCACATGCAGTTGACCCTTCAATGCATGTGCTTCCCTCTTATTTTAGTACCTTCCGAAAAAGTTAATCTTCTAAAAGAACAACTTCTTCTTCCGATACTGCTTTTTCAGCTACATCTATCTCTACATCTTTATACTTTGCCATTCCTGTACCTGCAGGAATCAGTTTACCGATAATAACGTTCTCTTTAAGGCCGAGAAGATCATCGCGTTTCCCTTTAATCGCTGCATCTGTCAGGACACGTGTTGTTTCCTGGAAGCTTGCTGCTGAAAGGAAACTTTCAGTTTCAAGTGAAGCTTTCGTAATACCGAGCAGTACCGGTTTTGCCGTTGCAGGACGTTTTCTCTGTTTGAAGATCTCTTTATTGGCGTCCGTAAACGTATGAATTTCGACTAAAGCACCTGGTAATAACGAAGTGTCTCCGGCATCGATAATGCGCACTTTTCGCAGCATTTGACGAACCATAACTTCAACGTGCTTATCACCAATTTCTACCCCTTGCATGCGGTATACTTTCTGTACTTCTTTAAGCAGATATTCCTGTGTCGTATTTAAACCGGCTACCTGAAGCAGCTGTTTAGGTTCGATTGAACCTTCATTTAACACTTCACCAGGACCGACTTTATCGCCGACTTCAACCAGCAGGCGTGCTGCCCCTGGCACCATGTAAGTGCGGGTTTCATGCTCACCTTTAACCTTAACTTCCTGCTGACGGTCCTTAACAACTTCAATATCCGTTACTGTACCGTGTATTTCTGAAATCTGTGCCTGCCCTTTCGGGTTACGCGCTTCGAATAGTTCCTGAATACGCGGTAAACCTTGTGTAATATCGCTACCTGCTACCCCGCCTGTGTGGAACGTACGCATTGTAAGCTGTGTACCCGGCTCACCAATTGATTGAGCGGCAATTGTACCAACTGCTTCGCCGACCTCAACTTTTTCACCAGTCGCAAGGTTTTTACCATAGCAGCGTTCGCATACACCATGACGTGTATTACATGTAAATGCTGAACGGATATATACTTCTTCAATGCCGCTGTTCACGATCTCTTTAGCGATATCCGGAGTGATTAACTCATTGCTGCCGAGAATGACCTCGTCAGTTTCCGGATGTCTTACAGTTTCTTTTACATAACGGCCTTCCAGACGGTCGATAAGCGGCTCGATAAGTTCTGATCCTTCTGTCAATGCAGAAACACTCAGTCCTTTATCAGTACCGCAATCTTCTTCGCGTACGATAACATCCTGCGCAACATCAACCAGGCGGCGTGTCAGGTAACCCGAGTCAGCAGTTTTCAGTGCTGTATCGGCAAGACCTTTACGCGCACCGTGAGTCGAGATAAAGTACTCGAGTACTGTCAGTCCCTCACGGAAACTTGATTTGATTGGAAGCTCGATGATTTCACCTGACGGGTTCGCCATCAGTCCGCGCATACCGGCAAGTTGTGTAAAGTTTGATGCGTTACCGCGGGCACCTGAGTCACTCATCATGAAGATCGGGTTCAGGCGGTGTAATGATGCCATCAGTTTATCCTGGATAACATCTTTAGCTTTTGTCCAAAGTTCAATAACAGCATTATAACGTTCTTCTTCAGTAATTAAACCGCGGGAGAACTGCTTCTGAACTTTCTCAACTTTTTCTTCAGTATCGTCGATGATGACCTGTTTCTCAGGAAGTACAACGATATCTGCTACCCCTACAGTAATACCAGCTTTAGCGGAGTATTTGAATCCGAGGTCTTTCATCAGATCCAGCATGACAGATGTTTCTGTAATGTGGAACTTGTTGAAGACTTCCGCAATAACCTGTCCAAGATATTTCTTGTCAAATGGATCGACAAGCGGCATTTCCTGAATTTTTTCAACTAAACCTTCTTCGCCTAAATCTTTAGCGTCAATGAAGTATTTGTTTGGTGTTTTGCGTTCTAAGTTTTCGCGTGTCGGTTCGTTAATATACGGGAATGAAGGCGGCATAATCTGATTGAAGATTACTTTACCGACAGTCGTCATTAATAGTTTACCTTTGTTCTCCGCAGAAACTTTTTCCTCAGATAAGGTTTGTGTATGAAGGCCGATACGCGTATGAAGTGATGTGTAACCGTTCTGGTAAGCCATCACAACTTCATCGATACTCTTGAAGATATGCCCTTCATTTTTCATGTTTTCACGTTCAAGCGTCAAGTAGTAGTTACCAAGAACCATATCCTGGGACGGTGTAACTACCGGCTTGCCGTCTTTGGGGTTAAGGATATTTTGAGCAGCGAGCATCAGCATGCGTGCTTCAGCTTGTGCTTCTTTCGATAATGGAACGTGCACTGCCATCTGGTCACCGTCAAAGTCAGCATTGTATGCTGTTGTAACTAACGGGTGAAGACGGATAGCGCGGCCTTCCACTAATTTAGCTTCGAAAGCCTGAATACCGAGACGGTGAAGTGTCGGTGCACGGTTCAGCAGTACCGGGTGCTCGGAAATAACATCTTCCAAAACATCCCACACTTCATTTTCCATGCGCTCAATCTTGCCTTTGGCATTCTTGATGTTTGTCGCCAAGTCACGTGCTACAAGTTCTTTCATCACGAAAGGCTTGAACAGTTCGAGCGCCATTTCTTTCGGCAGTCCGCACTGATACATTTTCAGACCCGGTCCGACAACGATTACCGAACGTCCTGAATAGTCAACACGTTTACCAAGAAGGTTCTGACGGAAACGTCCCTGTTTACCTTTAAGCATATGAGACAGTGACTTAAGCGGGCGGTTACCCGGTCCTGTAACAGGACGGCCGCGGCGGCCATTATCGATAAGCGCATCTACAGCTTCCTGCAGCATGCGTTTCTCATTCTGGACGATAATTCCCGGTGCTCCTAAATCAAGGAGGCGTTTCAGACGGTTGTTACGGTTAATTACGCGACGGTAAAGGTCGTTCATATCACTCGTAGCAAAACGCCCGCCGTCCAGCTGTACCATCGGACGAATTTCCGGAGGAATAATCGGCAGCACATCAAGAATCATCCATGACGGATCATTGCCTGAATGACGGAAAGCTTCAACGACTTCAAGACGTTTGATCGCTCTTGTCAGACGCTGTCCTGTTGCTGTTTCAAGCTCTTTTCTGAGCATTTCAAGTTCCGCGTTTAAGTCCACCTGCTGAAGTAATTCTTTAATCGCTTCAGCACCCATTTTCGCTGTAAATGTATTGCCGAATTTATCGTAATACTCGCGGTATTCACGTTCGCTTAAGAGCTGCTTAGGCTCGAGACCCGTAGGTCCCGGCTTAATTACAGCGTAAGATGCGAAATAGATAATTTCTTCAAGCGAGCGGGGTGACATATCTAAAAGGAGACCCATGCGTGACGGAATTCCTTTAAAGTACCAGATGTGAGTTACAGGAGCTGCAAGCTCGATGTGCCCCATTCTTTCACGTCTTACTTTAGCACGTGTAACTTCGACTCCGCAGCGGTCACAAACCATCCCTTTATATCTGACACGTTTGTACTTACCGCAGCTGCATTCCCAGTCTTTAGTCGGTCCGAAAATCTTCTCACAGAATAAACCATCGCGTTCCGGTTTTAATGTTCTGTAGTTAATCGTTTCCGGTTTCTTCACTTCACCGAAAGACCATGAACGAATCTTTTCCGGTGACGCTAAACCAATTTTCATATATTTAAATCTATTAACATCTATCAATGAGCTTTCCTCCCTAAAGTTTTCTCGAAGCTCAGCACATTACTCAGTAACATTTTCATTTTCAGCTGAAGCAGTTACCTTGTCCGATTGAGTCGGTTGGCTTTCCATCTCGTCATCTTCTGTATCGCGCAATTCAATTTCTTCGTCGTTTTCATCCATGATACTTACATCGAGACCCAGACTCTGAAGTTCTTTCATCAATACTCTGAATGATTCCGGAACGCCCGGTTTCGGCAGGTTTTCACCCTTTACAATTGCTTCATATGTTTTCACACGTCCGACTGTATCATCCGATTTAACTGTCAGAATTTCCTGTAATGTGTATGCGGCACCGTATGCTTCAAGCGCCCAAACTTCCATCTCACCGAAACGCTGTCCGCCGAACTGCGCTTTACCGCCCAGTGGCTGCTGCGTTACTAATGAGTAAGGTCCGGTACTTCTTGCATGCAGTTTATCGTCAACCATGTGCGCAAGTTTAAGCATGTACATCACACCAACAGAAATACGGTTTTCAAACGGTTCGCCTGTGCGTCCGTCGTAAAGTACCGTCTTACCGTCGCGTGCAAGTCCCGCTTCTTCCATCGTAGTCCATACATCATCTTCGTTCGCTCCGTCAAATACCGGAGATGCCATTCTTAAGCCCATTGCACGCGCCGCCATACCGAGGTGCAGTTCAAGAACCTGACCAATGTTCATACGGGATGGAACACCGAGCGGGTTAAGCATGATATCAATTGGCGTGCCGTCAGGCAGATAAGGCATATCTTCTTCAGGTAAAATTTTCGAAATAACACCTTTGTTACCGTGACGTCCGCACATTTTATCTCCTTCAGAAATTTTTCTCTTCTGAACGATATAAACACGAACGAGCTGGTTCACACCAGGTGATAATTCGTCGCCGTCTTCACGGTTGAAGACTTTAACATCAAGCACGATTCCGCCTGCACCGTGAGGCACACGCAGCGAAGTATCTCTGACTTCACGCGCTTTTTCACCGAAGATTGCATGCAGTAAACGTTCTTCTGCAGTTAATTCAGTCACACCTTTAGGCGTTACTTTACCGACGAGAATATCACCGTCCATAACTTCAGCACCGATGTGCACAATTCCGCGATCGTCCAGTTTTTTAAGCGCGCTGTCCGAAACGTTTGGAATGTCGCGTGTAATTTCTTCAGGTCCGAGTTTTGTGTCTCTTGATTCAGATTCGTATTCTTCAATGTGAATTGAAGTGTATACATCCTGTTTCACAAGACGCTCACTCATAATTACAGCATCCTCATAGTTATAACCATCCCATGTCATAAAGCCGACAACAAGGTTGCGTCCAAGAGCCATTTCACCGTTGTCCATGGAAGGTCCATCGGCAAGTATTTCACCTTTTTCAACGATGTCACCTTCAGTAATAATCGGCTTCTGGTTATAGCATGTTCCTGCGTTTGAACGCACGAATTTAGACATTCTGTAAATATCTTTTTCTGTTTCTACTTCTTTACCGTTCTTATCTTCGATACGGCGGACGTGAATTTCTTTTGCTTCAACATGTTCAACGCGCCCTCTGTAGCGTGAAACTACAGCAGCACCTGAGTCGCGGGCAGACACGTGTTCCATACCTGTACCGATAAACGGCGATTCAGGATTTAATAATGGAACTGCCTGACGCTGCATGTTCGCACCCATAAGTGCACGGTTAGAGTCATCATTCTCAAGGAATGGAATACAAGCAGTCGCAGCAGATACTACCTGCTTAGGCGATACGTCCATGTAGTCCATACGATCCCGCTGCATCTGCGTGTTGTTTCCGCGGAAACGGCAGATAACTTCCTCATCGAGGAATGAGCCGTCTTCATCGAGAACAGCATTCGCCTGCGCAACGACATAGCTGTCTTCTTCATCAGCTGTTAAGTAATCGATTTTATTCGTTACTTTATTCGTTTCAGGATCAACTCTTCTGTACGGTGTTTCGATAAATCCGAAATCATTAACACGTGCATAACTTGACAGCGTGTTAATTAGACCGATGTTCGGCCCCTCCGGAGTTTCAATCGGACACATACGTCCGTAGTGAGAGTAGTGAACGTCACGCACTTCCATGCCGGCGCGTTCACGAGTCAGACCGCCGGGTCCTAAGGCAGACAGACGGCGTTTGTGCGTCAGTTCTGCAAGCGGGTTTGTCTGGTCCATAAATTGTGATAACTGCGAGCTTCCGAAGAACTCTTTAATAGATGCAATTACAGGACGAATGTTAATCAGCTGCTGAGGCGTTACCGTTTCAGTATCTTGAATAGACATTCTTTCACGTACAACACGTTCCATACGGGAAACACCGATACGGAATTGGTTTTGCAGCAGTTCACCGACTGAACGCAGACGACGGTTACCGAGATGGTCAATATCATCTGTGAATCCGACACCTTCCAATAAATTAAAGAAATAACTCATTGAAGAAATAATATCTGAAGGCGTGATTGATTTAACTTCCACATCAGGGAAGGCGTTGCCGATTACTGTCGTTGAATGCTCTTCATTGTTGCGTGATTTGACTTTCACCGATTGAATTTCAACAGGCTCGTCTAAGAGACCTTGTTCAAGGTGATAAGTTTTCAGGTTTGCAGTTGTTTCAAGCTGCTCCATAATCGAGTCCAGTGTACGGCGATCGATAGTCGAGCCTGCTTCAGCAATAATTTCACCTGTCTCTGAGTCGACAACCGGTTCTGTAAGCACTTGGTTGAAGAGACGGTTTTGCAGATGAAGTTTTTTATTCATCTTATAACGTCCGACATTTGCAAGGTCGTAACGTTTCGGATCAAAGAATCTCGAATATAATAAATTACGTGCGTTTTCTACTGTTGGCGGTTCGCCTGGACGCAATCTTTCATAGATTTCTAACAGGGCCTGGTCGACTGTTTCTGTCGCATCTTTCTCGAGTGTATTGCGAAGGTATTCGTTATCGCCGAGAAGATTGATGATTTCTTCGTCAGTTGCAAAACCTAACGCACGTAATAATACCGTAATCGGCAATTTGCGCGTGCGGTCAATTCTTACATATACGACATCTTTTGCGTCGATTTCATATTCCAACCATGCGCCACGGTTAGGGATGACTGTTGCTCCGAAGTTCAATTTACCATTTTTGTCGAACTTCTCAGAGAAATATACAGACGGACTTCTTACTAATTGCGAAACGATTACACGCTCGGCACCATTAATAATAAAAGTCCCTGTATCCGTCATCAATGGGAAATCTCCCATAAATACATCCTGCTCTTTAACTTCGCCGGTTTCTTTGATGACTAAGCGAACTTTCACTCTCAGCGGTGCTGAGTAAGTAGAATCGTGATCTTTCGCTTCTTCCTCGTTATACTTCGGTTCGCCGAGTTTATAATCTACAAATTCCAAAGACATATTCCCAGTAAAATCTTCTACCGGAGAAATATCTTTAAACATTTCGATTAGACCGGTTTCTAAAAACCACTCGTACGATTTCGTCTGAATCTCAATTAAGTTAGGTAATTCTAACTTCTCTTCGATACGCGCATAACTTCTACGTTGTGCATGTCTTCCATACTGAATCAATTGACTCATCGACAGATTCACCCCTAATAATATTTGCGTAAACTATAATGGACATTTAAGAGCCGAACAGTTCAAAAGACAAAAAGAAAACGGAATCGTATTCAACCCCATTTCCTATTAAACTGGACACTTATACAAAATGTTCCATTCAACAGCTGCACAGAAAAGTACATACTTATTGATATTAATTTAACATTCTATAAGAATAACATATACAATTTGTCAAGTCAAATATATAATTTCTTTTTATTTAGTGCTTTTTAAGATGTAATAACCTTTATCTTTTGCTGCAATTTCAACATTTCCAAACAGAGATTTTAAATACTTTTTATAAGAAGCCATGCCCTGCTTTTTCTGTACAACCATATAAAAGCAGCCTTTTTCTTCCAGGCGCCGATAACCGTCATCCAGAATTTCGAGTACCGTATCCTTGCCTGCTCTAAATGGCGGATTCGTAACGTACAGAAATGCATTTAAATCTGAAACGTCATAACTGCTCCGGTTTAGAATCTTGGCATCCACCTTTTCCCGGCGGGTGTTTTCAATAGATAATTGTATTGCATCCTCATTAACTTCTACCATTACCGGTTTCAGTCCAAGTTCTTTGCCGAGCACCGTACCGATCGGTCCGTAGCCTGCGCCCATGTCAATAAACTTACCGCCGCCTTCAAAATCCGAAAATACAGTTTTAATCAGCACTTCAGTACCATAATCAATCTGATTTTTAGAAAATACACCGCGGTCTGTTTTAAAGCGGTAGACATGATTGTTGAAACTGAATTTTATTTCGCTGAATTCGTGCGGCGTGTCATCCGTAGTGTAATAGTGAGACATACAATCTCCCCCAGTTGCTGAAAGTAACTAAAAAAGTCCCCGATAAACTTATGTTTACGGGAACTTTTTCTGTCAAAATTTATATAGCTTACTTAACTTCTACGCCAGCGCCAACTTCTTCAAGTTGAGCTTTAAGAGCTTCAGCGTCTTCTTTAGAAAGACCTTCTTTGATGACTTTAGGAGCGCCGTCAACTAACTCTTTAGCATCTTTAAGACCAAGACCAGTAGCTTCGCGAACTACTTTGATTACTTTAATCTTAGAAGAACCTGCATCTGTAAGTTCTACATCAAATTCAGTTTGTTCTTCAGCAGCAGCAGCTTCTCCGCCACCTGCAGCAGCTACAGGAGCAGCAGCTGTTACGCCGAATTCTTCTTCAATTGCTTTTACTAAGTCGTTTAATTCTAAAACTGACATTTCTTTAATACTTTCAATGATTTGTTCATTGTTAGCCATAATAATATTCCTCCATTTTATAATTGTTTTCAGCGTGCCCGTTATTAAGCTTCGCCGTTTTCCTGTTCTTTCTCTTCACCGATAGCTTTAACTGCATATGCGAAGTTGCGTACTGGCGCTTGTAATACTGATAACAGCATAGAAAGCAATCCTTCTCTTGATGGCAGAGATGCAATTGATTTAACATCTTCAGCCGGTACGAAACTACCTTCGATGATACCTGCTTTAATTTCTAAAGCTTCGTGTTTTTTAGCAAATTCGTGGATGATTTTAGCTGGCGCGATAACATCTTCGTTAGAAAATGCGATTGCACTCGGGCCTACTAAGAATTCGTTCAGCTCAGATAAGCCGACAGAGTCCGCAGCACGGCGAACCATCGTGTTTTTGTAAACTTTGAATTCAATCCCAGCATCGCGCAATTGCTTACGCAGTTCAGTTACTTCAGATACTGTTAGACCGCGGTAGTCTACTAATACAGTAGATACAGAGTTTTTCAGCTGTTCTGAAATCACTTCAACGTGCTGTTGTTTTTGTTCAATCACGTTTGACATGTAGTTACACCTCCATTATTTTTTCTGGTGCAAATAAAAAAGCACCTTTTACCGGCGGCAAAAAGTGCTTGAATTTATATGAATATCATTCAAGTCATTTTTATTTGCCTCGGCAGGATAGTTATTAAGCTGTTATGTTCAGCTCCTGCTGTCTTAGGTAATTTTTTTAAATTTACAAGTGTAAATATAACTGATATATCTACACTTGTCAATGATTATTTTAGACAGTTCTTACTACACTTGGGTCAACTGTAATTCCAGGGCCCATCGTGCTTGATACTGTAACTGATTTGAAGTAAACACCTTTAGATGATGACGGTTTAGCTTTTTCCAGTGCATCGTGAATCGCTTTAAAGTTTTCTACCAGCTGTTCTTCGCTAAATGAAACTTTACCGATCCCAACGTGTACAATACCTGCTTTTTCAGCGCGGTATTCAACTTTACCAGCTTTGATTTCTTGAACCGCCTTCGTTACGTCCATAGTTACCGTACCAGTTTTAGGGTTCGGCATTAGCCCTTTAGGCCCAAGTACGCGGCCCAGTTTACCAACTTCACCCATCATGTCCGGCGTTGCAACGATAACATCGAAATCGAACCATCCACCATTAATTTTCTGTGCCAATTCTGCTTCGCCAACGTAATCTGCGCCAGCTGCTTCTGCTTCTTTAGCTTTATCGCCTTTAGCAAATACTAATACACGCTGTGACTTACCAGTACCGTGCGGCAGCACTAGTGCACCACGGATCTGCTGATCATTTTTACGCGTATCAATACCTAGACGGAATGCTACTTCAACTGAAGCGTCAAAGTTGGCAACATGCGTTTCTTTAGCAAGTTTAATTGCTTCTTCAATTGAAAAGACAGAGTTTTGATCAAACTTCTCTAGAGCAGCTTGATACTTTTTACCTCTCTTAGCCATATCTATTCCTCCTTGTGGTTATAGCGGGGTTAATCCTCCCACGACCGTATTAATACTTAATTTATTTTTCGACAGTGAAGCCCATGCTTCGAGCTGTACCTTCAACCATTTTAACCGCTGCGTCTACTGATGCTGCGTTTAAGTCTTCCATTTTCGTTTCAGCGATCTCACGAACCTGATCCGCTGTAACAGTTGCCACCTTGTTTTTGTTAGGTTCGCCAGAACCCTTCTCAGTGTTAGCCGCTTTCTTAAGAAGAACAGCTGCCGGTGGAGTTTTTGTAATAAATGTGAATGAGCGATCTTCAAATACTGAGATCTCAACAGGAATAATAAGACCTGCCTGCTCTTGTGTACGCGCGTTGAATTCTTTACAGAATCCCATGATGTTTACGCCTGCCTGACCTAGGGCCGGACCTACCGGTGGTGCCGGGTTCGCCTTACCTGCAGGAATTTGCAATTTCACAACATTAATAACTTTTTTAGCCACGATGTTGCACCTCCTCATAATCGTGATGTGGTCACAGGATGTTTAGATTTCATCCTCCCACTCTTCATCTGTATACATAAATAAAGATGGCCGCAAATTTGCGACCATGAAAGTATAGCATATATTAGTTACATATTTCAATTAAAAATTTAAAGTTTCTCGATTTGATCGAATTCAACTTCAACAGGCGTTTCGCGTCCAAACATTTCAACGAGGACGGTAAGCTTGTAACGCTCCTCATCAATCGATTCGATTACGCCGCTCTGATTGTTAAATGGACCCGCGATAATATTGATTGCTTCGCCGACAGCGACTTCAACATCAACAATTTTTTCCGACATTCCCATCTGACGCAGGATAAATTTAACTTCATCCGGCAAGAGAGGATTCGGTTTGCTGCCCGCACCCTGCGAGCCGACAAATCCGGTAACACCCGGCGTATTGCGGACAACGTACCAAGATTCATCTGTCATAACCAGTTCGACGAGTACATAGCCCGGAAATGTTTTTTTCATTGCCGTTTTCTTTTTCCCGTCTTTAATCGTTGTTTCCTCTTCTTCAGGGATGACTACGCGGAAAATTAAATCCTGCATATTCATCGATTCAAGGCGCGCCTCTAGGTTTGCCTTTACTTTGTTTTCATAGCCTGAATAGGTATGTACTGCATACCAATGCTTGTCTAGAGACATTTTACCGCTCCTTTAAAATTACATAAGATCAATTAGTGCTGTGATGCCGATATCCAGCACGTAGAAAAATGCCAGAAAAAATACTACAGTAACTACTACTGTCGTTGTATAACGGACTACTTCCTGCCCTGTCGGCCAGCTGACTTTCTTCATCTCGCTAACAACATTTTGGAAGAAGTTTTTATTATTATTCATCAACCGTTCCCCCTGAATTATATAGAACTTTTATGCGTTGTATGCTTATTGCATTTTGGACAGTGTTTTTTCATGACGAGTCTTTCGTTGTGAACCGGCTTGTTCAGTGAATAGTTCCGCGAGCCGCAGCTGCTGCATATAAGAGCAATTTTCATCTTAAAATCCTCATTTCAATTCTAATATACTATATCGGTTCAGGGCGTCATTGTCAACAACAGTGTGTAAATCTTCAACTGAGTTGAATTTGATTTTAATCCTGTAAAACGTATTGATGACAGACTCCGGTTCCTTGTTAAATATATCTGCGATATCTTCTATTGTGCAGCCGTCGAGAAATAATTTCAAAGTCCGCTTCTCATAATTCGATAAATTGCCAGCTGCCCCCGCATACTCTGCCTGAGTTTCTTTCAGCATGATATGCGGCAGAGCGTGCTGATGTTCCAGCAGCAGAATTTCGTCAGGATTGAGTTCAACCTGATGCCAGACCTTGAGCCGGTGAATATAATCGTACATCTTCAGCCTGATAGAGCGGAGAACATAATGCTTGTAATGTCCTTTTGCAAAGTCGTATTTCAAACATAAAATCAGTGCGCTGAACACCATTTCCTGAATTAAATCTTCCCGGTCGTGTTCATTCATATCGTACTTGAAAGTCATCCGTCTGATTACCGGACGGAGATGATGGTCGATGTTATCAAAAAAGTGGAATTCGCCAGCTTTTACCTGCAGTGCATAAGCATCTAATAATTTATCTCCGCCGTAAACAGCCGGCTGCTCTTCTTTAATAAAAATATACAATGACTTTATGAAATACATCCGCCCGCCTCCTTTTATATTACTTCTAATATATGAGGTTCCGGGCGGACCTTCAAGCCGTCAATTCTCTCCGCGGCGCAGTTTTTCCATTTTCGCAAGCACTTCGTCGCTGATATCAAGTTTTGTTCTCGGCAGTTTTTCATTTATTGTCTCGATATGGGAACTGATATTTTTACCGGCTTCCGCCAGGTTCATCCACATCTCTCTGGAAGAAATCCGGTAAGCGCCATAGGCAAAAATAGCATTCTGTTCTGTCAGATCACTCGTTACAACACTGATATCGCAGAGGTGGGGGTGATAGTTATCGTACACAAAACGCTCTATATATTCATCCGCCGTTTCCTTCTCTTTCGTATAAATCACTGTGATACCGTAGTAATCGATAACCGCTTCCTGATTTTTCACTTCATAAGCATCAAAAACACAGATAATTTCATAATTCTGAAGCGCTTGATACTCGCTCAGCGCTTTCAATACTTCTTCTCTTGCCAGCTGGAGAGAAATTTTAGATTCTGCAAATAACTCGGAGTTCGCACCAATTAAATTATAGCCGTCAACCACCAGCAGACGCCGTTTTTTGCGCATGATTAATCACGTCCTGGCGGATTCTGCTGACGGTAAACTTCGTACATCAGCAAGGCCGCAGAAACCGAAGCATTCAGGCTCGTAATTTCTCCGGCCATCGGTATCTTAACTGTGAAATCGCATTTTTCCAAAGTTTTTTTACTAATGCCTTCACCTTCGCTACCGACTACGAGCGCATTGCTGCCGGTCTTCGCATTCATCTCGCGGTAATCAAGCTGCCCGGTGCCGTCGCTGCCGATGACCCAGAAGTTGTTTTCCTTCAGCTTATCGATTGTCTGGTTGATGTTCGTCACCCTGACAACCGGCACATACTCTATTGCCCCGGTCGATGTTTTCGCTACTGTATCCGTCAGCTGCACCGAACGGCGTTTCGGAATAATGACCCCATCAAAACCTGCTGCATCGCAAGTCCTTAAAATTGAACCAAGGTTATGAGGATCTTCCAGACCATCAAGAATAATAATATTAGCATTTTTACCTTCAATTTTTTCCAGCAGTTCTTCAAGCGGCATATACTCATGGGCACTGACGAGTGCAACGATACCCTGGTGCCGTTCGTCCGTCAGTCCGTCTATTTTATTTTTCGGCACCGCCGAGACGACGACACGCTTTTCTTTCGCCAGGTCCAGAATTTCTTTCAGCTGGCTTTTGTTTACAGTATCTTGCATATAAATCTTATTGATATCGCTGTCCGAACGCAGCAGCTCTTTCACTGCATGACGTCCTGCTATAACCGAACTGCTCATTGTCCTTCACTCCCGTTTTTAATAATATGAGCCATCAGCTCTGTAATCCGCTGTTCATTCTCCGCCAGTGCGAGATGGCCAATCAGTGCTTCCAGCCCTGAAGCGTTCCGGTATTCTTTAATCGAAGCGTTTTTCGCCCGTGTCGCACTCGATTTATTGCGTGCTTTTCTGGCAATATCCCATTCTTCTTCACTCAGAACTCCCGTCCGTCTCAAAAAGTGCAGTGCCTCTGCCTGCGCACGCGCACTGACAAGCTTATTCGCTTCCCGGTGCAGGGCATCGGGTTTTAAATAAGGTTTGTTTCTTATTAAATGCTCGCGGATATGCACGGCATAAACTGCATCTCCTAAAAATGCGAGCGACAGCGACGGCACTGCGTCCATCTTAAAATTATCCACGCTTAAACCTCACGCCGTCTTTCGTGTCTTCTAAAACTATGCCTTCAGCTTTTAAACTGTCGCGGATTTCATCTGCCCGTGCAAAATCTTTGTTTTTCCGGGCTGCTTCCCGCTCTTCAATCAGTGTTTCAATTTCTTCGTCCAAAAGCAGTTCTTTTCTGTCGAGACTTACACCGAGAATTTCAGAATATGTTTCGAACACCTTCATAAATTTCCGAAGCACTTCTTTTGATGTCGACGGCTGGCGCAGATATTTGTTCAGTTCGCCCGTCAGTTCGTGCCAGGCCGAAATAGCATTCGCCGTATTGAAATCATCATCCATAAACGCTTCAAACTGCTTAAGGTTATCATCGATTGCAAGGAGCACTTTCTTATCAGCTTCCGTACCGACTGCTTTCTCCGCACGTTCAGCTGCCTGATGATAGCTGTCCTGGATGCGCATCAGACTGTTGCGCGCTGCATCCACAAGCTCGCGGTTATAATTAATCGGATTCCGGTAGTGAACGCTGATCATAAAGTAGCGGAGAACGTTCGGCTCGATTTCTTTAATAATATCGTGCACCAATATAAAATTACCGAGTGATTTCGACATTTTTGTATTATCGATATTAATATAGCCGTTGTGCATCCAGTAGTTCGCGAATGTTTCGTCCGTCATGCACTCACTCTGGGCAATTTCATTTTCATGATGCGGGAAGGTTAAATCCTGTCCGCCCGCGTGAATGTCGATTGTGTCGCCGAGATGCTCACGCGCCATTACGCTGCACTCGATATGCCAGCCCGGACGCCCGTTCCCCCACGGAGATTCCCAGTTGATTTCTCCATCCTTCGCCTCTTTCCATAAAGCGAAATCCAGAGGGTCCTGTTTCTTCTCTCCGGCATCGATGCGCGCACCTACCTTCAAATCATCCACTGACTGCTGGGACAGTTTGCCGTAACCGTCAAATGAACGTGTCTTAAAATACACATCTCCTGCCGATTCATAAGCATGACCTTTATCAATCAGCACTTTAATAAATTCAACTATATCCGGCATATGGTCCATTACCCTCGGGTGCGCATCTGCTTTCTTCACATTGAGCGCGCCCGTATCTTCAAAGAACGCTTCGATAAAGCGCTCGGCAATTTCCGGCACAGTTTCTCCCAGTTCTTTCGAAGCTTTAATCAGTTTATCGTCTACATCTGTAAAGTTTGATACGTATTTTACTTCGTATCCTTTATATTCCAAATAGCGGCGCACTGTATCAAAAGCAATCGCAGGACGCGCATTGCCAATATGAATATAGTTATATACGGTGGGACCGCAGACATACATGCTCACTTTGCCTTCTTCAAGCGGCTTAAAATCTTCTTTCCTTCTTGTAATTGTATTATATATGCGAACCATCTTTTACCTCATTTCCAACTTCTCTTCTGAAGTTATTAATTTCTTTTTCAAGTTCCAGCAGTTTCTCAAACAACGGATCCGGTAAATCCCGATGGTCAAAATTATTATGTTTTCTGACACGCTGTCCGTGTTGCTTTACAATATGACCGGGGATGCCGACAACTGTCGAGTGGGGCGGCACATTTTTTAAAACTACAGAGTTCGCTCCAACGTTCGATGATTCTCCGACGCGGATATTCCCGAGCACTTTCGCGCCTGCTGCAATCAGGACATTATCGTCGATATCCGGGTGGCGCTTATGATCTTCTTTACCCGTTCCGCCAAGTGTTACCCCCTGGTAAATCGTTACATCATTGCCGATATTGCATGTCTCGCCGATGACTACACCCATACCATGGTCGATAAACAGCCGTCTGCCGATGTTTGCGCCCGGATGGATTTCTGCGCCCGTCACAAAACGGCTCAGCTGCGAAATCACACGTGCCATTACTTTAAAATTCTTTTTATAAAACCAGTGCGCAATCAGATGCGCCCATACCGCGTGAATACCCGCATATGTAAAAAACACTTCTAAACGGTTTTTCGCTGCCGGGTCGAGTGCCAGTACCATGTCCAAATCTTCTTTCACTCTCTGAAACATCTTCGTCCTCCTAAAATCATAAAAATACGCCTCTGCCCGGTAATCGGACAGAGGCGCTTACGCACGGTTCCACTCTGCTTTGTCACTTTTAATATACAATTCGTGCAATATTAAAAGCGCAATTCTGCAAAATGCTTTGTTATCCTTTTCAGCAGACGGATAATCTCTTTGTGTCCAGCGGTTTGCATACTTAACTTTTAACACCTATATCATACGGCACACCGGATGTTATTTCAACAGTCCGGCTTAGATTAAACGCTGAATGCGCTCGAGCACTGCTTCTTTGCCGATTAATGAAATCGAATCCGGCAATTCTGGTCCTTTTGTTTCACCTGTTACTGCCACGCGGATCGGCATAAATAATTTCTTGCCTTTAATGCCTGTCTCTTTTTGGACAGCCTTGATTTCAGCTTTAATTCCTTCAGGTGAAAAGTCTTGAAGTTCTGTGAAATGTTTGTGGAGCGCCGTCATGAGTTCAGGAATATGTTCCTGGTCAAGTACTTCCTGTGCTTCTTCATCAAATTCCACATGATCTTTAAAGAATTGTTCCGACAGTTTTATAATTTCCGCAGCGTAACTCATCTGCGGCTGATACAGCTGAACGAGCTTGCGCGCCCAGTCGAGTTCCGCTTCGTCTGGATTTTCTGATACTCTGTCCGCTTCTTTCAGAAACGGCAGCGCCATTTCAAAAATTTCTTCAGAGTTTTTCTGTTTCATATACTGGTTGTTAATCCACATTAATTTCTGATTATCGAAAAATGCAGATGCTTTCGACAGTCTGTTTTCATCGAAGTTTTCAATCAGTTCTTCTTTCGTAAAGATTTCCTCTTCACCTTCAGGCGACCAGCCGAGGAGCGCAATAAAGTTAAACATTGCATCCGGCAGATAGCCTAATTCTTCGTACTGTTCGATAAACTGAATAATTGAAGCATCGCGTTTTGACAGTTTTTTCTTCTCCGCATTAACAATTAAAGCTGTGTGGCCGAATTCCGGCAGCGGCAGATCGAGCAGTTCGTAAACCATCATTTGTTTCGGCGTGTTTGAAATATGATCGTCTCCGCGGAGCACGTGGGTGATTTCCATTTCGTGATCATCGATAACAACTGCAAAGTTGTAAGTCGGCACTCCGTCTTTTTTAACGATTACCCAGTCGCCGAAACCGTTCGAGTCAAAAGATACATCACCTTTAACCATATCCTTAAACGTATAAGTTTTGTCTTTTGGCACGCGGATACGTATCGCAGGTTCCCTGCCTTCAGCTTTGAACTGCTCTTCCTGTTCTTTAGTTAAGTTCGCATGTTTACCGCCGTACATTGGTGTCTGGCCGTTTTTCAGCTGTTCTTCTCTTTCAGCTTCCAGTTCTTCTGAAGTCATGTAGCAGCGGTAGGCAAGGTTATTATCCAGCAACTGCTGAATGTACGGCGCGTAAATATCTCCGCGCTCCGACTGGCGGTAAGGACCGTAGTCTCCGCCGACATCCACACTTTCATCCCATTCAATACCGAGCCACTTCAAGTAGTTAAGCTGAGAGTCTTCACCTTCGGCCACGTGTCTTGATTTGTCAGTATCTTCTATACGGATAACAAAGTCTCCTCCGTGATGACGTGCGAATAAATAATTAAATAATGCTGCGCGCGCATTTCCTATGTGCAGGAATCCAGTCGGACTCGGTGCATATCTCACTCTTACTTTACTCATTATTTTGCCTCCTGTTTGTTAAGTAAGACTACCGCCTCACTTGCGATGCCTTCTTCTCTGCCTGTAAATCCTAATTTTTCCGATGTTGTCGCTTTAATATTAACATTTGATATATCCGTCTTCAAAAGTGCAGCCACATTTCCGCGTATATCATCAATATATCCTCTTAATTTCGGCCTCTCAGCAATAACCACAGCATCGATATTGCCGATTTCATAACCCTTTTCGTACATCATGGCAACCACTTCACCGAGCAGGACACCAGAATCTGCATTTTTAAACTTTTCATCTGTGTCCGGGAAAAATTTCCCGATATCGCCAAGAGCAAGTGCACCCAGTATTGAATCTGTAATCGTATGCAGCAGCACATCCGCATCAGAGTGCCCTTTTAAACCAAAATCATGGGGGATTTCCATGCCGCCTAAAATCAGCGGACGGGATGCATCAAATGCATGCACATCATAACCGTGACCGATCCTCATCATCTCACTACTTTCCTTTAAGAATCATATGCGCAAGCTGCAAATCTTCGCTTGTCGTTATTTTAATATTATCATAAGTCGATTCGACTAAATAGACTTCTTTACCCAGCGCTTCCACCATCATCGAGTCATCTGTCACTTCAAGCTTATTCTGTCTCGCATGCTCATACGCCTGTTTTAGAAGACTGCAGTCAAATGCTTGCGGAGTATGTACGGCAATCACTTCATCCCGCCTGAGCGTTTCTTTGACTTTACCATCAACCACACGTTTCAGCGTGTCTTTTGTTTTCACACCGCAGATAGCCGCTCCGGTCTCTTTGACTTTTCTTTTCAGCCTTGAAAGCACATCATTCGTCAGAAACGGCCTCGCCCCGTCGTGTACGAAGATGTAATCTGCACCCCGTACATTGACCAGTGCATTGTATATGCTGTCCTGCCGCTCCGCCCCGCCCGCGTGAATACCTGACACTTTATCAGAGTCAGAGAACAATTCCTTCATAACAGCAGTTTCTTCTATTCTTACTGCCAGGTGAATCGCCTCACAGTCCGGGTCTTCTTCAAAATGTCTGACCGTATGTTTAATTACCGGCTCTCCGTTAATTTCAAGCAGTACTTTATTAAATCCGAGGCCCATACGGGTCCCGAGGCCCGCGGCCGGTATAATTACTGTATATTTCATTTATTCTTCTCCAGTTTCGCAAAAACGATTCGTCCCGAATTCGTCTGCAGCACACTCGTCACGATGACGGATACCATTTGATTAATTAAATTCTCCCCATGTTCCACAACGACCATCGTACCGTCTTCAAGATATCCGACACCCTGATTTTCTTCTTTTCCGGTTTTCGATACAAACAGTTCGAAAACATCACCCTGCACAACGACAGTTTTGATTGCGCTGCTCAATTCATTAACATTAAGGACAGGTATGTCGTGCAGCTGGCATATTTTATTTAAGTTGTAATCCGTCGTTAAAATTGCGCCTTTTTCTTTTTTCGCAATCTCGATCAGCTGCTGATCCACATCGAGTTTGTCGTAAGACACCGGTTCAATGCGGACATTACGGCTCTTCTCCTGCAGGGCATTAAGCATATCCAGTCCCCGCCGGCCTTTTTCCCGCTTAACAGGATCTGTAGCGTCCGCAATCAGCTGCAGCTCATCCAGCACAAATTGCGGGATGATAATTTCACCTTCCAGGAAACCTGTTTCCACAACATCGATAATCCGGCCATCTATAATGACACTCGTATCGATAAACTTCTTCAGCGCTGGATGACTGCCTTCAGCTTTTGACTTGCCCGAAGACTTCGGAAAGAAGTCCAGCACTTCGCTGAATTTGCGGAGCCCGATCATAAATCCTAAATATCCAAGTACTACCGCAAAAATAATCGGTACGATTTCACCTATTAATGGAATGTCCAATGTATTGATTAAAAGAGATATTAAGACAGCAATGACAAGTCCGAGCATCATTCCAAGAGTGGCAAAAACGATTTCGACCAGACTTCTTGAAAGCAGGTAGCCTTCACTTTTCTTCAAAAAATTTTGTGCGTGCGACAGCGTCCATCCGAATAATAAGAAAAATAACAGAACACCGAGTGTGCCGCTGACCAGTATGTTATTAAATATCCTCGGCATTTCGAACGGCAGGAGCATTTGCAGTTCCGGAAACAGCCATACACCTAAAGAAATGCCGATCAGTATATAAACAACATACAGCAAGTATTTGAGCATATTATCCCTCCTTTTTAATCTTTGTACTGTGCATGTTTAATTGCCTGTTTTAATGTTTTAACTCCGATTGCTTCAATCCCCTCGGGCACATTCACCCCGCTTAAATTAGATGCGGGTACAATCGCGCGTTTGAAGCCGAGCTTGGCTGCTTCCTGCAGGCGCTGTTCTATCTTGGTAACCCGTCTTATTTCGCCAGTTAATCCTACTTCCCCGATGAAACAGTCGTCCCCGCGCACCGCTATATTCTGAAAGCTCGATGCAATACTGATAATGATGCTTAAATCAACTGCGGGTTCATCGAGTTTCACTCCGCCCGCTACTTTAATATAAGCGTCATGCTGCTGCATCAGCAGCCCTTCCGATTTTTCAAGCACTGCCATTAAGAGCGACAGCCGGTTTGTATCCACTCCGGTTGCCATGCGCCTCGGATTATGGAAATGCGTCGGTGTGACCAGAGACTGGACTTCAACAAGCATGGCCCGTGTTCCTTCCATCGTCGCGACGATGGCCGACCCCGGAGCATTTTTGGAACGTTCTTCCAGAAAGATTTCCGACGGGTTCAGCACTTCTTCCAGACCTTTTGCTTTCATCTCGAATATACCCATTTCGTTCGTCGAACCGAAACGGTTTTTAACAGCGCGCAATATACGGTATGTGTGGTGCTGATCTCCTTCGAAATAAAGAACAGTATCTACCATGTGTTCAAGCAATCTCGGCCCCGCAATCTGGCCGTCTTTCGTCACGTGTCCGACAATAAAAGTCGCAATATTATTGCCTTTTGCAATATTCATAATCGACTGCGTGCTTTCCCTTACCTGAGCAACACTGCCCGGCGCGCTGGTTACATCGGGATGGAATACTGTCTGGATTGAGTCAATAATAAGAAAGTCGGGTTTTAAACGTTTAATTTCTTCATGAATATATAATAAGTTCGTTTCACAAAAAACGGTCAGATCCGACGATGATGCTGTAATACGGTCTGCCCGCATTTTAATCTGTTCAAGTGATTCCTCTCCGGAAACATAAAGCACATTATGATTCTCAGCTAAAATCAATGCCGTCTGCAGTAAAATTGTCGATTTCCCAATCCCGGGGTCACCGCCGATTAAAATGAGGGAGCCATTTACGATACCGCCGCCGAGCACCCGGTCGAACTCTCCGGAACGCGTTGTCGTCCGCGGTGTGTCCTGTTTTTTTATGGTTGTTAATTTAGTCGCGCGGGAACGGTCTTCAGAGGGCGTCTTCCCCAGCGTGCCGCGCCCCGGCGCAGATTCTTTATGCACTATTTTTTCTTCGAGCTGGTTCCATGCTCCGCAGTTCGGGCATTTCCCCATCCACTTCGGCGTCTCATAGCCGCAGGCCATACATTCAAATGATACTTTCGCTTTTGCCATTCGTGTATATTCTCCCCCAATTATATTTACGTATTACTATTGTATTATTTATTTCAGCTTATTTAAAGGCAGAAGCCTGTAAGAATAATGATATTACAGAGTATTGTTCGTTCCTTCACAAAATATTTTCAGACTATTCCATCAGTACAGTTGCAAAACACTTTCAACTTCTTTAAAATATGTTCATATTCTTAAAAAGAAAAGGAGATTCTATGCAGTCATTTAATGATTTTTCCAAAAGCGCCGGGTCATACAAGACTTTGCCGCTGATTGAAAGTTTTTACACCGATGTACTGACACCGATTCATATGTTCAATGCCTTAAAAGACGACGCGCTGTATATTTTAGAAAGTCAGGACCCTGCATCAGAATGGTCGAATTATTCATTTATCGGCCTGGATCCTTTTATCGATATAAGTGAAGCGGAGAACGGTTTTCTTATGACCGATCTCGACACAGATAAAACGTTTACCTTCACCACTTTGCAGGAAGCGCTTGATTATGCTGGAAATTATGTCGATGCATATACTGACAGTATTGACCTTCCTTTTAAAGGCGGGGCTGTCGGCTACATCAATTACGAGGCAGTGCAGGATCTCGCCGGCATCGAGCCGCGCAACAGCAGCAGTCAAGGTAATTATCAATTCGTTTTCACACGGACGCTGATTGCCTACGATCACCGCAAACAGCAGACTTCAATCATTTCATTTGAAAATCCCGAACGCTTTGAAAGTATTAAGGATACTTATAACACTTTGAAAACACGTATCCATTCACTAAAAAAACAACTGCAAAATAATATTCAGCTTGAGGATTTAATGCTCTCAAGAAGACAGGCAGAAAATCCGCAGCTGACTTTTACAAGCAATTACCAGGAAGCTGATTTCAAACACGATGTCGATGTGATAAAAAATTACATCCACCGCGGTGAAATAGATCAGGCCGTACTTTCCCAGCGCTTTGATACAGTCACGCAGTGTTCGGGATTTCAGCTGTACCGGATTTTAAGAAACGTCAATCCGTCACCTTATATGTTTTATTTAAACTTCTCTAATGCAGAGTTGATTGGCAGTTCTCCCGAACGCCAGCTGCAGGTTAAAGACAATATACTTGAAATTCATCCGATTGCCGGCACGAGAAGACGCGGTGCGACGCCGCAGGAGGACGAAGCAATCGCACAGGAACTGCTCTCTGATGAAAAAGAAATTGCCGAACATAAAATGCTCGTCGAATTAGCTTTGGATGAGTTTCGTAAAGTGTCAGTGAAGGACAGCGTTGAAGTCAGCCGCTATATGACAATCGGCCGCTTCTCAGAAGTGATGCATATTATCAGTGTTGTCAATGGAACCCTCCGAGATAACGTCTCACCGATTGAAGCTTTCTTCAATTCATTTCCGGCGGGCACGCTGACCGGCGCGCCGAAAACACGCGCCATGGAAATTATCCGCGAACTCGAACCCGACAACCGGGGGTTGTACGGCGGATGCATTCTGTACTACGGTTTCGATGGCAATATGGATTCATGTATTACGATACGGACAATGATTTTAGAAAACCATACTGTCAGCGTCCAAGCTGGCGCGGGCGTTGTTGCCGATTCCACTCCGGAAGGCGAATTCCAGGAAACCGTCAACAAGGCGAGTGCGCTGTTCAACGCGATCAATCTCGCAGAAGAAGTTTTTCATTCTTAATTTATGTAAGTAAAACCCCAATCCTCAATTTCTTGAGCGATTGGGGTTTCTTTTATGATTGTTCGACTGCGGCAGACGTTCTGTCTTTAGTCTCTACGGTAAATTCATCATTTTTATAATCTACCGTAACCAGTTTATTTTCAAAGCTTTCACCGCTAAGCAGCGATTCACTGAGTGTATCCTCAATATTCTTCTGAATACTTCTCGCAAGCGGGCGCGCCCCGTATTCCGGATCGTAGCCTTCTTCCGCGATGCGCTCAGTCGCTTTTTCTGTCACTTCAATGTGAATATTCTGTTCGGACAGACGTTCGCGCAGCTGGTTAATCATCAGACTGACAATTTCTTTAAGATGTTCTTTCTCCAGCTTATGGAACACGATAATATCGTCCACCCGGTTAATAAATTCAGGTCTGAAAGTATTTTTAAGCTCTTTCATCATTGTGCTGCGTACATTTTCATAACTCTCTGCAGCAGACCCGCCGAAACCGACGAATCTTTGATCCTGAAGTTCACGTGCACCTACGTTTGATGTCATTACGATAATCGTGTTGCGGAAGTCGACTGTCCGGCCGTTGGAGTCTGTCAGACGGCCGTCGTCCAGCACCTGAAGCAGCATATTGAAAACATCAGGATGCGCTTTTTCTATCTCGTCAAACAGCACAAGGGAGTACGGTTTTCTTCTCACTTTCTCTGTCAGCTGGCCGCCGTCATCATAGCCGACATAACCCGGAGGTGAGCCGACGAGCCGTGATACCGAGTGTTTCTCCATATACTCACTCATGTCTACCCGGATCATTGCATCTTCCTCGCCGAACATCGTTTCGCTGAGCGCTCTGGCAAGTTCGGTCTTCCCGACACCTGTCGGTCCGAGGAAGATAAAACTGCCGATTGGACGTTTAGGATTTTTAAGTCCTGCCCGTGCCCGTCTGACTGCTTTTGAAATAGATGTGACTGCATCGTTCTGACCGATAACACGCTCGTGTAAAATCGATTCAAGATTTAACAGTTTGTCCGATTCATCTTCTGCAATTTTAGCAAGCGGAATACCTGTAATACCTGCAACGACAAGTTCAATATCCGCCGGTGTTACCGACTGTGACAAGTCACCCTGCTCTTTTTTCCAGTTTTCTTCACACTCTTTCACCTGGCGTTCGATCTTCGTCTGCTGATCGCGGTAATTCGCCGCCGCTTCAAATTCCTGGCTCTGCACTGCCGCATCTTTTTCTTTTTTCACAGTTTCAAGCTCTGTTTCGAGATCCTTTAAGTCAGGCGGCGCCGCATAGCTTCTTAATCTGACTTTGGATGAAGCTTCATCGATTAAGTCGATGGCTTTGTCCGGCAGGAAGCGGTCCTGAATGTAACGGTCACTCATACGCACTGCTGCTTCAAGCGCTTCGTCTGTAATTGTCAGACGGTGGTGCGCTTCATACCGGTCGCGCAATCCTTTCAGAATAAGCACTGCATCGTCAGCATTCGGTTCATCAACCATTACAGGCTGGAAACGGCGTTCGAGCGCTGCATCTTTTTCAATGTGCTTGCGGAATTCATCTAGAGTTGTCGCACCGATACACTGCAGTTCACCGCGAGCCAGTGCTGGTTTCAGAATGTTTGATGCGTCAATCGCACCTTCTGCACCGCCGGCGCCGATCAGTGTGTGCAGCTCATCAATAAAGAGCACGACGTTACCCGCTTTATGAATTTCATCCATTACTTTTTTCATACGTTCTTCAAATTCACCGCGGTATTTAGTTCCCGCAACAACGGTGCCCATATCAAGGGACATAACGCGTTTGCCTTTTAAGTTCTCAGGAGTTTCATTGTTGATAATAGCCTGAGCCAGTCCTTCTGCAATCGCAGTTTTACCTACGCCGGGCTCACCGATTAAGACCGGGTTGTTTTTCGTTCTGCGGCTCAGTATTTCCACTACACGCGTAATTTCATCCGAACGGCCAATAACCGGATCGAGACGCTCTTCTCTCGCAATCTGCGTTAAATCGCGTGCCAGCGAATCGAGCGTCGGCGTGTTCGTATCTTTTTCGACGCTGCTGTGCGACTGGAATGATTCGGGATTCCCGAGCATTTTAATAACAGCTGCCCGCGCTTTTGTAATGTTTAAATCCAGATTTGCCAGTACGCGTGCTGCAACACCCTCGCTTTCACGAATTAAACCGAGCAGTAGATGTTCTGTACCGACAAAATTATGATGCAGTTTGCGCGCTTCATCCATCGACAGTTCGATAACCTTTTTAGCACGCGGCGTATAGTGAATCGAAGACGTTTTTTCTGTCCCCGTATTAATCAAATTATGAACTTCTTCATTAACCCGCTGTTCATCAATATTAAATGAGGCAAGAACTTTCGCTGCGATGCCTTCCCGTTCTTTGACCAGGCCGAGCAGCAGATGCTCCGTACCGATATTAGAATTTTTTAAGGTGATTGCTTCTTCCTGTGCATACGCCAGTACTTTCTGGGCACGCTCTGTTAATTTACCAAACAGCATGTTTATTTCCCTCCTAGTAATTCACGCATTAAGGCTGCCCGCGCACTTTCCGCGGCAATACCAGGTGAATCGTATTCTTCTGTATTTACACGTTCTTTCACAAAGGCCGGCTGTATAAGCTGAAACCATTCTTGAAAATTAAAATTTTCAAGTTCAATATACGATAGATCAAGACCGAGTTTCACATTGCTTAAATGCATCGCCGCTTCTTTTAAAGACAGCTTGTAAGCATGCTGCAGAATGCCGAGTGAACGGTTAACTGCATCCAGTGTATCAAGCGTCATTAAATGCTGTCTTGCCATACGTTCTTCTTCAATTAAACGATTCTTCAGCTCACTCAAATTATTAATAATGACTCTTTCTTCGAATCCGAGCGTTACCTGATTGGAAAGCTGGTAAACAGAACCCAGCGGTTCTGAGCCTTCCCCGTATATACCACGCAGGGTAAATCCGAAACGTGTCAGGTTGTTATGGAAACGCTGAATTTTGTTCGTCGCCGCGAGCGCCGGCAGATGCAGCATAACAGACGCTCTCATGCCGGTCCCGATATTGGTCGGACACGCTGTTAAATAACCGTACTGCTCATCAAATGCATATTCTATCTTTTCTTCCAATGTATCATCAACTGCTCCCGCTTTATCATAAAGCGCCTCGAGAGTAATATTTGTACCAAGCGCCTGTATGCGGATATGATCTTCCTCGCCGAGCATAATCGAAATATCTTCATCACCGTTAATAAATACACGCGTACCGCGCTTCGCAAAATTGGGACTGATTAAATGTTTTTCAACAAGCAGCGCTCTGTCTTGCACAGACAAACCGCCGAGAGAGGTCAGGCTGTAACCGGGCAGCATTTTTGCCACCAGTCCTCCGAGCGCTTCGAGATCTTCATCATCTTCCAGCACATGGGTGAACGGTACGCCTTTAATATTGCGGGCGAGACGGATTCTGGATGACATTTCTATTTCTGTATTTACCGCTTCACGAATCCACGTACTTGTATGTCTATTCATGCGCCCCACCATCCTTCAGTTCCTGTATCTGATCGCGGATGACCGCTGCTTCTTCAAAAGCCTGTGTTTTCACTTTTTCCTGCAGTGTTCTTTCAAGCGTTTCGATATCGCGTTTCAACTTTAAAGTATCGTGCGCCTGCGACGGTATTTTTCCGATATGACGCTGCTGGTTGAGCTGTACACGTGTAACGATTTCCGGCACATAGCGTTCGAAATATTCGTAGCAGTGGCTGCATCCGAATAAACCGTTCTTCACAATACTTTGCAGCGTCGCACCGCAGGTCGGACAGGCATGCTCTTCTGTTTCTGTCTGATTACGCTTTGAATTACCAGCAAGCATTTTTAACAGCGTTTGAATATCAAACGGATTATCCGTCTGGTTGTAATTTATATCCATCGATTGATTGGCGCATTGTTCACACAAATACTGCTCCTGGTGAGTGAGCCCCGAACCTTTCGAAATATGAATTGCCGCTTCACGCTCGTTGCATATTTCACATTTCATATCATCACTCCTTAGCATAGAGTATAGCTGTAATTATACGGCGTAAAATTTTTGCTCTTAAAATATCTCTGTAAGGCAGCTCAAGCGATAAAATTTCGCGTTTCATTACTGCATCTATAATTTGCGCTTCTCTGTAAGTAATCACTTCGTTTTCATACATAGACTGAACCAGATGTTCTGCATTTAACTGAGAAATGTTTTCCCCGATTAAATTCTGAAGATGTGCAAGGTACTCAGTTTCAGAATGCGTCTCCACCTTGGTGATTCTTATGTAGCCGCCCCCGCCGCGTTTACTTTCCACTACATATCCGTGTTCGTTTGTAAAACGGGTTTTTATGACATAATTTAATTGCGAGGGTACACAATCAAATTTTTCAGCGATGTGCGCGCGTTTAATCTCAACGGCTTCATTGCCAGACTGTTCAATCATATCTTTTAAATACTGCTCAATGATATCCGACATGTTACGCATTTCATCACTCCTTCTGACCAACTTTGACTAAAGTATACAGGCTATGTGTTTTTTTGGCAAATCTCTTGTTTATTTTTTTAAAAAAACAGCCCTTGTTAGCATTTCTCAAAAACTTGTATATTTTTGTTTATTTCTCTCAATATATCCTTTATTTCTGTAAACGTTTGCATTATAATGATTCAGTATCGCGTATTTGTAACATTTACTTTATAATTAAATGGAAACATATACATAGAGAAAATTTCATACATTATTTTTTTGGAGGCTTATTATGAGTATTGTAATGGGAATAGTCGGTATATTATTCGTCATCTTCCTGGCCTGGATTGCAAGTAGCAACCGTAAACTTGCGTTTAAGCACTGGAAAAACATTTTAGTATTGCTTGTGTTGCAACTGCTTGCTGCATTTTTATTCCTGAGCACTAAATGGGGACAGACAATTATTCTGTGGCTCGCCAATGCGTTTGATCATTTACTCGCATTCGCAAGAGAAGGCGGATTATTTGTTTTTGGAGATTTAATGACCAACAGCGAGGGCGAAGCGGTAAATGTATTCTTATTTAACGTTTTAGTGCCTATCATCTTCATTTCCGCCATTATCGGTATTTTATCATTCACGAGAATTTTGCCGTTCATCATTAAAGGTATCGGGTTCCTGCTTACAAAAATTACAGGTATGCCTTACATAGAGTCATACAACGGGGCAGCATCTATGATGCTTGGGCAGTCGGAAGTTTTTGTTTCTCTTAAAAACCAGCTGCCTAAAATGACGACACAGCGTCTGTATACACTGTCGGCACAGGCAATGAGTTCAATCTCACTGTCAATCGTTGGCGCATTCTTTACAATGCTTGATCCGCAGTTTGTAATTATCGCAATCGTTCTTAATCTGTTCGGTGTATACATTATCGTTCATGTTATCAACCCTTACGATGAGGAAATTATTGACGGCGACATTGAAATCTCTACAAACCCTGAGAAAGGTAAGTCTTTCTTCCAGGTTCTTGGAGATTACATCATCGACGGCGGTAAAATCGTACTGGTTGTAGGCGCAATGCTTATTGGATTTATCGCATTGATTGGTCTGTTAAACAATCTGTTCCTGCTGATTCCGGGTTCTAACTTATCATTCCAGGACATTCTCGGCTATATCTTCATGCCGATTGCCTTCCTGATCGGTATCCCTTGGAATGAAGCTCAAACTGCTGGTTCATTAATGGCGACAAAACTTATTACTAATGAGTTTGTAGCAATTCTTGAGTTTGGCACATTTGCAGATACCTTATCTCAGAAAACACAGGCAATGCTCTCAGTCTTCTTGATTTCATTTGCCAACTTCGGAAGTATCGGTATTATTGCAGGGTCTGTTAAAGGTCTTCACAACGAAAGCGGGGACAAAGTAGCGAAATTCGGTCTTAAATTAGTATACGGTGCAACGCTGGTATCACTGTTAAGTGCAGTAATCATCGGATTCTTCTACTAAATTCTAAATTGCAGACGCAAAAACTCCGGAGGACAAATCCTCCGGAGTTTTTTTCTACCCTAAAGCCACATCCAGCACCATCATAATCACAAAACCGATCATAAAGGCAAATACCGCCACATCGGAATGACCATTTTTCTGCGTACTCGGGATAACTTCTTCGACGACGACAAATATCATCGCTCCGGCACCTGCAGCAAGTGCATAAGGCAGTACAGGCTCCATGAACCCGATTAAAAGTACACCAGCCAGTGCAGCCATCGGTTCGACGATCGCAGACATCCAGCCCCAGAAAAACGCACGTCTCCTGCTTGCTCCGTCTCCTCTAAGTGGCATGGACACCGCAGTTCCTTCCGGGATATTCTGCAGTCCGATACCGATTGCCAATGTCAGTGCACTCAGCACCATAACCGGATCGTCGCTTAAACCTGCTGCACCGAATAAGATACCGATAGACAGCCCTTCCGGGATGTTATGCAGTGTGAGCGAAGTAATAAGCAGCGTACTGCGTCTCGAAGCTTTATAGGGCAGTCCTTCCGCCATGTCATCACCGCGGTGACGATGAGGGATCAATTTATCGAATAAGTATATAAACAAAGCACCGCCGAGGACGCCTACTAAGGCTGGGAACCACTCGCCTAACGGATTATCGGCGCTCGCTTCAATGGCAGGAGCGAGAAGCGACCAGAAGCTCGCCGCTATCATAATACCGCCGGCAAAACCTAGGGTTATATTTAGAAAGTTTTCACTTACACCTTTTGTCAGGAATACAATTGCTGCACCGAGGCCCGTCATGCTCCACGTAAATAACGTGGCGATTAACGCCTGCTGCCATGCTTCCAGACTCATAAATAAATCTAACATGTTTACTCTCCTCAGTGATTAATATTGTTTATTATAACCCTTTTCAAAAAATTATAGTACCTAATAATACGGAATGTTATAATTGATACCCGAAGTCTAAAGTTAAAGGAGCGTATATGAATGTCACTCAAGTCCACTATAGCTAAGAACGCAGGTAAAATTACTCGTTATTTACTGACAAAGTTTACAAACGGAGGCAGCAGTCTCCCCGGTAAAATCGCTCTTTCCATCGATAAAAACCTGCTTCGCAACCTCGCAAAAAATTACGATGTTATCGTGATTACAGGAACAAATGGCAAAACTTTGACGACAACTCTGACGACAAATGTGCTGTCTAAAAAATACAAGAACGTAATTACCAACCGTACAGGTTCCAATATGAAGCAGGGCATTGTCGGCGCTTTTCTGAATGCGCCCCGTTCTACAAAAGGTGCAATTGCCGTTCTCGAAGTCGACGAAGGATCTTTAAAAAATGTCGTTTCAGAATTACAGCCTAAATTATTTGTACATACTAATATCTTCAGCGATCAGCTTGATCGTTACGGAACTACAGAGAAAATATATGATTTGCTGGCCGATGCAGCCCGCGAAGTCCCTGAAGCAGCTATTATTGCTAACGGTGATCTGCCTCTGTTCAACTCGCAGACCCTGCCTAATGCGCAGAAGTTCTTCGGATTTGACACAGATATCGAATCAGGTGATAAAACTAAAGAAGATGCGCAATGTCCGAAATGCAGCCACACTTTAGAGTACCATCATTACACGTATGCCAACCTCGGTGACTACTACTGCCCGTCATGCGGTTTCAAACGTCCTGAACTCGACTACAAAGTCACAAGTGTACAGGAATTGAATGTTACACATTCAACATTCCAGCTGGATAATGATACATACACGCTGCACAATGCAGGAATCTACAATATTTACAATGCTCTCGCTGCATACAGCGCCGGCAGATTCTTCGATGTATCACCGCCGGATATTAAAGATGCATTTCTGACGAACGAGCGCGTTTTTGGCCGTCAGGAAGTCATTATCGCCTATGATAAAAAGATTATCCTTAACGTCGTGAAAAACCCTGTCGGACTCAATCAGGTGCTGAATCTTGTTAAACTTGAAAAAGAGCCGTTTACGCTTGTCGCCCTGCTTAACAACCGTCCTGCGGACGGCGTCGATCTGAAATGGCTTGAAGATACAAACTTTGAATCACTGGCCGATCTCGATATCGAGAAGATTATTACCGGAGGTATCGCAGTTGATGCAATGACTGACCGTCTTGTTACAGCTGGCTTCGAAAGAGAAAATATCGATGCGGCAGGCAGCCTTGAGAGTGTAATTAAGTCAATTGAAAATGCACCGACAACACAAATTCATATGCTTGCAACATATACTGCAATGCTTGAAATCCGTAAAGCTCTTATAGAAAAAGGACATATAAAATAGAATTGCCCTTAGCTGCACAAGTTAAACCTGGTGCAGCTTTTTTGTGGAGAATTTACGGATAAAACAAAAAATCACTTTCGGCTGCTATAGCCGAAAGTGATTATCTATTGTAAGTGGGCCTAGGTGGACTCGAACCACCGACCTCACGCTTATCAGGCGTGCGCTCTAACCAACTGAGCTATAGGCCCTTATGTATAAACAAAAAAATGGAGCGGAAGACGGGATTCAAACCCGCGACCCCCACCTTGGCAAGGTGATGTTCTATCACTGAACTACTTCCGCATGTAATAAATATAAAATTAAGTTTTGAATGGTGGAGAATGACGGGTTCGAACCGCCGACCCTCTGCTTGTAAGGCAGATGCTCTCCCAGCTGAGCTAATTCTCCTGAAGCAGAATCAAACTAATATATATTATATGGATTTTACATGAAAATGTCAATAGATTTTTATAGAAAGTTAATAAAATGCAGTATAGTCAGGAAGATTATTATATACTCCGCAATGATTGTCGCTCATTGCGGAGCAAACACCTCTCCTCTCTCGGAGCCAAGTCCACAATCTTGTGTAAAGATTTTTACAGTACAATAAAGCCATTAGGAATAAGTAGTGATGTTTGCCTTTCGTTAAGGCATCGAGGTTACAATCTTTAATCTGGGCGGTTAAATCGTCCATATTTAAGTTAATATTTAGTTGAGTCATTATCTGATTCTCCCTTTTCAATTTGTCTGGTAACAATATTGTACTATAGGATCAGATACTGACTCTCTTTTTTCACACAATTATATGGACATAATCGATGCATAGACGTGACACAGTCTCATGTATACGTATCAACCGTTGCATAGGCGTGACATGGGCTCATGTATACGTATCTCACGTTGCGTAGGCGTGACATGGGCTCATGTATACGTATTTCATGATGCGTAGGCGTGACACAGTCTCATATATACGTATCAACCGTTGCATAGTCATGAGAGGCTTTCATGCCTACGCAACATTCTACTCATTCGGAAAACACTCTAAATTTACACATCTTTTCAATTATTAATGAACTTTATCTTTATATCGTTGCCCTTTTCTTATTTCAC